>NZ_JBHVMJ010000002.1:0-1136580 GCF_042796995.1 Agromyces sp. NPDC057865 | reverse complement strand
CCGCGCACCAGCTCGGAGGCGTAACCCGAGTCGGTCGAGGCGCTCGCCATCTCCGAGAACTCGGAGCCCGCCGAGCGCAGCCCGCCAGCCAACCGGGTCTGCTGCGTGGCGGCCTGGCTGCTGAGCTCGTCGCCCACCTGGCCGAGGAACCGGCGAGCCTGGTCCTTGGTCTCCGAGGCGACCGAGCGGGTCTCGTCCTTGGCCACGTCCACGACGTGCCGGCCGGCGTCCCCGGCATCCGAAGCGAGCGTGGCGACGTCGTCGCGGAGATCACCGGACCGGTCCGAGGTCGTGTCGTCGGCGGCGGTGACGCCGCCTGGCGTGTTCGACAGGTAACTGCTGGTCATCGTCTGCCCTCTTCCTGTATCTGGGGCCGACGAGCTCGATTCCGCCATGGAGCAGCGACAGCCCGTCGGTTCGGGTTCGAACACGTTACGTAGCCCCGAGGAAGCCGATGAAGTCCCTTGCGATGCCGCAACCGGGCGCGTATAACCCGCGCGCGCAGTGCGCGCGAATGGGGCGCCCCACCAGCTTCCGCCTCGACCGCTGAGCGACGACCGGAGCGGCCGCATCCGACTGCCGACCCATCGTCAAGCCCCTGTCCGCGCCGAGGCGGAGACCGCGACCATGGGCGGATGGACCTCCCGCAGACGACCACCGAACCGACCTCGTACGTCCACGATCGGGAGACCGCCGACGACTCGCTCGCCTTCCTCCGCGACGGCTACGCGTACGGCACGCGGCGCTTCGAGCGATTCGGCACCGACGCGTTCCGGACGCGCCTCCTCGGTCGCCCCACGGTCGTCGTGCACGGTCGCGAGGCTGCGGCGATGTTCTACGACCCGCGCAGCATGACCCGGGCAGGTGCGATCCCGACGTCGGTCGCGCACCTGCTGCAGGACGACGGCAGCGTCCAGACGCTCGAGGATGCAGCACACGATCATCGCAAGGCCGCGTTCCTGCGGCTCCTCGGCGATGCGGAGGCCGCACGGATGGCGGAGGCCTCGGGTCGCGCATGGGCGGCCGCGGCCGCCCGCGAGGCGGGTCGCACGCGGTCGTTGTACGACCTCGGCGTCGAGGTGCTGACCCGTGCGGCACTCGAGTGGACCGGGCTGCCCGCCGGCTCGGCCGACCCGCGCCGGCTCGCCGGGCCGCTGGCCGAGATGGTCGACGCGGCCGCCCGCGTCGGCCCGCGCAACTGGATCGCCCGGCTCCGACGTCGTCGCGTCGAGCGCTGGGCGGAGGCCGTGCTCGGGATGGTGCGGGACGGCGAACTCGAGGTGCCGGCCGGGTCGCCGATCTCGGTCGTCGCCGGATTGCACGACCACGACGGTTCGCAGCCGCCGCTCGACATCGCCGCCGTCGAGCTCATCAACCTGCTGCGGCCCATCGTCGCGGTCGCGCGATACGTGGCGTTCACGGGGCACGCGCTGGAGCGGCATCCGCACTGGCGCGAGACGCTACGCGGCGATGCGGCCGCCCGGCACCGGTTCGTGCAGGAGGTGCGACGCTTCTACCCGTTCTTCCCGGTGATCGCGGGCACCGTGCGGCGCGGCTTCACCTGGCGGGAGCACGAGTTCGAGGTCGGCAAGCGCGTCGTGCTCGACCTCTACGCCACGAACCACGACGAGCGGATCTGGACCCATCCCGGCCGGTTCGATCCCGACCGCTTCATCACGTGGGTCTACGACCCCGACGCGCTCGTGCCGCAGGGCGGCGGCGACGCGGCGACCGGGCACCGTTGTCCCGGCGAGGGCGCGACCATCGCCCTCATGGAGCGCTTCCTCGAGTTCGCCACGGCCGACCCGGCGCCGTACACCGTGCCGCCGCAGGACCTGCGGATCAGCCTGCGCCGGATCCCCGCACTGCCGCAGGACCGCATGCTGGTCACGTTGGCCGAGTGAGTGCGTCGGCGCTCGTCAAGCCCATGCCCGCGACCGCACCCCGGCGTTACGTTCACGGCATGAAGGTCGTGTTCACGTCATGGCTGGCGGCCATCGCCGTCGGCCTCCTGTACATGTACGCCATCGCACTCTCGGGACGGTGATCCGCATGCGCCTCCGACAGCACTCGCTCAGCATCTTCTTCGCCGTGATCTTCCTGCTCGCCCTCGTCGGGCAGTCGATCGCCGGGCTCGTCCAGTTCAACCAGGAGCAGCTCGCACACGGGGGCGAGGTCGTCACGTGGGCGCAGTTCGTGACGTCGTCGGACTTCGTCGTCGACGTCGCCGAGAACTGGCAGTCCGAGTACCTGCAGTTCTTCCTCTTCATCTTCGCCACCATCTGGCTCGTGCAGGACGGCTCGCCCGAGTCGAAGAAGCCCGGACACGAGGGGATCGGGTCCGACGAGCAGCAGAAGGTCGGCAGGTACGCCGAACCAGACTCGCCGAAGTGGGCGAAGGCGACCGGCTGGCGCCAGGTCGTGTACAGCAACTCGCTGCTCATCACGATGGGCGCGATCTTCGTGCTGTCGTGGCTCGCCCAGGGCATCGCCGGGCACACGGTCTACAACCAGGAAAAGGCCCAGCACGGGCAGCAGCTCCTGACCCTCGGGGGATACCTCCTGTCGGCCGACTTCTGGAACCGCACGCTGCAGAACTGGCAGTCCGAGTTCCTCGCGGTCGGCAGCATGGTGGCGCTCTCGATCGTGCTCCGCCAGCGCGGGAGCTCCGAATCCAAGCCCGTCGGGACGCCGCACCACGAGGGCGCGGTCAGCCCCGAGTAGCGCCGGCGTCGTCCTCCGGCGCCGGCGCCACCGTCTCGACGCGCGCTATCCCGCGGGGCTGGGCCCCTCGAGGGTCACCGCCGCCGGCCGGGCGGCCCCGGCGCGATCGAGCGGATGCGGGCGGCGCACGAGGTCCTCGAACAGGGCCACGTAGTCCTCGGCCATCCGTGCGGCCGAGAATCGCGTCTCGGCGGACTCGCGGCACGCCGCGCGGTCGAGCTCGCCGACCCGCTGGAGCGCCTCGGCGAGGTCGCGGGGCGTCCCGCGCACGAACCCCGTGCGGCCCTCCTCGACGATCTCCTGGACGGATCCGCGCGGCGTCGCGACCACCGGGCTGCCCGTCGCGAGCGCCTCGATCATCACGAGGCCGAACGGCTCGTCCCACTGGATCGTGTTGAGGAGCGCGCACGACTCGCCCATGAGGACGTACTTCTCCTCGGCCGAGAGCTCGCCGAGGTACTCCGCGTTCGAGCCGAGCGCCGGGCGCACGACCTCCTCGAAGTACTCCTCCTCGGCCGGCTCCTGCATCTTCGCGGCGATCCGCAGGGGGATGCCGGCGATGGCCGCCGCCTCGATCGCCTCGGGGATGCCCTTCGACGGATGCATCCGGCCCACGAAGCAGGCCGTGTCGCCGCCGGGACCGACCGGCACGTCCTGCACGCGGATGCCGTGGTGGATGACCCGGGCGATCGGCACGGGAGCCGCGAGCGACGCCTGGTTGTGCGAGATGGCCACGTAGGCGACGTCGTCCGCCGCCGCCAGGTACAGCTCCTGCTCGAGCGGGATCAGCGGGCCGTGCGCCACGGTCGCGACGGGAATCGTGGTGGCGGTCTTCGCGATGATCGGTCCGGCGAGCGTGTTGTCGAGGATGACGTCGACGTCGGAGAGCCCGGCGAACGCGCGCAGAAGATGGCGCAGCTCATGGGCGGTCACGCCCATCGTCTCGGGATCGGAAGGCTCGAAGCCGTCGAGTCGGGGCACCGGCGAGGTGCTGTCGGCGGATGCCGCGAGCACCACGTCGTGGCCGGCTTCGTCGAGGGCGCGCGCCAGCGTGTCGATGAAGGACTCGATCCCGCCGTAGGCCGGGGGCGGGATCGGGATCCAGGGCGGCGCGATGATGCCGATTCTCATGTGGGTTCCCTTCGGGTCGGCACCGCGGCCGACGGCATCGGCTCGTGGTGCAGGGTGACGCCGGCGGGCAGACCGGCGACGGAGGTGCCGGACCGCGAGGTGTCCAGCGAGATGCGGCGTCCGGCGAACGGCACGTTGCGCAGGTGGATGTCGCCGAACGTGGCCGCCGACGTGGGGGAGACCCAGACCTCGCCCGTCGGGAGCGACGGATCGAACCGGAGCGTCGTTCGCAGGAGCGAGAGGGGGGTGGCCGCCGCCCACGCCTGCGGCGAGCACGACGCGGGATACGAGACGGGCTCGGGATAGTGCTCCCGGTCGAAGCCGCAGAACAGCTCCGGAAGGCGTCCGCCGAAGTACGATGCCGCCTCGAAGAGGCCCGAGACGATGCGGTTGGCCTCCTCGACGAATCCGTACCGCATCAGCCCGGCCGCGACGATGGCGTTGTCGTGCGGCCACACCGAGCCGTTGTGGTAACTCGCGGGGTTGTAGGCGCCCATGTCGGTGCCGAGCGTGCGCACGCCCCACCCGCTGAACATCTCGGGCGAGAGGAGGCGCTCGGCGACGGCGGCCGCCTTGTCGTCGTCGACGATCCCGCTCCACAGGCAGTGGCCCATGTTGGACGTGCTCGCGTCGACCGGTCGCTTCTCCCGATCGAGGGCGACGGCGAACCAGCCGCGATCCGGAAGCCAGAACGCGTCGTTGAAGGCGCGCTTCAGCTCGGCCGCGCGTTCCGTCCACTGGTCGGCAGCCCCGTCGTCGCCGCGGAGCCTCGCCAGCATCGCGCGGGCCACGAAGGCGGCGTAGACGTACCCCTGCACCTCGCACAGCGCGATCGGCGCCTCGGCGAGCGTGCCGTCGGCGAAGTTGATGCCATCCCAGGAGTCCTTCCAGCCCTGGTTCACGAGACCGTGGTCGTTGAGGCGCTCGTACTCGACGAAGCCGTCGCCGTCGCGATCGCCGAAGCGATCCACCCAGTCGAGCGCGCGATCGGCCGCGTCGAGCAGGTCGCCGTCGTCGTCGGGAAGTCCGCCCCACCGGGCGAGCTCGCCGAGCACCACCACGAACAGCGGCGTGGCATCGACGGTGCCGTAGTAGACCGACCGCCCGCCGAGCGCGAGGTTCGTCGTGGCGCCGAGGCGCACCTCGTGCAGGATGCGCCCGGGCTGCTCCTCGGAGGAGGCATCCTCGCGCTCGCCCTGCAGGCCTGCGAGCGTCTGCAGCGTGCCGAGCGCCAACGCCGGGTCGAGGGGAAGCGCCATCAGGGAGGTGAGCAGCGAGTCCCGGCCGAAGAGCGCCATGAACCACGGCACGCCCGCGGCGACCACCGGCCGATCGGGATGCGCGGGATCGAAGATCCGGAGCGCCCCGAGGTCCTGCTGGCTCTGGCGGATGGCGCGTTCCATGGCGTCGTCCTCGAGCGACGAGACCGGCGAGCCCGACTGCCAGGCCATGAACCGGCGTGCCGGCTCGGTGAGCACGTCCTCCTCGGCATCCGGGGCAGCGGCGAGATCGGGCACCTCCTCGGCGGGGACGACCCGCACGGTGCGCGACCACTCGCCGCGGGCATCGAGCACGACGTCGAACGAGAGGCGACCGCCCACGAGCTCGGCGCCCTCAGCCATCACCAGCAGGCCGTGGTTCACCGCGTGCGCCGAGCGGATGCGATAGCGTCCGGGTCCGTCGGCTTCGATGCGCTTCGGCCGTCGGGCGGCACGCCCTTCCTTCACCTCGAAGATGTCGGCGAAGTCCGCCTCGATGACCACCTCGACGCGGAAGGCCAGCGGGTCGCGCGAGAAGCTCCGCAGGGTGATCGTCTCGAGCAGCCCTGCGCCGACGCGGCGGTCGCGCTCGACGATCAACGGCGTGTCGGCGCGGCCCGGCACGTGTCCGGCGCGTCCGACCATGACGACGCGATACGGATGCGGCGTGATCGATGAGAGCGGCTCCACCGGCGTGTCGTCCACGAGCAGCGTCAGCCTCGAGACCACCCGCGTGTCCCGGTAGAAGGCCCCGTGCGGCAGCTCGGGGATCATGTCGCCGTTCGGGCCCGAGACGCAGAAGGAGGTTCCCTCCACGATCGTCACGGCGCCCGGTCCGGCCGTGTTCGCGAGCGTGTCCATGTTCCAACCGGTCATCATCACCGCCTTCGCGGCCGGATCCGATGCGACCCCACAGGTCATCGAGCCGCGGATCCGACCGTCTCCCACGCTACGAAGGGGGCGCGGGCGATGTCAGGGGATTGACCACGCCGGACACGCTCGCTAGCCTCGCGTCGCCGCTCTGGACGGCGGCTCCGGGCGCGCCGAGGAGCCGCACATCGCCGGGCGGCTGCCGGCGTGCGGGGTGGTCGACGCGCGGGAGGTTCAGGCGGCCGGAGACGTCGCCACGCCGGGGTGCCGCGGCTGCGACGGCATCGGTTCCGTCGGGATGCGGTTGGTGTCCCGGTCGGCGATCGCGGCGCTCAGCGACAGGCCGGCGTTGCTGTTGACCGCGATCATCAACCGGTCGAGCCAGTGCTTGTCGCGGGCGGAGCGGGTGGCCGTGTCGAATTCGGCGCGGATGAAGGTGATGTGGGTGATGAACACCCGCTGCTCCTGCCCGACCTCGTCGGCCCAGCTCAGCAGGACCGGCTCGTGGCGTCGCAGTTTCGTGGTGATGACGGTGAAGACGTGGTCGAGGAGTTCATCATCGACGACGATCGGCCCCACTCCGTCAAGGTGCAGTGCTCCCATGGTGGACGTCCGGCTTTCCAGAAACGCGAACCCGCGTGACGCAACGACCTGCTGCGGATCTCGGATAGTCCGTCCCCAAGGCTGACGCTACGCGCTCCGGTGGGATTCCCCCCGAATGCGGGACAGTTGGTACGATCCGCTGTGAAACGCGTGCGTAATACGGATGAATGGGACGGGGTGCGCCGACGGGAGGACGGGATGACCGTCACGCACCTGCACGCCACGACGGTCGACCTCGACGAGGCGGAGGCGCGATTGCGCGCGGTCTATCCGTCGATTCGCGTGCATCGCCCGCGCGGCGCCACGTCGTTGATCCTCGAGGAGCGCTTCGACGGCGACCCGCGGTTCAACCTCGTCGAGTTCGTGTTCTCGATGGGGTCCTCGGCCGGCCAGGACAGCACGCCCGGAGCGGTGATCGCCAGGACCATCGGCCGCCCCATGTCGGTCTCCGACGGACGCACGGTCACCACGACGGAGCGTCCCGTCCTGATCCTTCCCGGGGTTCCGCTCGCCAGTACGTGGGACCAGGTCGATGCGCAGGCGATGCTCATTCCCGCCAGCACGGTCGAGGAGTACATCGAGTTGCGGGTCCACTCCGACGAGCGCCCGAATGGCGAGCATCTGGTGCGGGCGCCGTCCCAGCCGCTCGCCGACCAGTGGAACCGGTTCCAGGACTACCTGGTGCGGGACTTCTTCCGCGCGGACGGCGCCTTCGAGAACGAGCTCATCCGTGCGACCACCGAGGAGCTCTGCGTGCGGATGCTCCTCGCGGTGTTCTTCCCGCCGTCGTCGCATCGTCCGGTGGACGGCCGGGGGGCCATGCCCGCGAGCACGCAGCGCGCGGTCGCCTTCGTCGACGAGCACGCGCACGAGCCGATCACGATCGCCGACATCGCGGACGCCGCCCGGCTCTCGTTGCGCGGCCTCCAGGCGGCGTTCCGGCGTCACCTCGACACCACGCCCTACGAGTACCTCCGGATCGTCCGGATGAACGGCGCCCGCGAGGAGCTGCGACATCCGGATGCGGACACCACCGTGGCATCCGCGGCTCGTGCGTGGGGATTCGCGCACCTCGGCCGATTCGCGGGGGAGTACCGGGGGCTGTTCGGCGAGACACCGCGGGTCACCCTGCAGCGTGGTCGCTCGTGAGTGCGGAGGTGCTGCACTGGCGCTGGGAGACCCGGGACCCCGGCGTCGCCGACCAGGTGGTGCGCGACACCTACCCGGGAAGCGCGTTGAAGCAGTTGAGCTCCTTCGGGCGCTTCACGCAGGTGCTCGACGGCGACGCGGGCGTGAACGAGGTGCGGATGCGACTCGAGGGCAGCTTCGAGGGGGCCTCGATCATGGGGGACGAGGTGCTCGTCGTCCTGCCGACCGCCGGGGAGTTCGCGTGGTCCGTCGGCGACGAGCGCGGCATGGGCAACCACCCGTTCCTCTGCCAGCCGGGCGACCGCATCCGGAGCCGCCAGGCCGACGCGTCGCTCCAGCTCATGAGCTTCGACGCGGGGGCGATGGCGGGGTTCGCGGCCGACGCGTACGGCATGCCCGACGTCGACGTCCGCTTCGATGGCCCCGACCCCGTGTCGCCCGATCTCGAGCGGTTCTGGATCGCCACGGCGGAACTGGCGGCGGCGGTGTTCCGCGACCCGGCGCTCGACGCGATGCCGATCGTGCATGCCACGACGCGTCGTCACCTCGCGATGGTCACGCTCGAGGCGTTCCGCCTCGCCGGCGAACCAGAGGTGCGCCTCGCGGCGATGGGTCGCCGTCAGCGGCTTCGGGGGCGGGCGGTCGCCTACCTCGACGAGCACGCCCACGAGCCGATCACGTCCGATGACGTCGCGCGTGCCGTGGGCGTCCCGACGCGGGTGCTCGACGAGCTCCTCCGTGCGACGGCGGGGTCGACCACCGCCGACCTGCTCGGTCGCGCCCGCCTCGCCGGCGCGCACGCCGAGCTCGCGCGAGCGGACGCCGAGTCGACGACCATCGCCGCCGTCGCCCGCGCGTGGGGCTACCGGGACGCAGCGGCCTTCGCCCGCCACTACCGGGCGGCCTACGGACGGCCGCCTTCGCACACGCTCCGCTCGTAGCGAGCGCGGGTCGACACCGCGAGCCGGGCGACGCGACGCCGGCTCGCGGATGTCGCCCCCGATCGGCCGCGGATGCGGCAGGGTGGTCGCATGGACTCCCCGCGCCCGATCGCCTGGTCGTGGCGGAACGTCGCCCACGGCGTGCTGCTCGCGCTGCCGGCGGTCGTGGCATGCGTGTTCGATCCGTCGCTCGGACTGCCGCTCGCGGTCGGCGTGCTTCCTGCGGCGGCCCTGGGCCTGCGCAGCACGCGTCGGGAGCGCGCCCTCGTGATCCTCGTCGGAGTGGTCGCGGGCGCGTCCATCTTCCTCGGGTCGGTGGTCGCGGGCCGTGCCGTGCTCGCCGTGCTGATGGTGTTCGTGCTCTGCGTCGTCGTGGCCGCGATGACCGCCGATCCCTCGCGCCGCCTCGCTCCGTTGATGCAGATGCTCGGGCTGCCGCTGTACGGCGCCGGACTCTCCGAATCCTCGTGGACGGGACTCGCGGCCGGGCTCCTCATGGTGGCGGGATCCGTCTACGGCTGGCTCGTCTCGCTCGCCTGGACCGAGGGGGAGCGCGCGCCCCGACCCCCGCGGGTCTCCGCGTCACGGACGACGATGCTCGTCTACGGGGTGCAGATCGGGCTGGCCGGCGCCGCCGGCGCGGCGCTGGGGTTCGCGTTCGGCGTGGACCACCCCGGCTGGGCGTGCACCGCCGCCCTGCTCGTGAGCCGCCCCGATCGGCGTCAGCTCGACGCCCGCGGCTGGGGACGCGGGGCATCCGTCGTGCTCGGCGCGGTGGTCGCCTGCACCATCGCCGCGTTCTCCGCGTCGGACCCCGTGATCGCCGTGCTGGTGCTCGTGACGCTCGCCGTCGGCACGGGGACGTCGGGGAGCCGCTGGTACGTCTTCCCGTTCTTCTCGACGGTGCTCGTGCTGTCGATGCTGCTGCTCGACGAGACCGAGTCGGCCTCGCACTGGTTCCTCGAGCGAGTCGGGCTGACCCTGCTCGGCGTCGCGCTCGCGCTCGTCGCGGCGTGGATCTTCACGCCGATCAGGCAGCGCGTGCGAGCGGCCTCGGTCGCAGCGGGCCCGTGAGCGCCCGTTCGGGCCGGGCCCCAGGCGGTGGCGGATGCCGGAGCGAGCACCGATAATCGCATCGGATCCATCGCGGCGGGCGGAGCGTCACGCCGGAATCGGGGAGGCGACGTGGGGGAGATCGGCTTCGAGGACGCGCTCGCGCGGACGGCGGAGGGCCTGCGGGCGATGGGGCGCGGCGACCCCGCGCCGTACCGCTCGTGCTGGGCGACCACCGACGACGTCACGCTGTTCGGCGCCTTCGGCACGATCGAGCGCGGGTACGACGACGTCATGGCGACGCTCGACTGGGTGGCGAGCCGGTTCAGCGAGGGTGCCCTGGTGCCCGAGTACGACCTCGTGCACGTCGGGGAGGACACGGCCCACACCGTCGGGTTCGAGCGGGGCGTCGTGCGCGTCGACGGGGGAGACCCCGGCGAGATCACGATCCGCGTGACGCACGTCTACCGCCGCCTCGGCGACGGGTGGCGCATCGTGCACCGTCACGGCGACCATCCGCCGGTGCTCGCGCGTCCGCCGCGGCTCGACGCATAGCCGGCGCCGAAACGCGACGGATGCCGCGCGCCGCCCTCAGCTCATCCGGTCGAGCCGGCGCAGGATCAGCCCCTCGCGCAGCGCCCACGGCGACACGTCGAGCTCGGGTACGTCGAACGCCTTCATCGCCTCGGAGAGCACGACGGCGCCCGCGACGATCTGGAAGGTGCGGTCGGCCGTGATGCCGGGCAGCGCCGGCCTGGCGTCGGCGGGGATGCGCGCGAGCCGCGGGATCCAGTCGTCGAGGCCCTTCCGGCGCAGGATGCTCCGCTCCTCGGAGCCGACACCCTCCTCCGTCCACCCCGCCAGCCGTGCCAGCGACCGGATGGTCTTCGACGAGCCGACGACGTGGTCGGGCGAGGGCAGGTGGGCGAAGTCGGGCAGCGCGGATTCGAGCACGCCCGCCGCATGCTCGCGCAGCGCCTGCACCTGCTCGGTGCTGGGCGGGTCGTCGGGGAGGAACGCGACCGTCGACCGACCGGCGCCGAGGGGCAGCGACTCCGCCACGTCGGGCACCTCGTCGGCGCCGCTCGCGATCTCGAGCGAGCCCCCGCCGATGTCGAAGAGCAGGATCCGCTCGGCCGACCACCCGTACCAGCGGCGCACCGCGAGGAACGTGAGCCGCGCCTCGTCGTCGCCCGACAGCACCTGCAGCTCGACGCCGGTCTCGCGCGCGATGCGGGAGAGCACCTCCTCGCCGTTCGCCGCCTCGCGGATGGCGGAGGTCGCGAACGGCAGCAGCTCCTCGATGCCGGCCTCGCGCGCGGCATCCGCTGCACCGCCCACCGCGTCGAGGATGGCGACGACGCCCTCGTCGCTGATCGCGCCGTCGGGCTCGAGGTACCGCATGAGGCGAAGGACCGCCTTGTGCGAGGCCGTGGGGATGGGGCGGGCACCGGGATGGGCGTCGACGACCAGCAGGTGCACGGTGTTGGATCCGACATCGAGGACACCGAGGCGCATGGTGCGAGCGTAGCCGTGCGGGCGTGCACCGCGGGTCCGTTTCGTGCATACTGGTGCGACTGGGACGATCGTCCCACTTCGGTCGGCAACGGAGTCGAGAGGAGCCGCGTGGCCCGCATCCCCGCACCCGAGCGCCGTGCGGCGCTCATCGAGGCGGCCCTGCGCGTCGTGTCCCAGCACGGCATCGCGCAGGCGACCACACGCGCGATCGTCGCCGAGGCCGACATGTCGCTCGCGAGCTTCCACTACGCGTTCGACTCGCGCGACGAGCTCATCGACGAGCTCATCGCCACGGTCGTCGCCCGCGAGCAGGCGGCGGTCATGCCCCAGGTGGTGCCCGGCCAGGGCCTCCGCGAGATCCTGGAGGCGGGCATCCTCCGCTACTTCGAGCACCTCAGGGCCGACCCCGAGCACGAGCAGGCGATGCTCGAGCTCACCCAGTACGCGCTGCGGTCGCCCGACCGGCATCCGCTCGCGCTCGCGCAGTACGCGCGGTACGTCGAGCTCGCCGAGCGCTCGCTCGAGCTCGCCGCGAGCGTGGCGGATGCCGCGTGGCGCGTGCCCGTCGCCCTGGCGGCGCGCGTGCTCGTCGCGTTCACCGACGGGCTCACGCTCACCTGGCTCGTCGACCGTGACGACGCCGCCGCTCGCGCGGTCGCAGCAGCGGCCGCGGACGCCCTCTCGAGAATGGCCGACCCCCGATGACCCACCTCGACGCGCCCGCCGGCCACTCGGCCACCGCGCCCGCGGCGCTCGGCGAACCCACCCGACGCGTCGGCGCCGGCTGGATCACCGCGTTCGCGACGGCCTGGTTCGGCATCTGGATGGCGCAGCTCACACCCGTGCAACTGCTGCTGCCCGCCCAGGTCGACGAGCGGCTGCATCCCGAGAACTGGGTCGACAGCGTCGTCGCGTTCGGCGCGATCTCGGGCGTCGCCGCGCTCGCGACGATCATCGCGTATCCGCTGACGGGAGCGCTCTCCGACCGCACGACGTCGCGGTTCGGCCGCCGTCGCCCGTGGATCCTGATCGGCGCGCTCGTGTTCGCGGTCTCGCTCGTGCTCCTCGGGTTCCAGTCCGAGATGTGGGCGATCGGCGCCGCGTGGGTCGCGGCATCCGTCGGCTTCTGCATCATGACCGCCGCGCTCACCGCGACGATCTCCGACCAGGTGCCCGTGAACCAGCGCGGATTCGTGTCGGGATGGATGTCGGCGCCGCAGGCCGTCGGCATCATCGTGGGCCTGCTGCTCGTGACCGAACTCGTCACCGACCGCGTGACGGGCTACGCGCTCCTCGCGGCGATCCTGGTCGTGCTCGCCGTGCCGTTCCTGTTCCGCCACGACGAGCCGCTCACGGCGACCGAACGCACGCGGGTGTCGGCGAAGCACATCATCGCGGGCTTCTGGATCAGCCCCCGCAAGCACCCCGACTTCGGCTGGACGCTGCTCAGCCGCGTCATGGTCTCGATCGGCAACGCGCTCGGCACGAGCCTGCTGCTCTACTTCCTCATGTTCCAGCTCGACGACGAGCACGCGGAGGACGACCTGATCATCCTCACGCTCATCTACATGGTGTTCGTGATCCTCGCCTCGCTCGGCCTCGGGAGGCTCTCCGACCGGCTCGGGCGACGCAAGGCCTTCGTGTTCCTCGCCTCGGGCCTGCAGGGCGTCGCCGCGCTCCTGCTCGCGATCGTGCCCGACCTCTCGGTCGCCATGGTCGCCGCCGGCCTCCTCGGGCTCGGCTACGGCTGCTTCCTCTCGGTCGACCAGGCGCTCGCCACACAGGTGCTGCCGGATGCCGCGACGCGCGGCCAGGACCTCGGCATCATGAACATCGCCTCCGCCGTGCCGCAGGCGATCGCGCCGCTCATCGGCGCCGCCGCGGTGCTCATGACCGGGTCGTTCGTGCTCGTCTTCGTGCTCTCGGCCGTGTTCGCCTTCGGCGGCGCGCTCGCCGTGGCCCGGGTGCGGAGCGTGCGATGACCGCCTCGCTCGACCTGCGCGTCGGCCCCGCGACGACGGATGCCGCGCCCTGGACCGACCCGTCCCGGTACTGGCCCGCCCTCACCGCCGCCACCCGGCAGCTCGACGCGCCCGTGGGCGCGATCCACCTCGGCGCCCTGCGGCACAACGCGGAGGACATGACCCGCCGCGCGGCGGGCACGCCCATCCGCATCGCGTCGAAGTCGGTGCGCGTGCGCAGCGTGATCGAGTCGCTCCTCGCGCAGCCCGGCTACCACGGGGTGCTGGCCTACACGCTCGCCGAGGCGCTCTGGCTCGCCGACACGATCGACGACCTCGTGGTGGGCTATCCCACGGCCGAGCGCGGAAGCATCCGCCGACTCTCGACCGACGCCGGCCTCGCCGGCCGCATCACGCTCATGGTCGACTCGCCGCAGCAGCTCGACCTCGTCGACGACGTGCTGCCGCCCGGCCGCCGCGAGGAGGTACGCGTGTGCCTCGAGCTCGACGCCTCGTGGAACGCGCCCGTGCTCGGGCACCTCGGCGTGCGGCGGTCGCCCGTGCACGATCCGTCCGACGCGGGCGCGCTCGCCGCGTACATCGCCGAGCGGCCGGGCTTCCGCCTCGTCGGCGTCATGTCGTACGAGGCCCAGATCGCGGGCGTCACCAATCGGCCCAAGGGCAGGCCCGTCGACGGCGCGATCAACCGCTGGATGCAGTCCCGCTCGATGCCCGAGCTCGTCGAGCGCCGGGCCCGCGCGGTGGCGGCGGTGCGCGAGCACGCCGACCTCGAGTTCGTGAACGGCGGCGGCACCGGCTCGCTCGAGGTCACCTCGGCCGACCCCTCGGTCACCGAGATCGCGGCCGGCTCCGGCCTGTTCGGCGGCCACCTGTTCGACGGGTACGCCCACTTCACGCCCGCCCCGGCCGCGGCGTTCGCGCTCGATGTGGTCCGCTCGCCGAGCCCCGAGCACGCCACCATCCTCGGCGGCGGGTGGATCGCGTCGGGGCCGCCCGCGGCCGACCGTGTGCCGAGGATCGTGTGGCCCGAGGGCCTCGAGCTGCTGGGGCGGGAGTCGGCGGGCGAGGTGCAGACGCCCGTGACGGGCGCGGCGGCGCGCGCGCTGCGCGCGGGGGACCGGGTGTGGTTCCGGCACACGAAGTCGGGCGAGCTGTCGGAGCACCTGAACGAGTTCGCCGTCGTCGACGGCGACGAGGTGGTCGACACCGTGCCCACCTATCGAGGCGAGGGGAAGGCGTTCCTGTGACGGCGAGCGGAGCGACGTGGCGCAACTGGGCGCGCACCGAGTCGGTGCGGCCCCTGCGGGTGGAGCGGCCCGCCACGGCCGGCGCGGTGCAGCGGGCGGTGACCTCCGCCGCGGCATCCGGCCTGCGCATCAAGCCCATCGGCGCGAGCCACAGCTTCACCGGCATCGCCCTCGCGCCCGACGTGCAGCTCGACCTCACCGAGCTGTCGGGCGTCATCGACGCGGATGTCGCGACCGGCCGGGTGACGCTCGCCGCCGGCACGCGGCTCCACGCGCTCCCCGAACTGCTCGCGCCGTACGGCCTCGCCCTGCAGAACATGGGCGACATCGACCGGCAGACCATCTCGGGCGCCACCTCCACCGGCACGCACGGCACCGGCCTTGCGTTCGGCGGCCTCGCGACCCAGATCGTCGCCGCCAAGCTCGTGACCGGCACCGGGGAGCTCATCACGATCAGCGAGACCGAGCGCCCCGAGCTGCTGCCCGCCGTTCGCCTCGGCCTCGGCGCGCTCGGCGTGCTCGTCGAGGTGACGCTGCAGCTCGTGCCGCGGTTCGTGCTGCACGCGGTCGAGCGCCAGGAGCCGTTCGGCCTCGTGCTCGACGAGTGGATCCACCGCGTGCGCGAGCACGACCACTTCGAGTTCTACTGGTTCCCGCACACGGACACCGCGCTCACCAAGACGAACACGCGCCTGCCGGGCGACGCGCCGCGCAAGCCCCTCGGGCGGGTGTCGCGCTGGATCGACGACGAGCTCCTCGCCAACGGCGCCTACCGGGCGATGTGCCTGCACGGGCACCTGCAGCCCGGCATCACCCCGAGGCTGGCCCGGCTCGTCGACACGTTCACCGGCGAGCGCGACTTCACCGACTTCTCGCCGAAGGTGTTCACCACGAACCGCACGGTGCGCTTCCGCGAGATGGAGTACGCGATCCCGCTCGAGGCGATCCCGGAGGCGGTGCGCGGGGTGCGCGAGCTCATCGAGCGGAACGGGTGGAGCGTCAGCTTCCCGATCGAGGTGCGCGCCGCGGCATCCGACGAGAACTGGCTCTCGACGGCGCACGGTCGCGACACCGGCTACATCGCCGTGCACCGGTACCACCGCGAGGACCCCACCGAGTACTTCGCGGCGGTCGAGCAGCTCATGCGCGGCTTCGGCGGCCGCCCGCATTGGGGCAAGATGCACACCCAGTCGGCCGAGACCCTGCGCGAGGTGTACCCGCGGTTCGACGACTTCCTGCGGGTGCGCGACGAGCTCGACCCCGAGCGTCGCTTCGCGAACCCCTACCTCGACCGCGTGCTCGGCACGGGACGAGCGGATGCCGCGGCCGACGCCGCCCCCGACGCCGGCGCTACGGCGTCCGCCGACGCAGCGTGACCGAGCCGACCACGATCGACCCGACGATCCAGGCGCCGATCGCGAGGATGCGTGCCCAGATCCAGGCGGCATCCTCGGAGCCGTCGGCGACGGCCGTGAGCGCGTCGATCGCGTAGCTCAGGGGCAGCCAGTCGCTGATCGCCTCGAGCACCTCGGGCAGCTGGTCGCGCGGGATGAAGATGCCGCCGAGCAGGATCTGCGGGAACACCAGCAGCGGCATGAACTGCACGACCTGGAACTCGGTCCGGGCGAACGCGCTCGCGAGCAGCCCGAAGGCGGTGCCGAGCAGCGCGTCGGCGACGGTCACGGCGAACAGCAGCCAGATCGAGCCCTCGATCTCGAGGCCGCACACGAACACCGCGAACGACACCGCGATCGCCGTCTGGAAGACCGCGAGGAAGCCGAACGCGAGCGCGTAGCCGAGGATGAAGTCGCCCTTGCCGAGCGGCATCGAGAACAGCCGCTCGAGCGTGCCGCTGCGCCGCTCGCGGAGCGTCGAGATGCTCGTGACGAGGAACATGACGATGAACGGGAACAGCGCGATCATCGCCGGCCCGATGGTCTGGAACACGTCGGTGTCGGTGAAGATCCAGGCGACGAGCCCGATGAGCAGGCTCGGCACGACGAGCAGCAGGCCGACGGTGCGCGGATCGTGGCGGATCTGCGTGAGCACGCGGCCCGCGGTCGAGAACGTGCGGACGAGGGTCATCGCGTCGCCTCGCTTCCGACGTCGTCGGCCGCCCTGGCATGCTTCGCGACATGCACCGGCGCATCCCCCGATTCGCCGTCGTGCGGCTGGAGGTCGGGCTCCCCGCGGCCGATGAGGCGGAGGAACGCCTCCTCGACGTCGTCGGTGCCGGTGAACGCGAGCACGCCCTGCACGGTGTCGTCGGCGAGCAGTTCGCCGTCGCGCATGAGCAGGAGCCGGTCGCACCGCTTGGCCTCGTCCATGACATGACTCGAGACGAGGAGGGTCGCACCGTCGGCGGCGAGCTCGTGGAAGAGCTGCCAGAGCTCGACGCGAAGCACCGGGTCGAGTCCCACCGTCGGCTCGTCGAGCACGAGCACCTCGGGGTCGCCGAGGAGGGCGGCGGCCAGCGAGACCCGGCCGCGCTGCCCGCCCGAGAGCGAGCCGGCGAGCCGGCCGGCGACCGAGCCGAGGTCGGTGCGCTCGATGACCCGGTCGATGTCGGATGCCGGAGCGCCGAGCACCTTGCGGAAGTACGAGAGGTTCTGCCGCACGGTGAGGTCGTCGTACACGCTGGCCTGCTGCGTATAGTACGCGACGCGGCGGCGGAGCCCCCTCGAGCCGGCGGGGAGGCCGAGCACGTCGATGGTGCCCGACTGGACGACCTGGACGCCCACGATCGAGCGCATCAGCGTGGTCTTGCCGCTGCCGCTCGGGCCGAGGAGGCCGACGATGAGCCCCTTCGGCACGGCGAGCGAGAGCCCCTGCAGCACGGGCGTCTTCGCCCGCTTCACGTGCAGGTCGTGCACGACGATGGCGGGCCCGCTCGTCGCGGCATCCGCGTTATTCATCATGTGCTGAATTGTGCGCCGGTGCCACGGTGCTGTCAAGGATCCGCGCGTCGCCCGTGAGATGGAACTGCACGACCGGCGCGACGCGTGCGACGAGTTCGTCGTCGGACATCGACGCGACCGGCTCGAACGCGAGCACGTACCGCACCATGATGATGCCGACGACCTGCGATGCGGCGAGCTCCGCGCGCAGCTCGGCGTCCTCGGCGTCACCGAGCCGCGTGGCCAGGCGCAGCATGATCTCGCGCCGGAGGAACTCGCGCAGCATCCGCGAGACCGGCCCCTGCGCCATCACCGATCGCATCGCGGCGGCCGCCGCGGGCTGCACCTTCGGATTGCCCCACGCGGCGAGCACGGCCCGCAGCAGGCGGGCACCGAGCTCGTCCATCGGCCCGTCGAGCGCGCCCTGCACGATGCGGTCGGGGCGGAGCGGCACCGCCACCACCTCGGCCACGAGCGCGGACTTGTCGTCGAAGTAGTGGTGCACGAGGCGCGGGTCGACGTGCGCGCGGCGGGCGATCGAGCGGATCGACGCCGCCTCGTAGCCGCGCTCGCCGAACTCGGCGGCCGCCGCCGCGAGGATGCGCGCCTTCGTGTCGTCGGGGTTGGCGCCTCGCGGTCGCCCGCGTCGGCGCGGCCCCTCACGCTGCTCCACAGGCTGAGCCTACGCCCGGAGCCCGCCGCGGCTTCCCTTCGAGTCTCATGGGAAGCTCACTGCCGCCGCCTGACCGATCGGTAGGATGAATTCCACACCCCGACAGTCGCCGCAGCGCTAGGAGTCCGTGCCATGGAATGGCTCATCCCCGTCATCATCGTCGTCGTACTCCTCCTCATCATCGGCATCTACCTGTGGGCCACCTACAACTCCCTCGTGACGCTCAACGTGCGCGTCGACGAGGCGTGGAGCGACATCACGGTGCAGCTCAAGCGGCGAGCCGACCTGATCCCCAACCTCATCGAGGCGGTCAAGGGCTACGCGGCGCACGAGAAGGCGGTCTTCGAGAACGTCACCAGGGCGCGTGCCGAGACGCTGCAGGCGCAGGGTCCGGCCGAGGCGGGTGCCGCCGAGAACCACATGCAGCAGGCGCTGAAGTCGATCTTCGCGGTCGCCGAGGCGTACCCGCAGCTGCAGGCCAGCCAGAACTTCCTCCAGTTGCAGTCCGAGTTGGTCGACACCGAAGACAAGATCCAGGCCTCGCGGCGCTTCTACAACGGCGGCGTGCGCGAGCTCAACACGAAGATCAAGGTCTTCCCGAACACGCTCTTCGTGCGCGGCCTCGGCTTCCACGAGCGCGAGTTCTTCGAGGTCACGGAGCCGGCCGCCATCGCCGAGCCGCCGCGCGTGCAGTTCTAAGGGCCGTCGTTGTACCGAGCGATCGCCAGGAACAAACGCAACACCGTCTTCATCATCCTGTTCTTCCTCGCCATCATCGGCGGGTTGGGCTGGCTCGCCGCGTGGGTCTACAACGACCTCACGATCGTGATCGTCACGCTGGTGATCGCGACGGCGTACGCGGTGTTCCAGTACTTCACCGCCGACCGGCAGGCGCTCGCCATGTCGGGCGCCGTCGAGCTGCGCAGCAAGGCCGACCACCCGCGGCTCTGGCGCACGGTCGAGAACCTCTCGATCACGACCGGCACGCCCATGCCGCGCGTGTTCGTGATCTCCGATCCGGCGCCCAACGCGTTCGCGACCGGACGCGACCCCGAGCACGCCGTCGTCGCGGCGACCACGGGCCTGCTCGAGCTCATGGACGATGCCGAGCTCGAGGGCGTCATGGCGCACGAGCTCGGCCACGTCCGCAACTACGACATCCGGCTCTCGATGATCGTCTTCGGCCTCGTCGTGGCGGTGGGCTTCGTCTCCGACATGCTCGTGCGCATGACCTTCTTCGGGCGCGGCAACAACAACCAGAACCCGATCGTGCTGGTCTTCGGCCTCATCGCGCTCCTCATCGCGCCGCTCGTCGCGAGCCTCGTGCAGCTCGCGGTCTCGCGGCAGCGCGAGTACCTGGCGGATGCCACGGGCGCGATGACCACCCGTCACCCCGATGCCCT
The DNA here is from genome assembly GCF_042796995.1 of Agromyces sp. NPDC057865. Lineage (NCBI taxonomy): Bacteria > Bacillati > Actinomycetota > Actinomycetes > Micrococcales > Microbacteriaceae > Agromyces > Agromyces sp. NPDC057865. Next base: position 1,117,130 of record NZ_JBHVMJ010000002.1, on the reverse strand, counting down.
GGCGAGCGCCCTCGAGAAGCTCGAGGCCTACGGTCGGCCGATGCAGCGCCAGAACTCGTCGATGGCCCACCTCTGGATCGCCGACCCGCTGAAGCCCGGCGTCATCGACCGCCTCTTCGCGACGCACCCGCCGATCGCCGAGCGCGTCAAGCGGCTCGAGCAGATGGGCGGCGCGTTCTAGGGCAACGCCCCAGCCCTACGCCGCCAGCTCCGCTCGCAGCGCGGGCGCGAGGTCGCCGCGGCCCACGACGTGCACCTCGTCGAGGCCCTGCCACGCGGCCGCCTGCCACAGCACGGGCAGCAGCCGCGCCGCCGTCTCGTCGGGGGCGCCGTGCTCGATCCACGCCGACTGCACGCGCAGCACCTTGGCCTTGCGGTCGCTCTTGAGGTCGACGCGACCGACGACGTCGTCGTCGATGAGCACCGGCAGCGAGTAGTACCCGAACTTTCGCTCGGGCTCGGGCGTGTAGATCTCGATGCGGTAGTGGAAGTCGAAGAGCCGTTCGGTGCGCGGCCGGAACCACACCACCGGGTCGAACGGCGAGAGCACCGCGGCCGCGTCCATGCGGCGGGGCCGACGGGCGTCGCGATGCACCCACGCGGGCGTGGCGCGAGTGCCGGTGGTCCACCCGGGGACCTCGACGGGCAGCAGCTCGCCGGCCTCCTCGAGGTCGCGCACGGCGACGCGGACGGGCGCGCGCAGCATGCGCCAGTAGTCGGCGAGATCGGCCTCGGTCGCGATGCCGAGCGCGATCGACGCACGGCGCACGAGCTCGCGCACCGCCTCGGGCTCGGGTGGCGCCGCATCGAGCAGCTCGGGGGCCAGCGCCTGCTCGGGCAGGGCGTAGACCCGCTCGAACCGCACGCGCTCCACGCACACGACCTCGCCGACCCGGAACATCCACTCGAGCGTGCGCTTCACGTCGGACCAGCCCCACCACGGGCCGCGCCGCTCGTTGGCGTCGTGCTCGATCTCGCTCGCCCGCATCGGGCCGTTGGCCAGGAGCTCGCCACGGAGCCAGTCGGCGAGGGTGCGGTTCTCGACGAGCCAGCCGCCCCACTCGCTGCCCTTCTGCCGGTACTCCTCGCGGCGGAACTCGAACAGCGGCCAGAGCTCGCGTGGGATGAACGCCGCCATGTGCGCCCACGACTCGACCATGCGCCCCCGCCGGCCCGTGGTGAGCCGGTCGAGCAGGTCGCGGTCGTAGGCGCCGAGGCGGCTGAACGCGGGCAGGTAGTGGCTGCGCTCGAACACGTTGACCGAGTCGATCTGCAGCACCCCGAGCCGGTCGACGAGCCCGGCGACCTGCCGCAGGCCCGGCTCGGCGGCGGCCGGGCGCCCGAAGCCCTGGGCCGCCAGGGCGATGCGGCGCGCGAGCGCGGGACTGACGGTGTCGACCATGATCCTCAGACCCTATCCGGAGCCACCGACAGGCACCGACCGCCGCAGGCGGCCCCGCCGCATGCCGTGCCCGGAATGCGGCCCGCCTAGACTGGAGCGATGACGGGGTCGAGCGACCAGGGGCGAGGCAGGTTCGTCAAGCGGTGGCGTGCCGCCGAACGCGATTCGCCGCCCGCGCCGCCGCATCGCGACGCCACCGACTCGATCCCGTTCGGCATGCGCATCGCGGCCGCCTGGTCGTGGCGGCTCCTGCTCATCGGCGGCGTGCTCGCGGTCGTGATCTTCCTCGTCATCCAGCTGCGCCTCATCGTCATCCCGCTGCTGGTCGCGGTGCTCCTGGGTGCCCTGCTGGTGCCGTTCTCGCAGCTCCTGCAGCGCCACGGCTGGCCGAAGTGGCTCGCGGTCACGGTCGCGATGCTCTCGACGCTGATCGTCGTCGGCGGGCTGCTCGCGGTCGGGATCTCGTTCATCGCGCGCGACCGCGACGAGCTGTACGCGCAGAGCATCGTCGCGTGGGACGACTTCCGGGCGTGGCTCCTCGAGGGCCCGTTCCACATCACCGAGCAGCAGCTCAACGACTGGGCCTCGCAGATCTTCACCTCGATCCAGCAGGACAGCAGCGTGCTCGTGAGCGGCGCGCTCTCGGTCGGCTCGACGCTCGGCCACTTCCTCGCGGGCATGCTGCTCGCGCTGTTCGCGACCCTCTTCATCCTCATCGACGGCAAGCACATCTGGCGCTGGATCGTCGGGGTCTTCCCCAAGCGGGCGCGCGCGGCCGTCGACGGCGCCGGCCGGGCCGGCTGGGCGACCCTGCAGAACTTCGTGAAGGTGCAGATCCTCGTCGCCACGATCGACGCCATCGGCATCGGCCTCGGCGCGTTCCTGCTCGGCGTGCCGCTCGCCGTGCCGATCGCGATCCTCGTGTTCCTCGGCTCCTTCATCCCGATCGTCGGCGCGGTCGTCACGGGTGCGCTCGCCGTCTTCGTCGCGCTCATCTACAACGGCTGGGTCATCGCGCTCATCATGCTCGGCGTCGTCCTGCTCGTGCAGCAGGTCGAGGGGCACATCCTGCAGCCGCTCATCATGGGCACGGCCGTGAAGGTGCATCCGCTCGGCGTCGTCATCGCAGTCGCCACGGGGTCGCTGCTGGCCGGCATTCCCGGTGCGCTCTTCGCCGTGCCCGTCGCCGCCGTCGTCAACGTGATGATCAGCTACATCGCCGGCGGCAGTTGGAAGGGCGAGACCGGCCCACCCGCGACGGAGGCGCGGTCGCCGCTCTGGCGCACCGTGCCGCAGCGACCGGGCTACCAGCGAGGAGAATGAACGAGTGATCACGACCATCCCGGGTCCGGGACTCGCCGAGTTCGAACGCGCGCGCGAGGTCGTGTCGCGCGTCGCCCGGCGCACGCCCATGGAATCCTCCCAGTACCTCGCCGAGCGGCTCGGACTGCCCGTCTACCTGAAGTGCGAGAACCTGCAGCGCACGGGCTCCTACAAGCTCCGCGGCGCCTCCAATCGCATCGCCGCGCTGAGCGACGCCGAGCGCGCCCGCGGCGTCGTGGCGGCGTCGGCCGGCAATCACGCGCAGGGGGTCGCCTACGCGGCCCGCGAGGGCGGCATCCGCGCGACGATCTTCATGCCCGTCGGCGTCGCGCTGCCCAAGCTCGACGCGACGCGGGCGTACGGGGCCGACGTCGTGCTCGTCGGCGACTCGATCGGCGAGACCATCGAGGCGGCCGAGGCGTTCGCCGCCGAGTCGGGCGCCGTGATGATCCCGCCGTTCGACCACCCCGACGTCATCGCCGGCCAGGGCACGCTCGGCCTCGAGATCCTCGAGCAGGCGCCGGATGCCACGACGATCGTCGTGCCCATCGGCGGCGGCGGGCTCGCCGCCGGCATCGCCAGCGCCGCGAAGCAGCAGGCCGCGAAGGAGGGTCGCCCGCTGCGGATCGTGGGCGTGCAGGCCGAGAACGCCGCGCCCTACATCGCGTCGCTCGCGGCGGGGGAGCCGCGCCAGGTGCCGGTCGTGCCGACCATCGCCGACGGCATCGCCGTCTACCGGCCGGGCGAGCTGAACTTCGCGATCATCCGCGACACCATCGACGAGGTCGTGACCGTCACCGAGGACGACATCGCCCGAGCGCTGCTCGTGCTGCTCGAGCGCGCCAAGCTCGTGGTCGAGCCGGCGGGCGCGGTGGCGGTCGCCGCGATGATGACGGGCGCCGTGCAGTCCGACGGACCCGTGGTCGCGGTGCTCTCGGGCGGCAACATCGACCCGTTGCTCATGCAGCGCGTCGTCGCGCACGGGCTCGCGGCATCCGACCGGTACCTCACCATCAGCGTCGGGCTGCCCGATCGTCCGGGCCAGCTCGCGAACGTCGCCGCGCTCCTCGCCGAGGCGAACGCGAACGTCGTCGAGGTGCTGCACACGCGGCACGGCTCGGGCATGCAGATCACCGAGGTCGAGCTGCGGCTCTCCGTCGAGACCCGGGGCCCCGAGCACCGGGCGGCGGTCGTCGAGGTGCTGCGCCGCGCCGGCTACGATCCGCGCGTCGAGACCGACTGAGCAGCGGCACGGATGCCGCGGCGTCGCGTCGCGGCATCCGCTCGCGCCCTGCCGACGACGACAGCCCCCGCGCATCGCGCGGGGGCCGTCGGACGTTTCGGAATCGGGAAGCCTACTGGCCGCCCCAGGTCTCGACGCCGGTGACCTGCACCGCGATCTCGCGGCCGTTCGGCGCGGTGTAGCTCGTCGAGTCGCCGACCTTGAGGCCGAGGATGGCGGCGCCGAGCGGCGAGGATTCGCTGAAGACGTCGAGCTCGGAGTCGCCGGCGATCTCGCGGCTGCCGATGAGGAACCGCTCCTCGTCGCCGGCGATGACCGCGGTGATGACGGTGCCGGGCTCGACGACGCCCGACGACTCGGGCGCCTCGCCGACCTGCGCCGTGCGGAGCAGCTGCGTCAGCTGGCGGATGCGGGCCTCCTGCTTGCCCTGCTCGTCCTTCGCGGCGTGGTACCCGCCGTTCTCCTTGAGGTCACCCTCCTCACGCGCGGCCTCGATGCGCTTGGCGATCTCCTCGCGGCCGTGCGTCGAGAGCTGCTCGAGCTCGCCGGCGAGTCGGTCGAAGGCCTCCTGCGTGAGCCAGGTGACGGTGGCGTCCTGCGCCATGGTGCACTCTCCCGTGTATCGGATACACACTGTATAGACGTGACGCCCCGACGTCTGCCGGGGCGAATGACCCATATTAGGTGAGCCAGCAGGTCGAAATCAAACCCGTGTTCGCCTCCCGGGCGACCCGCACGCGCTCCGTGAACGTGCGCAGGTGCCGGTCGGATGCCGGGATCTCGACGACCTTCCAGCCGACGACGGTGAAGTCCTCGTCGTAGGCCTGGACGATGCACGCCGTGGGGTTGCCGGGCGGCACCGAGAGGGTCCAGCTGACCTCGACCGCGCGCTCGTCGTTGAGGAGCCGGTGACCCGTGTCGGTGGCCTGCACCGTCGGCTTCTGGCCGTCGAGTCCGGCCCAGACCACCCACGCGACGAGCACGACCGCGAACGCGATCGCGGCGCCGATGATGAGCCACCGATCGCGGCTGCGGTTGGTGCGGGTTCGGCCGTATCGCGCGGCGAGCGCGTCGGTCTCAGGCTCGGCCACCGCCCGGCTCCTTCCAACCTCGATCGTCTAGGCTTGGAACCAGCCTAACCCCGCCCCGCGAAGCCGAGATCCTCGGTGAAAGTGAGTCCGATGCTCGCCGTGCCCGCCTGTTCCACCGTCGGAGCACGCTCGTGATCGCTGCCGTCCTGCCCGCCCTCGTGCGCGCCGCGACGCAGGAGCCGAGCGACGAGTTCGACCCCGACACCGTCACCCCCGGCATCTGGGGCTTCGTGCTCACGTTCGTCATCATGGTCGTGGTCGTGCTCCTCGTGCTCGACATGGTGCGTCGCATCCGCCGGGTGAACTACCGGGCCGAAGTGCGCGAGCAGCTCGAGTCCGAGCGACTCGAGCAGGAGCTGATCGAGAGCGGGCTCGAGCGCGACCCGCTCGACGACCTCGACGACCTCGACGGCACGGATGCCACAGGCCGCCCCGCGCGCGAGGGCCGCCCCGCGGCATCCGACGACGACCAGCCGCCGGCCCGCTAGCTCACCGGCCGCACCGCACCGACTGCGCCGCGGCGGAACGCCTTGCGCGCCCGCTCAGGCCGCGTGGTACGCGGGCGCCATCGCGATGAGCAGCGTCGCGGTCCAGTGGCACATGAACGCGAGCACCGTGCACGTGTGGAAGATCTCGTGGAAGCCGAACACACCGGGCCAGGGGTTGGGCTTCTTCAGGCCGTAGACGATCGCGCCGGCCGTGTAGAGCAGGCCGCCGACGATGACGAGGACCATCATGGCGACGCTCGCGGCGAGCAGGTCGCCGAGGTACATGACCGCCGCCCAGCCGAGCAGCAGGTAGATCGGCACGTAGAGCCAGCGCGGGGCGGTGATCCAGAACACGCGGAACCCGATGCCGAGCAGCGCTCCCGCCCAGACGACCGCGAGCAGCACGAAGCCCTTGTCGGGCGGCAGCGCGAGGAGCGCCAACGGCGTGTACGTGCCCGCGATGAGCAGGAAGATGTTGGCATGGTCGATGCGCTTCAGCACGACCTTGGTGCGCGGCTTCCAGTTGAAGCGGTGGTAGAGCGCCGAGTTGCCGAAGAGCAGCATCGACGTGAGCATGAACACCGCGCTCGCCCACTTCGCCCATGGTCCCTCGGCGAGCACGATGAGCACGATGCCCGCCGCGATCGTCACCGGGAACGTGCCCGCGTGGATCCAGCCGCGCCACTTCGGCTTGACCTCGGCGGTGTGGCTCAGCGAGTCGTCGAGGAGGGGGATGTTCGGCAGGTCGGGGCCGTGCGCCTCGCGGCTGATCGCGACATCCGCCGTGTCGTCGGGCGCGACCGGGCTGCTGAGGTCGTCCGCGAGGGTGGGTGCCTCGCGGTGGCGCTTCGGGGTCATGGACACACTGTAGGGCCGACAGCATCACGATCCGCTGTGAGCCCGGGAGCCGCGTCGGGGTAGCGTAGTGCCGTGCAGACGAGCGATCAGCCCCTCGGTCGCGGCATCCTCTACCGCCTCTACCAGAACCGGCTCCGCCGCGGCCTCGACTCCGCGGCCCTGCCGCAGCACGTCGCGATGATCATCGACGGCAACCGGCGCTGGGCGAAGCAGCTCGGCTACGACTCCGCAGCGCACGGTCACCGGGCGGGCGCCGCGAAGATGCGCGAGTTCCTCGAGTGGTGCGACGACCTCGGCATCAAGGTCGTGACGCTCTACCTGCTCTCGAGCGACAACCTCGGCAACCGGCCGAGCGCCGAGCTCTCGGACCTGTTCGAGATCATCGCCGAGCTCGCCGAGGAGCTCTCGCACTACCGCGACTGGCGGGTGCAGCACGTCGGGTCGGATGCCGGCCTGCCCGAGCCGCTCGTCGCCGCGCTCGACGCCGCCGAGCACCGCACCGCCGACAAGCGCGGCCTGCACGTGAACCTCGCCGTCGGCTACGGCGGGCGCAAGGAGATCACCGACGCGATGCGCTCGATCGTCGCCTCGCACCACGCCGAGGGCCGCAGCCTGGAAGACCTGGCAGAGCGCCTGACGCCCGACCTCATCGGGGAGCACCTGTACACCGTCGGGCAGCCCGATCCCGACCTCGTCATCCGCACGTCGGGCGAGCAGCGGCTCAGCGACTTCATGCTCTGGCAGGCCGCGCACAGCGAGTTCTACTTCGTCGAGGCGCTCGGGCCCGACCTGCGCCAGGTCGACTTCCTGCGCGCGCTGCGCGACTACGAGAAGCGCCACCGCAGATTCGGCGGCTGACCCCGTTCTTTCCCGGCCTCCGGTTCTGCCATGATGAGGCTCGGAGAAGGGGGCGTACGTGACGATCGACGCATTCATCGCGGGCTTCACCGAGGAGCCCGGCTACCTCGACTACGGCCGGTTCGGTCCGCTCGCGACCCCGGCCGCCGAGGAGGCGTTCGCGCTCACCCAGGTGCTCGAGCGCGCGCGCCACGGCAGCGTCGACGTGTTCGCCGAGCAGGACGCGCGGGTGCGCGCCGCGGCATCCGCCCTCACCGGCTTCCCGACCGACCAGATCGTGTTCCAGCCGAACACGTCGCAGGGCATCATGCACGCGATGTTCGGGCTCACCGGCAGCGTGCTGCTCTCGCCCGGGGAGTTCCCGAGCCTGCCGATCGCCGCGGTGCGCGCGCAGGAGGCGCTGCACTCGGTGCAGCCCGTGTGGCTCGAGACCGACCACGGCAAGGTCACGCCCGGGCAGATCCGCGAGCAGCTCGAGACCAACGTCGCCGCGGTCGCGGTGAGCCTCGTCGACTCGCGCACGGGCTACCTGTGCGACATCGAGGGCATCCGCCAGGTCATCGGCGACCGACTGCTCATCGTCGACGCGATCCAGGGCTTCGGCGTCGTCGACGCGCCGTGGACGGCGGCCGACGTGGTGCTGACCGGCGGGCAGAAGTGGTGCCGCGCCGGGTGGGGCACGGGCATCATGGCGCTCTCCGATCGCGCGCTCGAGCGGCTCACGCCCGTCTTCTCGGGCTTCACCGGCACCGAGGAGGACGAGCCCTGGGGGCACGTGCCGCCGCCCGCGCCCGACGCGCGCGCGTACCGCGTGTCGAATCCCGACCCCATCGCCGAGGCGCGGTTCGCGGCCGCGCTCGAGGACATCGCCGCGGCGGGCGTGCCCGCGATCAACGCGGCGATCGCCGGCTGGGTGAGTCGCGTCATCGAGCTGGCCGACGAGTTCGCGCTCGCGGTCGTGAGCTCGCGCGACGAGCAGGAGCGCGCGGGCATCGTCGTGCTCGAGCCGCCCGCCGGACAGGTCACGTACCTCACGGCCTCGCTCCACAACCACGGCGTCACCGCCACGACCCGCAACGGGCAGGTCCGGCTCAGCGTGCACGCGGCGACGAACGAGGAGACCCTCGACATGCTTCGGGGCGCGTTCGTGTCGTACGGCACGGCCGCGTCGTACTGAGCGTCGCACCGGCCGAGCGGATGCCGCGGCATCCGCTCAGGCACCCCACCCGTTTGTGAACACGGTGTGAACGTTTCGCGTGTCGGAACCATGGGTGTCGGCACCCCGACGTACGCTCGACCCATCGGGCAACGTGCCTGATCGAGTCGGCTTCGTGAAGCGCTCGTGGAGGGATTCGCCGGCCGGCGCGAGAGCCGAGCGGAAGCTCGGGGCGGGAGCGGTTGTGGCCTCACTCGATACCTCCAAGTCCGTCGGTCAGAACACCGGTCGCGTATCGCGGCCCGACAGCGCGGCACCCACGGGTGCCGCGCAATCCGTGCGGACGTACGTGCTCGACACCTCGGTGCTCCTGTCGGATCCCCGGGCGCTGTTCCGCTTCGCCGAGCACGCGGTGGTCCTTCCTGTCGTCGTCATCACGGAGCTCGAGGCGAAGCGCAACGACCCCGAGATCGGGTACTTCGCGCGCCAGTCGCTGCGGATCCTCGATGAGCTGCGCGTCGAGCACGAGCGGCTCGACTTCCCGATCCCGGTCGGCGAGGGCGGCTCGCTGCGGGTGGAGCTCAACCACTCGAGCCCGTCGGTGCTGCCGAGCGGACTGCAGCTCGGCGACAACGACTCGCGCATCCTCGCCTGCGCGGCCAACCTCGCGAACGACGGCGTCGCCGTCACGGTGGTCTCGAAGGACCTGCCGCTGCGCGTGAAGGCCGCGTCGATCGGCCTCGACGCCCAGGAGTACCGTGCCGAGCTCGCGCCCGACTCCGGCTGGACCGGCATGGCCGAGCTCTCGCTCGGCTCCAACGACATGGCGAAGCTCTACGAGCACGAGCGCCTCGAGACGCGCGAGGTCGAGGCGCTGCCCGTCAACACGGGCCTCGTGATCCACTCCGAGCGCGGGTCGGCGCTCGGCCGCGTCGTCGGCGAGCACGAGGTGCGCCTCGTGCGCGGCGACCGCGACATCTTCGGCGTCCACGGCCGCTCGGCCGAGCAGCGGCTCGCGATCGACCTGCTGCTCGACCCCGAGATCGGCATCCTCTCGCTCGGCGGTCGCGCCGGCACCGGCAAGTCGGCGCTCGCGCTGTGCGCCGGGCTCGAGATGGTGCTCGAGCGGCAGCAGCACAAGAAGATCATGGTGTTCCGCCCGCTCTACGCGGTCGGCGGCCAGGAGCTCGGCTACCTGCCCGGCGACCAGGGCGAGAAGATGAACCCCTGGGGCCAGGCCGTGTTCGACACGCTCGGCTCGGTCGTCTCCGACAACGTGCTCGAGGAGGTCGTCGACCGGGGCATCCTCGAGGTGCTGCCCCTCACGCACATCCGCGGGCGGTCGCTCCACGACGCGTTCGTGATCGTCGACGAGGCGCAGTCCCTCGAGCGCAACGTGCTGCTCACGGTCCTGAGCCGCATCGGCCAGAACTCGCGGGTCGTGCTCACCCACGACGTCGCCCAGCGCGACAACCTGCGGGTCGGCCGCCACGACGGCGTCGCGAGCGTGATCGAGACGCTGAAGGGGCATCCGCTGTTCGCGCACGTCACGCTCACCCGCTCGGAGCGCTCGGCGATCGCCGCGCTCGTCTCGGAGATGCTCGACGGGGCCGAGCTCACCTGACCCTTCCTGAGCACTCGCGGGGCGGTCGGGGGGCCGTCCCGCGAGTGGAGGTCGGATCGTACGCGCGGACTGAGTTGCGTCTCGCCGGCTCGGTCAGCCGTAGATCTTCTCGGCGTACGAGGGGCCGTAGTACTCCTCGAGCAGCTCGAGCGACTCGTCGGGGCGCTCGAGCGTGCGCGCGATGACGGGGCGGCGGGGCGCGGCATCGGGCGTCCAGGTGGTCGGATCCCACGTCTTCGAACGCAGGAACGCCTTCGAGCAGTGGAAGAACACCTCGTCGATCGCGACCTCGAGCACGAGCGCGGGCACGTGCGTGCGCACGCACATCCGCTCGGCGTAGGGCACGTCGCGCAGGAGCCGGGCCCGGCCGTTGACGCGCAGCGTGTCGCCGCGGCCGGGGATCACGAAGTCGAGTCCGACGTGCGGATTCGCGAGCACGTTGTGGAAGCCGTCGGCGCGCCGGTTGCCGGGCCGCTCGGGGAGCGCGATCGTCGTGTCGTCGAGCACGAGCGCGAAGCCCGGCGGGTCGCCCTTCGGCGAGACGTCGGCGTTGCCCTCGGCGTCGGCGGTCGCGATGAAGCACAGCGGCGAGGCGGCGAGCCAGGCGCGGTCGAGCTCGTGCAGCCGGTCGCGCACCTTGCTCCGGGCGGCTGGCAGCGGCTGCCCGACGAGCTCCTCGAGCTCGGCGACCGAGGTGACCGGGGTTCCTCCGTGATCCATGGCTCCCACGCTACGCCCGCACGACCAAGCGCCCCGACGCCAGGGACGTCGGGGCGCTTCGCGATGCGGGTCAGGCCTTCGGCGGCCGCGTCATCGACAGCAGGTCGAGGGCCGCGTCGAGCTGCTCCTCGGTGAGCTCGCCGCGGTCGACGAAGCCGAGGTCGACGACGGCGTCGCGCACGGTGATGCCGTTCTTCACCGAGTGCTTCGCGATCTTCGCGGCGTTCTCGTAGCCGATGTGCTTGTTGAGCGGCGTCACGATCGACGGCGACATGCCGGCGAGGGCGCTCGTGCGCTCGACGTTCGCCTCGAGCCCGTCGACGGTCTTGTCGGCGAGGGCGCGCGTCGAGTTGGCGAGCAGGCGGATCGACTCGAGCAGTGCGGTGCCCATGACGGGGATCTGCACGTTGAGCTCGAACGAGCCGGATGCTCCGGCCCACGCGATCGTCGCGTCGTTCCCGATGACGCGCGAGGCGACCATGAGCACGGCCTCGGGGATGACCGGGTTCACCTTGCCGGGCATGATCGACGAGCCCGGCTGCAGGTCGGGGATGCTGAGCTCGCCGAGGCCGGTGTTCGGGCCGGAGCCCATCCAGCGCAGGTCGTTGCAGATCTTCGTGAGGCTCACCGCGATGGTGCGCAGGGCGCCGGATGCGTCGACGAGGCCGTCGCGGTTGGCCTGCGCCTCGAAGTGGTCGACCGCCTCGGTGATCGGCAGCTCGGTCTCCTGCTGGAGGAGCTCGATGACGAGCTGCGGGAAGCCCGCGGGCGTGTTGATGCCGGTGCCGACGGCGGTGCCGCCGAGCGGAACCTCCGCGACGCGGGGGAGCGCCGTGCGCACGCGCTCGATGCCGAGGCGCACCTGGCGGGCGTAGCCGCCGAACTCCTGGCCGAGGGTGACGGGTGTCGCGTCCATGAGGTGCGTGCGGCCGGCCTTGACGACGTCGGCCCACAGCTCGGCCTTGGCCTCGAGCGAGACCGCGAGGTGGTCGAGCGCCGGGACCAGGTCGTCGATGAGGGCTGCCGTCACGGCGATGTGCACCGACGTCGGGAAGACGTCGTTCGACGACTGCGACGCGTTCACGTGGTCGTTCGGGTGCACCGGCGAGCCGAGCTTCTCGGTCGCGAGCGTGGCGAGCACCTCGTTCATGTTCATGTTCGACGACGTGCCGGAGCCGGTCTGGTAGACGTCGACGGGGAAGTGCGCGACGACGTCGTGGCGGCCGGCGATGACCTCGTCGGCGGCGTCCTCGATCGCACGCGCGATCGCCGGGTCGAGCACGCCGAGGCGGGCGTTCGCCTGCGCGGCGGCCTTCTTGATGCGCGCGAGCGCCTGGATCTGCTGGACCTCGAGGCCCGAGCCCGAGATGGGGAAGTTCTCGACGGCGCGCTGCGTCTGCGCCCGGTAGAGCGCCGCGGCCGGCACCCTCACCTCGCCCATCGTGTCGTGCTCGATGCGGTACTCGGCGGCGTTGTCCACCACGGTTCGTTCCCCTTCGGTTCGCATGCCGGATGCCCCGGCCGGACGCCGCTCGCGCGGCTGGGCGGCGTTAGATGCGGCCGACGACGACGTCGGTCTCGGCGCGGCCCTCGACGAGCCGGTAGTTCGCGCCCACGACAGCCAGCGTACCCGCTGCGACGGCGTCGCTGATGACCTCCGAGCGCTCGAGGAGCTCGGCCACGGTGTTGCGCAGGTGCTCTCGGCCGACGTAGGCCGCGTCGATGTGGTCGACCTCGACGGGGGCGCCGGCCTCGACGCCCGCGACGCGTCGCACGGCGGGGACGATCTTCTCGACGAGCGACGAGATGTGCGGCGGCAGCGGCGCCGCGTCGGGGCCCTGCGACTCGATCGCGGCGCGCACCGCGCCGCAGTGGTCGTGCGCCAGCACGAGGATGAGCGGCACGCCCAGCACGCCGACGGCGTACTCGAGCGAGCCCAGCGCCGAGTCGGAGACGACCTGCCCGGCGTTGCGCACGACGAAGGCGTCGCCGAGCCCGATGTCGAAGATGATCTCCGCCGACAGTCGCGAGTCGGAGCATCCGAAGATCGCGACCGACGGACGTTGGGAGAGGGCGAGCTCGCGCCGGCGATCGACGTCTTGACGTGGATGCCGCGGCTCGCCCCCGATGAACCGCTGGTTGCCGGCGCGCAGCTCGCGCCAGGCCTCTGCGGGGGACTCGGGGCGGCGTTCGGTCGGCTGCTCGCTCACGGCGGCTCCTCTCGGGGCGGGTCGGGCTCGGCTTCGGATCAGCGCAGTGCGTCGATGGTGGGGGTGAGGGCGGTGGCCAACGTCTCGAACTCCTCGGGCGTGCCGGTGCCGAGCAGGACGAACGTGCTGTCGCCCGCCTCGGTGGTGAGTCCGTACTTCGCGTTGCCCACGTCGTCGCCCGTGTCGCGGTTGTCGTACACGGTCCACTCGACGCCGTCGATCGTGGTCGTGCCCGTGGCCAGCGTGCGGGCGAGCAGGCCCGCCACCCACGTGGGGTTGGCGTCGAAGCCCTGGTACATGCCGATGTACTCGTCGCTCGGCGTGAGGTAGCCAACGTACCAGGCGGTGACCTCGTCGACCTGCGACGTGCGCAGCTCGGCGGCGTTCGCACGCCAGCCCTCGGGAAGCTCGGGCACGGCGAGCTGGTCGTCGCTCGCCACCTGCGCCTGCTCGGCGATGGGCGCCACGTCGACGTCGCGCGTCATCGCCGTGTCGGAGCGCGGCACGAGCAGCACGATCACGAGCACGACCAGCAGGCTCGCGCCGAGCGACAGCACGAGGTTGAGCACGGTCTGCCGCTGGCGGTGCAGGCGCGAGTTCTGGGCCTTGCGAGCGGCCGTCTCCTCAGGGGTCTCGGGGCGGCCGAGCTCGGCCACCACCCGCTGCGGTCGCTGCGCCATCAGCGGGCGCCGGGGTCGTCGGATGCCGCGGGCGTGCCGCGCCCGGCTCCGGCGCGCGCCGCGTCGAGGCGCGCCCGCGCGCCGATGAGCCACTCCTCGCACCGTGCTGCGAGCGCCTCGCCGCGCTCCCACAGCGCGAGCGACTGCTCGAGGGTCGCGGAGCCCTGCTCGAGCTCGGCGACGACCTGCACGAGTTCGTCGCGCGCCTGCTCGTACGTCAGCTCGGCGACATCCGTGGTGGGGGGCATGCCACCCATTCTATTCGGCGTCGCCGACCCCGTCGTCGCGGCCCGACGCCCCCGTGGAGCGCCCCGCGCCCCCTGTGGACGGTGCGGGCTCGCGGAGGTCGTGCGACGCGGCGCCGGTGGAGACCGCCCCGAGCACGCCCTCGGCGAGCGTGAGCGTGAGCGTCGCGCCCTCGGGGGCGCCCCCCGGCGCCCGCAGCACGTGCCCGTCGGGACCCTGCACGATGGCGTAGCCGCGGTCGAGCGTCGCCTGCGGCGACAGGGCGCGCAGGTGGCCGCGGAGCTCGCCGACCCGCGCCGTCTGCTTCTCGATGCAGCGCTCCATGAGCTCGGTGCCGCGCGCGACCCAGCGCGTGAGGTCCTCGGCGCGACGGTCGACGATCCAGCCGGCCTCGGCGAGGGCCGGGCGGGCCCGCAGGTGGCCGATCCGGTCGATCTCGCGCGAGAGCAGCGCGGAGAGCCGCATGCCGAGGCGGGCGCGGGCCTGCTCGACACGCATGAGCTCCTCGGCGACGTCGGGCACGACGCGCTTCGCGGCATCCGTCGGCGTCGAGGCCCTGAGGTCGGCGACGTCGTCGAGCAGCGGCCGGTCGGCCTCGTGGCCGATCGCCGAGACGATGGGGGTGGATGCCGCGGCCGCCGCGCGCACGACCCGCTCGTCGCTGAAGCCCAGCAGGTTCTGGAAGTCGCCGCCGCCGCGCGCGACGATGATCACCTCGACGTCCGGGTCGGCGTCGAGCCGTCGGATCGCGTTGACGACCTCGGGCGCCGTGCGGTCGCCCTGCACCGACGCGTACGCCGTGCGGAACTCGACCGCGGGCCAGCGCAGGCGGGCGTTTCGCAGCACGTCCTGCTCGGCGTCGCTGTCGCGCGCCGTGACGAGGCCCACCACGGCCGGGAGGAAGGGGAGGCGCTTCTTGCGGTCGGCGTCGAAGAGGCCCTCGGCGGCGAGCTGCCGGCGGAGGCGCTCGAGGCGCTCGAGCAGGTCGCCGAGGCCGACGTGCTTCATGTCGTAGACCTGCATCGAGAGCGTGCCGCCCTTGACCCACCAGCTCGGCTTCGCGAGCAGCACCGCGTGGTCGCCCTGCTTGAACTGCTCGGCCAGGCGTGCACGCACCGACGACCACATCGTGAACGAGACCGTGGCGTCGGTCTCGAGGTCCTTCAGCTTGCCGTAGACGTTGCCGCCCGAGACGCCCCACTGCGTGATCTCGCCCTCGACCCAGACCGTGCCGAGGCGGTCGAGGTAGTCCTTGAGCTTCGCGGAGAGCAGCGCCACGGGCCACGGATGCTCGCGCGTCGCCGGTGCGTCCGTCATGGGTCCTCCCGCCGCCCGCCCAGCATCGCCCGCGTAGGATGGACACCGTGACGAGCACGACGGATGCCCCGCGAATCGGCCTTGGGATGCCCAGGATGCCGGGCGTTCGCGGCCGGCTCAAGGATATCCCCGCCCCCGGACGCAAGCGGGTGCTGCTCGCGGCGCCCCGCGGCTACTGCGCCGGCGTCGACCGCGCCGTGATCGCCGTCGAGAAGGCGCTCGAGCACTACGGCGCGCCCGTCTACGTGCGCAAGCAGATCGTGCACAACATCCACGTGGTGACCGAGCTCGAGAAGCAGGGCGCGATCTTCGTCGACGAGGTCGACGAGGTGCCCGAGGGCGCCCACGTGGTGTTCAGCGCGCACGGCGTCTCGCCGGCCGTCGTGAACGCGGCATCCGATCGGGGCTTGCACGCCATCGACGCCACGTGCCCGCTCGTCACCAAGGTGCACCGCGAGGCCGTGCGCTTCGCGCGCGACGACTACGAGATCCTGCTCATCGGCCACGAGGGCCACGAGGAGGTCGAGGGCACCGCAGGCGAGGCGCCCGACCACGTCACGCTCGTGAACAGCCCCGACGACGTGCCGAACATCGAGGTGCGCGACCCCGAGAAGGTGGTGTGGCTCTCGCAGACCACGCTGTCGGTCGACGAGACCATGGAGACCGTGCGGCGGCTGCGCGAGCGGTTCCCCGCCCTGCAGGACCCGCCCTCCGACGACATCTGCTACGCCACCCAGAACCGCCAGGTCGCGATCAAGAAGGTCGCGCAGGAGGCCGAGCTCGTCATCGTCGTCGGCTCCGCGAACTCGTCGAACAGCGTGCGCCTCGTCGAGGTCGCGCTCGAGAACGGCGCCAAGGCCGCGTACCGGGTCGACTACTCGACCGAGATCAGGCAGGAGTGGCTCGACGGCGTGACGACGGTCGGCGTGACGAGCGGGGCATCCGTGCCCGAGGGGCTCGTCAAGGAGGTGCTCCTCGAGCTCGAGGACGCCGGCTACGGCGAGGTCGCCGAGGTGAAGACGGCCGAGGAGGACCTCATGTTCTCGCTGCCGAAGGAGCTGCGCCGCGACCTCAGCGGCAACCGCGACGCCCGTGCCCTGGGCGGGCGCTCGCGCGCGAACGCCGACGCCTGACACCCGCGTCCGGCGGGGCCGGGCGCGTTCGCTGTGAGCGTGCGTCCTGATGAGTGAGTGAGCGCTCACTCCGAGGTACGATCGCCGAATGGAACGCACCGTCGAGCGCCCCGGCCGCGCGAGCCCGCTTCCCGTCGAGGAGCGCCGCCGCGCCATCGCCCGCGCCACCGTGCCGCTCATCGTCGCGTACGGCCGCGACGTGACGACGCGCCAGATCGCCGAGGCGGCCGGCGTCGCCGAGGGCACCCTCTTCCGGGTGTTCGACGACAAGGAGGCGATCATCGACGCCGCCGTCGAGGAGTTCCTCGACCCCGAGCCGTTCCGGGCCGCGCTCCGGTCGATCGACGCGTCGCTGCCGCTCGAGCTCAAGGTCCGGCTCATCATCGACCGCTTCCACGACCGGTTCACGGGCATCTTCGGGGTCTTCGCCTCGCTGGGCGGTCGTCCGCGGCCCCCGGCATCCGCGGACCCGGCGGTGATCGTGTCGATCTTCGAGCAGCTGCTCGCACCCGAGCTCGAACGCCTGCGCGTGCCGCCCGCCGGCGTGTTCGCGTTCGTCCGGCTCGTCGCCTTCGCGTCGGCGATACCGCACCTCAACGACCTGCCCGGCAGCCTCGACTCCGCCGAGCTCGCGCACCTCGTCGTCCACGGCATCGAGAAGGGATCCGACCCATGCTGATGCGACTCCTCGTCCAGCACCTGCGGCCGTACTGGGGCCTGTTGATCGGGGTGGTGGTGTTCCAGTTCGCCCAGTCGATGGCCTCGCTCTACCTGCCCACGCTGAACGCCGACATCATCGACGACGGCGTCGCCAAGGGCGACATGGGCGTCATCCTCTCGATCGGCGGTGTCATGCTCGGCGTGACGCTGGTGCAGATCGCCTGCGCGATCGCCGCGGTCTGGTTCGGCGCCAAGGCGGCCATGGCGTTCGGCCGCGACGTGCGCCGCTCGGTGTTCCGCCGCGTCGGCGACTTCTCGGAGCAGGAGGTGTCGCGCTTCGGCGCGCCGAGCCTCATCACCCGGTCGACGAACGACGTGCAGCAGGTGCAGATGCTCGTGCTCATGTCGTGCACGGTGCTCGTGTCGGCGCCGATCCTCGCCATCGGCGGCGTCATCTTCGCGCTCCGCGAGGACCTCACGCTGTCGTGGATCATGGTGGTCGCCGTGCCGGTGCTGCTCCTCGTCCTGGGCATCATCCTCAGCCGCATGGTGCCGCTGTTCCAGTCGATGCAGAAGCGGATCGACGGCGTGAACCGGGTGCTGCGCGAGCAGCTCACCGGCATCCGCGTCATCCGCGCCTTCGTGCGCGAGCAGGTCGAGGACGACCGGTTCGAGCAGGCGAACGACGCGCTCACCGACACCGCACTGCGCGCCGGCCGGCTCTTCGCGCTCGTCTTCCCGATCGTGCTGCTCGTGCTCAACGTGTCGAGCGTCGCGGTGCTCTGGTTCGGCGCCTTCCGCGTCGAGGACGGCTCGCTGCAGATCGGCTCGCTCATCGCGTTCCTCAGCTACCTGATCCAGATCCTCATCGCGGTCATGATGGCGACGATGATCGCGTTCCTGCTGCCGCGTGCCGTGGTCTCCGCAGGCCGGATCGGCGAGGTGCTGGGGACCGAGCCGTCGGTCGTCGAGCCGATCGGCGGCACGACCGAGTTGACGGAGCCCGGCACCCTCGAGTTCCGGCACGTGACGTTCGCCTACCCCGGTGCCGAGGATCCGGTGCTCAAGGACGTCAGCTTCGTCGCCGAACCGGGCAGGGTCACGGCGGTGATCGGCGCGACGGGCGCCGGCAAGACCACGATCGTCAACCTCGCGGCGCGCCTCTTCGACGTGACGAGCGGCAGCGTGCTCGTCGGCGGCGTCGACGTGCGCGAGCTCGACTCCGACGTGCTCAACGCCCAGTTCGGGCTCGTGCCGCAGAAGCCCTACCTCTTCGCCGGCACGGTCGCATCCACGCTCCGCTACGGCGATCCCGACGCGACCGACGACGAGCTCTGGGCCGTGCTCGAGACCGCGCAGGCGCGCGACTTCGTCGAGGCCATGCCAGAGGGGCTCGAGGCATCCGTCGCACAGGGCGGCACCAACGTGTCGGGCGGCCAGCGGCAGCGCCTCTCGATCGCGCGGGCGCTCGTGCGCAGGCCGCCGATCCTGCTGTTCGACGACTCGTTCTCGGCGCTCGACACGGCGACCGACGCGCGATTGCGGTCCGCGCTCGCACGAGCCGAGGCCGGCGCCACGATGCTCGTCGTCGCCCAGCGCGTCGCGACGATCGTCGGCGCCGACCAGATCCTCGTCGTCGACGACGGACGCATCGTCGCACGCGGCACGCACGAGGAGCTGCTGGAGACCTCGCCGACCTATGCCGAGATCGTGGAGAGCCAGCTGAGCGCGGAGGAGGCGGCGGCATGACCGACGAGCGACAGGAGACGCAGGCTCCGCCGCGGCCGCCCATGCGGCGCGGGCCGATGGGCGGCGGCCCCATGGGCATGATGGCGATGCCCGGCGAGAAGTCGATGGACTTCTGGCCGAGCGCCAAGCGACTGCTCGGCCGGCTCCGTCCCGAGCGCGCGCTCGTCGTGCTCGTGATCCTGCTCGGGGTCGTGAGCGTCACGTTCTCGGTCCTCGGGCCGAAGATCCTCGGCGAGGGCACGAACCTCATCTTCGAGGGCTTCATCTCATCGCAGATGCCCGCCGGCGCCACGCAGGAGCAGGTCGTGGCCGCGCTCCGCGCGCAGGGCAACGACCAGCAGGCCGACATGGTCGCCTCGATGCACCTCGTGCCCGGACAGGGCATCGACTTCACCGCGCTCGCCACGGTGCTCGCGTGGGTGCTCCTGCTCTACGTGCTCGCCGCACTGTTCGCGTGGGCCCAGGGCTACGTGCTGAACGGCGTCACCCAGCGCACCGTCTACCGGCTGCGCCAGGACGTCGAGGCGAAGATCCATCGCCTCCCGCTGTCGTACTTCGACCGGATGCCGCGAGGCGAGCTGCTCTCGCGGGTGACGAACGACATCGACAACATCTCGCAGACGCTGCAGCAGACCATGAGCCAGCTGCTCACCTCGCTCCTCACGGTGGTCGGCGTGCTCGTCATGATGTTCATCATCTCGCCGGTGCTCGCGCTCATCGCACTCGTCACGATCCCGCTGACGCTGGTGATCACGGCGCTCATCGCGAAGCGCTCGCAGGGGCTGTTCGTGAAGCAGTGGCGGCACACCGGCGAGCTCAACGCCCAGGTGGAGGAGGCCTACTCGGGCCACGCCCTCGTGCGCGTGTTCGGCCGCCGTCCCGAGGTCGGCCGCCGGTTCGACGAGAAGAACGAGGAGCTCTACCAGCAGAGCTTCGGCGCCCAGTTCGTGAGCGGCCTGATCATGCCCGCCATGACGTTCGTCGGCAACCTCGTCTACGTCGGCATCGCCGTCGTGGGCGGCCTGATGGTCGCGGCGGGCACCATCTCGCTCGGCGACGTGCAGGCGTTCATCCAGTACTCGCGCCAGTTCACGCAGCCGCTCGCGCAGCTCGGCTCGATGGCCAACCTGCTCCAGTCGGGCGTCGCGAGCGCAGAGCGCGTCTTCGAGTTGCTCGACGCCGACGAGCAGTCGGCCGACCCGGCGAAGCCCGAACGGCCGGCCGCGACGAGCGGGCGCCTCGTCTTCGACGACGTGTCGTTCCGCTACGACCCCGAGAAGCCGCTCATCGACCACCTCTCGCTCACGGCGGAGCCCGGCATGTCCATCGCCATCGTCGGACCCACGGGCGCGGGCAAGACCACGCTCGTGAACCTGCTCATGCGCTTCTACGAGCTCGACTCCGGCCGGATCACGCTCGACGGACTCGACGTCACGCGGATGACGCGCGACGAGCTCCGCTCGCGGATGGGCATGGTGCTGCAGGACACGTGGCTGTTCGCCGGCACGATCCGCGAGAACATCGCCTACGGGCGCCCGGGCGCGACGGAGGAGGAGATCCTCGAGGCCGCCCGCGCGACGTACGTGGACCGGTTCGTGCGGAGCCTGCCCGACGGCTACGACACGCGGCTCGACGACGAGGCGTCGAACCTGTCGGCCGGCGAGAAGCAGCTCATCACGATCGCGCGCGCATTCCTCGCGAGCCCGTCGGTGCTCATCCTCGACGAGGCGACGAGCTCGGTCGACACCCGCACCGAGCTGCTGCTGCAGCACGCGATGAACGCGCTCCGCGCCGACCGCACGAGCTTCGTGATCGCGCACCGGCTCTCGACGATCCGCGACGCCGACCTCATCATCGTGATGGAGGAGGGGCGGATCGTGGAGCAGGGCTCCCACCAGGAGCTGCTCGCCGCGAGCGGCGCGTACGCGCGGCTGTACGAGGCCCAGTTCGCGGCGCCGCTCGAGGAGGCCACGGACGCCGGGGAGGGCGCTCCGGCGCTGGCGCGGTGACCCGGGGTGGAGACCACGGACGGGCCGGCGCGATGCGCTCGGCCCGTCCGCCGTTACTGCGCGCTGCTCCTGCGCATGAACTCGAAGAAGGTCGGGTCGCTCGCGAACACGATCAGGCCGACGACCATCACGACCGCGAATGCGACGACTCCGGCGACGACGGGTACCCACCACGCGAGCCGGCCGGCGCGCATGCGCGCACGGGACCACAGCAGGGCCCCGATCCACAGCGTCACCTGGAGGATGGCACCGATCCCGATCGCGACGGGCACGATCGGACCCGGCGTGAACGACGTCGGGGGCTCGGTGCCGAGCAGACCGGCGGTCAGCTGCGCCGAGGAGAGCGCGGCATCCGGCATCGTGAGGAGCGACAGCACGTTGTAGATGACTCCCAACACGCCGAACGCCAGGAGCGCGATGGTCCAGCCGCGATCGAGCGGGTGGGCGTGCGCGCCGGTGCCGGCAATCGTCGCCGGCGTGGGGGCGGCAGCGGGTGTCGCCGGTGCCGACGGCGGAGACTCGGCGGACGCCGCCTCCCGCGGCGGCTGCCAGCTCCAGCCTTCGGGGGCGTACTCGCCGTAGCGCGGACGAGGCCGCGGGTCGACGGGCCGCCCCTCATCGGAAGGGGGATTCGTCGGCCGAGCGGCCTCGTCCTGCGGCATCCGTCTGCCTACGCGCTGATCGAGTTGCCGGCCGAGCCCAACTGACGAGTGGACTCGCCCACGCGGACGGCCATCGCCGACTCGGCGACCTTGCCCCAGGCGCGCGGGTCGTAGAGCTTCTTGTTGCCCACCGAGCCGTCGACCTTGAGCACGCCGTCGTAGTTCTCGAACATGTACCCCGCGATCGAGCGCGTGAACGCGTACTGCGTGTCGGTGTCGATGTTCATCTTCACGACGCCGTTGCGCACGGCCTCGGCGATCTCCTCGTCGGTCGAGCCCGAGCCGCCGTGGAAGACGAGGTCGAGGGGCTTCGGGCCGGTGCCGTACTTCGCGGCGAGGCCGTCCTGGATGTCCTTCAGGAGCTCGGGTCGGAGCTTCACGTTGCCGGGCGCGTAGACGCCGTGCACGTTGCCGAACGTGAGCGCGGCCATGTAGCGGCCCTGCTCGCCGAGGCCGAGCGCCTCGACCGTCTTGATCGCGTCGTCGAGCGTCGTGTAGAGGTGCTCGTTGATCTCGTGGCTGACCCCGTCCTCCTCGCCGCCGACGACGCCGATCTCGACCTCGAGCACGGCGTTGATCGCCTTCATGCGAGGGAGGATCTCCTTTGCGATCTCGAGGTTCTCGTCGAGCGGAACCGCCGAGCCGTCCCACATGTGGGACTGGAAGATCGGGTTGCGTCCGGCCTTGACCTCCTCCTCGGAGGCGGCGATGAGCGGGAACACGAAGTCGTCGAGCGCGTTCTTCGGGCAGTGGTCGGTGTGCAGCGCGACCGTGATCGGGTAGGACTTCGCGACCTCGTGCGCGAACCTCGCGAATGCGAGGGCGCCGGTCGAACGGGCCTTCACCGTGTGGCCCGCGAAGTAGTCGGCGCCGCCCGTCGTCACCTGGATGATGCCGTCGGAGCCCGACTCGGTGAGACCCTGCAGCACCGCGTTGAGCGTCTGCGAGGAGGAGACGTTGAACGCCGGGAAGGCGAAGCCCTTCGCCTTGGCGGTGTCGAGCATCTCGGCGTACTGCTCCGGGGTTGCGATGGGCATGGTGCTCCTTCGAAGGTGACGTTGGGGTTCGTTGACGAGTCTAGCGAGGTGACGAGGAGTGCTCAGGTCGCCGGCGACCGGCAGGATGGACGGGTGACCTCCCCGGCCCCCACGCCCCTCGACGAGCTCGGCGACGCGCTGGCGCATGCGCTGCGGGATGCCACGGCGGCGGCCGCGGCATCCGTCGTGCCGCTCGTCGGCTCGGGCGACGGCATGGCGGTCGACGGCACCGCGGTGGGCGCGCTGCGCGCCGCACTCGCCGTGATCGCCGTCGACGGGCGCGTCGTCGCGGGGGAGGGCGAGAAGGACGAGGCGCCGATGCTCGCACCGGGCGAGCGGTTCGGCACGGGCGGGCCGGCGCTCGACCTCGCTGTCGACCCGGTCGACGGCACGAGGCTCGCGGCATCCGGTCGCGACGGGGCGCTGGCCGTGCTCGCCGTCACCGGCCGCGACGGCTTCGCCGACCTCGGCCCGGCGCACTACCTCGCCAAGCAGGTCACCTGGTTGCCGGATGCTGCGGGGCTCCCCATCGAACGGCTCGTACGACGCCTCGCCGACGTGCGCGGCGTCGCGCCGGCGCAGGTGCGCGTCGCGGTGCAGGACCGGCCGCGGAACGCGGAGGTCGCCGCGCGCGCCCGAGCCGCCGGCGCGACCGTGGTGCCGTTCGAGCACGGCGACATCGAGCGATCGCTGCGGGCCGCGCAGCGTGGCACCGACCTCGACGTGGTGACCGGCATCGGGGGAGCGCCCGAGGGGCTGCTCACGGCCGCCGCGGTCCGGGCGCTCGGGGCCGACATGGTCGCGTCGTACGCGCCGCAGTCCGCCGCGGAGGCGGAGCGGCTGGCGGCGTCGGGGCGGACGGCGGGAACGCGGTTCACGCTCGACGACCTCTGCCGAGGTCCGGCGTGGCTGTTCCTCAGCGCGGTCACGGCGTGCCGGCCGGGCGCCGACGGCGTGCTCGAGGCGGCGCGGCGCGAGGCCCGCGGCATCCGTGTCGCGTCGTGGCACGTCGGGCCGCGGAGCTCGCCGCAGTGGTCGGAGCTGGTCGTGGGAGACGACGGAGTGGTCGTGGGCGTCGTCTCGTGAGGCGGTTCCGGCTGATCGTTAAGAACGCACGAACTTTCACGTCCTCGACGCCACGGAATGCGTTTTCCCAACCTCGGAATCGTTAAGCTCGAAAGCAGGCTCGGCACCGGTTCGCGGATGCCACTCAGGCCCCGACCTCCGACCGACCACTCCGGGAAGGACCTCCGATCGTGAGCACCGACATCGAAAGCAGCCTCTACCTGCACCCCGACCGCAACATCGCGCTCGAGCTCGTGCGCGCGACCGAGGCCGCTGCGATCCGCTCGTACCCGTGGATCGGGCGCGGCGACAAGCTCGCCGCCGACGGTGCCGCGGTCGACGCCATGCGGGCCTTCCTCGGCACGGTGAACTTCGACGGCGTCGTGGTCATCGGCGAGGGCGAGAAGGACGAGGCGCCCATGCTCTTCAACGGCGAGCGCGTCGGCAACGGCCGCGGCCCCGCCTGCGACATCGCGGTCGACCCGATCGACGGCACCTCGCTCACCGCCGCCGGGCGTCAGAACGCCCTGTCGGTCATCGCCGTCGCCGACCGCGGCACGATGCTCGACGCGTCCTCCGTCTTCTACATGGACAAGATCGTCACGGATGCCTCCGGCATCGGCGTCGTCGACATCCGCAAGCCCATCGGCGAGAACCTGCGCGCGCTCGCGGCCGCCAAGGGCAAGGACGTCGGCGAGCTCCGGGTCGCGGTGCTCAACCGCCCGCGACACGAGCAGCTCATCGCCGACATCCGCGCGGTCGGCGCCGGCACGCGCCTCATCAGCGACGGCGACGTGGCCGGCGGCATCAACGCGGCGCGTTACGAGTCGCGCATCGACATGTGCGTCGGCATCGGCGGCAGCCCCGAGGGCATCACCACCGCGTGCGCGATCAAGGCGCTCGGCGGCTTCATGCAGGGCCGGCTCGCGCCGAAGGACGACGCCGAGCGTGCCCGCGGCGAGGCGGCGGGACTCGACTGCGACCAGGTCTACGAGCTCGATGACCTCGTGCGCAGCGACAACACCTTCTTCGTGGCCACCGGCGTGACCGACGGCGAACTCGTCGACGGCGTGCGCAAGAAGGGCCCGATCATCCGCACCGAGTCGATCGTGCTGCGCGGCAAGTCGGGGACCATCCGCCGCGTCGTGGCCGACCACCTCGTGGAGAAGTGGCTCGACGAAGCCGACCGATGACGCGATTCCACGGGCGGATGTCCGTGGAATTCGCGAGAATGGCCGGATGAGCGACGGGACGAGGCTGCCGCGCGCGCTGCGCCCGTTCACCTCGGGCCAGTACCGGCTGCTCACCGTCGCGCTGGCGGCGTCGCTGCTGTCGGCCGGCGCATGGATCGTCGCGGCCGTGTGGCAGGTCGTCGAGCTCGGCGGATCGCCGGTCGACCTGTCGTTCGTCGCGGTCGGGTCGAGCCTCGGACTCGTCATCGCCGTGCTGTTCGGCGGGGTCGCCGCCGACCGCATCCCGCAGCGGCGCATCCTGCTCACGGTCGAGGTCGTGCGCGGCGTCGGGTTCGCGACCGCCGCGGTGCTCGCCGCGACCGGGGTCATCGAGGTCTGGCACGTCGCCGTCATCTCGTTCGTGCTCGGCCTGGCCGACGGGTTCTTCTATCCCGCGTACTCGGCGTGGCTGCCGGCGATCCTGCCGGCCGACCGGCTCCTCGCGGCGAACGGCATCGAGGGCGTGCTGCGTCCGGCCGTGATGCAGGCGGCCGGTCCGGCGCTCGCGAGCGCATGCATCGCGCTGCAGGGTCCGTGGCTCGCGTTCGCGGTCGTGGCGGTGCTGCAGGTCGCGGCCGCCGCCGTGCTCGGCTTCATGCGCACGACCCCGGTGCGGCGCGACCTCGACTCGCTCGACGTGCACCCCGTGCGGCAGTCGTTCATCGACCTGCGCGACGGCTTCGCCTACCTGCTGCGCACGCGCTGGCTGTTCGCGACGCTCGCGTTCTCGATCATCCTCGTGTTCCTCATCATGGGCCCGATCGAGGTGCTGCTGCCGTTCGCCGTCAAGGACCAGACGGGCGGCGGCGCGGGGGCGTACGCGCTCGCACTCGCGGGCTTCGGCGTCGGCGGCGCGGTCGGGTCGCTCGCGGTCGCCTCGATGAAGCTGCCGCGGCGGTACCTCACGCTCATGATCCTGGCCTGGGGCTTCGGATGCCTCCCGCTCGCGATCATCGGGTACACCTCGTGGCTCTGGGTCATGGTCGTGGCCGTGTTCATCTGCGGCGTCCTCTTCGACGGTGCGCAGGTGGTGTGGGGCACGCTGCTGCAGCGGCGCGTGCCGCCCTCGATGCTCGGCCGCGTCTCGAGCCTGGACTTCTTCGTGTCGCTCGCGCTCATGCCGATCTCGATGGCCGTGGCTGGCCCGGTCGGCGAGTGGATCGGGCTCGCCCCGGCGTTCCTCATCGCGGGCGTCATTCCGCCGCTGCTCGCGCTCGCGACGCTCGCGTTCGCCCGGCTCGGCCGTGATGAGCTGGCGCACCCGCTCGACGGGCACCCCGACGAGGACGTCGTGACGGGTGCCGAGGCGGCCGCCGGCTTCGCCCCGCCCGTCGACGAGCCGCACCACCGGCACGAGCCGACCCGACGCGCCGACCCCGACCTCGAGCCCGGATAGGCCGCTCGCAGCTCGCCGCGACAACCCCTCGACGACGAAGCGGACGTGTGGAAGCGTGGCTCGTGCCGACCCGGCATCACGAGTACGGAGGAGGACCCACGTGGTCACGATCAAGGATGCATTCCCGGGATTCAGCGTCGACGACCTCGGTGCGGTGCGCGAGTTCTACGGGACGAAGCTCGGGCTGCGCATCGAGGACGGGCAGATGGGCTCCCTGAACATCACGCTGCCATCGGGCCAGACCGTCTTCGTCTACCCGAAGGACAACCACGAGCCGGCGACGTTCACGATCCTGAACCTCATCGTCGAGGACATCGACCGCGCGGTCGACGAGCTCAACGAGGCCGGCGTCGTGACGAAGATCTACTCGGGCGACCAGGACTTCGGCACCGACGAACGCGGGATCTCGCGCAGCTCGGACGAGAATCCCGGGCCGAACATCGCCTGGTTCACGGACCCCGCCGGGAACGTCATCAGCGTCATCGAGGGCTGAACGCCGAGTTGTTCGCGCGCCCTGGCCGCCCCGTCGACCTGACGCCCTCGCGCTCGGGCGGCGACGGCGCGCGCTGGCCGCTGGCGTCGACCTGACGCCCTCGCGCTCGGGCGGCGACGGCGCGCGCGTCACCCCTTGTGCGAAGCGTCGCCCGACTCGATCTGGCGACGCAGCTCGGGGTCGAGGTCGGCGCCCGTGCCCGCGACCAGCTCGTAGGCGGTGAGCTCGCGCGGCGCCTCCTCGATGCCCTGCAGCGGCGCGAGGATCTTCGACTCGTCGAGGGCCCCGAGCTTGCGCGCGGTCGGCAGCACCTGGCGCTCGAGGGAGCCGACGAACGCGTTGTAGTCCTTCACGCTGCGCTCGATCGTGCGGCCGAGCTTCTCGATGTGGGACGCCGTGGTGGCGAGGCGCGAGTACAGCTCGCGGCTGAGATCGAAGAGCGTCTTCGCCTCGTTGGTCAGCACGTCCTGCTGCCACGAGAACGCCACGGTCTTCAGGACCGACCAGAGGGTCACGGGCGACGCCAGCGCCACGCGCTTCGCGAACGCGAACTCCATGATGCTCGGGTCGGCCTCGAGCGCGGCCGAGACGAGCGACTCGCTCGGGATGAACGCGATGACGAGCTCGGGCGAGGCGTCGAGGCCGTTCCAGTAGCCCTTCGAGCCGAGCGCCGTGATGTGCGCGCGCACGGCCTGCACGTGCTGCTTCATGAACTCGGCGCGCCGGGCCGCGTCGGCGCCGACCGCCGTGGCGGGGATCTGGCTCGCCTCGAGGTAGGCCGAGAATGGCACCTTCGCGTCGACGGCGATCGACTTGCCGCCGGGCAGGCGCACCACCATGTCGGGACGGCCTGCGCCGGAGTCGCTCGAGATGCTCGACTGCAGGTCGAAGTCGACGCGCTCGATGAGGCCGGCGGCCTCGACCACGCTGCGCAGCTGGGTCTCGCCCCAGACGCCGCGGGTGCTGTTCGAGCGGAGCGCGGACGCGAGCGCCTCAGCGGTGGAGCGCAGCCGCTCCTCGGACTCGGCCGCGGACTTGAGCTGCTGGGCGAGCTCGCCGTGCTGCTGGTGGCGCTGGGTCTCGAGCTGCGTCACCTTCGACTGCATCTCGGTGAGCGACTGCTTGACGGGCGCGAGCGCCGTCAGGACGCGGCTCTCGGCCTGCTCGCGCGCCTCGCGGGCCTGCTGCTCGGCGCGGTGCTGCTCGACGAGCTCGCGGTGCTGGTGCTGGGCCGTGAGGATCTGCTCGCGGAGCGCCTCGGCCGTGGCCGCGGTCGCGGCGAGCTCCTCGCGGAGGAGGGACTTGGCCGCCTCCTCGCCGGCGCGGACCTCGGCGATCTGCGCCTGGTGACGCGCCTCGATGAGCGCCGGGTCCTCGACGACGACCGGGTCGCCGGCCCCCGCGATTCGGCGCGCGGCCACGAACCATGCACCGAGCGCGCCGAGCGCGACGCCGAGGACGAGGCCGATGACGAGCAGCAGGATCTCCATGTCCCCGAGTGTGGCAGCGGCGTCCGACATCGCTCGCGAGGCGGCTCGGCCGGGCGGGGATCGGAGGTCGCGAGTGGCGTCTCGATACGCGTCGGCCTGCGGCCGGCGCTACTCGACGACCGGAGGGGGTCGGCCTGCGGCTTGCGCTGCTCGACGACCGAGGGCTCGCGCCGTTGCGCCACTTCAGCGGCCCGCGCACCGCTCCGACTGGCGCGGGGAGCGTCGAACTGGCGCGGGGAGGCGTCTCGATACGCGTCGGCCTGCGGCCGGCGCTACTCGACGACCGGGGACTGGCGCAGCGCGCCTACTGCAGGGCCATCGGCCCCTGCGCCGACTGCTGCGCCTGCGTGGCGACCGACCCGATCGCGCCGAGCGGCACCCGCGTGAGGTGCGCCAGCCGTTCGACGTCGTCGGCCTCGTGGCGCTTCGCCGCGTGCACGATGATCGCCGCGCACGCCTCGGCGTCGGCCAGCGCGTCGTGGTGCGAGAAGTCCTCGAACCCGGCGGCCATCGCCGCCGACGGCAGGCGGTACGACTCGAGGTGGTACGTGCGGCGCGCCACCTGCAGGCTGCAGAGGTAGCGGAAGTCGGGGACCTCGAGGCCGAACGCGGTCGAGGTCTTGGCGATGACGCCCATGTCGAACCCGGCGTTGTGGGCGACGAGCACGTCGCTCCCGGCGAACTCCCGCAGCGCGGGCAGGTGCACGGGCCAGCCTGGCGCGTCGTCGACCATGTCGCGCGTGATGCCGTGGATGCGCACGTTCCACTCCGAGAACTCGTCGTGCGGGAACGGCGGCCGGATGTACCAGTGCACCCGGTCGACGACCCGCCCGTCGCGGACCTTCACGAGGCCGACCGAGCAGGCCGACGCGCTCGACGGATTGGCGGTTTCGAAGTCGATCGCGGTGAAGTCCACTGGCACGCGTGCATCGTCGCACGCGGTTCCGACACGGCCGGGCGCGTCGTGTGGCGCGTCGGCGATCGGGCTGCGGATGCCGCGTCGGCGCCGCATCCGACGGTTGACGGATGCCGCGGGCAGGGCGTGGAATGGCTGCGGGAGCGCCGAGCCGACGGGCGCCGCGAGGGTGAGGAGACCGGATGACCGAGTTGCCCGCACCGGTTGCCGAGGCGTTCGACGCCACCAACGCCGGCGACCTCGACCGGTTCGTCGCCGCGTTCGCCGACGACGGCGTCATCGACGACTGGGGGCGCGAGTTCCGCGGCCGCGAGGAGATCGCGGGCTGGAGCCGTCGCGAGTCGATCGGCGTGCACCAGACCTTCGACGTCGGCGACGTCCGCGAGGCCGGCGACGAGGTGATCGTCGCGGCCGACGTCGGGGGCGACGGGTTCAACGGGCCGTCGACGTTCATCTTCCGGCTCGCACCCGGCGGCGCGGCGATCGAGCGAATGGTCATCACGGGGTGAGCGAGCCGTGAGCGACGTCCCCGAATCGACCGGTCCCGAGCGCCCCGACGGCCTCGTCGTCGACCCGAACGACCCCGCGACGATGCGCACGG
The DNA here is from genome assembly GCF_042796995.1 of Agromyces sp. NPDC057865. NCBI lineage: Bacteria > Bacillati > Actinomycetota > Actinomycetes > Micrococcales > Microbacteriaceae > Agromyces > Agromyces sp. NPDC057865. The sequence goes on along the minus strand of NZ_JBHVMJ010000002.1, from coordinate 1,087,471 downwards.
CGCGCTCGTTCGGCGCCGCGGCATCCGTGTACCACGCGTCGCGCCCGGGCTACCCGGTCGATGCGGTCGCCTGGCTCATCGGCGACGCGCAGCGCGTGCTCGACCTCGGGGCCGGAACGGGAAAGCTCACCGAGGCGCTCATCGAGCTCGACCGCGACGTGATCGCCGTCGACCCCGTCGAGGAGATGCTCGAGGAGCTCGAGGTCGCGGTGCCCGGGGTGCCGCGCATCCTCGGCACTGCCGAGGACATCCCGATCGAGGACGGCTCGGTCGACGCCGTCGTGGCCGGCCAGGCGTGGCACTGGTTCGTGCCCGAGCGCGCGGTTCCCGAGATCGCGCGCGTGCTGCGTCCGGGCGGCGTGCTCGGACTGGTCTGGAACAGCCGCGACACGAGCGCGGACTGGCTGCGCGAGTCCGGCGAGATCATGCACGAGCGGCACGACGCGAGCGCCACGTTCGAGAGCTACGTGCGCATCGGGTCGCCGTTCGGTCCTATCGAGGAGCACACGGTCGAGTGGCGCGAGCCGATGTCGCGAGTGCGCTTCCTCGACCTCGTGCGCTCGCGCAGCTACTTCATCACGGCCCCGCCCGAGGAGCAGGCGTCGACCATCGCCGCGCTCGAGACGCTGCTCGACACGCATCCCGACCTCGCGGGCGCGGAGGAGCTCGCCGTGCCCTACGTGACGCGCTGCTTCCGCGCGCGGCTGCGCTGAACTCGCGCGGCCGGCTTCCAGGCGCGCCCGCCGGTCGCCTCACGCGTCCAGCAGGTCGGCCGTCGCGCGCAGGATCGCGACGACGGCGTCGCGCTGCCGATCGGATGCCGCGCCGGCGTCGGTGCGCGCGCCGGGTCCGACCGGCGTCACCGCACCGGTCCCGACCGTCCCCGCGCCGTCGCCGGCGACGGCCGACGCGCTCGCCGTGCCGAGCAGGATCCGCCCGCCGAGCACCTCCTCGCCATGGAACTCGGGCGTCTGCCGGCGGTTCGGCCCGAACTGCTCGACGACCTGCCGCACGAAGTCCCGGTTCGAGACCGAGCCGACGCCGGTCGTCAGCAGCGGGATGGCCGTGCGCGTGAAGTCGCCGTGGCCGCCCGACTCCCACGCCACCTCGGTGGCCTTGCAGGCGCTGAACAGCACCTCGCGGCGCACCCCCGCGGCCCTCGGAGCGGCCGGCGCGACCACCTCGGACGCGAGCACGCTCGCGATCGCGGCATCCCGCACCGGGTCGGCCTCGTCGGACACCGGCGCGACCCCGCGGTCGGCGCGGTACGCCTCCTCGTCCTCGCGCGTGAGCACCACGGCGCGCGGCAGCGAGTCGCCGACGGGCGTGAGGTCGACGCGCGGCGCACGGTTCGCCGAGCCCGAGTGACAGCTGTCGAAGAACGCCGTGAGCGCGACGCCCTCGGGGATGACGTCCCAGATGCGGGCGAGGTCGTCGTCGATGATGAGCCGGCCCTGCTTGCGGAAGTCCACGGGGCAGAGCGCCTCGTCCTTGGCGACGTCGCCGTCGTCCTCGTCGGCGTCGAGGTCGGGCACGAACGTGCCGTGTCCCGAGTACTGCACCGCGAGCACGTCGCCCGGCGCGGCCTGGCTGACGAGCTCGAGGATGCCGCGCAGGATCGCGTCGCGGCTGGCCGCGGCATCCGTCAGCTCGGTGACCTCGAACTGCGCGGCGCGCAGGGCTTCGGCCCAGGCGCGCTCGTCGGCGACGCAGCCCTTCAGGCGGTCGCCCTCGTCGGGGTAGGCGTCGACGCCGATGCAGAGCGCCCGGCGTGCGCCGGCGCCCGGCGCGGCATCCGCCGCCCCTGCGGCCCCTGCGACCGCGCCCGCTGCGGACCGCGAGCCTGCTGCCGCGGGCACGTCCTCGTACTCGGGCCACGGCGCCACCTCGCGCGACTTCCTCGGGAACGACGTGACCGTCGCCACGCCCGCCACGCGCCGGGCGACGCTCTCCATGGTGGGCCCGTCGTTGTCGAAGTCGCCGTGCGAGGTCGCGGCGCTCGCCGTGCGCACGCCCACCGCGTTCGGGGCGAGCACGAGTTCGCCGTCGGCAGAGGCACCGGTGAAGAAGTCGGCGAGCTCGGCGTCGCGCGTGAGGAACTTCGCCATGCCGAGGATCGGCGTCGCCTTCTGCGGCTCGAACGACGCCGACACGAGGTAGAGCAGCGACTTGTTGTAGATCCGCAGGCACGTGTCGGCACGCTCGGCCTCGTCATCCATCGTGAAGATCGCGACGCGCGCGATCTTGCCGCTGCGCGCGTGCGGCATCACGAGCTTCGAGAACGTGTCGACGCGCACGGCCGGGGCGAGCAGGTTGAGCGACGCGATCTCGGGGACGTCCGCCGCGAGCGCCGCGTCGAGCAGGTGCGAGTGGAAGATCGAGCCCGCGCTGTGGCCGACCGCGTGCACCTCGATCTCGTTGGGGTGGTCGGCCATGAACTTCGCGAGTGCGCGCACGAAGTAGTGCCCGCCGCCGCCCTTCACGGATGCCGCGGCGGCATCGATCTTCATGTCGTTCCAGATCCCGCCGCCGCCGAGCAGCCGCGCCGCGACCTCGAGGAACGTGTCCTTCGCCTCGTCGACCCAGCCGCGGCGGCCGCCCGACGCCCAGCGCCGCAGCGCGTCCCAGAGCGCCGTGCCGAGGCCCGTCTCCCACACGAAGTGGATCGGGTAGACGCCGTTCTCCTTCCACCACGCCACCTGCTGCTGAGCGATCCCGAAGCCCGACGCCTTGTCGACGAGCCCGCCGTGCGCGTAGAGCACGACCGGCACCGGGCCGGGCGCGTGCGCGGCGACGAAGGCCGGCAGGTGCGTCTCGAAGAGCGCGTCGATGTCGCCCGTCGTGGTGCGGTAGGCGCCCACGTCCCGCGGCTCGGAGGGGGCGCCGGTGGCGAGCTTCCCGTCCTCGAGCGTGATCACGTGCGGCCGGAGGTCGGCGAGCTCGGCCGCCGAGAGGTCGGGTCCGCCGCGCGGGGCGGCCGGTGCCGCGGCGGTGGGCGGCGACGGGGGAGCGGACGGGCTCGGCGGGCGTACGGCGTTCATGGCTGCGGTCCTTCCGGGATGGGCTGGTCGAGCGGGTCGGGCGGTGCGGGCGGTGCGGGCTGATCTGGCTGGTCGAGTGCTGCGGGCTGGTCTGGCTGGTCGGGTGCCGCGGGCTGGTCGGGTGCTGCGGGTGCTGCGGGCCGGTCGACGTGCATGCGGGCGCGCGGGTGGGCGTACACGGCGTAGGCGAGCTCCGAGAGGTCGGCGTCCTCGTGCGCGGCGCGCCGGGCCTCGCGGGCCGCCTCTGCGATCGTGAGCTCCCCGTCGGCGAGACCCACGTAGAACGCCTCGACGAAGGTCGAGGCCGGCTCGTCGCCGACGGCCCATGAGCATCCGACGAACGCGGCCGCGCCGCCGCGGAGGAACGCCTCGGGGAATCCGCCGAGGGCGGTCGGACCCGCCGGCAGGCGGCCGATGTCGCACGCGTTGAGGAACACGAACGGTCCCGTGTCCGCATCGTCGAGGCGTCCGCGGTCGGGCAGGTCGCGACGCAGCTCGCCGTCGGAGTACCGCGCGAGCGGCACGTCCTCCGTCTCGCTGAACGCCGCCAGCAGGAGCTCCTGCACCTGCGGGGATGCCGCGCTCCAGCGTCCGTGCCCGGCGAAGTGCAGCAGGTCGAAGCCCTGCTGCATGAGCCCGGTGATGCCGTCGGCGTCGTCGGGGTCGATGGTCGTCGCCGCGAACCGGTCCTCGAGGAACCGCCGCTCCTCCGCGGTGTGCGTCAGGCGCAGGTGCTGGTCGGCGTACTCGGGGCAGACGAAGCGCACGCCCGCGGGCGTCACGGTGAGGTCGATCGGGTGCGCGGTGTCGTACACCCAGCGGGTGAGTCCGTAGGTGCTGAGGAACCGCGGGATCAGGTCATCCTCCGGCTGCTTCGCCGTGGTCGGGTCCTTCGGCGGCACCAGATGCACGATCTCCCACGGGATGTCGAGCTCGCCCGCGGTCTGCACGATGAGGCCGTCGAGCTCGTCCTGGGAGTTCCAGAGGAGCTCCCGTACCGGTCCGCTGAAGAGGCGATCCGCGAGTCCCATGCCGAGCTTGCGCAGGCGCCAGAGGCCTCGGCGGGCGCGCTTGTCGCGATCGGTGATCTCGGCGAGCTCGGCACGGATGCCGCCGACCTTGTCGTACGTGCGCGAGATGAACGCGGCCTTGTCGTCGAGCGGCGTCGTGCATTCCGCGGAGTCCGAGCCGACCGTCACGCGGATCCGCAGCACCGACTCGGTGCCGACGATCGACTCGTCGATGCGGATGCTCGGCAGCACCAGGAGCTCGGGATCCGGCTCGATGACGTCGGCGGTCACCCGCGTCGGCTCGACCGCGGCGCGCACGCCGGCCGCGATGATCTCCGCGGTGAGGCGGAGCGTGGCGAGCGGCAGGTCGGCGTCCTGGCGCACGACGAGCGACACCTCGCCGCTGCCCGGGATCGGCCCGACGACGTGGAACACGTGCTCCGCGACCTCCGCGTCGGACTCCGGCAGTCGTGCGGCGACGGTCTCGGGCTCGCCCGCCACGAGCCGGAACCCTCGCAGCGCGATCGTCACGGTGACATCGCGTCGCGGGTCGACCATGATCCCCTGCTCGGCGTGCGTCGTGCCCGCGGATGCCTCGAGCCGCTGTCGGCTCAGGCGGAACCGCACCTCCGTGACCTCGTCGACGACGACGCGGCGGGGCATCTCGGCGTGCACGTGCGCGAGGACCCGGCGCTCGATGGGCTCATCGCCGGCGCCCCCGACGCCGAGCGAATCCTCGGGGCCGAGCTCGGGACCGGCGCCGAGGCCGTCGTCCGGCGAGACCGGGGAGGGGACGGGCGTGACCGGCCCGGGCGCGGGCGCGCCGCGCATGGGCGGCGGCTCGGCGGCGGGCGGCGGCGGCGCACCGGGTGCGGGCATCGATGGTGGCGGCGGCGGCGGCGGGGGAGGCGGTGCCGGCGGTGGCGGCGGCGCACTCGGCGCGGGCATCGAGGCCGGTGGCGGCGCCGTCGGCATCGGGAATGACGGTGCCGGCGGGGGCGGCGCGGAGCGTGTGGGGGGCGGCGCGGAGCGAGTCGGTGGCGGCGGTGCCTCGGCGCCGGGTTCTGCGGCTTCCTCGGGCGGCTCGGCGCCGCGCGGCGCCTCGGGCGCGGCGGCCTCGAGGCGCTCGGCGGCGTAGGCGCGGGCGAGCTCCTCGGCCTCGGCCTCGGTCTCGCACTCGACCACGACCACGATCCCGCGTCGCGGACCGATGCCGAACGGCAGCACGACCTCGAGCGCGTCGGGGTCGTCGCCCCTCGGCCGGAAGGTGCAGAGCAGGTCCTCGACCTGCACGAACACGATGACGCGCCGCGGGTCGACGTCGTCGGCGAGCGAGAGCACGATGGCGGGCGGCCCGCCGCCGGTGCCGACGAGGTCGGCGCGGGCGAGCACGCGTCCCGACGAGGGCGGCGTCCAGTCGACGGCGTCCGCCGCGGCGACGACGCGGATCGCGCCGCGCGCACCGAGCACCGCCGACGGCGGCATCATGGCCCGGGCCTCCGCCCGAGGCATCCGACGACAACGTTCGCCGAGGCCCCCGCCACCATGTGCAATTCAGGTGCGGAGGCGTGTCGCGGCGCGAGAGTCCGGCGTGTCGCACCGACACGCCGCGTCGGGACCTGAATTGCGCACCCGCCGATCCGCCTGCACGTGGCGTACATGGCCGATTCCCCCTCGACTCGTCGCACCGCCGACGAACATGAGCGGTGCTCGACTTCACCCTCAGGCGCAGCATACGACCGCGGGGACTCCGCCCACCAGCGTCTGCGGGCACGTTCAGTGGCACCCCGGATGCCGCGGAGGGACCGCCCTGAGCGTGCGCTTCGTGTCGGGGCATCCGGCCGCGGCATCCGTGCACAGGACCGCGGTCGGAACCACCCCCAGACGCGACGTACGCTGTTCGGGTGGAACGCGGGCGGATGTACCTCTTCTTGGCGCTCGCGAACCTCTTCTGGGCCGGCAACTACGTGTTCGGCGAGATGGTCACGCGGGAGATCTCGCCGATCTCGCTGACGTTCTTCCGGTGGGCGTTCGCGGTGCTGCCGCTGCTCGCCCTGGCGTGGCTCATCGAGCGTCCGAACTGGCGCGAGGCGTGGCGCGAGTGGAAGCTGCACCTGCTGCAGTCGGTGCTCGGCCTGACCGGCTACACGCTGCTGCTCTACGCCGCGCTGGGCCTCACGGGGGCAGTGAACGCCGCGGTCATCAGCGCCATCAACCCGGCCACGATCGCGCTCGCCGCGGCGATCTTCCTGCACGAGCGGCTGAACCGGGTGCAGGTGCTCGGCATCGTCGTCGCCTTCGTCGGCGTGACCGTCGTGCTCACCGGCGGCGACGTCGTGCAGCTCGTCGAGCAGGGCTTCGGCGTCGGCGACCTGCTCGTCATCGGCTCGGTGCTCGCGTGGACGGTGTACTCGCTCATCTCGCGGCGCCTCGTGACGCCGCCCATCACCGCGACCTCGGTGCAGGCGGTCTTCGCCGTCGTCACCATGCTGCCGCTCATCGCGTTCACGGGCGTCTCGCTGCCGTCGTCGCCCGGCGGCGCGCTCGGACTGGCGTACATCGTGGTGTTCCCCTCGATGGCCGGCTACGCGCTCTGGAACATCGGCGCGTCGAAGGTCGGTCCGTCACGGGCGGGCATCTTCCTCAACCTGCTGCCCGTGTTCACCGTGGTCATCGCGCTCGCGTTCGGCGCCACGCTCGAGCTGCCCGCCGTGATCGGCGGCGCGATCGTGATCGCGGGCGTGTACCTCACGCTGCACCAGCGACGCGGCTCAGCGCCTGGGCTCTCCGGCGACCCGATCGAGCCAATCGCGAAGAAGCGCCCCGAATAGCTCGGGTCGCTCGAACTGCAGGTTGTGGCCGGCGACGTCGAGCACGGCGAAGGTCGCGGTGGGGTAGCGCTCCACGAGGCGCCATTGGTCGCGATAGCCCACGACCCAGTCCTGCCGACCGGCGATGATCAGCGTGGGCGCCGTGAACGGGTCGCCGCGCTCGATCGGCTCCTCGAGCCCGTACTCGCCGCGGATCCGCGTGATGGCGACGGGGTCGCCCGCCTCCAGGCCCGGTGCGACCTCGGTGCGGAAGCGCTCGAGCGCCTCGGTCGACTCGACCACCGCGATGTCGGTGAACTCGGCGGCCTCGACGGGATCGAGGCGTGCGATCAGCTCGGGGTCGGGGCGGCGCACCGCGCGCGCCGGGACGCGCCGGGCGGACGCGTCGGCGACGACCATCGGGCAGATGAGCGCGAGTCCGAGCACCTGCGCCCGCCGCCGTTGCACGAGCGCGCGCGAGAGGTAGCCGCCGTACGACTCGCCGACGAGCAGGAACGGCTCGTCGCCGATCGCCTCGTCGATGAACGCGTCGACCCGGTCGAGCACGTCGCGCGTGCTGGAGATGCCGTCGCCCGGGGAGGCGCCGAGCCCCGGAAGGTCGGGGTAGACGCGCCGGATCGGCTCGTCGGGGCCGAACAGGGGCTCGAGGCATCCGCTCATGAGGCGATGGTCGACGGGGAAGCCGTGCAGGGCGAGCAGGGGCAGCCCGGCGCCGCGCTCGAGGACGTTGAGGGCCGGAACGGTCACGCTCGAACCCTATGCGTCGGTCCCGACATCCGTCGCACAGCAGCCCCCGGGCCGCCGCCGGGTACGATGGACGCCCGTGGCTCTCACTATCGGCATCGTCGGCCTGCCCAACGTCGGCAAGTCCACCCTCTTCAACGCCCTGACCAAGAACCAGGTGCTCGCGGCGAACTACCCGTTCGCGACGATCGAGCCGAACATCGGCGTGGTGAACCTGCCCGACCCGCGGCTCGAGACCCTCGCGGGTATCTTCGGCTCCGAGCGCATCCTGCCCGCGACCGTGTCGTTCGTCGACATCGCCGGCATCGTGCGCGGCGCTTCGGAGGGTGAGGGGCTGGGCAACAAGTTCCTCGCCAACATCCGCGAGGCCGACGCGATCGCGCAGGTCGTGCGCGGGTTCGACGACTCCGATGTCGTTCACGTCGAAGGCACGATCGACCCCAAGGCCGACATGGAGACGATCAACACCGAGCTCATCCTCGCCGACCTCGAGACGCTCGAGCGCGCCATCACGCGCTTCGAGAAGGAGGTCAAGGGCAGGAAGCTCGACCCCTCCGTGCTCGCGGCCGCCAACGAGGCGCTCGAGGTGCTGCAGAAGGGCACGCCGCTCAGCGCGGCATCCGTCGACCTCGCGCCCATCGCCGAGCTCGGCCTGCTCACCGCGAAGCCCTTCATCTACGTCTTCAACGTCGACGAGGCGACGCTCACGGATGCCGCGCGCAAGGCCGAGCTCGCCGCGCTCGTCGCGCCCGCCGAGGCCGTCTTCCTGGACGCCAAGATCGAGTCCGAGCTCATCGACCTCGACCCCGCGGATGCCGCGGAGCTGCTCGCGTCGACCGGCCAGGACGAGTCGGGCCTCGACCAGCTCGCCCGCGTCGGCTTCGACACGCTCGGCCTGCAGACGTACCTCACGGCCGGCCCGAAGGAGTCGCGCGCCTGGACGATCCGCAAGGGCTGGAAGGCCCCGCAGGCGGCGGGCGTCATCCACACCGACTTCGAGCGCGGCTTCATCAAGGCGGAGGTCATTTCGTTCGCCGACCTCGTCGAGACCGGCTCGGTCGTCGAGGCCCGTGCGAAGGGCAAGGCCCGCATGGAGGGCAAGGACTACGTCATGCAGGACGGCGACGTGGTCGAGTTCCGGTTCAACGTGTGACATCTCGGGCGACATGACGGGTCGTATCGAATGAGCCGTCGAACGGGCGGAAATCGGTACGAGCCTGATGCACACTGGCGATTCGGCAATCGAGCCGGCGCTGCAACGCTCGTCGCAGCAGGCATCGCATGCATGATGGCGTCTGCCGAGAGCTGGAATGCGGGTATCGCGGTGCTCGGCGTTCTGTTCGTGACCGTCGGCGCACGGTGGGTCACCAGGGTGAAACGCGCCGCCGTGGAGTACGACACGGTCGGCGTGACGATCGTCGGACTCTTCTGGACCCGTCGTATCGCTCGCTCATCGATCCGCGACGTCCACGCGGACCACCGTTGGGCCGCCGTCGTCTGGTGCGACCAACGCGGCCGGTGGAGGTGGACACCGCTCAGTCCGATAGCCACCGGAGGCGGGTGGCGCGGCATCCTGCTCATTCCCGAGGCGACGCTCGAAGCGCGGCAACGCTACCTGAAGCGCCTCGCGAAATGGGCTCGGCTGTGAGCCGAGCAGCGAAGGCGCTGCACTCGAGGGAGTCGTGAACCGACCGAACCGGCTGCAGCGTGTCGGCCGGATCGCCTTCTACGCATTCGCGTCGCTCCTGCTCTGCATACTCGCCGGGCTGGGTGTCGCGGGTGCGATCGACTCGACGCAACCCGTGCGGTGGGGGACGTTCACCGAGGAATCCTGTGAGTCCCGGACACGAGGAGGGTGCAGGAGTCTCGGAACATGGGTGAGCGACGACGGGACGATCACGAGGCGCGAGGTCTACCTCGACGGGCGGACCGAGCCCGGCGGCATCGTCCGAGCCGGATATCGACCTGCGGGGATCATCGATTACGACAATGACATCGTGCACACCGAGGTGTGGATCGGTGGCGGGGTCTGGATGCCATGGGTATTCGCAGCCGGATTTCTCGGCTACACGATCGCGAAGGCGTACAAATGGGGGCACCTCAGGCCGGCGAGTCTCTGCGCGCGTGGGCGTGGCCGGCACGTGCGTCAGCCGGGCTGACGCCCGCCTTCGCCGGGCGCGATATGGTCAGCGGATGCGCGCGATCCCGGACTCCCTCGACTCTGCCGTTGTCGCTGAGATCGATGCACGCCTGGCCGGCATCGAGCTGGAGCACGGCGTGCGGATCCCGTGGGCGATCGAGAGTGGGAGTCGAGCCTGGGGGTTCCCTTCGCCTGACAGCGACTACGACTGCCGATTCATCTACGTACGGCCCGACACCGAGTACCTCACGCTGTGGCCGGCGCGGGACGTGATCGAGACGCCCTTGGACCGCATCTTCGATGTGAACGGCTGGGATCTCGCCAAGGCCGTCCGCTTGGTCGTGAAGGGCAATGCCGCGGCGATCGAGTGGCTCCGCTCGCCGATCGTGTACTCGGGTGACGTGGGCTTCCGCGATCGCCTGCTGGGTTTCGCGAACGAGGTGGTCGAGCGAGTGCTGATCGCACGTCACTACCTGCACGTGGCGCGACAGCAGCAGACGGGAACTCCGTCGCTCAAGCGCTTCTTCTACGTGCTTCGGCCGGCGGCGGCGTTGCGTTGGCTCGCTGACAATCCGGAGGCGGCCCTTCCCCCCATGGATCTCCCGACCCTGCTCCGGGAGACCGACGTTCCGTCGAACGTTCGGGACGCAGCATCCGAGCTGATCGCGACGAAGGCGGTGACCCGCGAGATCGGCAGTGTCGCTCCGCACGATGCGCTCGTCCGGTTCGTGGCGGAGGAACTCGACCGGGCGGAGGCCTTCGAGGGCGCCTCGACGACCCGGGATGCCACGGAGGTGCGAGAGCAGGCGGACGCGTTCTTCCAGGCGGAGATCGCTGTTCGTGCATACTCCGGGCCTGCCGCGCTGCGGCTCGATCAGGTCGCGCGATGATCGCAGACTTCTTCGGTGACGTCCTCGCCTGGTTCGTGGGGGACACGGTCACGGATGGCGTCCTCGGCGGATAGCGCTCAGGAGCGCGACGCAAGGTCTTCCCGGGCGGGATACGCGTGGTGTCCGGCCGTCAGTCCGGCCTCAGTCCCGAATGGCTCATCGGGGAGTGGACGATCCGCACCGGGCGCCTGACCATGGACACGTTGGTCGTCCCGATCATCGAAACCGTCGCGGGCTCGCGTCGACCGGCCGGAATCGATGAACGGCCCATGAGGAGTGAGACGATCATCGTCACCGCTCGCACCGAGACCGCGACGCTCGAATGGGCGATGCCGCGTCGATCCGACGGGCTCGCACTGAGGGCGTTGGGCGTCCCAGACTCCGCCGAGCGCCGTTCCCTCGGCTGAATCGTCGAGAGGACGCAAAGTGCCGCTTCTGGCGCGGGAAAGCAGCACATTGCGTCCTCTCGCGGCGCGGCCGACGCTGTGGGCGCGCCCCCGCGACGAGGAAGATGATCCCCATGACTGACGTGATCGTGGTCGGGGCCGGCCCCGCCGGCATGATGCTCGCCGGCGAGCTGGCGCTGGCGGGCGTCGACGTCTCCGTCGTCGAACGCCGTACCACCTCGGAGCTCGTCGGTTCGCGCGCAGGCGGCTTCCACTCGCGCACGATCGAGATCCTCGACCAGCGCGGGATCGCCGATCGGTTCCTTGCGGCGGGGCAGACGGCGCAGACGGCGAGGTTCGGGACATCCGTGCTCGACATCGGCGATGTCCCGACGCGGCATCCGTATGGCCTCGCGCTCTGGCAGAACCAGATCGAGCCGATACTTCGCGCCTGGATCGAGGAGCTGGGCGTTCGCATCGAGCACGGCCGCGAGGTGACCGGCTTCGTGCAGGACGACGACGGCGTCGACGTCGAGTTCGCCGACGGCGAGACGAGGCGCGCGAGCTACCTCGTCGGGGCCGACGGCGGCCGCAGCGTGATCCGCAAGGCCGCAGGCATCGACTTCCCGGGCTGGGAGGCCACGCGGAGCAACCTCATCGCCGAGGTCGAGGTGACGGGGGAGCCGCCGCCGGGGATGCGACAGGACGAGTCGGGAACGCACGGACTCCTGCCGATGCCGGGCGGACCGACGTACCGGGTCGTCACGACCGAGCGGCAACTCGTCACGGCCGCGGAGCCGACGCTCGCCGACCTCAGCAACGCGCTCACGGCGGTGTACGGCACGGACTTCGGCGTGCACGACCCGACCTGGATCTCGCGGTTCACGGATGCCACGCGCCAGGCCGCGAGGTACCGGAACGGGCGCGTCCTGCTGGTCGGCGACGCCGCGCACATCCACTACCCCGCGGGCGGCCAGGGCATCGGGCTGGGCATCCAGGACGCCGTCAACCTGGGATGGAAGCTCGCGCAGGTCGTGCAGGGCGCCTCGCCGGAGGCGCTGCTCGACACCTACACCGCCGAGCGGCATCCCGCGGATGCACGGGCACTTCAACTCTCGATGGCGCAGACGGTCCTCCAGCGCGCCGACCCGCGCACCGGTGCGCTCAACGAGATCATCGACGACCTCCTGATGACGGATGCCGCGCGCACGCAGCTCGCGGCACGTATCCACGGTCTCGACGTCGCGTACGACCTCGGCGCGGGGCATCCGCTGCTCGGCCGACGGATGCCCGACCTCGACCTCGACTTCGTGACTGCGGATGGCCCGACGCGGGTCTACGAGCTCCTGCACGATGCCCGGCCGCTGCTGCTCGACCTCGCCGGTTCACGCAAATTCGAGGTCTCACCGGGGGCGGACCGCGTGCGCATGGTGGGCGCGCGATTCGAGGGCGCCTTGAAGCTGCCCGTTCTCGGGGAGGTCGCACGGCCGACCGCCGTGCTCGTGCGGCCCGACGGCCACGTCGCGTGGGTCGAGGACGGATCCGAGGAGTCCCTCGCCGACGCGCTCACGCGCTGGTTCGGTGACGCATCATCGCCCACCGCCGACCCTGGCCAGAGCTGACGGACAGGCTCAGTCGACCTCGGACCCGTCCACCGCGTCCTCCGATCGCAGCCGCGGCTCGGTGCGAAGGTGCGGTCGCAGGCCGGCCTTGTCGGCGTAGAACGCGCGGATCCGGTCCATGTCGGCGGGCACGTCGCCGGTGAGCTCGATGGTCGGGCCGAGGCCCGTCGTCATCGTCGTGCGGTCGACGTAGCCCAGCGTGACGGGCATGCCCGTCTCCCGGGCGATGCGATAGAAGCCCGACTTCCAGTACTCGTTCGCGCCGCGAGTGCCGTCGGGCGTCACCACGAGGCCGAACACCTCGCCCGAGTGCACCCGGTCCACGACCTCGCCGACGACGCGGCCGGGGTCGGAGCGATCGACCGGGATGCCGCCGAGTGCCCGCATGATCGGGCCGCGCCATCCGGCGAACAGGCTCTTCTTGCCGAGCCATCGAACGTCGATGCCGAGCCGCCAGGCGATGCCGAGCATGAGCACGAAGTCCCAGTTCGACGTGTGCGGCGCGCCGACGAGCATGGTCGGGCGATCGGGCGCCGGCTCGCTGACGAGACGCCAACGACTCACGGCCCAGTAGACGCGGGACACGAGTCGTCGGAGCATCCGGCAACCGTATGCCACGCCGCATGTCCGCCGCGGCATGCGATCCAGTGGCGCGACTCAATCGCCCGCGCCCGCCTTCCGCGCGAACCCCGCGAACCGCTCGTGCACCTCGACGCCGCTGCCGCCCAGCATCGCCGCCTTCTGCTCGAGCATCTCGAGCGCGCGGTCGCTGATCGACCCGTAGACCTCGACCCCGGTGAGGGTGATCATGTCGGCCAGGCTGCGGAACTGCTCCCGGCCGACCTCGAGGTGCAGCTCGAGCGATTCGCTGTCGGGGTGCACGGCCGTGACCGTCATGCGTCGGGATGCCGCGTCGAGATGGAATCCGTAGGCGATGAGGCGCGGCTCGAGCTCCTGGATCACCCCGACGACCCGACGGATTCCCTGCTCCAGCTCCCCGAGGCGCCCCTCGTGGATGTCGGAGTGGTCGAGGTAGACGATGACGTCCGCGTCGAGAGGTGCGGGTTCGCCGGCCATGTGTTCACGGTACTCCGCGGGGGCCCCGGCGGCGTTGATGCATCCGGTTGCGAGGGGACGCGAATCGCCGTGCGACAGGGCGCGAAAGCGGCGATCCGCGTCCCCTCGCGGCACCGCGCATGCGGGAGACGCGAAGTCCGCGACCGGCACGTGCAAGACTCACCGCAGTGGCGACACATCCTCTACGTGAGGACTCCGAACGCCGCAGTGGAAGCCGACCTGAGCGAGGGGGTGGCGATGGCCGACGGTGCCGACGCGACATCCGATCGCCCCGACGACCTCGCGTGGTTCACCGACGTCGTGCGCGAGCACTCGACCGCGCTCGTGCGGTACTTCGCCCGTCGTGGCCCCCGCCAGGACGCGGAGGACCTCGCCGCCGACGTGTTCGTCACCGCCTGGCGCCGTCGCGACGACGTGCCGCGCGACGCCGCGCTGCCCTGGCTGTACCGCACCGCCGGCTTCACGCTCGCGAACCACCGGCGCAAGATCGTCGACCTCCCCGTCGACGAGGTGCCCGAGGCCGGCACGGCGCGCGTCGCCGACGACCCCGAGCTCAGCGCGCTCTTCGACGCCGAGCTTCGTGGCGCGCTCGCGAGCGTCGGCGAACGCGATCGGCAGATCCTGCTGCTGCATGCGTGGGAGGGCCTCGACGGCGAGGAGCTCGCCGCGGTGCTCGGCATCTCGCGATCGGGGGCGGATGCCGCGCTGTCCCGTGCCCGCAAGCGCCTCCGCGAGGCGTGGGGCGAGCGACTCTCGTTCTAGTCGCCGCACGCGGTCACGGCTCCGTGCAAGGTCGGGGCCGCTCGCGACACATCCATCAGTGAACGGATGTCACGGAGGGTGATCGACATGAACGACCGGCACGACGACGAACTCGACCCCGTCGAGCGCCTCCGGGCCGCCGACCCCGCCGCGAACGTCGAGCCCAGCGCGGGCTTCACCGACGGGGTCGTCGCACGAGCCGCAGCGGATGCCGCGGGCGAGGGTGCCCAGGCGGGCGAGGCGACGCCCTCCGAGACTCCGGCCGTCGCCGACCTCGCGGCCGAACGCGCACGCCGCCGCAACCGCTGGCTGACGGCCGCGGCCGTCGCGGCATCCGTGCTGATCATCGGCGGCGGTGGGTACGCGATCGGCGCGACCACGACCGGAACGAGCACGGTCGCCGGCAGCGCCGCGCCGCCCATCTCGCTGCAGTCGGGCGTCGGTGCGGCGACCGAGCAGGGCGTGCCCCAGCCCGACGCGGCGGCCGGCGCCCCCGAGAGCAGCAAGATGTCCGCCGGATCGGGTGCGACCGACCGAATGCTGCCCTACGGCTACGGCCGGAACGTCTTCAGAGCGTCGGGCCTCTCGACCGACGAGGGCACGGCGACCGCGTACGCCTACGACGCGCGCTCGGCGTCGAACGCCGAGACCGTCGGCGCGCTCGCCGCGGCGCTCGGCCTGTCGGGCACGCCCGAGCTCAAGGACGGCGGCTGGGTCGTCGGCCCGCAGGACGGCACGGCGCCGTCCCTCTGGGTGGGCCTCGACGGCACCCTCTCCTTCTCCTACTGGGACCCGCAGCTCAACCCGTGGCAGTGCGCGCCCGACGCGACCGTCTGCGAACCGACCGGGACGGCACCCGGCGAGGCCGCGGCGATCGACGCCCTGCGCTCGCTCATCTCGTCCGCCGGGCGCGACGCCGGGTCCTTCGAGTACGCCTCCCAGGTCTACGAGGGCTCGCCGACGCGCACCGCGCAGGCGTGGCCGCTCGTCGACGGGCAGCGCACCGACCAGGGCTGGTACCTCGAGCTCGCCGAGGGCGGCATCGTCAACGCATCGGGTTCGCTCGCCGAGCCCGTGCAGCTCGGCGACTACCCGATCGTGAGCGAGCAGGAGGCCTTCGAGCGCCTCTCCGACCCCCGCTTCGGCGCTCAGGTGATGGCCATGCCGTTCGCGGCGCAGGAGGCGAAGTCGGCCGAGTCGGCCGCGCCCACCGAGTGGGTCCCGCCGACCGAGCCGCCCGCGATCCCGGCCGACGGCACCGCCATCTCGTGGCCCGTCAACGAGGTCGAGATCGTCGACGCCCGCCTCGGGCTCGCGACCCAGTGGCAGCCCGACGGCAGCGTCCTCCTCGTGCCGGCCTACGAGTTCACGGATGCCGCGGGCGGCACCTGGTCGGTCATCGCCGTCGCCGACTCGAAGCTCGATTTCGCGACCGAATAGCCCTCGACCGGGGGTCCCGGCACACGTAGCGCTGGAGCGGACGGATGCGTACCCTTGGCAGATGCTCGCATGCCCGGAACACGACCTGCCGGTCGAGCGCCACGAGGACGTGGACGCCCTGGACACACGACTCGGCCGACGCGCGCCCCAGGTCTGGTACACCTGCAACGAGGGGTGCCATCTCTCGGGGCAGGAACTCGTCGACGACTAGCGATCGCCGGCCACGACGTGATCGCCGTCCGACTCGCGCCGGACGGGTGGACAGGGGTGGAGCGATGATGAAGCAGGTGGCCGACGGCGTCTGGGTTCGCCAGAGCGAGTGGGTGTGGTCCAACTCCACCGTGGTGCGCGTCGACGACGGGGTGATCCTCGTCGATCCCGGCATCGACGGTGCCGACCTGAACGCCCTGGCCGATGAGATCGATCGACTCGGCCTTCTGGTGATCGCCGGGTTCTCCACGCACCTGCACTGGGACCACCTCCTCTGGCACGAGCGCTTCGGCGACGTCCCGCGCTACGCCACGGCTCCGTCCGCACAGGCGGTCGACGCGGTGCGCGATCGAGCGCAGGCGATGGCGGAGGAGAGCGCCGAGGGCGTGCCGCTCGAGCTGATCGGGCGGCTCACCGCGCTGCCCGCCGACGGCGGCCCGATACCCGGCGAGCTCATCGAGCACGAGGCCCACGCCATCGGCCACGCCGCGGTCCTGCTCGCGGACCGTGGGGTGCTCATCGCCGGCGACATGCTCTCCGACGTGCTCATCCCGCTCCTCGACTTCCGTCGCGACGGTCAGGTCGACGCCTACGAGGTCGCCCTCGACCGGCTCGGCGCGGCCGCCGCGGACGTCGACGTCGTGATCCCCGGCCACGGCGCCGTCGCGGAGGGTCCCGAGGTGGCTTCTCGCCTCGCCGCCGATCGTGCGTACATCGACGCGCTGCGGCGCGGGGTGGAACCCGACGACGCCCGCCTGGAGCAGGAGTGGCTCGCCGGTCCGCACCAGGGCAACGTGGAGCAGGCGCGACGCTCGTCGGAGTGATCGTCGGAGGCATCACGAACCTCCTCTACCGGCGTCGGCGCGGCGAGGGCTAGGGTCGAGGCATCCCGCGACGGCGCGGGGGTGGGGAGCCGGCCATGAGCAATCACGTCTACCGCGTCACCGAGATCGTCGGGACCTCTCCCGAGGGCATCGACACCGCGATCCGCAATGCGATCTCCCGCGCGACCAACACGCTGCGGCACGTCGACTGGTTCGAGGTCGTGTCGGTGCGCGGCGAGGTCGAGGGCAACGACGTCGCGCACTACCAGGTCACGATCAAGGTGGGGTTCCGGCTCGAGGACTGACCTCGCCGACGAGGGGTCCCGACACCTCACGCCGCAGGCGCGCGTCGATCGGAAGCCGCAGCCCGAGCCGCTGCAGCTCCGCGGCCATCCAGGTGCGTCGACGTCCCGTGCGGAACCGGTGCACGAGCCAGCCGACCAGGATGTCGGCGACGCCGCCGATGTAGACCAGCCAGAACCACCACTGGTGACCGGGCGCCGCCAGCAGGTACACCACGCCCACGATCAGCACCACGATCCCCGCTGCGTACGCGACCGAGCCAACGGAGCGCATCGTCGGGAGCAGCGGCGCGGCCTGGCGGAGCGCCCACACGGTCGCATGGTCGTCGCGCAGCTGCTCGAGGAGCCGGCGCTGCGTCGACGGCGGCATCGCGTCGAGCACCGAGGTGAGGCTCTCGGCCCGCCGGAGGTCGTCGGCGTTCGAGTGCAGGCGCGGCACGATGATGGCTCCGGCGAGCGTGATCAGCGTCACGATGATCGGGATCACCATGGCGTCCACGGTCGACGGACCAGCGACTTGGACCTGAAGCATCCTCGTCTTCCCCCTGGGCACAGGCTAGCAGCGCATCCGATCCCGCCGACAGTCGCGGCAGCTCCCGGATCGCTGCGGGGCGTGGCGGTTGTCGTCGGCCCGTGCGAGGCTGGGCGCATGCCCGAGTCACCTGAGGTGCAGGCACTCGCCGACGATCTCGGCCGCCGGCTCGCCGGTCACGAGATCCTCGGCGTCGACGTGCTCGAGTTCCGGGTCACGAAGACGCGGGCGCGTCCGCTCGAGTCGTTGATCGGCCGCCGCGTAGCGGGTGTCACCAGGCGCGGCAAGCTGCTCGACTTCGCGCTCGACGACGACGCGCACCTCGTCGTGTCGCTCGGGCGGCACGGCTGGGCGCGCTACGGCGGCGCCGAGGCATCCGTCACCGAAGCGCCGACCGGCGAGGCCGAGCCGCCGCCGCCCGCCCTGATCGTGCTCGAGTTCGACGACGGCACGACGCTCGAGCTGACGGATGCCGGTGACTGGATCTCACTCGGCGGCTGGGTGGTCGACGACCCCTTCGAGGTGCCCGCCGTGGCGAAGCTCGGCCCCGACCCCGCCGACCCGGCGTTCAGCCGGGCGGACTTCGACGCCGGCGTCGTCGGCCGTCGCAAGCAGGTCAAGGCCGTCCTGCAGGAGCAGGAGTCGCTCGCGGGCATCGGCAACGCGTACTCCGACGAGATCCTCCACGCGGCGCAGGTGTCGCCCGTCGCGCACGCCGCGTCGCTCGGTGGCGATGAGCTCGACCGCCTGTTCGAGGCGACGGTGGGCGTCATCTCCGAGGCCGTCACGGCCCGGAGCGGCGTCCCGATCGACCAGCTCAAGGCCGCCAAGATCGCGTCGATGCGCGTGCACGGGCGAACGGGGGAGCCGTGCCCGCGGTGCGGCGACGAGATCCGGGACTTCTCGTTCGCGAGCACGACGGCGCAGTACTCGGCGACGTGCCAGACGGGCGGCGACGTGCTGCCGCTGCGCGAGTCCTGACGACGGGTCTCGTGGTGGACGCCCGCATCCTGCTCGTGCGGCACGGCGAGACCGACTGGAACACCGACGGACTGGTGCAGGGCCGCAGCGACCTGCCACTCAACGCGCGCGGTCTCGTGCAGGCCGCCGAGGCGGCTGCGGCGCTCGTGGGTCGCGGCATCCGTCGTGTGGTCAGCAGCCCGCTGCAGCGGGCGACGCAGACCGCCGAGGTCATCGCGGAGGCGCTCGGCCTCGACGGCTTCGACGTCGACGACGACCTCGTCGAGCAGGCGTTCGGTCGCGCGGAGGGGTTGCGGTGGGCTGATGCGACCGCGCGCTATCCCGAGGGCGTGCCCGGCATGGAGGACCGCTCGTCCGTGGTCGCGCGGGCCGTGGCGGCGCTCGAGCGCTGGGCCGTGCCGGGGGAGACGATCGCGGTGGTCACGCATCGCGGCGTCATCAACGCGCTGCGCCTCTCGGTCGGCGAGCACCCCGACACCGTCACGCCCGCGTTCGGGAATGCCGCGATCCACGAGCTCGTGCTCGCCGACGGGCGACTGCGCGCCGTCGAGGAGCCCGGATGACGTCCCGATGGCGACCCGATGACGACCAGGGCGAGCGCGCTCAGTCGGGCGATCCGAGCGGGCCCGTGCCGGTCCCGTCGGGCACGGTCCGCACCTCGAGGAGCTCCTCGCGGCCGCTGCCGCCCGACGACGTGAGCGTGAGCACCGGCCCGACGCCGGTGGCATAGAACTTCAGCTCCTCGACGGTCGGCTCGAGCGGTGTGGTGTCGCGGGTGAGCAGAGCGCCCTCGAACGCCCCGTAGGGCACCTCGACGAGCTCGGTGACGCCGAGCACGGCGCCCTCGTCCTCGGCCTCGCCCGCGAGGTACTCCTGCCGGTACGACATCCCGGGTTGCGGACCGGCCGGCAGCGCGATGCCCGGCAGTGCGCCGTCGACGCCTGCCTCGAAGCTGCCATCGCGCGACACGACCCGGCCGCCCTCGAACTCGGCGGTGTCCTCCCCGAGGTACCAGATGGCGCCGTCGGCGTCCTGGGCGTACCAGTCGAACGTGTCCTCCACGAGCTCGTCGCCTCGCGTCACGCTGTCCCGCACCACGCGCGCCTCGATGCCGTTCGCGATGCGCTTCGTCTGGGAGGTCACGGTGACGTGCACCGTGAGGTCGCCGGCGGGGTCCGTCTCGCGGTAGACCCACTGGGTGCCCGGCTTCATCGGCCAGTACGGATTGTCGATGTCGGTGGTGAAGTCGGCCGGGTCGAGCGAGACCGGCTCATCGCTCCGGGGGAGTGACGACGGCGCGGCCGCGTGCTGCGGGGAACCGGTGCAGGCGGTGAGCAGCGCTGCGGCGACGGCGGCGATCGCGACCGGTGCGGTCCTCGTCCTCCTGGCGTTCATGGGATGCCTCGATTCCGACGCGATGGATCCTCACTCCAGGATGCGCCGCGACGCCGATCGCCGCGATCGGCGTTCAGGCGAGGTTCAGCCGGGTTCAGCGTCCCTTCAGCGGGAGCGTACTCCCGCGCGATCCGAGAGCCGGCGCTCGAGGTCGGCCTCCGACTCGACGAACCACACGTGGTCGGCCCGGTTCGACTCGCGCACGTAGTCGCGCAGCGCATCGCTCTTCGCGACCTGGTCGCCGATGTCGCCCACCACGGCCAGGCGGATGCGGTAGTTGACGAGCTTCTGCGTGATCTCCCCGGCGATGCCGGTCTTCAGGCGGAAGAACTTCGGATCGAGGCGCTCGACGGGCACCGCCACGAGCTCGGCCTGGTGCGACCAGGCCGATCCCACGAGGTCGGCGGCGTCGTCGGGCGTCGAGATGGGCTCACCCTCGGAGTCGAGGAGGAGCACGCGGACGCCATGCTGTTCGTCGATGCGCATGAGACGACCATAGCCCCCGGATGGGGGTGGCGGGTCATGTTTCGTAGTGCGCCAGCCACGTGGCGAGCAGGCGCTCGAGGGTCGCGGCATCCGTCGCCGACAGGGCGTCGTCCAGCAGCCGACGCTCGTTCGCGACGTGGGCCGTGAATGCGCGATCGATGAGCTCGCGCCCGGCGTCGGTGAGCGCGATGACCCGACCCCGCCCGTCGTCGGCGCTCTGCCGGCGGCTCACGAGCCCGCGGGCCTCGAGTCGGTCCAGCCGCTTGGTCATCGCACCCGTCGTGACCATGGTCGTCGCCGCGAGCTCGCCCGGAGTGCGCTCGAAGGGAGCGCCCGCCCGTCGCAGGGTCGCGAGCACGTCGAACTCGCCCTCGGCGAGATCGAACGTGCGGTAGACGGCCACCAGGTCTTCGGTGAGGTGGTTCGCGAGGCGATGCAGGCGGCCGAAGACGCCCTGCGGCGCGAGGTCGAGATCGGGTCGTTCCCGCTCCCACTCGGCCATGATGCGGGCCACGCGATCGGAATGCTGCTCCATGCCTTCCATAGTAGCTTCCGGGGAAGCTATAATAGCTTCCATGGAAGTTAGTTGGCGGTGGACCATGGTGGCGATGATCGCGCCGATCGCCTGGGGCAGCACCTACTTCGTGACGCGGCAGTTCCTGCCGGCCGACATCCCGCTGTGGGGTGCGGTGCTGCGCGCCCTGCCGGCCGGCCTGCTCCTCTTCGTCGTGCGCCCGCGGATGCCGCGTGGCGCGTGGTGGTGGCGCGCCCTCGTGCTCGGGGCGTTGAACATGGGCGCCTTCTTCGTGCTCGTCTACCTGGCCGCGCAGCTGCTGCCCACGAGCATCGCCTCGATGATCATGGCCACCTCGCCGATCGTGATGATGCTGTTCGCGTGGCTCCTCGTGTCCGAGCGGCTGCGGGTGCTCTCGCTCGTGGGAGCCGTCGTCGGCGTGGCCGGCGTCGTGCTGATGCTGATCGGCGGCGCGGCATCCGTCGACCCTTGGGGGGTGGTCGCCGCGGTGGCCGCGATGACCATGGCGTCGTTCGGCTACACGCTCGCGAAGCGCTGGGGCGGCGACGTCGACGCGATCTCGCTCTCGTCGTGGCAGCTCATCGCCGGCGGCGTCCTGCTCGTGCCGTTCGCCCTCGTCTGGGAGGGCGCGCCGCCCGCGCTCGATCCGCCGGCGATCGCCGCCTTCGCCTACGTCGGCGTGGTGGCGACGGCGATCGCGTTCGTCGCCTGGTTCAGTGCCCTCCGCCGCCTCGATGCCGGCGCGGTCGGCCTGATCGGCCTGCTCAACCCCGCGACGGGCGTGCTGCTCGGCACGCTCGTGGCCGGCGAGGCGCTGTCGGCGAACCAGGCGGGCGGCATGGCGCTCGTGCTGGTCGGCATCGTGATCGGGCAGCCGGTCGCCGCCCGCGTGGTCGCCGCATGGCGGCGTCGGCGGCCGACGGATGCCGCGGCGCCCGGGTCGACGCCGAACCCGACGTCGCCGCCCCGCCGGGAGCTCGCTACGGCGAGCCGAGGCACGTGACCTGGTTGATCCACCCGTACGCGTAGTCGTCGTTGCCGTAGACGACCGGCGTCGCCTCGCCGGCCACGACGTCGTCGATCTCGATCGTGTCGGTGACGTCCGGCACGAGCGCGTCGGCGTCGTTCGAGAACCCGAGCTGCACCTGCAGCGTCGCGCAGTCCGACTCGGTGAAGAGCGCCGCCTCCCAGCAGCCCTGTTCGTGCTCCGTCGAGCACTCGGCGTCGTAGCGACCGTCCGTGTAGAACTCGAGTGCGGCCGGGAAGGCGAAGTACGTCTCGCTCGACTCGAACCGTTCGACGCCGTCCTCGTCCGGGCCGTTCGAGCCGTTCGACTCCTGTGCCTCCTCGATGGCCTCCTGCGCGGTCGTCGCCGCCTGCGTCACGAGGTTCACGGCGCCGATGGTCCCGAAGGTGATGAGGGCCAGGAGCGCGACGCCGCCGGCGACGATGGCGGCGATCGCGCCGCCCGAGAGACCCCGCTTCCGTGGCGGCGCGGCCGCGGCATCCGTCGCCGTCGCCGTGCCGGCCTCGTGCAGCAGCACCTGCCGCGCGGTCGCGAGCGTTCCCGCCCACTGCTCGGCCTCCCGCCGCTGCGTCGAGTCCTGGTACCGCGACGGATGCCGCGCCCAGTACTCCTCGGAATAGGCGCGCTCGACGAGCTCGACGGTGAGGGGTGCGTCGGGGAAGATGCGCAGCACCTGCCGCGCCGTGATGGGGTCCACAGGGTGATCGTAGGGCGAGAACGGCCGTGATGTGGCCGGAGGGTGAGACGATGTCATGGTGCCCGAGCTGCCCGAGGTGGATGCGCTCGTGGGATTCCTCCGCGAGCGCGCCGTCGGCCGTGCCGTCACGGGGGCGACGGTCGCGGCCATCTCGGCGCTGAAGACCTTCGATCCGCCGCTGCAGGCGCTCGCCGGGCGCACGATCGACGGTGCGCAGCGGCACGGCAAGTTCGTCGACCTCGAGCTCGGCGACCTGCACCTCGTCTTCCACCTCGCTCGCGCCGGCTGGCTGCGCTGGTACGAGGAGCTGCCGAAGACCGTGATCCGACCGGGCAAGTCGCCCATCGCCCTGCGTGTCCGACTCGACGACGGCTCGGGGTTCGACCTCACCGAGGCGGGCACCAAGAAGTCGCTCGCGGTCTACGTCGTGCGCGATCCCGCCGAGGTGCCCGGCATCGCCCGGCTCGGTCCCGACCCCACGGCGCCCGACTTCACGCTCGACGACTTCACCGGGATCCTGAAGGGGCGCCGCACGCAGATCAAGGGGCTGCTTCGCGACCAGTCCGTCTTCGCCGGCGTCGGCAACGCGTACTCCGACGAGATCCTGCACAATGCGCGCATGTCGCCCTACGCGCTCGCCGCGAACCTCAAGCCCGACGATGTCGAGCGCCTCTACCGGGCGCTGCGCGACACGCTCGCCGAGGCCGTCGCCGGCGCAGCGGGCCGGCCCCCTGAGGAGTTGAAGGACGGCAAGCGCAGCCGCATGCAGGTGCACGGCCGCACCGGGCAGACGTGCCCCGTCTGCGGCGACACCGTGCGCGAGGTCATCTTCGCCGACTCCACCTTCCAGTACTGCCCCACTTGCCAGACCGGCGGCAAGCCGCTCGCCGACCGCGTGCTCTCGCGGCTGCTGAAGTAGCGCGCCGCCGCCGTCTCCGGCAGCTCGCTCCGATGTCGGATGCCGCTGCGAGACTGTGAGCGATGACGTACCTGCACACCCGTCGCCTCCTGCTCACGTCCCTCACGCTCGACCACCTCGACGACTACCACCGCGTCTACGGCGACCCGCGCACGTGGGAGCACCTCCCGAGCGGTCGGCACGCCGATCGCGCGCAGTCCGCCCGTGCCATCGAGCGCTCGATGGAGAGTCGGCGCGCGCACGGGTTCGGTCACCTGGCCGTCACGCTGCGCGAACCCGTCGGCGACCTTCCGCCGGGCGGATTCATCGGCACGGCCGGCGCAGCGATGCTGCCGTTCGGCGCGTGGAACCTCGGCTACCGGTTCCTGCCCGAGGCGTGGGGGCGCGGGTTGGCGGGCGAGGCCGCCGCCGCGTCGATCGAGGCCGCCAGGTCGACCGCGCCCGACGTGCCGGTCACGGCGCGCGTCCTGGCGAACAACCCCGCGTCGATCCGCGTGCTCGAGCGACTCGACCTCGAGCTGGTGTGGCAGGGCGCGTCGACGACCGAGCCGAGCGGGCCCGACGACACGACCCACCTCGAGCGGCTGGTGTTCGCCGACCGCCCGCTCGACGACGCCATGCTCGCCGAGGTCATCGCCCTCGGCTGATTACCGGGGCAGACTGCATCCATGGCCATCTCCGAGACCGACCTCGTCCACCTCCGCCGTGCCGTCGCCCTCGCCGAGGAGGCAGCCGACGCCGGCGACGGCCCCTTCGGCTCCGTGCTCGTCGACGCCGACGGGGTCGAGCGCTTCGCCGACCGCAACCGCGAGCAGAGCACCGGCGACCCGACGCGGCATCCCGAGATCGAGATCGCGCGCTGGGCCGTCACGCACCTGACTCCCGCAGGCCGCGCGGCCGCGACCGTGTACACGTCGGGGGAGCACTGCCCGATGTGCTCCGCGGCGCACGCCTGGGTGGGCCTCGGCCGCATCGTGTTCGCTGCGTCGTCGGCGCAGATCACCGAGTGGCGCGCAGCGGCCGGCGCCGGTCCGTCGGCCGTGGCCGCGCTGCCGATCGCGGTCGTCGCGCCCGGCCTCGACGCCGAGGGTCCGGTCGACGGCCTCGCCGACGAGGTGCGCGTGCTGATCGAGCGCGAGGCCGCGGCTGGGGCGTGACGCGCCGACGGGCGACGAAGCGTCCTGCTCCGCCGCCCGCCGAGGTCGTTCCGCCTAGATGTGGCGCCCGCTCTCCGTGTTGCGCGGCTCCGGGGACGCCGCCTGGGCGTCGAGCGTGGCCCGCTCGTCGCGCGCGGCCTGATCGCGCTCGGCGGCCGTTCGCTCGTCAGAGCCCGCGTCGCGGTCGTCCGTGGCGGCCACGCGGTCGTCGTGCAGTGCCGTGCGGTCGTCGCGGGCCGCGACGCGCTCGTCGGTCACCGCGGTGCGGTCGTCGGCTCGTGCCTCCGCCGTCTCGGCGCGGGCCGCGTCCTCGTCGCGCACGACATCGGGGTCGACCTCGTCGGCCTTGCGCATGCGCTCGTCGGTCTGGGTGCGCAGCTGCTGCGCATCCGCCTGGTGCGCCGCGCTCTCTCGCTCGAGTCGCTCGGCCTCGAGCTTCGCCTGCATCGCGTCGGCCTCGGCCTGCTTCGCCGCGGCGGCCGCGGTCGCGGCATCCGCTTCGCGCTCGCGGCGCGAGACGTCGGACTCGTAGGCGTCGCGGCGCAACTCCTCGGCCTTGCGGCGCTCGGATTCGAGGTGCGCCTCGCGGCGGCGCCGGCTGGTCATGAGCACGACGACCACGATGATCGCGATGACGACGATGATGCCGACGATGATCCAGATGATGGTGCTGGTGTCCACAGGGAACCGCCTCCTCGGGTCGGGTCACGTTCAGCACATCCCGTGCGACCGCATGTCCGCAACGCCTTGCCAAACACCGCGGAGTGCGGGATCATCCGCACGCGCCGGCCGCGGTGGCCGGCTCACGAAACTCCTCCTGACCTGCGAGTACGCCGTCGACGAGTCGCTCCAGCACCGCGAGCCCGTCGGGCGAGGTGACCGACTCGAGGTGCCCCTGCACGGATGCCACGCCGGACCCGCGCAGCGCATCGACGACGCCGGTCGTGGCATCCGCGGCCACCTCGAGCCCGAGCCTCGGCGTCGTCGAGCCCGCCGGCGCGACGGCCGAGAAGGTGTTGTGAAGCCGATCGCCGCGCGCTGTCCGAAGACGTCGACCTCGAGCTGCACGCCCTGCCGCGGTGCGGGCAGGGGCGCGATCCCGAGTCCGGCGAGGTCGGCCAGCAGCTGATGGCTGAGGCAGACCGCGAGCAGCGGTCGCTGCGTCTCGAGGCGCGCCGCGATGAGGTCGCGCAGGCGCGCGATCCGCGGGTCGGAGCGGTCGCGCGGATCGCCGGGACCGGGTCCGAAGACCACGAGGTCCTCGGTCGGATCGTGGTCCACCGCGTGCCATTGCGCGACCCGGGCGTCGAGGCCGAGATGGCGCAGCTGGTGGGCGAGCATGGTCGTGAAGTCGTCGCCGGCGTCGATGACGAGGGCGCTCGTCGCCTGCGAGGGCCGCGCCGCCTGCGGTGAACGCCAGAACGCCGCGAGCCGGTCGTTGCGCGCCTTGAGCAGCGTGTCGAGGTGGTCGGCCTCGAGACCCCGCTCCGGTGCCGACGCGCGCCGCAGCGCTCCGAGCGCCGTGAGCACGCCCGCCGCCTTCGCCCGGGTCTCGGCGACCTCGCCCTCGGGGTCGGAGTGCCGCACGAGCGTCGCGCCGACGGGCACGCGCACGCGGCCGGCGCCATCGAGGTAGGCGGTGCGGATGAGGATCGGCGCGTCCACGTCGTAGCCGCCTGGTCGGGGCGTGAAGCGGGCGAGCACGCCGGCGTAGTAGCCGCGCGGGGTGGGCTCGTGCCGTGCGATCACCGCGCAGGCGTTGCCCATCGGCGATCCCGTGACCGTCGGCGCGAACATCGTGCGCCGGAGCACCTCGCGCGGGTCGAGCGCGGAGCGACCTTCGAGCAGGTACTCGGTGTGCGTGAGCCGCGACATCCGCTTGAGGAACGGGCCACGGATGCGCCCGCCCTCGGGGCACACCGCGCTCATCATCTTGAGCTCCTCGTCGACCACCATGACGAGCTCCTCGCGCTCCTTCACGTCGTCGAGGAACGCGAGCAGGGCATCGTCGTCGCGTGCCGCATCGCCGTGCCGGAACGTGCCGCTGATCGGGTTCATCGAGACGACGCCGTCGATCGAGGAGACGTGCCGCTCGGGCGTGGCGCCCACGGCGGCGAGCCCGGGCGTGCTGAGCGCGAACGTCCAGTAGGCGCCGGTCTCGTGCTCGAGGAGCTGCCGCAGCCAGCCCAGCACCGCCTCGGCGGGCGAGGCATCCGTCGAGCCGGTGAACTCGCGCCGGATGACGAAGTTGGCGCCCTCGCCCCGGCCGATCTCGTCGTCGATGACGTGACGCACCACGGCCGCGTAGTCCGCGTCGCTCACGTCGACCTCGAGGTCGCCGACGACCACCGGATGCCGCGGCAGCACCGCGATCGCCTCGTCGACGTCGAGCGACTCGCGGTCGCGGACGACGAGGCAGCGGATCGGCGCGCCGTCGTCGTGCGCCGCGAAGCCGCGCTCGCGCACCTGCCGGAAGGGCACGAGGGCGAGCACCTCCGCTCCGTCGAGCGGGATGTCGGCGAGGCGGTCGACGTCGACGACGTCGCCGACGAGCACGTCGAGCACCGGTTCGTGCTCGCGGTGGATCACCGCGAACGACGGCGCGTCGGCGGCGAGGAGCGTGTGGAGCAGGCGGGTCATGTCGGTCTCCGGTCGGGCCCTCGGCCGGAAACGTGCCCGCACATGCGAGACGACCGCCCTCGGGCGGTCGTCGTGCGTCGGTGTACG
The DNA here is from genome assembly GCF_042796995.1 of Agromyces sp. NPDC057865. NCBI lineage: Bacteria > Bacillati > Actinomycetota > Actinomycetes > Micrococcales > Microbacteriaceae > Agromyces > Agromyces sp. NPDC057865. The sequence goes on along the minus strand of NZ_JBHVMJ010000002.1, from coordinate 1,059,736 downwards.
CGTGAAGGCCGCCTAGGAGGCGGGCCACCAGGTGCGGATCGACGCGGTCATGACGAGCACTCTATGGCATGCGCACCTCGGGCGCACCATGCGGGACGCGCCGTTACGATGCGAGGGTGCAGCCCCACCCCAGCTCCGACGACCGGCCGACGACGCCGTCGACGTCCGAGCCCGATCCCGTGGTCGTGGCGCGCCTGCGCGCCGCCGGCTGCGTCTTCGCCGAGGACGAGGCGGTGCTGCTCGCGGCCGAGGTCGACGGTCGAGCGGATGCCGCGACGGAGCTCGAGCACCTCGTCGCGCGCCGCGTGGCGGGCGAGCCCCTCGAGCAGGTGCTCGGCTGGGCCGAGTTCGCCGGACTGCGGATCGTGGTGGAGCCCGGTGTGTTCGTGCCGCGCCGCCGCACGGAGCTGCTCGCGGCGGAGGCCACGCGGCTCGCGTCTGCCGTTTCGGGGCGACCGGCGGTCGTGGTCGACCTCTGCTGCGGTGCCGGCGCGATCGGCGCGGCCGTCGCGGCCGGGGTCGCTGCCGCCGGAGGTCGCGTCGAGCTCGTCGCCGCCGACGTCGACCCCGCCGCGGTGCGCGCCGCCCGCCGCAACCTCGAGCCGATCGGAGGCCTGGTCGTGGAGGGCGACCTCTTCGACCCGCTGCCGGAGGAGATCCGCGAGCGGGTCGACGTGCTCGCCGTGAACGCGCCCTACGTCCCGACGGCCGAGATCGGCCTGATGCCGCCCGAGGCCCGCGACCACGAGGCGCACGTCGCGCTCGACGGCGGGGACGACGGCCTCGACGTGCACCGGCGCGTCGCGGCATCCGCTGCGCAGTGGCTGGCGCCGGGCGGTCACCTGCTCATCGAGACGAGTCGCGGTCAGGCGGCGCGCACGACCGCGCTGGTCGAGGCCGGCGGACTCGAGGCGCGCGTGCTGCGCGACGACGAACTCGCGGCGACCGTGGTCGTCGGCCGCCGCCGCTGACTGCTCGGATGCGGCGGTCCCACGACCGGCTCAGGCGCCGCCCGGTTCCTCCCGGCGCGCATCCTTGAGGATCCGTTGCACCTCGGCGTCGGACGTCTGCCGGAAGTCGAGGTAGTGCATGCCCACCGCCATGAAGCCCGGCGGGGTCGACAGGCACACCACCTCGTCGACCTCGGGCATGGCCGCGAGCTCGGCCATGCTGTCGGGCGCGCCCACGGGCATGGCCAGCACGACGGATGCCGCGCCGAGCTCCTTCGCGACGACCGCGGCGACCCGCGCGGTCGCACCGGTCGCGACCCCGTCGTCGACGATCACGGCGGTGCGTCCCGTGAGCTCCACGGGATCGGCGGTGCCGCGGAAGCGCACGACCCGCGCCTCGAGCTCCGCGCGCTCCTTCCGTTCGACGGCGGCGAGGTCGGCGTCGCGCACCCCGCCGTACCGCAGGACGTCGTCGTTGAGCACGCGGGCGCCGCGCTCGCCGATGGCCCCCATGGCGACCTCGGGCTGTCGCGGAAGGCCGAGCTTGCGCACCACGAGCACGTCGAGCGGCGCGTCGAGCGCCGTGGCGAGCTCGGCCGCGACCGGGACGCCGCCCCGCGGCAGACCGAGCACGACCGGACGGTGCAGCGCACGGCCCGCGAAGGCCCGCGCCAGACGCCGGCCCGCGTCACGTCGATCGGTGAAGTGCTCCATGTCGTAGCATCCGTCCGCCCGCCGCCGTGTCGCTGTTCCCGGTCGGCTCCCGTTCAGATCCCGGAGACGAGCGCCGCCCGGAGCGGTTCGCTCAGCGACGGCGCCTCGTCGACGTCGACCGCCAGCGCCTGCAGCATCCGTCCGAGGTAGACGCGGGCGGCGGCCGCGATCGCGATGTCGACAATCTCCTGGTCGCTGAAGCCCGCCGCGCGCAGCCGCAGCGAATCGGCATCCGTCATCGCTGCGGCATCCGTCGCCACCCGCTCGGCGAACGCCATCATCTCGACCTCGGCGTCGGTCAGGCCCGCGTCCCGATAGTCGCGGGCGATGCGCTCGAGCTGCGCCTCCTCGAACACCGAGAGCGACTTCACGCCGTGCGCCAGCCGGCAGTGCCGGGAGCCCGTGGCATGGGCGGCCGCGAGCGTGACGAGCTCGTAGCGGCGGATGCCCAGCGGAATCGCGACCGAGCGCGTGAGCGCGACGAACGCGCGGTCCGCCGCAGGGTTCAGCGCCATCGCGCGGGCGTGCGTCGGGATGTACCCCGACGACGCGCGTTCCTCGTCGTAGATCGCGGCCACCTCGCCGGTGGCCTCCTCCTCGGGCACGGTCGGCACGATCATCGCTGCACCTCGGTTCGCGTCGCTGGGATGGCCTCATGCTCGCACGCGACTGCGTCGGACGCCACCCCTCCGAGATGCCCCGATTCCCGCCCCGAAACCCCGCCGAACCGCTCGCGCGAATAGCCTGCGGCACCCCCTCCGTCAAGCCCTGTCATCGAGTCGACCCGTCCGCTTAGCGTTGGAGATCCGACGGCAGGGGACGCGGCTCACGGAGCCCCGGAGCCGCGTGTTCGTCGGGACGGGAGAACACCGAAGACGCCTGTGTGACGACTGAGGGGTCGCACCCAGGGCGGGGGAGCGGGTCGGATGACTGGGGGTCATCCGACCCGCGGTGTTCCCACTCCGCGGGACCCTTCGCATGCTTGGCACGACCCTTCCCATGCCCGTCGGGTGATCCGATGACGAGCCGCTCGCCACCCACGCCCACGTCCCCCGACCGCGTCGAGGATGGCGCCGACGGCAAGCGCTCTCCCATGCGTTCGTCGGCGGCACCGATCGGGACCGCCGTACGATCCCGAGCGAAGTTCGCGTATCGGGATGCGTCGCCTATGCTGATGGGCATCCTTCCCCCGGACGGGGGAACCCGTCCAGTGAGGGAATCGGCGGCGCCACGGCACCGTCCAGCTTGGAGTGTCCGTGGGGCGTCACAGTGTGAAGGCTCCGGCGAAGAGGCCGGGCCGTGCACTCATCCTTTCCATCGTGGCCGCCGTCGCGGTCGTCGGCGTCGTCGCGTCGGGGGTCTTCCTCTGGGTCGGCGGGTACCTCAATCCGCTGTTCGCCGCGGCCGACGCCGGCTGCGCCGACCGCGAGCGGATCGTCATCGTGGCCGACACCACGATCGCTCCGGCGCTGACCGACATCGCCAGGGACTTCGACGCCGCGTCGGAGACCTGCGTGCAGACGAAGATCACGTCGCAGGACTCGGCCGACACGTCGGCGGTGCTCGCGTCGGGCGGCCTCGACGCCGACGCGTGGATCCCCGAGTCCGACGTGTGGGTCGACCGCATGGCCGCCACGGCCGCCTCGCTCGGGCAGACGCCGCCCGAGGTCGAGGTCGGCGAGGCGGTCGCCACGACGCCCGTCGTGTTCGCCGCGCCCGCCACGAAGGCGGCCGAGATCGCGAGCGAGCCGGTGACGTGGACCCGCGTGCTCGGCGGCGGCATGCCCACGATCCTGCCCGACCCCGAGGCGTCGTCGACCAGCCTCGCGGGCCTGCTCGCCCTGCGCGGGCACTCGTCGCCCGACGACCCGCGACAGTTCGCGGGCGCCATGATCGAGCTCGGCAAGTCCATCCCCGCCTCGACGGGAGCGGCTTTCGCGGCGCTCGCCGCGGTGCAGCAGCCGAGCGTCGTGATCACGAGCGAGGCGCAGGTGGCGGCGTACAACCTCGAGGACCCGTCGGAGACGCTGGTCGCGGCCTACCCGGCCGACGGCACCGTGCTCGTCGACTACCCGTTCGTGCGCCTCCCGGGGCGCGCCGACGAGGGCAAGGCGTCGACCGCCGACGGCGCCGCGAGCGCGACCCAGACCCGTGCCGAGCTGCTCACCGCCTTCGCCGCGGCGGCTCGCGACGCCACCGATCGCCTCGCCGCCGACGGATTCCGTTCGCCCGACGGCGCGGGCACGATCGACGTGGCCGGCCTCGCCGCCGAGGGACCCGTGGGTGCGGCGACCGAGCTCGACGCTGCCGCGCAGCTCGAGATCCTGCGGGCCTGGGCGGTGCTGACGCTCCGCTCGCGGATGCTCGCGGTCATCGACGTGTCGGGCTCGATGGAGGAGCCCGCCGAGAGCGGCCTGCGGCGCATCGACATCTTCCAGCAGGCCGCGATCGGGGCCATGGAGAAGTTCTCGGGCGAGGTCGAGATGGGCGTCTGGGTCTTCTCGACCGCGCGCAACGGCGACCTCGACTGGGAGGACCTCTCGCCTATCGCGCCGCTCGCCGACCAGGCGCACAAGGCCGAGATCGCCGGCATCATCCAATCGCTGCCGGCGCGACTGGGCGGCGCCACCGGTCTCTACGACACGACGCTCGCGGCCGTGCAGCGCGTGCGGGAGTCGTACGACCCCGAGAAGGTCAACTCGGTGCTGCTCATCACCGACGGTCGCAACGAGGACGAGAACGGGATCGACCTCGACACCCTGCTCGCGGAGCTCGCCAAGATCGACGACCCGACGAAGCCGGTGCCGGTCATCATGATCGGATTCGGTCCCGACACCGACCTCGCGGCGATGCAGCAGATCGCGCAGGCGACCAAGGGGGCGGCGTACTCCGCCTCGCGACCCGAGGACCTCGGGACCGTACTGGTCGACGCGCTCTCGCAGCGCACCTGCCGCCCGAACTGCGGCTGACGCGCACGCACCGCGCACGGCGCAAAGCGCACGGCGCACGGCGCATGACGAAGGGCCCGGCATCGTGCCGGGCCCTTCGTCATGCCGTGGTCGGATGCCGCGTCGTCACGCCTCGGTCGAGGCCGCCTCGAGTGCGGCGTCGCCGTGCGCGCCCGTCGCCATGTCGGCCGGCTTCCGCACGAAGAAGGCGCCGACGACGGCCGCGATCGAGATGATCGCGCCGACCATGAACGCCGTGCGCAGGCCGGCCGCCTGGGCCGCCTCGGCCGTCGCACCCGTCGCGGCCACGGAGGCGGTGACCGCCGCCATGACCGTGACGAAGAGCGCGGTGCCGGCGGCGCCCGCGACCTGCTGCACGGTGCCGACGATCGCCGAGCCGTGCGAGTAGAAGCGCGGCTCGACCGACCCGAGGGCCGACGTGAACAGCGGGGTGAACATGAAGGCGAGACCTGCGGAGAGCGCGACGTGCGCGATCAGGAGCATCCACGGGGACGTGGTCTCGGTCACCATGGTGAGCGACCAGAGCACTGCGCTCACCACGATGCTGCCGGGGACCAGCAGCGGCGTCGGCCCGAACCGGTCGAAGAGGCGACCGACGGTGGGGCCGAGCAGACCCATGAGCAGGCCGCCGGGGAGCAGGAGCAGGCCGGTGATGGCGGGCTCGAGGTGCAGCACGTCCTGGAGGTAGATCGGCAGCAGGATGATCGTGCCGAACAGGGCGGCCATCACGACGACCATGAGCGCGACCGAGATCGAGAAGTTGCGCGACCGGAACGTGCGCAGGTCGAGCAGCGCGCGGTCGCGTCGCTGCAGCAGCAGCTGGCGGAGGATGAACGTCGCGATGCCGATCGCGCCCACGGCGAGCGAGATCCACATGCCGGCGGGCGAGCCCGTGCCCGAGACGACGCCGCCGACGAGGCTCAGTCCGTAGACCAGGCCGCCGAAGCCGAACGCCGACAGGATCACCGAGAACACGTCGATGGGGATGACGCGCGGCTCGCTGACGTTCTCGACCCGGCGGATGCCGATGATCAGCATCACCAGGGCGATCGGCAGCACGAGCCAGAACATGTACCGCCACGACAGGTACGTGAGGATGAGGCCCGAGATCGTCGGCCCGATCGCGGGCGCGACCGAGATCACGGTCGAGACCCGACCCATGAAGCGGCCGCGGTCGGCGGGCGCGACGAGCGTCATGAGCGTGGTCATGAGCAGCGGCATCATGATGGCCGTGCCGCTCGCCTGCACGACGCGCGCGACCAGCAGCACCTCGAAGCCGGGCGCGAGCGCGGCGATCAGGGTGCCCGCGGAGAAGAGGGTCATCGCGGCGATGAAGATCGGGCGGGTGGCGAACCGCTGCAGCAGGAAGCCGGTGATGGGGATGACGACCGCCATCGTCAGCATGAACGCCGTGGTGAGCCACTGCGCGGCCTCGATGGTGATGCCGAGGTCGGTGACGAGGTGGGGGATGGCGACGCCCATGATCGTCTCGTTGAGGATGACGACGAAGGCGGAGGCGAGGAGCAGCCAGATCACGCGCGAGTTGCGCTTGCCGTGGAGGGCCTCGGCGTCGGTGTGGTGCTGGGCGTGCTCGGAAGCCGCATCGCCGGCGGCGACGGGCTGGTTCTGGGTCAGGTCGGGAACGGCGCGTTCGGTCAAGGAAAAGGCATCCAATCGATCTCGGCGCAGAGCGGCGCCGGAGGAGTTGCGTCGAATGTGAGAGACAACCCGCGTCGGATGAGTCGCTATTCCCGATTCGAGGGATCGATCGGAACGTATGGAATCCAGCGGCGCGAACACGCGGAAGCGCGTGCAGGTTGCATATGCGGAGTGCGGTTCAGCCGCGCACCACGAGTCGTGTGCACGGAAGGCACGGACTACGGAGCGGGCGCGGGCCCGTCGGTCGGCGTGGCGTCGGGAAGCCACCCCTCGAGGAGCTCCTCTTCGGGAGCGACCTCGTCTTCGACCCGCGTCTCGGCGTCGCGCTCGGCGTCGTCGTCGGCGGGGATGGTGGTGGGATCGGTCATGGCTTCACGATACTGCGCACCACCGACACCGCCCGGGCGACCGCGGCCGCGGCATCCGCCACGTCGTGCTCGGTCGTCTCGGCGCCGAGCGTGAATCGCACGGCGGTCTGCGCGAGCTCCGCGGGAAGCCCGATCGCCGTGAGCACGTGCGACGGCTCGTCGCTGCCCGCGGCGCACGCCGATCCGCTCGAGCAGATCACGCCGTCGCGCTCGAGCTCGAGCAGCACCGCCTCGCCGCTCGTGCCGGGGAAGACGTACGACACCGTCCCGGGCAGCCGGTGCACGGGATCACCAGTGAGCACGGCATCGGGCACCGAGGCGGCGATGCGGGCGATGAGCTCGGCGGCGAGCGCGCCGACGCGGGCCGCGGCATCCGCCCGCTCGGCCTCGGCGAGGCGCAGGGCCGTCGCGAAGGCCACCGCGCCCGCCACGTTCTCGGTGCCCGAGCGACGCCCGCGCTCCTGGCCGCCGCCGTGCACGACGGGCTCGAGCGGGATCCGGCCGCGCACGATCAGCGCGCCCGTGCCCTTGGGTGCGCCGACCTTGTGGCCCGCGAGCGAGAGCGCGTCGACGCCGAGCCCGTCGAGCGGGAGCGGCAGCCAGCCGGCCGCCTGCACGGCATCCGTGTGGAACCGGGCTCCCGACGCGTGCGCGACCTCGGCGAGCTCGGCGACGGGCTGCACCGTGCCGATCTCGTTGTTCGCGAGCTGCACCGACACGAGTGCGGTGCCGGGTCGGATGACGCGCGCCAGCGCCTCGGCATGCACCAGGCCGCCCGCATCGACCGCCACCTCGTCGACCGTGAAGCCGTGCACGCGCGCGAGGTACGCCGCGGACTCGAGCACCGCCTCGTGCTCGATCGGGGAGACCACGAGGTGCCGGCCGCGCGGGTTCGCGAGCGCGATGCCCTTGATCGCGAGGTTGTCGGCCTCGGTGCCGCCGCTCGTGAACACGACGTCGCCGGGACGGCATCCGACCACCGCGGCCACCTCGGCCCGTGCCGCCGCGAGCGCCCGGGATGCCTCGTCGCCGAGCCCGTGGTGGCTCGACGGGTTCCCGAACGAGCCCGTGAGGTAGGGCCACATCGCCTCGAGGGCCTCGCGGCGCACGGGCGTGGTGGCGGCGTGGTCGAGGAAGATCACGGCGACACCTCGGGTGCGGGGGCCGGGGTTGCGGGCGCAGTCGAAGCGGCCGCCGCGGCATCCGTCGTCGCCTCGATCACGACGTCGAGCCCCAGGTCGAGCGCCCGCGCCGAATGCGTGAGCGCGCCGACCGAGATCACGTCGACGCCGGTCGCGGCGATCGCGGCGACCGTGTCGAGCGAGACGCCGCCGGATGCCTCGACGACGGCCCGTCCGCCGATGCGCGCGACGCCCGCGCGCAGGTCGTCGAGCGTGAAGTTGTCGAGCATGATCGTGTCGGCGCCGCCCGCGAGCACGGCGTCGAGCTGGTCGAGCCGGTCGACCTCGACCTCGAGGTGGGCGGTGTGCGGCATCCGCTCGCGCGCCTCGCGCAGCGCCGCGGCGAGGTCGCGGCCGCCCGCGGTGAGCACGGCGAGGTGATTGTCCTTCGCCATGATCGCGTCGGACAGCGAGCGGCGGTGGTTGCGCCCGCCGCCGTCGCGCACGGCCTGGCGCTCGAGGCTGCGCAGCCCCGGCGTCGTCTTGCGGGTGTCCACGACGCGCGCGCCGGTGCCGGCGACCGCGGCGACGTACGTCGCGGTCAGCGTCGCGACGCCCGACATGCGCTGCACGAGGTTGAGGCCGACGCGCTCGGCGGTGAGGATGCCGCGAGCCGGTCCCTGCACGCGGGCGAGCACCGCGCCCGCCTCGAAGGCCTCGCCGTCCGCGGCGAGGCGCTCCACGACGATCCGCGGATCCGTGAGGCGGAACGCCGCCGCGAACACCTCGACGCCGCTCAGCACGCCGGGCTCGCGCGCGACGAGCTCGGCCGTCGCCGTCGCCGACCCGGGGATGAGCGTCTCCGACGTGAGGTCGCCCCAGGGCGCGTCCTCGTCGAGCGCGGCGGTGACGATGCGGTCGATCTCGCGGACGTCGGTCATCAGGCGGCCTCCTCGAGGGCGTGGGCGGCGGGGGTCGGGGTCGGCGTCGCCAGGAGCGGCTCGGCCGTCGTGGCATGCGGATCATCGGTGCGGAAGTGCGCGCCGACGCTCTCGGTCCGCGCGATCGCAGCGGCCACGGTCAGGCGCGCGAGGTCGAGCAGGTTGCGGTCCTCCGCCGTGCGGCGGTCGACGACCTCGGGCGCACGCCACGCGTCGAGCGCAGCGGATGCCGCGGCGAGCCCGTCGCCCGAGCGCTCGAGCCCGGCGTGCTCCCACATGAGCTCCTGCAGCTCGGCTCGGTCGACGATGTCCAGCGGATCCGCCGTTTCCACGCGCGAGATGCAGGAAGAAACGGCCGCCGCGCCGCGGACGCGAGTGGCCCGGTCGGCGTGTCGCCTGGAAGTTCCTGCAGCCGGTCGGTCGACGTGGACGTCGGCGGATGAGGCGGATGCTGCGGATGAGGCGGATGCTGCGGGCGCGGGGCCGAGCGCCCGTGCCGCCCGGTCGGCGAACACGGCCGCCTCGAGCAGCGAGTTCGACGCCAGCCGGTTCGCGCCGTGCACGCCGGTGCGCGCGCACTCGCCGACCGCGAAGAGCCCGGGCAGGCTCGTGCGCCCGTCGAGGTCGGTGACCACGCCGCCCATGGCGTAGTGCGCCGCGGGCGTGATCGGAACGGGCCGCGTGCCCCACTCGAAGCCGGCGTCGCGGCACGCCGCGTCGATGCCGGGGAATCGGGCGGCGAGGAAGTCCGCGCCGAGCGCGGTCGCGTCGAGGAGCACGGGACGTCCGTCCTGCTCGGCCATGCGCTTCCACACGGCTCGGGCGACGACGTCGCGCGGGGCGAGCTCGGCCCGCGGGTCCACCTCGGGCATGAAGCGCTCGCCGCGCTCGTCGACGATCACGGCGCCCTCGCCGCGCACCGCTTCGGAGATCAGGGGCGTGCCAGGCGCGGCCAGCGCCGTCGGGTGGAACTGCACGAACTCGAGGTCGGCGACCTCCGCTCCGGCGCGCCACGCGGCCGCGACGCCGTCGCCGGTCGCCACGCCGGGGTTCGTCGTATGCCGGTAGAGGCATCCGCTGCCGCCGGTGGCGAGCACGACGGCGTCGGCCCGCACCTCGGTGAAGCCGGATGCCGCGAGCAGCCGGGCTCCCACGACGCATCCGTGCTCGACCACGAGGTCGACGAGCATCGTGTGCTCGTGCACGCGGACCGCGCGACGACGCACCGTGGCGACCAGCGCGGACTCGATCGCCGCACCCGTGCCGTCGCCGCCCGCGTGCAGGATGCGCGCACGGGAATGCGCCGCCTCGAGACCGCGCGCAAGGCCCGAGTCGCCGCGGTCGAACGCGACGCCGAAGCGGATGAGGTCGCGCACGCGGGCCGGTCCCTCGTCGCAGAGCGCACGGACCGCCGCCGGGTCGGAGAGGCCCGCTCCAGCCGCGATCGTGTCGGCGTAGTGCCGCTCGGCCGAGTCGTCGGGGAACAGCGCCGCGGCGATGCCGCCCTGCGCGTGGCGGGTGCTGCCCTCGACGAGCGCCGCCTTCGTGACGACCTCGACCTCGTGGCCGGCGTCCGCGGCCTTCACCGCGGTCCACAGGCCGGCGATGCCGCCGCCGATCACGAGCACGCGAGCCATGGTCAGGCTCCCGCCGGGGCCTCGAGACGCGTCGCCTTCGGCGTCGCCTTCGGCGTCGCTCCTCGACCAGCGGTGTCGGCCGGCGTCGCGGCCGGCGGCTTCGCCGCGAGCATCCGCTCGAGGGCGAGCCGCGCCGGGTCGGCGACGCTGTCGGGCACCGTGATGCGGTTGACGACGCGGCCGGCGACGAGCTCCTCGAGCACCCACGCGAGGTAGCCCGGGTGGATGCGGTACATCGTCGAGCACGGGCACACGACCGGGTCGAGGCAGAAGATCGTGTGCTCGGGGTACTCCGCGGCGAGGCGCTGCACGAGGTTGATCTCGGTGCCGATCGCGAAGGTCGAGCCGACGGGGGCTGCCTTGATGGCCTTCACGATGAAGTCGGTCGAGCCTGCGGCATCCGCTGCGTCGACGACCGGCATGGGGCACTCGGGGTGCACGATGACCTGCACGCCGGGGTGCTCGCGCCGCGCCTGGTCGATCTGGTCGACCGTGAAGCGGCGGTGCACCGAGCAGAAGCCGTGCCAGAGGATGACGCGGGCGTCGGCGAGCTCCTCGGCGGAGTTGCCGCCGAGCGCCTTGCGCGGGTTCCACATCGGCATCTGCTCGAGCGGCACGCCCATGGCCTTCGCGGTGTTGCGGCCGAGGTGCTGATCGGGGAAGAACAGCACGCGCTGGCCACGCTCGAACGCCCACTCGAGCACCGTGCGCGCGTTCGACGACGTGCAGACGATGCCGCCGTTGCGGCCGACGAAGCCCTTGAGGGCCGCGGACGAGTTCATGTACGTGACCGGGATGACCGGCACGCGACCGTCGGCGTCGGTGGCCGTGAGGTCGCCGTAGACCTCCTCGAGCTGCTCCCAACACTCCTCGACGCTCGACTCGTCGGCCATGTCGGCCATCGAGCAGCCCGCGGCGAGGTTAGGCAGGATGACCGCCTGGTCGGGCGTCGAGAGCAGGTCGGCCGTCTCGGCCATGAAATGCACGCCGCAGAACACGATCGCCTCGGCGTCGGGCTTCGTGAGCGCCGCGTTCGCGAGCTGGAAGGAGTCGCCCACGAAGTCGGCGTGCTCCACGACCTCGTCGCGCTGGTAGAAGTGCCCGAGCACGACGACGCGGTCGCCGAGCGTGGCCTTCGCGGCGCGGATGCGGTCGTGCAGCTCCGCGTCGGAGGCGCGGCGGTACTCGTCGGGCAGCGCGCCCTGGCGCGGCGAGCCGGTGGGGATGACGTCGCCCATCGACGCGCCGGGCCCGTATCCGGCCGGGCCGCGGTCGAACTCCCACGGCCCCTCGGCGAGCTCGGGCGCGCAGGTGGAGCCGGCCGACGAGCCCGTCGAGATGAGCCGGATCGAGCGGTCGACGGATGCCGCGAGCCGGACGTCGCGGGCGGGAGGCTGGACGATGGTCATGATCGGCTCCTCGTCAGGGGTGGGGTCAATGGGATGGGATCAGTGGGATGGGTCGGTGACGTGGGTCAGCGGGCCGGGTCGGACGCGGGCGCCATCGCGGACGCCGTGTCGAAGCGGTAGAGGGCGGGCGGACGGTGCCGCGTGCCTGAGAGGCGCTCGCCCGTGTCGACGAGCGTGCCGGAGGCCTCCATGGTGCGGCGGAAGTTCGCGGGGTCGAGGCGCTTGCGGAGCACGACCTCGTGCACGGCGCGGAGCTCGGCCAGGGTGAACGTCTCGCCGAGGAAGGCGTGCGCGATGCGCGAGTACTCGAGCTTCGTGCGCAGCCGCAGCAGCGCGTAGTCGATGATCGCGCGGTGGTCGAACGCGAGGTCGGGCAGCTCGTCCTCGTCGAACCACTGCACGTTCTCGTCGGAGACCGCGCGCTCGACCTCGTCGGAGTGCACGAGCGCCCAGTACACGACCGACACGACGCGCTCGTCGGGGGAGCGGTCGACGGCTCCGAACGTGTAGAGCTGCTCGAGGTACTTCGGCGTGAGCCCGGTCGTCTCGGCGAGCGTGCGCGCCGCCGCGCCCTCGAGCGCCTCGCCGACGGGCAGCCAGCCGCCGGGCAGCGCCCAGCGCCCGAGACCCGGCTCGCGGAGCCGGCGCACGAGCGGCAGGCGGAGGCTCGGACGCTCGGCGCCCTCGTCGGGGCTGAGCGCGAAGATGACCGTCGAGACGGCGAGGCGCGCCTGTGTGGCCGGGTCGTGCTGCTGCGGCATCCGTGGCCCCTCACTCGTTCGGATCGGTCTTCGAGTCATGATGACCCTAAGTGCTGGGAATCAGCTTACAGTCAACGTGACACGAACGCGAATTCCGTGACGTCACCGAGGTGCAGACCGGTGCTGGCCCGGATGCCGCGGCCCATGCCGGGCGGGCACCATCGACGAAGCCCGATTCCACTCCTGAAAGCGAGCCTGCACATGCGCAAGCTGTTCCTCGTCGTCACGATCCTGTTCACGGCCTCCGTGATCCTGCAGCTCTACTTCGCCGCCGTCGGCGTGTTCTCGAACCCCGAGGACGAGCTGTTCGCTTGGCACGGCACCAACGGCCGCATCGTGCTGCCGATCCTCGCGCTGCTGCTCATCGTCACCGCGGCCCTCGCGCGGGCCGGGAAGCGCACGATCTGGCTGAGCGTGCTGCCGCTCGTGCTGATCCTGTTCCAGACCGTGCTCTTCATCCTCACGGGCGTGATCTTCGGACTCGACGAGTCGAGCCACGCCGACCCGCCCCTCGCCGCGACGCTCTTCCTCGGGCTCCACGCCGTGAACGGCGCCGCGATCCTGCTCCTCGGCGTGCTGCTCGTGGTGCGTGCCCGCAGGCTCGTCCGCGAGGGCGCGCCGACGAAGCCCGCCGTCGCCGCGGACGACGCGCCCGCCGCCGTGCCGAGCGCCTGAGCCGGGACGCACGATTCCGCTCACCGACTCCCGACGCGCAGCGAGGAGGGCCCGATGACCACCGCGGCCCTCCTCCTGCTGCAGTCGGCCGCCGCCATCGCCGGCGCGGGCCTCTGGCTCGCCGCCGGCTTCACCGCGGGTTCGACGACCGATCGCGCCGACCGGCGCGAACGACGGACCGTGACCGCGCTGGCCGCGGCCGGGACGCTCCTGCTCATCGCCGCGGGCGCCGGGGCACTCGCCCTCGCCGGCCGCGGCTGGTGGTTCGCCGGCGAGAAGCTCGTCGTGGGCCTGCCGTTCCAGGCCGCGGGCCTCGTCGCCGGCGCCGTCGGCCTCGCCTGGTGGCTGCGTGGCATCCAGGTGCCCGTGGCCCGCACGCTCGTGCTCGGCGGCGGCTACGCGATGGCGGCCGCCGCGGCCGCCACCTGGCTGGTCGGCTACCCGCCGCAGCCCCTCGCGACGCTGCTGCTCCTCCTCGCCGTGCTGCTCGCGACCGGATTCACCTGGACGCTCCTCGCGCACCGCGGGCGTCGTGCCATCACGGGCTTCGCGGGCCTGCTCGCGGTGCTGCTCGCCGGCGGGGTCGGGTGGTCGTGGCTATCCGACACCTCGGCGCCGCGCCTCCAGGCATCCGCTTCGCATGGTCACGGCGAGCCGGCGACGGATGCCGCGACGACGGTCTCGACGAGCGCGACGGCCTCGACGACCTCCGTGAGCGACCTCCGCACGCCCGCCGACGCGACCGGCGACGTGCACGCGTTCGAGCTCACCGCCGCGCGCCACGACGTGGAGCTCGCGTCGGGCGACACCGTGGAGGCGTGGGGCTTCGGCGGCGACACCGTCGTCGGTCCCGAACTGCGCGTCACCGAGGGCGAGCTCGTCGAGGTCGCCCTCGCGAACCGCGACATCGACGATGGCGTGACGCTGCACTGGCACGGCTACGAGGTACCGAACGGCGAGGACGGCGTCGCCGGCGTGACCCAGGACGCCGTGCTGCCCGGGGAGCGATTCACCTCCCGGTTCGTCGCCGACACGCCCGGCACGTACTGGTACCACACGCACCAGGCCGCCTCGGAGGGCGTGCGCCGCGGCCTGTACGGCATGCTCGTCGTCGAGCCGGCGGCGGGCATGGCCGAGTCGCTCGACCTCGCGCTCCCGGTGCATCGCATCGGCGGCGAGGTCGTGGTGGGCACGACCGACGGGCCGCAGTCGTTCGAAGCCGCTGAGGGCGACACCGTGCGGCTCAGGGTCGCGAACACCGAGCAGACGCCCATGCGCGTCACCGTGGTCGGCGCGCCGTTCCGGGTCGCCGCGGTCGACGGCCGCGAGCTGTCCTCGGGCGACGAGGTGGAGCGTCGGTCGGTGCGGCTCGGCGCCGGCGCGCGGGCCGACCTCGTGTTCACAATGCCCGCGGACGGCGTGCGCTTCGAGACCGACTTCTCCGCGGCATCCGTGGTCGTGGTCGCCCCGCCGGGCTCGGAGGGGCCGGGCCTCGCGCGCGAGGTGTCGGAGGTGCCCGAGCTCGACCTGCTCGCCTACGGAGCGGGCGACCGGAGCGTCGACGACGCCCTCGCCGAACTCGGACCCTTCACCGCCGAGGGCGAGCTGGTGCTCGATCGGATGCCGCGCTTCGTCGGCGGCGCGCCGACCTACGCGTACACCGTGAACGGGCAGGTGTTCCCGCATATCGACCCGGTCGATGTGCGCGAGGGCGACGTCGTGAAGCTCACAGTCGTCAACCGCGGCTTCGACGTGCACCCGATGCACGTGCACGGCCATCACGTGCTCGTGCTCTCCCGGGACGGAGTGCCGGCGACGGGTGCGCCGCTCTGGCTCGACACGGTCGACGTGCGGCCCGGCGAGGTCTGGGAGCTCGCGCTCGTCGCCGACAACCCGGGCATCTGGATGGACCACTGCCACGACCTCTCGCACGCGGCCGCCGGCATGATGATGACGCTCGCCTACGAGGGCGTGACCACGCCGTTCGAGCACGACGCGCACGGCAACCGGCCCGAGTAGGGCTGCACGCGCCCGCGTCGGCTAGGATCGGCGGTACAACCTCACACCGGGCCATCGACGCGTCGCGGGAGAGCCGGGCAGTTCCATCAGGAGACACACTGGCCGGCACCGAAGGAGCAAGCCTCCCCGCCAATCTCTCAGGTCTCACACCGCGACGACGAGGCCGCTCTGAAAAGCGGATCGGGCATTCCCGCCACATCCCGCCGACGGTGAAAGCGCGAACCTTCGCGTGAAGCTCTCAGGCCCATGACAGAGGGGGAGTTCCCAGCGGCATCCGCCGACCGCCCGCGCGACTCTGGAGAACTCGTGACCGACCCCGGCACCACCGAATCCGGCCCTACCGAACGTCGAAGCCCCCTCGATGCGGTGCACCGCGCCGCCGGCGCGTCGTTCACCGACTTCGCGGGCTGGCAGATGCCCGTGCGCTACTCGAGCGACCTCGCCGAGCACCACGCCGTGCGTACGCACGCCGGCATCTTCGACCTCTCGCACATGGGCGAGATCATCCTGCTCGGGCCGGGCTCCGCGGCGGCGCTCGACTTCGCGCTCGCCGGCAGGCTGTCGGCCATCGAGATCGGCCAGGCCAAGTACTCGCTGCTGCTCGACGAGGACGGCGGCATCATCGACGACCTCGTCGTCTACCGCACCGGCGACGACCGCTACATGGTCGTGGCGAACGCCGCCAACCGCGAGGTCGTCGCGAAGGAGCTCGTCGCGCGTGCCGAGGGCTTCGACACGTTCGTCTCCGACGAGAGCGACGACGTGGCGCTCGTCGCCCTCCAGGGCCCCGACGCGCGCGCGGTGCTCGAGGAGACGCCGGGCTTCGGCGTCGACGACGGCCCGAGCAACGACGTCGAGGAGTTCGACGTGCAGCTCGCCGCGCTCAAGTACTACCGCGCCTTCCCGGCGACGTTCGAGGGCGAGCCCGTGCTCGTCGCCCGCACCGGCTACACGGGTGAGGACGGCTTCGAGCTCTACGTCGCCCCCGACCGCGCAGCGCGCCTCTGGGAGGCCCTCACCGAGACCGGCGGTCCGCGCGTCGTGCCGGCCGGGCTCGCCAGCCGCGACACGCTGCGCCTCGAGGCGGGCATGCCTCTCTACGGCCACGAGCTGAACCGCGACATCCTCCCCGTGCAGGCCGGCCTCGGCCGCGTCGTCGCGCTCGCGAAGGAGGGCGACTTCGTCGGTCGCGCCGCCATCGAGGCGGGTCCTCCGACGGATGCCCCGGTGCTCGTCGGCCTCGCCGCCGAGGGCCGCCGCGCCGCGCGCGCCGACTACGAGGTCTACGACGGCGAGGGCGCGGATGCCGCGCGCGTCGGCGTCGTGACGAGCGGCGCCCTGTCGCCGACGCTCGGCCACCCCGTGGCGATGGCGTTCGTCGCGCCCGATGCCGCGGAGCCCGGCCGCGAGCTGTACGTCGACGTCCGGGGCACGCGCGTCCCGGCATCCGTCGTGCCGCTCCCCTTCTACAAGCGCCCCGCCTGACGCACACGACCGAACCCACCGCACCGCCCACCGCGAGGAGAACCCATGACCGACCTGACCGCCCTGCAGTACACCGAGGAGCACGAATGGGTGCTCGTCGACGGCGACACCCTGACGATCGGCATCACCGACTACGCGGCCGAGAAGCTCGGCGACGTCGTCTACGTCGACCTGCCCAAGGCCGGCACGCAGATCACGTCGGGGAACGTCGTGGGCGAGATCGAGTCGACGAAGTCGGTCGGCGAGCTGTTCGCGCCCGTCGACGGCGAGGTCGTCGAGGCGAACCAGGCGGTGATCGACGCGCCCGAGCTCGTGAACAGCGACCCGTTCGGCGAGGGCTGGCTCATCAAGGTCACCGCGCCGAACCTCCCGAAGCTGCTCACCCACGACGAGTACCGGGCGCTCACCGGCGAGTAGCCGGCCACCCCACGCCACACCGGTCTCGAGACGCCGCTGCGCGGCTCCTCGACCAGCGAACCAGAGAAGGATCCCCATGCCCACCTCCCCGGCCTTCGACCTCGACGCGTTCGGGCGCCGCCACATCGGCACGACCCCGCGCGACCACGAGTGGATGCTCGCCGCGCTCGGCTACGACTCGCTCGATGCGCTCATGACGGCGGCGGTGCCGACGGCCATCCGCATGGGGGAGGTGGTCGACTCGGTGATCCCGCCGGCCGCCACCGAGCGCGAGGCGATCGCGGAGCTCGCCGCGCTCGCCGAGCAGAACACCGTGCGCACCTCGATGATCGGCCTGGGCTACTCCGGCACGATCACGCCCGCCGTGATCCAGCGGAACGTGCTCGAGAACCCGAGCTGGTACACCGCCTACACGCCGTACCAGCCCGAGATCTCGCAGGGCCGCCTCGAGGCGCTCATCAACTTCCAGACGATGGTGTCCGACCTCACGGGGCTCGACACCGCGAACGCGTCGATGCTCGACGAGGGCACCGCGGTCGTCGAGGGCATGCTCCTCGCCCGCCGCGGCTCGAAGTCCGCCTCGAACCGCTTCGTCGTCGACGCCGACGCGCTGCCGCAGACGCACGCGCTGCTCGTCTCGCGCGCCGAGGCCGTGGGCATCGAGCTCGTCCTCCTGCCGCTCGCGGAGCTCGTCGAAGCGAGCGAGGCCGACGGCGATGCCCGTCTCGACCGGCTCACCGAGCGGTTGGGCGAGCACTTCGGCATCTTCGTGCAGTACCCGGGCGCCTCGGGCCGCGTGTGGAACCCGGCATCCGTCATCGCCGCATCGAAGGAACAGGGTGCGCTCGCGGTCGTCGCGGCCGACCTGCTCGCGATGTCGCTGCTGACGAGCCCGGGCGAGCTGGGGGCGGATGTCGCGGTGGGCACCTCGCAGCGGTTCGGCGTGCCCATGGGCTTCGGCGGCCCGCACGCCGGCTACATGGCGGTGCGCAAGGGCCTCGAGCGCCAGCTCCCGGGTCGCCTCGTCGGCGTCTCGCAGGATGCCGCGGGCCACCCGGCCTACCGGCTGAGCCTCCAGGCGCGCGAGCAGCACATCCGTCGCGAGAAGGCGACCTCGAACATCTGCACCGCCCAGGTGCTCCTCGCCGTCATGGCGTCGATGTACGCCGTGTACCACGGGCCGCGCGGCATCCGGCACATCGCGACGACGACGGCGGCGAAGGCCAAGGCGCTCGCCGACGTGCTCACGGGCCACGGCCTGACGCTCGCGCACGACTCCTACTTCGACACCGTGCGGGTGCACGTGCCCGGCCTCGCGAAGAACGTCGTCGAGCGCGCCCGCGAGCTCGGACTCAACGTCTGGGAGGCCGACGAGGCGACCGTGCACATCGCGGTCGACGAGACCACCACCGCCGACGAGCTCGCGCGGGTCGTCGAGGCGTTCGGGTTCGACCCGCGCATCGACGTGCCGGTGTCGCTCCGCGAGCTGCCCGCCAGCCTGCCCGAGTCGCTGCGCCGCACCTCCTCGTACCTCGAGCACCCCGTCTTCAACACGCACCAGTCCGAGACGCAGATGATGCGGTACCTGAAGTCGCTCGCCGACCGGGACTACGCGCTCGACCGCGGCATGATCCCGCTCGGCTCGTGCACCATGAAGCTCAACGCCGCCACCGAGATGCAGTCGGTCACGTGGCCCGAGTTCGCGAACCTGCACCCGTTCGCTCCCGAGGCCGACGTCGTCGGCACGCTCGGACTCATCGAGCAGCTCGAGAACTGGCTCGCCGAGGTCACGGGCTACGACACGGTCTCGCTGCAGCCCAACGCGGGCAGCCAGGGCGAGCTCGCGGGCCTCCTCGCGATCCGCGGCTACCACCGCGCGAACGGCGACCTCGACCGCGACCTGTGCCTCATCCCGTCGAGCGCGCACGGCACGAACGCGGCATCCGCGGTGCTCGCCGGCATGCGCGTCGTGGTCGTCGCCTGCGACGAGCTCGGCAACGTCGACCTCGACGACCTGCGCGCGAAGATCGCGGAGCACGCCGACCGGATCGCTGCGCTCATGATCACCTACCCGTCGACGCACGGCGTCTACGAGCACGAGGTCACGCAGATCACCCAGGCCGTGCACGACGCCGGCGGCCAGGTGTACGTCGACGGCGCGAACCTCAACGCGCTGCTCGGCTTCGCCCGCTTCGGCGACTTCGGCGGCGACGTGTCGCATCTCAACCTGCACAAGACGTTCTGCATCCCGCACGGCGGCGGCGGGCCGGGCGTCGGCCCGGTGGCGGCGAAGGCGCACCTCGCGCCGTACCTGCCCGGCCACCCGCTCGCGCAGCGCGCCGACCACTCGGGCGGCGTCACGCACGACGGCGGGCCCGTCTCGGCGGCGCCGTACGGCAGCCCGTCGATCCTCCCGATCTCGTGGGCGTACGTGCGCATGATGGGCTCGGAGGGCCTCAAGCAGGCGACCGCGACCGCGGTGCTCGCGGCGAACTACGTCGCGGCGCGCCTGCGCGACCACTTCCCGGTGCTCTACACGGGCGACAACGGGCTCGTCGCGCACGAGTGCATCCTCGACCTGCGCCCGCTCACCGCGGCCACCGGCGTCACGGTCGACGACGTCGCGAAGCGGCTCATCGACTACGGCTTCCACGCGCCGACCATGTCGTTCCCCGTGGCGGGCACGCTCATGGTCGAGCCGACCGAGTCGGAGGACCTCGCCGAGCTCGATCGCTTCATCGAGGCGATGATCGCGATCAAGGCCGAGGCCGACGCGGTGGGCCGCGGCGAATGGCCGGCCGACGACAATCCGCTGCGCAACGCGCCGCACACGGCGGAGTCGGTCATCGCGGGGGAGTGGACGCATCCGTACACCCGCGAGCAGGCCGTCTACCCGGTGCACTCGCTCGTGCGCAACAAGTACTGGGCGCCGGTGCGCCGAATCGACCAGGCCTTCGGCGACCGCAACCTCGTCTGCGCCTGCCCGCCGGTGGAGGCGTTCGCGTAGCCGACCGATGCACCATGCGGATGCTTCGGCGCGACGGTGTCGAAGCATCCGCGAGACTGAACCCCACGGGGCTCCTTCTCGTTGTCACCGCAGGAGGTGACCGATGTCGCAGGACGACGATCGTCGGCTCGTCGCGCTGTACGACGCGCACGGGCCGTCGTTGTGGCGGTACGTCGTGCACCTCACGGGCGACCCAGCGGGCGCCGACGACATCGTGCAGGAGACGCTCCTGCGCGCATGGCGGAGCCCGCGCATCCTCGAGCAGGAGCCCGCGTCGACGCGGTCGTGGATGTTCACCGTCGCGCGGAACCTCGTCATCGACGAGGCGCGCAGCGCTCGCCGCCGGCACGAGATCGGCGTCGGCGAGCTGCCCGACCCCGGACGCGAGGACGGCACCGACCAGCTCTTCGAGAGCCTCATCATCGAGGAGGCGCTCGCCGGCCTCGACTTCGAGCACCGTGCCGTGATCGTGCACGCCTACTACGGCGGCTGCAGCATCGCGGAGGTCGCGCGGCGGCTCTCTATCCCGGAGGGGACGGTCAAGTCGCGGCTGCACTACGGATTGCGGGCCCTGCGCCTCGCATTGCAGGAGAAGGGGGTGACGCGATGAACCCGGATCACTCGCGCTACGCCGACTGGGACTCCGCCTACGTGCTCGGCGCGCTCTCGCCGGCCGAGCGCCGTGAGTACGAGGAGCACCTCGAGACCTGCGACGCCTGCCGCCGATCGGTGGCCGAGCTCTCGCCGATGCCGGGCCTGCTCGCACGGCTGTCCGCCGACCGCGCCGAGGCGCTCCTCGAGGAGCCCGAGGGCGCGACGTCGTCGCCCCACCCCGCGCTGCTCGACGCCGTGCGTCGTGAAGGCCGACGTCGTCGCCTCCGTCGCACGCGCATGCGCATCGTGCTGGCCGCTGCGGCGGCGGTCGTCGCGATCGCCGCGGTCGCCGTGCCGCTCTCGCTCATGCGGCCGGCGACGGATCGGCAGCTCGTCGCGTTCGAGACCGTCGCCGATCGCCCGGTCACCGCGAGCGCGGTCCTCACGCCGGTGGAGTGGGGCACGCGGATCGAGCTCGACTGCACCTACGAGACGACGCCCGGCGAGGACCACGCCGAGGAGAGCTGGCCGTACGCGCTCGTCGTGATCGGCCACGACGGCACGACCTCAGAGGTGTCGACCTGGCGGGCGACGCCGGGAGCGACCGCGCGACTCGAGGCGGGCAGCGCCCTGCCCGTCGACCAGATCGCGTCGCTCGAGATCCGGGCGGTCGCGACCGGCGACGTGCTCATGCGCAGCGTCGCCGGCTGAGCGGCATCGGCCGGGTCGGGCGGCGTCAGGCCGTCGCGGGCCGCTGGGGTGCCGGGCGCGGCGCGACGTGCCGTCCGCGTTCGGTGTAGACGCGGGCTGCGGATGCCGCTACGGCGGCCCTGCTGCGCTCCACGACGCGGCGCTCCGCGTCGTGGATCTCGTCCTCGGTCGCCCGGAATCGGCGGTCGGTGGTGCGTGCGGAGAGGCCGCCCGCGGCGATGGCGTGTGCGAGGTCCATGGTCCTTCGTTCCCTTCGGCGCGAGGGGAGTCGGTTCGCGCCCAGACCATGCTCGCGATGCGCGCGACGCGACGGATCCGGGCGGTCCCGATGGTCGCCCCCGGGAGTACACTGAGGTTCTCTCGAAGAGGGGGTTGCGCAATGATCTCCGCCGACCTGATCGGAGTGCTGGGCACGCTCGCGTTCGCGGGCCTCTTCGTCGGGAGCTCGATGCTCGCCGGCCGGGGCTTCGGGCTCGAACAGCGAGCCGGACTCCTCGAGCGACGCGACCCGGGCACGGCCGAGGCGCTGCGCCGCGCCCAGTCGTTCACCGACTACTCGAGCAGCACCGTCTTCGGCGGCGAGGGGTTCTCGGCCGTCTGCTCGCCGAGCCGGCGCAGCTGGCACGACATGGCGCGCGTGCGCGCGACCGACTCCGACCTCCGCGTCGAGGTGCCCGAGGAGTCGCTGCCGCCCATGCCCGCGACGGTCGTGGCCCTCGCGCGCAGCGAGCACGTGCCGCAGGCGCCGCGCACGCGGCATCCGTCGCCCGTCGCGCCGCAGGCCGCTCAGGCCGGGGGAGCGAAGAGCTCGGGCCACCAGCCCACCGCGAGCGGATAGCCCACGAACGACACGATGTCGAGGATCCAGTGCGCGATGACGAGCGGCATCGTGCGACCCCATCGCGAGTAGACCCACCCGAACACGACGCCCATCGCGACGTTGCCGACGAACGGCCCGAACCCCTGGTAGAGGTGGTAGGTGCCGCGCAGCACGGCGCTCGAGAGGATCGTCGCCCAGCGGCCCACGCCGAGCTCGCGGAACCGCGTGAACAGGTAGCCGACGACGATGATCTCCTCGGTGAGCGCGGCCTCCAGCGCGCGGAACACGAGCATGGGCACCGTCCACCAGAACCAGTCGACCGGTGAGGTCTGCACCGCGACCGTGACGCCGAGCGCCCGGCCGATCGCGTAGAGCGCGAGCCCGGGGACGCCGATGACGGCGACGAGCAGCAGGCCGGATGCCGCGTCGCGCCCCGGCCGGGTCAGGTCGAAGCCGATGCGGCGGAACGGGCTCAGACCCGGCTGCCACAGCAGGTAGAGCACGAGCGCGACCGCGAACAGCCCGAAGAAGACGTCGAGGAACTGGTACGTGAAGTCGAGCCACTCCCGGCTCGAACGCGACGGATTCAGCGCGACGGACTGGTCGCCGAGCGCCCGTTCCTCGGTCAGCTTGGCGATCAGGGAGACGATCGAGTACACCGCCGACGCCCCCAAGCTGAGACCGAGGACGATCACGACCTCGATCCGGAGGCGGCGCCGGGGGGTTGACATGCGGTTATCCTCGCATGTCAACCCCCCATGCAAGATTCGTGCGTGCTGACAGCGGTTTCCGCTTCCGGACCGGGCGCTACATTGCGCGTCGGTAACGGTTTCCTCTGGAGTTTGATTCCACAGGAAGCGATACATAACCTCGATCTATCCCAGCGCACCACGCGGCCATAAGTCGTGCGTCTGCGCTCATCTCACAGGAGGAACATTGAAGATCAAGAGAATCGGCGTCGCCGCCATTGCTCTTGCTGCAGCCGGCGCACTCGCGCTCACTGGCTGCACGAGCGGCTCGCCCGAGTCGACCGGCGGTGCCGGCAGCTCGACCGCGGTCATCACGACCAACGGCTCGGAGCCGCAGAACCCGCTGGTTCCCACCAACACCAACGAGACCGGTGGTGGCAAGATCCTCGACGCGATCTTCGCGGGCCTCGTCTACTACGACGCCGACGGTGCTCCGCACAACGACATGGCGGAGTCGATCGAGACCGAGGACGCGCAGAACTACACGATCAAGATCAAGGCCGACCAGAAGTTCTCGAACGGCGAGCCGGTGACGGCGAACTCGTTCGTCGACGCCTGGAACTACGGCGCGCTCCTCTCGAACGAGCAGCTCTCGAGCTACTTCTTCGAGTCGATCGAGGGCTTCAGCTACGACGAGGACTCGGAGCTCACGGGCCTCGCGGTCGTCGACGACCTGACCTTCACGGTCAAGCTCAAGCAGCCCGAGTCGGACTTCCCGCTGCGCCTCGGCTACTCGGCGTTCTTCCCGCTCCCCGAGTCGGCCTTCGAGGACATCGCCGCGTTCGGTGAGAACCCGGTCGGCAACGGCCCGTACATGCTCGACGGCGAAGGCGCCTGGAAGCACAACGAGAAGATCGACCTCGTCGTGAACCCCGACTACGACGGCCCCCGTGTCGCGCAGAACGGCGGACTCGACATCATCTTCTACGCCACGCAGGAAGCGGCGTACGCCGACCTCCAGGGCGGCAACCTCGACGTGCTCGACGCCATCCCCGACGGCGCGCTCTCGACCTTCCAGGACGAGTTCGGCGACCGCTCGGTCACGCAGGCCGCGGCGATCTTCCAGTCGTTCACGATCCCGGCGCGTCTCCCGCACTTCGACGGCGAGGAGGGCAACCTCCGTCGCGCCGCGATCTCGAAGGCGATCAACCGCGAGGAGATCACCGACGTGATCTTCTCGGGCACCCGCACCCCGGCGCACGACTTCACGTCGCCCGTCATCGACGGCTACTCGGAGGACATCCCCGGCTCCGACGTGCTCGACTTCGACGCCGACGCCGCGAAGGACCTGTGGGCCCAGGCTGACGCCATCTCCCCGTGGAGCGGCTCCTTCCAGATCGCGTACAACGCCGACGGCGGCCACCAGGCCTGGGTCGACGCAGTCGCGAACCAGCTGAAGAACAACCTCGGCATCGACGCGTCGGGCGCTCCGTACCCGACCTTCGCCGAGGTCCGCACCGCGATCACCGACCGCACCATCCAGACCGCGTTCCGCACCGGTTGGCAGGCCGATTACCCGGCCCTGTTCAACTTCCTCGGCCCGATCTACGCGACCGGCGCCGGCTCGAACGACGGTGACTACTCGAACGCCGACTTCGACGCGCTCCTCAAGGAGGGTCTCGCCGAGACCGACCTCGAGAAGGCCAACGAGAAGTTCCAGCAGGCTCAGGAGATCCTCTTCAAGGACCTCCCCGCGATCCCGCTGTGGTACTCGACGGTCAACGGTGCCTGGGGCCAGACGGTCGAGAACGTCCAGTTCGGCTGGAACTCGGTCCCGCTGTACTACGAGGTGACCAAGAGCGAGTAATTCTCGTTCAGGGGTGACTCGGGGTTAGACTCTGAGGCGCCCGTGGGGCGGCAGTCGAATCGACTGCCGCCCCACTCCCACGTATCCCCGGTGCCCGGCCGATCGGCGTAGCATCGTGTGGACGAACTTCCAAACGGTGAGGTTTCTTTCAACATGTCAACATCCACGAACAGCGGGGCCTGATCAATGGCCGGCTACATCGTGCGCCGACTGCTTCAGGCGATCCCTGTCCTGCTCGGCACCACCTTCCTGATCTACTTCATGGTCTTCGCAATGCCGGGAGACCCGATCGTCGCCCTGTTCGGCGACAAGACCCCGCCCCCGCAGGTCATCGAGCAGCTGCGCGAGCGCTACCACCTGGACCAGCCGTTCATCGTCCAGTACTTCATCTTCCTCGGCAACATCTTCCGCGGAGACCTCGGCACCTCGTTCTCGGGCCAGCCCGTCTCGGAGATCCTGGCGGCGACCTTCCCCGTCACGCTCCGCCTCGCGGTGCTCGCCATCTTCTTCGAGATGATCGCCGGCATCTCGGTGGGCCTCATCTCGGGCCTCCGCAAGGGCGGCATCTTCGACGCGAGCGCGCTCGTCGTGAGCCTCATCCTGATCTCGCTGCCGATCTTCGTGGTCGCGTTCGTCGCGCAGTACATCTTCGGCATCCAACTCGGCTGGTTCAGAACCACCGTGGGCGTCGGAGCCCCGACGCAGGACCTGATATTGCCAGCGCTGGTGCTGGCGACGATCAGCTTCGCGCAGATCACCCGACTGACGAGGGCGTCGGTCATCGACACGGACACGCAGGACTTCGTTCGCACCGCCGCGAGCAAGGGCCTGTCGCGCACCCGCATCGTGCCCGTGCACATCCTGCGCAACTCGCTCATCCCCGTCGTCACCTATCTCGCCGTCGACTTCGGCGTGCTGATGGTCGGCGCGACGGTCACGGAGGGCATCTTCAACGTGCCCGGCGTCGGCCGCACCCTCTACCAGGCGATCATCCGCGGAGAGGGACCCACCGTCGTCTCCTTCGTGACCGTCATGGTGCTGATCTACCTCGTGGTGAACCTGCTGGTGGATCTGCTGTACGCCGTTCTCGACCCGAGGATCCGCTATGCCAAGTAACACCACCAGACCCGATCAGCAGCACTTCGTCGCGCCGATCGAGGAGACCCCGCTCGTCGCGATCGACAAGGTCCAGACCGAGGGCAAGCCCTCGAACCTCTGGCGCGACGCCTGGAACGACGTGCGCAAGCGCCCGATGTTCTGGATCTCCTCGGCGCTCATCGTGCTCGTCGTGATCGTCGCGCTCTTCCCGGGCCTGTTCACGCAGGTCCCGCCGAACAACGACTGCCAGCTGGCGAACAGCAACGGCGCGCCCACCGATGGCCACCCGCTCGGCTTCACGAAGCAGGGCTGCGACATCTACTCGCGCATCATCCACGGCACGTCGACGTCGCTCTCGGTCGGCATCATCGTGACCGTGCTGGTCTTCGTGCTCGGCATCGTCTTCGGCGCCTTCGCGGGCTTCTACGGCGGCTGGATCGACTCGGTCCTCTCGCGCCTCGGCGACATCTTCTTCTCGATCCCCTACATCCTCGCGGCCGTGGTCATCATGTCGGTGTTCTCGCAGTACGCGAACGTGTGGGTGATCTCGCTCGCCATCGGCATATTCGCGTGGCCGGCGACAGCACGTGTGCTGAGAGCCGAGATCCTCAGGGTGAAGAACGCCGACTTCGTCATGGCGGCCACCGCCCTCGGCGTCTCGCGGTTCCGCATCCTGGTGCGCCACGTGCTCCCGAACTCGATCGCGCCCGTCATCGTCATCACGACGATCTCGCTCGCGTCGGCGATCGTCGCGGAGGCGACGCTGTCGTTCCTCGGCGTCGGACTGCCCTCGTCCACCATGTCGTGGGGCAACGACATCAGCGCCGCGCAGACCGACCTCCGCACGGCGCCGCAGGTGCTCATCCTCCCGTCCATCGCGCTGTCGATCACCGTGCTGAGCTTCATCATGCTCGGCGAGGTCATCCGTGACGCGCTCGACCCGAAGGCGAGGGCGCAGCGATGACCGAGATCGTCAACACCGACGTCCAGCAGACCAGCGTCGACACCGGCGAGCGTCCCCTCCTCGAGATCAAGGACCTCCAGGTCGGCTTCAACACCCAGGACGGCCTCGTGAAGGCCGTGGACGGCGTGAACATCACGCTCTACCGCGGCCAGAGCCTCGCCATCGTGGGCGAGTCGGGTTCGGGCAAGTCGACGACCGCGCACGCGATCATCAACCTGCTCCCCGGCACCGGCCACATCTCCGGCGGCCAGATCCTCCTCGACGGCCAGGACCTCACCAAGGCGTCGAAGAAGGAGATGGAGTCGATCCGCGGTCGCAAGATCGGCTTCGTCCCCCAGGACCCGATGTCCAACCTCAACCCGGTGTGGTCGATCGGCTTCCAGGTCGAGGAGGCCATCAAGGCGAACGGCATCGCGACCGGGCGCAAGGAGGTCAAGAAGCGCGCGATCGAGGTGCTGAAGCAGGCCGGCCTGCAGGACGCGGACCGGCGCCTGAAGCAGTTCCCGCACCAGTTCTCGGGCGGCATGCGCCAGCGCGTGCTCATCGGCATGGGCCTCGCTGCCGACCCGCAGCTGCTCATCGCCGACGAGCCCACCTCGGCGCTCGACGTCACGGTGCAGCGCGTGATCCTCGACCACCTCGAGTCGCTCACCCGGGAGCTCGGCACGACCCTGCTGTTCATCACGCACGACCTCGGCCTCGCGGCCGAGCGCGCCGAGCAGCTCGTGGTCATGTACAAGGGCCGCGTGGTGGAGTCGGGTCCGTCGGCACAGATCCTTCAGAACCCGCAGCACCCCTACACGCAGCGCCTCGTGGCGGCGGCCCCGAGCCTCGCCTCGCGTCGCATCCAGGCGTCGGGCAGCATCGCGGCGGCCGAGTCGTCGATGGCCGCGGACGCCTCCTCGGCGGCCGGCGACACCATCGACCTCATCGCCACGGCCGAGGCCCGCGCCGAGGCGCTCGAGGCCGCGGCATCCGCCCCGCCCGCGATCGTCGTCGAGAACCTCACGAAGGTCTTCAAGATCCGCGGCTCGGGCGACTTCACGGCGGTCGACGACGTCTCGTTCCAGATCGCGAAGGGCACCACCACGGCGCTCGTCGGCGAGTCGGGATCGGGCAAGTCGACCGTGGCGAAGATGCTGCTGAAGCTCGAGGACGCCACGAGCGGCAAGATCGTGGTCGGCGGCAAGGACCTGGCGAGCGTCACCGGCAAGGAGCTCTTCGACCTCCGCAGCCGGATGCAGCCCGTCTTCCAGGACCCGTACGGCTCGCTGAACCCGCTGCGCAACATCGGCAACACCATCTCTGAGCCGCTGTTCACGCACAAGGTCGGCACTCGCGCCTCACGCCGCGAGCGCGTGTTCGAGCTGCTCGACCAGGTGTCGCTCCCGCGCACCCTCATCAGCCGCTACCCGAACGAGCTGTCGGGCGGACAGCGCCAGCGCATCGCCATCGCGCGCGCGCTCGCGCTGAAGCCCCAGATCGTGGTGCTCGACGAGGCCGTGTCGGCGCTCGACGTGCTCGTGCAGGCCCAGATCCTGCGCCTGCTCGCCGACCTGCAGGCCGAGCTCGGGCTCACCTACCTGTTCATCACCCACGACCTCGCGGTGGTGCGCGTCATCGCCGACCACGTGTGCGTGATGCAGCGCGGCAAGATCGTGGAGAAGGCGACCACCGACGAGGTGTTCGACAACCCCAAGGAGCAGTACACCCGCGACCTGCTCGCGGCGATCCCCGGGGCCGGCATCCAGCTCGGCGCCTAGTCACGCGACGACCGGAACGCCCGGCATCCGCTCATCCGGATGCCGGGCGTTCGGCGTTCCCAGCCGAACCCGCGCCGCGCACGGTAGGATTGGATGGCGCGCGCCGCGCTTCGGCGCCGCGCCATCCCACCGACCTCCACACACAGCGCTTCCGCGCTGCCGTCGTGCCGCCCGCCCAGGGCTGCGCCGGTGCCATGTGACGACACGTACCCCACTGAGGACCCACCAATGGCCAACGCCACCCGCAACGACCTGCGCAACGTCGCGATCGTCGCCCACGTCGACCACGGCAAGACGACCCTCGTCGACGCCATGCTCAAGCAGACCAACTCGTTCGCCGAGCACGCGCACGTCGACGAGCGCGCGATGGACTCGAACGAGCTCGAGCGCGAGAAGGGCATCACGATCCTCGCGAAGAACACCGCGGTCGAGTACCGCGGTGCGCACGCGAACGGCGGCGCCGTGACCATCAACGTGATCGACACCCCGGGCCACGCCGACTTCGGCGGCGAGGTCGAGCGCGGCCTCTCGATGGTCGACGGCGTGGTGCTCCTCGTCGACGCGAGCGAGGGTCCGCTGCCGCAGACGCGCTTCGTGCTGCGAAAGGCGCTCGAGGCCCGCCTCCCGGTGATCCTGCTCGTCAACAAGACCGACCGGCCCGACGCGCGCATCGACGAGGTCGTCGCCGAGAGCCAGGACCTGCTCCTCGGCCTCGCGAGCGACCTCGCCGACGACGTCCCCGACCTCGACCTCGACGCGATCCTCGACGTGCCCGTCGTCTACGCGTCGGGCAAGGCCGGCCGCGCCTCGAGCACGAAGCCGGCCAACGGCAGCCTGCCCGACAGCGACGACCTCGAACCGCTCTTCGCGGCGATCCTCGAGCACGTTCCCGCGCCGACCTACGACGACGAGGCGCCGCTGCAGGCGTGGGTGACGAACCTCGACGCGTCGCCGTTCCTCGGCCGCCTCGCGCTGCTGCGCGTCTTCAACGGCACCATCCGCAAGGGCCAGACGGTCGCGTGGGTGCGCCACGACGGCTCGCACTCGAACGTGCGCATCACCGAGCTCCTGAAGACGAAGGCGCTCGAGCGCTTCCCCGCCGAGGATGCGGGCCCCGGCGACATCATCGCCGTCGCGGGCATCGAGGACATCACGATCGGCGAGACCCTCGCCGACTCCGAGGACGTGCGCCCGCTGCCGGCGATCCACGTCGACGACCCCGCGATCTCGATGACGATCGGCACGAACACGTCGCCCATCGTCGGCAAGGTCAAGGGCCACAAGCTCACCGCGCGCATGGTGAAGGACCGCCTCGACCGCGAGCTGGTCGGCAACGTGTCGCTGAAGGTGGTCGACATCGGCCGCCCCGACGCGTGGGAGGTGCAGGGCCGCGGCGAGCTCGCGCTCGCGATCCTCGTCGAGCAGATGCGCCGCGAGGGCTTCGAGCTCACGGTCGGCAAGCCGCAGGTGGTCACCCGCACCGTCGACGGCAAGGTGCACGAGCCCTTCGAGCACCTCACGATCGACGCGCCCGAGGAGTACCTCGGTGCGATCACGCAGCTCCTCGCTGCGCGCAAGGGCCGCATGGACAACATGGCGAACCACGGCACGGGCTGGGTCCGCATGGAGTTCATCGTGCCGAGCCGCGGGCTCATCGGGTTCCGCACCGAGTTCCTCACCATCACGCGCGGCACCGGCATCGCGAACGCGATCTCGCACGGCTACGACGAGTGGGCCGGCGCCATCATGACGCGCAACAACGGCTCCATCGTGGCCGACCGCGCCGGCGTGGTCACGCCGTTCGCCATCATCGCGCTCCAGGAGCGGATGACCTTCTTCGTGAACCCCACGGAGGAGGTCTACGAGGGCATGGTCATCGGCGAGAACTCGCGCAGCGACGACATGGACGTGAACATCACGAAGGAGAAGAAGCTCACGAACATGCGTTCGTCGACGGCCGACACCTTCGAGTCGATGACGCCCTCGCGCCAGCTCACGCTCGAGGAGTGCCTCGAGTTCGCCCGCGAGGACGAGTGCGTCGAGGTCACGCCCGAGAAGGTGCGCATCCGCAAGGTCGAGCTCGACCAGACGGCGCGTGCCCGCGCGGCGTCGCGCCTGAAGAAGCAGGGCTAGCACGCCCGGACGAAGGACGCCCGGGGGAGTACCTCGGGCGTCCTTCGGCGTCTCCGGCGGGGCCAACCATTTGAATCGTTTCGGGAAAGCGTTCTCAGGGCTTTCCCAGATAACGGTTCGATAACGGAGGAACCTCCCAGACTCGGTGCGTACGGTAGGCGAGATTGTCTCAACGCCCCCGAACCCGAATACATAACGCACTGCATGACTCCCCCCAAGCACGGCCGTCGAGCCGCCTCAACGCCCCCTGTCCGCTTCACCACCCGCAGCACCCGAGCGACCCGTGAGTCCGCCGCACGCTCCAGCGAGCGTCGCGAGGCCGCGGCAGCCACGGCCTCGACGCCGACGACCCGTCCCGACGGCCGTCGGCGGTCGCTCCGCCCGGCCGTCTCGGTGCTCGCGATGTCGTTCGTCGGCGGCATGATGATCGCCACGAGCGTGCCGGCGCTCGCCATCAGCGCGACCGACGCCGAGCCGCGCGCCTCGGTCTACGCCCCCGTCGACGACACGATCTCGCTCGACCCGCAGACGCTCGACGTCGCGAGCGAGGCCGTGCTCGAGCCCATGATGCCCGGCGGCTACTCGGTCGAGGCGGCTCCGCCGCCCATCACGAGCGAGGTCGCCGGCCTCGGCTCGGTCTCGGTCCTCGAGTCCGGCCGCATCGTCTGGCCGGTCGTCGACTGGTCGAAGCGCGCCTCGGGCTTCGGCCCCCGCGAAGCGCCCTGCGACGGCTGCTCGACGTATCACGACGGCGTCGACTTCAACCCCGGCAACGGCACGCCCGTCATGTCGGTCGCCGACGGTGTCGTCGTGCTCGCCACCGAGGACGGCGGCGGGCTCGGCGTGAACGTCGAGGTGCAGCACAACATCGGCGGCGAGCTCATCACGACCTCGTACGGCCACATGCAGTACGGCTCGCTCCAGGTGTCAGAGGGCCAGCAGATCACCGCCGGCCAGCAGATCGGCCTCGTCGGCACCACCGGCCAGTCGACCGGTCCGCACCTGCACCTCGAGATGTTCGGCGCCGACGGCGTCCGCTTCGACGGGTTCGCCTGGCTCTCCGGACACGTCAACGCCTGACGAGTACCGCGGATGCCGCGGGGCGGGCGTGCGTGCGCCCGCCCCGCGCTGCACCCGGAGGCGTTGCCGCCGTGACGCCCTGACGTCTCAGGCGCCCCCGAATCGCGGCTCGCGCTTCTCGAGGAACGCGGCGACGCCCTCACGCATGTCGTCCGTGCGGAATGCGTCCTCGAACGCGCCGACCTCGAGGTCGCTCGCGACCTCGGTGGGCTGACCGGCCGCCTCGACGAGCACGCGCTTGGCGATGCCGACCGCGGTGGGGGAGTTCGTCGCGATCAGGTCGATCGTCGCGCGGGCTCCGTCGAGGAGCGCCGCGCGGTCGGCGAAGCTGCGGGCGACGAGGCCCGAGTCGAGCGCCTCGTCGATCCCGATCCGCCGTCCGGAGTAGATGAGCTCCTTCGCGCGTGCGAGGCCCACCGCCCGCGGCAACCGCACGGTGCCGCCGAAGCCGGGGATGAGGCCGAGCTTCACCTCGGGCTGGCCGAACGTCGAGGCATCCGTCGCGTAGATGAGGTCGCACGCGAGCGCCATCTCGAGCCCGCCGCCGAGCGCGTAGCCGTCGACGCAGGCGATGACCGGTGCCGGGAGCGCCTCGATCGCGGCCGCGGCCCGGTGCCCGCGACGCGAGAGCTCGGCGGCCTCCTCGGGCGTCAGCGCGGTCATGGCGCGGATGTCCGCCCCGGCGACGAACGCCCGCCCGCCCTCGCCGACGAGCAGGACGCCGCGGATCTCCGGCACCTCGTCGGCCAGCGCCGTGAACGCGGCCTCGAGCTCCTCGAGCACCGACGCCGAGAGCGCGTTGAGCGCGGCGGGCCGGTCGATCACGACGATCGCGACGTTCGCATCGCGTTCCACGCGCACCGCCCGCTCGCCGTCGCCCCCGGTCGCTGCAGCATCCGACATCGTCATCGTGTCCTCTCCGGCGGCGCCGGCGCCGCGCCTCACCCACGCTACGGCATCGTCGCGCCCGAGCGCCGGGCGATAGACTCCGAGCGAGCGGATGCCGCGGCTCCGCGCCGCGCACACGGCTCGCCCTCCGCCATCGACTGCCACCGAGGAGTCCGCCATGTCGACCCCGACCCGCACACGTGCCGCGATCGCCCTCGCGATCGCCGGCGTCACCGCGTCGCTCCTGACCGGCTGCAATCCCGTCGACGCCGTGCAGCAGGGCGTCGAGGACGCCATCGAGAGCGCGACCGGCGGCGACGTCAGCCTCGGCGAGCTGCCCGAGGGCTTCCCCGAGTCGGTTCCCCTGATCGACGGCGAGATCGCGATCGGCGCCGGGGGATCGGCCGAGGGCACGGAGGGCTGGGTCGTCACCGTCACGTCCGACGCCGCCGATCCGGTGGCCGATGCGGTGGCCGCCCTCGAGGGCGCCGGATTCACCAAGGACGAGTCGATCGCGACCGGTGGCGTGGGCGCCGAGTTCTACTCCGACGGCGAGTACTCCGTGCTGCTCGTCGGGCAGGGATCGTCGGTCGTCTACACCGTGACTCCGGTGCAGTGAACGACCAGCAGAGCCCGACGCTGCTCGCGCGCGTCGGCACGTACGCCCTCGCCTTCCTCATCGGCGTGATCTACGGCGCGGTCGCCACGGTCGGGCATCGGCAGAGCTTCCGCATCGGCGACGTCGAGGTCCCCTGGGGCCTCGTGCTCGCCCTCGTCGGCGTCTTCGCGCTCCTCCTCGGCATCCGGCTCGTGGCCGGCGGTCGCTGGGCCGCCGCGGCCGCCGGCGCCGGCATCGTGGGGATCGTCGCGCTGCTCACGCTGCCCGGCCCCGGCGGCTCCGTGCTCGTCGCCGGCGACCTCGTCGGCACCATCTGGGCGGTCGGACCGGCACTCATCGCCGTGCTCGTCGTCGCGTGGCCGAGCCTGCCCGCGCGACGCACCGCCGTCGCCGACGGCGCATAGACTGGTATCCCAGCCATCCGAGAGGACAGCGAGTCACCGTGACCTATGTCATCGCCCTGCCGTGTGTCGACGTCAAGGACCGGGCCTGCATCGACGAGTGCCCCGTCGACTGCATCTACGAGGGTGAACGCTCGCTGTACATCCACCCCGACGAGTGCGTCGACTGCGGCGCCTGCGAGCCCGTGTGCCCCGTCGAGGCGATCTACTACGAAGACGACCTCCCTGAGGAGTGGGCCGACTACTACAAGGCCAACGTCGAGTTCTTCGACGAGGTCGGCTCGCCGGGTGGCGCTGCGAAGGTCGGCGTGATCCCCAAGGACCACCCGATCATCGCCGCCCTGCCTCCGCAGGGCCACTGAGCATGGCGCGAGGCGACCTGCCCGACTACCCCTGGGACCTCATGGGCCCCTACCGCGACCGGGCCGAGTCGCACCCCGGCGGCATCGTCGACCTGTCGATCGGCTCGCCCGTCGACCCCACCCCCGTGATCGTGCGCGAGGCGCTCGCCGTCGCCACCGACGCGCATGCGTACCCGACCACCGTCGGCACGGCCGAGTTGCGCGCCGAGATCGTGCGCTGGTTCGAGCGGCGCCGCGGCGTGCCCGGGCTCACCGAGGCGAACGTGCTGCCCACGATCGGCTCGAAGGAGCTCGTCGCGCTGCTGCCGTTCCTGCTCGGCCTCGGCGAGGGCGACATCGTCGTGCACCCGCGCGCGGCGTACCCCAGCTACGAGATGGGCGCGGTGCTCGTCGGCGCGACCGCCATGGCTGCCGACGACCCGGCCGACTGGCCCGTCGGCGCGCGGCTGATCTGGCTGAACAGCCCCGGCAACCCCGACGGGGGCGTGCTCACGATCGAGGAGCTCCGCGCCGCCCGCGCCCGCGCCCGCGAGCTCGGCGCCGTCATCGTCGGCGACGAGTGCTACGCCGAGCTCGGCTGGGAGGGCCGCTGGGCCGACGAGCCCGTGCCGAGCCTCCTCGACCCGGCCGTCACCGACGGCGACCGGCGCGACACCCTCGTCATCTACTCGCTCTCGAAGCAGTCGAACATGGCCGGCTACCGCGCAGCGTTCATGGCCGGGTGCCGCACGCTCATCGAGCGCATCACCAGCGTGCGCAAGCACGCGGGGCTCATGCTGCCGCAGCCGCTCCAGCACGCGATGGTCGCGGCCCTCGGCGACGAGGTGCACGTCGCGGAGCAGAAGGAGCGGTACCGGGCGCGCCGCGGCATCCTGAAGTCGGCCCTCGAGGACGCCGGGTTCCGCATCGACCGCAGCGAGGCCGGGCTCTACCTCTGGGCGACCGAGGGTCGCGATGCGTGGGACAGCCTGGGCCGCCTCGCCGATCTCGGCATCCTGGGCGGGCCCGGGCACTTCTACGGGGTGCACTTCCCCGAGCACGTGCGGCTCTCGCTCACGGCGAGCGACGAGCGCATCTCCGCGGCCGCGGAGCGGCTCCAGGCGGTCGCCTCGGGGTGAGCCGAGGCAACCCTGTGTGTACCCCCAACGGAAGCCCTGATCTCTTGGCGGATGCCACAGTGTGCCGCGAGCACGTCTAGGCTGTATTCGGATCCGCGGCCCTTCGGCCCCCAATTCGGAAAGCAGGTGACCGCGAACGTGACGATCACAGGAGGCGCCGTGAGCGACGTCGTGACCCCGGCGAGCGGGCAGAACCCCCAGGCCGCCACCCTGTCCTTCCCGGGCGGCACCGCGGAGTTCCCGATCCGCACGGCCGTCGACGGCAACTCGAGCATCGACCTGTCGACCCTCACCCGCCAGACCGGCCTCACCGCGCTCGACTACGGCTTCGTCAACACCGCGTCGACCCAGTCGAAGATCACCTACATCGACGGCGAGCAGGGCATCCTGCGCTACCGCGGATTCCCGATCGAGCAGCTCGCCGAGCACTCCACGTACCTCGAGGTGGCGTGGCTGCTCATCTACGGCAGCCTGCCGACGACCGACCAGCTCGGCGAGTTCGACGAGAAGATCCGCCGGCACACGCTGCTGCACGAGGACCTCAAGCGGTTCTTCTCCGCGCTCCCGCACACCGCGCACCCGATGGCCGTGCTCTCGAGCGCGGTCTCCGCACTCTCGACCTACTACGAGGACTCGTCGGACCCCCACGACCTCGACGACGTCGAGCTCACGATGGTGCGCCTGCTCGCGAAGCTTCCCGTCATCGCCGCCTATGCGCACAAGAAGAGCATCGGCCAGGCGTTCCTCTACCCCGACAACTCGCTGAGCTTCGTCGACAACTTCCTTCGGCTCAACTTCGGCAACATGGCCGAGCCGTACGCGATCGACCCGGTGCTCTCGAAGGCGCTCGACCGGCTGCTCATCCTCCACGAGGACCACGAGCAGAACGCGTCCACGTCGACCGTGCGCCTCGTCGGCTCCACCGGTGCCAACCTCTACGCGTCGATCTCCGCCGGCATCCAGGCGCTCTCGGGCCCGCTCCACGGCGGCGCGAACGAGGCCGTGCTGCAGATGCTCGCGCGCATCCGCGACTCCGGCGAGGGCGTCGCGAAGTTCGTCGAGCGTGTCAAGCGCAAGGAGGACGGCGTCAAGCTCATGGGCTTCGGCCACCGGGTCTACAAGAACTACGACCCGCGCGCAAGGCTCGTGAAGGAGTCGGCCGACGAGGTCCTCGAGGGCCTCGGCGTCAACGACCCGCTGCTCGACCTCGCGAAGGAGCTCGAGCAGATCGCGCTCGAGGACGACTACTTCAAGGAGCGTCGCCTCTACCCGAACGTGGACTTCTACACGGGCGTGATCTACAAGGCGATGGGCTTCCCCACGCGCATGTTCACCGTGCTGTTCGCGATCGGCCGCCTGCCCGGCTGGATGGCGCACTGGCGCGAGATGAACCTCGACCCGCAGACGAAGATCGGCCGCCCTCAGCAGCTGTACGTGGGCGAGCCGGCGCGCGGCTACCCCTCGGCCTGAACCTCAGCCCCCGGCCGGCTGCAGCTGCAGCGTGTCGCTTGCGGCCTCGCGCACGGCGTCCATGGTGAACGGCCACTCGCGCGTCTCGCCGTCCTGCCAGAGCGGAGCCTGGTCGGCGTAGTGGGGGTGGAACGCGTGCCCCGACGCGCCCGTGAGGTTGACCCACCGTGACGCGTCGAGGTCGTCGAGGTCGACGATCATGCGCATCGACGGCACCCAGTCCACGCCGTACCCGATGCTCGCGTCCCAGCCGATCGCGTTCACGATCGACGAGCCGCCGCCGACCTCGTACGGCCCGCGGTTGAACAGCCACTCGATCGGGCCGATGCCCGACTGCCCGAAGCTCTGGTTGGTCAGCGTGAGCGTGTGCAGGAGGCCCCAGCGCCACCGGTCGGGGTCGGCGCCCATGCGGTTGGACGACTCGTCCCACGCGTCGTCGAGGGCCTGCGCGAGCATGGCGTCGCGACCGGCGACGCCCTGGTCCTCGTTCGTCCACCAGCGTGCATCGGGCTCGTCGAGCAGCCCGTCGACCACGCCGTACCAGCGGTCGCCGCCCACGGGCCGGGTCGGCTCGGGCAGCGAGCCGAACATGTCGTCGAGGAGGTTGCGCCAGAACACCGCGAAGTACGCGGCCTGGCCGCTGTCGACGTCGGCGCGGCCGTCCCAGCCGTCGAGCAGGTCGGCGCCGCGCGCCGCGTCGCCCTCGAGCGACAGCTCTGCGATGACGGGCAGGATCGCCGCGGCGTTCAGATCCGCGGTGTCGAGCTGCATCTCGGCGAGGTCGTCCGCGGTGAGCTTCTCGCCGTCGGCGATGCGCTCCTGCAGCATCCGCTCGATCGTCTCGGCCCGGTAGCCGAGGTCCCAGTCCTGGGTGAGCACGGGCCCGTCGCGGCTGACGGGGTTGTTGGCGGTGATGATCCACCCGCGGTCGGGGTTGAGCATCGAGGGCAGCTGGTCGAAGGGCACCATGCCGCTCCAGCCGTTGTCGCTCGTCCAGCCGGGCATGGGCACGGTGCCGTCGCCCGAGCGCCGGATCGGGATGGAGCCGGGCGCCTGGTAGCCGATGTTGCCGTCGACGTCGGCGTAGACGAGGTTCTGCGCGGGCACGTCGAACAGGTCGGCCGCGGCGCGGAAGGCGGCCCAGTCCTTGGCGCGGTTCAGCGCGAAGATGGAGGCGGCGGTGGTGCCCGGGGTCAGGGCCGTCCACTGGAGCGACAGCTCGTACCGGCCGTCGGGGGCGCCGGATGCCGCGGGGTACTCGGCCGCGATCTCGCCGAAGTCCGAGCCGATGTCGGTCACGATCGGCCCACGCGCCGTGGAGCGCACCGTGATGGTGACGGGATCGCCCCCGGCCACGTCGATGGTCTCCTCGCGGAGCGTGAGCGGCACGGCCTGCCCGTCGAGCTGGTAGGTGTCGCCGTCGACCTTCTCGAGGTAGAGGTCGGCCACGTCGGGCCCGAGGTTGGTGAAGCCCCAGGCGATGCGCTGGTTGTGGCCGATGATCACGCCCGGCAGGCCCGAGAACGTGTAGCCCGCGACGTCGAAGTCGCAGTCCTCACGGAGTTCGGCGCAGTGCAGGCCCATCTGCGTCCAGATGGAGGGCATCGCGGGCCCGAGGTGCGGGTCGTTGGCCAGGAGCGGCATCCCCGACTCGGTGAGCGCGCCGGAGACGACCCACGAGTTCGAGCCGAGCTCGCCGCCGTCGGGCCCGAGCAGCTCGGGCACGTCGTCGAGCAGCGCCGCGAGCGACGACAGGGGCGCGGCGATCGCCGCGGCCGTCTCGGGGTCGAGGGTCGAGGGCGAAGCGGATGCCCCGTCGGGCAGCGCCTCGGCGTCGAGGCCCGCCGGAGCCGCCTCGGCCGGCATCCCCTTCATGATGGTCGGCATCGAGTCCCACGCGAATCCGGGGTGCAGCCGAGCGACCTCCTCGGCGGGCAGCTCGCTCGCGAGGAGCGCGCGGTCGACCTCGTCGACGAGGTTGGACCGGAGGTCCCAGGCCATGGCCTTGAGCCACGCGATGGAGTCGACGGGTGTCCACGGCTCGGGCGTGTAGCCCGGGTTCTGCAGGCCCAGCAGGGCGTACTCGAGGGAGAGGTCGGCACCGGAGCGCTCCTCGAGGTACGCGTTGACGCCCTGGGCGTAGGCCTCGTAGTAGCCGCGCGTGGCCGGGTCGAGCAGCGAGTACTCCTGCTCGGCGATGCCGCGCCAGTCGAGCGTGCGCACGAACGCGTCGGTGGCGACCTGCGACTCGCCGAAGAGCTCCGCAACGCGCCCGGCCGTCACGTGCCGGCGGAAGTCCATCTCCCAGAACCG
This sequence comes from Agromyces sp. NPDC057865, assembly GCF_042796995.1. Lineage (NCBI taxonomy): Bacteria > Bacillati > Actinomycetota > Actinomycetes > Micrococcales > Microbacteriaceae > Agromyces > Agromyces sp. NPDC057865. The sequence goes on along the minus strand of NZ_JBHVMJ010000002.1, from coordinate 1,020,714 downwards.
GTCCTGCGCGTGCACGTAGCCCTGCGCGAGGAAGAGGTCGTGGTCGGTCTCGGCGACGAGCTGCGGGATGCCGGCGTCGTCGCGGTAGACCGTCACCGCGGCCGTGAGGCCCGGCACCTCGAGGCGGCCGCTCGTGGTCGGGAAGGAGCGCTGCACCGTCCACCAGCCGAGGCCCGCCGCGGCGACCACGAGCACGAGCACCGCGATGAGCAGGCCCGTCAGGAACGCGAGTCCCCGATGCCGGTGGGTCCTGGGTGCGTCGGTCCCCACGTCACTCCTTCGTGATGCGCACGGCGACGGCCGCCGACCGGCGGCCTGAGGACCCCACTGTAGTCGACGTCGCCGTGCGTCGCGTCAGGCGTGCAGCGCGGCGTTCAGGGCGACCCCGTCGCCCGTGCGCGAGAGCACCTCGACCTGGCCGTTGAGGGAGTTGCGGCGGAACAGCAGGTTCGGCACGCCCGAGAGCTCGAGGGCCTTCACGGTGCGGCCGGCCTCGCCCGCGCCGCCCACGACGACCACCTTCGTGCCCGCCGTGACGTAGAGCCCCGCCTCGACGACGGAGTCGTCGCCGATGGAGATGCCGATGCCCGAGTTCGCCCCGAGCAGGGCGCGCTCGCCGATCGCGACGCGCTGCGTGCCGCCGCCCGAGAGGGTGCCCATGATGGACGCGCCGCCGCCGATGTCGCTGCCGTCGCCGACCACGACGCCCTGCGAGATCCGGCCCTCCACCATCGACGTGCCGAGGGTGCCGGCGTTGAAGTTCACGAAGCCCTCGTGCATCACGGTGGTGCCGGGCGCGAGGTGGGCGCCGAGGCGCACGCGCGAGGCATCCGCGATGCGCACGCGCTCGGGCACGACGTAGTCGAGCAGGCGCGGGAACTTGTCGACCCCGGTGGCGTGGATGCCGTCGCGCTGCAGGGCGGGCCGCAGCCGGGCGAAGTCGGTCGGATGCACCGGGCCCGCGTTCGTCCACACGACCGCGGGCAGGTGGCCGAACACGCCGTCGAGGTTGACCTCGTTGGGCCGCACGACGAGGTGCGACAGCAGGTGCAGGCGCAGGTAGGCGTCGGACGTGCCCGCGGGCGGCGCGTCGAGGTCGATCACGACGGTGACGGGCTCCACCGACACGGCGCGGCGTTCGTCGCGCTCGGCGAGCGCTCGCAGCTCGACCGGCACGGGCGATCCGTCGTCGAGGCCGAGCGCGGGCGACGGGTACCACGTGTCGAGCACGGTCCCGTCGGCGGCGACCGTCGCCAGGCCGTGACCCCAGGCGGTGCGGGCAGGGGAGGAGGCGGCGTCGTTCGTGGCGGGCATGACTCCAGCGTATCCGCGGGCCGCCCGCCCGCGGCATCCGTGACGCACGTGGTCGCTCCGTAGACTCGGAGCATGCCTGCTGACGCCTCGCCCCGGCCCGTGCTCGACCTCACCGCAGACTCGGTGGCCATCACGCAGGCGATCTGCGACGTTCCCAGCGTCTCGGGCGACGAGACGCTGCTCGCCGACCTCGTCGTCGAGGCCCTCGCGGATGCCGCGCACCTCGAGCTCATCCGCGACGGCGACACCGTGGTCGCCCGCACGAACCTCGGCCGGGAGCGCCGCGTCGTGATCGCGGGTCACCTCGACACCGTGCCGATCAACCGCAACCTGCCGACCCGGTTCGAGACGGTCGACGGCGAGCGCTACCTCTGGGGTCGCGGCACGGTGGACATGAAGGGCGGCGTCGCGGTGCAGCTGAAGCTCGCTTCGGAGCTCGCGGATCCCGCGTACGACATCACGTGGATGTGGTACGACCACGAGGAGGTCTCCGCCGAGCTCAACGGCCTCGGACGCCTCGCGCGCAACCGGCCCGACCTGTTCACGGGCGACTTCGCGATCCTGGGCGAGCCGTCGAACTCCCGCGTCGAGGGCGGCTGCAACGGCAACCTCCGGGTCGAGCTGCGCGCCTACGGCGTGCGCGCGCACTCGGCGCGCAGCTGGGTCGGCGACAACGCCGTGCACAAGCTCGCGCCCGCGCTCGAGCGGCTCGCCGCCTACGAGGCCGAGACCGTCGAGGTCGACGGGCTCGCCTACCGCGAGGGACTGAACGCCGTGGGCGTCTCGGGCGGCATCGCGGGCAACGTGATCCCCGACGAGGCCATGCTGCACGTGAACTACCGCTTCGCGCCGAGCCGCACGGTGGCCGAGGCGATCGAGATCGTGCGCGACCTGTTCCCCGAGTACGAGCTCACGGTCGTCGACGAGGCGGAGGGCGCCCGGCCGGGCCTCGACGCCGAGTTCGCGCAGCGGTTCGTGGCCGCGGTGGGCGGGCCGGCGCATCCGAAGTACGGCTGGACGGACGTCGCGCGGTTCAGCGCGATGGGCGTCCCCGCCGTGAACTTCGGGCCGGGCGACCCGCTGAAGGCCCACGCCGACGACGAGCGCGTCGCGACCGACCAGATCCTGCAGTGCGAGCGCGCGCTGCGGTCGTGGCTCAGCGGCGCGGCCTGAGCGGGGCCGCCGTGACGAGCACGCCGATCGAGCGGGAGCGCGATCCGTTCCGCGCCACCCGGTCGTCGCCGCGCGTTCGGTGGCGACTGCTGCCGTGGTGGGCGAAGGTCGCGATCGTCTACGCCGCGTCCCGCGTCGTCACCACGGTCATCGTGCTGTCGCTCGCGAGCGTGCAGGGCCCGAACCCGTGGACGCCGGCCAAGCCCGGGTACTTCGAGTACGCGAACATGTGGGACGCGCTCTGGTACCAGCTCATCTGGCTGGGCGGCTACCCGTCGACCCTGCCGCTCACCGCCGAGGGGCACGTCGGCGAGAACGCGTGGGCGTTCCTCCCGGTCTACCCGGCGCTCGTCGGCTCGCTCACGTGGCTCGCCGTGCCGTGGAACGTCGCGTCGGTGCTCGTCTCGGTGGCCGCCGGGCTCGGGACCGCGCTCGTGTTCCACCGGCTCATGTCGCGCTTCCTCGAGCCCGATCGCGCCCTGTTCGCGGTCGTGCTGTTCTGCGTCGCGCCCGTCGCGCCGATCATGCAGTTCGGCTATGCCGAGTCGCTCGGATTCCTCTGGCTGGCGCTCGCGCTCCTGCTGCTCGTCGACCGTCGCTACGGCTGGCTCTTCCCGGTGGTGCTCGCGTGGTCGTTCACGCGCCCCGGCGCGCTCGCGTTCGCGCTGGCGCTGGTCCTGCATTGGGCGTGGCGGTGGTTCCGCCGCGACACGGAGCCGTTCTCCGTGCGCGAACGCGTGCTCGCGGCATCCGCGGCCGTGTTCTCGGGGCTCGCGGGCCTCGCCTGGATCGCCATCGCCGGGATCGCGACCGGCGACCTCATGGCCTACTTCGACACGGAGCTCGCGTGGCGCTCGGCGTACATCGGGTACCGCGAGCTCGTGCCGTTCACGGCGTGGTTCCTGTCGGGGGAGTGGTGGCTGCAGCAGCCGATGGGCACCATCGCGGTCATCGCGCTCATCCTCGCCTTCGCCCTGTTCCTGGCCTCCCCGGCGGTCCGGCGCCTCGGGATCGACATCCGGTTCTGGTCGATCAGCTACGCGCTCTACCTGCTGGCCGTGTTCTTCCCGCAGTCGAGCACGTTCCGCATCCTCGCGCCGCTCTTCCCGCTGCTCGGCGCGCTCGCCCTGCCACGGTCCAAGTGGTACCGCTGGGGACTCGTCGTGCTCTTCCTGCTGCTCCAGGTCGGCTGGCTCCTCATCTGCTGGGGCGTCGACGGGCGCGACTGGACCCCGCCGTGATGCGTGCGCACATCTCCTGATGAGCGGTGGAATCGAGCGTGCGGATGCCGCGTCGCGCGCGCTCGGGGCGTTGGAAGCGTTGTCCACAAGCCGGCCGGGATTTCCCAGCGCCGCTCGGGATGGCCGATAATGGGAAGATCAGCCACGAAAGGGGTAGCTCAATGGCGGCCATGAAGCCACGCACCGGAGACGGGCCTATGGAGGCTGTGAAGGAGGGTCGCCTCATCATCGTGCGGGTTCCGCTCGAGGGAGGCGGTCGCCTCGTCGTCTCGGTGAACGACGCTGAGGCCAAGGAGCTCTACGACGTCCTCGGCGGCGTCGTGAATCCCGCCTGAGTCAGGCCCCCAGCTTCACGATCTGGAGCAGGCCGTCTCCCGCAGGGGAGACGGCCGTCGCAACTGCCGACGACGCGGAGAGCTCGGAGATGAGCTCGCGGAACGCGGTCGCGGCGTCGTCCCGGCGCGCCGGGTCGGCGACGCGACCCTTCCAGAGCGCACGGGCGACGAGCACCGAGCCGTAGGGCTTCGCCAGGCGCAGCCCGTGCTCGACGTACTCGATCACGGACGGGGCATCCGCGTCGATGACGACGACGTCGTAGGAGCTCTCGTTCATGCGCGGGAGCACCTCGCTCGCACGCCCGGCGATGAGCCGCACGCGCGCGGGCGCGATCCCGGCGTCGGCGAAGTGCTCGCGGGCGTGCTGCTGGTACTCGTTCTCGGTGTCGATCGACGTCAGCATCGCGCTGCGCACGGTCTGCAGCATCCACAGGCCCGACACGCCCACGCCGGTGCCCACCTCGATGATGGACTCGGCGCGCGCGGCCGCGGCGATGACGCCGAGCTGGGCGCCGACGGCGGGTGAGACCGGGTCGATGCCGAGCTCGAGGGACTGCTGCCTGGCCTTCGCGATGGCGTCGGACTCCACGACCGACTCGTCGACGTACTTCCAGTTCAGGTCTCGATCGGACACTTCGGCTCCCGGTGATCTCTCGACCCCCAAGCCTACGGTGAGGCGCTAGCGGCGAACACACGCCTCGCCGCCCACTATCCTGTAGTGGTGTTCGGTCTGACGTTCGAGAAGCTCCTCATCATCGGGGTGATCGCCGTCTTCCTGCTCGGGCCCGAGCGACTCCCGCACTACGCCGCGCAGCTCGGCCGTCTCGTGCGCTCGCTGCGCGACATGGCGAGCGGCGCGAAGGACCGCGTCAAGGAGGAGATGGGCTCCGACTTCGACGACGTCGACTGGCGCAAGCTCGACCCCCGGCAGTACGACCCGCGGCGCATCATCCGCGAGGCGCTGACCGACGTCGACCCGTTCGCCGAGCCCGAACCGGCGAAGCCCGTCGTGGCCCGCGCGACCGTGAACGAGAACTCGGCCTACCTGCAGCACAAGCGCAAGCGCGAGGTGCTCGGCGCCGGCGAGACCGCGCCGTTCGACTCCGAGGCCACCTAGCCTCGAACCACCTCGGCTTCGCGCACCTCAGCGGCGACGGATGCCGCGCAGCACGCGTGCGAGCAGCATGAACGGCTCGGCGAGCAGTCCCACCTCGCGCCCGCTCCGCGGCAGCTGCAGGAGCCCGGTCGCCGTCGAGATCGTGACCGGCTCGACGAACCGCATGAGGCCCTCGGGTCCGTTGCGGCGGCCGACGCCCGACGACTTCACGCCGCCCATCGGTGCGTCGACCGAGGCAAACGAGCCCCGGTACGCCTCGTTGATGTTCACGCTGCCCGCCTCGAGCGCCTCGGCGACCCGCCGCGCGCGTCTCGGCGACGTCGTGAAGACGGAGGCGTTGAGGCCGTAGTCGCTCGCGTTCGCGGCGAGCACCGCCTCCTCCTCGGAATCGACGAGGTAGAGCGACGCGACCGCGCCGAAGGTCTCCTCGGCGTGCACGCGCATCTCGGGCGTGACGCCCGTGAGCACCGTGGGCTCGAAGAACCACGGTCCGACCTCGGGGCGCGCGTGACCGCCGGCGAGCACGGTCGCGCCCTTGCCGAGCGCGTCGTCGAGGTGCGCCTGGACGCGATCGAGCTGCGCGGCCGTCGCGAGCGAGCCGAAGTCGGAGCCGTAGTCGAGCGACGATCCGAGGGTCGCGGACCCGAGGCGGTCGACGAGCGCCTTCGTGAACGGCCCGGCGACCTTCCGCTGCACGTAGATGCGCTCCATCGAGACGCAGAGCTGGCCCATGGCCGAGAAGCAGCCGAACGCGATATCCGCCGCAGCGCGCTCGGGGTCGACGTCGTCGAGGACGATCGCGGCGTTCTTGCCGCCGAGCTCGAGCGACGCGCCGACGAGGCGGCGGCCGGCCTTCTCGGCGATGCGCCGGCCGACGGCCGTCGAACCGGTGAAGCAGATGAAGTCGGCCTCGTCGGTGAGCGCCTCGCCCACCTCGTCGGCCGGCCCGGCGACGACCGCCCACAGCGCCTCGGGCACGCCGGCGTCGACGAACGCCCGCCGCAGGGCGAGGATCGACAGCGCACCCTGGTCGTCGGCCTTCTGCACGACGGCGCAGCCGGCCGCGAGCGCCGGCATGACGTCCATCGCGGCGAGGCTGAGCGCGTAGTTCCACGGCGTGATGACGCCCGCGACGCCCTTCGGGCGGTAGCGCACGCGCGTGGTCATGACGAGGGGGATGCCGGCGCGACGCCGACGGCCGTGCAGCACGCGCCGCGCGGCGAGCGCGTTGTAGCGGGTCACGGATGCCGCCTGGAAGACCTCCTCGAGCGCCTGCCCGCGCGTCTTGCCGCTCTCGAGCTGCACGAGGTCGAGCAGGAGCTCGCGTCGGTCGAGGAGCAGGTCGTGCGCGCGCAGGAGCACGCGGCGACGCTCGGCGAACCCGGCGCGCGCCCAGGCGAGCTGCGCGAGGCGGGCGCGGGCGACCGCGTCGCGCACGTCGTCGGCGCTCGAGCGGGGCAGCTCGTGCAGGGTCTCGCCGGTCGAGGGGGTGGGGACGGCGGTGGTCTCGGAACCCGACGCGACGACGTCGTCGGCGAGGCTCCGGTACAGGTCGGGGGAGGCCATCGTGGCACGCATGAGGCACAGTCTAGGTCAGTTGTCCCACTTCGCCGTTCGATGAGTACACTGCCTCCATGACCGCACCGGAGCGATCCCTGTCCCGTGGCGTCGTGACCAGGTATGCGATCGGCTCGATCGGCACCGGCGGGTTCGCGACGCTGCCCGGCCTCGTGCTCGTGTACTACCTGACCGACACCCTCGGCGTCGCCGCGCTCGTGGCCGGGCTGGTGGTGACCGCCGCCAAGGTGTGGGACGTCGTGATCGACCCGTGGATCGGGGAGCGCAGCGACCGGGCGCTCGCGCGCACCGGTACGCGCCGCACGTGGATGATCGTAGGCGCGGTCGCGCTGCCCGTGGGCTTCGTGCTCACGTTCGCGGTGCCCGCGGGGCTCGACCCCGCGGCATCCGGCACCTGGGTGTTCGTCGCGTTCCTCGCGACGGCGACGGCCTTCAGCGTTTTCCAGGTGCCGTACATCGCGCTGCCGGCGGAGCTCACGAGCGACTACGACGCCCGCACGCGACTCCTCACCTGGCGCGTGGTGGTGCTCACGGTGGCGATCCTGCTGTTCGGCGCGGGCGGCCCCGAGGTGCGCGCCGCGTTCGCCGACGAGCACGTCGGCTACCTCGTAATGGCGGTCGTCGCCGGCGTCGTGATCGGGGCGGGGATGCTCGTGGCATCCTTCACCGCCGCTCGCGGTGCACCGAGCGGCCGGCACGAGCCGCGGAGCCTTCGCGCCGGCTACGCCGAGGGCTTCGGGGCGCTCCGCCGCAGTCGCCCGTTCCGCGACCTGCTCGCGGCCTTCGTGCTGCAGGGGCTCGCGACCGGCGTCATGCTCGCGGGCGCCCAGTTCGTCGCGACCTGGGTGTTGCACGACGAGAGCGCCGTGACGTTCCTGTTCATCGCGCTCATCGCACCCGCCGTGCTCTGCGCGCCGGTCTGGCAGCAGGTCGCCCGCCGGGTGGGCAAGGAGCGCGGTTTCGCCATCGCGAGCATCCTGTTCGCCGTGGCCGCGGCGTCGCTCGTCGGCATGCTCTGGGCGCCCGGGGCGTGGGTGTATGCGCCCGTCGCCCTCGCGGGCGCCGCCTACGCGGGCATGCAGTCGCTCCCCATGGCCATGCTGCCCGACGTGATCTCGCACGACGCGCGCCAGCACGGCGAGGGTCGTGCGGGCAGCTTCGGCGGCATCTGGACGGCCGGGGAGACCGCAGGCATGGCGCTCGGCGCGACGCTGCTCACGATCGCGCTCGCGGTCACGGGCTACGTCGAGTCGGCCGGATCGACGGTCGTCGAGCAGCCCGCCGCGGCGGTCGTCGGCATCGTCGTCAGCTTCAGCCTGCTGCCCGCGGCGCTCGTGCTGCTGAGCCTCGTGCCGATCGGACGCTACCCGCTCCGCAGGCATGACATCCAGGCGGATGCCGCGCTCCGGGCGGTGGCGCTGTGAGCGTGTTCCGGCGCGACCCCGCCGAGGTCATCGCCGAGCTCGAGTCCCTCCGCGCCGCCGACGCGCCGACGCATGGCGGACGCGTGCTCTCGTACGTGTACGACTCCGGCGAGCACGCCCTCGACGAGCTGGCCGGCGAGGCTGCTCGCCTCGTGCAGCCGGTGAACGGGCTCGACCCGACGACGTTCACGTCGGTCGCCGCGATGGAGTCGGCCGTGGTCGGCTTCGCTCGTCGCGTGTTCCACGGCGAGGCCGGCGGCGTGGGCGACGGCGATGGCGCCGAGGCCGACGCCGAGCTCGTGGTCGGCTCGGTGACATCGGGCGGAACCGAGAGCTGCATCCTCGCGGTGAAGACGGCCCGCGACGCGTGGCGTGCGGCCCGCGAGGGCACGCCGCGCACCCCGCGGCTCGTCGCGCCCGTCACGGTGCACGCGGCGTTCCACAAGGCGGCGGAGCTGCTCGGCCTCGCGCTCGACCTCGTCCCCGTCGACCCGGCGACCGGCGCCCCGCGCGTCGACGACCTGGAGGAGCGCCTCGGCGACGACGTCGCGCTCGTGGTCGTCAGCGCGCCCTCGTACCCCTTCGCGACGCTCGACCCGGTCGCCGAGGTCGCCGCGATCTGCGCCGCCCGCCACATCGCGCTGCACGTCGACGCCTGCATCGGCGGGTTCGCGCTCGCGTTCTGGCCCGGTGAGCTGCCGGCGTGGGACTTCGCGGTGCCGGGCGTGACGAGCCTCTCCGCCGACCTGCACAAGTACGGCTACGCCCCGAAGGGCATCTCGGTGCTGCTCACGCGGGGGCGCGACCGCCAGCGCCGCCAGTACTTCGCGACGACGGCCTGGCCGGGCTACCCGGTCGTCAACCCGACGCTCGCGGGCTCCCGGCCGGCCGGACCGCTCGCCGCGTCCTGGGCGATCGTGCAGGCGCTCGGTGAGCCCGGCTTCGTCGAGCTCACGGGCCGCGCCGCCCGCGCGACGGCCGCGCTCCGCTCCCACGTCGACGGCATCGAGGGGCTCCGGGTGGTCGGCGACCCGACCGGTCCGCTGCTCGCGGTCGCGACCGACGACGAGGTCGCGCCCGATCGTCGCGTCGACCCGCATCACTGGGCGGATGCCGCGCGCACCGCGGGCTGGCACCTGCAGCTGCAGCCCGGCCTCGTCCAGTCCGACGGCACGCGCCTGCCGCACACGACGCACCTCACCATCACGCCCGTGACGGAGTCCGTGCTGCCCGAGCTGTCCGCCGCGCTCGTGGCCGCCGCCGACGCGGTCCGCGGCGCGCCGCCGATCGACGGCGGGGAGCTGCTCGCCAGACTCGCCGCGCAGCCGCCCGGCGGGACGGACGCGCTCGCCGCGGCATCCCTTGGACAGGCTCAGGGCGGCGCCGCCGGCCTCGACAGCGAATCGGCCGCGTCGCTGCTCGCCGCGTTCGGGCTGCTCGGCGGCGCGGGCGCGACGGGTGCGCTGCCCGATCGGCTGGCACCGGTGCTCGCGCTCGTCGAGGCGCTGCCCGGCCCGCTCACCGAGCGGCTGCTCGTGGAACTGCTCGCCCGGGTGGTCGAGCCGCGCCCCGCGGCATCCGACTAGCGCTGTTCAGCCGGCGCTGCTCAGCCCCCGAAGCGGACGCTGGCGACCGTCATCGTGCCGTCCTCGTCGACCCGCACCACGCAGCGGACCGTGCGCTCCTGGCTCTCGCCGTCCTCCTCGTAGGACACCGATCCCTGCGTACGGTACTCGGCGTCGTCGACCTGCTGGACGTCGGAGAACAACGGCAGGTCCTCGACGGTGTTGCCGCGGGCCTCGAGGTCGTCCTGCACGGCGGTCAGGCACAGCGACTGCACCTGCGCGTCGGGGTCGGACGACGACGCGCCGCCGGTGTAGCGGAGGAAGGTCGCGACCAGGCCGATGCCGAGGAACACGAGCATCACCGGGATCGCCCACCGCGCCCACTCGGGGAGGTCCGAGAGCCAGCCGCCGCCCTTCGACCCGGAGGAGGGGGATCCACTCGACTGCGGCGCGTCCGTCATGCGTCGCATGCTAGTCCGCGGTCGCCGCCGCGTCGATGGACCTGTCCGGGGGGTCCTAGCCGGCGGGAGCCTCCAGCCCGCAGCGCTCGCCGTAGTACGCGTACAGCTCGGCCTTGAGCCCCGGATCGCTCGGCACGTCGAGGCGACCGGCCCGTCCGTCGCCCGTCTCGATCTCGAAGGGGAGGATCGTGCCGCGCTTGTCGTCGGCGATGGCGTGCGCGTCGCAGCGCGCCGGCCGCACCGGCAGGCTGAGCACGAGCGGCGGGTCGCCGGCCGCGACGTCGATGCCGAGCGTCCAGTCGATACCGTCCTCGGCGTTCAGCAGCGTGGTGCCGTACACCCGGTCGATGCGCATGGTCGTGTCGCCCGATGCCACGGGCTCGATCGTCACGTCGATGAACGCGCGCCGATCGGGGCCGCTGCCGGTCGAGCGCAGGTGCTCGGGCAGCACGATCGCGGCGACGTCCGCGACGGACGCCGCGAGGCAGTCCTCCGCGTTCACGCGCGCGACCGTGTCGAACGGATCGTCGGCGGTGAGGTCGCCGGTCGCCTCGACCCCCGACGCGGTGCGGGTGCTCACGTGCACGACGACCGGGCCGGATTCGGCGTCGCACCGGCTCTCGGGCAGGTCGAGCCGGATCGCGATCGCGTCGCCGCCGCCGCCCAACTCGAACGGCTTCGTGCGCTCGAGCCCCTCGGCGAACGTCGGCGTCTCGACCTCGAACCCCTCGACGGTGACCGGCTCGGCGCCGGAGTTGACGAAGCGCACCACGAGCCGCCCGTTCACGACGTCGAGGCGGCCCTGCTGGATTGCGACGGCGAGGCCGTCGGGCAGCGGCTCCTCGGCCGGCGCCGCGGGTGCAGCGCAGCCGGCGAGCACGGTCGCAGCGGTTGCGAGGGCGCCGACGAGCGCGAGCGAGCGGATGACGCGGCGGTGCGGCATCCCGTCGACGGGCTCAGGGCGGCGCCTGCTCACCGTCTCACCGCACCGTGACGTCGAGCCGGCGGCCGCCGAGCGCGCGCGGGAGCGCCGCGAGCTGCGCCGCGACGTCCTCGATGGCCCGAGCGGCGGGATCGTCGGGCGCGGCCACGACGACGGGCACGCCGGCGTCGCCGCCCTGCCGCAGCGCGATGCTCAGGGGCACGCTCGCGAGGAGCGGGACCGGCGCCGGCCGGCCCTCGGAGAGACGCTCGGCGACGAGCTCGCCGCCGCCCGAGCCGAACAGCTCGACGAGGCCGTCGGGGCCGGCGAAGCCCGCCATGTTCTCGACGACGCCGACGATGCGCTGCCCGGTCTGCCGGGCGACGACGCCCGAGCGCTCGGCCACGTCGGCCGCGGCGGGCTGCGGCGTCGTGACGACCACGACCTCCGCGTTCGGCAGCAGCTGGCCGAGCGAGATGGCCACATCGCCCGTGCCGGGCGGCAGGTCGACGAGCAGCACGTCGAGGTCGCCGAAGTACACATCGGTGAGGAACTGCGAGAGCGTGCGGTGCAGCATCGGCCCGCGCCACGCCACGGCGACCGACGACGCCCGCCCACCGGGTTCGGTCGGCTCGACGAACATGCCGATCGAGATCACCTTCACGCCGTGCGCGACGGGCGGCAGGATCATCTCGTCGACGCGCGTGGGCCGCGCCGCGTTGCCGTGCTCGTCGACGAGGCCGAGCAGGCCGGGGATCGAGAACCCGTGCACGTCGGCGTCGACGAGCCCGACCGAGAGACCGCGCGCGGCGAGCGCGACGGCGAGGTTGGCGGTGAGCGTCGACTTGCCGACCCCGCCCTTGCCGCTCGTGATCGCGATGACGCGCGTGAGGCTCCCCGGTCCGAACGGGTTGCCGCGTGCGGCGCGTCCGCCGCGGAGCCGCTCGGTGAGCGCGGCGCGCTGCTCGGGCGTCATGACCGAGAGGGTCACGTCGGCGTTGCCGGCGCCGGCGACGGCCTCGGCCGCCTGCCGCACGTCGCGTTCGATGCGGTCGGAGGCGGGGCATCCGACGATCGTGAGCCGGATGCCCACGTGCACGCGCCCGTCGTCGCCGGCCATCACCGAGTCGACCATGTCGAGCTCGGTGATGGGCTTGCGGATCTCGGGATCGATCACCGACCCGAGCGCCGCACGCACCGACGCCTCGAGGTCAGGACGCGGCATGCTCGCGTTCTTCCTCGTCGCGGCGGTCGAGCTCCTCGAGCACCGCCTTCAGCTCGGCGCGGATGAAGTCGCGCGACGCGAGATCGCGCACCGCGAGCCGCAGCGCCACGACCTCGCGGGCGAGGTACTCGGTGTCGGCGAGGTTGCGCTCGGCGCGCTGGCGGTCCTGCTCGATCTGCACGCGGTCGCGGTCGTCCTGCCGGTTCTGGGCGAGCAGGATCAGGGGCGCCGCGTACGAGGCCTGCAGCGAGAGCACGAGGGTGAGGGCCGTGAACCCGATCGCGATGGAGTCGAACCGATACGGCTCGGGCGCGAAGGTGTTCCACGCCATCCAGGTGATCGCGAACACCGACAGCCCGAGCAGGAAGCCCGGGGTGCCCATGCCGCGCGCGACCCACTCCGTGAAGCGGCCGAAGCGGTCGTTGTCGCCCGTTCCACGGAAGGGCGCAGATCGGCGGATGCCTTTCGGGGTGTCGAACCGGCGGTCCTCGACGTCAACGCGTGCCATCTCCTGCCCTCCTTCCGTTCGGGATCGGGATGCTTCCGGTGGTCAGCTGGGCACGCGCCGCGGCGCGGCGGCCCACCTCGGTCTCCTCGGGATGACTTCGCCAGTCATCGGGCAGGAGGTAGTCGAGCACGTCGTCAATGGTCACCACCCCGACGAGTCGATGCTTCTCGTCGACGACCGGCACCGACACGAGGTCGTAGCTCGCCAGGATGCGGCTGACCTCGGCGGCGGAGGTGTCGGCGGTCACGGGCTCGAGGCCCGCGTCGATGAGGGTGCCCAGGCGCTCGTGCGGCGGGTAGCGCAGCATCCGCTGGAAGTGCACCATGCCGAGGAACCGGCCCGTGGGCGGCTCGTAGGGCGGGAGCGTGACGCACACTGCGGCACCGAGCGCGGGCGGCAGGTCGTGCCGGCGGATGAGCGCGAGGCCCTCGGCCACGGTCGCGTCGGCCGACACGATGATCGGCTCGGTCGTCATGAGGCCGCCCGCGGTGTCGGGCCCGTAGGAGAGGAGGAAGCGCACGTCGTCGGCCTCCTCGGGCTCCATGAGCTCGAGCAGGTGCTCGCCGCGCTCCTCGGGCAGCTGCGCGATCAGGTCGGCGGCGTCGTCGGGCTGCATGTGGTCGAGCACGTCGGCGGCACGGTCGTCGCCGAGCCGGGCGAGGATGTCGACCTGGTCGGACTCGGGCATCTCCTCCAGCACGTCGGCGAGCCGGTCGTCGGAGAGCTCCTCGGCGACCTCCTGCCGCCGCTGCGCCGGCAGGTCGAGCAGGGTGTTCGCGAGGTCGGCGGGCTTCAGCTCGGAGTAGGTGGCGATGAGCTGCTCGGCCGACTGGGCCTCGCCCTTGGGAGCGAGCTCACGCACCTCGCGCCAGGTGACGTAGGCGGACTGGCCCTTGGCGAACGGCGACGCGCTGGCCTTCGGGCGGCGCACGAAGAGCTGGTCGACCTCCCACTCGCCGGGCTCCTGCTCCTCGATCGCGACGTCCTCGATGGTCGCCTCGCCGGAGCCGTCGTTGAAGACGACCTTGCGGCCGAGCATCTCGGCGATGACGCGCACCTCGCCGCCGCGCTGCTCGAAGCGGCGCAGGTTGATGAGCCCGGTCGTGATGATCTGGCCGCCGCCGATGGACGTGACCCGTCCGATCGACACGAACACGCGGCGCTTGCCTGGGATCTCGACGATGAGGCCCACGACGCGCGGAGGGTCGTTCTTGCGGTACACGACGAGGACGTCGCGCACCTTGCCGACCCGATCCCCGGCGGGGTCGAAGACGGCGCACCCGGCGAGTCGGGCGACGAAGACTCTCGTGGCGCTCACGACTACCAACTTAGCCCCCGGAACCGGGAAGAACGCCCGTTCCCCGGCCCTGCGCGGGCGCCCATGGGAGAATGACCGGGTGAGCAACCCTGGACCCTTCGGCGGCCGCACGGCACGTCAGTTCCCGACCCTGCCGAAGGGCGAGACCGTGGCGAGCTTCGAGACGTACCAGGAGGCGCAGGCCGCGGTGGACAAGCTCGCGAAGGCCGCCTTCCCGGTGAAGGAGCTCGCGATCGTCGGCACCGACCTCACGAGCGTCGAGCGCATCACGGGCGTCCTGACCTGGGGCCGCGCGGCCGGCGCCGGCGCGCTCTCGGGCGCCTGGTTCGGCACGTTCCTCGGGCTGCTCTTCTTCATCTTCTCGCCCACGGGCGCGGGCCTCGGCATCCTCGGCTCGGCCATCCTCATCGGCGCCGGGTTCGGCATGATCTTCGGCCTCGTCTCGTACTCGATCAACCGCCGCCGGCGCGACTTCACGTCGGTCATGCAGGTGCTCGCCACGCGCTACGCGATCATCGCGGAGCCCGAGCACGTCGCCCGGGCCAGAACGGTGCTGGGCACGGATGCCGCGGGCTTCGCGCCCGTCGCATCGGCCCCCATCGTGCCGCCGACCCCGCCGACCGCACCCGCGCAGCCCGCCGCCGGCGAGCCCGAGGCGCCCGTCGCGCCCCAGCCCGGCAGCGCCGAAGGCCAGGACGGGTCCCGCCCGCTCACCTACGGCGAGGCGCAGGACGCCGCCCGACGCGCCGCGCGCGAGCGCCGCGACGCCGGCGAGTCCTGAGGACCCGAGCGGTCAGTCGCGGCTGCCGCGCACGAACACTGCGCGACGCCGGCGAGTCCTGACGACCCGAGCGGTCAGCCGCGGCTGCCGCGGACCCAGGCCTCGACCTCGTCGACCGTGCGCGGGATGCGCGCCGAGAGGTTCTCGGCGCCGTCGGCCGTCACGAGGATGTCGTCTTCGATGCGCACGCCGATGCCGCGGAACTCGGCGGGCACCGTGAGGTCGTCGGGCTGGAAGTACAGGCCCGGCTCGATCGTGAAGACCATGCCCGGCGCGAGCTCGCCGTCGAGGTAGAGCGACCGGCGCGCCTGCGCGCAGTCGTGCACGTCGAGGCCGAGGTGGTGGCTGGTGCCGTGCACCATGTAGCGGCGGTGGAACTGGTTCTCGGGCTCGAGCGACTCCTCGGCCGAGACCGGGAGGAAGCCCCACTCCGCGGTCTTGCGCGCGATGACCGCCATTGCGGCGGCGTGCACCTCGCGGAAGATCGCACCCGGCCGCACGACGGCGAACGCGGCATCCGCGGCCTCGAGCACGGCCTCGTAGACCTGGCGCTGCACGGCCGAGAAGGTGCCGTTCACCGGGAACGTGCGCGTGATGTCGGCGGTGTAGTAGCTGTCGCGCTCGACGCCCGCGTCGAGCAGCACGAGATCGCCGGGCACGACGGGGCCGTCGTTGCGGGTCCAGTGCAGGATCGTGGCGTGCGGGCCGGCTGCGGCGATCGAGCCGTAGCCGACGTCGTTGCCGTCGAGTCGAGCACGCGTGGCGAACACGCCCTCGATGACGCGCTCGCCGCGCACCTCGGACGTGATGCGCGGGAGCTCCTCGAGCACCTCGGTGAAGCCGCGCTGCGTCGCGTCGATCGCGGCGCGGAGCTCGGCGACCTCGTAGTCGTCCTTCACGAGGCGCAGCTCGGACAGGACCCGTGCCAGCTCGGCGTCGGGCTCGTGCTCGGCGTTGACCTCGAGCGAGAACGGGGTGTCGGCGGCGTTCGTCGACAGCGCCGTCTCGGCGGCCCAGCGGATGCGGGCGTGGTCGACGCGCTCGGTGATCGCGGCGTCGGCCTCGCGCACCACGAGCGTCGCGGTGTCGACGGCCGAGAGCAGGTGGTCGAGGTCGGCCAGGTCGCGCGTCGCGAGCGCGAGGTCGGCGGCCACGTGGACGAGCGAGGGGCGTGCGCCGATCCAGAACTCGCCGATGGCGGGGTTGGCGTAGAACTCCTCGGAGTCGCGTCCGGCGCGCTCGCGGAAGTAGACGGTCGCCTCGTGGCCGTCGGCCGTCGGCTCGAGGATGAGGACGGCCCCCGGCTCGGAGTCGGAGCCCCAGCCCGTGAGGTGCGCGAACGCGGAGTGGGCGCGGAACGGGTAGTCGGTGTCGTTCGAGCGCTGCTTCATGTCGCCGGCGGGCACGATGAGCCGCTGGCCGGGGAACGCGGCCGAGACGGTGGCACGACGCGCCGCGGCGTGGGCGGCCTGCTCGCGAGCGGGCGGCAGGGTCTCGTCGCGCTCGGCCCAACCGTCGCCGATGAATCGCTTGAAGCCCTCGGAGCCCGGGGTGGTCGAGCGATTCGCGTTGCGGCCCTCCTCGTCGGGGGCGGTGGGTGCGGTGGTCGTGCTGGTGTCGCTCGTCTCGGACATGTGCTCCATTCTCGCACCGTCCGACGTCCTCACCCGACGGGGGTGAGGGTCGCGACGACGGGCCGGTGGTCGCTGCCCGACTGGTCGACGTCGCCGATCACGCGGAACGCGTCGACGCGCCAGCCCGGGGTGGCGAGCACGTGGTCGATCGGGCTGCCGAGGAGCTCGGGCACGTCGGTCGGCCAGGTCCCGAGGCCGCCGGCGCCCGCCGCCACGGCCGCGTCGCGGCACCGGCCGAGGTCGCCGCCGTCGACGCCGCGACCCGCGAAGTGGTCGACGGTCGCGTTGAAGTCGCCCGCCATGATCACGTTCCCGCCCGAGCACTGCTCGGCGAGCCAGTCGAGGTCGCTGCGCCAGTTGCGCAGCTCCCAGCGGATGGGCGCGACCGCGTGCACGGCGACGATCCGCGGGCCGTCGCCGTCGACGGGCTCGGCGACGATCGACGGCAGGGTGTTGGTGTTGCCGGGCGGCCCGGGGGAGAGCGCCGACACCACCTCGTACTCGCCGAGGTCGGGCGAGATGAGGATCGTCGTCGATCGCGCCTTCGCGATGTCGTCGAACGCGACCGTGTGCACCCACATCGGCCGTCCGCCCTCGCGCATCGCGATCGCAACCTCCTCGCCGAGCGGATCGGTCGTCTCGGGGAGCACGACCACGTTGGCGCCCTCGTCGAGCGCCAGGCCCGCGATGGTCGCGGCGTCGGGCACCTCGCCGAGGGTGTTCCAGCTCAGCACGGTGACGGATGCTGCTTCGCCCGCGGCATCCGACCCACCCGTGCCGCGCGCGGCGATCACCGCGACGTTGCCGATGGCGAACAGCGCGAGGACCAGCGCCATCGCGATGCCGAACACGCGAGTGGCGCGGGGGATCGCGGCCAGCGCGAGCACGAGCGCGGCCACGCCGGCGCAGGCGGCCGCCGCGCCGCGCAGCGCCACGACGTGCGCCGCCACCCACTGGTTCTGCAGCCCGAAGCCCTGCGGCCACAGGAGCACGGCCGCGACCAGGGCGGTGCCGAGCACGAGAGCCCAGCCGAGGATGCGGGGGAGCATTCCACCCAGCCTAGGCGAGGCTCGGCGCGCGCGGCCGAGGCGCCGCCGCCGATCGGCTGGGAGGATGCCGGGACTAGCATGAGGGGATGCCAGCAGCCCCCCTCACCGTCGGCGAGGCGGACCTGCACGCGCATTCGACGGTGTCCGACGGCACGGAGTCGCCGGCCGAGCTGATGGTTCAGGCGGCCGCGGCGGGACTCTGGGGCGTGGCACTCACCGACCACGACTCGACGAGCGGCTGGGCCGAGGCGGCCGCCGCGGTGCCGGCCACGGGCGTGGTGCTCATCCCGGGCATGGAGCTGTCGACGCGCGAGGGCTTCATGAGCGTGCACATGCTCGCCTACCTCGTGGACCCGCTCGACGAGCGGCTGCTCGCCGAGACCTCGCGCATCCGCGAGTCGCGCCTCGCCCGCGCCGAGGAGATCGTGCGGCGCATCGGCCGCGACTACGACCTGAGCTGGGACGACGTGCTGGCGCAGACGAGCGAGGGTGCGACGATCGGCCGTCCGCACATCGCCGACGCGCTCGTCGCCCGCGGGCACGTGGCCACGCGGTCCGCGGCCTTCGCCGGCATCCTGCACCCGCGCGCGGGGTACGCCCAGCCGCACTACGCGCCCGACCCGCTCACCGGCGTGCGGCTCATCCGCGCCGCCGGCGGCGTGCCCGTGCTCGCGCATCCCGGCACGCGCGGCGCCGAGCGCGTCATTCCGCCCGAGCGCCTCGGGCGGCTGGTCGACGCCGGGCTCTTCGGCCTCGAGATCGACCACCCCGAGAATCGCGCCGACGCGAAGGCCCGGCTGCGCGAGCTCGCGCGCACGCACGGACTCGCCGTGACCGGCTCGAGCGACTACCACGGCACGGGCAAGCCGAACCGCCTCGGCGAGCTGCGCACGGCGCCCGAGGTCGTCGAGCGCATCATCGCCGAGGGTCGCGGCTCGGCGCCCGTCACGCCGTAGGGCGCGGGCGCTCGGGCTTGGCGCGAGCGCGCGTCACGCGCCGTCGCCCGCGCGTGCTCAGGCCTGCGGCGCGGCCCCGCCGGTCCGCGGACCGCGACGGCGGCGACGACGACGCGGTGCCGCGTTGCCGTCGTGGTGCTCGTGGCCCTTGCCGTCGTGCGTGCCGGTGCCGGGCTCCTTGACCGCGGCGACCGCCGTGTCGGACTTCTCGGCCTGCTCGCCGCCGTCGCCGGCCGGCTGGCCGGCACGGGTGCGACGACGCGAGCGCGACCGGGGTGCGCGCTCGGCGCCCTCGGCGCGGCCCTCGCTGCGGCCCGCCGTGCTCGACCGCGTCGGCGCCGCGGCGGCCGTGGGCTTCAAGCGGCCCTTGGTGCCCTCGGGGATGTCGAGGTCGGAGAACAGGTGCGGGCTCGACGAGTACGTCTCGGTGGGCTCGGGCTGGCCGAACTCGAGGGCGCGGTTGATGAGCGCCCACTTGTGCAGGTCGTCCCAGTCGACGAACGTCACGGCGATGCCGGTCTTGCCGGCGCGGCCCGTGCGACCCACGCGGTGCAGGTACGCCTTGTCGTCGTCGGGGATGGTGTGGTTGATGACGTGCGTCACGTCGTCGACGTCGATGCCGCGCGCCGCGACATCCGTGGCGATGAGCACGTCCTTCTTGCCGGCCTTGAAGGCGGCCATGGCCCGCTCGCGCTGGTCCTGGTTGAGGTCGCCGTGCACGGCGGCGGCGTTGAAGCCTCGGTCGTTGAGCTCCTCGACGAGCTTCGCCGCCGCGCGCTTGGTGCGCGTGAAGATGACGGTCTTGCCGCGGCCGTCGGCCTGGAGGATGCGCGAGATCACCTCGTCCTTGTCGAGCGAATGCGCCCGGTAGACCAGGTGCTTGATGTTCGCCTGCGTGAGGCCCTCGTCGGGGTCGTTCGCGCGGATGTGGATGGGGCGCGTCATGAAGCGGCGCGCGAGCGCGACGATCGGGCCCGGCATCGTCGCCGAGAACAGCATGGTGTGGCGGACCGCCGGAACCTTGGCGAAGATCTTCTCGATGTCGGGCAGGAAGCCGAGGTCGAGCATCTTGTCGGCCTCGTCGAGCACCATCTCGCGCACGTCGGCGAGGGACAGGAGGCGCTGGTTGACGAGGTCGATGAGGCGGCCGGGCGTGCCGACGACGATCTGCGCGCCCGCCTTGAGCTGCTCGATCTGGCCCTCGTACGCCTTGCCGCCGTAGATGGAGACGACGGTCGTCGGGCGGTTGGAGGCGGCGAGCTCGAGGTCCTCGGTCACCTGCACGCAGAGCTCGCGGGTCGGCACCACGATGAGCGCCTTCACGCCGGGCTCGGGCGCGTCGCCGAGGCGCTGGATCAGCGGGAGGCCGAAGCCGAAGGTCTTGCCGGTGCCGGTCTTGGCCTGGCCGATGATGTCCTGCCCGGAGAGGGCGAGGGGGATGGTCTGCTCCTGGATGGGGAAGGCATCGACGATGCCCTTCCCGGCGAGGGCGTCGACGATGTCGGACGCGACGCCGAGGTCGGTGAAAGTAGTCAAAGATCTGCCTGTCGAAGTTCGTGATGAGGGGGATGCGCCTCGTCTCGATCACAGGCGCATGGCCGCGGATCCAATGCCCGCATGCCCCTCCACCCTATCGGAGTGCGCCTGAGAGACTGTCGCGGGGCCGCGCGGAGGCCGCGGGAACGCGCCCGTCGGCCCCCCACGGGGCACCCGGGAGGCTCGGATATAGGCTGTCCCCGTGGTGTTCTGGACGAATCGGCGGGTCTCCCGCCCCGAGACGCCGCGCCTGCGTCCCCGCGTCGCCCCCACCGAGCTGGCGAAGGTCGACTTCACCGAGCTGGTGCCCGAGCCCGTGCCGTTCCTCGGCCAGGCCGCGTACATCCAGCTCGAGTTCTTCGAGAACCTCGCCAAGGCGGTGGCCACCGCGCCGACGCTGCCCGCGAAGGAGGGCCTCAGCGCCGCGGCGGGCGTCGCGTTGCGCAAGCACCACGCCCTCATCGCGGAGCTCCGCCGCCTGGGCGTCGAGCCCGACGACGTGATGGCACCGTTCGCGCCGGCGACCGACCGGTTCCGCCTGGTCTCCTCGGGCGCCGACTGGTACGAGCTCCTGCTCGGCATCCACGTCACGGCCGGGATGCTCGACGGCTACTTCTCGCGCCTCGCCGAGGGACTGCCGGTCGAGCTCGGCTCGCGCGTGCGCGCCATCCTCGACGAGGAGGGTGCGTCGGCCGTACTCGAGACCGAGCTGAAGGCGGCCGTCTCGACCGACCCGCACCTCGCCGACCGGCTCGCGCTCTGGGGGCGCAGCCTCGTCGGCGACACGCTGCTCATCGCGCGGTCGGCGCTGCGGGCGTCCGAGGCATCCGGCGACGACGTCGAGCCGGTGTTCACCGAGCTCATCGCCGACCACACGCGTCGCATGGACGCACTCGGGCTCACCGCCTGAGGGGCACGCGTTCGCGCTCGCCGCACGCGCGGCGCGCGCTCGGGCTCACCGGCTGATCGGCGAGTCGCGACACCGGTCGGTCAGGCCTTGCGCGCGGATGCCCCGGGGCGGGCGAGGCGCTCGAACAGGGCCGTGTCGGCGTGCTCCCGGCGCGGGCCGATGAGGAGCACCGCACCGACCGAGGCGAGCGCGGCCGCAGCGAGCGACACGACCCAGATCCATCCGCCGTCCCACGCCCAGCCGAGCCACGTGAGGGCGACCCACACGATCGCGGCCACGCCGGCGCCGATGGCCGGGACGAGCGCACTGCCGTAGGTGTGGCGACGCGGGAGCGCGTACCGCGCGGCCAGGCCGAGGATCGCCCCGCCGAGCACCACGAAGAGGAGCTCCATCGTCAGGCGACGAATCCGACGCGGCGCGACTCCTCGGAGCCGATCTCCACGTAGGCGAGCGCCGCCGACGGCACGACGTAGACGGTGCCCTTGTCGTCGGAGAGCTTCAGGTGCGCGGCCTGCCCGGCAAGGGCCGCCGCGACGGCCGTCTCCACCTCCGCCGCCGTCTGCGAGGTCTCGAATGAGAGTTCACGGGGGGAGTTCTGGATGCCGATGCGAACGTCCACGGTGCGCCTTTCTGCTCTTGCTGAAACCCTACGACACGGGCCGCGCCGGGTCGTACCCGTTCACTGTCGGCGGAACGAGTTAGCGTTCAGGCATGCCCGGCACCGCGACCCTCCTGCACCCCGTCGCGACCCTCGTCGACGGCGAGCACGCGGCGGTCTTCGGGGCCCCGGGCAGCGGCAAGACCCGGCTCGTGATCGACCTCGTCGCCGAGCGCGTCGAGCATCGCGGCTACACGACCGACCAGGTGCTCGTGCTCTCCGCCACGCGCGCGTCGGCGACCGCGCTGCGCGACGAGCTCGCGGTGCGGCTCGGGGTCACCACGCGCGGTCCACTGGCCCGCACGGCGAACTCCGTCGCGTTCCAGCTCGTCCGCGCGTTCACCGGCGAGTCGGTCACGCTGCTCACGGGCGCCGAGCACGACCAGATCGTCGGCGAGCTGCTCGAGGGCGGCATCCGCGACGGCTTCGGGCCCGCCTGGCCCGATCCGCTCACGCCCGAGGTGCGGGCCCTGCGCGGCTTCCGCTCCGAGCTGCGCGACGTCATGATGCGCGCCGTCGAGCACGGCGTCGCCGCCGACGACCTCGCCCGCCTCGGCGAGCGGGCGGGCCGGCCCGAGTGGGCGGCCGTCGCCGCGTTCCTCGCCGAGTACGCCGAGGTGAAGGAGCAACTGCGGCCGACGCAGTTCGACTCGGCCGAGCTCGGCGCGTTCGCCGCGGCGATCGTGCGACGCAGCGCGATCGACCCTGCGGCATCCGCGGCGCTCGGGGTGCTCGCCGGGCTGCGGCTCATCGTCGTCGACGACGCGCAGGAGGCGACGGAGTCCACGGCGGCGCTCCTCGGCGCCTTCGCCTCGCGCGGCGTCGCGATCGTGGCGTTCGGCGACCCCGACGTGGCGAGCAACGGATTCCGTGGCGGACGCCCCGAACTGCTCGGCTCGCTCGGCTCCGTGGTGGGCGCTCCCGTGCGGCGCATCGACCTCGACGCGGTGCATCGCGGCCGCCCCGCGATCCGCGACCTCGTGAGTTCAGTCACGTCGCACATCGGCACGGCGCTCGGCGGCACGCACCGCCAGGCGTCCATGGCAGGGCTCGGCGATGCCGACGCCTCCGTCGACGCCCATGGCGAGGGTTCGGGTCCCGAACGTCCTGCCGACTCCGACCCGCTGGCCGCCGTCCTCGGCATCGAGGCCGTCTCGCACGCCGCCGAGTGCCAGGCGATCGCCGGGCTGCTGCGCGAGCGCCACCTGCTCGACGGCGTTCCGTGGTCGTCGATGGCCGTCGTCGTCCGCTCGGGCGCCGACGTGCCGGCCATCGAGCGCGGCCTCGCGCTCGCCGACGTGCCCACCTCGGGCGACGCCGCCCGCACTGCCCTGCGCGAGGCGCCCGCCGCCGCGGCGCTGCTCGCCGCCGCATCGTTCGTGCTCGGGCGCGAGCCGCTCACCCCCGAGCTCGCCGTGGGCCTGCTCACGGGTCCGCTCGGCCGCCTCGACGGGGTCGGGCTGCGCCGGCTCCGGCTCGCGCTCCGGCACGAGGAGCTGGCAGTTGGTGGCTCCCGGCCCGGCGACGAGCTCCTCGTCGACGCGCTGTCGGCTCCCGGCGGCTTCGAGACGATCGACGCCGCGCCGGGGCGCCGGGCCGCCCGGCTCGCGAAGCTGATGCATGCCGCTCGCGTCGTCGCCGGGACGGGCGGCACCATCGAGGAGGTGATCTGGTCGCTGTGGGAGGGCAGCGCGCTCGCGACCGAGTGGGGCGCCCAAGCGCGGGGAACGGGGGTGCTCGCCGAGGAGGCGAACCGTTCGCTCGACGCCGCGGTCGCCCTGTTCGCCGCAGCGACGCGCTTCGTCGAGCGCGAGCCCGACGCGCCGGCGCTCCGCTTCGTCGACGACGTGCTCGCGAGCGAGCTCCCCGAGGACTCCCTCGCCCCCCGGCGCAACGCCGAGACCGTGCTCGTCACGACGCCGCCCGCGCTCATCGGCCGCGAGTTCGACGTAGTAGTGATCGCGGGCCTGCAAGACGGCGTGTGGCCCAACCTCCGTCCCCGCGGCACGCTGCTGCACGCCGGCCTGCTTCCGCGCGTCGTCCAGGCCGCCCGCGCCGGGGCACCGATCCCCGCGCCCGAGACGACGACCGAGGCACGTGCCACGGTCCGCGGCGACGAGCTTCGGCTCTTCGCTCTGGCCACGTCGCGCGCGCGCCGCCAGCTCGTGCTGAGCTGCACCGCCAACGACGACGAGCAGCCCTCGATGCTGATGGGCTACGCCGCCGAGCGCATCCGCCCGCGGCGCCGTCCGCTGCACCTGCGCGGGCTCGTCGGCGCGCTGCGCCGCGACCTCGCCGCGAGCCGCGACCACGAGGCCGCCGCGGCGCTCGCCCTGCTCGCCGAAGCGGGCGTTCCCGGTGCGCACCCCGACGACTGGTACGGACTCGCGGAACCCTCGACGACCGCGCCGATCGTCGACCTCGGTGGCGACCCCGAGGCGGTCGTGGCGGTCTCCCCGTCGCAGATCGATCGGGCAGAGGAGTCGCCGCTCGGCTGGTTCATCGATCGCGTCGCCGCTCCGCCGTCGGGCATCGCCGCATCGATCGGCACCCTGGTGCACGCCGTGGTCGAGGAGGCCGGGTCGCGCGACGACGGCGACACGAGCATCGAGACGCTGTGGGCGGCCGTCGAGGAACGCTGGCGCGACCTGCGCTTCGAGGCGGGCTGGGTGGCCGAGCGCGAGCGCCGTGGCGCGCGTCGCATGGCCGAGGGCGCCTCCGACTACCTCACCCAGTTCCGCGACGACCGCAAGGTCCTCCTCGGCGCGGAGGGCCGCTTCACCCTCGTCGTCGACCGCATCCGCGTGACCGGCACCATCGACCGGGTGGAGGCGTCGCCCGACGGCACCACGGTCATCGTCGACCTGAAGACGGGCCGCACGACCCCCACGGCCGAGCAGACCGCGCAGCATCCGCAGCTCGCGGCGTACCAGCTCGCCGCACGGCTCGGCGAGGTGCCGAACGCCGGCGTGCACGGCGGCGCGAAGCTCGTGTACGTGGCCAAGCCCGTGCGCGGGCTCGCCTTCAGCGAACGCGCGCAGCAGCCGTTCGACGACGACGACGAGGCCGCGTTCCGCGAGCGGCTCGCCGCGGTGGCGCGCACCATGTCGGGCAGCGAGTTCGAGGGCCCGGGCGAGCTCGGGTTCCGGTCGCGGTTCGGGTCGTGGCAGTACCGCGTGCACCTGGTCCCGGCGGTGTCCGCATGAGCGCCGACCACAGCCCGGGTCCGATCCGCGCGGCTCCGATCCGCGCGGGTTCGATCGGCAGTGGTTCGATCGGCAGTGGTTCGATCGGCAGGGGTTCGATCGGCGCCGTCGAGATCGCCGCGCGGCTCGGGCTCCACGCACCCACCGACGAGCAGCGAGCGGTCATCGAGGCAGACCCGCACGGCGCGAGCATCGTCGTCGCCGGGGCCGGCAGCGGCAAGACCGAGACCATGGCGAACCGCGTCGTCTGGCTGCTCGCCAACGGGCACGTCGCCGTGCCCGAAGTGCTCGGACTCACGTTCACGCGCAAGGCCGCGGGCGAGTTGGCCGACCGGGTGCGCGAGCGCGTGGGGCAGCTCGTGGCCGAGGGCATCGCCGACGTCGAGCTCGATCCGCTCGAGTCCGCCGCCGTCGGAACCTACAACGCGTTCGCGAGCGCGATCTACCGGGAGCACGCGATGCTCATCGGCCGCGAGCCCGACGCCTCCGTGCTCGGCGAGGCATCCGCGTGGATGCTCGCGCGGTCGGTCGCCGGCGCGTCGGCCGACCCGCGCCTCGTCGAGCTCGACGCGTCGCTCGACCGCGTCACCGGGGCCGTGCTCGCGCTCAGCCGTGCGCTCGCCGAGAACGTGGCCGACAGCCGCGACGTGCGCGCCTTCGCGCGCGACTTCCTCGCGATGGAGGGGCTCCCGATCGAGGCGCCGCGCAAGCGCACTGACTTCGCGACGTTCGTCGACGCACTGGGCGTGGTCGGCGCGCTCCCGCCGCTCCTCGACCTGGCCGATGCCTACCAGGCGGCCAAGCGCGAGCGGGGGCACGTCGAGTTCAGCGACCAGGTCGCGCTCGCGCTCGCCATCTGCGAGCGGCATCCGCACGTCGTGGCGGCCCACCGCGAGCGTGCGCGCACCGTGCTGCTCGACGAGTACCAGGACACGAGCGTCGTGCAGACGCGCCTGCTCGCGACGCTGTTCCGCGGTCACTCGGTCATGGCCGTCGGCGACCCCGACCAGTCGATCTACGGATGGCGCGGGGCGAGCGCCGCGAACCTGGCCCGCTTCTCGCGCGACTTCGCCGCCGACGCCGACGGCGCGCCGGGCGAGGCCGGCGTCTTCGACCTCTCGACGAGCTGGCGCAACCCCCGCATCGTGCTCGACGCCGCGAACGCGCTCATCGAGCCGCTCGACGCCGGCATCCCGAAGGCGCCCCTCGCCCCGTCGCCATTCGCCGGCGCCGGGGTCGTCGACACGGCGTGGGCGGAGACGATCGAGGAGGAGGCCGACCTCGTCGCCCGCTGGTTCCGGGATCGCGTCGGCACGGGCCAGGGGCGCGAGGCGCGCAGCGGCGCGCTCCTCTGCCGCACCTTCGCGAACGTCGGCGTGTTCACGGCGGCGCTCCGCGCGCACGGCGTTCCGGCCCATGTGCTCGGGCTCGCCGGGCTGCTCGACCAGCCGGTGATCGCCGACCTCGTCGCGGTGCTCCGCGTGCTCCACGACCCGACGGCCGGCTCCGAGCTCATCCGTGTGCTCGGCGGCGCCCGGTGGCGCATCGGCCCGGCCGACCTCGTCGCGCTCAACGGCCTCGCCCGCTGGCTGGCCGACCGCGACCTGGGCAGCCGTCGCCTCGACGACGACGTGCGCCGCGAGCTGCGCGCGTCGATCGCCCCCGACGAATCGCCGTCGATCGTCGACGCCCTCGACTTCCTGCTCACGGCGCCCGACGGCCATTCCGCGCTCCGCGGCTTCACCGCGGTGGGCCTCGGTCGCATGCGCCGGGCGGGCGCGCAGCTGCAGTCGCTGCGCCGCCGGGCCGGGTTGGGGCTCGTCGACTTCGTGCACCTCGTGGAGCAGGAGCTGCTCCTCGACATCGAGGTGGCCGCGAACGCCGCCCAGCCGCTCGGCGCGCCGAGCCTCGAGGCGTTCGACGAACTGCTCGCCGGCTTCGCCGACGTGTCCGAGCACCCGACGCTCGGCGCATTCCTCGGCTGGCTCACCGAGGCCGAGCAGCGCGACCGCCTGGCTCCTCGTCAAGACGAACCCGAGCCCGGCGCCGTGCAGGTGCTCTCGATCCACGGCTCGAAGGGCCTGGAGTGGGACGTCGTGGCGATCCCGCGGCTCGTCGACGAGGAGCTGCCGGCGAAGCCGCGCACCACGAAGGGCTGGCTCGCGTTCGGGGAACTGCCGAACGACTTCAAGGGCGACCGCGACGAGCTGCCCGAGCTGCAGTGGCGCGGGGTGCCGAGCCAGGCGGAGTTCGACCGGGCGCTCGGCGCCTTCGCAAGCGAGAACCGCGAGCGTCTCGCCGAGGAGGAGCGTCGACTCGCCTACGTGGCGCTCACCCGCACGCGCGACGAGCTCCTGCTCACCGGATCGTGGTGGTCGACGCAGAAGTCGCCGCGCAAGCCCAGCCCCTACCTCTATGAGCTGGCTCGCGCGGGCATCGTCGCGCCCGGCGTGCTCCCGGCCGCGCCGGCTGCCGACGCCAACCCGCGCGCCGGTGCGACCGAGCGCCAGGTGTGGCCGCTCGATCCGCTCGGTGCACGGCGCGACCCCGTGCTCGCCGCAGCCGAGGCCGTGCGGGTCGCCGCCGAGCAGCCGAGCGGTGCGGGCATCGGCCCACGCCTCGCCGAGGAGGTGCGCCTGCTGCTGGAGGATCGGCGTCGCCGGTCGGAGGGGCCAGGGTCGCCCACCATCCCGACGCGCGTGCCGGCGTCCCGGTTCAAGGACTACGTCGACGACCCGTCCGCCGTCGCCGAGCAGCTGCGCCGCCCGATGCCGCAGCGGCCCTACCGGGCGACCCGGCTCGGCACGCTCTTCCACGCCTGGGTCGAGCACCGCGCGACCGGTGAGGGCGAGGCGTCGGCCATCGACGAGATCTGGCACGACGGGCTCTGGGACGACGACGATGCGCTCGGCCTCCGCCTCGAGGCGGAGCGGTCCGGCGCCGCAGTCGGCCAGACCGGCGACATCGGCGCCGACGGCGCAACCGCCGACGCTGCCGACAGCGGCGCCACCGGGCCCGCGGACGCCGCGCCGACGACGCCGTCGATCGTGACCGCGACCGCGGACCGCCTCCGCGCCCTGCAGGCCACCTTCGAGGCCTCCGAGTGGGGCGGCCGCAAGCCGATCGCGGTCGAGCTCGAGCTGCACCTGCCGATCGACGCGCACGTGTTCGTGTGCAAGCTCGACGCGGTCTACGACGTGCCCGCAGGGAGCGAGCTCGCGAAGCGCGGCATCCGCTACCAGGTCGTCGACTGGAAGACCGGCAAGGCGCCCCGCGACGCGCACGACCTCGAGCTCAAGCAGACCCAGCTCGCGCTCTACCGGCTCGCGTACGCGAAGTGGGCCGACGTGGCGCCCCAGACCGTCGACGCGGTGTTCTACTTCGTCGAGGACGACCGGGTCATCCGGCCCGACCGGCTCTACGACGAGGCGGCGTTGCGGCGCTCCTGGGCGTCGGTCGCGGCCGAAGCGGCTCCGGCGCCCGACCCGTCGTCGCCATCCGCGGCGTCGGCGCCCTCGCGCGTCGGCTGACCCGCGCTCGGCGCCGCGTCGCCCCAGTCGCTGAGGTCGAGCGGGATCGGCGCGGTGAGGTTCATCGCCGCCGCCGGGCGCTCGCCGGCCTCGCGCCGCTCGAGCTCCGAGAAGTCGTAGCTGTCGGTCAGCAGCGTCGCCCCGCCCTCGCGGGGCACGGCGCCGCGGGGCGTGTCGTCGAGCATCCGCTCCACGTCGCCGACGGTCATGATCGGCCCGGTCTCGGGCGACAGCGGCTCGCTCGACCGGTCGTGCACGCTCGCGGCGAGCCCGTCGAGCAGCGACACCGCGTCGTCGACGATCGCGCGGTCGCGCTGGTCGATGCCGTGCAGCAGCCAGCGGGCCAGCTCCAGCTCGCCGTAGAGCAGTGCACGCTGCGGCAGGTGCTCGTCGGCGCCGCCGCTCCGCCCGATCACGTAGGCCTCGAGGGCGAGCTCGGCGGATGCCCCGCGCGAGGTCATGAGCCAGTGCAGGTCGCGCGCGGGGTCGCCGACCGCCAGCGCCGCCCACCCGACGATCGCGCTGACCGCGTCGCCGTCGACGAGGATCGAGTCGGCGGTGAGTGCGCCGTTGATCACGGTGGGGCGGAACCGCCAGAGCGACTCGTCGTCGGTCGCCTGCTCCCACCGGCGCAGGATCGCCGCGGGCAGGTGCCCGGTGTCGGCGGCGCGCCCGATGAGCTCGATGACGCCGTCGCGGGTCTCGTCGGCGTTCTCCCGGGGGAGCCCGGCGTCGCCCACGAACCCGCTCGGCAGGGCGTGTATCGCCCCGACCGCGGCGCCGACCGCCGCGGCGAGGGCGTCATACTCGGTGAGCTCGTCGGCGGAGCGCACCCCGCCCGTGAGGAACTCGGTCACGATGGCGCGCGTACCGTCGATGGGCGCCTGGCCCACGAACTGGGGCACGCGGAACGGCAGGCGGGCGCGGATCCCGGCCGTCATCGCGCGGATGGCGACGAGGTCGGCGGACTGCTCCGTCTCGGCGTTCTGCGACCGCGGCGCGCGGATGACGAGGTGCCGGCCGTCGGCCGAACGGAGCTCGACGGCGTCGAAGCCTCCGTGGCTGCGGCGCGTGTGCGCACGGGCCGCGCTCACCTCGAGGCCGGGCACCGCCGCCGTGGCCAACGCGGCTAGAGTGAGAGGGGGTCTGGCCATGGCACACAGCTTAAGCAGGCGGATCCGCCTCCCGGGCGACCGCCACGCCTTCCCGCAGACTCCGCTCCGAAGCGCCCGGGCCCTCCGTGGCCGAGCCTGACGTGCCGAGAGGTGGCCGAGTGCGCGAACCGACTGCCCCGCCGCTCGCGCGCGCGGCCCTCGATCGCGACGGCGACGCCCGGGCCGACGACGACGCCCGCGCGCACTTCGACGCCGATCCGGCGGCCCGCGTCATCGCCGTGCATCGCGACAAGGCACTGCTCGCCGAGGTGATCGAGGGGTCGGCGCCGTCGCTCCAGTTCCTGCGCCCCGGCGACGTCCCCGCGCCCGTGCTGCGCGCCTATCTCGGTCGCACGGTCGCCTCGTCCGAGTCGCCCGACGGCCTCCCGCCCGGCACGCCGATCGAGCTGCGTGTCGTCGACGCGGATGCCGCGGCCGCACTCGAGGGCGAGGACGCCCGGTGGTCGGGACTCCGCGCAGCAGCGCCCGTGCTCGGCGACCGCGACGCTGGGCTCTTCACCGAGTCGCTCGCGCTCGCGAACTGGCACGCCGGCGCCCGCTTCTGCCCGCGGTGCGGTTCGACCACGACCGTGGTGCAGGCCGGCTGGGCGCGCCGGTGCGATCGCGAGGGCAACCTCCTCTTCCCGCGCACCGATCCGGCCGTGATCGTGCTCGTCACCGACGACGACGACCGGGTGTTGCTCGGCTCGAACGCGCTGTGGGAGCAGAACCGCTTCTCGCTGCTCGCCGGATTCGTCGAGCCGGGGGAGTCGCTCGAGGCGGCGGTGGTGCGCGAGGTCGGCGAGGAGGCGGGCCTGCGCGTCGACCGGGTCGACTACGGCGGGTCGCAGCCGTGGCCGTTCCCCGCGAGCCTGATGCTCGGCTTCACCGCGCGCGTCGCCGACGGCACGGTGCCGTCCACGGCGGCGCCCGACGGCGTCGAGATCCTGCAGCTGCGCTGGTTCACCCGGGCGGAGCTCGCCGAGGCGGTCGGCGACATCGCGCTCCCGGGCGGCTCGTCGATCGCCCGATGGCTGCTCGAGCACTGGTACGGCGGCCCGATTCCCGAGTCGCTCGCGTGGACGACGTCGTGACCGGGGCATCCGACCCGCTGCTCGCGCCGCTCGACGACGACCAGCGGGTGGTGGCCGAGGCGCTCATCGGGCCCGTCTGCGTGCTCGCGGGCGCGGGCACCGGCAAGACCCGGGCGATCACGCACCGCATCGCGTACGGCGTGGCCTCCGGCGCCTACGACCCCGCACGGGTCATGGCGCTCACCTTCACCTCGCGTGCGGCGGCCGAGCTGCGGGCGCGTCTTCGCGCGCTCGGCGCGGGCGGCGTGCAGGCGCGCACGTTCCACGCCGCGGCGCTCGCGCAGCTCAACCACTTCTGGCCGCTCGTCGTCGGCGGGTCGGCGCCGCGCGTGCTCGAGTACAAGGGACGACTGCTCGGGGAGGCGGCCGAGCGGATGCGCCTGCGGGTCGACGTGCCGACGCTGCGCGACGTGGCATCCGAGATCGAATGGCGCAAGGTCAGCGTGCTCGGCATGGACGACTTCGAGCGTCGCGTCGCGTCGCGCGGCGCTCCCGGCGACCTCACGGCCGAGCAGCTGCTCGCGCTCATCGCGGGCTACGAGCAGCTCAAGGACGAGCGGCGCATGCTCGACTTCGAGGACGTGCTGCTCGCCACCGCGGGCATGATCGAGGCGGAGCCGTCGGTCGCGATGCAGGTGCGCGAGGGCTACCGGCACTTCGTCGTCGACGAGTACCAGGACGTGTCGCCGTCCCAGCAGCAGCTCCTCGACCTCTGGCTGGGCGGCCGCCGCGACCTCTGCGTGGTGGGCGACGCGAGCCAGACCATCTACTCGTTCGCGGGCGCGACGCCCGAGTACCTGCTCGGCTTCGAGCGCCGCTACGAGGACGCGACCCTCGTGCGGCTCGAGCGCAACTACCGCTCGACGGCCGAGATCGTCGACGTCGCCAACCGGCTCATGCGCGGTCGGCCGGGCGCGCTGCGCCTCGAGGCGGTGGCGGCCACCGGCTCCGCCGAGCCGACCACGGGCCGAGCGGATGCCGCGCCGCCGGTCGAACCGGTCGTGCTCGAGTTCCCCGACGAGCTCGCCGAGGCCCGTGCCGCCGCCACGCGCATCCGCGAGCGCATCGACGCGGGGATTCGTCCCGAGGCGATCGCCGTGCTCATGCGCGTGAACTCGCAGTCGGCGATCCTCGAGCGGGCGCTCGACGAGGTGGGCGTGAGCTCGCGCGTCCGCGGTGCGGCGCGGTTCTTCGACCAGCCCGAGGTGCGCGAGGCCGTGCACGCGCTGCGCGCGGCGGCGCTCACGATCTCGGGGGAGCCGCTCTTCAAGTCGGTGAGCGACGTGCTGCGGTCGCTCGGCTGGACCGTGCAGCCGCCCGAGGGTCCCGGCGCGGTGCGGGCGCGATGGGAGTCGCTCAACGCGATCGCGCGACTCGTCGACGATGCGCCCGACGGCACCACGTTCCGCGCGTTCGCCGACGACCTGCGCGCCCGCGCGGAGGCGCAGCACGAGCCGACGGTCTCCGCGGTCACGCTCGCGACGCTGCACTCCGCCAAGGGCCTCGAGTGGGACGAGGTGCACATCGTCGGCCTCACCGAGGGCATGCTGCCGATCGCGTACGCGAAGGGCTTCGACGCGATCGACGAGGAGCGGCGGCTGCTCTACGTCGGCATCACGCGGGCACGGCGCCGCCTCGCGTTGAGCTGGGCGCGGGCGAGCGGCGCGCATCGAGGGGAACGGGAGCCGTCGCGGTTCCTCCAGGAGCTGAGCACCCGCACTCGGGATGCGGCTCGTGCCGGTGCGACCGCGGGAGCGCGGCCGGTTGTGCGCGACCGAGCCTGATCGACGTCGACGCGAGCGCGCCCGGTCCGTGGGCCAGGCGATCGTCGACGGCCGCGACGGCGATCGCGGCGGCTTCGATCATCGCCCGCGCATCGCGGGTGGCCGAGGGGCGGCCGGCGAGCTGCGCCGCGATGGCCGGCCACGCGGCATCCGTGTCGCGACGTGCGAGCTCGAGGCAGCGCAGGCACGGGCCGGCGCCGGGCTCGACGAGCGGGCCGACCCGTGCGCCCGCGTCGTCGAACACGACGGCGAGGTGGGGCACGTCGCGGCGGAGCCACCGCAGGTGGCGCGCGGGACGCACGACCCAGTCGGCGGCGATGACGGCGATCGAGACGGCGTCGAGCACGGATGCCGCGACGCCCGTCGTGCCGTCGCCGGCCGGGTCCGTCGAGTCGGCGGCGTTGGCGGGGTGGGCGGCGTCGGCCGTGTCGCGCTCGAGGTCGACCACGTCGTGACCGAGGGCGGTCAGGTCCGCGGCGAGTCGCGCGCCGAGCTCACCCGCCGCGTCGATCGCCACCACGCGGCGCGGCGCGGCGTCCCCTGCGTCGGGCGCCTGCGTCGGCACCGCCTCGAACGCCGGCTCGAGCGCGATGAGCAATTCGCGCACGCGCCCAGGGCTGCCGCCGAGCCCGATGCCGATCGTGGTCAGCGTGCCGACGCTCGCGCCGTGGCGGAGCGCCGAGACCAGGCCCGTCTCGAGGTCGCCCGCGTCGCGGAGCACCACGCGGGCCTCCGCCGCGCCGAGCTGGAGGTCGGCTGGCGAGCGCCAGACGAGGGGGAGGGCCGGGTCGATGCGCGGAGCCATGCCGCGAGCATGCCCGAGCGCGGCGCGGCGGCGCGGCATCCGTCCACAGGTGGCAGGCACAGGGCCGCACGCACAGGGCCGGACTCACAGGGCGGCACGCACAGCGCCGGACGCGCAGGCGGGACGACCGGAGATCCCGGCACCCCGCCCGCCGTCGGGTCAGGCCTTGGGCTCCTCGCCGTCCTCGCCGGGCGCCGCGGGCGTCTCGCCGCGGAGCAGCTGCTCGAGCGCCTGGTCGAACTCGTCGTCGGCCTCGGACTCGGCGGTGTCGCTGCCCGTGAGTCGCGCGATGAGGCCGCTCGGGTCGTCGATGTCGGCCGACGTCGGCAGCAGGTCGGGGTGCGCCCAGAGCGCGTCGCGCGCCTCGACGCCGACCGCCTCGGTGACCGCACGCCACATGGCCGCCGCCTCGCGGAGCCGCCGCGGACGCAGCTCGAGGCCGACGAGCGTCGCGAACGCGGACTCGGCCGGGCCTCCGGACGCACGACGGCGCCGGATGGACTCGGCGATCGCGTCGGACTTGGGCAGGCGACCGGTGGCGTCGGCCGTCACCGCGTCGACCCAGCCCTCGACGAGCGCGAGCATCGTCTCGAGGCGGGCGAGCGCCGCCTCCTGCGCCTCGCTCTTCGGGCGGATCAGCGCGCCGTTCACGACCGCGTCGCGCAGCGCGTCGGTGTTCGACGGGTCGAAGCCCTCGGCGAGCTCCTCGAGGCGGTCGGTGTCGATGTCGATGCCGCGGGCGAAGGCCGTGATCGCGGTGATGAGGTGCAGGCGCAGCCAGCGCGCGTGCCGGAAGAGTCGTGCGTGCGCGAGCTCGCGCACACCGAGGTAGAGCTCCACCTGGTCGGTGGGGATGTCGAGGCCGTCGCCGAACTCGGCGAGGTTCTGGGGGAGCAGCGCAGCGCGGCCGTCGTTCTGCAGCGGGATGCCGATGTCGCCGCCCGAGACCACCTCGTCGGCGAGCTGCCCGACGACCTGGCCGAGCTGCATGGCGAACAGGGCACCGCCGATGCCGCGCATCATGCGGCTCGCGCCCTGGATCATCGACTTCAGCTCCTCGGGCGCCTGCTCGCTCATCACGCGGGTCAGGGAGTCGGAGATGCTGAGCGCCACGGGCTCCGCGAGCTGCGACCACACGGGCATGGTCGCCGCGACCCACGCGCGTCGCGTGAGCAGCTCGGGGGTGTCTGGCAGGCCGCCGAAGTCCACGGCCTCGTCGAGCCAGAGCGCCGCCACCTGGAGGGCCTGGTCGAGCCGGGCGCGCTCCTCGGGCGTGATCTGCCGCTGCTCGGATGCCGCGCGCTCCTCGCCCTGGCGCAGCGCGACGCTCCAGTCGATGCCCTCGTCGCCGCGGTTCATCGCCTGCTGCAGCTGCCCGAACAGGGCCGCGATGCTCGCCGGATCGTTGGGCAGTCCGGCTGCGCCCGCGAGCCGGGACGGATCGATGCCGCCCGACCCCGAGAGCAGCTCGCGGAGCATCTCCCGGAACTCCTCCTCGGGGTTCCGTTCGAAGGACTCGTCGTCCCGATCGGCCACGTGCGCCACCTCCAGTCGCGTCACTTCAACCGTAGCCCCGGCACTCGGGCGCGTGTCTGGGAAATGGCCTAGGCTGGGCCTTCCGGCTGTCCGCCCTTCGCGAACATCGCCGCCCGGCGCCCCAGGCGGCGTCCGGCTCGCCCTGGGAGGAATGGGATGGCCCTCTTCGACGACGACCCGTCGCCGCGCCCGCGCGCCCGCTCGCGCCGGGAGCGGATCGGCGGCATCGCGATCATCGTCGCCGTCCTCATCGGCGTGCTGTTCGCGCTGCTCCCGTCGCCGTACGTCATCGAGCAGCCCGGGCCGGTCTACGACACGCTGGGCACCGCCGACCACGACGGCGACGACGTCCCCCTCATCGAGATCCCCGACGAGGAGACCTTCCCCACCGACGGCGAGCTGAACCTGCTCACGGTGACCGTGCTCGGCCGCCCGGGGCAGACGCCGAACTGGCTCGAGGTGCTCGGCGCCTGGTTCGACCGCACGCGCTCGGCGGTGCCGGTCGAGGCGATCTTCCCGCCCGGCGTGACCGACGAGGACCGGGACGCGCAGAACGAGGCGGCGATGGTCGACTCCCAGCAGGACGCCATCGCGGCGGCCCTCGTCGAGCTCGGCTACGACTTCCCGCGCGACGTGACCGTCGCCGGCATCGTCGAGGACTCGCCCGCGGTGGGCGTCCTCGAGGAGGGCGACGTCATCGCCGAGGTGAACGGCGAGCCGGTCAACTCGATCGACGAGCTGCGCGGCGCGGTCCGCGACAACGGGGCGGAGGCCCCGGCGGAGCTGTCGATCGTGCGCGACGGCGCGCCGCTCACGGTGCAGGTGACCCCCGTCGAGCGCAACGGCTCGGTCGTGCTCGGGGTCGGCGTGCGGATGGCCTACGAGTTCCCGATCGACGTCGAGCTCCAGCTCGACAACGTCGGCGGCCCGAGCGCGGGCATGATGTTCGCCCTCGGCATCATCGACAAGCTCACGCCCGGCGGCATGACCGGCGGTGAGATCATCGCCGGCACCGGCACGATCGACTCGGCGGGCGAGGTCGGGGCCATCGGCGGCATCCGGCAGAAGCTCTGGGGCGCCGAGGGCGCGGGCGCCGACTGGTTCCTCGCACCCGCCTCGAACTGCGACGAGGTCGTGGGACATGTCCCCGACGGCATCCGGGTGTTCGCCGTGGAGACCCTCGACCAGGCGCGCTCCATCGTCGAGACCATCGGCGAGGGCGGCGACACCTCGGGATTCGCGTCCTGCGAGGCATCCTGAGGCGTCGCTGACAGCGAACGGCCGAACAGCCGTTTCCAAGCATCGCGACCATAGGATGGAATCCCGAGCCCCCACAGCGACCCCGAACAGAGGCCGAGAGTGTCAGCACAGACGCAAGAACCGAGGATTCCGCGACGCCGCGCGCCGATCCTGATCACGATCGGGGTCGTCGCCCTGCTGGTGATCGGGTTCTTCGTGTTCGTCGGACTCTACGCCGACGTCCTCTGGTACGACCAGCTCGGATTCCTGAACGTGCTCACCACGGAATGGATCGCGCGGATCGTCCTGTTCCTCATCGGGTTCCTCGCGATGGCCGTGCCCGTCTGGGCGTCGATCCAGCTCGCGTACCGCACGCGGCCCGTCTACGCGAAGCTCAACTCGCAGCTCGACCGGTACCAGGAGGTCTTCGAGCCGCTGCGCCGCCTCGCGATGTACGGCATCCCGGCCGTGCTCGGCGTGTTCGCCGGCGTCTCGGCATCGAGCCGCTGGGAGCTCACGCTCATGTGGCTCAACCGCACGCCGTTCGGGACGAACGACCCGCAGTTCGGCTTCGACGTGGGCTTCTACGTCTTCGAGCTCCCCTTCTACCGCTCGATCGTCGGGTTCGCCTCGGCCGTCGTGCTCCTCTCGCTCCTGCTCGTCATCGCGACGAACTACCTCTACGGCTCGATCCGCGTGAGCGGTCGCGAGGTCGTCATCTCCAAGTCGGCGCGCATCCAGATCGCCGTCACCGCGGGCATCTACCTGCTGCTGCAGGCCATCAGCATCTGGTTCGACCAGTACGCCACCGTCACCGAGAACTCGACGCTCATGACCGGTGCGGCATACACCGACGTCAACGCCGTCATCCCGGGTCGCGGCATCCTCGCCGCGATCGCCGCCGTCGTGGCGGTGCTGTTCTTCGTCACCGCGATCATCGGGCGCTGGCGCCTGCCGCTCATCGGCACGGCCCTGCTCATCGTGTCGAGCCTCATCATCGGCTCGCTCTACCCGTGGGTCATCCAGCGCTTCCAGGTCGACCCGAGCGCCCGTTCGCTCGAGGCGCCCTACATCGAGCGCAACATCGACCAGACACGCGACGCCTACGGGGTCGCCGACATCGAGTCGATCCCGTTCGAGGCGAAGACCGACGCCGAGCCCGGCGCGCTGCGATCGGATGCCGCGACGACCGCGAACATCCGCCTGATGGACCCGCTCGTGATCAGCCCGGCCTTCCAGCAGCTCGAGCAGTTCCGGCAGTACTACCAGTTCCCCGACGCGCTCGACGTCGACCGCTACGACATCGACGGCACCACGCAGGACACCGTGGTCGCCGTGCGCGACCTCGCCCTCTCGGGCCTCGGCGACGCCGAGACGTGGTTCAACTCGCACATCGTCTACACGCACGGCTACGGCCTCGT
Source organism: Agromyces sp. NPDC057865 (assembly GCF_042796995.1). NCBI lineage: Bacteria > Bacillati > Actinomycetota > Actinomycetes > Micrococcales > Microbacteriaceae > Agromyces > Agromyces sp. NPDC057865. The sequence continues at coordinate 983,240 of NZ_JBHVMJ010000002.1, read as the reverse complement.
CGCGGCGGCGGGCAACCAGCGCTCGGTCGACGGCCAGCCGGTGTTCCTGCAGTCCGGCATCCCGTCGACGGGCGTGCTCGGCGAGTTCGAGCCGCGCGTGTACTTCGGCGAGGACTCGCCGTCGTACTCGATCGTGGGCGCACCCGACGGCTCCGACCCGGTCGAGCTCGACTACCCGGCGGCCGGCGCGTCGACCGACGAGCAGACCTACACGACGTTCGAGGGCGACGGCGGTCCGAAGCTCGACAACGTGTTCACGAAGCTCGTCTACGCGCTGAAGTTCCAGTCCGAGCAGATCTTCCTCTCCGACGCCGTGAACGACGACTCGCAGATCCTCTACGACCGCGACCCCATCGAGCGCGTCAAGAAGGTCGCGCCGTACCTCACGCTCGACTCCGACACCTACCCGTCGGTCGTCGACGGGCGCGTGGTCTGGATCGTCGACGGCTACACGCTCACCGACCAGTACCCGTACTCCAACAAGGTCAGCATGAGCGAGGCCATCGCCGACAGCGAGGGCCTGCCGCAGTCGCTCCCGTTCGACGAGGTCAACTACATCCGCAACTCGGTGAAGGCGACGGTCGACGCCTACGACGGCTCGGTGAAGCTCTACGCCTGGGACGACCAGGACCCCATCCTCCAGACCTGGCAGAAGATCTTCCCCTCGACGCTCGAGCCGATGAGCAAGATGTCGGGCGACCTGCTCAGCCACGTGCGCTACCCGGCCGACCTGTTCAAGATGCAGCGCGCCATCCTGGGCCGCTACCACGTGACCAACCCCGGCTCGTTCTACTCGCGTGAAGACGCGTGGACCACGCCGAACGACCCGACCGCGGCCTCGAACACGCAGCTGCTGCAGCCGCCGTACTACCTCACCATGCAGATGCCCGGGCAGGACGTGCCGGCGTACTCGCTGTACTCGACGTTCATCCCCGAGGCTCGCGGCGAGCAGAGTCGGAACGTGCTCCGCGGCTACCTCGCGGTGGACTCCGATGCCGGGTCGACCGACGGCGAACGTGCGGAGGGCTACGGCAAGCTGCGCCTGCTGACCCTCCCCGAAGACGACAACGTGCCGGGCCCCGGCCAGGTGCAGAACACCTTCAACGGCGATCCGACGGTGTCGCAGTCGCTGAACCTGCTGAAGCAGGGGCAGTCCGAGGTGATCAACGGCAACCTGCTCACGGTGCCGGTCGGCGGCGGCCTGCTCTACGTGCAGCCGGTCTACGTGAAGTCGACCGGGAACACGAGCTACCCGCTGCTCCAGAAGGTGCTCGTGGCCTTCGGCGACCAGATCGCGTTCCAGGACACGCTGGACCTCGCGCTCGACGTGCTGTTCGGCGGCGACTCCGGCGCCGCGGCAGGCGACGAGGAGGTGGAGCCCGGCACGACGCCGACGACGCCGCCCGAGGGCGGCGAGCAGCCGACCACGCCGACCGTCCCGAACGACGAGACGCAGGCGCTGCTCAACGAGGCGAAGGTCGCCCTGCAGAACAAGCAGGCCGCGCTCGCCGCGGGCGACTGGGCCGCGTACGGTGCCGCCGACGCGCAGCTCGCCGAGATCATCGCCCAGCTCATCCAGCTGAACCAGCCCGATACGAACCCGCAGTAGCGTGACCGTCGACCTGCGGGGCGGTGACTGGCTCGACGACAACCGGGCGAACTGGGACGAGCGCGTGCCCGTGCACGTCGCGTCGGACTTCTACGACCAGGAGCCGCTGCGGCGCGGCGACGGCGTGCTCGACCCCATCGCGCGGGCGGGCATCGATCGCCTGTTCCCGAACGGCATGCACGACGTGCGCGTGCTGCACCTGCAGTGCCACTTCGGCTCCGACACGCTCTCGCTCGCGAACCGCGGCGCGAGCGTCGTCGGCCTCGACTTCTCGCGGCCGGCGGTCGAGGAGGCGCGGCGCATGGCGGCCGAGCTCGGCATCGATGATCGGGCCCGCTTCGTGGAGGCGAACATCTACGATGCGCGACACCTGCTGCCCGAGCCCGAGTCGTTCGACCTCGTCTTCACGACCTGGGGCACGATCGGCTGGCTGCCCGACGTCGCGGAGTGGGCGCGCATCATCGCCTGGTTCCTGAAGCCGGGGGGCCGGCTCTACTTCGCCGACGGGCACCCCACCGCGTTCGTCTTCGACGGCGACGGCGGACCCGGCGGCCTGCCGGTGTTCCAGTACCCGTACGCGAACCCCGAGGCCGACGTGCTCGAGGACGGCCGCGACTACGCCGACGACGAGGTCGAGATCTCGAACGCGCGCACGTGGGAGTGGATGCATCCGCTCGCCGAGGTGCTGGGTGCGCTGCGCGAGGCCGGACTCTCGATCGACGCGTTCGACGAGCACTACCGGGTGCCGTGGCGGATCTTCCCGCTCACAGTGCCGGTCGGCGAGGGCATGTTCGGGTGGCCGTCCGAGCAGTGGCTCCCGCTCTCCTACGAGCTCGTCGCGACGGCCCCGCAGCGCTGACCGCACCCCTTCGACGGGGTGCTGCCGAGAGGCTCACCGAGAGCGCTTTCCATGGCCCGATCTGGGGTATTGTGACGACGGTGTCGCGCGAGCACACTGTGCCGTATGGGCGTGGTCGCGCAGGTGCTCGCGGTCGTCGAAGGGCTCGCCCTGATCGTGGTCGGGATCATCACGGCGTTCTTCTTCCGCAGCCCGCGGCTCTTCACGTTCCTCTACATCCAGCCGGCGGACCAGGAGGCGGTTCGGCCGTGGGCCGTCTACAGCGGCTACGCCAACATGCTCTGGGGGCTCGGCGTCCTCGCGGGCGTGCTGGCCGTGAACCTCGGCTATCCCGAGGTCGGACGCACCCTCGTGGCGTTCACGAGCATCGTGCTCGTCGTGCTCGGGTTCGTGATCATCTTCACCGAGATCCGGTACTGGCGGAACGTGATCGTGCTGGTGGCCCTGCCGGTGCTCGTGATCGTCGCCATGCTCGTCTGAGTCGGGCTCGATTGGACGACCGATGACCCGCATGCTAGTGTTATCTCTTGTGCCGCGGGGTGGAGCAGCTCGGTAGCTCGCTGGGCTCATAACCCAGAGGTCGTAGGTTCAAATCCTGCCCCCGCAACCGAAACAGAAGATCCCGGTCTCGTCCAGAGGCCGGGATCTTCTGCTTTTCCCGGCACTCTACGATGGCCGGATGGCCCTTCCCGAGACCCGCTCCGACCTCCTCGACGAGGCCCGCCGCGCCTTCGCCGGCCTCGACGACGCGATCGACCGGATCCCCGAGCCGCAGCGCTCGAGTGCGTTCCCGGATGCCGCGCTGCGCGACCACGACGTGCGGGACGTCGTCAACCACCTGCACGCCTGGCACGTGCTCCTCGACGGGTGGCTGGATGCCGCGGCGGTCGGCCGCACTCCGGCCTTCCCGGCCGAGGGCTACGACTGGGTTTCGCTCGACGAGCTCAACCACGTGCTGCGCGATCGATACCGCGGCGTCGCCCTCGCCGCCGCGCGGGCGCGGCTCCGCACGAGCCACGACCGGCTGCTCGTGCGCGTCGCCGGGATCGACGAGGCGGAGCTCTACGACGCGTCGCGGCATCCGTGGTCCTCTGGGCCGCTCGCGGAGCCCATGCACGAGTGCCTGGGCGGTCATTACGAGTGGGCGATCGGAGCCATCGCCGCTGCTCGTGACTGACCCGCATGCAGTGACGGGTGCCGCCCCGGTCGCGTTACGCTGACCGCATGGCCGCGCCGACTCCGACCGATCCCGGATTCCCGATCGCCGTCGCCCAGTTCGCGCCCGGCGCCGACGCCGATGCGAACCTCGCCGAGATCACCCGGCTCGCCGAGCTCGCGGTGGCGCGGGGCGCGCGCCTCGTCGTGTTCCCCGAGTACTCGAGCTGGTTCACGCCCGAGCCCGGACCCGACTGGCGCGCCAATGCGGAGCCCGTGGGCGGCCGGTTCACCGACGGGCTGGCCGAGCTCGCGACCCGCCTCGACGTGCACCTCGTCGCCGGGATGATCGAGCGGCTCGACGACGACGAGCGCCGCGTGGGCAACACGGTGATCGCCGTCGCGCCCGGCGAGGGCATTGCCGCCCGGTACCGGAAGCTGCACCTGTACGACGCGTTCGGGCAGCGCGAGTCCGAGTGGGTCGCGCCGGGCGACATCGCGTCGCCCGAGGTCTTCGAAGCGGGCGGCCTGCGGTTCGGGCTGCAGACCTGCTACGACGTGCGGTTCCCCGAGGTGACCCGCCGCATCGTCGACGCGGGCGCCGACGTGGTGTGCATGCCCGCCGAGTGGGTCCGCGGGCCGCTGAAGGAGGCGCACTGGCGCGTGCTCACGACGGCCCGTGCGCTCGAGAACACGATGTACGTGGCGGCCGCCGACCACGCGCCGCCGGTGGGCGCGGGCAACAGCATGATCGTCGACCCGATGGGCGTCGAGGTCGCCACGATCGGCGAGGCGACGGAGGTCGCGGTCGCCTGGGTGTCGCGCGAGCGCATCGAGGCGGTGCGAGGGCTCAACCCGGCGCTGGCGCTGCGGCGCTTCGACGTCACCGAGCGGCGCAGCTGAGCCGCTCGGCTCTGCCCGGACCCCCGGGGGTCAGCGCGCCGCGAGCCCCGCGAGCCGCGCCGACGCGTCCTCGAGCACCGAATGCCGCTTGCAGAACGCGAAGCGCACGAGGCTGCGGTACGCGTCCTGGCGGTCGGGGTGCACGAACGCCGACACCGGGACGCCCACCACGCCTGCGCGCTCGGGCAGCTCCCGGCACAGCACGGCTCCGTCGCGGTACCCGAGCGGCGCGGCATCCGCGACGATGAAGTAGCCCGCGTCGGGGCGCGAGATCGCGAAGCCCGCGGCCTCGAGGCCGACCGCCAGCAGGTCGCGCTTCGCGCCGAGCTCGGCCGCGGCATCCGCGAAGAACGCATCGGGCAGTCCCAACCCGGTCGCGATGGCGGGCTGGAAGGGGGCGCCGTTCACGAACGTGAGGTACTGCTTGACGGCGAGCACGGCGGTCACGAGCGGGGCGGGCGCGGTGACCCAGCCGATCTTCCAGCCGGTCGTCGAGAAGGTCTTGCCGCCCGACGAGATCGACACCGTGCGCTCCCACGCGCCCGGCAGCGTCGCGATGGGCGTGTGCGGCGTGCCGAACGTGAGGTGCTCGTAGACCTCGTCGGTGACGATGATCGCGTCGTGCCGTTCGGCGAGGCGCACGACGAGCTCCAGCGTCTCGCGGTCGAGCACCGCGCCGGTCGGGTTGTGCGGCGAGTTCACGAGGATCACGCGCGTGCGATCGGTCACCGCCGCCTCGAGCTCGGCCGGGTCGGGCTTCCAATCCGGGAATCGGAGCGGCACCGTGCGGTGCACGCCGCCGGCGCGCGCGATGAGGGCCGCGTACGCGTCGTAGTAGGGCTCGAACGTCACCACCTCGTCGCCCGCGTCGACGAAGGCGAGCAGCGTCGCGGCGAGCGCCTCGGTGGCACCGGCCGTCACGAGCACCTCGGATGCCGCGTCGACCTCGAGCCCGTACCAGCGGCGCTGGTGCGCGGCGATCGCCTCCCGCAGCACGGGCATGCCGATGCCCGGCGGGTACTGGTTGACCCCGTCGGCGATGGCCTGACGCGCCGCCTCGAGCACCTCGGCCGGGCCGTCCTCGTCGGGGAACCCCTGCCCGAGGTTGATCGCGCCCGTGCGCGCGGCGAGGGCGCTCATCTCGGCGAAGATCGTGGCGGCGATGCGGCCGTCGGCGTCGAGCAGGCCGGCGCCCGCGGCGGTGCGCTGCCATGGCCGCAGGCCGGGTGCGGGGGAGTAGTCGCTCACGCTCTCACCGTACGTCAGGGTGGGGCCGGTACGCTGGCGCACGGGCTCGACGGGCGCCGCCACCGCATTCGGAGGACTCACCGCCCGGTGATAGCCGGATCACAGACTTCGCCGATGCCGTACACAGACTCGCGCGGGATGCTGGCATCGCTTTGGAAGGAGCAGACCATGACCGACACCACTGACGGTTCGACGGGGGAGGCCCGCGAGGGCGTCGTCGACGCCACCTCCGCAACCCCTGAGCCCGCCGTGAGCCAGGCCGCAGAGGCCGCCGCGACCCCCGAGACCCCCGCCGCGTCGTCGGAGACGCCGGCAGCACCCCAGGCGGCTCCGGCCGCCGCCCCCGCGGCATCCGAGCCGGCTCCGGCCGCGCCCGCGACGCAGGCTCCGGCGGCACCGGCCGCACCGGCCGCACCCGCCGCTCCCGCGACCCAGGCGCCCGAGACTCCGGCTCCGGCCGCTCCCGCGACCCCGGCACCGGTCCCGGCCGCTCAGGCGACCGGCACGGTCTACCAGCCCGGCCAGGCCCCGCAGCCCTACGCCGCGCCCGCTCCCGTCCCCGCGGCATCCGCCCAGCAGACGGCCCCGACGCAGCCCGTGAGCGGCCAGGTGCCGCCCGCGTTCGGCGGACCCCGCCCGGCCGACGCCCCGGCGGCCGGCTCCTACGCCGGCGTGCCGCCGTACGGCACGCAGCCCGGCCAGCCCGCACAGGCCGGCCAGCCCGCGCCCAAGCAGCGCCGGGTGGGCCTCGGCGTCGCCGCCGCCATCGTCGCGGCCGCGCTCATCGGCGGCGCGTCCGGTGCCGGCATCACGGCGCTCATCTCGAGCAACCAGCCGCCCGCCACGAGCGACAGCGCCGGCAGCGCGCAGAACATCGTCGTCAACGACACGGACTCGGTGAACCAGATCACCGCCGTGGCCGCGAAGGCCAGCCCGAGCGTCGTGACCATCTCGGTCACCGGCGGCCAGGCCGGCGGCACCGGCTCGGGCATCATCCTGTCGGACGACGGCTACGTGCTCACCAACACCCACGTCGTGACCCTCGACGGCGCCACGGGCGACCCGACCATCCAGGTCAAGACGAGCGACGGCCACCTCTACGAGGCGAAGCTCGTCGGCACCGACCCGCTGTCCGACCTCGCGGTCATCAAGCTCGTGGACGCGTCGGGCCTCACGCCCCTCGACTTCGCCGACTCCGACAAGCTCAACGTCGGCGACACGGCGATCGCCATCGGGGCACCGCTCGGCCTCTCGGGCACCGTGACGAACGGCATCATCAGCGCGCTCAACCGCTCGATCGACGTGGCCTCCTCGGCCGCGCCGACGACGCCCGACGACTCGCAGGGCGACTCCGGCCAGGGCGACCAGGGCCAGGGCGACGGCCAGAGCCCGTTCGACTTCTTCTTCGACCTGCCCAACCCCGACGGCAGCCAGTCGCAGGCGCCGCAGGCGTCGTCCGGCCAGGTGTCGCTCCCGGTCATCCAGACGGATGCCGCGATCAACCCGGGCAACTCGGGCGGTGCGCTCCTCGACTCCGAGGGCAAGCTCATCGGCGTGAACGTCGCGATCCTCTCGGCGGGCGGCTCGAGCTCCGAGGCCGGCAACATCGGCGTCGGGTTCGCGGTGCCGTCGAACCTCGCGAAGCGCATCTCGCAGGAGATCATCGACAGCGGGACGGCCACGCACGGCCTCCTCGGCGCGACGGTCACGTCGGCCGAGGCGGACGGCCAGAGCGACACCGTCGGCGCCCTGATCTCCGAGGTGAGCTCGGGCGGCGCGGCGGAGCAGGCCGGCCTGAAGTCCGGTGACGTGGTCACCGAGTTCAACGGGGTGCCGATCACCGACCAGACCGACCTCACCGCGCAGGTCCGTGCGCTGCCGGGCGGTTCGAAGGCGCAGATCACCTTCACCCGCGACGGCGACTCGCAGACCGCGACCGTGACGCTCGGCACCTTCGAGGGCTGACGCTCGCACGACCGGTCGACCGGTCGACCGACGGGGCCGGGGTCCATGGGACCTCGGCCCCGTCGGCGTCCGCGGATGCACCGGCTGCTAGGCTCGATCGACCCGAGCGAGTGAGGAACATGCCCGATCAGCACCACCAGGCGGCAGCGTCGCCGCTCGTCGGCGTCTCGTACGTCATGCCGGTGCTGAACGACGCGTCGCACGTGCGCGCCGCCGTGGAGTCGATCCTCGCGCAGGACTACTCCGGGCCCGTCGAGGTGCTCATCGCGCTCGGTCCGTCGATCGACGGCACCGCCGAGCTCGTGGCCGACCTCGCCGCCCGCGACGACCGCGTGCGCGTGCTCGAGAACGAGGTGGGCTCGACGCCGTCGGGCCTCAACATCGGCATCCGCGCCGCGCGGTACCCGGTGGTCGTCCGGGTGGACTCGCACTCGATGCTGCCCGTCGACTACGCCCGCGTCGCCGTCGGCGTGCTCGAGCGCACGGGTGCCGACAACGTGGGCGGCATCATGGACGCCCACGGCGAGACCCCGTTCGAGCAGGCCGTCGCCCTTGCCTACACGACGAAGGTCGGCCTCGGCGGATCGGCGTTCCACGTCGGCGGCGCCGAGGGCCCGGCCGAGACCGTGTACCTCGGGGTGTTCCGCCGCAGCGCGCTCGAGCGCGTCGGCCTCTTCGACGAGACCATCAAGCGCGGCCAGGACTGGGAGCTCAACCGCCGCCTGCGCCAGACCGGCGGCACGGTGTGGTTCACGCCCGAGCTCGCCGTCACCTACCGGCCACGGTCGAGCGTCGACCGGCTCGCCCGGCAAATGTTCTCCACCGGCCTCTGGCGCGGCGAACTGGCACGTCGCTTCCCGGCGGCCAACGGCATCCGCTACTTCATCCCGCCAGCGATGGTGGTGGGCGTGACCATCGGCCTGATCCTCGGGATCATCGGCCTCGTGCAGGCCGTGATGGGCGCGACGCCGTGGCTGCTGCTGGGCTTCGTCGTCCCCGCCGCCTACCTGCTCTTCGTCGTCGCCGCGACCCTCGTCTACGCCCGCGGACGCGGGGCCGCCGTGGCGTGGTGGTTTCTCGTAGTCTTGCCCTGCATACACGTCTCGTGGGGTGTGGGCTTCGTGCTCGGGTACCTCTCGCTGACGAGCAACATCGCCAAGCACACGGGAAGGTGACGCGGATGTCACAAGCCGGTCCGGCCCAGGCCAGGCCCACGAGCATCGCCGAGCTCCGCGCCGTCACCCAGCCCCCCGAGGTCCGCGGTCGACGCAACGCCGAGCACTGGACGGCGTCGCTCTACCTCCGCCGCTTCTCGCCGTACCTCACGTGGTTCCTGCTGAAGACCCCGATCTCCGCGAACGGCGTCACGGGCCTCATGATCCTCGTCGGCTGGTCGACCGCGGCGGCCCTGCTCATCCCCGGGATCTGGGGCGCGCTGCTCGCGGTCGTGCTCGGCCAGCTGCAGATGCTCGTGGACTGCTGCGACGGCGAGGTCGCCCGCTGGCGTCGCACGTCGTCGCCCGCCGGCGTGTTCCTCGACAAGGTCGGCCACTACACGACCGAGGCGCTCATCCCGCTCGCGCTCGGCATCCGCGCCGCGGCGTACCCGCTCGAGTTCCCGGCCGACTTCCTCTGGACGACGGTCGGCGCCCTGCTCGCGCTCGTCATCGTGCTCAACAAGGCGCTCAACGACATGGTGCACGTCGCCCGCGCGAACGCCGGCTTGGCGAAGCTCGCCGACACGCACGGCGAGACCGCGCCGCGCGGCGGCCTCATCGCGAAGCTGCGCAAGGCGGCTCGGTTCCTGCCGTTCCATCGCCTCTACCACTCGGTCGAGCTGACGCTCATCGCGCTCGCCGCGGCCATCGTGGGCCTGTTCGCCGGGCAGCCGCTCGTGGATCGCATCGTCGTCGTGGTGCTGCTGCCGCTCGCGGCGCTCTCGCTGCTGGGGCACTTCGTCGCGATCATGGCCTCCCGCCGTGTCCGGTCCTGACCGTTCGTTCCCTGAGCCGGTCGAAGGGCCCGCTTCGACGGGCTCAGCGAGCGGCTCGGTCCCTGAGCCCGTCGAAGGGCCTGCTTCGACGGGCTCAGCGGGCGGAGCCGGGCGGCCGCGGGTCGGCGTCGTGGTGCTCACCATGGGCAAGCGGCCCGACGACCTCGCGCGCGGCATCCGGAGCGTGCTCGAGCAGCAGGACGTCGACGTCGACGTCGTATGCGTCGGCAACGGGTGGAACCCCGCGACCGCCGAGCCCCCGCTGCCGAGCGCGGTGAAGACGCTGCACCTGCCCGAGAACCTCGGCATCCCGGCCGGTCGCAACCGCGGCGTGCCCGAGGTGACGGGCGACGTGCTGTTCTTCCTCGACGACGACGCGTTCCTGCCGAGCCCGCGGTTCCTGGCCGACGGATGCCGCGAGCTCTCCGCCCGGCCCGAGCTCGGCCTCATCCAGCCCCGCGTCGTCGACCCCACCGGCGAGGTCTCCCCGCGACGCTGGATCCCGCGCATCCGCAAGGGCGACCCGGCGCACTCGAGCAACGTGTTCTCGTGCTGGGAGGGCGCCGTGCTGATGCCGCGCGCCGTGTTCGACGCCACCGGCGGCTGGGCGGATCCGTTCTTCTACGCGCACGAGGGCATCGAGTTGGCGTGGCGGGTGTGGGACACGGGTCACGTGGCCTGGTACGCCGGCGACCTCGAGGCGGGGCATCCGGTCATCGACCCCGCTCGGCACGCGTACTACTACCGGCTCAACGCGCGGAACCGCGTCTGGCTCGCCCGGCGCAACCTGCCGCTCGTGCTCGTGCCGCTCTACGTCGGCTCGTGGACCGCGATCCAGGTGCTGCGCTGGTTCCGCAACCCGTCGGCGCTCACGGCGTGGTTCGGCGGCTGGCGCGCGGGCTGGCGCGAGCATCCGGGGGAGCGGCGTCCGATGCGGTGGCGCACGGTGTGGCGGATGACGCTCGCGGGCCGGCCCCCGATCGTCTGACCCCGATCGTCCGACACCGGTCGCCCGACCCGGGCCCCGGGGCATCCGCGCCTTCGGTACCCTAGTGCGAGTGGGATTGCGGAGAGATGCACAGCGCGCCGTCAAGCTGGCCAAGGACATCATGTGGTCGCGGCGGGCGCAGCGTGAGCTGCTGAGGAAGCTGCGCGACCTCCCCGCGCTCGAACCGCACCACTACCGCGTCGGCGTGTACTTCGCCGATGGCCGGGTCAACCTCTACCAGTTGCGGCAGTGGTACAAGCCGCTGCTCGAGCTCTCGAAGACGCATCCGGTGCTCATCCTGAGCCGCGCCTCCGGGTCGGCGCTCGAGCTGCTCGAGGAGTCGCCCCTGCCCGTGGCGTACGTGCGTCGTGTCGTCGACCTCGAGCAGGTCATCCACGACCAGGACCTCCACGTCGTGTTCTACGTGAACCAGAACGCGAAGAACTTCCAGATGATGCGCTACGGGCGCCGCTGGCACGTGTTCATCAACCACGGCGAGTCCGACAAGATGTACATGACCACGAACCAGTTCAAGGCCTACGACTACGCCCTCATCGCGGGCGACGCGGCCCGGGCGCGGCTCGAGAAGGTGCTCTGGGACTACGACTTCGACAAGCGTGCGATCCCGATCGGGCGCCCGCAGGCCGACCACTACCTCGACGGCACGCCCCTGCCGTACACGCCCGACGATCGCGAGGTCGTGCTCTACGCACCCACGTGGGAGGGCGATCGCGGTGCCGCGGCGTACGGCTCGATCGCGTCGCACGGCGTCGCGCTCGTGAACGCGCTGCTCGCCACCGGACGGCACCGGGTGATCTACCGGCCGCACCCGCGATCGGGCGTCGTCGACCCCGACTACCGCGCAGCGAACCGCGAGATCATCGAGGCGATCGCCGCTGCCAACGCCGCCGATTCCTCGGCGCAGCACGTGTACGACGACGGCCCGTCGCTCGGCTGGCAGCTCGCGGCGGCGGATGTCGCGATCGTCGACATCTCGGCGATGGTCTACGATCGGCTCGCCGCGGGCAGGCCGCTGCTCATCACGCGTCCGGCCAACCCCGAGGCGCAGATCGACACGGGCGGCTACCTGCAGGCGTGCGAGTGGCTCGACGCCGGCGACGGGGCCAGCATGCTCGCGCGCGTCGACGAGGTCGCGCACGACGCCGAGGCGCTCGAACGGCTCGGTGTCTGGGTCGAGCGGTACTTCGGGGACACGACCCCCGGCGTCACGACGGCGCGATTCCACGACGCCGTCGACCACCTCATGGCCGAGTGGGCGCGCTTCGCCGCGCTGCACGCGGACGACGAGGAGGTCGACGAGTTCGAGGAGGACGACGAGGACGAGGCGGAGGCGCTGGCGTAGGCTCCGCGGGCTCGCGTACGGCGCTCAGCCGGCGCGCTGGGCCTGGGTGTCGTCGTCGCCGCGCTCGTCGACGGGCGGCGTGATGTCCGACGGCGTCTGAGGCTGCGCCCCCGCGACGTCGCTCGTCTCCTCGGCCTCGCCCGCTTCGAGCGCGTCGTGGCCCTTCCTCCGGCGGGTGATGCCGCGGCCGACCCTGCTGGCGGCTCCGCGGATGCCGCGTCCGGTCGTCGCCGCGAGCTCGCCGACGGCCACGCCGGCCCGGGTGATCCGGGAACCCGTCACGCGGATGAACCCGTCGCCCTCGCGCGGCTCGAGCTCCGCGGGCAGGACCGCGGGCGCCCCGCCGAACGCGAGCCGGGACTGCTGCAGCACCTTGCGGCCGAGCAGGTGGTTGCCCGTGCCGCCGATCGCGGCGCCGATGCCGAACGGGATCGCCTTGCCGATGATGCCCGCACCGCCGCGCACGGCGAACTGCTTGACGAACACTCGTCGCAGCTGGTCGACCATGGTGCCCATGAGCGCCTTCGGCATGCTGTTCGTGATGAGCTCGCCCCAGAACACGTTGCGGGCGGGTCCGCCGCCGGTCGCCTGCCCGGCGAACTGGCGCACGAGGTCGACGCCCTCGCGGCCGAGCATGAGGGTCATCACGAGCGCTCGTGCGCGCTCGGGGTTGTCCACGGGGATGCCGTGCACCTCGGCGACCGATTGCGCGAACAGGGCGGTCGCCTCGAGGAACCCGGCCGTCTCCACGCCGGACAGCGCGAGCGTGATGCCCGTGCTGATGCCGGGGATCACGGCGGTGGCGCCGACGGCGGCGCCGCCCGTGGTCACGGCGGCCAGGTAGCGCCGCTCGAGGATCCGCACGAGCTGGTCGGGCGTCGCGTTCGGCGCGCGTCGACGGATGCCGCGCAGGTGCGCCAGCACGATCGGACGCTGGATCGACAGCACCGCGTCGATGCCGCGCTCCATGCCCTGGGCGCGTCCGGTGTCGGCCGGGCGGTCGCCGGCTCCGCGGGTCGTCCCCGCCTGGCCCGGATCGGGCTGCCATGCCGCCGACCCGTCGGCGGGCGCACCCGGCTCGCCCTCGTGCGGTCCGGAGGGCCCCATCGAGGTGATCCTGTGCACCCGTTCGGCCATGCCGAGCATCTTAGAGCGCCCACCCGAGCGAACCCCCGATCATCGCTCGGGCTGGCCACGCGCGGGCGCGATGCGGTATGCGCCGCTCGGCTCAGCGCGGCAGCGGGTTCGGGCCCGTCGCCGTGACGAGCCGCTGGGGGACCCAGCCCTCGACGTGGTGGATGCCGTCGAACGTCCCGCCCTGCAGCTCGATCACCTCGCGCAGCGGGCGGCGGTGGAACTTCACGTGCGTGAAGTCCTCGAAGAGGACGTAGTACGGCTCGTTCCACCGATTCTGGAACTGCTGGCCGGTGAGCACCTCCCGATGCTCGCGGGAGAACGCGTCGACGTCCTCGCCGACGGCCACGCCGAAGTGCTCCATGCCCATCTTGTAGACGCGCTGGTGCACGGGCGGGATGAGCTCGATGAGCGGGATCTGCTTGCCGTCGAGGACCTCGAGCGGCTCGGCCAGCAGGAGCATGGACATCGGGCGGCCGTTCCAGACGCCCTCCACGTTGGCGGTCGAGTGGCGCTCGAGCAGGGTCCGCAGGTGCAGGTACTGGTCCCACTCCGGCACGCGGACGGCGAGGTGGCCCAGCTCGTAGGGCGCGATGTCGATGCCCCGGGCGAGCAGTCGATCGCGCTGCTGCGCCGTGAACGCCCGGTAGTCCCCGATGATGTCGCCGACCGGATCGGCCATCGCCGACCTCCCCTCAGCCGCCATGGTACGCCCGGGCATCCGACGTCGTCGTCGGGGGAACGAGGCCTAGGTCGTGCCGTGCTCGGCGTTGTAGCGCTCGAGCACGTCGTCGATGGGCCCGTCGAGCACGAGCGCACCCTTGTCGAGGTAGAGGCCCCGCGTGCAGAACCGCCGCAGGTCGCGTTCGTTGTGCGACACGAAGAAGAGCGTCCGGCCGCCGGCCAGGAGCTCCTCGATGCGCTTGTAGCACTTCTCGCGGAAGGCCTTGTCGCCGACCGCGAGCACCTCGTCGACGAGGATGATCGGCTCCTCGAGCTGCGAGATCACGGCGAACGCGATGCGCACCTTCATGCCGCTGGACAGGTGCTTGTAGGGCGTGTCGAGGAAGTCCGCGATGTCGGCGAACCCGATGATCCCGTCGAACTTCGCATCGATCTGCGAACGCGTCATGCCGTGCAGCCCGGCCGTCAGGTAGACGTTGTCGCGCACGGTCAGGTCGTCGACGAACCCGCCGGTGATCTCGATGAGCGGGGCGACGCCGCCCGTGACCACGACGCGGCCCTCGTCGGGCATCATGACGCCGGCCACGAGCTTCAGGAGCGTCGACTTGCCCTGGCCGTTGCGCCCGACCACGCCGATCGCCTCGCCGGGCCGCACTTCGATCGTGAGGTTCCGGAGCGCCCAGAACTCGCCGGGCCGCGTGCGGCGGCGGCGTCCGGCCAGCAGGTCCTTGAACGACCGGCGGCCGCGCCGGTTCCGGCGGAAGCGGATGCCGAGCCCCTCGGCCCGGATCGCGTACGTCTCCGTCGCCGCGAGGGCGGCGGCTGCGGCATCCGTCATCAGATCTCCTTCAGCACCTGGCGCACGCTGCCGCGGAAGACGAGGAGTCCGATGCCGAGCAGGGCGAGCGACATCAGGGCCGAGATCACGACGTTGAACCAGTCGAGCTCCTGCGGGAAGAAGCCGGCGCGGTAGAGGCCGAAGATGCCGGAGAGGGGGTTGAACGCGGCCCAGACGTGGAGCTGCTCGGGCAGGTTCTCGACGCCGTAGATGATCGGCGACGCGTAGAAGAGGAAGCGCAGGACGAGCTTCACCGCGCGCTCGAGGTCGCGGAAGAACACGACGAGCGGCGCGACGATGAGCGCGACCCCGCACGTGAGGATGGCCTGGAGCAGGATCGCGAGCGGGAAGAACACGAGCTCCCACCCCACCTTCGCCCCGGGCGAGAAGATCACGAAGAGGGCGAGCACCGGCAGCGAGAGCAGGAACTCGATGCCCTTCGAGAGCACGATGCGATTCACCCAGATCGTGCGCGGGATCATCGTCGACCGCACGAGCTTCGCGTCCTTCAGGAAGGCCCGGGTCGAGTCGGAGATCGCCCCGTTGAACCACATCCAGGGGAGCAGCGCCGCGAGCAGGAACACGATGTACGGCTCGGTGCCGACGGGCCGGTGGAACACCTGCGTGAACACGAACCAGTAGATGCCGGCCATGACGAGCGGGTCGAGGATCGACCAGAAGTAGCCCAGCGCCGACGTGGAGTAGCGCACCTTCAGGTCGCGCGTCGTGAGGAGCCAGAGGGAGTGTCGGTAGCGGATCCACGGCGTCCGCTGGAGCGGATGCGTGTCTCCAGCACTCCCGACGGATACCGCGCTCATCACGATCTCATCGTAGATGCCATGCGGCGGTAGGTTTGAAAGCAGGCGGGCGGCGCGTGCTGCGCCCCGTCGTGTGGCCGCGCCCGGTCGGAAGGAGTGTCGTGCACCGCACCAGCACCCGTGTGCTCCTCAGCTGCGCCGCGATCGGCGTCGCCGGGGGACTCGTGGCCGGGGCATCCGGATACCTCGCCGCGGCGTTCGCGGCGTTCATCCCCGTGCTCTACGGGCTCACGATCGGCACGCACTTCCTCCCGAGCGCCGTCGCCCTCGCGCTGCTGCGCCGTCCGGGCGTCGCCGTGCTGGCCGGCTTCATCGCGGGGCTCGTCGGCGCCGTGTTCGCGCCGCTCTGGATCTGGCGCTTCGTCGGCACCGGCCTGCTCGTCGGCGCCCTGCTCGAGCTGCCGTTCCTCGTCACCCGGTACCGCAACTGGAGTCCGTGGCTCTACTACCTCGCCGCCGGCTTCGCGGGCGTGGCGCTCGCCGTCGGCACGTTCGTCGTGCTCGGCGCCGAGCACTACGCGCCGTGGGCCTGGGTGCTCTACCTCGCGCTGTTCGTCGCGAGCCCGGTCTTCTTCACGTGGCTCGGCCGCGTCATCGCCGCACGGCTGGCGAAGGCGGGCGTCGCCCGGCAGTCGGTGGGCGACACGCAGAACGCCGCCTGAGACGCGAAGAGCGGATGCCGCGGAGCGTCCGCTCGCTCGCTCGCCACGCGCTTGCCCTGAGCCTGAGACGCGAAGAGCGGATGCCGTCGGGCATCCGCTCTCCACTGCTGTGGTGCTGCGATCACACGAAGTGGTTCGCACGCTCCAGGTCTTCGGCGAAGTCGATCTCGACCGCGTAGAGGTCGGAGATGTCCATCGGCTCGACGAGCATGCCCTGCTTCTCGATGGCGAGCTCGATGCCGCGCTCGAAGTAGTCCTGGTCGCCCACGCGCTGCAGGAACGCGAGGAGCGCGGCCTTGTCGCGGCTCGACACGTAGTTGATGCCGACGGCCTCGCCGAGACCGCCCCTGACGGTCTTCGAGAGCTCCTTGATGTAGCCCTCGGCGGTGGTCGTGTACTTGACCTCCTCGTCGGACACCTTCGCGGTGTTGACCGTCACGAACGACTGGTCGCGCTCGATGAGCGGCAGGGCGCGGTCGAGGATGCGCGGGTCGAACACGACGTCGCCGTTCATCCAGAGCACCCCGCCCGCCTGCGATGCCGCGAGGGCGCGCATGAGGCTCTTCGAGGTGTTCGTCTGGTCGTACTCCTCGTTGTAGACGAAGGACGCCTGCGGGAACGCCTCGATGATGTGCTCGAGCTTGTAGCCGACGACGATCGTCACGTTCGGGTCCTTGCCGAAGGCGTGCTCGATGTTGTCGAACTGCTGGCGCATGATGGTGCGGCCGTCGCTGAGCTCGGTGAGCGGTTTGGGGAGGGATCGTCCGAGCCGGCTCCCCATGCCGGCTGCCAGAATCACGATCTGGGTCACTGCATCTCCTTATGGTGGACGGATGCCGCGGGCGATCGGCCCCTCGCCGATTCTTCACCCGTCGTTCATCCGGAAGTTCACATGTGGACACGCCGTTATGCCGATATACAGGGTACCGGGCGGCCCCTTCGCGGAACGAGCCGAGCCCGACGTCGTAGTGCGATCGTGATGCGACGCTCAGGAAACCCACAGGTTCCCCCGCGCGTCGCATGACGGCCCGACTGGGTTACGCGGGTCGCGGTTGGTAGGTTGTCTGGGTGACTTCCGTTTCGCGCTCCGATCACGACGACGAAGCTCCCGAAGGCACCGGCACGGGGGTGTCCGCCGAGGGGGGACCGTCCAGCGCGCCGCGCACCCCGCGCGCGGCGGCGAAGCGCACGACGCGCTCCACGGCCTCGAAGTCGGGCGCCGCAGCCGCCTCGCGCACCGCCCGGTCCTCGGCCGCGAAGGGAGCGGCGTCGAAGACCGCAGCATCGCGCGCCGCCGCCTCCGAGGGTGCGCCCACGCGGCGCACGAGCTCGCGACCCGATGACACGTCGGGCGAGACCACGAGCACGACCGCCCGCACGGCGTCCACCGCCAAGAACGCCGCGGCGAAGTCGGCGGCGACCAAGACGGCCGCGTCCAAGACAGCCACGGCGAAGTCGGCTGCAGCCAAGCCGGCCACGTCGAAGACCACCGCCGCGACGGCCGCGTCGTCGCCCGAGGCCGACGAGACGACTCGGAAGGCACCCGCCGCTGTCACCGAGCAGTCCGCGTCGGGCGCATCGGATGCCGCGACGGATGCTGCCACGGCCGCGACCCCGGGTTCGAAGCGCACCACGGCATCGCGTTCCGCCTCCTCGAAGGCGGCGTCCGCCCGCGGCGAGGCCACAAAGTCCGTGCGTGCCGCGCGGGCCTCGGCCGCGTCCACGTCCTCCCAGCGCAGCCAGGCGGCCGCGGCCGCCAGCACGAAGCGCCAGACCCAGCGCGTCGCGGCGTCGCTGACCACCGAGACCACCGCCGCCGAGCGCGCGACCCGCAAGCCCGGTGCCGCGAAGGCGGTGCCGCCAACGGCCGACGCGGCGACGCCCGAGAGCACCGTCGACGAGACGACGCGCGAGCGTCCGATCGCCCGGAGCGCCGCGGCCCGCACCGCTGCGGCCGTCGCCGCCGCGGCGATCGCCGACGACGCGATCGCCGAGCCGGCGCCGACCGCGCCGCGTGCTCCCGAGCCGGCATCGAACCCGGCCGCCGCGACCGGTGCCGCACCGAGGCCGGTGGAGGAGGCGACCGCCGAGGCGCCGGCCGCGTTGGTGGCCGAGCCCGAACTCGAGGCCGACCCCGTCGTCGACGCCGACCCGGTCGTCGAGGTGGACCCGGTCGTCGAGGCGGACCCCGTCGTCCAGGCCGACTCGGTCGTCGAGGCGGACCCCGTGCCCGAGGCCGCCACCGACACCGCGGTCGCCGACGAGGTCGCCGCGGATCCGGTCGTCGCGAATCCGGTCGTCGCGGATCCGGTCGCCGAGGACGCACCCGTCACCCAGGACGCGACGCTCGCCGAGCTCGTTCCCACCGAGCCCGAGCCCACCGAGCCCGAGGCCCACACCGAGACGGCCGCCATCCAGACCGAGGTCGTCGAGCCCGACCCGGAGACCGGGACCGGGACCGGGAACGCCGCCGCCGCGGCATCCGCTGCCACGCTCACGCTCGACGAGGTGCTCGCCGACGCGGCCGTCGTCGAGGTCGCGGGAGCGGAGCTCGACGGCGACGAGGTGTCCGCCGATGCGACGGGCGAGCAGGCCGTGGCCGTGATCGCGGCGCCGCGCAAGCCCGCGCCGCGGAAGAAGCGCACGCTCCGCGTGGCGCGCGTCGCGCCGCCGGCGGACGCACCGCGCGTGCTCGAGATCCAGGGACTCATCAAGCGCTTCGGCGACACCACCGCGGTCGACGGCATCTCGCTCGACGTGCGCACGGGGTCGTTCTATGGCATCGTCGGCCCGAACGGCGCCGGCAAGACCACGACGCTGTCGATGGTGACGGGCCTGCTGCGGCCCGACGCGGGAACCGTACGGATCCACGGGGTCGACGCGTGGGGCGACCCGCGCGCGGCCAAGCGCCTGACGGGTGCGCTGCCCGACCGGCTCCGCCTCTTCGACCGCCTCACGGGCGCGCAGCTCCTGTACTACTCGGGCGCACTGCGCGGGCTCGACGACCGCACGGTGCGCGATCGCAGCGCCGACCTCATCGCCGCGTTCGGCCTCGAGGACGCCGTCGACCGCCTCGTCGCCGACTACTCCGCCGGCA
This sequence comes from Agromyces sp. NPDC057865, assembly GCF_042796995.1. Classification (NCBI taxonomy): domain Bacteria; kingdom Bacillati; phylum Actinomycetota; class Actinomycetes; order Micrococcales; family Microbacteriaceae; genus Agromyces; species Agromyces sp. NPDC057865. The sequence continues at coordinate 963,924 of NZ_JBHVMJ010000002.1, read as the reverse complement.
TGACGAAGAAGGTCGCGCTCGCGTGTGCGATGATCCACGCGCCGAGGCTGCTCGTGCTCGACGAGCCGTTCGAGTCGGTCGACCCGGTGTCGGCCGCGAACCTCACCGACATCCTCGAGCGCTTCGTCGAGGGGGGCGGCACGGTGCTGCTGTCGAGTCACGGCATGGACCTCATCGAGCGCGTGTGCGACTCCGCGGCGATCATCGTCGGCGGTCGGGTGCTCGCATCCGGCACGCTCGACGAGGTGCGCGCCGGGCAGACCCTCGAGGACCGCTTCGTCGAGCTCGCCGGCGGGCGCAAGGCTGCCGAGGGCATGGAGTGGCTGCACAGCTTCTCCGAGTGAGCGCAGCCACGGACGGCCACTGAACGTGAGACGACCACTGAACGTGAGAGGGAACGCGGGGTGTTCGCGGGGATGACGCAGGTGACGACGACCGAACGGCCCGCTGCTGCGGTGAAGCAGGTGAGGCAGCGGGGGCTGACCGCGCAGTTCCTGCGACTGAAGCTGCGGCTGCTGGGCAACATCTTCCGGCGCAGCCCCTGGCAGGTCGTGGGCATCTCGCTCGGACTCGTGTACGGCGTCGGCCTCGCCACGATCCTCTTCTTCACGCTCGTCGGCCTGCGCTTCGTCGACGACGTCGAGGTGATCCGCGACGTGTTCACGATCGTGGGCGCCGCCGTGGTCGTCGGGTTCGTGATCTTCCCGCTCGCGTTCGGCGTCGACGACACCATGGATCCACGCCGCTTCGCGCTCTTCGGACTGCCCGACCGCACGCTCGCACTCGGCCTCGCGCTCGCCGCCTTCATCGGCATCCCCGCCTTCGTGCTCGCGATCGTGCTCGCCGGCACGGTGGTGACCTGGTCGCGGGGCGTCGGCGAGACGCTCTTCGCCCTGCTCGCCGCACTGCTCGCGCTCGGCACGTGCATCCTGATCGCGCGCGTCACGACCGGCGTGGCATCCGTGCTGCTCGCGACCCGGCGCGCCCGCGAGGTGAGCGGCGTGCTCGGCGTGCTGCTCGTGGTGCTGCTCTCGCCGGTCATCGTCGTGCTCGTCACGCTGGACTGGGCGAACTCGGGGCTGCGCGTGCTCGAGTCGTTCGCGGCCGTCGTGGGCTGGACCCCGCTCGGCGCGGCCTTCGCGGCGCCCGGGGACGCCGCCGCCGGCGACTGGGGTCCCGCGATCCTGAAGTTCCTCATCGCCGCCGCGACGCTCGGCGCGATCTGGCTCGCGTGGCAGGCGCTCGTCGCGAAGATGCTGGTCACGCCCGGCCGCGAGGCATCCGCCCGCAGCTACCGCGGCCTCGGCTGGTTCGACCGGGTGCCGCACACGGCCACCGGCGCCGTCGCCGCGCGAAGCCTCACGTACTGGTTCCGCGACGCACGCTACTGGGTGTCGTTCATCATGGTGCCGATCGTGCCGCTCCTCGTGATCGTGCCGCTCGGCGTCGCCGGCATCCCGCTGCAGTACACGGCACTCATCCCGGTGCCGCTCATGTGCCTGCTGCTCGGCTGGTCGCTGCACAACGACACCGCCTTCGACAGCACGGCCGTGTGGCTGCACACCGTCTCGGGCGTGCGCGGCGCGGCCGACCGGGCCGGGCGGCTCGTGCCCGTGCTCATCGCCGGCGTGATCGTGATCGGGCTCGGCGGGGCGGTCACGGTGTTCGTGCTCGACGACTGGCGGCTGCTTCCGGCGCTCGTCGGCGTGAGCGCGGCCCTGCTCCTCGGCGGACTCGGCGTGAGCTCCATCATCTCGGCCCGGTTCCCGTATCCCGCGGTGAAGCCCGGCGACAGCCCGTTCCAGCAGCCCCAGTCGACCGGGGCCGTCACCGCGCTCGTGCAGTCGTTCACGATGCTCGGCTCGCTGCTCATCGCCGCGCCGGCGGTCGCGTTCGCCGCGCTCGGGCTGCTCGACGACCCCTCGTGGTACATGGCCTCGTTCGCGGCGGGCCTCGGCCTCGGCGTCGTCGTGCTCGCGGCCGGCATCGCCCTCGGCGGGCGCGTGTTCGACCGCCGCGGTCCCGAGATCCTCGCGGCCGCGCTGCGCGCGTAGCAGGCGGGCGGATGCCGCGAGCCGGTCATCCGCGACCGGCCGACCCCGGGGCATCCCCGCGTAGAATCGAGCGCATGATCGATCCCGTACGCGCGAGCATCGCCGACCCCGACGCACCCGGCGGAGGCACCGACGTGCTCGACCGGGAGCTCGAGAAGCTCCTCGAGGAGGAGTCGCTCGACCCGGGCGATCACGATCGCTTCGCGCACTACGTGAAGAAGGAGCAGATCCTCGAGTCGGCCGTCACGGGCAAGCCCGTCAAGGCGCTGTGCGGCAAGAAGTGGACGCCCGGACGCGACCCCGACAAGTTCCCGGTCTGCCCGACGTGCAAGGAGATCTACGAGCGTTTGCGCTCCGAATAGGGTGCAGCCGGCGTCGGCTGCCTAGCGGTACGTCGTCGGGATCACCGGCTCGCCGCGCCCGAGGCGGAACGCCTCGATCGGCAGCTCCTGCATGACCTCGGCGCGGTGCGCCCGCGCCGCGCGCAAGCCCTCGGGACCCAGGAAGGCGGGGTCCGCGACGCCGTCCTGCACCAGGTGCACCATGAGCGGGCGCAGCTCGCTGCCGGGCTCGAACTCGGCCTCGCCCTCGGGGCCATCGCCGACGAACACGAGCTCCTCGCGCGCCGTGCGGGTCGAGTCGAGCCGTCGTGCGGCGTTCTTGCGTCCGCCGACGCTCGCTTTGTGGGTGGAGGCCTTCGCGACCGCGACCCATTCGCCGGCGTCGTCGCGGCGGGCCACGAGCTTGTAGACCATGCCCGCGGCCGGGGAGCCCGAGCCGGTCACGACCGCCGTGCCGACGCCGTAGGAGTCGACGGGCGCGGCCGACAGCCCGGCGATCGTGAACTCGTCGAGGTCGCTCGTGACGGTGATGCGCGTGTTCACGGCGCCCAGCGCGTCGAGCTGTTCTCGCACGGCGGCGACCACCGTCGGCAGGTCGCCCGAGTCGATGCGCACCGCGCCGAGCTCGGGGCCGGCGACCTCCACGGCGAGCTCGACGCCGCGCGTGATGTCGTACGTGTCGATGAGCAGCGTGGTCTTGGGTCCGAACGCCTCGACCTGGGCGCGGAACGCGGCCTCCTCGCTGTCGTGCAGAAGCGTGAACGCGTGCGCGGCGGTGCCCATGGTCGGGATGCCCCAGGTGCGGCCGGCCTCGAGGTTCGACGTCGCGTCGAATCCTGAGATGTAGGCCGCCCTGGCCGCGGCGACCGCCGCGACCTCGCTCGTGCGACGAGATCCCATCTCGGCGATCGGACGTCCGAGCGCGACCGAGACCATGCGCGCAGCCGCGCTCGCGACGGAGGAGTCGTAGTTCAGGGTGGAGAGCACGACCGTCTCGAGCATGACGGCCTCGGCGAAGCTCGCCTGGATGGTGAGCAGCGGCGAACCGGGGAAGTACGCCTCGCCCTCGCGGTAGCCCCAGACGTCGCCGCGGAAGCGGTAGTCGGCGAGCCAGTCGAGCGTCTCGGGCCGCACGACCTGGTTCTCGCCGAGCCATTCGAGTTCGGCGTCCTCGAACCGGAACCGCTCGATGAGCTCGAGCAGCCGTCCGGTGCCGGCGACGACCCCGTAGCGGCGTCCGTCGGGCAGGCGCCGGGCGAACGCCTCGAACAGGCTCTCGCGGTGGGCGGTGCCGTCGCGCAGCGCGGCATCCACCATCGTGAGCTCGTAACGGTCGGTGAAGAGCGCAGCTGACCCGGTCACACGGTCAGCCTAGTGGTCACCCTCCGGTTGCCCGACGCGCGCGTGCGAGCCACGCGCGGCTTCCGTGTCGCCCGGTTCGGACGGCTCACGGCGATGACGTTTCCGAGCGAGATGAGGCCGAGTCCGACGAGCTGCCACGCGCCGAGGGCCTGCCCCAGCAGCACGAACCCGGCGAGCGCCGCGGCGGCCGGCTGCACGCTCTGCAGCACGCTGAAGAGCTGCTGCGGCAGGCGCCGGAGCACGAGCAGGTCGATCGAGTAGGGGAGCGCCGATGACAGGACGCCGATCGCCAGGCCGATGAGCAGCACGTGCGCGAGCTCCTCTGGGGCGAGGCCGGCGAGCGCCATGACGAGCAGCGGCGACGTGATGACGGCGGCGAGGAGGCTCGCGAGCGCGGTGCCCTGCACGCCGGGAAGGGTCTGGCCCGCACGCCGGCTGAGCACGATGTAGGCCGCCCACGAGGCCGCCGCGACGAGGGCGAACAGCACGCCGACGAGGTCGATGCCGGGCACGGTGCCGGTGAGCAGCACCACGCCGAGGCCCGCCATGACGCCGCACACGAGGTCGACGCGACGGCGAGAGCCGACGAGTGCGAGGGCGAGGGGGCCGAGGAACTCGAGCGTGACCGCGAGTCCGAGGCCGATGCGATCCACCGCGCCGTAGAGGGCCAGGTTCATGGTCACCAGGACGAGCCCGAGCAGCAGCGCCGGACGGACCGCCCGCCAGCTCAGGTCGCGCAGGCGGGGGCGCGCGACGGCGAGCAGCGCGACCGCGGCGACGGACTGCCGGAGCGCCACCACCCCGCTCGGTCCCACGAACGGGAAGATGGTGGCGCCCAGTGCCGCGCCGAGCTGCACCGATGCGGCGCCGCCGACGACGGCCGCTGCGGCGATGGGCACTCGTGACATGTCCTCGACGGTACGCCGGGATTCGTGCGAAGAGAAATGCAATCGGCGATGATTGATACGCTGAGTGCATGGACATCGAGGTTCGCCAACTCCGGGTGCTCGTCGCCGTCGACGAGGAGCGCTCGTTCACGGCGGCGGCCGACCGGCTCCGGATGTCGCAGGCCGCCGTTTCGCGGTCATTGGCGGCGCTCGAGCACGACCTCGGTGCGCGGCTCATGCACCGCACCACCCGGCGCGTGGAGCCCACCGAGGCCGGTGCGTCGTTCGCGGCCACAGCACGACGCGTGCTCGCCGAGCTCGATCGCGCCGTCGCCGAGGCGCGGGGCGAGCGCTCGGTGATCCGCGTCGGCTACCAGTGGGCCGCCCTGGGGGCGCATACCACTCCCGTGCTGCGGGCCTGGAACCGCTCGCACGCCGACGCCCCCATGCGGCTCGTGCGACTCAACCGCCGCGACGGCGGACTCGGCGACGGGCTCGTCGACGTCGCCGTGCTCCGCCACGGCGTCGACCCCGAGCTGGACTCCGAGCTCGTGGGCACCGAGCGGCGCGTCGTCGCCCTGCCGTTCGACCATCCGCTCGCCGAGCGCGCGTCGGTCGGCCTCGCCGACCTCGTGCCGTTCCTCGTCGCGGGCGACCGGAACACCGGCACGACGTCGACCGAGCTCTGGACGTCGGTCGGACTCCCCGCCCCGTCGATGACGCAGACGGGCGATGTCGAGGAGTGGCTCGACCTCATCGCGGCGGGCGACGCGATCGGCGTCACGGCGGAGGGCACCGTGCACCACTACCCGCGCCCGGGCGTCGTGTTCGTGCCGATCGACGACGCGCCGCCGATCGAGGTGCACCTGGCGTGGCACCGGCGGCACCGGCATCCGTTCGCCTCGCGCGTGGCCCGCGCCATTCGAACCGCCTACGAGGAGGAGGCGCTCGCCACGCTCCGGGGGGCTCGGGAAACCGGCGGCACCCCGGCCGACGCGACCTCGGCGCTCGCCTAAGCTTGGATGTCGTGACGGACGCACCGATCGGCATCTTCGACTCCGGTGTCGGCGGCCTCACGGTCGCCCGTGCCGTGAAGGACCAGTTGCCGAACGAGTCGATCCTCTACATCGGCGACCTCGAGCACTCGCCCTACGGCCCGAAGAAGATCGCCGACGTGCGCGGCTACGCGCTCGCGGTGCTCGACGACCTCGTGCTGCAGGGCGTGAAGATGCTCGTGATCGCCTGCAACACCGCCTCGTCGGCGATGCTCAGGGACGCGCGCGAGCGCTACGACGTGCCGGTGGTCGAGGTGATCCAGCCGGCCGTGCGCCGCGCCGTCGCCACCACGCGCAACGGCCGCGTCGGCGTGATCGGCACCGTGGGCACCGTGCAGTCGCGCGCATACGACGACGCCTTCGCGGCCGCGCCGCACCTCGAGCTGTTCTCGCAGGCGTGCCCGCGCTTCGTGGAGTTCGTCGAGGCGGGCATCACCAGCGGGCCCGAGCTGCTGTCGGTCGCCGAGGAGTACCTCGCGCCACTGCGGGAGGCGGACGTCGACACGCTCGTGCTCGGCTGCACGCACTACCCGTTCCTCAAGGGCGCGATCTCGTACGTCATGGGGGAGCAGGTGGCGCTCGTGTCGAGCGACGTCGAGACCGCCAACGACGTGTACCGGGTACTCGTCTCCAACGGCATGGAGCGCACGTCGCCGATGCCGCCCAGCTATCGCTACGAGGCCACGGGGGAGTCGACGAGCGCCTTCCTCGACCTCGCCCACCGCCTCATCGCCCCCGAGATCCCGAGCGTCGAGCTCGTGCAGACGGGCGTGATCACCCTTCCCCAGCAGCCGTCGAGCCGTTGAGCGACGCCGTTCCACCCCGCAGTCCGACCCCCCACTTCGACCCCCCACTTCGACAGGAGAACGCATGACCGAGGCATCCGACCCGAGCACGACGAGCGGCACGGCGAACGTGGTGCGGGCCGACGGCCGCGCCCCCGACGAGCTGCGCCCCGTGACCATCGAGCGCGGCTGGAGCACCCACGCCGAGGGCAGCGCACTCATCTCGTTCGGCGGCACGAAGGTGCTGTGCACGGCGTCGTTCACGAACGGCGTGCCGCGCTGGATGACCGGCAAGGGCCGCGGCTGGGTCACCGCCGAGTACGCGATGCTGCCCCGCTCGACGAACACCCGAAACGACCGCGAATCCGTCAAGGGCCGCATCGGCGGCCGCACGCACGAGATCAGCCGCCTCATCGGACGCAGCCTGCGCGCCGTCGTCGACACCAAGGGCCTCGGCGAGAACACCATCCAGCTCGACTGCGACGTGCTGCAGGCCGACGGCGGCACGCGCACCGCCGCGATCACGGGCGCCTACATCGCGCTCGCCGACGCCATCGAATGGGCGCGCGAGCGGAAGTTCATCGGCCAGCGCGCGAAGCCGCTCATCGACACCGTGTCGGCGGTCTCCGTCGGCATCATCGACGGCACGCCGATGCTCGACCTCGCGTACGTCGAGGACGTGCGCGCCGAGACCGACATGAACGTCGTCGCCACCGGACGCGGCCTCTTCGTCGAGGTGCAGGGCACCGCAGAGGGCGCGCCGTTCGACCGCCGCGAGCTCGACTCGCTGCTCGACCTCGCGCTGGCGGGCACCACGGAGCTCACCCGCCTGCAGCAGGCGGCGCTCGCGGCATCCGTCGAGCAGGCCGGCGCATGAGCCTCGAGTTCGTGCTCGCGAGCCACAACGCGAAGAAGGTGCGCGAGTTCCAGCGCATCATCGGCGAGCGGATGCCGCAGGCCGTCGTGCACGAGTACGACGGTCCCGAGCCCGTGGAGGACGGCGTCACCTTCGCCGAGAACGCCCTCATCAAGGCGCGCCGTGCGGCGGAGCACACTGGACGCATCGCGCTCGCCGACGACTCGGGCATCGTGGTCGACGTGCTCGGCGCCGCGCCCGGCATCCTCTCCGCGCGCTGGGCGGGGCATACGGCCGGGGACGAGGCGAACGTGCGCCTGCTGCTCGACCAGGTCTCGGACATCTCCCGCCCGCACCGCGGCGCGGAGTTCCGCTGCACGATCGCGCTCGTGGTGCCGCCGACGCTGCTCGACGGCGGTCACGAGTACGTCGCCGAGGGCCACTGGCGCGGCACGCTCGCGTACGAGCCGCGCGGATCGAACGGCTTCGGCTACGACCCGATCTTCGAGCCCGAGGGTCTCGAGGTGACGGCGGCCGAGCTGCGGCCCGAGGAGAAGGACGCGCAGAGCCACCGCGCCCGCGCGTTCGCCGAGCTACTCCCCGAACTCGAGCGGATCGCGGCGCTGCTGCCCGCCGGCTGAGCGGGCTCGCCCGGCGGGACTCGTCCCGCGGTACCACGGTGCCACCCCACGTCGGCACCGTGGTCTGACGACGTCGGATCCGCCGCTCCGTAGCTTCGATCGTGCACTCCCGCCGGGACCTCCGGCGGGGCGTCAGATCGAAGGGAACGTCGATCATCATGATCGAAGTCGAACACCTCACCAAGCGCTTCGGCGCCACCACCGCCGTCGACGACCTCTCGTTCACCGTGCGCCCCGGCACCGTCACGGGCTTCCTGGGCCCGAACGGCGCCGGCAAGTCCACGGCGATGAAGGCCGTCGCCGGCCTCGTGCGACCGACCTCGGGCACGACCCGCGTGAACGGGCGCCCGATCGCCCAGCACACCGCGCCGCTCACCGAGATCGGAACGCTGCTCGGCACCGCGGCGCACCCTGGACGCACGGCGCGGAACCACCTGCGCGCGCTCGCCACGACGCACGGCCTCGGGCGGGCCCGCGTCGAGGAGGTGCTGCGACTCACGGGCATGGAGGCGGTCGCGAACCGACGCGTCGGCACGTACTCCATGGGCATGTCCCAGCGCCTCGGCCTCGCGGCCGCCCTGCTCGGCGACCCGCACACGATCATGCTCGACGAGCCGATCAACGGGCTCGACCCCGACGGCATCGTCTGGGTGCGCCACTTCCTGCGCGGCCTCGCCGCCGAGGGCCGGACGGTGTTCCTCTCGTCGCACCTCATGAGCGAGATGGCGCAGACCGCCGACCACCTCGTCGTGATCGGCCGCGGCCGGCTCATCGCCGAGGCGCCGATCGCGCAGCTGCTCGACGGCGCCGGCGAGACCCGCGTCGTCGTGCGGACCCCCGACGCCGACCGCCTGGTGCCGGTCCTCGTCGGGCCGGGGGTCACCGTCACGAGCGTCGCCGCAGGCGAGCTGGAGGTCACGGGCCTCGATGCCGCGCGGATCGCCGCGATCGCGCGCGACCACGACGTGCTGCTGCACGAACTCTCGACCCGGACGGCCTCGCTCGAGGAGGCCTACCTCTCACTGACCGACGCCGCACTGGACTACCAGGCCGCGCCGGCGACCGCGGCGCGATGAACGCCGCAACGGAACCGAAGGAGCAACATCCCATGTCCGCAACCACCACAGCTCCGCGCGTGACGTTCCCCCGGCTCGTCGGCGCCGAATGGCTGAAGGCGCGCACCGTTCGGGCCACCTTCTGGACGATCGGCGCGACCGTCGCCGTCACGGTCCTGTTCGCGGCCGGCATCCTGCAGCTCGTGCTGCTCGCGCCCCCCGCCGACGTGCCCGATGCCGGGGCCGTCGTCACCGACAACTACGGCGCCGTGCCCACCCTCGGCGTGCTCGGGCTGTCGTTCATGTTCTCGTACGCGCTCGTCGCCGTGCTCGGCGTGCTGCTCGTGAGCCCCGAGCGGTCGTCTGGCCTGCTGGGCGCCACGCTCGTGGCTGCGCCTCGTCGCACGCCCGTGTTCGTCGCGAAGCTCCTGGTGTCCGCGTTGCTGGGCGTGGCCGTCGCGCTCGTCGTGGGCATCGCGTCGGCGCTGCTCGTGCAGCCGTCGCTCGCCGGCCTCGGACTGGCCTCGTCACCGTTCGGGGCCGACGCCCTGCAGGTGCTCGCCGGCGGCGCCGTGTTCCTCGGGCTCGTCGCGGCGATGTCGACCGCCATCGCCTCGCTGTTCCGGGGCACCGCGGCCGCGATGGGTGCCGTGCTCGGGCTGCTGCTGCTCGCGCCGGCGCTGCTCCCGATCATCCCGGGGATCGGCGCGCACCTGGCCGGAATGCTGCCGAGCGGCGCCGGTATGATGCTGTTCCAATCCGCAGCCCAGGTCGGCTGGCAGCCGATCGCCACCGGAGGACTCGTCCTCCTCGGCTGGACGGTCGTCGCAGCGGTGCTGGGCGGCGTGCTCTTCAAGAGACGAGACGTGTGATGGCCGAGCGGGGACCCACCACCGCCGGGGCGGACACCCCCGACCGGGGCGGGCCCCCGCGCGCGGATGCGGCCGCGGCGGGCCAGCCGATCGGCCGCTTCCTGCGTGCGCGGCCGTGGCTCATCGACGCGGCCGTCTCGCTCGTCTTCACGGCGATCGTCGTCGCGACGCTCGCTTCGGAGGTGCTCACGGGCCAAGCCACGGTCACGGTGTGGGACGTGCTGACGATCGCCGGCACCGCCGTCGCCCTGCTCTTCCGTCGCCGGGCGCCGCTCACGGTGCTCGTCGTGGTGCTGCTGCTCACGACGGTCATCACGTTCTCGGCGCAGTCGAACCTGCTCCTCGCGGTGCCGCTCGCGCTCTACGCGGTCGCCGCCTTCCGCTCGCCGACGATCGGTTGGATCGCGGGTGCGGGCGCCTTCCTCGTCACGGTCGTGAGCCTGTTCGCCTGGCTGCCCGCCCTCTCGGCGCAGATCGGGGAGCCGGGCACCTTCGACATCCCGGTCGTGCTCCTCACCATCGCGATGGCCGACACCGTGGGCGTGCTGCTCGGCGCGAACACGTGGCAGCGCGCGCTGCGCGTGCAGGTGCTCACCGAGCAGGCCGAGCAGCTCGCGCGCGAACGCGACGCGCAGGCGCGCATCGCGACGCTCGCCGAGCGCAGCCGCATCGCCGGCGAGATGCACGACATCGTCGCGCACAGCCTGTCGGTCATGATCTCGCTGGCCGACGGTGCCGACGCAGCACTCGAACGCGATCCGGCGACCGCACGCCGTGCGCTGGCCCAGCTCGCCGAGACCGGGCGCTCGGCCCTGCAGGACATGCGCCGCACCCTGTCGGTCCTCGGCGAGTCGACGGATGCCGCAGCCGCCCGCGAGCCCGCGCCGGGCCACGACGACCTCGCCGACCTCGTCGAGCGCTTCCGCACGGCCGGGCTCCCGGTGCGATTCTCGGTGCGCGGCGCGCCGATCGCGAACGCCGCCTTCGAGCTGGCCGTCTACCGCGTCGTGCAGGAGGGGCTGACCAATGCGCTGCGCTACGCGCCAGACGCCGAGCATGTCGCCGTCGCCGTGGAGTACGGCCCGCCGACCACGACCGTCACGGTGACGGACGACGGCCGCGGCGGGCCAGCGGGCGAGTCCGCCGGGTCGGGCCGCGGCCTCATCGGCATGGCCGAGCGCGCGGCGGTCTTCGGCGGCACGGTCGACGCGGGCGCCCTCGCGACCGGCGGTTGGCAGGTCCGGGTCGTGCTCCCGCACCCCGACGGCGGTCCGGCCGCCGAGGACGGGGCCGGGAGGGGAGACGGCGATGGCTGACGAGGCGCCCGGTCGCGGCATCCGGCTGCTGCTCGTCGACGACCAGCCGCTCATCCGGCTCGGGTTCCGCATGGTGCTCGAGGGCGAGGCCGACCTGGTGGTCGTCGGGGAGGCCGACGACGGCGCGGCCGCCATCGCGCGCACCGGCGAGCTCGCGCCCGACGTCGTGGTCATGGACGTGCGGATGCCCGGCATGGACGGGATCGCCGCGACCGAGCGAATCGTCGCGACCTCGCCGGGAACGCGGGTGCTCATCGTCACGACGTTCGACCTCGACGAGTACGCGTTCGCGGGACTCCGCGCGGGCGCGAGCGGCTTCCTCCTGAAGAACGCGCCGCCTGCCGAGCTCGTGCACGCCATCCGCACGGTCGCCGCCGGCGACGCGATCGTCGAGCCGCGCGTCACACGGCGACTCCTCGACCTCTTCGGCGCGCAGCTCCCCGCCGACGGCGCGGTCGCTCCCGCCGAACCCGTGGCGGTCCGCGATCCGCTCGACGACCCCCGGCTCGCGTCGCTCACCGAGCGCGAGGCCGAGGTGTTCACGGCCATCGCCCGCGGCATGAGCAACGCGGAGATCTCGTCGGCGTTCTACCTGTCGGAGTCGACGGTGAAGACGCACGTCGGCCGCGTCCTCATGAAGCTCGGACTCCGCGATCGCATCCACGCCGTCGTCCTGGGCTACGAGACCGGCGTCGTGCGTCCGGGTGCCGCCGACGGGCCCGCGCCCGCCTGAGAACGCGTCTCATTCCCATCACGGGCCGGTCGCGGCATCCGCGCCTACGCTGGAGGGGATGGCACACTCGCACACCCATGAGGTCCCCTCCCACCGCGGTCGCATCGTGGTGGCGATGGCGATCATCGGCGCGTTCCTGGTGGTGCAGGTCGTCGGCGGCATCCTGAGCGGTTCGCTGGCGCTGCTCGCCGACGCGGGGCACATGGCGAGCGACCTCATCGGGCTCGTCGTCGCGCTCGTGGCGGCCATCGTCGCGGCGCGACCCGCGACCGACCGGCAGACCTACGGGTACCGGCGGGCGGAGGTGCTCGGGGCGCTCGTGAACGGCGTCATCCTGCTCGTCGTGTCGGTGTCGGTGGCCGTCTCGGCGATCGGACGGCTGATGAGCGGCGCCGAGGGCGAGGCGCACGAGGTGCAGGGCGTGCCGATGCTCGTCATCGCGGTCATCGGCCTCCTCGCGAACGTCGCCGCCATGCTCGTGCTGCGCAGCGGCGCGAAGGAGTCCATCAACATGCGCGGCGCCTACCTCGAGGTGCTCGGCGACCTCATCGGGTCGGGGCTCGTGATCATCGCCGCCCTCGTGATCGTCACCACGGGCTTCGACGCGGCCGACCCCATCGCGTCGCTCCTCATCGCCGTGCTCATCGTGCCGCGGGCGCTCTCGCTCCTGCGCGACGTCATGCACGTGCTCTTCGAGTCGGCGCCCGCCGACACCGACGTGGCCGAGATCCGCGAGCACCTGCTCGGCACCGCCGGCGTCGTCGCCGTGCACGACGTGCACGTGTGGCAGATCACGTCGGGGTCGCCGGTGTTCAGCGCGCACGTCGAAGTCGAGCCCGAGGTCTTCGAGTCGGGTCGCGCGGGCGAACTCCTCGACGAGCTGGGCGGATGCCTCGCCGAGCACTTCGACGTCGCGCACTCGACGTTCCAGCTCGAGCCGGCCGGCCGTGCTGAGCAGGAGCAGCCGCAGCATCCGTAGCGGATGTCGCGACGGACGCGCCTCGATGCAGCCGCAGGCGCCCGGCTCAGACCGCGAGCAGCCGCAGCATCCGTAGCGGATGCCGCGACGGTCGCGCCCCGACGCAGCCGCAGGCGCCCGGCTCAGACCGCGAGCAGCCGCAGCATCCGTAGCGGATGCCGCGACGGTCGCCCCGACGCGGCCGCAGGCGCCCGGCTCAGACCGCCAGCAGCCTCGCGAAGTAGGCGCGGATGTCGCCGACGAGCTCGTCGGGAGCCTCCATGGCCGGGAAGTGGCCGCCGCGGCGGTGCTCGCGCCAGAACGCGAGGTGCCCGTCGGGGTTGAGGATGCGCTCCATGAGCGGCTCCTCGCCGAACGCGGCCATGCCCTGCGGACGGTCGTGCTGACGGCCCCACGCCGCCTGGGCGTGCGCGGCCTCGTAGAGCAGGTTCGCGGCGCCGTCCCCGCCGCGGCCGAACCAGGTCACGGTGACGAGGGTGAGCAGCGCGTCGAGGTCGACCGCGTCCTCGGGCAGGTCAGCGCGCGGGTCGGTCCACTCCTGGAACTTCTCGACGATCCATGTCGCCTGCGCGATGGGGGAGTCGGTGAGCCCATAGGCGATGCTGAGCGGTCGCGTCGTCTGCAGCGCGAGATATCCGAAGTCCTCGGTGCGCGCGTCCTTCAGGCGCTGGTGGCGCTCGCGCTCGTCGTCGGTGAGGTGGTCGGTGGGCGGCGTGTACGCGGTCGCGATCGCACCGGGGTCGGTCGCCGCGATCGAGCCCAGCACGCGGTCGCCCGCGTCGAGGCAGAGCTGCTCGCTGACGCCGGCGCCGACGTCCTCGCCGAACACCGCGTAGCGGTCGTAGCCGAGCGCCTGCATGAGCTCGTCGAAGGCCCTCGCGGTGCGCGCGATGTCCCAGCCGTGGCTCGTGAGCGGGGTCGAGAACCCGAACCCCGGCATCGACGGGGCGACGACGTGGAAGGCGGGCGTCGCGGCATCCGCTGCACCGCCCTGCCCCGGCTCGGCGAGCAGCGGCGCGATACCCGCGAACTCGACGAAGCACGACGGATAGCCGTGCAGGAGCAGCAGCGGCACGGCCCCGTCGTCGCCGGAGCGCACGTGCAGCCCGTGGATCGGCTGGCCGTCGACCTCCGCGAGGAACTGGGGGAGCCGGTTGAGCCGCGCCTCCTCGGCCCGCCAGTCGTAGCCCTCGAGCCAGTAGCGGGCGAGGCGCTGTGCGTACGGCACTGGCGTTCCGCGCGCCCAGTCCTCGGTGAGCGCGGCAGGCCAGCGCGTTCGCGCGAGCCGATCCCGCAGGTCGGCGAGCTCCTCGTCGGGGATCGCGATCGTGTACGGCCGGATGTCCATGGCGTGGGTCCTCTCGATGGTGCGATCGCGGGCGGCGTCGTGCGCCGTTCCCTGCGTCGACGCGTCGAGTGAAGCGGATGCCGCGGGCGCCGTCTTGAACCGGAGCGACACGTGTCCGCGATGCGCCGCCGCGCCGCACTACACCGGCTCGTCGCGACGCTGCGACTCCGCGGGCGTGTAGCCCGTGAGCCGCTTCACGTCGCGGGTGAGGTGCGACTGGTCGGCGTAGCCCAGCGCGTACGCGACATCCGCGATCGCCTCGCCGGTGCGCAGGCGGGCGGCCGCCTCCCTGGCGCGGACGATCTGCCGCACCTGGCCGAGGCTCCGCCCCGTGATGCGGGTGAAGTGGCGCTCGACCGTGCGCACCGAGGCCGCCGGTTCGTCGCCGTGCAGGGCCGCCTCGATGAGCTCGTCGTGCGCGAGCAGCCCGGCGTCGTCGAAGGTCGCGAGCAGCGCATCGACGTCGTCGAAGTCGGGCACGGGCCAACTGCGGCCCGCGAGCTCGAAGTGCTCATCGTCGGGCATCGGCAGCGGCACCGTGCGATCGCACATCGAGTGCGGATCGACGTGCGTGAAGTAGGTGCCCTGCGTGAACCGGACGCCGACGTTGCGGTTGCCGGCCCGGTAGGGCACGACCGTCGGTCGCGACGACGGGCCGCTCAGCAGCACGCGCGACCCGTGCGGCATGCGCGTGAAGATCATGTCCCAGCAGGCGTCGGCCGCGGCGAGGTAGGTTCCGTCGGTCGTGTCGACGGTGTGCCAGAGCACGTCGACGAACCGGGACGATGAGGCTTTCTCCTCGTAGAGGAAGCTCATGCGGCCGAGTGTAGTCCCGGCCTCCGACGGCCTGCAGGGGCCAGGTGTGCCGCTAGCTTCGAGGGATGGAATCCTTCACGATCGCCGTCCCTTCCGAGGTGCTCGACGACCTGCCGTCACGCCTCACGCGCACGCGCTACACCAGGCCGAGCGCGCGGGGGTGGGAGGCCGGCACGGACCCGGCCTACCTCCGCTCCCTTGTCGAGTACTGGGCGGGCGAATTCGACTGGCGCGCCGCCGAGGCCAGGCTGAACGCGTATCCGCAGTTCCTCGACCGAGGACAGCACTTCGTGCACCTGCGTCGTGACGAGAGTCGGCCGCCGGTGCTGCTCGCGCACGGGTGGCCGAGCAGCTTCCTCGAGATGCTGCCGCTCGCCGACCTGCTCGACGTCGACGTCGTGATCCCGTCGCTGCCCGGATTCCTGTTCTCCGAGCTCGTCGACGGCCCGATCACCCGCGCCGCCATCGCCGAGACGTTCCACACGCTCATGACCGAGACCCTCGGCTACGAGCGGTACTTCCTGTTCGGCGGCGACATCGGCGGCGCGGCATCCGGATGGCTTGCGACGATGCACCCCGAGGAGGTCGCCGGCCTGCACGTGATACACGGGCCGTTCCCGGCAAACTTCGACGCGAGCCCCATCACCCCGGAGGAGCAGGCGTTCCTCGATGGCGAGGAGGCCCGCGACGAGGTGGACTCGGGCTACAGCTGGATCATGGGCACGCGCCCCGACACCATCGCGGCCGCCCTCGCCGACTCGCCGGCCGGCCTCGCGGCGTGGATCATCGACAAGCTCGACGCCTGGATCGATCCGGCCGGCGATCTCGAGAGCCGCTTCGACAAGGACACCCTGTGCACCGTGCTCACCCTGTACTGGGTCACCGAGTCGATCGGGACGTCGTTCCGCCAGTACCTCGACTGGCCGAAGAACGGACCACGACCGACGATCACCGTGCCCGTCGCCGTCACGCGGAGCCACGAAGCCGGCATGGAGCTGTTCCCGCGCTCGATCGCCGAGCGCGCGGCGACGGACATCCGCCAGTTCTCGACCCCCGGATCACGGCGGTCATTTCCTCGCATTCGAGGAGCCGCGGCTGATCGCCGACGAGCTCGGCGCGTTCATGCGCGCGGTCGGTTAGCGGGAACCGCCGGACGCGGCGTCGTCGCGCCGCCACGGGACGACCCGCGCAGCAGGGACCGCGCTCAGCGCTCCTCGGGACCGCGCTCGAAGACCTCGGGGTCGAGCACGAGGTGCTCCGCCTCCTCGTGGTCGGTCACGACGTCTTCGCCCGCCTCGGCCGCCCGCTTCGCCTTGCGCGACGACTGGAAGTAGTGCCACAGGGTCGGGATGAGCGTGAGCACCACCGCGCCGATGAGGATGACGTCGATGTACTCCTGCACGAACTCGGCCACGGGCGGGATGTAGCCGATGAGGTAGCCGAAGTACGTCAGCCCGACGCCCCAGATGATGGCGCCGATGAAGTTGTAGAGCGTGTACCTCTTGTAGTTCATGTGGCCGACGCCGGCGGCGACCGGCGCGAAGGTCCGCACGATCGGAACGAAGCGGGCCAGGATGATGGCGAGCGCGCCGAAGCGCTCGAAGAACGCGTTGGTGCGTTCGACGTTCTTCACGCTGAAGAGCCCGGACTCCTTGCGTTCGAACACGCTGGGGCCGAACTTGTGCCCGATGAGGTAGCCCATCTCGCCGCCGAGGAACGCCGCCAGGCCAATCGCCAGGCACACCCACCAGATGTCGACGCCGAACACGAGCGACGTGTGCGTGAGCAGTCCCGAGATGACGAGCAGCGTGTCGCCGGGGAGCAGGAAGCCGACGAGCAGCCCCGTCTCGGCGAACACGATGAGGCACACCACCACGAGCGCCCAGGGTCCTGCCGCGGAGATGATCGTCTCGGGATCGAGCCACGGGATGAGGGCGGTATGGATCATGTGCTGGGCTCCAGTCGTCGGACACGGCGGATCGCCGGGTCAACAGGCGGCGTGGTGTCGTTGCAGTCTACCCAGCGGATGCCGCGGCCGACTGGGATCCCGCCGGGAAATCATCCGAGCGGATGAGCCGGCACGAGCTCAGGCGTCGAGCGCCTCGAAGATCGCGCTGTTCATGCGGAACGACGTGCGCACCTCGGCGATGAGCACGTCGACCTCGGCGGGCTGGAGCGCGAGCGCGTTCATCGCCTCGCGGTAGCCGCGCTTGTAGCGCACCACGCCGTCGTCGGCGACGTCGAACCGGTAGAACCCGAGCTGCTCGGCCGTCGCGCCGTAGTGCCGGGCGACGAGCGACGCGATCGCCTGGCCGCCCGACAGGTCGCCGAGGTACCGCGTGTAGTGGTGCGCGAGGTAGCGCACGTCGTCGTCGGCGACGTCGCGCAGGTGGGCCGCATACTCGGCCGTCTCCGGCAGGGGCGGGTGCGCGTCACGCCAGTCGGATGCCGTAGGGCTCGGGCGCGAAGGAGGGAAGGGTCGCTCGTGTCGGAGGTCGTCGGTAACGTCGCGCGCATGCGGCACGGCTTCATCTTCACCGGCACCGATCCCGAGCTCGCGGTCGAGCTCGCACCGCTCGCCGAGGTGTCAGGGTGGGACGCGTTCTTCGTCTGGGAGGGCATCTGGGCGACCGACCCCTGGGCGGTGCTCGCGGCGTGCGCGGTCGTGACCGAGCGCATCCAACTCGGCACGATGCTCACGCCCGTGCCGCGCCGCCGCCCGTGGGAGCTCGCCGGCCAGACGATGACCGTCGACCGGCTCTCGAAGGGGCGCGTCATCCTCTCGGCCGGGCTCGGCGTGCCTCAAGACGTCGAGCAGCGGTTCTGGATCTTCGAGGACGACCCGGGTCGACGCGAGCGCGCCGAGCTGCTCGACGAGGGGCTCGAGCTCATGGAGCACCTCTGGCAGGGTGAGCCGTTCACGTACGAGGGCGACCACTTCCACGCGAAGCGCACCGACACCATGCTGCCGCCGAAGATCGTGCAGGAGCCGCGCATCACCACGTGGGTGGTCGGCGTCTGGCCGCGCATGAAGTCCATGCGGCGCGTGGCGCGCTACGACGGCTGGATCCCGAACTACGCGCCGCCGGGCGCGTCCGGCATCGATCCCGACGAGCAGCAGCGCACCTACACGCCCGAGATCGCCGCCGAGGCGATCACGTGGATCCGCGCCGAGCGCGAGCGCCTCGGTCTCGCCGATCGGCCGTTCGACGTCGTGCAGGAGGGCACGACCGGCGGCGTCGACCCCGAGTCGGATGCCGCGCGCGTCCGCCCCTGGGCCGAGGCGGGCGCCACGTGGTGGCTCGAGTCCGAATGGCAGGTGCCCGCCGAGCGCGTCGCCGAGTACGCTCGCGAGCGGCTGCGCGCGGGTCCGCCGCGGGTCGACTGACGCCCCGAGGCTGTGCGCATGACGCGCCTCCGCACCGAGCGCGGCCTCGACCGGCTGGTGAACTTCTCCGACGCGACCGTTGCGATCGCGATCACCGTGCTCCTGCTGCCGCTCGTCGACATCGCCCTCGAGATCGAGAAGCTCTCGCTCGGTGACCTGTTCGCGCGAAACCTCGGCACGATCATCGCGTTCGCCATCACGTTCGCCGTGATCGCACGACTGTGGTTCTCGCACCATCGCCTGTTCGAGGCGGCGATCGACTACGACAGCGGCATGATCTGGGTCAACTTCCTCTGGCTCGCGAGCATCGTCGTGATGCCGTTCACGGCGAACGTGCTGCACCGGCGTGCAGCGCGCGAAGACGCGCCCGCTTCGCCCTAGCGCAGCCGGTACTCCACCTCGGGCCGGCCCGGCGCGCCGTAGCGGCTCGCCCGCTCGACGACCCCGCTGTCGGCGAGGTGCTCGAGGTACCGCCGCGCGGTGACCCGCGACAGGTCGAGCGCGCCGGCGAGCTCCGTCGCCGAGACCGCGCTCGCCGGTGCGGCTCGCACCGCCGCTCGCACGCGGTCGAGCGTCTCGCGTGTCAGCCCCTTGGGCAGGTCGCCGCCCGAGCTCGTGCGCAGCGCCGCGAACGACGCGTCGACCTCCTGCTGGTCGGTGACCACGGCCGTGCCGACGCGCGCGTGGTAGTCGCGATACGCCGTGAGCTTCTCGGCGAACGCGGCGAAGCCGAACGGCTTGATGAGGTACTGCACGATGCCGAGCGACACGGCCGAGCGCACCACGGCGGCATCGCGCACGGCGGTCACCGCGATGACGTCGGTCTCGATGCCGGCGGCGCGCAGCGACCGGCAGAGCTCGATCCCCGTCGTGTCGGGGAGGTTCACGTCGAGGAGGATGAGGTCGAACGGCGCGGCGCGACCCTCGCGGGCGTCCCGCAGGATCCGGATCGCCTCGTGCCCCGTGTGCGCGACGCCCGCCGTGCGGAAGCCGTCGACGCGCTCGACGTAGGCTGCGTGCGCCTCGGCGGTGATGGGGTCGTCCTCCACGACGAGCACTCTCAGCGACGGGTCGGCCCGGCCGGTCGGGTCAGCCATCGGTCGTCGCCTCCGCGGCGGCGGGCGGGGGCGCGGATGCCGCGGCGGGGGCCGGCGCGACCGCGATGGGCAGCGTCACCGCGAAGCGCGAGCCCGTCACGTGGATGCGCCCGCCGATGCGCGTGACCGCCTGGCGCACGAGCGCGAGCCCGATGCCGTGTCCGGCGGCGCGCTTCGTGGTCACGCCGAGGTCGAACACGTGGTCGCCGTCGCGGGGTCCGGGCCCGCTGTCGGCGACCGCGATGCGCAGCTCGTCGCCCTCGGCCCGCACCGAGACCTCGACCCCGGGCGAGGGCGTGGCGGATGCCGCGTCGAGCGCGTTGTCGATGAGGTTGCCGACGATCGCGATGAGGTCGCGCGCCGGCACCGAGGTGGCTTCGAGCCGGTCGGGGAGATCGAGCTCGAAGGCGATTCCGCGCTCGGACGCCTGCGCCGCCTTGCCGAGGAGCAGCGCGAGCAGCACGGGCTCCTCGACGGCCGAGAGCAGCCGGTCGGCGAGGGCCTGGCTGAGGGCGAGCTCGGAGGTCGCGAGCTCCGCGGCATCCTGCGCCCGGTCGAGCTCGATGAGCGCGATGATCGTGTGCAGCCGGTTCGCGAACTCGTGCGCCTGCGAGCGCAGCGCGTCGGAGAGGGTCGTCATGGTGGCGAGCTCGCCGGTGAGCTCCTGAAGCTCGGTGTGGTCGCGGATCGTCGTGACGGAGCCGATGCGACCGGTGCCGATGCGCCCGGCGCCGGCGCGCTCGCGCCCGCGGTCCCGGTTCCGGTCGCGACCACGCTCACGGGAGACGATGACGTCGCGGTCGATCACGAGCACGTGCGTCGGCGTGATGGCGATCTCGTCGACCACGGCGTCGGTGCGACCGAGCACCTCGGCGACCGCCGGGGGCAGGTCGAACCGGTCGAGCGGCGTCGGCTCGTCGCGCCCGCGCTCGCGGCGGGGGAGGCCGAGCAGCTCCGCGGCGCGGTCGTTGTAGAGCACCACGGCGCCCGAGCGGTCCTGCAGCACGAGGCCCTCGCCGATGGAGTGCAGCACGCCCTCGTAGTAGGCGAACATGCGGCTCATCTCCTCGGCGCCGCGACCCCACGTGACGCGCCGGAGGTAGCGGCTGAGGAGCCAGGCGCCGACGGCGCCGATCGCGATCATGGCGAGGGCGGCGAGGATGACGGTCGCGATGCGGCCGCCGAGGGCGACCTGGGTGTTCGACACCGTGACGCCCGCGGCGACGAGCGCGATCACGTCGCCGGCGTCGTCCTCGACGGGGACGACGGCACGCACCGACGGACCGAGCGTGCCCGTGTACGTCTCGGTGAAGGCCTCGCCCGCGAGGGCGCGGTCGATGTTGCCGAGGAACTTCTGGCCGATCTGGGCGGGATCGCGATGCGTGTACCGGGTGCGGTCGGGCGCCATGATCGTCACGAAGTCGACCCCTGCCTCGGTCATGACGTCCTCGGCGTACGGCTGCAGTCGCGACGACGGGTCGCCCGTGCCCAGCGCGGTGCGCACGAACGGATCCGACGCGAGCGTCTCGGCGACGGCCATGCTCTTCGCGGCCGCGTCGCGTTCGACGTCGGCGCGGGCGTCCGCCCAGATCCACACGACGGCGATCGTCGCGAGCGCCACGATCATGACGAGTTGCAGGACGAAGAGCTTCGTGGCGATGCTCCAGCCCCGGATCCATCGCGTCATCGTGTCACCTCGCTCCATCGCTGCATTCAGCCTAGGCAGCGGTGCGAGCGCGTGGTGCGAACACTATGAACACAACGCGAGCGCGGGGCATCCGCCGTCTCATGCTTGCCCGATACCGACCCCATCGTCGACCGGCCCGCACCGACGACCGGCGATGAACCGACACGGAAGGCAGACGGCAATGGCGCTCCAGTCTCGAACCCCGGGCACGAAGTCCCGGCGCAGGATCGACTCCTCGCACTACCTCTACATCGCGGTGATCGGCGCGGTGCTCGCGGGCATCACGGTGGGCCTCGTCGCTCCCGAGTTCGCGGTGGGCCTGAAGCCCATCGGGGACGCGTTCGTGCTGCTCATCAAGATGATGATCGCCCCGATCATCTTCTGCACGATCGTGCTCGGCGTCGGCTCGATCGCGAAGGCGGCCACCGTCGGCAAGGTCGGCGGGCTGGCGCTGCTCTACTTCATCGTCATGTCGACGTTCGCGCTCGGCATCGGCCTCGTGGTGGGCAACCTCATCCACCCGGGCGAGGGCCTCAACATCTCGGGCGCCACCTACGACGCCGGCACGACCGAGGCGAAGACGACGCCGGAGTTCGTGCTCGGGATCATCCCGACCTCGCTGCTCTCGGCGCTCGTCGACGGCAACATCCTGCAGGTGCTCTTCGTGGCGCTGCTCGTGGGCTTCGCGCTGCAGAAGATGGGTCCGAAGGGCACGCCGATCCTCGGCGCGATCCGCCAGATCCAGGGGCTCGTGTTCCGCATCCTCGCGATGATCATGTGGGTCGCGCCCATCGGCGCGTTCGGCGCGATCGCCGCCGTGGTCGGCGCGACGGGCGTCGGCGCCATCTTCGCGCTCGGCACGCTCATGGTCGCGTTCTACATCACGTGCATCCTCTTCATCGTGGTGGTGCTCGGGTCGCTGCTCTGGGCCGTCACGCGGGTCAGCATCTTCAAGGTGATGAAATACCTCGGCCGCGAGTACCTGCTCATCGTCTCGACGTCGTCGAGCGAGGTCGTGCTGCCGCGCCTCATCGCCAAGATGGAGCACGCGGGCGTGTCGAAGCCGGTGGCGGGCATCACCATCCCGACGGGCTACTCGTTCAACCTCGATGGCACCGCGATCTACCTGACGATGGCGTCGCTGTTCATCGCGAGCGCGATGGGCACGCCGCTCTCGCTCGGCGAGCAGGTCGGCCTGCTGCTGTTCATGATGGTCGCCTCGAAGGGCGCGGCCGGCGTCACCGGCGCGGGACTCGCGACCCTCGCGGGCGGTCTGCAGGCGCACCGGCCCGACCTCGTCGACGGCGTCGGCGTCATCGTCGGCATCGACCGGTTCATGTCGGAGGCGCGGGCGCTCACCAACTTCACGGGCAACGCCGTCGCGACCCTGCTCGTCGGCACCTGGACGAAGCAGCTCGACCGCGACCAGCTGCGTCACGTGCTGGCGGGCGAGCGTCCGTTCGACGAGGCGACCATGAGCGTCGACGACCACCTGTCGCCCGACGAGCGGGCGGAGGTCGAGCGCGAGGCGGGCCACGAGGTCGACCCGGCGCATGAGGGCCGTCCCTCCACCGCCGCGATCGCCGCGATAGTGGGCGACCTCGACGAGGAGAAGGCCGGGCAGGGCAGTGGGCGCTGAGTCGATGACGACGACGGCGTCGACGTCGACCGGGACCGTCACGGCCTCGGGCGTCGAGGCGGGCACCGCATCCGCGGTGCCCGCCGGGCTCGCCCGCTCGTGGCTGCTCGTTCCGGGCTCGGCGTCCGACCTCGAGCGCCGCGTCGCGGCATCCGTCGCCGACGTCGTCGTGGTCGACCTCGAGGACGGCGTCGCGCCCGACGACAAGGGCCGCGCTCGGCGGGCGCTCGCCGCGGCCGCCGACGCCGGCCTGCGGCCGTGGGTGCGCATCGGCGACGCGGCCTCCGACGAGTGGCGAGCCGACGTCGCCCTGCTGCACGGGCGCGATCTCGTGGCGGGCGTCGTGCTCGCCAAGGTCGAGGCGCGCGATCACGTGCGGCGCACGGTGGACGCCCTCGATGGCGGGCTGCCGATCGTCGCGCTCCTCGAGAGCGCACGCGGCGTCGAGGCCGCGCTCGAGCTCGCCGAGGCGCCCGGCGTCATGCGGCTCGCGTTCGGCAGCGGCGACTTCCGGCGCGACACGGGCGCGGCCGACGATCCGCTCGCGCTGCTCTACGCGCGCTCGCGGCTCGTGTCGGCGAGCCGTGCCGCGGGCCTGCCGGGTCCCGTCGACGGACCCACGGTGCCGCGCGATGCCGACCTGCTCGCCACGGCGTCGCGGCACGCGGCATCCCTCGGCATGACGGGTCGGCTCTGCCTGCGCGAGGAGCAGGTCGTCGCCGTCAACGCTGCGCTGAGCCCGACCGGCGAGGAGCTCGCGTGGGCGGACGACGTGCTCGCCACGCTCGAGCGGTGCGGGATCCGCGACGGCAGCGACCTGCCGCGCATCGCGCGGGCGCGAGCCGTCCGCGACGCTGCCTCGGCGTTCGGCATCGAGGCGGATGCCGCACGGCCCAGCTCGGACTACGCCGACTGAGCGGTGCGGCTCCGGCCGCCGCGGAAGGGCCCGCGTGCGGCATTCAGCCGGGGCGTCACCGAGAGCTTCGGGATGAAGCGCGCGACCGCCAGGTCGCGGTGGAACGTGGGCACGGGCTGGACGCCGTCGTCTCGCCGACCCGGCCTACGCCGCCGACCAGCCGCCGTCGGACGCGAGCACGACGCCGTTCACGTTCACGCCGTCCTCGGAGAGCAGGAACGTGATGGATGCCGCGAGCGCCTCGGCCTCGGCGGCGTCGGGCAGGATCGCCATGGCCTGGCGCACGCGCTCCGCACCGAGCGGCGACGCGAACGACGCCTCGATGTTCGTGATGGTCGGGCCGGGAGCCACGGCGTTCACGCGCAGGCCGCTCGGGCCGTACATGAACGCGGTCGACTTCGTGAGGCCGACCACGGCGTGCTTCGAGGCCGTGTAGGCCACGCCGGCCGCCGAGCCGCGCAGCGCCGCCTCCGAGGCGGTGTTCACGATCGAGCCGGTGCCCTTCGCGAGCATCGTCGGCACGACGGCGCGCATGAGCTTCATGGTGCCGTCGACGTTCACGCGCATCACGCGCTGCCACACGGCGTCGGTGAGCTCGCCGATGGGGGTCATGTCGTCCATGATCCCGGCGATGTTCGCGAGGCCGTCGATGCGCTCGCCGGCCGCCGCCACGATCTCGGCCACCTTCGCGTCGTCGGTGATGTCGGCGACGAGCGTCACGACGTCGGCGCCCGCGTGGTCCGCGGCGAACTCGTCGAGGCGCTCCTGCGACACGTCGACGGCCACGACGCGGCCGCCCTCGCGGGCGATGCGCGACGCGGTGGCGCGGCCGATGCCCGAGCCCGCGCCGGTCACGATGACGGTCTTGCCCGCGAAGCGGCCCTGATCGAGTCGCTCGACCCACTCGGGTCGCTCGACGGACGTGCCCGCGGCATCCGTGTCGTCGTCGGCGGTCGCCTCGGCAGCTGCAGCGCGCGCGTCGGCGGAAGCGGCGGCGCCCGCGGGCACCTCGCCCGCGGCCGCGCGCGCGACGAGGTCGTCGACCATCTGCTGGCTGAACTGCCCCTTGCTGAGCTTGACCAGGCGCTTCAGCGCGAGGCGGTACACCGGGCGCAGCACGCTCGGGTCCTGGCCGGCCTGCGCGAGCATGTCGCGGATGATCGGACCGCCGACCGGGTGCTCGAGCCAGGTCTTGATGGAGTCGTCGCCGGTGAGGGGCTTGGGGGTGCTCATGGGGGTGCTTCCTTCTCTCTGGGCGTCCGAACCATACCGGACATCCTTGTCCGGTAGTAACGTAACACCCGTGCCTGAGCGTGGGAAGGGAATCCAGGGCGAGCGCAAGCCCAATCGCGGGCCGAGCGCCGGACCCGGGAATCGGCGCGCGCTCATCGCCGCCGCGCGTGAGGTCTTCGCGACCGAAGGGCTGCAGGCGCCGTTCAGCGCGGTGGCGAAGAAGGCGGGAGTCGGCCAGGGCAGCCTCTACCGGCACTTCCCCGACCGGCTCTCGCTGGCGGTCGCCGTGTTCGACGAGAACCTCGATGAGCTCGACCTCGCGGTCGCGCCCTCCGATGCCACGCTCGACGACCTGCTCGACGCGATCATCGGGCAGGTCGTGGTGTCGACGGCGTTCATCGACCTCATCTGGCACAACCGCCACGACGAGCGCGTGACGCACCTGAGCGACAAGCTGGCGGGCATCGTGGAGCGCGTGCTGGTGCGCGAACAGGCCGCCGGGCGACTCGGCGACCACGTCGAGTCCGCCGACGTGCTGCTCGCGATCACCATGCTCGCCGACGTGATCTCGCGGGCGGATGCCGCGGAGCGCCCCGACGTGGCCCGCCGGGCGTGGTCGCTCATGCACCACGCGTTCCTGCCGCGGGACTGACGCCGACACCCCCGAACGCGGCCCTGAGCCCGCCGCCGCGGCCGTGAGAACATGGCGCTGGGGATTGGGGGCTGGCGCATGGCCGACACGTATCCGAACATCGCCGACCACGGGCTCATCGGCGACCTGCAGACGGCCGCGCTCGTGGACTCGAACGGCACGATCGACTGGTTCTGCTGCCCGAGGTTCGACTCGCCGAGCGTGTTCGCGTCGCTGCTCGACGCCGAGCGAGGCGGCTTCTGCAGCGTGCGTCCGGCGACCGACGACTTCGTGTCGCGCCAGCTCTACCTGCCGAACACGGCGATCCTCGTGACGCGGTTCATGACCGAGCAGGGCGTCGGCGAGCTCATCGACTTCATGCCCGTGGCCGACGGCGTCGCCACCGACCGGCACCGTCTCGTGCGGATGCTGCGCGTGGTGCGCGGGACGTTGGACTTCGTCGCCGAGGTGCAGCCCCGCTTCGACTACGGCCGGCAGGCGCACGACTTCTCGGCGGTCGAGGGCGAGGGCGCCATCTTCCGGTCGCCCGACCAGGCGCTCACGATGCACCGCGTGGGCGATTTCGTGATGCACGGCGGCCAGCGGGCCGGGCGCGGCGAGCTCGTCGGCCAGGGCGTGCGCATCACCGGCTCGCTCGACGCGGGCGAGATGACGGGCGTGATGCTCGAGTCGGGCGGCGTGCCGCCGAAGCGCATCACGCACGACGAGCTGACCGACCTGTTCCTCGAGACCCGCCGGTTCTGGCGCGAGTGGAACGAACGCTCGACCTATCGTGGGCGCTGGCGCGAGATGGTCGCCCGCTCGGCGATGACCCTGAAGCTCATGACGTACGCGCCGACGGGGGCGCTCGTCGCGGCGCCGACGGCGGGTCTGCCCGAGCAAATCGGCGGGGAGCGCAACTGGGACTACCGGTACACGTGGATCCGCGACGCCTCGTTCTCGGTGTACGCCCTGCTCGGCCTCGGCTACACCGAGGAGGCCGAGCAGTTCGTGGAGTGGCTCATGCAGCGCGTGCACGAGAGCGCCGGCGACACGTCGGGACCGCTGAAAATCATGTACCGCGTCGACGGCTCGTCGGACCTCGTCGAGGAGACCCTCGACCACCTCTCGGGGTATCGCGGTTCCGCCCCGGTGCGGATCGGCAACGGCGCGGCCGACCAGCTGCAGCTCGACATCTACGGCGAGGCCATGGACTCGATCCACCTCGCCGACACGCACGGGCTCCAGCTCCCGCATGTCGGCTGGTCGCAGCTCAGCCAGCTCCTCGACTGGGTCTGCGACCACTGGGACACCGCCGAGGAGGGCATCTGGGAGACCCGCGGCGGGCCGAAGAAGTTCACGTACGGACGCTTCATGTGCTGGATCGCGCTCGACCGCGGCATCCGCCTCGCGCAGTCGCGGGGTCGGCCGGCGCCCATCCCGCGATGGCGCGAGCAGCGCGACGCGATCTACGCGTGGGTCATGGAGAACGGCTGGGACGAGGAGCGGAAGGCGTTCGTGCAGTACGAGGGCACCGAGGTGCTCGACGCGTCGCTCCTCATGATGCCGCTGATGGGCTTCATCGCGCCGCGCGACCCGATGTGGCTCTCGACGCTCGACGCGATGGAGGACGAGCTCGTCTCGGACAGCCTCGTCTACCGCTACAACCCGAGCGCGTCACCAGACGGCCTTCGCGGGTCCGAGGGCACGTTCACGCTGTGCTCCTTCTGGTACGTCGACGCGCTCGCGCGATCGGGGTTCCTCGACGAGGCGCAGCTCGTGTTCGAGAAGATGCTCACCTACGCGAACCACCTCGGCCTCTACGCCGAGGAGATCGGCCTCACCGGGGAGCAGCTCGGCAACTTCCCGCAGGCGTTCAGCCACCTCTCGCTCATCAACGCCGCTGTGAACCTCGACTACCAGCTCGACCACGGGTCGGGCTTCGTCGACCCCGTGCTGGCGAAGGGCCGCCGGGTCATCTGAACGGATGCCGCGAGGCGCCGCCGCAGCATCCGTGACACGCCGAGGCGCGGTTCGCCCGACCCGAGGCATCCTCGCAGTACGTTGAGGCCAAGCACCTCACTGTGAGCAAAGGAGCCATCGTGGCAGGTCCTCGTCCTGGGGGAGTCACCCTCGTCGCCGTTCTCGCCTGGATCTCTGGAGCACTCCAGATCCTCACCGGCGTCCTCATCCTCTTCGGTGGCCAGGGCGGCGGTACGACCGTCGCCTGGGTGGCGATCATCATCGGCATCATCACGATCATCGTGAGCCTCGGCCTGTTCCGGGGGAACAACGCTGCGAGGATCATCGTGGCGATCATCTTCGCGCTGAACCTGATCTCGGCGATCATCACGATGTTCGCGTATCCGGCGCAGCTCTGGTCGGCGCTGATCGCCGGTGCGCTGGCGCTCATCGGCCTGCTGCTGCTCTTCTCGGCCCGGGCGAACGAGTTCTTCCGCACCGCCTGACCACCGTCACCGACCAGCGCCGAGCGCGCGTCCTGCCTCAGGACGCGCGCTCGGCGCGTTCGGCGACGCGGCGCCGCACGATCGCGTCGGGCGCCGAGGTGAACCGGCCCGGACGGCCGTCGCCGGTGAGGTAGTGCACGCGGATGCCGCGGCCGAGGCGCGCGAGCCTGGTGACCTCGTACTCGGCGCCCGCGGCGTTGACGAGCGTGTCGCCCACGGCCAGTTGCCGTGTCGTCGTGAGCTCGATCGTGGTCATGTTGAGATGATCTCAGCAACCACCGACATCGCACCGGGCCGTGTTCCGGCCGTCGTTCATGGCGTCGTTCATGGCGTCGCGTTGCGTCGTCTTACCCCGGGCGTCGTCCGCTGACGCTCTGCGACGGACGCGGGTTCGCACCCACGAGGAGCAGGCATACGGTCGGGCCATGACTGATGTGGTTTCGATCGTCGCGGTGTCCGGCAGCCTGCACGCACCCTCCAAGACCACCGTGCTCGCGACCGAGCTGCTCGCGTCGTTCACGGCCGCCATCGAGGGCGTGGTGCCGAGCGGCGTCGCCGTCGAGCCGTACCTCATCGAGCTCGGTGAGATCGGGCGCGACTTCTCGGGCGCGCTGCGCCGCGACGAGCTGAGCCCCGCCGCCGAGGAGGCGCTGCGTCGCATCGAGTCGGCCACGCTGCTCATCGTCGCGAGCCCCGTCTACCGGGCGAGCTTCACCGGGCTGTTCAAGCACGTGTTCGACTTCGTCGGCCAGTACTCGCTCATCGACAAGCCCGTGCTGCTGGCGGCGACGGGCGGCAGCGACCGGCACGCGCTCATCATCGAGCACCAGTTCCGACCGCTCTTCTCGTTCTTCCAGGCGCTCACCCTGCCGATCGGCGTCTACGCGAGCGACGCCGACTTCGTCGACTACCGCATCGAGTCGGAGGCGCTGCAGGAGCGCATCTCGCAGGCCGTGACCCGCGGCCTGCCGGTGGTGCGCGGCACCCTGCCCGACGCCGTGTCGGAGTACGTCTCGACCTGGTGACCGCCGTGGCCGAGGGGGGATCGTTCGACGCACCGCGGCTCCGCGCCGTGCCGGGTGGCTCCGAGCCGCGCGGGTTCGTGCTGTTCGTCGGCATGGGGGAGGACGACTCGGCCGACGGGCGCATGACGATGCACCGCCTCGTCGACGCCCTCCGTCGCCGCGTCGCGGAGGTCGCGCCGTCGGCGGAGACGCACGCCGCGGTCGCGATCGCGCCCGTCGGCGCCGGCGGCCGGCACATCGACGTCGTCCGCCGGGCGATGAACGACCCCGGGCTCCGCCACCGCCCGCGGATGGCCCCGGTGCGCGTCGGCCGGGACGCGCGCCCGTCGGAGGGTGTGCTCATCGACGTCTCCCGCCGGCGCGTGTTCGTCGACGGCCGGACCGCCGACGTGACCTTCCGGGAGTTCGAGCTCCTGCAGTACCTCATCGCTCGCGAGGGGCGCGCGGTGCCGCGCGAGGAGCTGATCGCCGCGCTCTGGGACGGCGTCGAGGAGCTGCCGAGCGAGCGCACGGTCGACGTGCACGTGCGCCGTCTCCGCGTGAAGCTCGGCGAGCATCACGAGGTGCTGCGCACCGTGCGCCGGGTCGGCTACCAGTTCGAGCGCCGCCAGGGCGTCGTCGTGCGCCTCGCCTCGACGCCGAGCCCCGACCTGTTCTGACACGCGGCGACATCGATTCGCGGCCCGGTGCCGTCACCCGGGGTCATCCGCGAACGTCGCGCAGCGACATCCGAACGTGGGCGATGACGGGGCGTGACGAATTCCGTCACCGCGTGAACGGCGCCGTTGCAGGGCACCCGGGTGCCTCCATAACGTCGGTGCGACCACCCCGGGAACGCCGCCGACGAGCGACGTCGCGGGCACCCATCGACACGAGAGGAGAGCACGATGACCGCACTCGTCGTGCAGCTCGTCGCGGCCGACGACGACCTCGCCCGACCGCTCATCGCCGACCTCGCACGCGAGTACGACGCGCGCTACGGCGACTTCTTCGGCGAGCCGGCGAGCACCGAGCTGAGCCGCTATCCAGCGAGCGAATTCGCATCGCCGCACGGGGCGTTCCTGCTGCTCCTGGAGGACGGGCGACCCGTCGCGGGCGGTGCGTTCAAGCGCTACGACGCGACGACCGCCGAGCTCAAGCGCGTCTGGACGCACCCCGAGCGACGCGGACGCGGACTCGGCCGACGCGTCGTCGCCGAGCTCGAGGCCGAGGCCCTGCGCCGCGGTTACTCCGCGATCTTCCTCACCACGGGGCCGCGCCAGCCCGAGGCAGTGCGCCTCTACCTCGCGAGCGGCTACACGCCCCGGTTCGATCCCACCCTGCCCGCCGCCGACATCGGCATCCACGCGTTCGACAAGACGCTCGTCACCGAAGGAGCCCGCGCATGAGTCGCATCGCCACCGATCGCCGGCGCGACGCCGCGGCACCCGTGCCGACCGCCGGCGCCGCCGACGGAGTCCCGACCGCCCTGCAGCCGGGCGCGCCCACTGCAGGCGGAGCGGCCGCGGCGCCGGACCAGGTCGCCGCCCCGGTCCGGCCTGCCGGCCCGACGCCGCACGGCCTGAGCGTCGTGCCCGTCAAGCACTGGGGGCGCTGGATCGTCTCGGTCGTCGTCGCCTTCCTGATCGTGCAGTTCCTCTGGTCGCTGGCCGCGAACCCGAAGTGGCAGTGGGACGTGTTCGCCGAGTACTTCTTCGCGCCGTCGGTGCTGGAGTCGCTCGTGCTCACGCTGCAGCTCACGGCCATCTCGGGCGTCATCGGCTTCGCGCTCGGGGCCGTGCTCGCGATCTTCCGCCTCTCGAAGTCGCCGCTGCTCAACGCGGCCGCCTGGTGGTACATCTGGTTCTTCCGGTCGGTGCCGCTCGTGGTCCAGATCCTCGTCTGGTACAACCT
Organism: Agromyces sp. NPDC057865; assembly: GCF_042796995.1. Classification (NCBI taxonomy): domain Bacteria; kingdom Bacillati; phylum Actinomycetota; class Actinomycetes; order Micrococcales; family Microbacteriaceae; genus Agromyces; species Agromyces sp. NPDC057865. The sequence continues at coordinate 932,847 of NZ_JBHVMJ010000002.1, read as the reverse complement.
CGGCTACCTGTACCCGACGCTCGGCCTCGGAACGCCGTTCACGACCGACTTCTGGCTCGTCGAGTTCCCGACGACGACGCTGCTCAGCGCCTTCGCCGCGGCGACCATCGGCCTCTCGCTGCACCAGGCGGCGTACTCGGCGGAGATCATCCGCGCCGGCATCCTCTCGGTCGACCAGGGCCAGCTCGAGGCGGCCGCGGCGCTCGCCCTGCCCCGTCGCATCCGCTTCTTCCGGATCACGCTGCCGCAGGCGGCCCGCGCCATCGTGCCGAACGCCTTCAACGAGATCATCGGCCTCGTGAAGGGCACCTCGGTGGTGTTCATCGTGGCGCTGCCCGAGCTCTTCTACACCGTGCAGGTGATCTACAACCGCAACCAGCGCGTCATCCCCATGCTGCTCGTCGCGGTCGTCTGGTACGCGGTCATCACGACCGTCCTGTCGATCGCCCAGTACTACGTCGAGCGCCGGTTCGCCCGCGGCGCCGTGCGCGAGCTGCCGCCGACGCCGATCCAGCGGGCGCGCCGCTGGGCGGCCGAGCAGTGGCGGCGCCTCGGCGACCAGGCACCGGATGCCGCGAGCCCACCGTCCCCGACCTCCGATGCCCCCACGGCATCGACCGCCGCCGCGACGACCGCCGTCTCCGCGACGACCGCCGCCGACCGCACCGGAGGTGCCGCATGACCAGCACGAGCCTCGCCCCGTCGTTCGACGAGCAGTTCGTCCCACTGCGACGTACGTCGACCGTCGGGCGCGTCGAGATCACCGACGTCACGAAGTCGTACGGCCCCCACGCCGTGCTGCGCGACGTCTCACTCACGATCGAGCCCGGCGAGGTCGTCGTGCTCATCGGCCCGTCGGGCTCGGGCAAGTCGACGCTGCTGCGCACGATCAACCACCTCGAGACCGTCGATCGCGGCTCGATCACGGTCGACGGCCAGTACATCGGCTACGAGCGCAAGGGCGACCGCCTCCACGAGCTGCACGAGGCCGAGATCCTGCGCCGGCGCACCCAGGTCGGGCTGGTGTTCCAGAACTTCAACCTCTTCCCGCACCTCACCGCAGTCGAGAACATCGTCGAGGCGCCCGTCGCCCTGGGCCGGCAGAACCGCAAGGAGGCGCGGGAGCTCGCGAGCGCGCTGCTCGCCCGCGTCGGCCTCGCCGACAAGGCGGACCACTACCCCCGCCAGCTCTCGGGCGGCCAGCAGCAGCGCGTGGCCATCGCGCGGGCGCTCGCCCTCTCGCCGAAGGTGCTGCTCTTCGACGAGCCCACGAGCGCGCTCGACCCCGAGCTCGTGGGCGAGGTGCTCGACGTGATCCGCGGGCTGGCCCGCGACGGCACGACCCTCGTCGTCGTCACGCACGAGATCGGGTTCGCCCGCGAGGTCGCCGACCGCGTGGTCTTCCTCGACCACGGCGAGATCGTCGAGCAGGGGCGACCCGCGCAGGTGCTGCTGAACCCGCAGCACGCGCGCACCAGAGACTTCCTCGCCAAGGTGCTCTAGACCGCACCGGCGTGGAGACCCGGCGCGGCGATCGCAGCGCCGCGCCGGGCGAGCATCCGAGAAACCGACCGGCTATCGGACGGAACAACCCTAGGAGAGTCCTCTCATGGCAATCAACAGGAAGCAGGTGGGGGTGATCGTCGCGGGCGTCGCGGCGCTGGCCCTCGTCGGCGGCGGCATCGCGTGGGCCGTCAGCGCGAGCAACTCGGCCGCGGCCGAGGACACCGTGTCCACCGAGGAGCAGGTGCAGGCGGCGTCGCAGTTCGACCTCACCTCGCAGAACGCGAAGGACCGGCCCACGATCGAGCCCGTCGCGGCGGCGGTCGAGGCCCTCGAGGCGAGCGGGTTCACGCCGATCGAGCCGGGCAAGCTCACGGTCGCGATCTCGCCGTGGGCAGCGCCGCTCGGCGTGCTCGCGTCCGACGACGACAGCACGGTGATCGGCACCGAAGCGGACTTCGGCTCGCTCATCGCCGACGGGCTCGGCCTCGAGTACAACCCGGTCGCCGTGAACTGGGCGGACTGGCCGCTCGGCATCCAGTCGGGCAAGTACGACCTCATCGCCTCGAACGTGACGGTCACCGAGGAGCGCAAGGAGCTCTACGACTTCGCCAGCTACCGCCAGGACCTGCTCGGCTTCTACGTGAAGTCCGACAGCGACATCGAGTCGATCGAGGGCGCCGAGGACATCTCGGGCCTGAAGATCGTGGTCGGCTCGGGCACGAACCAGGAGAAGATCCTGCTCGCCTGGAACGATGAGCTCGAGGCTGCGGGCGAGGAGCCCGCGGAGCTCGTCTACTACGACGACCAGGCGGCATCCGACCTCGCCCTCTCGTCGGGCCGCGTCGACGCGACGTTCGGCCCGAACGCCACCGCCGCGTACCGCGCCGCAACGACCGGCGAGTCGAAGCTCGTCGGCACCCTCAACGGCGGCTGGCCCGAGACGGCGCCCATCGCGGCCGGCACCGCCAAGGGCAACGGGCTCATCGAGCCCGTGCAGCTCGTGCTGCAGTCGATCATCGACGACGGCACCTACACCGAGGTGCTCGAGCGCTGGGCGCTCACGACGGAGGCCGTCGACGTCTCGGAGGTCAACCCGCCCGGCCTGCCGAAGTCCGAGTGACCCTCGGGTGACCAGGGCGGATGCCGCGCGGCCGATCGGTCGCGCGGCATCCGCATCGGTCGTTGCCGGCGTGCCGCCTCGGGCGTGGGTACGTCGATGGCAGGCGAGCGCGTCTCAGACCGTCGCGAACCGCCGCAGGCGGAACACGCCGGGCGACGGACGGCCGTCGACGAGGTCGGCGAGCACACGGCCGATGGCCGGCGTGAACTTGAAGCCGTGCCCCGAGAATCCGGCGCCCACGACGATCGGCCCCGCCGCATCGAGCAGGAACACCGAATCGGGCGTCGTGGTGTAGGTGCAGCTGATCGCGGTCACCGCGTCGGCGTCGGCGCCGGGCAGCCACTCGCGCATGTAGCGCCGCAGGGCGGCGAGCTGGACGGGCTCCGGCAGGAAATCGCGGGCGTCCGGGTCGACGACGGGCCCGGTGCCGTGCCAGCCCGCCTTGACGCCCGCACCGGGCGTGAGCATGCCGTACACGCCCGAGTACCACCAGTCGTCGCCCGGGCCCGGCCGGTGGTTGAAGCCGGGCCACTCGAACGACGTGTCGCGCACCGCGAAGTGCGCCGGCTGCTCCTGGGTGACGACCAGCGGCGGCAGCTCCACGGCTCCGCCGAGGAGCTTCGACGTCCAGGCGCCTGCGGTGACCACGACGCGGCGTGCGGTGAGTGTTCCGTCGTCGGTGCGCACCTCGACGCGGTCGTCATCGACGACACGGATGCCGCGCACCGGACTCTGGTGGCGGACCTCGGCGCCGCGGGCGACCGCCGCCTGCTGCAGGGCCCGCACCGCGGCATCCGCGTGGAGCCGACCGGCCGTCGGCGTGTGCAGCACGCGCGTCTCGAAGCGGATCCCCGGCCAGCGCCGCAGCGCCTCCTCGGGCGTCAGGAACGCGCTCGGGATGCCCGCGGACGCGAGCGCGGCGTGCACGTCGTCGAGGTCGGGATGGTCGCCGTGGTTCACGATCCCGACCTGCGCGAGGAGCAGGGTGCCCGTCTCGGCCTCGAGGTCGCGCCAGCGACGTTCGGCCTCCACGAGCAGGGCGACGTGCGCCGGCTCGGCGTAGGCCAGGTTGAAGTTTCGGGATGCCCCGTGCGAAGCCCCGTTGACGTGACCCTGGGCGAAGCGCTCGAGCAGCAGCACCTCGCGGCCGCGGCCGGCGAGCTGCCACGCGGCGGCGGAGCCCATCGCCCCGCCGCCGACGACGATGACGTCGAGGTCGGTCATCGGGCGAGGGTGCCCACGCGACCGGGCACGTCGATCGTGAACGCCAGCAGCCGGAACGTCCGGCCGCCGTCGACGATCTCGCGCTCGCGCTCGGTGAGCCGGGCGAACCCGAGCCGCTCGTAGAGCCGGTGCGCGCCGGTCATCTGCGGTCCGCTGTTCATGACCACGCGCTCGAGGCCGCGCAGCCGGGCGAGCTCGATGGCGTGCTCGGTGAGCGTTGCGCCGATGCCGCGGCCGCGCGCCGCGGGGTCCACCGCGAGGAGCCGGATGTCCAGTTCGCCCGGGGCCGCAAGTGGTGAGATGACCCCGCCGCGCCGAGGCGTCGCCACCGTGCCGAGCAGGCGGCCGTCCGCGGCATCCGCGGCGACCCACACCTGGTGCACGCGGGCGCGGGCGCCCACGTCGAGGATCGAGGCGCGGTATGTCTCGGACACGTCGTAGTCGTGCTCGTAGGCGCGCAGCGACAGTCGGGCGACGGCGTCCACCTCGTCGTCGCCCACGAGCCGCACGACGACGTCGTGGCGGCGGCGCAGCGGCAGCCGATAGTCGAGGTGATCGATGCGCGCATCGGTCGCGGCCTGCGGAGTGCGCGACCGATCGAACGGGGTGTAGCCGAGCCGCTCGTAGAGACGCTGGGCGGCATGGTTCAGCGTGCCCGTGTCGAGCACCACGGCCGACGCACCCCAGCCGTGCGCCTCCTCCTGTGCGGCGGCCGCGAGGGCCGCTCCGACGCCGCGCCCGCGGGCGCCGGGATCGACCGCGAGCAGCCGGAGCTCGGCCTCGTCGCCGACCGCGAGCCGGGCCTGCGGGCTGCTCGCGCGCAGGAGGCTCGCGGTGCCGACGAGCGCAGCGCCGCGCTGGTCGTGGGTCGGGACCTCGGCGACGAGCACCACGCCCGTCGCGGCCCGTTCGTCGACCGCTCGGAGGAGCGCACGGCGCTCGGCGCTCACGGGCAGGTGTCCGTATGGGCCGGCCGCGAACGCTCGCTCGGTGAGCCCCGTCACCGCCGAGAACTCGTCCGGTCGTCCCCCGCGGATGACGAGCCCGCCCGCCCTCACCGGGAAGCCACCGCGAGCGGGTCGATGCGGCGAGCGACCGCAGGGGTCGGGGCGGGAGGAGCTGCGGCCGGCCGCCCGCCCTCGCCGCCCGCCGCGATGGGCGCCGCGGCATCCGCTCGACCGCCTGCCGACGAGGGCCGCGTCGCGTACGGGTCGCCCGACCCCCACAGTGTGGTCGGCAGCTCGCGCCGCAGCACCGGCACGACCTCTGTCGCGAGGCGCTCGAGGAGGTCGTGCTGCTGCTCGATCGGGAGCGTCGACGGCAGGCTCACGGACTGCAGGTCGTGGCCGAAGGCCTCGTGGAAGCGGCCGATCTTGTCGACGACCTGCTGGGGGCTGCCCACGAGCGCAGGCCCGTCGGCGATGGCGTGGTCGATGTCGCGGAACGGCGTGTTGTTGCCGGGCACGTTCGTGGCGGCGACGAGCGCCTCGTAGACGGGTCCGTAGAGCTCGCGGGCCTGCTGCGTCGTGTCGGCGAGGAAGAGAGCGCCCGAGCCCGCGCCGACGTACGCCGAGCGCAGGTCGTGGCCGTGGCGGGCGAACTCGTCGCGGTAGTGGTCGACGAGCACCGCGTAGTTGCGCAGCGGCTGGATGGCGTTCGCCGAGAACAGCGGGTCGCCCCAGCGCGCCGCGAGCGCCGCCGAGGCGAGCGTCGTCGCCGAACCGTGCCAGACGCGTGGCGCGCCCGCGTAGGGGCGGGGGAGCGTCGTGGTCGCGCGCTGCGCCCGGGTGTATGGGGTCGCATCCCAGTCGACGTCGGTCTGCCTCCAGAGCCGACGCAGCAGGGCGTACTTGTCCGCCAGCAGCTCCCACTGATCGTCGATCTCGAGGCCGAACAGCGGGAACTGCGCCGCCTCGTTGCCCTTGCCGATCGTGAGCTCGAGGCGGCCGCGCGACAGCTGGTCGATCGTCGCGTAGTCCTCGGCCACGCGCACGGGGTCGAGCACCGAGAGAACCGTCACGCCCGTCTGCAGGCGGATGGTCGACGTCGCCGCGGCGATCGCGCCGAGCAGCACGCTCGGCGACGAGGAGAGGAAGTGCCCGGCGTGACGCTCGCCGACCGAGAAGGCGTCGAACCCGAGCCGCTCGGCCCGGCGGGCGAGCTCGACCGTCTGGTCGAGGCGCTCCGCCGGGCTGACGAGCCGGCCGGTGATCGGGTTCTCGACGTACGGGACGATGTCGAGCAGCTGGAACCGCATCGCTCAGGCCGCCTGCCGCCCGAGGGGCGTCTTCTCGCCGGCCTCGATGCCGACCGGCAGGCGATTGCCCGCCGGGGGCAGCGGACACGTCGCGTAGTCGGTGTAGGCGCACGGCAGGTTCACGGCGCGGTTGAAGTCGAGCACGACCGAGCCATCGGCGTCGGGTGCGTCGACCGAGAGGCTGCGGTTCGCCGCGTAGGTCGTGAGTCCGCTCGTCGCGTCGGTGAAGAGCACGAGGAGGCTGCCGGGCGCCGAGCCGTTGAACGCCGTGAGGCGGAATGTCTCGCCGCGAAGCTCGAACTCCAGCTCGCCGGGCGCCTCGTAGACGTGCTGCAGCCCTTCGACGGCCGCGCCGACGGTGACCTCGCGAGGCGCGTCGAACGGCACGAACCGCCCGGCCGCGAGCCAGCGCGGGTTCGGCAGGTAGGTCGGCGTGCCCGTGTACGCGACCCGGAACGGGAACGCGGGGTCACGCGGCCTCAGGATGTCGCGTCCGCCGCGCTTGGCGAGCTCGATCGCCAGGTCGCCCGAACGGAGCGTGACGCCCGAGCGCTCGGCGATCGGGCCGAACGCGTGCCGGCCCGAGAGTGCGACGCCGTCGAGCTCCAGCACCTCGTCCGCGTCGAGCTCGACCACGGGTCCCTCGTCGCCCGTCGTCCACGTGCCCGGCGTGCGGTCGAAGCGCTGCGGCGCCTCGTCGAGCCAGTGCAGGCCGGTCACGGCGAGGAAGCCGTGCCCGTCGGCCCGTGCGGCTTCGTGGGCCCGGTGCCAGTCCTCCCACTCGCGGGCGAAGGCGGCGCGGTCGATGCCCGCGGCGGCAGCGGAGGTGTTCGGGGTGCTCAGTGTGTCGGTCATGTCCGCATGGTAGGCAGGCCGCGAGGCGGGCTCGGGAGTCGTTGCGGCAGATGTCGAGCGGTCGTCACGGGGCGTCACGAGCCGGCTCATGCGACCGCCTCCGCGAGGTCCGAGCCGTCGTGCGCGAGGCCTCCGAACGCGCGCGCGTCGAGGGACTCCGCGGCATTCCAGGCCTCCGCGAGCAGGCGATACGAGTCGACGCGGCGTGCATGGTCGTGTGTGATCGTCGTGACGAGCAGCTCGTCGGCGCCCGTCGCCCGCTGCAGCGTCTCGAGGAGCCCGACCACCGTCTCGGGCGATCCGACGAAGCGAGTGTCGAGGCGGTCCTGCACCGCGGCGAGTTGCGCGTCGTCGAGTCGGTCGTCGGGGATCGCCTCCTCGGGCCGCGGGAAGCGCACCGCGCCCTGGCCCTCGCGGATGGAGAGGACCCACTCGGCGTAACCGGCGGCCAGGCGGCCGGCCTCGGCATCGGTCTCGGCGACCACGACGTCCACGGAGACGATCACGTGCGGTCGCTCGAGTTCAGCCGACGGCCGGAAGTGCGCCCGGTACTCGGCGACCGACTCCAGCACGCCGCTCGGCGCGACATGGTAGTTCGCACCGAAGCGCAGCCCGAGGCGCCCGGCGAGCCGTGCGCTCTCCCCGGCGGTCGAGCCGTGCACCCACAGCTGCACGTCGCTGCCCTCGGCGGGCTGCACGGTGATCGGGATGCCGTCGCCGACGTAGCCGCCGGCGAGGAACGCCCGAAGCGCGTCGACGTCGTCGGCGAACCGCGCGGCATCGCCGGGAACCCGTCCGAGGAGCCGACCCTGCAGTGCGAAGCGGGCGCGGTCGAAGCGGAACGGACGGGCCGGCGGCACCACGAGCCCGTCGACGATCGCATTGTCGACCGGGGGTGCGGGGGAGGCGGCGACCGGCGCGGCATCCGGTGCCGTCGACGGAGCGGAGCCGGCGGCATCCGGCGGCGGGAAGCCGGACCGGCCCAGGCCGAGGTCGACCCGACCCGGCCACAGCGCGGCCACCGTGCCGAACGCCTCGGCCACCTGGAGCGGCTCGTAGTTGCCGAGGATGGTCGCCGCGGTGCCGACCCGGATGCGATCGGTCGATGCCGCGAGGATGCCGATGAACGTGTGCGGGGCAGACCCGGCCACGCCGGGGTTGAGGTGGTGCTCGGCGAGCCAGTAGCGGGCGTAGCCGAACGCCTCGGCGCGCTGCGCGAGGTCGATCGCGTTGCGCAGGGCTTCGGCGGCCGTCGAGCCTTCGGCGATCGGCACGAGGTCGAGCACCGAGAGCGGCACCCGGGATGAATGCGGCTCAACCGGCACGGCGCACCTCCTGGTCCGCGGCGAGCTCGGTGGGCTCGGGCAGGCCGAGGTTTCGGCGCAGGGTCGCGCCCTCCTCGTACTCGGTGCGGTAGACCCCGCGTTCCTGCAGTTCGGGGATCACGCGGTCGACGAACTCGTCGAGCCCGTGCGGCGAGGTGGTGCCGACGATGACGAAGCCGTCGGTGGCCCGCTCCTGCACGTAGCGGTCGAGCTCGGCCGCGACCTGCGACGGGGTTCCGATGAACGACTGGCGGCCCGAGACCTTGATGACGAGCTCGCGGATGCCGAGCCCCTCCGCCTCGGCCTGTTCGCGCCAGGCACGCGCGACCTGCACCGCGTTCGGGAAGCGGGCCGCCCAGCCGCGGGCGAGTGCGGCATCGGGGTCGGGATCGAACTCGGGCAGGGGTCCGTCGGGGTCGCGATCGGAGAGGTCGGTGCCCCAGACCTGCTCGAGCACCGTGATCGCCGTGCGCGGGGTGACCTGGGCGAGCGAGGTCTCACGGGCGCGCTCCTGCGCCTCGCCATCGGTGTCCCCGATGGCGAAGGTCACGGCGGGCAGGATCTTCAGGGAGTCCTCGCTTCGGCCCCATCCGGCGAGGCGGCCTTTCACGTCGGCGTAGAACGCCCGCGCCTCGGCGAACTCGCTGTGCCGGGAGAAGATCACCTCGGCGTGCTCGGACGCGAACTCGCGGCCATCGGAGGAGTCGCCCGCCTGCACGATCACGGGGTAGCGCTGCGGACTCCGCGGCACGGTGAACGTGCCGGCCACGTCGAACTGGGGTCCGTGGTGGGCGAACGGCGCGACCCCGTCGTCGGAAAGGAACGCACCGGAGGCCCGGTCGGCGACGACCGCGGCGGGGGCCCAGCTGTCCCAGAGCTCCTTGGCCAAGCTCACGAACTCCGCGGCGCGCACGTAGCGGTCGCCGTGGTCGAGGTATCCGCCGCGACGGAAGTTCGCTCCGTGGAAGGCGTCGGAGCTCGTCACGACGTTCCAGCCCGCGCGCCCGCCCGACAGGTGGTCGAGGGTCGCGAGCTGGCGGGCGAGCTCATAGGGCTCGTTGAACGTCGCGCTCAGCGTGCCGACGAGACCCACGTGCCGCGTCACCGCGGCGAGCGCCGTCAGGATCGCGAGCGTGTTCGGGCGGCCGACGACGTCGAGGTCGTGGACGAGGCCCTTGTGCTCGCGCAGCCGCAGCCCCTCGGCGAGGAACACGTAGTCGAAGCGTCCCCGTTCGGCGGTGCGCCCGAAGTGCTCGAAGGCGCTGAAGTCGATCTGGCTGCGGTGCAGCGGATCGGACCAGATCGTCGTGTTGTTCACGCCGGGGAAATGGGCGGCCAGGTGCACCTGGCGCTTCTCGGTCGTGGTCATGCTGCGGCCTCCTGACGCGCGTAGCGATTGGCGGGTCGGTCGAAGCCGAGGCGTTCGCGGAGCGTGGCTCCGGAGGCGGCCGGCCGGCCGAGCGCCGGCAGCACCCAGTCGGCGAGCTGCTCGAGGTCGCGCGGCAGGCGGGCGGGCCGTAGGCGCACGCCGTCGTAGCCGAGCTCGACCCACGCGGCGATGCGGTCGACGAGCTCATCGGGCGTGCCGGCGAAGATGAGCCCGTCGGATGCCGCGGGGGAGCCGTTCGCCTCGTCGAGGCGGTCGAGCGCCCGTCGGGCGGCCGCCGGGGTGGACTCGAGCACGACGAGCACGTCGGCGAGCACCGAGAGCGGGCGCCCCACGCGGCCGACCCGCGCCTCCGCGTCGCGGACCTCGTCGAGGATCGACGACGCCTGCGCGTCGTCTTGGGGCGTCACGAAGACGAGGTCGGTGCTCGTCGCGGCGAGCTCGTACGGGATCGCCTGGTGCGCGAGCGCCGCGACGAGCGGCTGTCCCTGTGGCGACCGCGGCACGATCGACGCGCCCGTCACCGAGAACCACCGGCCCTCGAAGTCGGCGGAGTGCAGCTTGTCGCGATCGATGAACCGGCCGGTCCCGACGTCGCGGATGATCGCGTCGTCCTCCCAGCTGTCCCAGAGCCGGCGCACGACCTCGACCGCGTCGCGCGCCTCGTCGAAGAGCTCGCGCACCAGCGCCGAATCGCCGCGGCGCGCCTCCTCGAGGTCGAGCGGCGGGAAGCTCCGGCGCCCGAAGTGCGCGGCCTCGTGGGCGGCTCCCGACACCTGCACGCGCCACCCGGCCCGACCCCGGCTCGCGAAGTCGAGCGTCTGCAGGCCCGTGGCGACGTGGAACGGCTCGGTGTGCGTCGTCGTCACGGTCGGCACGAGTCCGATGCGGCTCGTGACGGGCGCGAGGAACGAGGCGATGAGGAGCGCGTCGAGCCGCCCGCGGACCTGGTCGCGCCGACCGTCGAGTGCGCCGAACGCCGAGGACTGCAGGCCGAGCGCGTCCTCGATCGTGAGGAGGTCGACGTCGGCGCGCTCGGCGAGCTGCGCGAGGGACTGCCAGTATGCGGCGGTGAACAGCTCGGCCGGTCGGGCCGACGGGTCGCGCCAGGCGGCGGGATGCCAGCCCGCCCCGTCGAGCGCGACGGCGATGGTGGGTCGTCGAGTCATGCGGGCCACCTTCCGCCGCGTCGAGCCGCCCGGGCAAGGCGGGTCGTCACCCGGCGCCGCAATCGCAACACGGCTTCATCAGGGGCATCCGGCGTCGTGTAATGCGGCGTCGCGGAGCGCAACCGCCGTTCACGCCGGGTCATCCGACGCGACACCGCTGGATCGTCCGGCGCCCGGCGAGGAGCATGGAGGCATGGGCACCCACGCGATTCCGACGACCGCGACGACGCTCGAAGCGGAGGCGCTCGAGTTCGTGCGCGACCTCATCCGCATCGAGAGCGTCAACACCGGCGACCTCGCGACCATCGGCGACGGCGAGGCGCAGGCGGCCACGTACGTGCGCGACGCGCTCGAGGAGGTCGGCTACGAGGTCGCCTACGTCGAGTCGACTCCTGGCCGCGGGAACGTCGTCGCGCGTCTCGCGGGATCGGATCCGTCGCGCGGTGCGCTCGTCGTGCACGCGCACCTCGACGTCGTGCCGGTCGACGGACAGGACTGGACGCATCCGCCGTTCGGCGCCGAGATCGAGGACGGCGTGCTCTACGGCCGCGGCGCCGTCGACATGAAGCACTTCGCGGGCGTGATCCTCGCCATCGCGCGGGCGTTCCGGCGCGACGGGATCGTGCCCGACCGCGACCTCGTCTTCGCCTTCTTCGCCGATGAGGAGGCGGGCGGCACCTGGGGCGCGCGCTGGCTCGTCGAGCACCGGCCCGAGCTGTTCGACGGCGCGACCGAGGCGCTCAGCGAGGTGGGCGGCTTCTCGGTGCCGCTCGCGCCGGGCCGACGCGCCTACCTCGCGGCGACCGCGGAGAAGGGCGTCGCATGGGCACGGTTGCGCACGCGCGGCCGGCCGGGTCACGGCTCGCGTCCGACCGACGACAACGCCGTCGTGCGCCTCGCCCGGGCGGTCGCGGCGATCGGCGAGCACCGCTTCCCGGTGACGCGGACGCCGGCCGTCGAGGAGCTCCTGCGCGTGTTCGGCGAGGCGCGCGGGATCGACTTCGACGACGAGCGCATCGACGAGCAGCTCGAGGCCCTCGGCTTCGTCGGCGGCCTCATCGGCGCGTCGCTGCGCGACACGGCGTCGCCGACCGTGCTGGAGGCGGGGTCGAAGACGAACGTGATCCCCGCCGCCGCGACCGCGACGCTCGACCTGCGCGTGGTGCCCGGGCACGAGGAGTCGTTCCGCCGGGACCTGCGGACGCTCGTCGGGGACGACATCGAGATCGAGGTCGGATCGTGGTTCCCGGCGATTGCGGCCGATCCCGCTGCGCCGCTCCTCGACGTCATCGGGCGTGCGATCGCACGCGAGGATCCCGATGGGGTCGTGGTGCCGTACCTGCTGCCCGCGAGCACCGACAACAAGCACCTCGCGCGCCTCGGCATCGCGGGCTACGGGTTCGTGCCGCTTCGGGTCCCCGACGGCTTCGACGTGTTCGGGCAGTTCCACACCGCCGACGAGCACGTGCCGGTCGAGAGCCTGGCGTTCTGCGCGCGTGTCACGGCGGAGGTGCTGCGCGGGGCGTGAACGCGCGCCCCGCGGCATCCGCCACCCGGACGCAACGCGAACGGCGGCCCCGGCCGATCATGGGGATCGGGCCGGGGCCGCCGTCGTGCCGGCTGTCTGCGAATCAGCCTTGGCCGTGCTTGCCGTAGGGGTTGAGCAGCGCCTCCTCGGTGCCGGGGACGATGCCCTCCTCCGTGGCGGTCGGGTGGCCCTCGTCGGGCGGGAACGACTCCGTCATCGACATCGGCATGGCGCCGTTGCGGTAGAGGTTGTTCGAGCCCGTCGACGGCTTCCACGTGTTGGCGTCCCAGTCGGGCACGTAGTTGCGGTACCCGCCCGTGTTCACCTCGATGCGCAGGCCGCTCGGGTCGCGGAAGTACAGGAACGACTGCTCGCCGATGCCGTGGATCGACGGGCCGTACTCGATGTGCACGCCGTTCTCCATGAGCACGTCGGCCGCGATCAGGAGCTCCTCGCGGGTGTCGACCCAGAACGCGTAGTGGTTGATGCGGCCGGGGCGCGACGAGCTGTCGAGCACGACGCCGAGGTCGTGCGACTTCTCGTTGGTCGTGATGACCGCGAAGACCGTGATGGGCGCCTCGTCGAGCTCCGTGTAGGCCATGATGCGGAAGCCGAGCACCTCGTTGTGCCACTTGGCGAAGGCCTTCACGTCGGATGCCGCGATGGTGACGTGGTCGAGGAACCGCGGGGCTCCGGCGACGCTGGAGCGCTTCTCGGGGCGGTCGGGGAAGATCGACGCGTGCTCGTCCTCGGCGTGGTACTGCTCGACGTCCCAGGCGAGGCGGATGGTGTGTCCCCAGGGGCCGGTGAAGACGTACGAGCGGCCGCGACCGGGGCCGGAGTCCGACCACTCGCCCGTCACGCCCGCCTCCTCGACGCGGCGCGCCGCCTCTTCGAGGGCCTCAGGGCTCGTGGTGCGCCAGCCGATCTCGACGAGGGCCGGCTCGGGCCCCTCCGAGATGACGACGCTGTGGTGCGTGTAGTCGCCCCACGAGCGCAGGTAGACCTTGCCGCCGTCGCGGCCGACCTCGCGCAGGCCGAGGCGCTCCTCGTAGAACGCGACCGACGCCTCGACGTCGGGTGCCGCGATCTCGACGTGCGAGAGATGTGACAGGAGGGTGATCATCGTCGATCCTTCTTCGTTCCGGGTGGCGGCGCCGAGCCGCAGGATGGTGCGTGCCGCTTCGGCACTGCATCCACTCTCGGTGAGCGGGGCCCATCAGGGAAGCTGAATCTGATGATGCCTCGGATCGACCTGCCTGATATGCACCGAGGAATACGATGTGCGCATGGCCGGTGGAGGCAGCGACGGCCGCTCCGTCGCCGAGAAGCTCTTCGCGATCGCCGACGCCTTCCAGGGCCGCGAGGACCTGTCGCTCAGCGAGATCGCCGCGCGCGCGAACCTCCCGCTGTCGACCGCCCACCGCCTCGTGGCCGAGTGGGTGGAGTGGGGCGGACTCGTCCGCGGCGAGGACGGGCGCTACCGGGTGGGCATGCGCGTCTGGCGACTCGGCGTGCGGCAGCCGACGGCCATGCGGCTCCGGCGCATCGCGATGCCGTACCTCGAGGACCTGCTCGAGGCCACCACCGAGCACGTGCACCTCGCGGTGCGCGACGGGCTCGGTGCGATCTACCTCGAGCGGCTGTCGGGGGCCGACGCGGTCTCGGTGATCTCCGACGTGGGCTCGCGCCTGCCGCTGCACGCCACGGGCGTGGGCCTCGTGCTCCTCGCGCACGCGCCCTCGGAGGTCTTCGACGAGGTGCTCGCCTCCCAGCCGCGCAGGTACCTGCCGAACACGCTCACCGAGGAGCGCGAGCTGCGGCGCCGCCTCGCCGAGATCCGCTCGTTCGGGATCTCCACGTCGTTGGAGGAGCTCACGCGCGGTGCGTTCTCGGTGGCGGCGCCCGTGCGCGACGCGACGGGGGAGGTCGTCGCTGCGGTGTCGGTCATCGCCCACGTCGAGCGTGTGGGAGAGCCGCAGTTCGCCCTCGGCGTGCGCATGGCCGCGCGCGGCATCTCGTCGGCGCTGGGGTATCGACCGGCCGGCGAATAGCGGGGCGGGTCGAGTCGCGCCTGCGATTTCTTCCACTGGGTGGAAGCATGGCCCCGGATGCCGCGCCACCGCTGCATGCTCGTCACGTCCTTCCCGACGACGTGAGAGGCGTACCCACGTGCGACAGTCCACCTCCGTGGCCATCATCGGCGCCGGCCCCGCCGGCCTCATGCTCGGCCATCTCCTGGCGCAGGCCGACGTGCCGTTCGTCATCCTCGAGGCCCAGACCCGCGAGCACGTGCTCGGCCGCATCCGCGCCGGCGTGCTCGAGCAGGGCTCGGTCGACCTGCTCGCCGAGCACGGCCTCGACGCCGACCTGCGCGAGCGCGGTCTCACCCACCACGGCATCTACCTGCAGTACGAGGGCCGGCGCCACCACGTCGATTTCGTCGACCTCGTCGGCCGCACCGTCACGGTCTACGGCCAGCAGGCGCTCGTCAAGCACCTGCTCGCCGAGCACGAGCGCATCGGCTCGAACGTGGTGTTCGAGGCGCGGGACGTCGAGCCCGTCGGCGTCACCGGCGCGCGTCCGACCGTCACCTACACCAGGGACGGCGTCACCGAGGAGCTCGAGTGCGACTTCGTCGTGGGCGCCGACGGCTACCACGGCGTGTGCCGGCGCAGCATCCCCGACGGCGGCATCGAGGTCTTCGAGCGCGCGTACCCGTTCGGCTGGCTCGGGATCCTCGCCGACGTGCCGCCCTCGACCGACGACCTCATCTACGCGCTCCACAGCGACGGCTTCGGCATGCACTCGATGCGCTCGCTCGAGGTCTCGCGCCTCTACGTCCAGGTCGCGCCCGACGAGTCGATCGACGACTGGAGCGACGCGCGCATCTGGGACGCGCTGCAGACCCGCCTCGGCGTCGACGGGTGGGAGCTGCGCGAGGGTCCCATCACCGAGAAGTCGATCACGCCCATGCGCAGCTTCGTGGTGTCCACGATGCAGCACGGCCGCATGTTCCTCGCGGGCGACGCGGGGCACATCGTGCCGCCGACGGGAGCGAAGGGCCTGAACTCGGCGATCGCCGACGTCGCGCTCCTCGCCCGCGGCATCCTCGACCACCGCGCGGGCGACGACACCGGCCTCGCGCGCTACAGCGACCGCGCGCTCGCGCGGCAGTGGAAGGTGCAGCACTTCTCGCAGTGGATGACCGAGATGCTGCACGTGCACCACGAGGTGCCGGATGCCTCGGCGCGCGCGTTCCGCTACCGGAGCCAGGTCGGCCAGCTCGAGTACGTGACCGGCTCGCACGCCGCCCTCCAGAGCCTCGCCGAGCAGTACGCCGGCCTTCCCTTCACCACGGAGTGACCATGCAACGACCCGCATCCCAGCCCGAGCTGACGCAGGCGACGATCAGCGGCGAGATCGCCGACCGCCACGGCCGCGAACGCGATGTCGCGGCATCCGCCGGTGCACCGCTCGCCGCGCACCCGCGTCGCGACTTCGCGCCGTACCGGTCGACGCTGCTGCGGCATCCGACGCACGAGCTCGTGCGCGCCGACCCCGAGGAGATCGAGCTCGTCTCGCCGGCGTTCGGGCACACCGACGTGTCGCCCGAGGAGGCCGACCTCACGATCCAGCACGTCGGCGAGCCGCTCGGCGAGCGCATCGTCATCACGGGACGCGTGCTCGACGGCGAGGGTCGTCCCGTGCGCAACCAGCTCGTCGAGATCTGGCAGGCGAACGCGTCGGGGCGCTACGTGCACAAGCGCGACCAGCACCCGGCCCCGCTCGACCCGAACTTCACGGGCGTCGGGCGCCTGATCACGGGCGACGACGGCTCGTACCGGCTCACCACCATCAAGCCCGGGGCGTACCCGTGGAAGAACCACCGGAACGCCTGGCGGCCCGCGCACATCCACTTCTCGTTCTTCGGCACGGCGTTCACGCAGCGCCTCGTGACGCAGATGTACTTCCCGGGCGACCCGCTGTTCGCGCTCGACCCGATCTACCAGTCGATCGTCGACCCCGCGGCGCGCGAGCGGCTCGTCGCGTCGTACGACCACGACGTGTCGGAGCCCGAGTGGTCGCTCGGCTACCGCTGGGACGTGGTGCTCACCGGCCCGAAGTCGACGTGGATGGAACCGGAGGACGCCGACCATGCCTGAGGAGTCGATGCCCCGGCAGGCGCCGGCCCGGCATGCGCTGGGCCAGACCCCGTCGCAGACCCTTGGCCCGTTCTTCGGCTACGCGCTGCCGTATCCGGGCGGGCCCGACGTGCGGGCGCCGTGGCTGCACGACGCGATCCGGCTGCACGGCACCGTGTCCGACGGCGCGGGCGACCCGATCCCCGACGCGATCGTCGAGATCTGGGGCGCGGATGCCGCGGGCCGGCCATCGACCGAGCGCGGCTCGTTCGAGCGCGACCAGCACGGCTTCACCGGCTACGGCCGCGCGGCGGTCGACCGCGACGGCCACTACTCGTTCACGACCCTGAAGCCGGGCGCCGCCCGCGAGGGATCCGCGCCCTACCTCGTCGTGGCGCTGTTCGCCCGCGGCGTGCTGCACCACCTCTTCACCCGTGCGTACTTCGACGACGAGGCCGAGGCGAACGCCGCCGACCCGCTGCTGTCGCGCGTCGACGCCGACCGCCGCGAGACGCTCGTCGCCCGCGCCGACGCTCCCCGCTCGTACCGCTTCGACGTCCGCCTGCAGGGCGACGGCGAGACCGTGTTCCTCGACTACGGCACCGAGGTCTGACGAGGATGGGGTCATGACCGACTGGGGACTCATCGATCCGGGTGGCGCCGACGCGACCGCCACCGACGACGAGGCCGTGCTCGCGGCGCTCGTCGACGTCGAGCGGGCGCTGCTGCGGGCGTGGGGGAGCGTGCTCGACGAGTTCCTCGACGCGCAGGCCGACGCGCTCGATTCCGCTGCCCTCGACCGCGACGCCCTGCGCGCCGGCGTCGAGCGCGACGGGGTGCCCGTCGTCGCCCTCGTGCCCGCGCTGCGCGCGCAGCTCGAGGCGGCGGGGCTTCCAGCCGATCGACTCCACCTCGGCGCCACGAGCCAGGACGTCGTCGACACGGCCCTCATGTTCGTCGCACGCGATGCCCTCGCGGCCGCGCGCGCCTCGCTCGTCGAGGCGGGACGGGGGCTCGCGGTGCTCGGGCAGGGCGCCCGGCACCGCCCGCGCATCGCGCGGTCACTCGCCCGCCATGGCGAGGCGTCGACCCTCGGCGTGCTCGCCGCGGGCTGGCTCGACGGCGTGAGCTCGGCCGTCGCGGCGATCGATGCGGTCGAGTTCCCGGTGCAGTTCGGCGGTGCGGTGGGCACCGGTGCGGCAGCGGATGCCGCGGCCGGGCGTCCGGGCGCCGCCGATGAGGTGCGCGCCGAGTTGGCCGCCCAGCTCGGGCTCGCCGACCCCGGTCGGTCGTGGCACGCCGAGCGCACGCCCGTGCTCGCCGCGGCATCCGCCGCCGCCAGCGTCGTCGCGGCCCTCGGGCGCATCGCGGGCGACGCGACGTTCCTCTCGCGGGAGGAGGTCGGCGAGGTGCGCCTCGCGAACGCCGGCGGCTCGTCGGCGATGCCGCACAAGCGCAATCCCGCCGACGCGGTCGCGATCACGGCCGCGGCCGTCGAGGCGCCCGGGCTGCTCTCGGTCATCGCGAGCGCGGCGATCGCCGGCGACGAGCGGTCCGCCGGCCGCTGGCACGCCGAGTGGTCGGCGCTCAGGCGCCTTGCGCGGCTCGCGCGCTCGGCGTCCGCCGCCGCGTCGCGCCTCGTGTCGGGACTCGAGTTCGACGCCGACCGCGCCGCCGCGCTGCTCGCGGACTCGGGCCCGGCCGGCGCGCGTCCCGACCGCGACGTGCTCGCCGCGGCATCCGACCGCGTGGTCGACCGCTCCGTCGCCCGTTTCACCCGCCTCACCGAACCGGAGGCCCGCGCATGACCGTTCCCCGACTCCTCGGCTCGTTCGCTCCGGGCACCGCGCCCGACGCGGCGAACCCGCTGCTCGTGCTGCTGCCGTCGCTCGGCACCGAGTCCACGCTGTGGGACGGCGTCGTCGCCGCCCTGCGCGCCGATTCCCGCACTGCTGGGCTGCGCATCCTGCGCATCGACCTGCCCGGGCACGGCGCGAGCCCGGCGGTGCCCGGTCCCGTCAGCATCCCCGACCTCGCCGAGGCCGTGCTCGCGGTCGTCGACGAGGCCGGCGGCGGCGGGTTCCACGTCGCGGGCGTCTCGCTCGGCGGCGTCATCGCGCTCGAGCTCGCGGTCGCGCACCCCGAGCGCGTGCAGAGCCTCGTCATGAGCTGCAGCGGCGCGCGCATCGGCACCGCCCAGGGCTGGACGGACCGCGCGGCGCAGGTGCGCGCGAGCGGCACGGCGTCGCTCGTGACGGCCAGCGCGGGCCGCTGGTTCGCGCCCGGGTTCCTCGACCGGGACGCGGGCGGGCCCGGCGCGCGCACGCTCACCGCGCTCGTCGACGTGGACGACGCCTCGTACGCCCGCTGCGCCGAGGCGCTCGCCGACTTCGATCGCACGGCCGACCTCGGTTCGCTGGCCGTGCCGACGCTCGCGATCAGCGGCGAGCACGACGCGGTCACCACGCCCGCGTCGATGCAGGACCTCGCCGACGACATCCCCGGTGCGCGGCACATCGCGCTCGACGGGGCGTCGCACCTCGCCGTGCTCGAGGAGCCCGCGACCGTGGCCGAGCTCATCGCGGAGCACGTCGGCGCCGCCGAGCGGGCCGCTGCGGCATCCGTCGTGCACGACCACGGCATGACCGTGCGCCGCGCCGTGCTCGGCGACGCGCACGTCGACCGGGCGATCGCGGGCACGACGCCCGAGACGGCGGCGTTCCAGGACTTCGTCACCCGCACGGCGTGGGGCGACATCTGGGCCCGGCCCGGCCTGACGCGCCGCGAGCGGTCGATCGCGACGCTCGCGAGCCTCATGACCGGCGGCCATGAGAACGAGATCGCGATGCACGTGCGCGCCGCGCTGCGGAACGGGCTCACGCGCGACGAGATCGCCGAGGTGCTGCTGCACACGGCGCTCTATGCGGGCCTGCCCGCCGCGAACAGCGCGCTCGCGATCATGCGGGACGTGTTCGCGGAGCACGATGCCGCGGACGCGCCGGACACGAACGACTGACCCGACCTCCCGATTCCCCCTTCCCGATTTCCCCACTTCCCGAGCTACGGAGCATCCATGGACAAGACCTACGCGTCGGCCGACGAGGCCGTCGCCGACATCCCGTCGGGGTCGTCGCTCGCCGTCGGCGGCTTCGGCCTGTCGGGCGTGCCGATCACGATCATCCGGGCGCTGCTCGCCCGCGGCGTCGGCGACCTCGAGGTCGTCTCGAACAACTGCGGTGTCGACGGCTGGGGCCTCGGCGAGCTGCTCTCGGCCGGACGCATCCGCAAGGTCATCGCGAGCTACATCGGGGAGAACCGGGAGTTCGCCCGGCAGTACCTCTCGGGCGAGGTCGAGGTCGAGCTCACCCCGCAGGGCACGCTCGCCGAGCGGCTGCGCGCCGGCGGCGTCGGCATCCCGGCGTTCTACACCGCGACGGGCGCCGGCACCGCCGTCTCCGAGGGCGGGATGCCGCTGCGGTACGCGCCCGACGGCTCGGTCGCGCTCACGAGCGATCCGAAGGAGCTGCGTCCGTTCGACGTGTTCGGCAAGTCCCGCGAGTACGTGCTCGAGCAGGCGATCCGCGCGGACTACGGCCTGGTGCGGGCCGCCGTCGGCGACCGGCACGGCAACCTGCGCTTCGAGAAGTCGACGCGCAACTTCAACCCGCTCGCCGGCATGGCGGGGCGCATCACGATCGCCGAGGTCGACGAGCTCGTCGAGCCCGGCGTGCTCGGTCCCGACGACATCCACCTGCCCGGGATCTACGTGGACCGCGTGATCGTGCTGACGCCCGAGCAGGCGACCGACCTGCCGATCGAGAAGGTGACCGTGCGGGCGCGGCCCGTGGCATCCGGAACCGACCGAGCCGCCGTAGCGCCCGCCGCCGACCAGGCCGAGGAGGCCCGCTGATGTCCCTCACCCGCGACGAGATGGCCGCCCGCGCCGCCCGCGAGCTCGAGGACGGCTCCTACGTGAACCTCGGCATCGGACTGCCGACGCTCATCCCGAACCACCTGCCCGAGGGGGTCGAGGTCGTGCTGCATTCCGAGAACGGCATCCTCGGCGTCGGCCCGTACCCGTGGGAGGGCGAGGAGGACCCCAAGCTCATCAACGCGGGCAAGGAGACCGTCACCGTGCTGCCCGGTGCGGCGTACTTCGACTCGGCGGCGAGCTTCGGCATGATCCGCGGCGGACGCATCACGACCGCGGTGCTCGGCGCCATGCAGGTCTCGTCGGGCGGCGACATCGCCAACTGGGCGGTGCCCGGCAAGATGGTGAAGGGCATGGGCGGTGCCATGGACCTCGTCAACGGCGCGGAGCACGTCATCGTCGTCATGGAGCACGTCGCGAAGGACGGCTCCGCGAAGATCGTCGAGCAGTGCACGCTGCCGCTCACGGGCAAGGCGTGCGTCGACCGCATCATCACCGACCTCGCTGTCTTCGACGTGACCTCCGAGGGGCTCGTGCTCGTCGAGCTCGCGCCCGGCGTGACGGTCGAGCAGGTGACGGATGTCACCGGCGCCCCGTTCACCGTCGGAGCCGACCGGTGAGCGACCGGTGCTCGAGCCGCACGCCCCGGTGCTCGAGGAGCGCGCGGCGCAGCCGCACACTCCGGTGGTCGAGCAGCGCGCGGCGCAGCCGCACGCGTATCGAGACCCGTGGAGCCATCGCATGACCGAGCTCCGCGACGTCGTGATCTGCGCCCCGGTGCGCACCCCCGTCGGCCGCATGGGCGGCGCCCTCGCGACCGTTCCGGCGCTCGAACTCGCGACGACCGTGCTCGGCACGCTGCTCGAGCGCACGGGCGTCGACCCGGCGGCGATCGACGGGGTCATCGGCGCCCAGGGCTACCCGACCATGGAGGCGCCGGCGATCGGCCGGGTGGCTGCGCTCGATGCGGGATTCCCCGTCACGACGAACGGCTACCAGCTCGATCGGCGTTGCGGATCGGGTCTGCAGGCCGTGCTCAACGCCGCGATGGAGGTCCAGACCGGCGTCTCGGAGGCCGTCGTCGCGCTCGGCGTCGAATCGATGTCGAACGCGCCGCTGTACACCGTCGAGGGTCGGCGCGGTGTGTCGGGCGCGGGGCTGCTGCTGCGCGACGCACTCTCGCGCGGACGGGAGACGGTCGGAGGCGTTCGCTTCCCGACGCCCGACGGCAACGTGGGCTCGGCCGAGCTGCTGCGCGCGGAGTACGGCATCTCGCGCGAGGCGCAGGACACGTTCGCGCTGCAGTCGCATCGCCGGGCGGTCGCCGCGCAGGAGTCGGGCGCATTCGACGCCGAGCTCGTGCCCGTGTCCGTCGAAGGTCGACGCGGCACCGTCGTCGTCGACCGCGACGAGCATCCGCGCGGGGACTCGTCCCTCGAGGCGCTCGCAGCGCTGAAGCCCATCCTCGGCCGGAGCGATCCCGACGCCACCGTGACCGCGGGGAACTCGAGCGGCCAGAACGACGCGGCCGCGGCGTGCATCGTCACGACGCCCGATCGCGCCCGCGAGCTCGGACTGCAGCCGATGCTGCGGCTGGTCTCGTGGGCGGTCGCGGGCAACGACCCGCTGCGCTTCGGCGTCGCGCCCGTGCCCACGGCGAACCTCGCGCTGGCGCGGGCTGGACTGGGATTCGACGACCTCGACGTCATCGAGCTCAACGAGGCGTTCGCCGTGCAGGTGCTCGCGTGCCTGGCCGACTGGGGCGTCGACGCGGAGGATCCGCGGCTGAACCCGCGGGGGAGCGGCATCTCGATCGGCCACCCGATCGGCGCCACGGGCATCCGCATGCTCGCGACGCTCGCGCACGAGTTGCCCGCGCTCGACGGCGAGCTCGCGCTCGAGACGATGTGCATCGGCGGGGGCCAGGCGCTCGCCGCGGTGTTCGCGCGGGTGTAGCCAGAGTCCGTGGGTTGAGGAGCGCCCGGCGGAGCCGGACGCGTCTCGAAACCCCGTTCGGTGCAGGTTTCGAGACGCCTGCTTCGCTGGCTCCTCAACCCGCGGGCTGCTGAACCGGCGGGCGGCGGGTTTCGAGACGCCTGCTTCGCTGGCTCCTCAACCCGCGGGCTGCTGAACCGGCGGGCGCCGGGTTTCGAGACGCCTGCTTCGCTGGCTCCTCAACCCGCGACCCGCTCAACCCGCGGAGAGGCGACCCAGCGCCTCACGCACCGTCGCCGCGTCGCCGCCTCTCGCGACGGCTCCGACGGCGGCCCGCCAGGACGCGGCGAGCATCGCGCCGAGCTCTTCAGACGATGGCGCGCAGAGCTCGGCCAACGCGCGAGCGATGGTGTCGGGCTCGTCGCCCATCGGGGGTTCCGCGAGCATCCATGCGAACCCGGCCTTGATCGCGAAGTCGAAGCCCACTGCGAGCGCGGCGCCGATGCGCGCGCTCGCCGACCCCTTGGGAAGGGCCGCCGCAGCGCCCTCCATGCGGTCGAGCACCCGGCGCTCGACGTCGGTGCGCACGAACGCGTAGATCCCGAGCTTGCCGTCGAAGTGGTGGTAGAGGGCGCCGGTCGTGACCTCCGCGGCGCGGGCGAGGTCGGCGACGGTGACCTCGTCGAACGGCCGCGAGCCGAATTCGCGGGCAGCGGCGAGCACGAGGCGCCCCTTCGGGGACGTCGAAACCGGGATCCACTCGCGCATGTGACCATAATGCCGTTATGCTGAGGGCAAGTCACGTTACGACACACGGAAAGGCTGCGCGATGAAGCTCGAGTTCCTCCTGGCCCCAACGTCCGACCTGGCCGCCTCCCTGGCCCTCTACCGCGATGCGTTCGGCGCCGAGGAGGTGTGGCGCGAGGGCGACACGACCGTCTCGCTCGGCATGCCCGGCACCGACGTGCAGCTCATGCTCGACGCGAACGATCCCGATGCCCCGGCCGGGCCGGTGTTCGTCGTCGACAGCGTCGAGCGATTCCACGCCGACGCGCCCGCGGGACTCGACGTGATCGCCGAGCCGGCCGAGATCCCGGGCGGCCGGCTGGCGACGTATCGCGATCCCAACGGGCTCGTGATCTACGTCATGGACCAGTCGACCGACGCAACCGTCGGCTGACGCGCGCTCATCACCGCGTTCGGGCGGCGTGCGGTGCGCCGTCTGGAAGTTGAATTCCTGCGCGTCGGTCAGAACGGTGGCGCCTCCGAGACGACGGTGGGCGCTTCCGTGGTGACGGTGAACCCTGTCGGCGTGGTGATCGCGACCTTCCCCGAGGGCATCCGCCGATAGGCGACGCGGCTCAGGTTCTTGCGACGGTTGCCGTTCTCGCAGAGCGGGAACAGGTTGTCACGATTCGTGCGCCCCATGTCGCGGACCCACTCCTCGAGATGATCGACATCGGAATCGTGGGCCGGGCGGGAGCACGTCGGATCGATGCAGGTCTCGAAGCGAAGCGCGACCCAGTCGCGTTGCGCCTTCGTCGGCCGGTAACGCGTGCGGTCGTAGTCGAGGATCTCGCCGTTGAACGGGTCGGTGGCGACCCGTCGGAACGACGGGGCCTTCGCGAACAGGCGCGCCGCCGAGCGTCGATCGATGCTGCCGTATCCCGCTAGCTCGATCGGCTGGTCGCTCTCGCCCAGGAGGGAGAGCAGCGGAACGAGCAGCATCGGACGCACCTTCGCGGCGGTCGGAGTGCCGTCGCCCGCGAGCCAACCCACGGCGAGATCGGCGCGGAGCTGATCACGTGAGCGCCAGCCGGGCTCGCCTACCCGGGTCTTCTGCTGCTCGGCGCGGGCGGTGGCGTTCAATCGCTCGACGATGCGCACGGCATCGGGTGCCGCGACGAGGGCGTGGAGGTACGCCATCCCGTCGTCGGCTCGCTCGATCCAGATGCGTCGGTCGGCGAACGCCTTCGTGTGCCGGTCTTCGGGGGATTCCCGAAGTACTCGCTCCTTCAGGCGCCGCGCCCGAGCTCGGAACACCGACACGGTCGTCGTGGATGCGGATGCGGCCACGCGCTCGTCGAATGCTTCGAGGGCTCCTTCGTCGGCCCATCCCGTCACGAGGTCGACCGCGGCGCGGACGTGCCCGACCGTGGTGACGCCGGCGACGAACGCATCGCGCAAGGTCGGCAGACGGTCTTCGAGCACCTGGGCTTCGTGGGCGATCGAGCCCACCTGGTTGGCCGAGAGCTGCAGGCGCAGCCCCGCATCGTATGCCGCGGTGTCTTCGGCAATCGCCAATGCGTCAGCCCGTGCCATGCCCTCGGAGCGCAGGTAGACCTGCGGATTGGCGCGAGCCAGTCGCATCAGTTCGGCCAAGGCGGTCCAGAGCCGGGCATGAGCCCGATTCGCGTCGGATTGCGCGTACGATGCCTCGTTCAAGCGATCGACGATGAGATCGAGGCCGGTAGCCACTGCGGTTCCCGCGATCGAGGGAAAGCCCGCGGCCGACTCGGATTCGCCGGTCAACACGGCGGCGCGATTTCGTGCAGGGGTGAATGCATGACTGTCTCCAGTTCGTTCACTCCGGCACGAGTAGTTTCAGTATAGCAGATAGATTCGAATGATCGTCCTGATGTTGCAAGACAACATCGAACAAACGTACGACAACTGGGAAGATAACTTGACCGTCGGAGCCCTCATCGCGCGTGTCGATCGGCGTGAGGATCCGGCGACGTGGCAATCGGTGAACCGAAGGGCGCCTCGTTCACGCAACGTATCGAGCGATCACCGCGGGCATCGTTCACGATGTGCAGAGCGATCGACGGAGTGCATCGATGCGCAACCTGGCGAAGCGATCGACGTTGCAAGCGCCAGCGTTGCGCGTCGATGTCGCGCGCCGCCGCTCACCCCACGTACCGCACGATGGGGCGCTCGAGCGTGGCCGTGACCGTCGCGAGCGACACTCCTCCACGCCCGCCTCGTCGCGCACGGTTGCGCGGTCGCGTTCCTTCCCCCGCTCGTGGTGGCCGAGGCATCGGAGTGCGCCCTCGGGCCCAGCGGGAGCGCGCGGACCATCCGGGTCGCGCTGCGCACCGGCAGCGAGGCCAACCCGGCCATCGCCGCCGCGCGGACGGCGCTGATGTCGGGCGGCGTCGGCGCGTGAGGTGAGTGAACGAGCTCAGCGAGCGCGCTCGGGTCCGCTGACGCTCCCGTCCACGCTGGTCACGGTCGTGAGCAGGAACACGGCGTCCTCGAGCGCGAGCACCGCGTGTCGATGATGGGTCAGCACCTCGATGCGGCCGTCGCGGATGTCGGTGACGTCCTGGCCGGTCACGCGCACGCTGCCCACCAGCACCTGCAGGCTCGCGGCGGCGGGGGAGTTGTGCTCGGCGAGCTCGACCCCGTCGCGCAGGGCGATGATGGTCTGGCGCATCGGGCCGTCGCGCAGGATGAGCTCGGCACTGCGGCCGTGCTCGTCCCCGAGCGCGGCATCGAGGTGGCGTTGGGCGAGAACGGTGAGATCGGCCACGGCAGTCCTCCGTCGGAAGCGGCTGCCTCCAGTATGCCAAGCGGGGGTCGGCAGGTGGAGTGTCGGCGGTCAGTCGGCGATGATCGTCCCGCCGTCGATGACGATGTTCTGCCCGGTGACGAAGGCGCCGGCGGATGACGCGAGCCAGACGACCGCGCCGGCGACCTCCTCGACGCGGCCGAACCGCCGCAGCGGGGTGCGCTCGCGCCGCACGATCGCGAGCGACGGATCCTCGGTGATCGGACGGGCGAAGTCTGTCTCGATGACGCCGGGGGAGATCGCGTTCGCGCGCACGCCGTGCGGGCCCCACTGCACGGCGAGGTTCCTGGCGAGCTGCGCGTTCGCCGCCTTCGTCATGCCGTAGCCCGACAGCACCCGGTTGCCGCGGAGCCCGGCGATGCTCGACATCACGAGGAACGCACCGCCGCCGGACTCGGCGATGACCGGCACGGCGGCATTCGCGAGCGCGGCGACCGAGCGCACGTGCAGCGCGTACATCCGGTCGAGGGCGTCGAGGTCGGCCGGTCCCGGCTCGTCGAGCGCGGCGCCCGCGTTCGCGACCACGGTGTCGAGGCGGCCCCAGCGGCCGAGGGCCGCCGCCACGATCGCCGCCGCGGCGCCGTCGGCCGTGACATCCGTGCCGCGGCCGTGCACCTCGAGCCCCGGGGCGCTCATGGCGGCGGCCACGCCCTCAGGGTCGCTCGCAGGCAGCCCGACGAGCAGCACGCGCGCGCCGGCGGCGGCGAGCGCCTCCACGGCGGCGCGGCCGATGCCGGAGGAGCCGCCGGTCACGATCGCGACCTGTCCGGCGCACGAGAACAGGCGCGCGGGCGCGAGGTCCGAGCGCTCGGCGTCGTCGGTGTCGGTCATCGGCGCCTCCTGCTCCTCGTCGAGTGCCTCTCGTCAGCGTACGGACGGTCGCGGCCCTCGATCATCGTGATCGGTGATGCGCGGCATCACGGCGCCGGCGGCACGACACCATGGAACCGGACCGTTCGGAGCGGAAGGGGTCGCCGATGGAGGCGCATGCAGGACGCCGATACGTCGTCACGGGAGCGGCGTCGGGAATCGGGGCGGCGACCGTGACCGCGCTCGCCAAGGCCGGGGCTCGGGTGGTCGCCGTCGACCTCGCGTGGGACGACCTCGCCGGCGGCGGCGACCGCGTGGAGCGGGTAGGGCTCGACGTCGCGGACCGGGAGCAGTGGGCCGAGCTCGCGACGCGACTCGTGGATGGGAGCGCGGCAGACGCCGCCTCCGGGCTCGCCGGAACGGTCGGCGACGACGATGTCCGCCTCGACGGCCTCGTGAACGCCGCCGGCATCACCCGCCGCGCACGCCTCGACGACGTGACGGCCGACGACTTCGAGCAGGCGTTCGCCGTCAACGCGATCGCTCCGGCGCTCGGCATGCAGGTGCTCGCACCGCTCATGCGGGCCGGCGGCTCCGTCGTGAACGTCGGGTCGGCCGCCGGCACGATGGCGCACTACGGCATCGCGTACGGCGCGAGCAAGTGGGCGCTCCGGGGCATCACGAAGACCGCGGCGATGGAGCTCGGGCCCCGCGGCATCCGCGTCAACCTCGTGAGCCCCGGGTTCATCGAGACGCCCATGACCGCGAGCGCGCCCGACGACTTCCGCGACGTGAACCTCGAGGCCACGCCGCTCGGGCGCACGGGCGGCGCCGAGGAGGTCGCCGCCGTCATCGCGCACCTGCTGTCGCCGGATGCCTCCTACGTCACGGGCGCCGAGATCGCCGTCGACGGCGGACTCACGGGCCATGGCGGCGGCTTGCCGATCGCGCGGTCGATGGGGTCGGCGCATCCACGACGCTGATGGACTCCATCATCGATCGGCCCTTCACTGATACCCGGGCACGCGGTTGACTGGATGACACGCACGGCACCGACGCGTGCGTGAATGGAGATCCACCCGTGACATCGTCGTCCGACGGCCTCACCGCCCCCTTCGCCCTGGTCCGCTTCCGCGCGGGCGACGCCGAGCCCGCGCTCGGCCTCGTCGCGGGCGACCGGGTGCGCGCGATCGGGCCCGACGAGCTGGGTGCGCCCGACCTCAACGCGTTCCTCGCCGAGGCGCCCGCCTCCTGGGAGCGACTCCGTGCCGTCGCCGACCAGGCGGATGCCTCGTGGCAGTCGCTCGCCGACGTGACGCTCACCGCGCCGGTCACCCCGCGGCAGGTGCTGCAGACCGGCGCGAACTACCGCACCCACGTCATCGACCTCGTCGCCGCCGGCCGCGCCAAGAACGACCCGCGGCCCATCGAGGAGCTGCGCGCCTGGGCCGCCGACATGATGGACACCCGCGCTCGCGAGGGCATCCCGTACTTCTTCATCGGCCTCCCGGCCGCAGTCGTCGGCGACGACGTCGACCTGGTGCTGCCGTCGTACAGCGACCAGCACGACTGGGAGCTCGAGCTCGCCGTCGTCATCGGCCGGGAGGCGTACCGCGTCGACCGCGAGCACGCCATGGACCACGTCGCCGGCTACACGATCGTCAACGACGTCACGACGCGCGACCTCGTCTTCCGTGAGGACATGAAGGAGATCGGCACGGACTGGTACCGCGGCAAGAACGCGCCGGGCTTCCTACCGACGGGCCCGTTCCTCGTGCCCGCGCCGTTCGTCGCCGAGCCGGGCGACCTGCACCTCGAACTCACGCTCAACGGCGACACCATGCAGGACGCGACGACCTCCGACCTGCTCTTCGATCTCCCCGCGCTCATCGCGGGGGCCTCGCAGAACATGCCGTTGCTGCCCGGCGACCTGCTGCTCACCGGCAGCCCCGCCGGCAACGGCATCGTGCACGGCCGGATGCTGCGCGACGGCGACGTCATGGTCGGCGCGATCCAGGGGCTCGGCGCGCAGACGGTGCGCGCGGTGGCGGAGCGCGTGACTGTCCCTTCGACGGGCTCAGGGACCGAGGCGCGCTCGGGGACACCGGTCCCTGAGCCCGTCGAAGGGACCACCTCGTGAAGACCCCCACCGAGGACCCGCGCGCACTCGACCGCACCGACCCCGCGCGGCACATCGCCGAGGCGGCCGAGGCATACCGCAACTGGGGCCGCTGGGGCGACGACGACGCGCTCGGCACCCTGAACTTCATCTCAGACGCCGAGCGCGCGCACGCCGCCGGCCTCGTGCGGCGCGGCGCGAGCTTCTCCCTCGCGCAGCCGTTCGACATGAACGGTCCGCAGCAGGGCTGGCGCCGCCGCACCAACCCGGTGCACACCATGCTCGACACGGGCACGGATGCCGCGGCCGGCGCCCAGGGCTTCCCGCACGGCCTCGGCGGGGCCGACGACGTCATCGCGATGCCACTGCAGTGCTCGACGCAGTGGGACGGGCTCGGCCACATCTTCGACCACGGCGTCGCCTGGAACGGCCGCCCGGCCGGATCCGTCGTGACGAGCGACGGCGACCTCGTCACGGGAATCGAGCACGCGGCATCCGCCATCACCGGACGCGGCGTGCTGCTCGACGTCGGTCGGTACCTGCGGCCCGAGGCGAGCGAGGACGGCCCCGCCGGCGAGCTGCCCGACGGCTACGCCATCACGACCGCCGACCTCGAGGCGTGCATCGCCGCCCAGGGCGCGACGAGCGCCGTCGGCCGCGGCGATCTCGTGCTCGTGCGCACCGGCCGCTACGCCCGAGCGCTGCGCGAGGGCTGGAACGGCTACGCCGGCGGCCCCAGCGCGGGGCTGAGCTTCACGACCGCCGGCTGGCTGCACCGCACCGAGATCGCCGCGATCGCGACCGACACCTGGGGCTTCGAGGTGCGGCCCAACGAGTTCGACGACGCGTTCCAGCCGCTGCACCAGGTCGTGATCCCGAACCTCGGCCTCACGATCGGCGAGATGTGGGACCTCGAGGCGCTCGCCGCCGACTGCGCGACCGACGGATGCTACGAGTTCCTGCTCGTGGCGCCGCCGCTGCCGATCACCGGGGCCGTCGGCTCGCCCGTCAACCCCATCGCCTTGAAGTAGTTCCCGAACCACTGGCACGAATCCAACGGAGGATCCCCTGATGTCCGCAGTCTCACGCGTCGCGATCGTCGGTTCCGGCGTCGCCGGCACCGCCGCCGCCATCCTGCTCGCCGAGGGCGGCGTCGAGGTCGACGTCTTCGAGCGCAAGCCCGACCTGTCGGCCCTCGGCTCCGGCATCACGCTGCAGGGCAACGCCCTGCGCGTGTTCGACCGGCTCGGCGTCTGGGATCGGGTGCAGGAGGCGGGCTACTCCTTCGACCAGACCGGCCTGCGGGCCCCCGGCCCCGACGCGCCGTTCATCGCGCAGATCCCCGATGCGCGCACGGGCGGCCCCGAGTACCCGGCGGTCGCGGGCATGTACCGCCCCGACCTCGCCCGCATCCTCGCCGATCGCGCGACCGAGCTCGGCGCCCGCATCCACTACGGCACCACCGTGACGAGCTTCACGCAGGACGACGACGGCGTCGACGTGACGATCTCGGACGGCTCGACCGGCCGGTACGACCTGCTCATCGGCGCCGACGGCCTGAACTCCGACATCCGCCGGCAGCTCGGCATCGACGTCGAGCCCGAGCGCACGGGCATGGGCATCTGGCGCGCGTTCGTGCCGCGCCCGGAGGACGTCACGCAGACCGACCTCTACTACGGCGGCCCCGTCTACATCGCCGGGTACACCCCGACCAGCGACGAGATGATGTACGCCTTCCTCGTCGAGCCCGCCCAGGACCGGCATCTGAACTCGCCCGAAGAGGGCGTGCAGGTCATGAAGGAGCTGTCGCAGGCCTATGGCGGGCCGTGGAACGAGATCCGCGAATCCCTCGATGCGGCGTCGCGCGTGAACTACACGTGGTTCACGCAGCACGTCGTGCCCGACGCGTGGAACCGCGGCCGGGCGGTCATCATCGGCGAGGCGGCGCACAGCTGCCCGCCCACGATCGCGCAGGGTGCGGCGCAGGCCGCGGAAGACGCCCTCGTGCTCTCCGAGCTGCTGCTCGAGCGCGACGCCGTCGACCAGGCGCTGTGGGACGAGTTCCACGCACGGCGACTGCCGCGCGCGACCGAGGTCGTCGAGGCATCCGTGCAGCTCGGCCAGTGGCAGATCGACCACGTGCAGGACGCCGACGTGCCCGGCCTGATGCGACGCATCGCGATCCTCGTGAGCGAGCCCGCATGAGCGCCGCAGCGTCGTTCCAGCGCGAGACGGCCGTCGTCGACGTGCACGCGCACCTGCTCCTGCCCGCGCTGCAGCAGGCCGTCGCCGGTCGCGATCCCGAAGGGTTCGCCGCTGCGCAGGCGCTCGAAGCGCGCCGCAACGGCCCCGAGAGCCTCGCCGCGTCGGGGCGCATGATCCAGGAGCGCATCCCGCTGCTCACCTCGCTCGACGCGCGGCTCGCCGAGATGGACCGGCAGGGTGTCGACGTGCAGGTCGTGTCGCCGTCGCCGAGCCACTACTACCCGTGGGCGGGCGAGGAGCTCGCCGCGTGGGCGGCGCGAGAGGCCAACCGCGCCATCGCCGAGCACGTCGCGGGAGCGCCCGAGCGCCTGCGCGGCCTGGGGCTCGTGCCGCTGCAGCATCCGCAGCTCGTCGTGGACGCGCTCGAGGACGCCGTCGTCGGCCACGGACTCGCGGGCGTCGAGCTCTCGTCGTTCGCCGGCGACGTCGAACTCTCGGACGAGCGGCTGGAGCCGTTCTGGGCTCGCGCCGTCGAGCTCGACGCGGTCGTGTTCCTGCACCCCTTCGGCTGCAGCCTCGACGAACGGCTCGACCGGTACTACCTCTCGAACACGGTCGGGCAGCCCGTCGAGAACGCGGTCGCGCTCTCGCACCTGGTCTTCTCGGGCGTGCTCGACCGGCACCCCGACCTCACGCTCGTGGCCGCGCACGGCGGAGGCTACCTGCCGACCTTCCTCGGCCGCAGCGACCACGCGTGGCACGTTCGCCCCGAG
Source organism: Agromyces sp. NPDC057865 (assembly GCF_042796995.1). Lineage (NCBI taxonomy): Bacteria > Bacillati > Actinomycetota > Actinomycetes > Micrococcales > Microbacteriaceae > Agromyces > Agromyces sp. NPDC057865. The sequence continues at coordinate 900,984 of NZ_JBHVMJ010000002.1, read as the reverse complement.
GCGCACGGATGCCGCGAGCTCCCGTCGTCGTACCTGCGGCGCCTGCGGTTCGACTCGCTCGTGCACGCACCCGGCGCGCTGCGCGCCCTCGTGGACGCCGCCGGCGCGGACCGGGTGCTGCTCGGCACGGACTACCCGTTCGACATGGGCGTCGACGACCCCGTGGAGCGCGTGCGCGAGGCCGGGCTCGACGCGGACGCCGAGGCGGCGATCCTCGGCGCGAACGCCGCGGAGCTCGCGGCGCTGCGGCTGCCCGTCGGGAGCCGCGCATGAGGTTCGCGCGGTGGCGTGCGGCGGGGGAGCACGGGTCCGCCGGATCCGTCCGCGAGGGCGTCGTGGCCTCCGTGGAGGGCGTCGACCGGCTCGTCGCGTTCGACGACGGCACGACCGTGCGCGACCTCACGCGGGCCGGGCTGCCCGCGGCGCTCGAGCGCGGGCAGGCCGCGATCGACGCGGCCGCGGCATCCGGAGCGCTCGACCGTGCGCCGGTGCTCGCCGACGTCGAGTTGCTGCCGCCCGTCGAGCCCGCGAGCGTGCGCGACTTCGTGGCGTTCGAGGAGCACGTCGAGGGCGTCGTGAAGTCCGTCGGCGGGGGAGCGGTGGTCGACGCCGAGTGGTACGACGCGCCCACGTTCTACTTCACGAACCCGCACACGCTCGTGGGCAGCGGCGCGACCGTGCGTCCGCCCGCGACCGAGCGCCTCGACTTCGAGCTCGAGGTCGCCGTCGTGATCGGCGCCGTCGACGGGCGCGAGGGCCGCGACCTCTCGCCCGAGGAGGCGGGCGACCACGTGTTCGGCTACGCGATCTTCAACGACTGGTCGGCGCGCGACATCCAGGCGCGCGAGATGAAGGTGCGGCTCGGCCCGTGCAAGGGCAAGGACTTCGCGTCGACGCTCGGCCCCTGGATCGTGACCGCCGACGAGTTCGCCGGGCGGCACGACGACGAGGGCTTCCTGCCCATCGGCATGGAGGTGCTCGTCAACGGGGAGCGCATCGGCGTCGACCTGCTCTCGAACATGGGCTGGCCGTTCGCCGAGCTCGTGGCCTACGCGTCGCGCGACTCCGTGGTGGTGCCGGGCGACGTGCTCGGCTCGGGCACGGCCGGCAACGGCGGATGCCTCGGCGAGCTCTGGGGCCGACGGGGCGAGCTGTCGCCGCGGCCGCTGCGCGCGGGCGACGAGGTCGTCATGCGCGTCGAGGGCATCGGCGAGATCCGCAACGTGGTCGGGGCGGCAGCGCCCGCTCCCGAGATCTCGCGCGCGCGGCCCCGGCCGCGGAACCGGCCCGCGGCTGTCGTCGCCTAGCGGCGAGCCCTCAGGCCGCCGCAGGCTCGATCCCGCTCGCCGCCTCGACGGCGAGCGTGCGGAGCCACTCGTGCTCGGGGTCGCGACGGTGCACCGGGTGCCACCACATCGCGTTGTGGATCGGCGTCGCGTCGAAGGGCGGTTCGAGCACCCGGATGCCGCCCACGTTGCGGGCGTAGTCGGCGAGGCCCGCCTGGAGGAGTCCGAGGCGGTCGGTGCCGGCGATGAACAGGGGCATCGCGAGGAAGCTCTCGACGACGGCCTCGACACGCGGCTCGATGCCGAGCTGCTGGATCTGCCGCGTCGCCGACGTGAACGCCGAGCGCGAAAGGTACGTGAACACCCAGGGCAGCCGCCCGACGTGCTCGAGCGTCACGCCGTCGGCGACCGCCTCGTTGTCGTCGGAGGCGATGACCACCCAGGTGTCGTTCCACAGGTCGGTGAATGGCAGGTCGGTGAGGAAGCCGTGCGGCATGAGGAGCGCGTCGGCGCCGCGCAGCCGGTTGACGGCCTCGTCGACGATCTGCGGGTTGTGCATCATGAAGCGGAACCGCACGCCCGGTGCGCGCTCGGCGGCAAGGGAGGCGATGCGTCGTCCGGTCGTGGCGAAGCTGTAGTCGGAGCCGTAGATCGCGAACTCGCGGGTCGACTGGCTCGGGTCCCACTCGGCCTGGCTGTCGAACACGCGCTGCGCGGCATCCAGCGCAGCGGCCGTGTGCTCGGAGAGCCGGGAGGCGAGCGGGGTGAGCTCGTAGGTGTTGCCGGTGCGCGCGAGGATCGGGTCGTTGAAGTGCGTGCGCAGCCGTGCGAGCGACGCGCTGAGCGCGGGCTGGCTGAGGTGCAGCCGCTCGGCCGCGCGCGTCACGCTGCGTTCGGTGAGGAGCGCGTCGAGCGACACGAGCAGGTTGAGGTCGAGCCGGGAGAGCGAGGACTTGTCGGACACGCCGTTGTGTTCCTTCGATGAGGGCTGGGATGCCAGTCTATCAGCGGGATCGATCCCGACCCTAGCGTCATCGCGGTGAGTGATGCGCGATCGAGACCTCTCCGACGTACCGCACACTTGATGCATGTGGGGATTCCTCAAGGCGATCAAGCGCAAGGAGCACCGCGTCGCGCCGACGACCTGGGCCGCCGCGATCGCCGCCGTCGTCTACACGTTCGCGCCGATCGACCTGATTCCTGAACTCGTGCTCGGCCCGTTGGGGCTGGCCGACGACATCGGGCTGTGGAGCGTCTTCGCCGTGCTCTTCCTCCGCGAACAGGAGCGGTGGCGGGCCGGCCTCGCATCGGAATAGGCATCCGAGGCGCGGAGGTGGTGGCTACCCAGCGCCCTCCTGCGGGGACGCATCACCCAGTGCGGCTTGCATCTCCCGGATGATCGATCCGAGGACGCCCGACGCGAGCAGTCCGGCGCCGAGCGGGCCCGCGGGGTCCTCACCGACGGGAGGCAGCTGCCGAAGGGCCGACCTCGTACGGTCGGTCATGTGCCTGAGCTGCCAGGCGATCTCGTCCTCGAGCGCCTCGGGCCGATCCGGGGCGGCGAGCCCGGCCGCGTTCGCGGCGTAGGCGGCTGCGCCGAGTGCATGCGCGCCCATGTGCGCGACGCCGGCTGCCTGGGCAGCGGCCCGAGCGGCAGCCACCGCCGCCGGAGAGCTCACGGCTCGCGCAGCCCGACCGGCGACGAACCGGCGGCGTATCTCACCGGCCGTGTCGAGCTCGCCGCGAGCGAACCCCCGAGCTCGAGCGATCGCATCACGGGGTCGGCCATCCTCCGGCGCCTCCGTCTCGAACACGACCAGGACCCGCTCCGCGCAGTCGGCCGCCCACGCGGCGACCTCACGGCGATCCGATTCACTCAGCGACTGCGACGAGGGCATGCCAGCAGCCTCGCACTCTCAGGGAATGCGTGTGTGCAGTCGCAGCCGCGCGGCGAAGTCGCCCAGCAGGAGGCGCGTGTCGACGAGCTCGCAGACGACGAGGTCGCGCGGGTCGGGATGGTCCTCGTACGACAGGTCGTCGGCGATCCACGGCATCGGGACGGAGCGCCAGCGCGACGACTCGACCCCGAGCGCCGTGGCCAGGATGACCGGGCTGTCGCCCATCGGCCACGAGTCGCCGATGCGGATCATCTCAGGCGGCGTCGTGAAGTGGTCGTACAACCAGCTCCCGAACTCGCCCGCGTCGGCGAGCACGAGCTCGAGCTCCGCCACCGAGAACGCGCACTGCCGGTAGGCGCCGACCGGGAACTGGATGACAGGCACCCTCGACGCGTTGAACACGAACTGCGCGGCCTCGGGGTCGAGGGCGAGGTTGTACTCCCAGCCGCCGGCCGGATGGTCGCCGCCGCCGATCCACGCGACCGTCATCCGCTCGGCGATCGAGGGGTCGGCGCGCAGCGCGGCGGCGACGTTGGTGAGCGGGCCGCCGCACGTGACGAAGAGCGGCAGGTCGCTCGCCCGGTTCGCCTCCTCGACGATCGCCGCCGCACCGGCCGGCAGCTCGGCGAGGTCCGCGAAGCGATCGCTCGTGTCCTCGGTCACGAGCGGCCGTCGCACGGGAGCGAGGCGATCGATGAGCTCCTCGGCGACCGCTCGCGCGGCGCCGCGTCCGCCCCCGGGCAGGCCGTGCGGCGGCTCGAGCGACGTGCCGCACACGACGCGCACGTCGGTCGATTCGGTCAGCAGCTGGTGCGCGAGCGCCACGAGTCCGTCGGGGTCGCCGGCGAAGTCGTTGTCGACGATCACGCGCGCGAGCGTCGAGATCGGGATCCGCCTCACGCGCGCGCCAGCCCCTCGGCCAGCGCCTCGCGGGCGAGGGCGAGGTGCCGGCGCGTCATCTCCCCGGGGTCGTCATCGAGCCACTCGTGGCCGCCCCACTCGCTCGCGAGCGTGCCGGCGAAGGCGCCGCCCGCCAGGAGCTCGCCGAGGTCGCGGATGGGCGCGGAGACCCGGCCGTCGGCGTCCTCGAGGTCCCAGAACTTGAGGTGGAATCCGGAGACGAGCGGCAGCACGTCGTGCAGCACTGCGGCGTCCGAACGGCCGAACCGCACGAGCATGTCCATGTACAGCGTGTGCGCCTGGTGCGGCACCTCGCCGGCGCGGAGCGCGGCGACCACGACCTCGGCGGTGGCCGGATCGCGCCACTCCGCGGCGATCCGCTCGAGCAGCGTCGGCGAGACGCCTGCGGCGGCGAGCGCCTCGACGTAGGTCACGGGCAGCGCGGGCATGAGCATGCTGAGGTCGATGAGCACGCGCACGTGCGGGTCGTCGATCACGGCGATCGCCTCGAACGCCGCGGCGGTGCCGGGATCCGACGGCGTCTGCCGGCCCTGAGCCTCCTCGAACAGCACGAGGTCGAGCTCGTGCAGCACGGGCAGGAGTCGCGGCAGCAGCGCCGGGCCCGCCTGGCCGATCGGCAGCCGAACGCCGGTCGCACCGAGCCGGCTCGCGGCGCGCAGCTGCGGCACGAGGAACGCGAACCGCTCGTCGTCGTCGCGACGCCGACGCTCGGGCAGCGCCCAGTCGTCGATGCTCGCCCCCACGATGCTCACCCGGCCGCCCGCCGCCTCGAGGTCGCGCCGGAGCGCATCGACCTCGCCGTCGTCGGGATCGGGGAACGAGCGCCAGGCCTGGCCGGCCTCGAGCTCGATGACCGGCGCGACGCCTCCGCGCACGATGCCCACCGCGATGTCGGTGGCCGGATGCTCGGCGCGCACGACGTCGGGCGTCCAGTTGAATGCGCTCGCCGTCAGCGTCCAGGTGTCGGGCAGCCGGGGCATGGTGGTCTCCGGGGTGCCGGCCCGGTGCGTGGTCGACGTGCCAGCGCTCATGCGACGTCCCGTCCGGCGAAGGCTCCGGCCGCGGCATCCGCGGTCAGCGTGCGCTCGGTGCGGAAGGGCAGCTCGAGCGGCCCGTCGGGGCCCGCCTGCAGGTACGGCACGGCGAGCCGGAACGACACCGCGACGTAGTGCGGCCCCTCGTCGAGCGGGCGGTCGCCCTCGACGACGAGGCGGTCCTGCACGTACCACCAGCCCGTGACGTCGGCCGTGTCGGTCACGAGCCGCTCGCCGACGCGCAGTCGGATGCCGCGGACAGGCGCACCGTCGACGGCGACCTCGAGGTCCGACAGGCTCGCGAGCGGCAGCGAACGGATCCACGGCAGGCCCACGCGCAGTGCGAAGCCGTCGGGCGTGCGGGTGAGCGCGTCGTCGCGCAGCGCGGAGAGGCTCACGATCGCCTACTTCTGCGCCGCGGGCTCGCCGGCGGCCACCCACTCGTCGAACATGGTGCGCACCATCGGCTCGAGCGTCGTCGGCCACCAGTCGCCACCCTCGACCGCCTCGCCGAGGTCGTCTGGGGTGGGGATCGTCACCCGGCCGGTCGCCGCCCACTCGGCGCTGCGCGGGAACAGGGCGCGGAAGGCCGGGTGGCCGATGGCCGCGACGTTGTGGCCGATGCCGATCGACACGGCACGGCCGGCGCCGTACTCGACGGTCCAGGCGACCGGATGCTCCTCGCCCATGCCGGGAAGGGCGCGCCACTGCGACGGCACCTGTGTGTAGCGCAGGGGGTTGTCCCAGCCGGTGAGGAGGACGGTCTTCCGGACGCCCTCGGGCCACTCGAGGCCGACGTAGAGGTCGTCGCCGTAGTGCGGGAACTCGGCCGGCCAGCCCGCCGTGATCGGGTGGTCCTCCGCCGTGTGCAGCAGGAAGTCGTTGTTCGGCGCGCGGCGCGAGGTGGTCTCGCGCATGACGCCGCCGAGGAGGCGCTCGTACTCGGGGTCCCAGCCGACGCCGCCCGCGAGCGTGGGGTGGTAGGCGATGAAGCCCTTGCCGCTCGCCACGAAATCGAAGAGCGCCTGCTCGGCCTCGGGGCCGAAGCGCTCCTCGGGCACGTCGCGCCACGGGTCCTGGCGCCCGTAGTAGTTCACGATGACGAGGTCGTACGGCTCGAGCGTGGCGGCGGACGCGCCGCGGAACTCCTCGGTGACGCGCACGTCGAAGCGGCCGGTGCCTTCGAGCAGCTGCGTGAGGGCCGGCGTGGTCGCCCGCCAAATCGTGGTGGACGTCCGTCATCCCCGTGATGATGAGCGTCCGGATCTTCGACTCGGGCATGGCACTCCTTCGTGTCTCGGCGAGCGTGGGCTCACTTGAGACGAAAAGGTACACCCTTATGTCTGAAAAGGAAGAAGCCGGTCAGGATGCCGCCATGACCTCGGTGATCGTCGGCCGGCCGTCGGCGAACCAGCGCGGGAACGTCGCGTCGAACAGCTGCTCGCGCACCATCTCCGCGCCGCCGCGCAGCGGCTCCTTCTCGTCGCCGAGCGATCGCACGATCTGGAGGTCGCGCGTCGCGAGGGGGAGCGAGAGCTCGTAGACGCGCTGGCGGATCTCGGCGAGGAACACCTCGCCGGCCGACGAGACGGCGCCGCCGACCACGATCACGCCGGGGTTGAACATGTTGACGAGCGCCGCGATCGACTCGCCCACGAGTCGCGCTGAGCGCTGGATGAGCGAGATCGCCAGGGCGTCGCCGTCCATGGCCGACACGGCGATGGCCTCGGGCGTGATCGGCGCCCCGCCGTCGACGAGGCGTGCGAGCGCGCCGCCGCCGCCCTCGGCGACCGCGAGCTCGGCGTCGCGCACGAGCGCCCAGCCGCCGGCCTCGGCCTCGAGGCATCCGATCTTGCCGCAGCGGCACTGGGCGTCGGAGTCGCGCACCCGGACGTGCCCGATGTCGCCCGCCGCGCCGTTCGCACCGCGGTGGATGCGCCCCCGCGAGAGCAGGCCCGCGCCGATGCCGCTGCCCACCTTGCAGAAGATGAGGTCGAGCGTGTCCTCGTCGCGGCGCGCGCGCTCGCTGAAGACGAGGAGGTTGACGTCGTTGTCGACCCAGGTCGGCGCGTCGAAGCGCTGCTCGAATCGGCGGCGCACGTCGAAGCCGTTCCAGCCGGGCATGATCGGCGGTGCGACCGGGCGGCCGCTCTCGAAGTCGACAGGCCCGGGGATGCCGACCGCGACGCCCCACACCGGCACGTCGGGGTGACGGGCGAGGATGCCGTCGAGCATCTCGAGCGCCTGCTCGATGGTCTCGGCGGGGCCCTTCGCGATGTCCCACTGCTCGTGGCTGTGGTCGATGATGTCGCCGTCGAGCGAGGCGATGCCCACGCGGATGTGCAACGCGCCGAGCGCGCACACCACGATGCGGCCCTGCTCGGAACGGAACCGGAGCGTGCGGGGAGCTCGGCCGCCCGACGAGGGTCCGAACTCGCCGTCGGCGAGGAAGCCCATGTCGATCGCCTGGTCGACGCGCTGCGTGACCACGCCTCGGCCGAGGCCGGTCACGCGCCCGATCTCGGGGCGGGTGGTGGCCTCGCCGGTGCGGACGAGGTTCACGATGCGAAGCAGGCTCGTGACCTCATCGGTCTGTGCCCCGAAACGAAGGGTTGACTCGCGTGTCATGCACAAGATTCTGACACAACCCACGTCACTCAGCGTCGATTTCGACTCGACTATGGACATTCGGGTCGGGAACTTTTGTATAGTCGAGGCGGAAGTCGACGGCGATGAAGGGCGGGAGTGCGCGCATGACGTGGGGTGTCGGAGTGATCGGTGCCGGTCCGGGAGTGGCCGCGCTGCACCTGCCGACCCTCGAGCGCCTGCGCGAGCTGTTCAGCGTCGTGCACGTCGCCGACAACGGCGGCGGACGTGCCGACGAGCTCGCCGCCCGGGTCGGCGCGACCGCCTCGCAGGGCACGGCCGAGCTCCTCGCGGATCCGGCCGTCGACGTCGTCGCCATCTGCAGCCCGCCCGGCGAGCACGCCCGGCAGATCCGCGAGGCCATCGCGGCGGGCAAGCGCGCGATCCTCTGCGAGAAGCCGCTCGCGACCAGCGAGGCCGAGGCCGAGGAGGTCGTCGACGCCTGTCGTCGCGCCGGCGTCGTGCTGCTCGTCGCCACGAACCACCTGTACGACGAGGCATGGGACCGTGCGAAGCGCCACCTCGTCGCCCTGCAGTCGGAGGTCCGCTCGATCTCCGCGACCGTCGCGCTGCCGCCGAACGGCCGCTTCCATGAGCTCGTGACCGAGTTCGCCGCCGTGCCCGCGGCGACCGGAGCCGGCGGCGCGCGTGGCGCGCCCGACCTCGCCGACCCGGAGGTCGCGGCATCCGTCGTACGCCAGCTGGTCGTCGGGCTGGCCGTGCACGACCTGCCCGCGGTACGCGACCTGGCGCCCGACCTCGAGGGCGTCGACTTCGCGGCGGCGCTCGCGCCGATCGGGTACACGGTCGGCTTCAGGTCGAGCGGCATCCCCGTGCTGCTCACGGCCCTCATGCTGCCCGACGGCCCCGACCCGGTGTGGCGGCTCTCGATCGCGACCGCGGTCGACCGCGTCGACGTCGACTTCCCGCCCGCCTTCGTGCACGCGGGCAGCGCCGTGGTGCGCGTGCGCGGCGGCGACGTGCGCGAGACGACCTACCGGCGCGACGCCGAGGACGGGTACGTGCGCGAGTGGCGCGCCCTGGCCGCCCTGATCGACGGGACGGCGACGACGGAGTACCACGAGATCCTCGACGACGCGCGGTTCGCGATCGCCCTCGCCGACGCGGCGGCCGACGCGGTGCGCCGCGGGGTGGCGGCATGAGCGGCGCCGGGCCGGTTCCCGTCGTCACCAGGTTCGACGCCTACCGGATTGCCGTCGCCGGCCTGCCGATGCGAGCGCGGCTCGCGACCGACGCCGATGTCGAGGCCGCGTCCGGCGCGATCGTCGTCGTCGACGGCGTCACCGGCTGGTGGGATGCCGCGGCGACCGCCGTGGAGGCGGGTGCCCGCGCCGTGCTGGTGTCCGAGCCTCGCGCGGTGCCGGCTGAACCGGCGACCGAGCTGCTCGAGCGGACGACGGTGCCGATCGTGGTGCACCGCGCGCGCCTCCGCCAGGACCTCGTCGCGCAGGCGGTCGCCGCGCGCGACGGCGTCCCGCCCCGGATCGTGGTCGCCGAGGCCCGCGGGTCCACCGCCGCGCTGCACGCGATCGTGCGTGACGCGGTCGGCTGGATCCGAGCGCTCGGCGACGAACGCCTCGCGGTCGCGTCGACGGCTGCGACCTCGCGCGGCGGCGCGGCGATGCTGCGGTCCGTCGGCGACGGGCGGGTGGTCGGGTCGCTGATCCTCGCCGCCTCCGAACCGCGGGGCGAGCTGCTGCGCGTCCGCGCCCTCGGCGAGACCGCGACCGAGGTCGAGATCGACGAGGGAATGGGGCGCTGGGAGGTCGTGACGAGCACCGCCGCGGGCCGTACGATCGCGCCCACCCGGTTCGAGGAGGGGGAGCGGGCGGCGCTGCGTCGGGCCGTCGACGCGGTGACGTCGGGAGTGACCCGCCTTCCCGACCTCGAGGACCTGCTGCACGACGCGGCGGCGGCGGAGACGATCGCACCGTTCGTCCCGGAATCGTCGCTCTTTGGTTGAAATCAGACGAAAGATCGTCTAGAATCGACGTGACGTCGGGATCCAGTCGGATCCGATCCTCACCGTGACGCTGCGGAGGAGGGCACAACCGGTCGCGTCGACGGCCCGATCGTTCGGGCGATCAACGAATGTCGCTTTCTCCGCTGAGGCTCCGCCTCCTCGTCGCGTCGCTGCTGACCGTGTCCATCCTCGGTGCGCTCGACCACACCATCGTCGCGACCTCGCTCGCGACCGTCGCCGGCGAGCTCGGTGCGCTCGAGCAGATGGGCTGGGTCGTCGTCGGCTACACGCTCGCGAGCACCGTGCTCCTGCCTGTGCTCGGCAAGGTCGGCGACCTCGTCGGTCCGCGCCTCGTGTTCCTGGCGTCGCTCGTCGTCTTCCTCGTCGCGTCGCTCGCCTGCGGCTTCGCGCAGGACATGACGCAGCTCGTCATCGCCCGCGTCGCGCAGGGCATGAGCTCCGCCGGCCTGCACCTCATGTCGCAGACGATCGTCGCGCACGTGACGACCCCTCGCGACCGCCCCAAGTACATGAGCATCATCGGCGCCGCGTTCCCGATCGCGATCCTCGTCGGCCCGGTGCTCGGCGGCGCCATCACCGACTACTGGGGCTGGCCATGGGTGTTCTGGATCAACCTGCCGTTCGGCCTCGCCGCGCTCGCGCTCGCGGCCTTCGCGATCCCGCACATCGAGCCTGGCGCACGCCGTCGCTTCGACGTCGCCGGCTCCATCGTCTTCACGCTCTCGTTCGTCGCCCTCGTGCTCGCGGTCACGTGGATCGGCGATCCCGCTGCCGTCACGGCCGCGCTCGTGGCCTTCGTGCTCGCCGCCATCGGCTTCGCCGCGTTCTTCGCCATCGAGCTGCGCGTACCCGAGCCGATCGTGCCGCTCAGGTGGTTCGCCGATCGCACGGTCGCGGCCGGCGTCGCGCTCTCGGCGATCATCGGCGTCGGGTTGTTCTCGGTCACCGCCTACCTCCCGACCTACTTCCAGATGGCCTATCGCACCACCGCCACGGTGTCGGGTCTCGTCCCCATCGCGACGGTGTTCGGCATGCTCGTGTCGAACCTCGCGACCGGATGGCTCGTCAGCCGCACCGGGCACTACCGCGTGTACCCGATCGCCGGGACCGCGCTCGGGGCGGTCGGCCTGCTCGCGATGGCGCTGCTGCCGGTCGGCACGCCGCTGTGGGTGCCGATGGCGGTCATGGCCGTCGTCGGCATCGGCACCGGGGCGTTCATGAGTCTCGTCGTCGCCGTCGTGCAGGGCGCCGTGCCGCGCAGCGAGACCGGCACGATCACGGCGACCGTGAACCTCGTGCGGCAGTTCGGCTCCACCGTGGCGACCGCCGTCATCGGCGGCGTGATCGGCGTGGGTGTCGCCGCGGCGCTGCCCGCCGGCCTCGATGCCTCGACGCTCACCCCGCAGCTGGTGCAGCAGTCGACGCCGACAGTGCAGGCGGAGGTCGCGCAGCTCTACGGCGGGCTGTTCGTCCCAGTGTTCCTGGCCCTCGCCGTCACCTACGCCCTCGGCATCGTGGCCGCCGTGCTGCTGCCGGCCGGGCAGCTGTCCGACGAGCTCGAGCCGGCCGCCGAACCGACCGAGCCCACCACCGACCCCGCATCCGAACCGCTCACCGCCTGAGCCCGCCCGACCTGGAAGAGGAGATCCCCATGTCGAACCACCCCACGATCGCCGTCGTCGGCAGCGGGCCCATCGGCTCCGCCTACGCCCGGCTGCTGCTCGAGGGCCTGCCCGACGCCCGCGTCATCATGTTCGAGGCCGGGCCCCAGCTCACCGACATCCCCGGCGAGAGCGTCCGCAACATCGCCGACCCGACCGAGAAGGCGCGCGCCCGCGAGCGGTCGCAGGGCCCGCAGGCGGGGGACTTCCGCGAGTCGCTCGGCATCCCCGGCGGCACGGTCGTCGAGGGCATGTTCACGGCACGGCAGGGCACGCACCTGTTCGACTTCGGCGGCGACGGCTCGGCGCACGCGCCGACCTTCCCCGCCGCCGCCGCCGCGACGAACGTCGGCGGCCAGGGCGCGCACTGGACCTGCGCCATCCCGCGGCCGGCCTTCAGCGAGAAGGTCGCGTTCATCGCCGACGACGAGTGGGACGACCTCATCGCCACGGCCGAAGAGCTGCTGCACGCGCAGAGCGCCGCGTTCGCCGACTCGGCGGTCGGCGGCGGCATCCGCTCGCTGCTCGAGGAGGAGTTCGCGGGCGAGCTGCCCCAGGGCTACGGCCCCGGCACGCTGCCCGTCGCGGGCGACCCGCAGCCCGACGGCTCGATGCGCTGGGCCGGGGCCGACGTCGTGCTCGGGCCGCTGATCGAGGCCGGCGACCCGCTGTCCGAGCGGTTCGAACTTCGCGACCTCACGCTCGTGCGCCGCGTCGAGCACGACGGCGACCACGTGACCGGCGTCACGGTCGAGGACCTGCGCACGAAGGAGACCAGCTTCGTGCCCGCCGACCTCGTCGTGGTCGCCGCCGACGCGTTCCGCTCGCCGCAGCTGCTGTGGGCCTCGGGCATCCGTCCGACCGCGCTCGGGCACTACCTGACCGAGCACCCCGTCGTCATCTCCACGGTGGCCCTCGATGCCGAGAAGATCGGCCGCTTCGCGACCGAGGACCAGCTCGACGAGGAGCTCGCACGCCGGGCGTCGAACCCGGCCGACCCCGTCGCGGCCGTGAACCGCATCCCGTTCTCGGAGCCGGGACATCCGTTCTCGCTGCAGGTCATGTACTCCGAGAACACGCCCTTCCCGATGCCCGACGACGCGCCGCACGCGAAGAACCGCTGGGGCTACGTGAACATGGGCTACGGCATGCGCAAGTTCCCCCGCTACGAGGACGCCGTCACCTTCGACGACGCCGAGCTCGACTATCGCGGGTTCCCGAACATGACGATCACGTACGAGCTCACCTCCAGCGAGCTCGAGGAGATCGAGGCCGCGACCGGGCGGCTGCGGCGGGCGGGCGGCGCGCTCGGCGTGTTCGTCGCCGAGCCGCGGCTCATGCCGAACGGCTCGAGCCTGCACTACCAGGGCACCATGCGCATGGGCGACGCCGACGACGGCACCTCGGTCGCCGACCCGTGGTCGCGCGTCTGGGGCTACGACAACCTCGTCGTCGGCGGCAACGCCCTCATCCCCACGGCCACCGCGATGAACCCGACGCTCATGAGCGTCGCGATCGCCGTGCGCGGTGCCCGCAAGGCCGTCGAGCAGCTGCGAGCGGATGCCGCGGCATCCGTCACGGCCTGACACCATCACCCACCGAACCCAGAGAGAGCGAGCGAAGGTGCTTCTCGAGCGAGACCTCCTCCAGTCCACCGGTTTCCGCAACGTCCGGGAGGGCGGACGCGTGACCGGCTTCCAGTTCCGCGTGCGGATGCCCTCCTACCGGGGCATGGCCGCGTCCCTCATCGACGGCATCGCCGTGCGCGTCGGCGACCTCGTCGACGTCGGTCCCGACGTGCCGCTGTGGACGTTCGGCGGTCGCACGTACACGCTCGCCGAGCTCTGGGACGCCGACGGCGTGCGGTGGCCGCTCGAGGACGCGGCGATCGTCACGGTGCCGCTCGAGGGCGGGCTGCCGGACGGCATCCACGAGGTCTCGATCGAGCTCCGCCTGCGCATGTCGTACATCCCCGAGGAGCACCAGCCGAGCACCTACCGGGTCACTCGCCACATCACGCTCTCGCCCGAGGGTGACGGCGGACCGTTCCAGTACGGCGTCTCGCTGTACAGCTACATGACCGACTACGGCACCGTGCTCGACCTCGAGACGGCGCTCGCCCACGTCGCCGACGTCGGCGCGACCGGCGTCGAGATCCTGGGCGAGGGCCACGTCGCGGGATACCCCGAGCCCACCACCGAGTGGATCGACCGCTGGTTCGCGCTCCTCGACCGGTACGGGCTCGAGCCGACGAACTACGGCTCCTGGATCGACACCCGCCTGCACTCGAGCGGTCCGAACGCCCGTCGACTCACCGTCGAGGAGGGCGCGGGCATGCTGCAGCGCGACCTGCGCCTCGCGAAGCGCCTCGGCTTCCGCTTCGTCCGGCCCAAGATCGGCGTCGTCTCGAGCGACCTGGTGCCAGACCCCATCTGGACCGAGTCCGTCGAGCGCTCGCTCGACCTCGCGGCCGAGCTCGACGTCGTCATCTGCCCCGAGATCCACTCGCCGACGCCCATCAAGCACCCGGTCGTCGACGACTACGTCGACCTCATCGAGCGCACCGGCACGAAGCACTTCGGCCTGCTGCTCGACACCGGCATCTTCCAGGACCGCCCGATCCCTCTGCGGCCCGGCGAACTGCCGGGGCAGCGGCCGGCGTTCCTCGACGGCATCGGCGTGGACCCGGCCGACATCGCCGGCATCGCGAAGTACGTCGTGTTCATCCAGGCGAAGTTCCACGACATCGACGAGCACCTCGAGGACCAGCAGATCCCCTGGGAGCCCGTGCTCCGCGGGCTGAAGGACGCCGGCTACACCGGCTACCTCTCCAGCGAGTACGAGGGCGAGCGCACCCCGTGGCGCTCGATCGAGCAGGTCCGCCGCCAGCACTCCCTCATCCGCCGCGTCGTCGCCGGGCTCTGAGCCGCGGCACCCGCATCGAACACACCACACAGACAGGACGCAACATGCCGAACGGACTCATCCAGGACGACAGCCTGCGAACGCACCCCGAGGGGCTCGCCCTCTCGCTCACCCTGCCCTGGTACCGCAGCCTCTGGCTCTCGTCGGTCTCCACGCTCGGCCTCACCGTCGACGGCGAGCCGGTGGATGCCGCGGACCTCTCGCTCGAGCTCGACGGCGTGCGGTACGCGCTCGACGAGCTGCCTACGCAGCACGACGTGCTCTGGTACCTGCAGGCGCACCCGCTGCTCATCGTGCAGCGCGCGGAGCCGATCGCGCTCGGCGAGGCGCACGACGTCGAGCTGTTCGGCGAGCTGCGCCTGCCGTACATGCAGATCGCGCCGGGCGCCGACGGCGGCCCCGGCATGTACGTGCCGAACGTCGTCCGCCAGGCGCTCACGCTCACCGCGACCGACCACGACGCGGCGCCGCCGGCGGAGCTGACCGAGGTCGCGGACGTGTCGTCGCCGGCGCCGGCCGCCGAGGAGGACCCCTTCAAGCTCGGCCTCACGCTCTACTCGGCGAGTGCCGAGTTCCGTGCGGGCTGGTACGACTTCGAAGGCCTGCTCGACCGCGTCGCCGAGCTCGGCATCGGCCCGGGCATCGAGATCGTGGCGTCGCAGGTGCTCCCGACCTACCCGGTCGTGTCCGACGAGTTCGTGCGCACCTGGCGGTCGGCGTTCGACCGGCACGGGTTCGACGCGAGCTCGTTCGGCGCGAACCTCGACATGGGCCGCCGCCGCGATCGCGACATGACGCCCGACGAGGAGTTCGCGTTCAGCGAGACGCTCTTCCGCGGGGCGAAGCGGCTCGGCTTCCCGCTCGTGCGCATCCAGAGCGCCAAGCCCGAGCTGCTTCGCCGGCTCCTGCCGATCGCGGAGGAGCTCGAGCTGAAGCTCGCCTACGAGATCCACGCGCCGATGGGTCCCAACGCCGAGCCGATCCTGAAGGTGCGGGACGTCTACGCCGAGCTCGACTCGCCGCTGCTCGGCTTCGTCGCCGACTTCTCCGCGACGATGCACAGCATGTCGCCGACGCTGCTCCGCGCCGTGCGCCGGGCCGGCCTCGACGACGACGCGGTGCAGGTGCTGCAGGACATCTGGGCGACCGACGCCCCGATGCGCCAGCGGCAGGAGGAGTTCATCGCCTACCTGCGCGGGCGAGACTTCGACCCGGGTCGCCTCGGCTCCTTCGCGCACCTCGCGTTCAACATGCACGGCCACGTCGACCCGCGCGAGTGGGCCGACATCATGCCGCAGATCCTCCACGTGCACGCGAAGTTCTACGACATCGACGAGCAGGGCGAGGAGCCCGCGATCGACTACCCCGAGCTCGTGCGCGTCTTCGTCGAGGGCGGCTACCGCGGCTACTGGTCGAGCGAGTGGGAGGGCCACGCGTTCGCCGAGCTCGCCGAGGTCGACCCGCTGCTGCTCGTGCGCCGCCAGCACGACCTGATCCGCCGCAGCATGCGCGCCCTGCAGCCGGCGTGAGCCGCACGACCGACACCGAGGAGCGGGACGTGACCGACGTGGCATCCGCCGGCGTTGCCGACTTCCGGCGGCTGCCGGTGCCCGACGCCATCCGCTGGCTGGCCGAGCACGGGGAGCCAGCTGACCCGCGACCCGACATCGACACGGCGTCGCTCGTGCGGCGCTTCCCGCACCTCGCGGGCGTCGAGGCCGTCGACGAGGTCGTGCGCGGGCCGCACGGTCCGGTTCCGGTCCGGGTCTACCGGGATGCCGCGGCGACGCCGACCGGCTCGGCGCTCGTCTGGGTACACGGCGGCGCCTTCATCGGCGGCCACCTCGACATGCCCGAGTCGAACTGGTTCTCTCGGGAGCTCGCGGCACGCGGCATCCCGGTCGTATCGGTGGACTACGCGAAGTGCCTGGGCGACGTGCACCACCCCGTGCCGTCCGACGACGTGCTGGCCGGGTGGGAGTGGGTGCGGGCGGTCGCCGCCGACCGACTCGGCGTGCCCGCGGCCGCGCTCGTGCTCGGCGGTGCGAGCGCCGGCGGCACGCTCACGTCGGGCGCGGTCACGCGACTCCGCGACGCGGGAGAGCCGCTGCCGGCCGGCCTCGTGCTCGTCTACCCGGTCGTGCACCCCAACGGGCCGGATGCCTCGTCCCACGTCGACCTCGACTCGCCGCACGGCCAGCTCGCGCTGAACTTCGCCGGCTCCGCCGAGGCGCTCGCCGACCCGCAGGCGTTCGCGGGCCTCGGCGACGGACACGGGTTCCCGCGAACGCTCATCGTCGTGTGCGAGCTCGACGACCTGCGTCCCTCGGGCGAGGCGTTCGCCGCGACCCTTGCGGCCGCGGGCGTCGACTCCGAGCTGCGGCTCGAGGCGGGCGCGCGGCACGGGCACATCGACCAGCCCGGCGACGCCGGCGCGCTGCGCACGATCGACGCCGTGGCCGAGTGGATCGGCCGCGGCATCCGTGGACCGGAAGCCGGCGCATGACGGAGTTCACGAACCCGGTGCTGGCGGGCGACCGCCCCGACCCCGCGATCATCCGCGTCGGCGACGAGTACTGGATGACGTACTCGTCGTTCGAGTCGGCACCCGGGCTGCTCCTGTATCGCTCGACCGACCTCGTGAACTGGACGTTCGAGACCGCCGCGCTGCCCGAGCCGCTCGGCAGCACGTTCGCCGTCGACATCGCCGAGCACGACGGGCGCTTTCTCATCTACATCCCGTTCATCCCGACGCCGTGGTCGTCGCTGGCGGATGCCTCGATCTTCGTGATCCACGCACCGTCGATGGCCGGGCCGTGGTCCGAGCCGATCGACCTCGGGATCCGCGGCGCCATCGATCCCGGGCACGTCGTGGGCGAGGACGGCCGTCGGTGGCTGTTCGTCAACGGCATCCGGCGCATCGGCCTCGCCGACGACGGCCTCTCGACGGTCGGCGAACTCGAGCACGTGTACGACGGCTGGCGATATCCCGACGACTGGGTGACCGAGGCGTACGCCCTCGAAGGGCCGAAGCTGCTCCGCCGCGGCGACTGGTGCTACCTCGTCAGCGCCGTCGGCGGCACGGCCGGACCGCCGACCGGGCACATGGTCATCGTGGCCCGCTCGCGCTCGGTGCACGGGCCATGGGAGAACAGCCCGCACAATCCCGTCGCGCGCACGCAGCACGCCGACGAGCGCTGGTGGTCGCGCGGGCACGCCACGATCCTGCAGGGGCCGGCGGATGCCTGGTGGATGGTCTCGCACGGCTACGAGCACGGGTACCGCACGCTCGGCCGACAGATCCTGCTCGAGCCGATCGCCTGGACCGACGACGGCTGGCCCGTGGCGGGTGCCCTGGACATCGGCGCTCCCCAGGAGGCCCCCGCCGGGGCGGCGCCACAGCTCGCCGCCCCGGGCTTCGACGACGACTTCGCGACCCTCCAGCTCGGCGAGCGGTGGGCGTTCCACGCGCCAGGACCGGGGGAGGCGGAGCGGTTGCGCTCGGACGACGGGCTGGTGCTGGCGGCGAAGGGGGGCGGACCCGCCGACACCTCGCCGCTGTGCCTCGTCACGGGCGACCACTCGTACGAGCTGGAGGTCGAGGTGTCGCTCGAGCCGGGCTCGGGCTCGGGTTCGAGCTCGCTCGAGGGCGGCCTGCTGCTCTTCTTCAGCAATCGGCTCTTCTGCGGCATGGGGATCGACGGCGAGCGGATGCTGAGCTACTCGGGCGGCGCGCGCACGCACTGGCGGGAGCCCGTGGAGCCGACGCGCAGCCTGCGACTGCGCATCCGCAATGAGGAGCACATCGTCACCGGGTGGTACCGCCTGCCCGGGCAGGACTGGGTGCGGCACGGCGTACGCTACGAGACCTCCGGCTACCACGCGAACACGATGGGCGACCTGCAGAGCCTGCGACCGGCGCTCTACGCCGCGGGCGACGGCGCGGTGCGGTTCCGCGAATTCACGTACCGGGTGCTCGGCGGCTGACGGGCGCGTCCGACCGGCGAAGCCTCACACGGCCGACCTGAGCCGTGCCAGCGCGGCGACCTCCGCCTCGTACATCGCCGACACGAGCTCGCCGACCGCGGGCGGTTCGTCGACGGCGTCGTCGCGCTCGCGTTGGAGCGCCCACCGCGCCCCCGCCACCTCGGAGGCGTCCTCGCCGCGGGCGATCAGCTCGTCGGTGCGGTCGATCAGCGTCCGCAGCTCGTCGCCGGGCGGGAGCGCGACGTCGACGATCCGGTCCCAGGCGTCGGCGGCCGTGCGCCATGCTTCCGACCCGAGATCGCGGCCGAGCAGCTCCGTCGCCTCGTCGAGGAAGTCGGCGTACAGGCCGCGCAGGTTCGCGCCGTGGCCGGCGCCCGTGTAGATCGAGGCGCGCAGGCTGCCGGTGCCGCGGCCGTCGGCGAACACCGTCGGCCAGCCCTTCCGGTTGCGCGTGTCGGTGGTCATCCGCGCCCACTTGCGCCAGGCCGGCAGCGAGAACGAGTCCGACGTCTCGCCGAGGTGCTCGACCTGCAGGCGGAGGCCCTCCTCGACCGCCGGAACCAGGTCGAGGTCGATCCGGTCGGGATCGATCGTGACCAGCCGGTGCTTGTAGGAGCCCACACGGGCACGCGCGGCGGCCAGCCGTTCGGCGGGAACCATGATCCGCGCCGCCGAGCGGTCGTCGATCGCGTACTCGCCGCCGTCGCGCTCGTAGACCACCAGGGGATCGCCGCCGTAGCCGCTGCGCCAGGCCGGCTCGAAGCGGTGCCCGAGCGTCTCGGTGTCGATCCAGGCGATCGCCGGCAGTCCGTGATCGAGCTGCGCGTCGAGCGCCGCAGCGGCGCCCTTCGCCCCGCCGGTCTCGTGCAGCTCGGTGTGCAGGCCGAGCCGCTCGGCGGTGCCGCGCACCCACCGGTCGGGGTACTGCCACAGCCGCCGAAAGCCGAGGGTCAGCACGCGTGCGCGGGACGGGAGCGTGTCGAACTCCCACAGGATGTAGCCGGCGCCGAGCCCGCCGCCGACGCCGAGCACCATGGCCTCGGTCAGCGGTCGACCCGTGTGCGGGGCGACGACGCCCAGGTTGGCCAGCACGTTGGCGAGCGCCGCGGTGTCGCCGTGGACGCCGCCGCGCAGCTCCCACGACGACGATGATGACGATGACGATGAGTCAGCCTCGACGACGTGGCGGCGTGCCACGGTGTAGCGTTCGCCCGTCTTGCGCATTCGGTCGCGGACGAGTTGCTTGAGATGCTTGCGAGCGGTCATGATCGTGTCCTCCACCGGCGTTCGGCCCGGACTCCACGCGACCGAGGCCCGCCGGATACGGGAACGGTGCACTGCTCGCTCGTTCACCGGGGACACGCATCCCCTCTGCCCCCGCATCGTCGGCCGGCGTGGACGGCCGATCAGGAGGTCCGGCGCGGAGAACCCGCCGTGGCCACGACCCTACACCTCGCGGACGACGAGCTCGACCGCCTGCGTGCGGTCGAGGGTCGGCCCGACGTGGAGACGGAACAGCCCGGGCTCGACGACGAAGCGCGCGGTCGCGGCATCCGTCGCCCAGAAGCCGAGCTGGGCCGTGCCGAGCTCGAACCGCACGGTGACGGTCTCGCCCGGGTCGATCGTGCGCCGCTCGAATGCGACGAGCCGACGCACGGGCGGCGCGACGCTCGCGACGACGTCCTCGAGGTAGAGCTGTACGACCTCGTCGCCGCGCCGGGCCGACGTGTTGGTGACGTCGAGCTCGAGCGTGACGGTGTCGCCCCGCTCGGCGGGCTCGAGGCCCAGCTCGCCGGCCGACAGCCGGGGCACCCCGTGTGCGAACGTCGCATAGCCCGACCCGTGCCCGAAGGCGAACTGCGGCCCGAGCTCGAGGTCGAGGTACTTCGACGTGTACTTCTCCTGCACGTTGTCGGGTCCGTGGAGCCCGACGTCGACGGTGGTCTCGGTGAGGCTGCCGCCCACGGTCGGCGGACGGCCGGTGCGCTCGTGCGCGTAGTACACGGGCACCTGGCCCACGGACCGCGGGAACGACATCGGCAGGCGGCCCGCGGGCTCCTCGTCGCCGAGCAGCACGTCGACGATGGCGGCGGATGCCTCGGTGCCGCCGTGCCAGGCCTCGAGCACCGTCGGGGCGTGGTCGATCCAGTCGGCGACGACGAGCGGTCGCCCGTTCTCGAGCACGACGACGAACGGCGTGCCCGTGGCGGCGACGGCCCGGATGAGGTCCTCCTGCCGCCCGGGGAGCCGCAGGTCGCTGCGCGAGGCGGCCTCGCCCGAGAGCGAGCTCGGCTCGCCCACGGCGACGAGCACGAGGTCGCTCTCGCGCGCCGCGGCCACGACGTCCGCGATGCCCGACGTGTCGTCGTCGAGGAAGCCGACGCCCGGGAGGGCTCGCACCTCGGCGTGCTGCATCCGCGATCGGAGCTCGTCGACGATGGAGCCGGCCGGGGCGGCGAACGACTGCGTCCACGCGCCGAGGTGGTCGGTGGACTCCGCGTACGGACCCGTGACGAGCACCCGGCGCGGATCGCGCAGCGGCAGCGTCCCGTCGTGCGTGAGCAGGACCATGGCGCGCGCGGCCGCCCGACGCACCAGCCGTCGGGCCGCGTCGGTCGGCTCGAGCCGTTCCGCGTCCTCGGGCACGTACGGGTCGTCGAAGAGCCCGAGCGCCTCCTTCAGCACGAGCACGCGGACGACGGCGTCGTCGACGCGTGCCGGGTCGAGCAGCTCGGGCGCGGTCGCCGCGGGCGGGAGATCGGATGGCGCGCCGCCCATCTCGACGTCGAGCCCGGCCGCGTAGGCCTGACGGACCGCGTCGGCGAGGTCGGCCGCGATGCCGCGCGGAAGCAGGTTGCGCACGCCGTCGGCGTCGCCCACGACCACACCCTCGAAGCCCCACTCGCCCTTGAGCACGTCGGTGAGCAGTCGCCGGTTCGCGTGCATCGGGCGTCCGGCCACGGTGTTGAACGACGCCATGATGGACGCGACTCCCTCATCGACCGCCGCGCGGAACGGCTCGAGGTGCACGTTGCGCAGGCGGTGCTCCGAGGCATCCATCGCGTCGTAGTCGCGCCCGCCCTCAGGCTGGCCGTAGCCGACGAAGTGCTTGGCGGTGGCCGCGATGGCATCGGATGCCGCGAGCCTGTCGCCCCGGTACCCGCGCACCATCGCGCGGCCGAGCTCGGCGGTGAGGTGCACGTCCTCGCCGAATCCCTCGACGACCCGGCCCCACCTCGGATCGCGCGACACGTCGAGCATCGGCGAGAACGTCCAGGTCACGCCCGCCGAGCGGGCCTCGGCGGCGGCGAGTCGCGCGAGGTCGGCGACCAGTTGCGGGTCGAAGCTCGCGGCCTGCGCCAGCGGAACGGGCCCGATCGTGCGGTGTCCGTGGATGACGTCGAGCCCCACGAGCACCGGAATGCCGAGCCGGGTCTCCTCGACGGCGACGCGCTGGAGGGAGTTGACCGCGGCCGCCGACCGCGGCCAGAACACCGAGCCGATGCCGTCGCGTACGAGCTGCGCTGCGTCGTCGAGCGACGGGCGGAACACGATCTGCAGCTGCCCGAGCTTCTCGGCCCAGGTCATGCGACCGAGCAGGTCGCGGATGCGCGGGCTGGGGTTCATGCTCGGCTCCAGTGCTCGTTGGAAACGGGGGAGAACGGGGTCGCCGCCCGGAGCGCAAGGCTCCGGGCGGCGACCGATCGATCGGACGGGTGGATCAGCTGTCCCAGGCCGCGTCCATCTCCTGCAGCACCTGGTCGACCGTCTTCTGGCCGGTGAGCAGGCCCTGCACGCCGACGCCGAGGGCGTCGTAGACGGCCGGGTTCGGCCAGGTCGCGTTCGGCAGTCCGGTGTAGGCGCCCGACTCGAGCAGGTCGGCGACCGGCTGGTACACGGGCAGGAGGGTGTCGGCGCTCACGCCGGTGATCGGCACGGCACCCGAGAGGTCGGCGTACTGCTGCGCCTGCGCGGGCTCGGCGACCCAGTCCAGGAAGTCCTGCGCCGAGGCCTTGGCCGAGTCGTCGGCCTTGGCGTTGATCGCCCAGGCGTAGTTGGCGGACGCGAGCATGAACTCGCCCTGGTCGTCGGCCGGCGGGAACGCCTGGATGTCGGTCTCGAGGCCGGCACCCGCGTTGATCGAGGTCGCGGCCGAGCCGGGAACCGCGGCGCTCAGCGACGTGCCGCCGCCGATGCCGTTGGTGATCGAGTCGAACGTGCCGCCCGCGGCGCCGTCCTGGAAGCAGCCGCCCTCGTTCATCGCGACGATGTCCTCGAGGGTCTGCTTCCACCCGCTGTCGGCGAACGTGACGTCACCCGACGCGCGCTGCTCGTTCCAGTCGGGAGTCTCCTCGTAGACCCGGGTCGCCGAGATGATCTGGGCGAGGAGGCCGGTGTTGAACGAGACCGAGCCGGCGAGGGCGGTGAAGCTCTTGCCGCCGTCCTTGGCCGTGGTGCAGGCCTTCAGCAGGTCGTCGAACGTCGCCGGGAACTCGTCGACGCCGACCTCTTCGGCGGCGGCGGGGTTGTACACGAAGCCGACGGGCGAGAGCGCGGTGGGCTGGCCGTAGACCTTGCCGTCGACCTCGTAGAGCGACTCGGTGCCCTCGGGGATGACGCCCGCTGAGGTGTCGTCGAGCGGCTCGAGGAAGCCCGCCTCGGCGAGCGTGATCACGGAGATCGGCTGGCCGGTTCCGGGCGAGAGGATCGCGACGTCGGCCGCGTTGCCGGCCTGGAACTGCGTGGTGACCTGCGTGTTGTACGCGTCGGAGGGGTAGGGGATCACCTCGATCGGGGTGCCGGTCTCGTCGGTGTAGGCCTTGGCCATCTGGGCGTAGAAGTCGTCGGCGTCGTTCGCCTGGGCGACCATGAGCGAGAACCCGGCGGCTGCGCCGTCGGTGCTGCCTCCGCTGTCGCCGCCGCCGGAACAGCCGGCGAGGACCATGGCTCCGGCGACGGGCACTACGAGGAGCGACCACCGGAGGGGCTTGGAAACGGGGTGCTGTGGCATTTCGGACCTTTCGTGACGTCGTTGTCGCCAGCCCTGGGCTGGCTCGGCCGCTGGCCGCAGATCCAGCCTGACACACATTCGCACGATTCTGACATTAGTATCGCTTATGCAGCGCAATAGTCCCGCTGATCCGGGGTTCGTCGTGCTCAGCGCGGGGTCGACATGCGGCGCAGCAGCACCGGACCGGCCAGCCCCGCATCGAGCGGTTCGGCGGATGCCTCGAACACCCTCGTCATGGGCTCGAACACCTCGCCCGTCGGCGCGCCGGCCTCGGCGATCAGGCGATTGCGCCACGGAGTCACGACCTCGACCTCGAGCACGTTCGGGCCAGCGGCGACGGCCGCCGTGACGTCGACGCGGAACGGCGCCGTCCACGCGACGCCGCAGTCCTGCCCGTTCACGACGACGTGCGCGAGGTCGCGCACGACGCCGAGGTCGAGCACGAGCCGTTCCCCGTCGGCCGGCCTGGTGTCGAGGTCGAACTCGAGCCGGTGGGTGCCGGTGCCCGAGAAGCCGCGTGCCGCGACGTCGAGGTCCGTCCAGAGTCCGGGCCCGTCGGGCATCGCGAGAGGTGGGCGGCCGGGCAGCGACAGCGTCCAGGCTCCGTCCATCGGCACCGGCTCGGACGTCTCGACGGATGGCGCCGCCTCGGGCTCGGTCGACGGAAGCACGAACACGGATCCGAACGCCGGCAGCGACAGGCGCAGGGTCGTTCGGCCCTCGGCCGCCGGGTCAGGCTCCAGGGGCACCGAGCGCACCTCGACGGGATCCCACGCGACGAGGCGAGTCGCGGCATCCGCTGGCCGCAGTAGCAGCTCGATCGGCTCGCCCGACGGGTTCGCGAGGAACGTGACGAGCCGGCCGTCGACCACCCGGGCGATTCGGCGGACCGGTGGGCCCTCGACCTCGAGCTCGGGCCGGAGGCCGAGCTCGGCGAGCGCCGGGCCGAGGTCGGACGTGGCGAGCACGCGGCCGCGCGTCCGTGGCACCGCCCAGATGCGTTCGCACGCCTCCGCGAACGCCCGCGGGTCGTCGCCGAGCGACGGCGAGCCGTCGGGCCGCTCGCCCACGACGGTCGCGCCGTCGTCGAGCAGCCGCTCGATCGCGTCGAGGGAGGCGAGCGTCATCCGTCGGCTGGACCCGCCGAGGAACAGCACGCGGTAGGCGGCGCCGTCGCTGACGAGCCGGTCGCCGTCGACGCGCAGCACGCCGGCCAGGGCGTCGGGTCCGACGTAGTCGAAGTCGAAGCCCTCGGGCACGCTCGTGTCGAGCCGATGCTCGAACAGGCCCGTGACCGGGGCCTCCTCGCCGACGAAGACCGCGACGTCGACGGCCGGAGCGCCGGCGGCGAGCACGGCCGAGCACCGCGCGAGGTAGTCGATCCACGGGCGGGCGTGCGCCGACCACGTCTCGTTGACGGTGAAGGCCTGGCCGAGGAACGGCGCGAGGGCGACGCCGGGCGGGGGCGTCGCGAGCGGCTGGTGCGGCGACGTGTGGATGCAGAACCGCGTGACGCCGAGGGCGAGCTGCAGGTCGGCGATGTGCTTCAGCGTCCGCGGGGTCCACGCCCACGGTCGGTCGAACGACGTGAACGCCTCGGCGCCGACGCGCGCCTTCCCATGCACGTGGGCGACGGAGGCCGCGCCCTTGAGGTCGGCGACGTACGTCGGCTGCGGTCCGTGGTCGGGATCGAACGTCCACATCGCGCCCATCGGCACGTCGGCGTGCGAGCGCATCGCGAGGTCGTCGCCGAGCTGGGGCCGGCCGTCCTCGAGCGCCTCGGCGTAGTAGGACATGCCGCGGCGGTGCGCCTCGTCGGCCAGCGTGCCGTAGTACTCGTCGGCGAGGAGCTCCGCGATCGTGCGGCGCCAGTCGGAGAGGAAGCGGTCGGCGTCGTCGGGTCCGCCGACCAGGACCCCCGCCAGCGCGGGCAGCCACGGCGACGCGTCGTAGCCGCGGCGCCAGCGGAAGTGGTCGAGGATCGCGTCCGTCCAGTTCTGCGGCCCCGCCTCGATGCTGTCGCTGAGCAGCGCCCCGAAGCGGGCCGTCGCGGATGCCGCGGGCGCGGCGGCATCCGACTCGACGCCGAACCGGCGCAGGTGCACCGCGAGGTACGACCGCACCCGCCCGCCGTCGAGCTTGTCGACCTCGAGGCCGGTCGAGTCGGCCGGCGCGGGCCCGTTCGTCTGTCCCGTGACGGATGCCCCGAGGCGCAGGACCGTCCAGTCGCCGGCGGGCGCATCCCAGCGCAGGACCCCGTCGCGGACGTGCACGGTCAGGTCGACGACGGTCGAGGGGTCGACGGATGCCGCATGCGCGGCCTGGTCGGTGGCGACGGCGTCGTAGTCGGGCACGACGCCGAAGCCCGCCTTCACCTCGGCGTGATGCACGCGACCGCCCGCGCGGAGCGCGAACTCGGAGACCTCGAACGTGGACGCCTTCCGCAGCACGGGCGGCCGGCGCACGCCGGGCGCGACCGGCGGCAGCGCATCGGCGGCACTCCCACCCGAGAGCACGAGCCGGAACCGCCGCGCGGTCACGGGCGCGAAGCTCACGGTGCGGGCGGGGACGGCGGTCGGTGTGAGCTCGGCCACGTCGCGGTACGCCACGCCGTCGTCGCTCGCCTGCAGCACGGCCGCAGCCGGCGGCGCCGCCCCGAAGCCGCGCGGACCCGGCAGCCCGACCACGACCGAGCGCACCGTGACGGGCTCGGCGAACTCCTGCTCGACCCAGGCCGACGACCGGCCGTCGGGGTCGCGGGGAAGCGACAGCGTCGGTCCGAACGACGCGTCGGTGAGGCATCCGGTGACTGCCTCATCGATCGGCGCCGACGCGCGCACGGCGGCGGGGGAGAGCACCCCGTGCGCCGGGTCGGCTGGGAAGGCGACGACGCGCCAGTCGACCGAGAACGCGGCTCCGGGCTCGGCGGCACCCCACCGCGGGCAGTCCTGGTAGAGGCCGGCGACCGCGGGCAGCGGCGGCAGCTCGACCTCGAGCGGCGCGCCGCCGCGCACGACCTGCTCCGACCACACGACCTTCTTCATGGCGTCGGCCGGCTCGACCCACGGCCCGCCGGCTGCGCTCCAGCCCGACGACGTCGCGACCGCGAGCTCGAGTCCGAGTTCCCCGGCCGTGCGCGCGGCGGTGTCGACGGCCTCGTCCCACTCGGGCATGCCCGGTCGAACGGCCTCGGGCACCACGAGTGGCCCGCCCATTCCGCCGTCGAAGAGCTGCACGCCGCGCACGCCGACGCGGTGCAGCCAGCGCAGGTCGCGGTCGATGCCGGCCGGATCGACGTTCCCGTCCATCCAGTGCCACCAGGCTCGCGGCCGCGCGTCATCCGGCGGATCGACGAACGCGTCCCAGAGCGGATCCGCAGGCGGGACGGGCATCGGTGCCGGGTACTCCATGGGGTGCCATCCTTCCAGCCGCACCGTGCGAACGGATCCGCCCCACACTTATACGCGATATCGAGATGACTAATGTGTGATTCAGACGCAAGTATGCGAAAGTGGCCATAGCGCCCGATCCAGCTGGGCGCGTGACGACGAGGTCAGAGAGCAGATGACAGTGACGATCGACGAGAGCAGCACTCGCACACTCACCGTGCCGCCCGAGGCGTGGAACACGCCGGCTCCTCGCAAGCGCGGGAAGAAGCCGCTGATCAGCTTCGGCCACTGGTGGTGGGCCATGCCCGCCGTCCTCCTGGTGATCGCGGTGCACTACGTCGCGACGCTGACGGGCGGGTTCTTCGCCTTCACGAACTGGACGGGCCTCGGCGACTGGGACTTCGTCGGCCTCGAGAACTTCCAGCGGATCTTCCAGGATCCGCTCCTGCTCGGCGCGGTGTGGAACACGCTGTTCCTCGCCTTCGCGTCCGTGATCCTCACCAACGTCCTCGGCCTGCTCTTCGCGCTCGCGATCAACCGCATGCTGAAGTCGCGGTACATCCTGCGGACGCTGCTCTTCATGCCCGTCGTGCTCAGCCCGCTCGCGGTCGCCTACGTGTGGAAGTTCATCTTCCAGTTCGACGGACCGCTCAACGGGTTCCTCGGCCTGATCGGGCTCGAGAGCCTGCAGAAGGTCTGGCTGGCCGACCCGACGTGGTCGATCTGGGCCATCCTCATCACCGTCGTCTGGCAGCAGACCGGCTTCACGATGGTCATCTACCTGGCCGGCCTCGCCAGCGTGCCGATCGAGGTCGAGGAGGCCGCGGCACTCGACGGTGCGGGAATCTGGGGTCGCTTCCGCTACGTCATCGTCCCGGCCATCCGCCCGTCGATCGCCATCGCGACCACGCTCGGCATCATCCAGGGCCTGCGCATCTTCGACCAGATCCTGGCCCTCACCGGCGGTGGTCCGGCGGGCGCGACCGAGACGCTCGCGACCCAGGTCTACAAGCAGGCCTTCTCGCTCGGGCAGTTCGGATTCGGCTCGGCCCTCGCGCTCGTGCTCACCGTCATCATCCTGGCGTTCGCCATCCTCCAGCAGTACATCACCCGCGACCGCGACGCGGTGGGAAGGGCCTGAGACATGTTCCGCTACACCAAGGCCACCGCGGTCCGCGAGGTGCTCGTCTGGATCGTCACGCTCATCGGGCTCCTGCCCTTCTACCTGCTCGTCGTCACGGCGCTGAAGCCCGACGAGGAGGTGCTCACGACGAGCGCCGTCGCACCGCCGTCGTCGATCGACTTCGGCGCGTTCGTCGAGGTGCTCACGACGACGGGTCGCAACAGCATCCCGATGAGCATCCTGAACAGCGTCATCATCACGGCCGGAGCGATCCTCGGCCTCGTGCTCCTCGGCTCGGTCGCGGCTTACGTGATCGCGCGCCGGACCCGCACCTGGACCAACCTCACCTACTACCTGGTGCTGATCGCGATCATCCTGCCCGCGCAACTGGGCACCGTGCCGCTGTACATCGGCGCACGCTCGGTCGGGCTCACGGGCAACGCGCTCGGCATGATCCTGCTCTGGATCGGCATCCTGCTGCCGCTGTCGGTGTTCCTCTACGCGAGCTTCTTCCGCGGGCTGACGACGGAGTACGAGGAGGCCGCGGTCATCGACGGGGCCTCGCCGACGCAGGCCTTCTTCCGGGTGGTGCTCCCGCTCATGTCGCCGGCCACCGGAACCGTCGCGATCCTCGCGGGCCTGATCGTCTGGAACGACTTCTTCAACTCGCTGATCTTCCTCGGCGGGTCCGAGACCCAGACGCTGCCCGTCGCGATGTACACCTACGTCGGCGGCCTCGTCTCGGCCTGGAACAAGATCTTCGCCGTCGTGATCATCTCGATGGTGCCGATCCTCCTCTTCTACATGTTCGCCCAGAAGCGCTTCATCCAGGGCTTCGCCGGCGGCCTGAAGGGCTGAATCCCATGAACGCCGACCACCGGGCGGCGTTCGAGACGTTCGTCGACCTCTTCTACACGCAGAAGCGCGTAGCGGATGCCTTCGCCTTCCTCGTCTCGGACGACTACCGCCAGCACAATCCGACGATCCCCGACGGGCCCGCCGCCGCGATCGAGATGCTGACCCCCAAGTTCGACGACTCGCCGGACGCCGCGTTCGAGGTCCAGCGGATCCTCGTCGACGGGGACCTCGCGATGGTGCACCTCAAGGCTTCCCGACCAGGCGCTCCGGACGCCGCGGTCGCGGACATCTACCGATTCGAGGGCGGCCGGATCGTCGAGCACTGGGACGTGTTGCAGCAGGTCCCCGTGCATGCCGCCCACGACCACCCGATGTTCTGAACCCAGGAGACGCACGTGTACCGACTCGCACCCAACATCGAACTCCTCTTCACCGAGGCCGGCGACTACCACGACCGCGTGCGCGCGGCCGCCGCCGCCGGCTTCACCGCCGTCGAGATGTGGGGCCCCACGGGAGTGGACGCCCCCGCCAAGCCGAAGGACCTCCCGGCGCTCAAGGCCGCGCTCGTCGAGACCGGCACCCAGCTGACCGCACAGCTCTCGGAGCCGCGGACGCAGTTCATGATCCCGCCGAAGGACCACTCCGAGTTCTATCGCAAGCTCGACGAGGGCGTCGAGATCGCCCGGGATCTCGGCTGCCCGCGGATCGTCGTGGGCAGCGGAACGGGTTTCGGGGGCGCGAAGCGCCAGACCCAGCTCGACGAGCTCGTCGAGATCTACCGGAAGGCGATCGCGCAGATCGATGGCTCCGACATCACGCTGGTGCTCGAGCCCGTGAACATCCGGGTGGACCACCCCGGCTCGCTGCTCGACCGCACGAGCGAGGCCGTGTACGTGGCGCGCGGTGTCGACTCGCCGTACTTCGGCGTCCTGTACGACATCTACCACTCGGCCGTCGAGGGCGAGGACATGGCGGCCGAACTCACGAACGCCGGCGCGCTCGTCAAGTACGTCCAGCTCGCCGACGCTCCCGGCCGCGGAGAGCCCGGGTCGGGGTCGCTCGATTGGGTCGAGCGCCTCGGCATCCTGCGCGCTTCGGGGTACGACGGACCGATCGGACTCGAGTACTACCCGACGCAGGAGTCCGAAGCATCCGTCGCGCTCATCCGCGAATTGTCGGTCTCGGCATGAGCGGCACCGACCTGGAACGCGCCGCGCGCTACCCCGACGCGGTCGACGTCGCCATCGTCGGCAGCGGTCCGACCGGCGCCGCGTATGCGCGCATCCTCAGCGAGGAAGCGCCGGGCCTGACGATCGCCATGTTCGAGGCGGGACCGACCGTGTCGGACCCGCCCGGCGCGCACGTGAAGAACATCGAGGACCCCGACCGGCGCGCAGCGGCCCAGCGCGCGTCGGAGGGTCCGGGCGCGGGCGCCGACACCGTGGACTCCCCGGGCGCCGTGAAGAGCGGCGAGCGCCGCGCGCGTCCCGGCACGTTCCTCCTGGCCGACGGCTACGCGTTCCCCGGCGAGGACGGCCTGCCGGTCGCCGCGATGTCGACGAACGTCGGCGGCATGGCCGCGCACTGGACCGCGGCGTGTCCGCGGCCGAGCGGCAGCGAGCGCATCGCGTTCCTGCCCGACCTCGACGACCTCCTCGGCGAGGCCGATCGTCTCCTCGGTGTGACGACCGACGCGTTCGACGGCTCGCCGTTCGGCGCCGTCGTGCGCGAGCGGCTCGCCGCCGCCGTCGACGAGGGCCGCGTGCCCGCGACGCAGGTGCAGCGGATGCCGCTCGCCGTGCACCGCCGCGAGGACGGCCGCCTGGTGTGGTCGGGCTCCGACGTGGTGCTCGGCGATGCCAGCCGGGAAAACGCGAACTTCCACCTCGTCGACGAGTCGCTCGTCAGGCGGGTCCTCGTCGAGGACGGCCGGGCCGCCGGCGTCGAGGTGCGCGACGTCCGCACGGGGGAGACGCATCGGGTCCGCGCCCGCGCCGTCGTCGTGGCGGCCGACGCGCTCCGTACGCCGCAGCTGCTATGGGCGTCGGGCATCCGCCCCGACGCGCTCGGCCGGTACCTCAACGACCAGGCCCAGGTGGTGTTCGCCTCGCGCATCCGCGACGCCGAGCGACTCGTTCCCGAGTCGAACGGCGCGCACGGCGCCCGCGAGCAGGTCGCCGCCGAGGGGGCGCTCAGCGAGCAGAGCGGCGTCAGCTGGGTGCCGTTCACCGACGACGTGCCGTTCCACGGCCAGATCATGCAGCTGGACGCCTCGCCGGTGCCGCTCGCCGTCGACGACCCGGTCGTGCCGGGCTCCATCGTCGGGCTCGGCCTCTTCTGCGCGAAGGACCTGCAGCGCGACGACCGCGTCGAGTTCGCCGACGACGCGACCGATGCGTATGGCCTGCCGGCGATGCGGATCCACTACCGCCTCACCGAGCGCGATCACGAGGTCATCGACCGCGCCCGCGAGGAGATCGTGCGGCTCGGTGCGGCCGTCGGCGATCCGCTCGATCCGCGTCCGTTCACGATGCCGCTCGGTGCATCCCTGCACTACCAGGGCACGACGCGCATGGGCCCGGTCGACGACGGCGAGAGCGTGTGCGGTCCCGACAGCGAGGTCTGGGCCGCGCCCGGCGTCTTCGTCGCCGGCAACGGCGTCATCCCGACCGCCACGGCCTGCAATCCCACGCTCACGAGCGTGGCGGTGGCCATCCGGGGCGCACGCAAGATCGCGAGCGATCTCGCCTCCGAATCCGCTTGAATCGAAGGCGAACTGTTGCTTATGTCTAAAACTGACATTAGAATGAGAAAATCATGACAAAGAAGTCCGGCGGGATGCATCCGCCACTGACGAGGAGGTCCCGGTGATCCCCGACCGCATCATCGAACAGGGCACGCTCACGACCGACGGCGCCCGCAGCGCCGTCGAGGTGCGCCTGCCGTGGTACCGGGCGCTGCCCGGATCGTGCATCGCCGGCGCGGGACTCCGCGTCGACGGCGTCGACGCCCCGAAGGACTCGCTGCGCTGGACCATGAACGGCCGCACCTTCACCTTCGAGGAGCTCGTCGACGAGACCGAGGAGTGGTGGTTCCCCACCGACTCGGTCGTGCTGTCGGGCGACGTGCCCGTCGCCTCGGGGGAGGCCGACCACGAGGTCGACGTCGACCTCACGCTCTACATCCCCTACATCGTCATCGGCGAGAACGAGGTGCTCCACATCGAGGAGCACGACACGAAGACCATGACCCTTCGACAGGCTCAGGGACCGGAGGTCGTGGCATGACTCAGCTCGGCACGCCCGTGCAGGGCGTCACCCTCTACAGCTTCACGCGTGCGTTCCACGGTCGCGAGTACGACCTCGAGGGCCTCGTGCGAAAGGTCGCCGCCGACGGCTACGGCCCCGGCCTCGAGATCATCGGCTTCTCGAGCTTCCGCGGCTTCCCCGAGATCGACGACCGCTTCGCGGGCCGGTTCCGCGACCTCGTCGACGAGGTCGGCCTCGTCACCACGTCGCTCGCGGTGAACGCCGACATCGGCATCCACCGCGACCGCCTGCTCACGCAGGACGAGCTCATCGAGTACATGCGCCGCCAGATCGAGGCGGCCGCGAAGCTCGGCTTCCCGATCGCGCGCGTGCAGATCTCGCTGACACCCGACTCGATGGAGCAGCTCGCGCCGATCGCCGAGCGCTACGGCGTCACGCTCGCGCTCGAGGTGCACGCCGACCAGTACGCGTCGCACCCGCGCATCCTCGCGCTGCGCGACCGCTACGAACAGGTCGGCTCGCCGTTCCTCGGCTTCACGATGGACTGGGGCGCCACGGTCACGGGCTTCGCGCCGTCGCTGCTCGAGGCGTACCGCCGACGCGGCGCCTCCGACGAGCTGCTCGCCCAGGTCGTCGACCTCTGGAACACGTTCTACGAGCAGGGCCCGCCCGCCGACCAGGCCGAGCACGGCCAGCGGTTCGGCGCGTTCATCGGGCTCGCCGCCCGCAACGGACGTCCAGACCTCGGCATCGACTTCGGCATCAACGGCACGGGCCTGTTCGGCCCGGCGCGCGTCGACGACTGGCTCGAGATCATGCCCTGGATCCGGCACGTGCACGGCAAGTTCTTCGGCATCGACGAGCGCGGCGAGGAGCCTTCGGTTCCCGTGCGCGATCTCGTGAAGCTCCTCGTCGACAACGGCTACTCGGGCGCCATCTCGAGCGAGTACGAGGGCTGGCACTGGAACTCCTGGCAGAGCCCGTTCGACATCATCGCGGCCGAGCAGGCCGTGCAGCGATCGGCGGCGAAGGACGCCGGCTCGCGCATGATCACGGATGCCGCGGAGGCGCGGCGCATCCTCGACACCCATCTCAGGAAGGCGGTCCAGGCATGACCGACATCACCGACGGCATCGCCGGAACGGGCATCAAGCTGGGCACCACCCTGTACTCGATGACCAGCGAGTTCGCGGCAGGGCTCTACACCCCAGAGACGCTCATCAAGGCGGTGCACGACGAGGGCATCGGCCCGGGCGTCGAGTTCAACATCGCCCAGCTGCTGCGCACGTATCCCGACGTGGATGCCGACTTCGTCAGGCTCTGGTTCGACTCGCTCGAGAAGTACGGACTGGAGGCGAGCGCCGTCGGCACCAACCTCGACATGGGGCGCCGCAAGGACCGCGACATGACGCCCGACGAGGAGCACGACTTCCTCGCGCGCCAGCTGAAGACCGCGCACACCCTCGGCTTCAAGAAGGTCGTCATCCGGTCGCACGGCAAGGAGTTGCTGCGCAGCCTGCTGCCGCTCGCGGAGCAGTACGACCAGTACCTCGGCTACGAGATCCACGCGCCCTCCGGGCCGAACGACCCCGCGGTGCTGCAGATGCGGGAGATGTACGACGAGCTCCAGAGCGACCGGCTCGGCTTCACCGCCGACTTCTCGTCGACCATGCACAGCCTCTCGCCCATGCTGCTGCGAACGTTGAACCAGATGGGCATGGACGAGAAGCACTTCCCGGTCATGGAGGAGATCTGGCACGAGCCGACCCCTATGCACGTGCGCAACCAGAAGTTCGAGGACTACCTCACCGGCGAGGGTGTCGACCCGCTCACCTTCGGACCGTTCACTCGGCTCGCGTTCAACATGCACGGGCTCGTGCCTCCGGAGGAGTGGCTCGACATCATGCCGCAGATCTTCCACGTGCACGCGAAGTTCTACGACATCGACGCGAACGGCGACGAACCGGCGATGGACATCCCGCGCATCGTGAAGCAGTTCGTCGACGGCGGCTACACGGGCTACCTCTCCAGCGAGTGGGAGGGCCACGCATTCGCCGACCTCGGCGAAGCCGACCCCATCGACCTCGTGAAGAAGCAGCACACGCTCATGCGGCGCGCCATCGAAGACACCGTCGCCGCGAAGGAGGCCGCCCATGTCTGACGCTTCGACAGGCTCAGCGACCGTGGCCGAGGCATCCGTCGCCGACCTGCAGGCCGAGATCGACCGGCTCCGCGGCCAGGTGGAGGACGCGACCCGGCTCGCCCGCCGTGCCGCCGACCGGGGCGACGTCGAGAACCTCTTCAACCGATACATGTACCTGCACAACGCGTTCCAGGACGAGCAGATCATCCCGCTGTGGGTGAAGCGCGGCACGCCCGGCATCCGTGCGCGGTACACGAACGCGGGCCAGTACACCGACTACGACAGCGTCATCCGCTACCACCAGGGGCGGCCGACGCCGGTCGGCAAGCTGATCCTGCACGCGACGACCACGCCGGTCATCGAGGTCGCCGCCGACGGCGAGACCGCGAAGGGCGTGTGGATCATGGCCGGCACGGAATCGGGGCTCACCGATCCCGAGGTCGCGACGGCCTTCCCCGACATGTACTCGCCCGGCGAGGTGCAGGGCAAGAAGGTCTGGGCGCACTGGGTGTGGTGCAAGTACGCGATCGACTTCCTCCGCCAGGACGGCGAGTGGAAGATCTGGAAGTTCCGCTGCTACGAGCTCGCGCGCGCCCCGTTCCACGAGGACTGGATCAGCTTCGGCGAGAAGAACCAGGCCGCCTTCGACCTCGACCTCATGTACTTCGGCGACGACGGCAGGCCCGTCTTCATGCCGCCGGCCGACGAGCCGGTGCCGACCGAGTACCACCCGTACAACCCCTCGACCCGTCAGACGCTCGACCCGACACCGCCCGTGCCGCACGAGACGTTCACCGACACGTTCAAGTAAGGCAGGCAACCATGGCCACGCACAATTCGCTCTTCTCCGAGCAGGACGTCCGCCGCACCGGGCATGGCATCGCCGTCTCGGTGCAGCTGCCCTGGTACCGCAGCCTCTGGCTCTCGGCCGTCGACGACGTCGCCGTCACCGTCAACGGCGAGGCGATCCCGAAGGATCGGCTGCGCTTCGCGTTGGCGGGCCGTGAGTACCGCATCGAGGAGCTGCCCGAGCAGTGGGACACGCTCTGGTTCGTCGCCGACCGTCCCGACGTGCTGATCGACCTCGGCCGTGTCCCCGAACGCGACGAGGAGCTCACCGTCGAGGTCGTGCTGACCATGCGCCTCCTCTACATGCAGATCATGCCGGGCGTGGACGGCGGCCCCGGTCGCTACGTCACCAACCGGGTGCCCGTCGAGCGAGCGGTGGTGCTCGCATGACCCTTCGACAGGCTCAGGGCACCGCCCTTCGACAGGCTCAGGGGCCGCTGCGCGTGGCCATGATCGGCCACGGCTTCATGGGTGCGGCCCACTCGCAGGGCTGGCGCACAGCGCCGCGCGTGTTCGGCCTCCCGGCCGAGCCCGACATGGCGGTCATCGTCGGCCGCAAC
The DNA here is from genome assembly GCF_042796995.1 of Agromyces sp. NPDC057865. Classification (NCBI taxonomy): domain Bacteria; kingdom Bacillati; phylum Actinomycetota; class Actinomycetes; order Micrococcales; family Microbacteriaceae; genus Agromyces; species Agromyces sp. NPDC057865. Next base: position 865,419 of record NZ_JBHVMJ010000002.1, on the reverse strand, counting down.
CCCGAGACCGTCGCCGAGTCGGCGGCGAAATGGGGCTGGGCCGAGTGGACGACCGACTGGCGCGAGGTCATCGCCCGCGACGACATCGACATCGTCGACATCGTCACGCCGGGCGACTCGCACGCCGAGATCGCGATCGCCGCGCTCGACGCGGGCAAGCACGTGCTGTGCGAGAAGCCCCTCGCGAACACCGTCGAAGAGGCCGAGGCGATGGCGGATGCCGCGGCTCGCGCGGCCGCCCGGGGCATCCGTGCCATGGTGGGCTTCACCTACCGGCGGGTGCCGGCCGTGACGTTCCTGCGCGACCTCATCGCGCAGGGCGCCGTCGGACGCATCGCGCAGGTGCGCGCGAGCTACCGCCAGGACTGGCTCGTCGACCCCGAGATGCCGCTCGCGTGGCGCCTGCAGAAGGAGCACGCCGGGTCGGGCGCGCTGGGCGACATCGGCGCGCACGCGATCGACCTCGCGCAGTTCGTGACCGGCCTGAAGCTCGAGCGCGTGTCGGGCGTCGTCGACACGATCGTGAAGCAGCGCCCGCTGCTCGGCAGCGGATCGGGCCTCTCGGGCACGGCGACCGCCGGGTACGGCGAGGTCACGGTCGACGACGTCGCGATCTTCACCGGGCGGTTCGACAACGGGGTGCTCGGCTCGTTCGAGGCCACCCGGTTCGCGACGGGGCGCAAGAATGCGCTCTCGATCGAGGTCTCGGGCGACAAGGGCGCGCTCGCGTTCGACCTCGAGGACCTCAACACGCTCTCGTTCTACGACCGCACGAAGCCGAACCAGACGCAGGGCTTCACGCGCATCCTCGTCACGGAGTCCGAGCACCCGTACGTCGGCGCGTGGTGGCCGGCCGGGCACATGCTCGGCTACGAGCACGGATTCTCGCACCAGGTGAAGGACCTCGTCGAGGCGATCGTCGAGGGCGTCGATCCGCATCCGACGTTCGCCGAGGGCCTGCAGGTGCAGCGCGTGCTCACCGCGGTCGAGCAGAGCTCGGAGCACGAGTCCGCCTGGGTGCGCGTGGGCAGCGGAGCACTGACGCCCGCCGCGTAGCATCCGGCACGCGCCATGCGGCGCGAGGAAGGGCCCCGGTTCTGGGCGGACCGGGGCCCTTCGTCGTGCGTCCACGGGCTCGAGCGGATGCCGCGTCGGGTCCTCGGCGGCGCGGCATCCGCTCGGCTTGCTCGACGCGGTGACGGGCTTTACCATCGAACTGCGCGATATGTGAATGTCATGTTCGATAATCGAACACCGATCGTTGCCACACGATGGAGTGAGGAGAGCCCGTGCAGTTCCACCACCACGGCTACGTGTCCGGAGATCCCCGGGTGAAGCCCGCCGCGGGCGTCGGCCTCGACCGGCCCGAGGAGCTTCCCGACGAGGTCGACGTGCTCATCGTCGGCGCCGGACCTTCGGGCATGATCGCCGCCGCGCAGCTGTCGCAGTTCCCCGACGTGATGACGCGCATCGTCGACCGCCGCCCCGGCCGGCTCGAGATCGGGCAGGCCGACGGCATCCAGGCGCGCAGCGTCGAGACGTTCCAGGCGTTCGGGTTCGCGCAGGAGATCATCGCCGAGGCGTTCTGGCAGACCGAGATGGTGTTCTGGAAGCCCGACCCCGCCGACCCGTCGCGCATCGTGCGGGTCAAGCGGACGCCAGACGACCCTGCGGGCGTCAGCGAGTTCCCGCACCTCCTCGTCAACCAGGCGCGCGTGCTCGACTACTTCGGCGACGTCATGGCGAAGTCGCCCACGCGGGCGAAGCCCGACTACGGCTACGAGTTCGAGCGCCTCGAGGTCGCCGACGAGGCCGATGGCGCCGAGTACCCCGTCACGGTCCACCTCGTGCGCACCGCCGGCGAGCACGCGGGCGAGCCCCGCGTCGTGCGCGCGAAGTACGTCGTCGGCGCCGACGGCGCGCGCAGCCGGGTGCGTTCGGCGATCGGATGCCACATGGCCGGCGACCAGGCCAACCACGCGTGGGGCGTCATGGACGTGCTGGCGGTCACCGACTTCCCCGACATCCGCCTGAAGGCGTCGATCCAGTCCGAGGCCGGCAGCATCCTGCTCATCCCGCGCGAGGGCGGCTACCTGTTCCGCATGTACGTCGACCTCGGCGAGGTGCCCCTCGACGACCACCATCACGTGCGCCAGACCACGATCGAGCAGGTCATCGCCCGCGCGAACGAGATCCTGCACCCCTACACGCTCGACGTGAAGGACGTCGCGTGGCACAGCGTCTACGAGGTGGGGCACCGCCTCACCGACCGGTTCGACGACGTCGAGACGGATGCCGCGGGCACCCGCACCCCGCGCGTGTTCATCGCCGGCGACGCCTGCCACACGCACAGTGCGAAGGCCGGCCAGGGCATGAACGTGTCGATGCAGGACGGCTGGAACGTCGGTTGGAAGCTCGGCCACGTGCTCGAGGGCCGCGCCCCCGAGGCGCTGCTCGCGACGTACTCCGCCGAGCGCCAGGTCGTGGCGCAGAGCCTCATCGACTTCGACAAGCAGTGGTCGTCGATGATGGCGAAGAAGCCCGAGGAGTTCTCGTCGCCCGACGAGCTCGAGGAGTTCTACGCGGCGACGTTCGAGTTCCCGGCCGGCTTCATGACGCAGTACTCGCCGTCGCTCATCGTGGGGGCGGGGGAGCACCAGGCACTCGCCGACGGCTACCCGATCGGCAAGCGGTTCAAGTCCGCGATGGTCACGCGCGTGTGCGACGGCAACCCGGTGCACCTCGGCCACCACGCGACGGCCGACGGCCGGTGGCGCATCTACGTGTTCGCCGACGCGGCGCGCGCGGGCGAGGCATCCGCCGTCGCCGACTTCGCCGAGTGGCTGGCGACCGCACCCGACTCGCCGATCGCGGCGACGCCCGAGTGGGCCGATCGCGACGCGTGGTTCGACGTGAAGGTCGTCTACCAGCAGGCCTACACCGACGTCGACCTCGGCGCCGTGCCGAAGGCGTTCCTGCCGACGAGCGGGCCGTTCGAGCTCACCGACTACGAGAAGGTGTACGCCGCCGACCCGGCCGACGACGTCTTCGAGCAGCGCGGCATCGACCGCGGGGGAGCCGTCGTGGTGGTGCGCCCCGACCAGTACGTGGCGAACGTGCTGCGGCTCGCGGCGACGGACGAGCTGGCGGCGTTCTTCCGGCCGATCCTGTCGGCGAAGGAGGCGCAGCCGGCGACGGCGTGAGCGAGGATTCGACCTTCAAGCGCCGAGGGCGCTGCGGATCGACCGCGACGCGCCCGCGAGCCGCTCGGCGATCTCGGGGTCGGTGCGTCCGCTCGACACGTAGACGACCGCGAGTGCGGCCGGCTGTCCGCTCGGCAGTTGCAGTGGCACGGCCGTCGACCGCAGGCCGGGGATGACCTCGTCGTGGCTGATCGCGAACCCCTGCGTGCGGGCCTCCTCGAGCTCCGCCCGATGCGCGGCATCCACCTCGCCCCACTCGCCCTGCGGCGTGAGGGTGCGGATGACCTTGCCCGGCGCGCCGACGCCGATCGAGTGCCGCGTGCCCGGACGCTGCGCGACCGACGCGATCGCGTGGCGCGGCTCGACGCTCGTGAGGGTCACGATCTCGTCGCCGTCGAGCACGGCGAGGAAGCACGTCATGCCGAGGTCGTTCGCCGCGGCGGTGAGCTCGGGCAGCGCCTCGGCCTGCAGGTCGTGCGCGACGCCTGCCGCAAGCGCGGCGAGCCGGGCCCCGAGCGTGATGCGTCCGCGCGCGTCGCGCACAGTGAGGCGGTGCGCCTCGAGCGTGCGCAGCAGCCGGTACGCGACCGAGCGGTGCACGCCGAGCCGCTGCGCCAGCTCGTCGATCGAGAGCGGCTCGCGCGCGTCGGCGAGGATCTCGAGCACCCGGATGCCGCGCGACAGCGTCTGCGACTGGGTGCCGGGCGTGGTCTCGTCAGTGGCGGCGGGCATGGGCTCCTGCTTCGGTAGTCGAACGGCGTGTTCGATTTTAGAACAGCGCTACCCGATCACGCCATCGTCGAGCAGCTCGCGCAGCCCGCGCGTGAACTCGGCGCGGCCGCCGTGCGCGGGGTGCCGCACGCGGGGCTCCGCGCGGCCGGCCCGGGCGAGGGCCTCCGCGGCGACGTTGCCGACCGCGACGACGGACTCGATCGGGAGGATCCGCTCGAGCTCCTGCCACGACCATGTCCAGGCGGCGGTCTCGGCGGCCGTCGGCTTCCGATTCGTGAGCGGCGCGCCCGGCCGGTGCGGATGCAACGGGAAGGCGCTCCACATCACGGGCACGAAGTCGAGCTCGACGAGCGTCGTCCACATCACGGTCGCCGTCGGCTCGGCCGCGACCGTCGGCAGCGGGTCGGGCAGGGCATACCCGTTCGCGGTCCCGAGCAGGCCGAACTCCGGGATGCCGCGGGCCAGGATCGCCGTGTTCGTGAACGGCACGCCCGTGATCCGCATCCCGCGGTATCCGGGCGCCTCGCCAACGAGCAGCGTCGACGCGCCGCGCTCGGCGAGCTGCTCGAAGTACCGGGTGAGGTTGCGCCGCCGCACGGCGTTCGACGGGTCCGCGTGGTCGAACATGTTCGCGCTGTTCGGCCCTGCCGCGGCATCCGCGACACGCTCGACGAAGGCCTCGATCGCCGCGTCGGTCACGTGGCCGCGCCTCGCGCGCGTTCAACCGGCATCGTGCGCCCTGCCCGCATGCCCTCCACCGTAATCGGGGGAGCGCAACCCCGTTCCGGGACTCCGTCGCGCATGCTGGGCTGGTTCGGACCTCGACTTCGGCCGTCACACCCGGAACCGAGCGCGACGGCCCGGAGGAGGACCACGATGACCGACACGCGAGCCGACCCGAAGCAGACCGAATCGGATGCCGCGGAGGCGCCGCCCCAGTCCCTCCGGGCCTACCTCCTGACGCCCGACATCGAGGAGCTCGACGGACTCCACACCGACGACCTCCAACGCGTGATCGGCACGGCCAAGCGGAAGCACGCGTTCGTGTGGCTCTCGCTCCTCGATCCCGACGAGGACACGATCCACGAGACACAGCGCGCGCTGGGGATCCATCCGACCGCCGCGGCCGACGTCGTGTCGGGTCGGCAGCAGCCCAAGGTGCAGAAGTTCGAGGGGCACCTGTTCGTGCTGCTCTGGGGCATCCTGTACAGCACCAAGACCGACGACCTGGTGCTCGGGCAGACCTTCCTCTACATCGGTGACGGCTGGCTGCTCACGGTGCAGCGGAGCGTCGATGGCGCGGCAACCGACCTCCGCGAGCTCCTCGATCACACTCCGGCGAAGCTCCGCGACGAGACGATGAAGGCGGCCTACACGATCATGGCCGACCTCGTGGACGGGTACGCGAAGGCCGCGGCCGACGTCGAGACCGACCTGGAGGAGCTCGAGGTGCAGGTCTTCTCCGAGGGCACGAGCGAGGACCACCGCCGCATCTACGAGATCCGCAAGGACATCGGTCGCATCGACCGCGCCGTCTCGAGCATCGCGGCCGCCCTCCGCGAGAGCACGCGGCACCTCGAATCGACGAAGGTCGGACGTGAGGAGATCGTGCCCTACCTCCGCGACCTCCTCGACGACGCCGCCGGCACGGCCGCGCTCATCAACAACCAGAGCCGGGCGCTCGACGCGATCCTCTCCAGCCACGAGAACAACGTCTCCGCCCGCCAGAACAAGGACATGCGCACCATCTCGGCCTTCGCCGCGCTGCTCGCGCTTCCGACCCTCATCGCGGGCCTCTACGGCATGAACTTCAAGGACCTGCCGCTCGTGCAGTGGCAGTTCGGCTGGGTCGTCATCGCCGGTGTGATCGTCGTCGTCGACGTCATCATCTACGTGCTCTTCAAGCGACGCCACTGGCTCTGATCCGCCGGGTCCGTGCCTGTCAAGGGCTCGTGCACCGACCCCAGAACAGGGTTGGATCAACTGGGCGGCTTCGTCGCCCGACTGCGTGACCCGAACGCGAACTGGAGACGAACCCGATGAACGAACTGACGGAGGGCCACCATACCGGCGCCCGGCTCACCGACCGAGCGGCCGGCGGGCTGCTGCTCGCGTTCCTCACGACCGTGATCGTGGTGCTGGCGGTCGCGACCTCCATCCCCACCCTGATGGACGACCTGAACACCGGCGAGGTGACGCAGCAGACGTCGGCGGGCAACGACTGACGGGCGCTCGTCGCCGGCCCATCGGTCGTCAACTCGGCGTGTCCTGCTCGTCCTCCTGGCTGTCGTCGATGCTGCGCCGTCGCTGGGCCCGGGCGTGCGACATCCGTGCGACGCCCACCAGCGCCGCGACCGTGCCGGCGGCGAACAGCGCGAAGTACCAGAGGGAGGGCTGGTCGATCACGGTCAGCACCACGCCGACGACGGCCGCGACCACGCCGCCGATCAGCAGGGGCAGGCCGCCGCGGGTCGAGTTCATGGAACCAGTATCGCCGGATGACGACCACGGTCGATCGCCGGATTCTGTCCACCCCGGTCGCTACCAGACGGCCAGGACCCCGTTACCGAAGCCATCGCTCTCCCAGAGGCTGAACACCGAGAGTACTTACGATCGACCAACCCTTCGCGGTCATCGATGCGATCTGCGTCGAGAGGCTCGATTGAAGGTGGCTGGAGGTCTGCTGGCCGGTCTCGATGACGGTAACAGTCTGCTGCATGCGCCAAACTTACGAGTCGAAGCGGCCGTCCCGGAACCAGACGACCACATCGGTCACCCAAGCGATGTGGCCAGCAGACTCACCACCACCGATCTGGTTGCCCACGTTGCGGACCGGGCTCCGAGCGCACGTTGCTGAGCTTGTCGTACCGTTGACGCTCTTGTGTGTGAGCGCCAGCATTCTCCTGACGACAAGTGGGCCGAGGAGGTTCGGGCGATGCTATCAATCCTGCTCGCAGCGAACGTCGCGGACGGCCACGTCGCGCCCATGCTGGGCGTCGCCGAGCAGTTCATAGGCTCGGGGCACCGCGTGCGGTTCCTCGCGGGCGATCGGTTCGCCGACGCGGTGCGCAAGACGGGGGCGGAGTTCTTGCCTTGGCCAGCGGACGCTCAGGTCGATCACCAGGCCCTGCTCGCCCAAGATCTCGCGGAGGGTGGTCGTCCGACGGGCGTCAAGGCGATCGCGCATAGCGTCGACCGGCTGTTCATCGCGCCGGCGCCCGCGCAATACGCCGCACTGCGGCAGGCGATAGCAGCCGAGCGGACCGACGCAATACTTCCCGAGTACACGGTGGTCGGTGCCGGGGCCCTCGCGGTCTCGGACCGGCCCCGCCCCCCGGTGGTGACCTGCGGCATCCTCCCCCTCGGTCTCTCGAGCGTGGACACGGCTCCGTGGGGACTCGGAATCCTGCCCCGCACCGATCTCGTGGGCAGAGCCCGCAACCGGTTCCTGAACTGGGCCGCCAAGAATGTCGTCTTGCGCGGCCCGCAGCGGCAAGTCGAGAACATGATGCGCACGCTCACTGGCGCCGACGTGCACGACTTCTTCATGGACGGGGCAGCCAACGCCGATCACTACGCGCAGTTCACCGTCGCCGGATTCGAGTACCCACGCCGCGACCTGCCTGTGAACGTCAGCTTTGTCGGGCCGGTGATGCGTGCGCCGAAGCGTGTGGCCGAACTCCCGGAATGGTGGGGCGACCTCGACGACGACGTCCCCGTCATCCACGTCTCGCAGGGCACGTTGGCGAACGAGGATCTGGAGGAACTCGCGTTGCCGACAGTGCGTGCGCTCGCCAATCGACGCGTGCTCGTGGTCGTCTCGACCGGCGGAGTGCCTGTCGAGAGGCTCGGGCCGCTACCGGCGAACGCGCGCGCCGCGGAGTTCCTGCCATACGCCGATCTCATGCCCAAAGTGGATGTGTTCGTCACGAACGGCGGTTACGGCGGCCTGCATTTCGCCCTCGGACACGGAGTGCCGATGGTCGTGGCCGGTGACACCGAAGACAAGATGGAAACGACGCGTCGCGTGGAATGGTCGGGAACGGGCGTCAACCTGCGCAGCGGCAGGCCGACCGAGGCGCAGATCGCCGCAGGCGTGGATCGCGTGCTTACCCAACCCAGCTTCCGTGACCGGGCGCAGGCGCTCCAAGCTGAGATCGCGGCCGCGCCGGGCATGCCGGGTCTCGAGCGGATCGTCACCGAACTCGTTGCGAGCAAGCGCTGAGCAACCATGGGTTTGCGCTCGGCTGGCGACCAGTCAGGTGGCGGAAGGGGATCCCCCAGCGGTAGCTCACCCTGGTTGCGCTCAAGCGATTGCCCTTCAGTTCGTACATCGCGGGTAGCCCGGGTGCGATCACGGGACGAACGAGGAATGTACAGTCGGGACGTGGACGAACTTCCCGTTATCGGAGCGGATATCGTGCACCTCAACAAGCACACATTCATGTGGGTGCAAGTGACTCATTTCGGGAAACCTCCCGAGGACGACATGTCCGCGATCGCCGCCCTGATCGCAAGCCCTGGGTACGCGGACGACTATGCGTCCCCCCTCCAGATCGAGCAGCAACTCGTCGACCCTCCCGTCCACGGACGCTGGTGGCTGAATGCGATCCAGGCGGGCAGCTTCGAGCCCACGACGGCAGCGGAGGCAGAGGAACGGATCCGATCAGATCATGGGCCAACGATCAAGACTGGATCGACTCGTCCTATCGGCAACCGCCCGACGTTCTTCGACGCCTCCAGCCGGTCTTCGACCTATTACGGGTTGGGAAGGTGTTCACCCTCTCGAATCCCGGCGACGACGCGGTGCACGACTACGGGGCTGCAACAGGCGGTTTGGGGTTCCACGAGTTCGTCGTGATTGATCGCAGCCGCGGAACGGTACACGTCGTGGTTGCCTCCGACGATTGAAGTGACCCGTCACCAGCGGCAACCGACCGTGGCTTGAATGACGCCCGTGAGCCGCTCGAGCACCCGCAGAGATGTTCACCGGCGCTCTGAGGGATCCGCCTGCGGACGTCCGTTGATGGACCGCTGATGGGTTCGATCTGGCAACCGACGCATGAACGCGGTCAAACGCCCGCTCGGAGGCCGGTGAGCCGATCTTGTCGAGTAACGCGGAACGATGGGGTGCTCCCAGGCGGCCACGGTCACGTAGGGCGTGCGCCACGCGGTGGCTATCGCGATGTCGATGATCGCTGCACGGCCTGGTGGCATCACCGTGGCCGTGGCGGTACTCGGGAGCTCGTGATGCGATTTCCGGTTCGTCCATGCTGGTCCTGTCGATGATCGATCCGCAGTCCGGCCCGTTCTCGAAAGTCGAATGCCAAGTGTCGATTAAGCAGCCAGATCGGAGGACGATTGAAGGACGTCCACCGTAAGGAGGCTGGTGATGTGCTACGCGTGGTACGAGGATGTCGAGAAGAGTGTGCAGAAGGATGTCGCTCAAGAAGATCTCCGGAGGAGAGTGCCTGAACGGCGCCCGGAGAACCGGGTCCGGTCAGAACTTCTGAGATTCTGGACTGTCCGAATTGATCGGCGCGACCGCACGACCGAAGAGGCGACATCGGACCGCATCCTCGAGAAGGTTTAGCGGCAGGAGACACAGGTAGGCCTCGCCCTCGGGCGAGGCCCCCTGCCTGAACAATTCTTCACTTATGAATTGGAGCACGGGCCTGTAGTGGCCCGCGGAGAGACCTCCGGTCAGCGCAGCGACACCGGTTCAACGGGAGCGGAATTGGTGCCCGTTCATGGATCCCGCACCGCGATGGCTATCGGAAGGCCGGCGTGGGGTGGTGCGGAGCTACTCCAAGCGCGAGCAGCGGAGAGCCCAGACGACCAATGCAACTCCTCCGATTGCAGACGCCGCGATTCCTGTCCAGAACGCAGGACCGAAACCTCCCAGAGGGCCGGCCATGACGAGGGCGACCGCCACTCCCGTCACCACCACACCAAGCCCGCCCATGATGGCTTCCGTGCGTACCGAAGGAACGAGCCGTGCGGTGAGCGCTCGCGACCCCAGTCCAGCACTGAGTGCGAGGATGCTCGCGATCACGCAGATGGGCAGTGCGATCAGCAGCGCATACAGAAGGAAACCCAGCGTAAGCAGCGGGTTGGGGGTCCCGATGAATAGCTGGGTGACGCAGGCGATGATCGATGTGGCGATCCCGACCCCGCTTGCGAGCAAGAACAGGTCCGGGACATCGATATGCGAAATCTCGCGCAAGCGAAGCAGCACCTCAGTCCGATCTCCCTCAGCAACAGCGTCGAGGCGACGCTAACAGCTACGCGCGAGCGGTGCCCTTAATCGTCACCGGGTGGATGAACTGGCCGAGAGAATTGATGCAATACCAGGTGCGGGGCATGACCAGTTCTCCAGAGACCGAGCGCGGCGCGCCCGCTAGCCGGTCCCTCAGCGGGGGAGCGAAGCGTCGAATCAATGGGGTCTTCATCGCCTAGGCTCTTCGAACGATGAATGCAGATCGGATGGAGAAGGATCCGGACTGCGCGCACTGCGGCAGCGGTGCGTTCGCCTCCACCGGAACGATGCGCGGGGTTCGCATGGTGGCAGTGATCGAGCGGTTCGGGTCAGACCGATGATCAAATCGTCTCGGTTAGGCGCTTCCGATTCAGATGCGTTCGCAGTTGACGTGAACGCGCTCTTTCAGCGTTCGAGACGGAGCAGGCACGTCGTGGCGGGCGCTGCGTTCGTTCTGTTCCTTGCGTTCGGTGTTGGAATTCTCATCTGGTTCTTGGCGCTTGACGGCGACGTCGGCGTGATCTGGGGCGTTCCCATGCCCGGCATCGTGATGATGGTTCTTGGTGGGGCGGGAATCGTCTTTCTCATCGCGCTGCCGTTGGCGCTTCCACACGAACGACGCGCTGCCCGCGAATACGGAGCACCGGTTTACCGAATCGGAACGACCCCCTGGGGGCGGTCCATGTTGGTAATCGGGAACACGGCGCTGGTGGCAATGAAGCGTGACGGTGATTCTCTTGGGCGCTGGGCGATCGAGGACGTCGACGTGGTAATCCTGTCGCCGGCGGCCAGTGCATTGTCGATCGTGATCGCCGCACAGGACCAGTTCTTCGAGATTCCCCTTGTGCTGCGAGCGAATGGCCCCGCGGCCCCCGCGTGGTCATGGGACACCCTCTCGGGGCGCCACGCGCTTGAGCGCTCGCTGCGGGGGGACCTGACCGAGCGGGGATACGCCGTCGCGATGGCGCCGGCATAGAGCGCGAAGCCCTATCGAGTTTGGCGGCGAACGTCTCGTTGGCGGGTCCATCTGCGGAGGTCCGCAAGCGGATCCGTTCGAGGGCCGTCCTGGCGCCGTCTGCCAGTACGCTCGCGTCATGGAACGGGCCACGCGCGAAGCACTCGGCGATACGGGTGTGCTCGCCCTGTTGGTGATACGAGGGCTGTTGCTGTGGATCGTCCTCCCGGTGGGCTTCGTGCTGTGGCTGGTCATCGTCAGCTGGAGTGCTCGCGTCGGTCTCGGCACCTTTCTCGGTTGGCTGGATGTGAATATCACCGCCGCGCTGCAGCGGGTGTTGGGTCTGTCAGTTCGTGAGGAGGGCTCGATGCGTAGAGCCGATTTCGTTCCGATTCGTCTTATGCAGTCCGTGAGGCATCGCGTCCACATCGTCCGTGACCCTTTCTAGGTGCGGTCCGGATGGCGCGAGTCCGGTGAACACGCTGTCTGCACCCGTAGAGGGATCCATCACAGATACCTGCGGCTGACGGCAGACTGGCGCGGTGAGTAGCGACGCTGCGACGGAATCTACCGGTCTGTTCGACTTGATCGTCGCCCGAGCACTCTGGAAGCTGCAGAGCGATGAAGCGCCGACCGCCATCGATGCTGCGACGCGCGCGTTGGTCGAGGGCCAGGACAGCGGACCGCTGCGCGAACTTGCCGGAGTAGCCCCCGACATCAACGTCTTCGAGCTAGGTGCTCTGATCGAATCCGCACTGACCTGGGCGGGAGTCGACGTCGGCGAGCTAACCGAGGACGACGCACTCCACCTGGTGACGCGCCACCACGTGGAACGGGTGCTCCGTGGGGAGATGGATATCCGCGAGCTCACCGGATGGGCGCACTACAAGATCGGGCACGAGGGACCGGCCTGGGCTCAGGACCTCGTCGACCTCGACGATCGGTACGACGGCTTCGCGAGCGGTTGGGGCGAGAAACCAAACTGCGTACCGACACTCGAGCGGTACCTCATGACGTCGCAACCCGCATTGAGGAAGTGGGAGCGGCACGTCCGGTAGCTGGTCGCCCCGTGGAGCGAGAGCGTCACTGCTGGTGTTACGTGAGCTGTGACTTCGCCAACCATGCTTCGCATCGGCGAACCATCTCATCTCGATCAAGGATGTACTCATGATCGTCGTCGAACGAGGGCGCATGCCAAACGCGACTTCCCGCGTCGCCCACGAGATCGAATCCATGCACATACTGGGCACCTGAGTGCGCCCTGCCGCTCGATGGTAGATCTCCCTCAACCCAGGGGGCTACGAATCGACATGCGATGGGACGCGTTATTTCTCCGGAGATCAATAGGTGCATGACAAGGGCGACAGTCTCCTCGGTGAGGCACATCGCAGGTCCAGATTCAATCACAGTCCCATTGTGAGCCCGCTCCGGTTTTCCGTTCACGGGGCCGAAAATCAGGCGAGTGCCGCAACCCGGTCCCGGTACGACTCCGACTCGAGTATGTAGAATTTCGCCCGCGTACCGTTAGGGGGTGAGGTTCGTGGACGCCTTCATCGATAAGGCCTATCGCTACTCCCTCGGAGTCGAGGAGGAGTCTGCTACTGCCTATCTCTCGATCCCCGTTGGGAGCAGCCTGATTGACTACGAGGAGTACTACGCGTTGAGCGATGAGGAATACTCGGGTCTCCTTGCCGATTCGGGTGCGGCCAGGTTATTCGCGGAGCAGTGCCGGCACCGCGACCACGACGACCGGCTGATCCTGAAGCCGGGATGGAACCGCGGAACTCCCTGGTAGCCGAAACAACTGCCGAGTCCGGCCGTAAGCCGGTCCTGCCACGGAGGATCGCAAGGGGATCCGCTTGCGGACATCGCTGGCGAACCGCCTCCCCCTCGCCGCGGGCACCGTACGATCCTCATTTGGTGGACGACGAGCGAAGTAGCGCATGCCTGGCGGAGGCGGTGGCCCGCGGCGTCGTTGCGCTCCATCCCGCCGTCGCGGTCGAACTGACGCCGGAGAGAGACCAACAGCACTTCACGATCGCGGAATTCACGCCCCGGAACCCGCGAGGGCGAGGGTGGTGCTTTACGTCAACTATGACTGGTCCTTCGGCCTGGAATGCGGACGCTTCGTGCTCTTCGAGGACGAGGAGTTTATCGGCGCGGAGGCGGACCACATCGATCGAATCATCGCGGAGATTGACTCAATAGCACGGCGCAGAGTCGCTCGTTCTACGCTCGACCGTGCCCTCAGCTTTGGCGCCGATCGGTGCCAACCATGGTCGGGATAGAGCATCGACTGCTGGCGGCGCCATCGCACTCGGGGATCCTCGTCCGTCCGTCCGGGACCTCAGTCGATCCTGCGTTGGATATGGAGCGCGCCAATGCCACTCACGGCTGGCCCGACGGCGTGGGTGCGGTAAACCTCGGAGACCTCGAAGTCGTATCCGAGTTCGTCTTCGACTTGGGTTAGCGCAGCACGAGCACACATTGTCGGTAGGTCATCCGAGCAGGAGCAGAGCACGATCACCTCGCGGAGGCCATCGCCAGTTCTCGCGAGGCCGTGCACCGAGTACCATTCGCGGTTCTCGAGTTGGGCCCGAGTCCAGTACTCGTCGAAGAAGGTGCCAGGCGGTGGGTCCGCCTTCAGTCGCGCGAGCGCCGCCTCCAACTCGGGCGGGTTCATCCGGGGTCGGCGGAACCAGGACTGGTCATGAAGCTCTTCACTCCTCCGTGACCCTAGCCGCACCAACCATGGGCTGCTGTTCCGCTTGAACTGCGTTACTGAAGTTGTAAGCGCGGACTCGATCGGACAGTCGTAGAGCACGGCCGGTCCAAGCTTGGGCTGGTCGCTGAAGCCGACAACGCCGACAAAGCCATCGAGCAACGGATTCGTTTCCCGGCCGGGGAGCCACGAGAACGACAAGCTCTCGGACCTGCGCCGTACCCAGCGGAAGACCTGGAGCTCGCCGCTCACAAGCGGCGAACCAGGCGACACCGTTCTCACCCGAGGCAGCCTTCCATCTGGTGCCACCCGGCACAAGTTGAGCAGTCCGGCATGCAGCCCAATAGTGAATTCACCCAGGCCTTGCCGTCGAGCGAAGAGGTCCGCGCGCTCGCAATGGTCGCGGTCGCGACAGGCGCCCGATAGCCGGTCCCTCACCGGATGTCCGAAAGCGGATCCCGCCCCGATTTACCTCGCGGCTGGCGGCGTGACTGCGTTGATACGCCGTCTGACCTGGAGAATGCCCCGAGGTCGACAGTTGACCCGGCCTTATGAACAGAGCTGTTCAAGAGCGCGCCCAGATGCCCCGGAAAGTCGGGCGAGGCGGCGCGTAGGGGTGAGTGCGGAAGGAGGGACTTGAACCCTCACGCCCGAAGGCACAGGAACCTAAATCCTGCGTGTCTGCCGATTTCACCACTCCCGCGAGTGCCCGTTCAGTCTAGGCGTCTCCCTCTCCGGCACTGGCGGGCGCTGCCCGCGCCGTGGGACGATCGGCCACGAGCGGTCGGGCGCTGGAAGCCCGCCCGAGCGACGGGGGGCCACGATGGCAACGAACGCGGATGCATCGAACGGCACGGCATCAGCAGGGGCATCGGATGCCGCGGTCGCCACGAACCCGACGCCCGATGCCGCACCGCCCGCCGGCACCCCCACCGCGACCGCACCGACCGACCGCATGTTCGCCAGCGGACAGGCCGGGATGGGCGCCCGCGGCGACGTGCTCGTGATCTTCGGGCTCACGGGAGACCTCGCGCGCGTCATGACGTTCCGCTCGCTCTACCGCCTCGAGCGCCGGAACATGCTCGACGTGCCGATCGTCGGCGTCGCCGTCGACGACTGGACCGTCGACCAGCTCATCGAATACGCCCGCACGTCGATCGTCGCGACGGGGGAGCAGCTCGACGAGGACGTCTTCAACCGCCTGGCCGCTCGCTTCAGCTACGTCTCGGGCGATTTCGCCGACGACAGCACGTTCACCAAGGTCGCCGCCGCGATCGAGGGCAAGCAGCATCCGGTGTTCTACCTCGAGATACCGCCGAACATGTTCGCCACCGTCGTCAAGGGCATCGCCGGCGCCGGGCTCGTGACGGGCGCCCGCGTGATCGTCGAGAAGCCGTTCGGACACGACCTCGCGTCGGCCCGCGCGCTCGCCGCCGACCTGCACCAGTACGTCGACGAGTCGCAGCTGTTCCGCGTCGACCACTACCTCGGCAAGATGGGCCTCGAGGAGATCCTCTACCTGCGGTTCGCGAACACCATGCTCGAGCCGGTGTGGAACCGCAACTACGTGAAGTTCGTGCAGATCACGATGGCCGAGGAGTTCGGACTCGAGAACCGCGGCCACTTCTACGACCCCGTCGGCGCCCTGCGCGACGTCGTGGTCAACCACCTCATGCTGGTCGTCGCCGCCATGGCGATGGAGGCGCCCGCGGGCGGCGACCCCACCACGCTGCAGGACATGCAGACCTCGCTCTTCCGCGCGATGGCGCCCGCCGACCCGCGCACCTACGTGCGCGGCCAGTTCGAGGGTTACCACGACCTCCCGGGCGTCGCGCCCGACTCCACGACCGAGACGTTCGCGGCGCTGCAGCTCGAGATCGAGAACTGGCGCTGGTCGGGCGTCCCCTTCCTCATCCGCACCGGCAAGCTGCTGCCGCTCACGCAGACCGAGGTGCGACTCGTCTTCAAGCCGTCGCCGAAGCTCGGATTCGGCATGCAGAACGCCTCGACCGCCCCCGACGAACTGGTCTTCCGGCTCGACCCGAACACCGGCGTCCGCATCGTGCTCAATGCGAAGCGAGCGGATGCCCCGCTCCCGAGCCCCGTCCAGCTCGACATGGAGTTCGCGTCCGAGGGCGGTGACGGGCCCACCCCCTACGAGGTGCTGCTGCATGCCGCCCTCATCGGCGCGACCCCGCGCTTCGCCCGGCAGGACACCGTCGAGGCGGCCTGGCGCGTGCTGCAGCCGCTGCTCGACTCGCCGCCGCCCGTGCACACCTACAAGCCCGGCACGTGGGGTCCGCCGGAGGCCGAGTCGGTCGCCGCCGACCTCGGCGGCTGGCGCGCGCCCTGGACGGGCGACTGACACCGGGTCGCTTCCGCTGATCCTGCGGCATCCGCAGTGCACGAGACGGATGCCGCGGTGCGCTTGACTGGAGCGATGACCCACGGACTCACCGACCACTTCGCCCGCATCCTCGACGCGCCCGCGTACGGGCATCTCGCCACCGTCCGCAAGCACGGCGGCGTGCAGGTGAATCCGATGTGGTTCGAGTTCGACCGCGAAGCGGGGGTCATCCGCTTCACCCACACGACGAAGCGGGCGAAGTTCCGCAACCTGCAGCACCACCCGGGCATGACGCTCGAGGCGCTCGACCCCGAGAACCCGCACCGCTACGTCGAGGTGCGCGGCCGCCTCGCCGAGGTCGTGCCCGACCCCGAGGGCGCCTTCTACGTGCATCTCGCGAGCCGCTACGGCGAGCCGGATGCCGCGGCGCCGGCCGACCAGGCCGACTGCGTGATCCTCGTGATGCGGGTCGAGAAGGTCAACGGGCGCTGAGGTCGTCCGCGCGAGCGGGCGCCGAGTAGGGCGCAGTCTCGAATGAGCAACGACTACCCATACGCGCGGCGCGGGGCGGCGGCATCCTCGTAGGGTCAGCACGACCTCGGAAGGACACGCATGCTCGCCCTCTTCGCTGCCGTCTCCCTCGGCGTCGCGTTCGGTGGACTCGTCGGTGCGATCTTCACCGGCGATTGGATCTACACGATCGTGGCGAGCATCGCGTTCACGATCGGGTCGATCGCGGGCGCATTCGCGGCGTTCGGGTCGTTCACGGGCGGCCTGCGCGTGGCATCCTCGGACGACGGGCTGAGGCTGCCGGGGGAGATGGCGCTCGCCCGCGTGGAGGGCATCCGCCGCACAGGACTCAGCGTCAACGACCAGCCGCAGGTCGAGCTGACGCTCACCGTGGCGCCGCGCTCACGAGCGGCCTACACGACGGTGCACCGCGAGATCGTCGACATCGTGGCGCTCCCGCAGGTCCAGCCGGGGTCGATCATCGTCGTGCGCCGGCCCGACCCGAACACGGCGAACGTGCTCCTCGACTTCAACCCGCTGCCCGACTGGGCGCGCGCCCGCGACGCCGAGCGCCTTC
The DNA here is from genome assembly GCF_042796995.1 of Agromyces sp. NPDC057865. NCBI lineage: Bacteria > Bacillati > Actinomycetota > Actinomycetes > Micrococcales > Microbacteriaceae > Agromyces > Agromyces sp. NPDC057865. Next base: position 848,114 of record NZ_JBHVMJ010000002.1, on the reverse strand, counting down.
GCACCGGGAACGAGCGCACCGTGCCGCTCGCCGAGCAGACCACCGCGTGGGCGTCCGAGCCGCAGACGCTCTCGGGCGCACCGCGGACGCCCGGCAACCCGTGGAAGCGCCTGCTGTGGGTCGGGGTGTTCGGGGCATCCGCTGCACTGGTGCTGCTGCCCGTCTACGACACGATCGGTCGCGTCGCGGTGGCGTGGGCGTCGGGCGATCCCACCTCGGCGGGCGTGGTGCACGGCAACCGGCACGACGAGATCGTCGACGCGCTGGAGCAGGAGACGGGTGGCTCGCAGTTCATCCGCGTCGGGTTCTACGACGAGTACGCGGTCGCCGCCGCGCCCTCGGAGCCCGGCGCGCTCACGATCGACTCGTACACCTATCGCTACGACCGCACGACCCACGACGGACCCGAGCTGATCCAGCCGCAGGATCCGGCCGCCGCGCTCTTCGACACGAACGAATTCGACTTTTCGCAGATCCCGGGCTTCATCGCCGCGGCGAAGGAGTCGTCGGGTATCGCCGACCCCGACTCGGTCATCGTGGTCGTGCAGCGCTCATCCGTCGCCGACGAGTCGGGCGCCCTGCCCGTGCAGGCGATCGTGCTGATCGACTCGTCCTACGAGGACGCGAGCGTCACGTTCGACCTGGCGACGGGCGAGGTCGCCGCGTGACGCTCAGAGCGTGACGCTGCTGAGCACGTCGGTCTCGGCGACCTTGAGCACGCCGCTCTCGTCGACGAACCGATAGGCCGTGACCTCCTGCACGACGCTGCCGTCGTTGTAGGTGTAGGTGAGTGTCGCCTGGGCACGGTCGGGTGCGGTGGCGACGACATCGGCGATCGAGATGCTCGCGACGTCGCCCCAGAAGTCGTCGTACGCGACCCGGCCGCCCACGTGGTTCTCCTGGTAGTCCGCCGTCATCAGCGGCCACGCTGCGTCGAGGTTGCCGGGCATGAGCGCGTAGTAGTCGGTGACGGCGCTGGTGAGCCGTTGCTCGGGCGTGGGAGCGGGCGGCGGGGCCTGGGTGCCGTCGGGCTCGGCGACCGGCGGAGGGGTGGACGTCGGCGACGGCGGTTCGGCGGCGATGGTCGGAGTTTCGGAGGGTGTCGGTCTCGTCGTCACCGGGGCGCCGCCCGTCTCGGGTCCGCCCGCTTCGTCGGCCCCGGGCCGCAGCGTGTTGAACAGCAGCACGCCGCCGATCGCCAGGATGGCGACCACGATCAGCCCGCCGATCACGGCAGCGGTGCGGCTTCGCCTCGGCGGGCGACTCGCATGCACGGGCGGCGCGTCCGAGGGCTCGACCGGCGGGCCCTGCACGAGCCACGAGAGCGAGGGCGTGGCCCGTTGGGCTGGGAGCTCCGCCTCGACGTTCGGCTCGTCCAGCCGTGCCGTCGGCACGGTCGTTGCCGCGGTGGCCGCTCCGAGCCGTTCCGTCTCAGCGGTGGGCTCGTCGATCCGGGCCGTCGGCACGCTCGTCGACGCGGTCGCCGCGCCGAGCCGGTCGGTCTCAGCGGTGGGCTCGGCCTGGAGGATGGCCAACCGTTCCGTCTCTGCGGTGTCCCCGACACGACGGGTGTCCCCCGTTGTCGTCGGCGTGGGAGGTTCGGCTGGTGGTGTGACGGGCGCTGCAGCGGCCGGCAACACGAGCGTTGCTGCTGGCGACTCGGATGCCTCGATCCGCTGCTGCAGCTCCGCGAGCCGCTCGGCGACCGACGGCATGTCCGGGCGCTTCTTGGGATCCGCCGTCAGCATCTCGCGGAGGAGCGGCGCGAGCACGCCCGCCCGCTTGGGCGTCGTGAAGCTGCCGCGAGCCACGCGGTGCAGCAGGGCGATCGCGTTGTCGTCGACGCCGAACGGCGGGGCGCCCTCGAGCATCGCGTACAGCGTCGAACCGAGCGAGTACACGTCCGAGGCGAACCCCGAGGGCCGACCGCGCGCCACCTCGGGAGCGAGGTACGCAGGCGTTCCGTGCATCATCCCGGTCGCGGTGATCGTGGCGTCGCCGAGCGCGTGCGAGATGCCGAAGTCGCTGATCATCGCGGACCCGTCCTCGGTGATGAGGATGTTGCCGGGCTTCACGTCGCGGTGCACGATCCGGAGCCGGTGCGCCGCGGCCAGTGCCGACGCCACCTGCGCTCCCATGCGGGCGGTCTGGCCCGGCGTGAAGGTGCCGTGCTCGCGCAGCAGCACCGACGACGGTGTCGAGTGGATGAGCTGCATGACGATGCACGGCTCGCCCTCGTGCTCGACGACGTCGAAGACGGTGACCGCGTGCGGATGATGCAGCCCTGCCGTGATCCGCGCCTCCCGCATCGCTCGGTTGGTCGCCATTTCCCGTTCCTCCGGGCTGAGGTACGGCTGGGTGCGCAGCATCTTGAGCGCCACCGCGCGCTCCAGGCGCACGTCCCACGCCTCCCAAACGATGCCCATGCCGCCCGTGCCGAGCAGCTTCACCAACCGGTAGCGCTCGGCGACAAGGGTTCCGGGCGTGCTGCTCATCGGGCCGTCGTTCTCCTCGGGTCGCTTCGACGGTACGCTCCCGCACCCGATCGCTCAGGGGCCTTGCGGGAATGGCGTGCGGTGTGGAAGGACTCGCGTCACGCGTTGTTCGCATCTGGCCGGGGTGCTGTCAAGCGGGTCTCACCTTCACGCCCCTGCCGTATCGTCGCCGCACAGGGGTGTGGAGTGCGAAGCTTCTCGATCGTCGCCATCGCGGCCGCTACGGTGCTCGTGTTCACCGCGTGCTCGCCGTCGTACGAGGGCGACACGCGGGATGGCCTTCGGACGTACGTCGTCACGGTGAGCGAGGCGAGTGCTGCGGGTGACTGGCCGACTGCGATCGGCGCGCTCGACGGCATGGTCGCCGAGGTGGAGGCCGCCCGTCAGGCGGGCAAGCTCGACGACGAGCGCTTCAAGACCATCACGCTCGCGATGGAGCTCGTCCGGGCACGACCTCGAGATCGCAGTCGCCGGGGCGGAGGACGTGGCCGAGCGCCATCGCCTCCAGGATGAACAGGCTCGTCTCGAGCAGCAGATCGCCGAGCTCCAACAGCAGCCGGCGCCCGTCGACGATGAACCGGGTGACGGCGGCGGCGGCAAGGAGAAGGACAAGAAGAAGGACAAGGCTGAAGGCGGCGACAAGGGCGAAAAGAAGGACCGGTGATCCGGCTCACCTCTGGAGTTCGTCGAACTCGTGTTCCCCACCCGGCCCGGCTCGAACTCGGCTGCCTCCCTCTCCAAATGCGGCTACACCGACGGGGTCTCGGCCTAGCTAGGGCGGGTCGGATCCGAGCCTAGAGTCTCCCGAGTGGCCCACGGGGGTGCCGAGTCGCGGGGAGGGGGAGGAGCAGTGCCAAAGGGAATGCTTCCGATCCGCGCGCGTCGAGGCGCGCGCCCAAACCTCTTGACCGACCCAAGTCAGCCTGAGGCGGCTTCGGATCGATCCGGTGGCGAGTTTCCGGCCGCAGGCTCGGTCGGGATGCGAGTCCGGTCCCGGTCGTGAATCGCGGCGCTCACCGACAACCCGGCATTGCTGCTTGCAGCGACCATAAGGCGCTCAAGCCAGGCCCGGTCTCGCGGACTTCGGTTCGGCGAGTCGAACTCGGCCCGGATGAGGGCTTTCTCGCTGAGGAACATCCGCTGCTCCTGGTCGGCATCATCAGTCCAAGAAAGAAGCACCGGTTCGCGGCGTCGTAATTTTGATGTCACCACGGTGAAGATGTGGTCGAGAAGTTCGTCGTCGATTTGGATCGGGCCGACGCCCTCGATGTGAAGAGCGCCCATGAGTAACTCCTTTCACTCCTCCGGGTGCTACCACCTCCAGCAATCGGCAGAAGTATTACTTGCGTCGTTTCGAGTATTCAAGGCCTTTGGTCCCGGTCGTTCTTTTTCATTGACCTCTGTCAAGTCCACGCCATGATTCCGGAGACCCTCCGGGTGAGTGCCCGGGGTCTCTGCGCGCGTCAACCCCAATTCTCGGACCGTGCTGACCAGAGAGCTGACTCCCCACGAACGGACCATTCTCGAACTGCTCACGAGCGGGAACTACGAGGGCTCCGAGACCACTCAGGCGCAAATTCGCACCGCTCAGCATGCGGGCAATTGCTCGCTGAACGACCCGAGCTTCCATATCCGCCTCGATGAGGAATGCCCACTCATGCCGGTCACTGACGGCATTCTTCTATCGAGCGATCGCCCAGTGCTCGGAGAGGATGGCGCGGCCGGAGGAGGTGTCATGCTCGGGGTGCTCGACGGTCGCATCGACGACTTCGTGTACTACCGGTACAACGAAGCTGACCGACGACGCGAAGCTGGGCCGAATCGCTCGAGGAGCCGGATCGCCGCTTCCTCGATCGTCAGGTCCGGTACATGCGGCTACCGCTTCTGTGGATAAGTCCGGGGCGCGGCATCCGCTCTTCTCCAAGATGGGAGCTATGACCGACCCTGTGCGCACGATCGCCGAGCGCGTCCGCACGAGGGTCCTGCGTGAGGGCATCGACCTCGGCGCCGACGGGACCGCCGCGCGCCGCTTCGCCGATGAGGAGGTGCGCCGCTACAGCGAGCGGGCACTCGCCGGTGCGCATGCGCAACTGTCCGACGAGTCGGGCACCGCGCGCGACGTCGTGGCCGCGATCACGGGCTATGGCCCGCTGCAGCCGTTCTTCGACGACCCGACCGTCGAGGAGATCTGGCTCAACGCCCCGACCCGAGTGTTCGTCGCCCGCGACGGGGTTGCCGAGTTGACGCCGGTCGTGCTCTCCGATCGCGAGGTGCGCGAGCTCGTCGAGCGGATGCTGCAGCATTCCGGTCGGCGCGTCGACTTGTCGTCGCCCTTCGTCGACGCCTCCCTCCCCGACGGCTCGCGACTCCATGTCGTGATTCCCGATGTCACGCGGGCGCACTGGGCGGTGAACATCCGCAAGTTCCAGCGCGGCATCCGTTCGTTGTCGCAGCTTGTCGAGCTCGGCTCGCTGACGCGGCAGGCGGCGGAGTTCATGCGCATGAGCGTGCTCGCGGGCGCGAACATCCTCGTCTCGGGCGCGACGCACACCGGCAAGACGACCATGCTCAATGCGCTGATGTCGGCGGCGCGCACCGGCGACCGCGTGGTGACGGTCGAGGAGACATTCGAGCTCGACCTCGACGTGCGCGACCTCGTGTCGATGCAGTGCCGCCAGCCGAGCCTCGAGGGAACGGGTGAAATCACGCTGCGACGGCTCATCAAGGAGGCGCTGCGCATGCGGCCCGACCGGCTCATCGTCGGCGAGGTGCGCGAGGCCGAGAGCCTTGACCTGCTGATCGCGCTCAACTCGGGCCTTCCCGGCATGTGCACGATCCATGCCAACACCGCGCGCGACGCGCTGACGAAGCTGTGCACGCTGCCACTGCTCGCAGGCCGCAACATCGATGCGTCATTCGTCGTGCCGACCGTCGCGAGCTGCATCGACCTCGTCGTGCACCTCGGGATGGATCGCCATGGGAGTCGGCATGTGGCCGAGATCGCGGCGACCTCGGGAGCGGTGTTCGACGGCGTCGTCGAGGTCGAGCCGATCTTCACGCGTCGCGGCAGCGAGCTCGAAGCCACGGGTGCACTGCCGCCGCGTCGCGAGAAGTACATCGCGGTCGGGCTGGATCCCTCGATCGTCCTCGCGCGGGATGCCGCATGAGCCTGATCCTCGGCGGCATCCTCGGGCTCGGGGTCCTCCTCGTCATCTCACCGTGGCTGTGGCCTGCCCGGCCGGCAGAAACCTCGAAGCCACGGGCGTTCGAGTCCGCGCGCGACGCCATGGCGCTCGCCGGGCTCGGCGGCGTTTCGCTGCCAGTGGTCGTCGTGGTCTGCCTGCTGCTCGCGCTCGTCGCGGGGGCACTCGCCCAGGCGGTGTTCCGCGTGCCGATCCTCACGATCGTGGCGGCGGTGCTGGGAGCCGCGCTCGTGCCGATGGTCGTGAACGCCCGTGCGGCTCGGCGGCGAGCCGCGAACCGTGCCGTCTGGCCCGACGTCGTCGACCACCTCGTCGCCTCGGTCCGGGCCGGGATGTCCTTGCCCGACACCGTCGCCGCACTCGCCGAGCTGGGGCCCGCCGTCACGCGACCGGCGTTCGCCGAGTTCGAGGCGGACTTCCGGCGGAGCGGCAACTTCGGCCACTGCATCGATCGCCTGAAGGCGTCGCTCGCCGACCCGACGGCCGACCGGATCCTCGAGACGCTTCGGATGGCGCGGGAGGTCGGCGGGAGCGACGTCACGGCCGTGCTGCGGGGACTCGCGGGCTACCTGCGTGAGGACGCCGCCGTCCGGTCGGAGGTCGTCGCCCGACAGTCCTGGATCCGCAACGCTGCCCGTCTCGGCGTCGCCGCGCCATGGCTGCTGCTGCTCGTCCTCGCCTCGCGGCAGGAGACGCTCGTGGCGTACGACTCGGCTGCCGGAAGCGTGTTGATCGTCGTCGGAGTCCTCGTGACGTTCGTCGCCTACCGCACGATGATCGCGCTCGGGCGGCTTCCCGAGGAGCGTCGATGGTTGCGTTGAACGTGGTCGGCGCGCTCGCCGTCGTGCTCGGCGCGGTCCTGGGTCTCGGGCTCTGGCTGGTCACCTCGGCGGTGCCGCGGCTCGGGCGGCCTCGACTCGTCGAGCGCGTCGCGCCGTACGTCGCGGATCTCTCGCCCCCGGCGCGGGCGCTGCTCGATCGTCGTCCGGCGGACCCGAGTCCGGTGCTCGGGGTTCTCGTGGGTCCCGTCGCGCGGCGGGCACGCACGATCCTGTCGACGTGGCTCGGCGGAGACGAAACCGTCGCGAGGCGCCTTCGTCAGGCGGGGTCCGCGGCATCCGTCGAGCGATTCCGCGGGGAGCAGCTCGCGTGGGCTGCCGCCGGCTTCGTGCTCGGCGCAGCAATCGCGCTCTTCGTTCCGACGTTCGGCGGACTTCCGGTCGTCGTCCGGCTCGCCACCCCCGTGGTGACGGCTGCGCTCGGTGCAGCCCTCCGCGACTGGACACTGCAACGCGCCGCGCGGCGACGGCTTGCCCGCATCTCGGCAGAGCTGCCGACGGTGCTCGAGTTCCTCACGCTCAGCCTGACGGCGGGCGAGGGGATGCTCGACGCGATTCGCCGCGTCGCGAACGCCGGGTCGGGGGAGCTTCCGCAGGAGTTCGCGCGCGTGGTGAGCCAGGTCGGCACCGGTGTTCCGCTCGGCCGTGCGCTCGCAGATCTGCGCGACGGGCTCGACCATCCGGCGCTCTCACGAGCGATCGACCAGGTGCTGGGCGCCCTCGATCGCGGTGCTCCGCTGGCGGCAGTGCTCCGATCGCAGGCCGGCGACGCACGCGAGGAGGCCAAGCGCACGATCATCGAGCTGGCCGGTCGCAGGGAGATCTCCATGCTGGTGCCGCTCGTCTTCCTCATTCTGCCCGTTACGGTCGCGTTCGCGCTGTTCCCGGGATACCTCGTGCTGCAGGCGGGCTTCTGATGCCGGCCGAAGCAGCGCTCCGACCGCGCACCGGGGGGTGCGCCGACGAAAGGACGGTCCATGCGAGAGCTCATCACGCGGTTGCGCGAGGAACGCGGCGACGTGCCCGGCTGGGTGCTGATCACGCTGATGACGGCGGGGCTGGTGATCGTCATCTGGGGGCTCGCCGGCCCGGCACTGAGCGGCGTCTTCGACCAGGCGATCAGCCGCGTGCTCGGCTTCTGAGCCCATCCTGCGAGCACAGAGCCCGCCGCGTCATCAGCACGCTCGCTCGCGACGAACGCGGGTCCGCGGTCGCCGAGTTCACGCTCGTCGGCGTCCTGCTCACGGTCCTCGCGCTCGCAGTCGTGCAGCTTGCGCTCGCGCTCCACGTGCGGAACACCCTGCTCGACGCCGCGGCTGAGGGGGCGAGGTACGCCGCGCTGGCCGGCTCGTCGACGGGCGAGGGCACGGAGCGCACCCGAGACCTCATCTCGGCGGCGATCTCGCCCGACTACGCGCGGGATGTCACCGCGGGAACGACCTCGGTCGGCGGGGTGACGGCGGTCGAGGTGACCGTCCGCGGGACACTCCCGGTCATTGGCCTCCTCGGGTTCGAGCGCGGCCTGGAGGTGTCGGGCCATGCGGCGCTCGAGACGCTCGACTGACGCGGGTTGGGCGGCATCCGCCCGGCGCGTGCAGGGGCGCTTGGCGGGAGAGCGGGGTTCTGCCTCGCTCGAGTTCCTCACGGTCGGCATGCTCCTGCTCGTGCCGCTCGTGTACCTCGTGCTGGCGGTCGCCGCCGTGCAGGCGGGTGCGCTCGGCGTCGAGGGCGCGGCGCGGCAGGCCGCTCGCGTCGCGGTAACGGGTGCAGACCAGGGGGCGACGGATGCCGCGGTCGAACGCGCGGTCCGGGTGACGCTCGCGGACTACGGCATCGATGCCGATGCGGCATCCGTCGTCGTGCGTTGCGACCGCGCCGACTGCGGGGAACCGGGCGCGCGGGTGAGTGTCACGGTCGCCGCCCGGGTGGAGCTGCCACTCGTGCCCGACGTGCTCTCGCTCACCGCCGTCGGCAGCGTGCCCGTCGAGGCGAGCGCCACGCAGACCGTGTCGCGCTTCGCGCGCACATCGTGATCGACGTGCTGCGCAGTCGCGTGGCTCGCGACGAGACCGGGTCCACGCTGCTCCTCACCATCGGCTACTGCGTGCTCGGGCTCGCGATCATCCTGGTTGTCGCGTCGGCGACGACGCTCTACCTCGAGCGGAAGCGGCTCTTCACCGTCGCCGACGGTGCCGCGCTCGCGGCGGCCGAGGCGTGGGCGCTGGAATCCGTGCGCGTCGAGGGTGATCGACTGACCCTCGACCTCACCGATGCCGACGTGCAGCGCGCCGCCGCCGACTACCTCGCGAGTGCCGCCACCGATCTCGATGACGTGGTGATCGTGAACGCGAGCTCGTCCGACGGTCGCAGCGCGACGGTGACGCTCCGTTCGGTCTGGCGGGCACCGATCTCCTCGGACCTGGTGCCCGTCGAGGTGCCGATCGAGGTCACGGTGACCGCGCGGTCCGTGTTCCACTGATCGAACTGTCGACCTCATCGAACTCCCCAGGAGAACTGCAGGAACTTCCGAGCGACACGCCGACGTCGACCGCTCGACACGCCGCGCGGATGGGAGTTCTTCCTGCAGTTCCCACAGGGCCCGCAACAGCGCGCAGGGGGACTCAGTACGTCGGCGCGAACCCCGGGCCGAAGCGCTCGAAGAGCTGGGTCTTGCGGCGGATCGCCTCCTCGTCGGTCGGGAGGTCCCAGATGAAGACGTGGTCCGACGGCGAGTACTGCAAGGTGCGCGCGGTCGTGACGATCTCCACGACTTCCTGGCGCTCGCCGAAGAGGTCGGCACCGGTCTGGTGCGCCGATCGCAAGATGGTGCCGAGCGAGAGGCCGTCGTCGGTCGAGAGCACGTGACCGATGTGGTGCGAGCGGATGCCGCGGGCCTGCAGCTTGCGCAACGGACGCGCTTCGGTGCCGTGCACGTTGGGCCAGCACACCTTGCAGCTGCGCACACCCGAAAGACCCCGGGCGGACTCGCGGGTGACGAGCGCCGGGAGTGGGAGCCGGTAGGTGCGGTCGTCGTGCAGGCGTCGGCGGTGGCCGGTGCTCCAGCGGGCGCGCAGGTCGAGGTGCGGTTCGAGCGAGGCGCACTCGAGGCGGTGCAGCATCCGTTCGCTCGGCGACTCCATGTGCGTCACCGCGAACTCGGCGCCCTCGGCGAACGCCTGGCGCAGCTCGTCGTGCTCCTCGGCGATGATGCGCTCGACGAGCGCGTCGACCGGGTCGACGGCGGCGACGCCGCGGGCCGGTGTCAGCAGGTCGACGATGCCCGCGGCATCCTGCGGTACTGGCGCAGGCCGCGCACGGCCTGCGGGCTCGGATCGGGTCATCCGCGTCCTCCGTATCGGGCCCCGGGACCGGCCCTTGCTGCGAACCTAGCGGAGCGCGGGGCCGCGTCACCGCCCATCGGCTCAGGACACGCGGCCCCCAACCGGGGCACGCGGCCTCGGTACGGAGCGCATGCGGTTGACTGGAGGGCATGATCGCCGACCATCGACGCTCCGCCAGCCGCCCGCACGAGAGGGTCGCGCGATGAGTGCCGACCGCCCCGGCAGCAACGCCGCGAAGCGGTCGCGCGTCTCGCTGTTCGCGATCATCGGGCTCGCACTCGGCGTGCTCGCGCTGGCCCTCCCGGCGGTGCCGGCGCTCGTGACGGCGGCCGGCGGCATCATCCTCGGCGTGCTCGGCCGCCGGCAGTTCACGCGCGACCCGTCCACCGGTCCGGGCTGGGTGTCGCTCGCCGCGATCATCGTGAGCGCGTTCGTGTTCGTGAGCCAGGCGGTCATCCTCTCGGTCGTGTACTTCTCGGCGTGACCCTTCGCGCCCCGTGCGCCGCCACGCCATGATGGAGCCCATGGCCACCGATGCGCTGACCGCCGCGGCCGACGAGCTCTACGCCCTCGTGCCCGAGGAGTTCACCGCCGCCCGCAACGCTCGCGCCAAGGACGTCAAGGTCGACGACCGGGCGCTCAGCCAGCGCATCGGCGAGTTCCGCAAGCCCTCGCCCGCCGCATGGATCCTCAACCAGCTCGTTCGGGAGCAGCCCGATGCCGTCGACGAGCTGCTCGACCTCGGCGCCGACCTGCGCGACGCCCAGGCCGCCGGCGACGGCAGGACGCTCACGACCGTCGGCGCCGAGCGCCGCCAGCTCATCGCCGGCCTTCTGCGGCAGGCGACGCACATCGCGGATGCCGCGGACCGCTCGCCCTCGCGCGCCGTGCTCGACGAGGTCGAGCAGACCCTCATCGCCGCGACCGTCGACGAGGCCGCCGGCGAGGCGCTGCGCACCGGACGGCTCACCCGCGGACTGCAGGCGGTGGGCTTCGAGGCCGTCGACCTCGACGGAGCCGTCGCCGGCGAGGCATCCGCAGCACGACCCCGGAAGCCGCGCGCGGCGAAGCCCTCGACGGCGAGCGGCGCCGCCAAGAAGGCGGGCAAGACCAAGAAGGGCGATGAGGCCGACGAGCGGGCCGAAGCGGATGCCGCAGCCGAGCGCGAGGCGGCCGCCCGCGCCGTGCGCGAGCAGGCCGACGCCGACGTGGAGGACGCGAAGGGCCGCCTCGACGCGGCCGAGAAGGCGCTCGCCGAGGCCGAGGACCTGCTGAAGGCCGCCGAGTGGAACGCCGACGAGCTGCGCGACGAACGGCACGAGCTCGAGACTCGCCTGAAGGCACTGCGATCCGAGATCGTCGATGCCGAGCGCGATGAGCGCGACGCCGAGCGGGTGCGCAACAAGGCCGAGGTGGCCGTCGACCGGGCGAAGGACGACGTCGACGCCGCCGAGACGGCGCGCGAGAAGCTCAACTGACCGGCGACGATTCCGCGGTCGCGTCCGTGGTGCGCTCGGTGAACACGAGGATCGCGCCGATCGCCGCGCCGACCGCGGCCGCACCGCCGTGGAGGTCGCCCACGCCCAGCAGCACCGCGGCGCCGACGAGGCTCACGACCGCGAGGATGCGCGCCGGACCACGTCCGCGCAGGACTGCCGCGACCGCCACGGAGGCCGCGAGCCCGTAGACCACGACCGAGTTGCCGGCGCCGACGGGATCCACGAGGAGTCCCCAGAGCTCGGCGAGCAGTCCCGACCCCAGCCCGATGAGCACCCACCGGGCGGATCCCCAGATCCACTCCGCGACGACCCCGACGAGCGCGAGCGAGATGAGGTTGGTGATCGCGCCGGTGGCCCCGCTGTCCTGCACCACGATCGGGGTCACGAGTCGCCAGAGCTCGCCGGCGAAGATCCGCTCCCGGTCGCGCTCGAGCGCGTCCAGCAGCGACGGCACGGCCGTGAACTGCAGCAGCGTCGGCACGCCGACGACCACGAGGGCCACGATCGTCGCCACGGGCACGCGTCGGCGGCCGCCGCGAGGTCCGCGGGTCGCGAGCAGGCCGAGCCCGGCGCCGACCGCGGTGGCCAGCATGATGGTGCCGACGGCTGCGGCGACGGTGTCGATCACGTGTCCAGTATGTCCGCGCGGCGAGCCGAGACTCAGTCACCAGGGTCGGGCGCGCCGGGCGGCTCCGGTGGTCCAGAGTCGTCCGAGCCGCCGGCCCGTCGCGAGCGCCGCGGACTCGGCACATACCTCGGCACATAGCGCCACAGGATGCCCGCGCCGACGAACCCGAGGACGCCCATCGTCGCGCTCGCGGCCATGATCGATACCGCCGACGTGACGGCCGCGAGGATGAGCGGCGCGACCGCCTGGCCGGCGTCGGCGATCGTGCGGAACGCGGCGAGGAACGGCGCCGGCTGGTCCTTCGGCGCGAGGTCGGCGCCGAGCGTGAGGATCACGCCGCTCGACAGTCCGTTCGCGACGCCGAACAGCACCGCCACGACCGTGAACCACGCCTCGGCACCCGGCACGTCGTGCGTGAACGCGAGGATGAGGTGCCCGGTGCCGAGGCCGACGAGTCCGGGGATCGCGCTCCAGAGCCGGCCGAACCGGTCCATGACCTGGCCGCTCACGTAGAAGAGGGCGAAGTCGATCGTCGCCGAGATGCCGATCACGAGCGCGGCGGCCTCGGGCGGCATCCCGATCGACACGGCCCAGAGGGGCAGGATCACCGTGCGGCTTGCCCGCACCGCCGCGAGCAGGCCGACACCGCTGCCGATGCGAAAGAGCACCGCGCGGTACGTCGCGATCGCGCGGAACACGCCGTGCGACGCGGCATCCGCCTCGGCCTCGCCCGCCGTGCGCACAGCGCCCCAACCCGCACCTGCACCCGAAGCGGTCGACGCAGCGTCCGCGGATGCCTCGCGCGCCAGCCGCGCGGCTCCGAAGACTCGCTCGGGGTCGGGCAGCACGATGAGCACCACGACGACCGCGAAGCAGGCCGCGACGAGCACCCAGAACACGACCTCGGACGAGCCGGTCCACGCGATGAGCGCGGCGGCCACGAACGGGCCGACCGCCCAGCCGGCGCGGAACACGCCCGCGAGCGTCGAGAGGGCCCGCGCCCGCACCGCCTCGGGCACGTAACTCGTGAGGAACGCGTGCCGCGCGAGTCCGAACACCGCGGTCGCGAGGCCGAGCAGGAAGATGCCGATGCCGAGCGCGAACTCGGTGGGGGAGGCGAGGGCGATGAGCACGCCGATCACGGCGAGCAGCGACGCGCCGATCATGGCGTTGCGCTCGCCGATGCGCGCGACGAGCCAGCCGGCGGGGAGGTCGCCCGCGAGCTCGCCGACCATGAGCATGGCCGCGATGAGGCCGGCGAGCGCGAGCGAGGCGCCGCGGTCGGTCGCGACGACCGGGATGACGGGGATGATCGCACCCTCGCCGATCGAGAAGAGCAGCGTCGGCAGGTAGGCCGGGAGGATGATCGAGCGCCAGGAGAACGGAGGCGTCGCGTCGGTCATCGCCTTCGACGCTACACCCGGGGCGCGCGGCATCCGTGCGCGCCGAAGCTCACCTCACGGCGTCGTGCCGACCGCGCCGGTCGCGACGTTCCACGAGAACGTCATCGGATCGGCGAGCGTCCCGTCGGGCCGCTGCTTCCGGTACGCGAACTTCACCGAGCGGAACTCCATGCCCACCGTCTGCTCGACCTCGCCATCGGCCGAACCCGTCGTCTGCACCGACGTGATGAGGAGCTCCTCCATCGTCACGACGAGCCACGCGTCGCGTCCGCCGTGCCCGCCGCCGCGGGTCACGTGCAGCTCGGCCTTGCGGAGGTGCCGACCCGAAGCGACGAACCCGAGCAGCCTCGTGGATGCCGCGTCGAAGACGTGCTCCCACACGAGCGCCGAGGGATCGGGCCGACCTGCGCCACCGCCACCGCCGCCACCCGGCCCACCCCCTGGACCGCCCGGACCGACCGGCGCCGTCACGCCCCAGTTCCACGACAGCAGCTCGATCCAGTCCTCGTGGCCGACCGCGGGCGACTCGCCCACCGCGTCGTCGAAGAACGTGAGGTACGCGTGACCCGACATCGGTCGCCCCCTTCGGCGCGGCTCCGACCCCCCGGATGCCGCCGTCGATCCGCAGTGTACGCCGGGCGCGACTAGGCTGGACAGGCCATGTTGGATCTTGATCTCTCGCAGGACATCGCCTCGCTGCGCTCCACCTTCCGCGACATCCGTGCCGTCGTCGACGTCGACGCCCTCGAAGCCGAGATCGCCCGTCTCTCCGAGCAGGCCGGCGCGCCCGACCTGTGGGACGACACCGACAACGCCCAGAAGGTCACCAGTGCGCTGAGCCACCGCCAGTCCGAGCTCGCGCGCGTGAAGAACATCGACTCCCGCCTCGACGACCTCGAGGTGCTCGTCGAGCTCGCGAACGAGGCCGACGACGAGGAGTCCGCCGCCGAGGCGCGCGCCGAGCTCGCCGCGCTGCAGAAGACCGTCGGCGACCTCGAGGTGCAGACGCTCCTCGACGGCGAGTGGGACGGCCGCCCCGCCGTCGTCACGATTCGCGCCGGCGCCGGTGGCGTCGACGCCGCCGACTTCGCCGAGATGCTCATGCGCATGTACCTGCGCTGGGCCGAGAAGCACGGCTACAACGCCACCGTCATGGACACGAGCTACGCCGAGGAGGCGGGCATCAAGTCCGCGACCTTCGAGATCGACGCGCCCTACGCGTTCGGAACCTTGAGCGTCGAGGCCGGCACCCACCGCCTCGTGCGCATGAGCCCGTTCGGCGCCGCCGGCAAGCGGCAGACGTCGTTCGCGGCCGTCGAGGTCATCCCGCTCATGGAGGAGACCGAGGAGATCGACATCCCCGAGGGCGACATCCGCGTCGACGTGTTCCGCTCGTCGGGCCCCGGCGGCCAGTCGGTCAACACGACCGACTCCGCCGTGCGCATCACGCACCTCCCCACCGGCGTCGTCGTCTCGATGCAGAACGAGAAGTCCCAGATCCAGAACCGCGCCGCCGCCATGCGCGTGCTCCAGTCGCGCCTGCTCCTCATGCAGAAGGAGCAGGAGGCCGCCCAGAAGAAGGAGCTCGCAGGCAACATCACCGCGAGCTGGGGCGACCAGATGCGCTCCTACGTGCTCGCGCCGTACCAGATGGTGAAAGATCTGCGCACCGAGCACGAGGTGAACAACCCCAACGCGGTGTTCGACGGCGACCTCGACGGGTTCATCGCCGCCGGCATCAAGTGGCGCAAGCAGAAGGTCGAGTAGTCGCGGCTGCTCGGTGCTGGATGCCGCGCGCTCGCGGCATCCGCTGGGCTCGCCGTTCGATGCGCCGGCCTCGCCTCGCGCCTACGAACGCACCGCGAACTTCGCCCGCGCCCGCGTGCGCGCCGCCTGCACGAACGCCCGGATGAGCGCGATGCCCTCGGGGTCGAGCCGCTCCTCTGGATGCCACTGCACGCCGAGGCAGAACGCCCCGTCGGTGGTCTCGATCGCCTCGACGACGCCGTCGGGCGCGCTCGCCGAGACCACGAGTCCCTCGCCGAGTCGGTCGACTCCCTGGTGATGGTGGGACGAGATGTCGAACTCGGCTTCGTGCGTGATGCTGCGCAGCAGGGTGTCGGGCAGGATCGACACGGGATGCGACGTGTGCTCGCCGTAGATGTCACGATGCGGCGTGAGGTCGATGCGATCGCCGAGGTGCTGCTCGAGCGTGCCGCCGAGCGCGACGTTGAGCACCTGCATGCCGCGGCACGCGCCGAGGATCGGGATGTCGCGCTCGCGGGCGAGCTGGGTGAGGGCGATCTCGAGCTCGTCGCGCACCCGCAGTGGCTTGTCGTTCGTCGGATGCGCGACGCTGCCGTAGAGCTCTGCGTCGAGGTCGCGTCCACCCGGCAGGAACAGCCCGTCGACGAGGTCGATGAGGCGCTCGGGATCGTCGACGTGCACGTCGAGGCTCGGGAAGATGATCGGCGCGCCGCCCGCCTCCTGCACCGCCGAGACGTAGGTGTGCGAGATCGCGTCGGTGGGGATGTCGACCCACGAGCCATAGCTCGCAGACTTGCGATCGGCGACGATGCCGATGAGTGGAACCGTCATGTGTTCCTCCATTGGGTGAGCTCCAGCATCCGGATCCCACGCTACTCCCGGCCCAACCTGAGAAACGGGCGAGTCGCAGGTGCGTTCCGCGCCGGGGCTGCTTAGGCTCGATCCGACATGATCCGATTCGATGCCGTCACCAAGACCTACCCGGGTCAGTCGAGGCCCGCCCTGGACGACATCGGGGTGGAGATCCTCCGTGGTGAGTTCGTGTTCCTCGTCGGGGCCTCGGGCTCCGGCAAGTCGAGCTTCCTGCGGCTCATCCTCAAGGAGGAGAAGCCCAGCACGGGCAAGATCCACGTGCTCGGACAGGACCTCGGCTCGATCTCGAGCCGCAAGGTGCCGTACTTCCGCCGCGACCTCGGCGTCGTCTTCCAGGACTTCCGGCTGCTGCCGAACAAGAACGTCTACGAGAACGTCGCGTTCACCCTGCGGGTGATCGGCAAGTCGCGCGGCTTCATCCAGTCGGCCGTGCCCGAGACGCTCAAGCTCGTGGGCCTCGACGGCAAGGGCAAGCGGATGCCGCATGAGCTGTCGGGCGGCGAGCAGCAGCGTGTCGCGATCGCCCGTGCCATCGTGAACAAGCCCCAGATCCTCCTCGCCGACGAGCCGACGGGCAACCTCGACCCCGTGACGAGCGCGGGCATCATGACGCTCCTCGAGCGCATCAACTCCAGCGGCACCACGGTGGTCATGGCGACCCACGAGGCCGGCATCGTCGACCAGATGCAGCGCCGCGTGATCGAGCTGTCCGCCGGCGAGATCGTGCGCGACGAGCGCGGGGCCGGCTACGGCGCGGCCCTCGGCGACGTCGACTCGGCACTCACGGTCGAGGTGTCCGACGAGCTGGTCCCCGCCGCCTCCGCACCTGCCGCGGCCGTCCCCGACGAGGAGGCCGTCGCGGCCGTGCTCGCGGGCGGTGCCGCGGCGAAGGGCCGGAAGACCCGCGCCACTCGAACGAAGGCCGCGAAGGCGACCGAGCGTGTGCCGGCCGCCGCGGCAGCCGCCGCCTCCGCCCAAGCCTCAGCGGCCGAGGTGGCGACCGACACCGACGGCGAGTCCGTGAGCCCCTCCGAGGCGGCGACCGTTGCCGCCGCGACCCCCGCGAAGAAGCCCGTGAGGAAGGCCGCTCCGAAGGTCGACCGCAAGGCCATGGAGGAGAAGCAGCCGCTCTACGTAGAGCCCGAGGAGCGCGACGAGGTGACGGATGCCGCCGCCGCGATCACCGCGGCCGCGACCGCATCGGTCCCCGTCACGCCCGCCGGCGAGGCGGCAGAGCCCACGGCCGAGCCCGGCACCGCCGCACCGGCCGCGAAGGCCGGCGGCGTGGCATCCGAGCACCTGACCCTCGCGGAGCGCCTGGGGCTGCGCGCCCCCGGCGGACCGCGCGAGGGTGACGACCAGCAGGAAGTGGGACCGACGAAATGAGGTTCGGGCTCGTGCTCGCCGAGGCAGCGAACGGCCTGCGGCGGAACGCGACGATGGTCGTGTCGGTCGTGCTCGTCACGTTCATCTCCCTCACGTTCGTGGGCACCGCGGCGCTCATGCAGCTGCAGATCGCCCAGATGAAGAACTACTGGTACGACCGCGCACAGGTCGCGGTGTACCTCTGCACGTCGGTGTCGACGGCCGCCGGATGCACCGACGGCGAGGCGACCGAGGAGCAGAAGGCCGCCGTCGAGGCGCAGTTGGACTCCGACACGCTCAAGCCGTTCATCGACGAGTTCTACTTCGAGGACCACCAGCAGGCGTACGACAACTTCCAGCAGCAGTTCGAGGGCACGCCCGCGGCCGACTACGTGACGCCCGAGGTGCTCAACGAGACGTTCTGGGTGAACCTCGTCGACCCGTCGCAGGCCGCCGTCATCGCCGAGAGCCTCGCCGGCCTCGCGGGCGTCGAGCAGGTCGTCGACCAGCGCCGCTACCTCGACCAGATCTTCGACGTGCTCAACGCGGCGAGCTACACGGCCATCGCGATCGCGGCGATCATGCTCGTCGCGGCGGCGCTGCTCATCGCGACGACCATCCGCCTCTCGGCGTTCTCGCGCCGCCGCGAGCTCGGCATCATGCGGCTCGTCGGCGCCTCGAACCGGTTCATCCAGACGCCGTTCGTGCTCGAGGGCATCTTCGCCGGGCTGCTCGGCTCGCTGCTCGCGGGTGGGGCGGTGATCGCGATCGTGCAGTTCTTCGTGCAGGGCTACCTCGCGCAGAGCCTGTCGTTCACGTTCGTCGACCTCACCGACGCGCTCATCGTGGTGCCGATCCTCGTCGCGGTGGGCGTGCTGCTCGCGGCCGTGTCGGCGGGCATCGCGATCACGCGGTACCTGAAGGTCTGAGTTCATCGCGCGCCGCCGCCCCTGCGGCGCGCGGCCGGCCGGCTGGCCGTCCGGCGGCGGCGGCCGCGGCATCCGCTAGAGTGAGAGGCTGCCTCGGATGCCCCGGGGCGCTCGCACTCGAACGAAGGAGCACGTCGTGCCCAAGGAACGCGGTCAGAAGGTCGTCGCGACCAACCGCCGGGCGCGCCACGACTACCTCATCGAGGACACGTACGAGGCGGGCATCGTGCTCACCGGCACCGAGGTGAAGTCGCTGCGCGAGGGGCGCGCGTCGCTCGTCGACGGCTACGCCTTCATCGACAACGGCGAGATGTGGCTCGACGCCGTGCACATCCCCGAGTACACCGAGGGCACGTGGAACAACCACGCCCCGCGGCGCAAGCGCAAGCTCCTCCTGCACAAGCAGGAGATCATCAAGATCAGCCACCGCACGAAGGACGGCGGGTACACCCTCATCCCGCTCTCGATCTACTTCAGCGACGGGCGCGCCAAGGTCGAGCTCGCGGTCGCGAAGGGCAAGCGCGAGTACGACAAGCGCCAGGCGCTGCGCGAACGGCAGGACAAGCGCGAGGCCGATCGCGCCATCGCGAGTCGGCGGAACCTCGGGGAGTAGGCGCGTTCTGCTCGGCGCCGTCGCGCGTCGTGGCCGATCACCGTTCCCGGATGCCTCCCAGCCGACGTGTCGGCACCGCGGGGTAGGCTCGCTGCGATGGAGACCTCGACCCGCATCCCGGTTCCCGGCACCTACAACTTCCGCGACGTCGGCGGACTGCCGGCGAAGACCGGCACGGTGCGCGACGGGGTCCTCTACCGGTCCGACGGCCTGCACCGCCTCGGCGTCGACGGGCGCGCCGCGCTGCGCGACCTCGGCATCGGCATCGTCATCGACCTGCGCGACGAGAACGAGGCCGCGGTCATGCCCGACGACCTCGACGGGCTCGACGTCGAGGTGCTGCGCCTGCCCGTCTTCGAGGGCTCGGGCGCCTCGCAGGGCCGGGGCGGCATCTCGCTCGACGCGCTCTACGACCGCATCGTGACCCAGCACGCGCCCATCGTCGTGAGCGCGCTGCGCGAGATCTCGAGCGCGGGGGAGCGCTCGGTCGTCGTGCACTGCACTGCCGGCAAGGACCGCACCGGCATCGTCGTCGCGCTCACGCTGCTCGCGGTCGGCGTCGACCGCGACGCCGTCATCGAGGACTACGCGCGCACCGAGGGCAACCTCGCCGGCGAGTGGCTCGAGGACATGGTGACCATGATCGGCCGCTACGGCGTGCCCGACACCCCCGAGTTGCGCGTGCTCATGGGCGGCAGCCCGCGCGAGGCCCTCGAGGGCGTGATCGAGACGGTCGAACGCGCGCACGGCTCGACGCGCGAGTACCTGCTCGCGTCGGGACTCACGCTGCACGAGCTGGCGGCGCTCGAGGCGCTGCTCATCGACCACGAATAGGTTTCGAGATGCGTCGGGCTTCGCCGGGCGCTCCTCAACCAGCGGGGGTCGTCAGGCCGGGTCGGCGGTGAAGCGCGCGTCGACGGCGGCCTCGATCACGAGCTCCTGCGGTGCGAACTCGGTGGGCGCCGCACCGCCGACATCGGCCACGGCCCGCATCATCATGGCCTTCGGCATCGGCGGACCGGGCTGCACGGCGAGCAGGCCCTGGTCGGCCAGCTCGACGGGCGTGGGCGCGCCGAGTCCGAGCGCCGACGCGTAGACCTGCGCCTTGGTGACGGCGTCGGCCACGGCCGCGCGCTGCGCGGTCTCCTGCACGTGTCGACGCGTCGCCTCGGTGAGGCGCCAGTCGATGCCGCCGATCGTGATCTCGTCGGATCCGGCTGCCTCGCCGACCCACTCGCCGATGCGGGAGAGGTCCTTGAACACGACCTCGACGTCGGCGCTGGCCTGGTGCACGACCGGCAGCTGCCGGCCCTCGTTGTTCCACGGGCGGTACGACCACACCCGGAGCTGGCCGGCCGACCAGGTCTCGAGCGCGCCGGATGCCTCGAGCTCGCGCACCTCGGCGAGCAGACGTTCGTGGGCGGCGCTCGTGCGGCCGTAGACGTGCTCGCGTGCGGCGCCCGAGCCGCCGACCGACAGGGTGACGGCCCCGAGTTCGGGAGCGATGCGCTCCTCGGCGCGTCCGGTGACGGCGATCGTGGTCGGCATGTGGTCCCCTCTCGACGGCGAGCGGCGGGCGGCGGGATGCGTCCGCGGCCGCACGCGGGCGCGGCCGACCTCAGCATACGGGCCGGGGCCGACCGCGCCGCCGAGCCTCAGGCGGGCTGGCGCGCCGGAAGCACGCCTGCCGCGTCGAAGAGCCGGTCGAACACCGCCATCCGGTCGAACTGCAGTGCGTACGCGCGGGCGCGCTCGGCCCGGGCCGCACGCTCCTCGGCCGGCAGCGCGAGCGCCCGGTCGATCGCCGCCGCGATCGCGTCGGGATCGTCGACCGGCACGATGAACGCGTGGTCGCCGACGGCCTCACCGATGCCGCCCGTCTCGGTCGTGACCACCGCCCCGCCGCCCGCGAGCATCTGCTCGGCCAGGGCGATGCCGAAGGTCTCGACGAACTCGGGGCGCGGCTTGCTCGGCAGCACGTAGGCGGCGCAGCCGGCCATGAGGTACGGCTTCTCGGCGTCGTCGACGTCGTCGAGGAAGACGATGCGATCGGCGAGCGGCGAGGCCGCGGCGAGCCGCTGGAACCACGCGGCATCCGGCCCGCGACCAGCGATCACGAGCTTGAGCCGCGCGTTCGCGGGCGTGCGCTCGAAGCCCGCGATGAGGTCGTCGACGCCCTTCGCCTTCGTGAGGCGCGACAGGAAGAACACGTAGCCGTCGCGCTCGAGGCCGCGTGCCGCCAGCACGCCGTCGACGAGGTCGGGATCGAGGTCGAGGTACTGCGACGTGTCGATCGCCGGGTACGAGATGCGGATGCGCTCGCGGCACTGGTCGGCGAACCGCGTGCCGCGGAAGGCGTCGATCTCGGATGCCGCGGCGACGATGAGGTCGCGGGTGTACTCCGAGACGGCGACGCAGTGGTCCTGCGCGAGGTAGCTCGAGAGGATGTGGGCAGCGGCCCCGAACCGGCCCTCCTCGACACACGAGCGGACGACGTTCGTGACATCCGACCCGACCGCCTCGGCGATCGTCGTGACGTTCACGGGCAGGCCCGTGCTCCACGCGGCGCGCACGGCGTCGGTCACGGCGATCGTGTGCGGGCTGAGGTAGAGCGAGAGGCACACGGTGGGCACGCCGTCGGTGAAGAGCTCGACGAGGCGGCCGGTGATGCCGGCCAGCCAGCGGCCGTCGGGCACCTTGTAGTCGCCGACGGGCTCGGGGCGCTCGACGATGATGCCCTCACTGTAGGGCAGCATGCGGTCGAGCGGCTTCAACGGGAGGCCGGTGGCCTCGAGGCGGTCCATCGGCCAGGTCACGATGCGCACCTCGTCGAAGCCGCGTTCGAGGGCGGCTTCCGCGAGGTTCCGTCCCTCGACGGAGTGGCCGCAGATGACGGGATCGGCGCGGTTGACGATCACGAGGCGGGTGCGGGGCTTGGTGGTCATGGGCTCGTCCTTCCGGATGGGTGGGCGATGGACTGGTCGGGCGGTGGTCCGGGTCGTTGCGGGCCTCGCGGCACCCGTGCTCAGGGATCGGACGCCGAGGGCGGCCGGCCGTCGCGACCCCACGCGCTCGGCTCGGGGCCGAGCTTGATGCGCAAGAGGCCGCCGCGGTGCACGTCGTCGCCGCGCAGCCACGTGCGGTCGAGCGGCACGCCGTTGAACGTGGCGGACTGCACGTACTGGGGCGGGCCGTCGCGCTCGGGCTCGACGAATCCGGTGGTCTCGATGCGCAGCTCGCCGTCGCCGAGGCGCAGCTCCGACTCGGCGAACGACGGCGCGTTGACGAGGAACAGGTTCTGGCCGGCGACGGGGAACAGCCCGAGCGACGCCCACACGTACCAGGAGCTGAGGCCGCCCGAGTCGTCGTTGCCGGGCAGGCCGCCTCGGCCGGTGCCGAACTGCTGGTGCACCGCGGCGTGCACGACGTCGGCAGTCCGGTCGGGGCGTCCGGCGTACTGGTACGCCCACGGAGCCTCCATGTCGGGCTCGTTGTTGAGGCCCTCGAATCGGCCGAGCGCGTACCCGTTTGCGAGTTCCTCGAGTCCCGGGCGGATGCCCGGCTGGCGCACGGGCTCTGCTCCGTAGCCGAAGAACGCGTCGAGGAGCCGCACGAAGGCGTCGTCGCCGCCCGCGAGGCCGATGCGGTTGCGCATGTCGTGCAGCAGCCGGAACGAGTAGTTGTGCCGGCTGCCCTCGTAGAACGTCGAGTCCTGGAGCAGGCCGGTGGCGTCGTCGAACGCGTTCACCCAGCGCGCGGCGAGGGTGCGGAACTGCTCGACGAGGGCGCGGTCGCCCACGCGTTCGGCGACGCCGGCGGTGCACCAGTATCCGTAGGCCAGGTCGAGCGTGTGGCTGATCGGATGCGCCACGCCGCGCAGCAGGAAGTCCTCGCCGTACGTGCGGCGCAGGTCGGTGTGCATGTGCACGAGTGCCCACTCCCAGTCGATGCCCGGCAGGCCGAGGGCGCACAGGTCGGCGAGGAAGGTCTGCGCGAGTGCACTGCCCTGTCGCGAGAAACGATCGCTGCCCCGTGCCATGCGGTAGCCGATCGGGAAGTTGCCCTCCTCCTCGCAGATCGTGAGGAGCGCCGTTCCGAGCTCGACCGCCCGATCGGGCATGAGCGCCGTGATGAGCGGCAACTGGGTGCGATAGATGTCCCACATGGTGGAGAGGTCGTAGACGAACGGGCCGTCCGACGGCCAGAACGGGCTCTCCTCGGGCGCGAGGCACGGCTTGATGATCGAGTGGTAGAGCGCCGTCGAGAACACCGTCTCGCGCTCGGCCGACGGCGTGTCCACGGTGATCGCCTTGAGCTGCCGCCGCCACGCCTTCCTCGTGCGGTCGCGGCGCTGGGGGAACCGCGCCGGCCCGACGCCACAGTCGCGGCGGAGGTTCTCGCGGGCCTGCTCCACGCCGCGCAGCGAGAATCCGATGCGCACCTCGACCGTCTGGCCCGCGTCGCTCGGCCCCGCCCACATGAGCCCGAACGGGCGCAGCGTGGTCGGGCGGATGTGGTCGAACGCGAGCCGCGTGCCGCCCGGCATGAGCCGGCGGTCGTACCAGAGCATCTGCCGCCACGATCGCGCGTCGCACTCGACGTAGACCGCGAGGGGCGCGCCCTCCACGACGATCTCGCCCTGCGCGATCCCCGGGCCGATCGACTCGAGGTGCGCGCGCAGCGGGATGGTCTCGCCGTGCGGGATCGCGAGGCCGCCGAGCGAGAAGTCGATCACCACGCGGGCGTTGCGGTTGCGCGGGAACGTGTACCGGTGCACCGCGCTCTTCGGCCCGACGGTGAGCTCGGCACGGATGCCGCTCTCGAGCGTCGCGGCGTAGTACCCCGGCTCCGCCTCCTCATCGACCAGGCGCCAGGTGCGACCGAGCACGTCGAGCGGCTCGAGCATGGGCGTCACCCGGAAATAGTTGTAGTACTTGCGGATCGCCCCCGTCCCCGACTGCTGGAAGTGCGTGAAGCCGGATGCCACGGCGTCATCGTGGATCGTCGTGGGCACGCCCTCCGTGCTGAGGTCGTAGCGTCCGTAGCCGGTGGGATACGCGCCAGAGTACGCGCACGCCGAGACCATCCCGAGCGGATACGTCGCACCCGGATGCGTGTTGCCCACCTGCGGCTTCGGCCACCACCACGTGGCGGCGATGCCCGTGGGCGGCGGCAGGTCGGTGACCTCCGTGCCGATGAACGGATCGACGCGGCCGATCACGCAGCTCCCGAACTTCCCATGCCGGGACGCTACGGGCATCGCGCGTGCCGTGGGTTACGGTCGGATGAACGATTGCCGAGCGCTGACCCGCGGCGTGGAATGACAGTGACGCCCGGTCCGTTGTATCCTGTAAGGCCGCGGACACCGAGTGCTGAACTCGGAGGATGCGGGACTTGGAAACTCCACAGCGTGCGACAACGGCCCTCCGAACCGGTTCCGACCGGCGCGGTGCCACATGGGGATGATCGGTTTCGACATCGCCTGTGCGCCCACGAGAAGCGGGCCGAGGATGCAGGGTTATCTCGTGAACGCTCCCTGCGAAACAATAACTGCCAATAAGAAGCAGTCCGACTTCGCCCTCGCTGCCTAAGCGAGGCCGATAGTCCGTCAGTCCGGGTTCGTTCCCGCCCCGGTCACTGGCGTCATCTAGGGAACTCGCTGCGCGTCGTCGCCTGAGCGACGTGCGGGACTTTCTTCAGGCTGGGCCCGTCGACTCAGATGCCTGTGGCAAGAGTCGGGGCCGAGCAGAACGCCTCACAGGATGCGCCCGGAGAAGGCGTGGAAACTCAGCGATGGACGGGGGTTCAATTCCCCCCATCTCCACCACCACTGCTGTTGTCGCGCGATGTGGACCGAACGGCCGCCCGAGGGGGCGGCCGTTCGTCGTCTCCCGAGGTCGCGGGCCCGGTCGTCGGGGATTCCCCCTGATCGGGGGGTCCGCATGCGGCCTCTCGCGGTCGCGAGCGGAATCACGAATCTATAGCCTCGTGTTCATGGCGAAGACGCTGGATGATCGTCGGGCGTTCGGTGCCCTGCAAGCCCGCCGACCGTGGTCGCGGTTCATTGCCGCGCTGTTGGTCGTGGTGGCGCTCGTCGTCGCCCAGGTCGTCGCGCCCGCCACGTCCGGACCGGCGCCGTCCGCCTCGGCCGCGACGCCGTGCACCGGCGGGTCGCTCACGGTGGTGGCGCACACCGACGACGACCTGCTCTTCCTCAACCCGCACATCCTCCAGGACATCCAGGCCGGCCGCTGCACGCGCGTCGTCTACACGACCGCGGGCGAGGCGGGCGAGAGCGCCGCGTACTGGGGGAGCCTCGAGTCCGGCATCCGGGCGACGTACGCGCAGATGGCCGGCGTCGCGAATCGCTGGACCGCGGCGGACGCCGGCGTCAGCGCCGGTGCGGTCTCCGTGCACACGCTGACGGCCGCACCGCACGTCTCCGTGGTGTTCCTGCGGATCCCCGACGGGTTCGACGGGAGCGGCAGCGCCCCGTACGGCTACGAGAGCCTCCAGAAGCTGTGGAACGGCGAGATCTCGCTCGTGCACACCGTCGACGACAAGGAGTGGTACACCAAGAACGAGGTCCGGGACATCCTCGTGCAGCTCATGACGAGTTTCGCGCCCACGACGGTGCGCACCCAGGACTGGACCACGAACCCCAACAACCTCGACGACCACAGCGACCACTGGGCGACGGCCATGTTCGCGCGCCTCGCCAGCGGCCGGTACACCGCTCCGCACACGCTCCTCGCCTACGAGGGATACCCGATCTGGAACTATCCCGCGAACGTCACCGGCCCGGACCTCCAGAAGACGATCGACGCCTTTGTCACGTTCGCGGCGTACGACAAGTTCCTCTGCAGCAACCCGAACGAGGGCTGCCCCGAGTACCCGCACGACGTCTGGCTCGAGCGCCAGTACCTCGTGGCATCCGAACCGACGAAGAACGCTGTCCGCGAGACCGGCGTCATCGTTGCGGCATCCTCGATCAAGTCGACCTCCCAGGCCGCGGATCGTGCTTCGGACGGCTACCCGATGGGTGCACCGATGGATGCCGCACGCGAATGGGTCACGAACAACCAGGGCGTCGGCGGTTGGATCCAGTTCACCTTCCCCAAGCCCACGCCGCTCGAGGGCATCACTCTGTACGACCGGCCGAACACCGCCGACCAGATCACGGGCGCGACGCTCCAGTTCTCCGACGGCGGCATCGTCCCGGTCGCCGCGCTGCCCAACAACGGTGCGGGACTCACGGTGACCTTCCCGGTCCGCACCGTCACCTCGGTGCGGCTGAACGTCACGGCCGTCAGCGCCTCCACCACGGCCGCAGGCCTCGCGGAGTTCGAGGCGTGGCGCGGACCCGCCGACACGACGGCGCCGGTCGTGACCGCCTCGCCCGCCGGCGGGGAGTACGCCGTCGGCCAGCCGATCACGCTCACCGCCAACGAGCCGGCGACGATCTACTACACCACCGACGGCACGGCGCCGACGACGACCAGCCGGGTGTACAGCGGGCCCATCCCGCTGACCGCCGGGTTCACCCTCAGGTACTTCGCGGTCGACACGGCCGGCAACGCCTCCGCTGCGGGGCAGCAGGTCTATCGGGTGCCGGCCGCCGACACCACGGCGCCGACCGTGACGGTCACGCCCGCCGGCGGTCGCTACGAGGTGGGCCGTCAGATCACGATGACGACGAACGAGCCCGCGAAGATCTACTACACGACCGACGGTTCGACGCCCACGACGAGCAGCCCCGTGTACGCGGCGCCGCTCACGATCACCGGCTCGTTCACCCTGCGATACTTCGCGGTCGACCCTGCCGGGAACGCTTCGGCGGCCGTGTCCCAGAGCTACTCGGTGCCCGGGCCGCCGGCAATCGTCCTCCCGAGCAACGGCCAGACGGTCGGCCGCACGACGACCATCCAGCTGCAGGGCGATCCCGGATCGACCTTCCGGTGCACGCTCGACCCCGCCAGCGGCGGGAAGCAGGCTCCGTGCGCCTCGGGAGACGTCCTGACGTTCACGACCGAGGGTTCGCACACGCTCCAGGTCGTCGGCGTGGATGCGGCGGGAACGGTGAGCCCGCCGAGCTCGGTGACCTTCACGGTCAGCTTCGCGGCTCCCGCGCCGGTCATCAGCAACCCGGCCGCCGACGGATCCACGACGACGGCTGCGCCCAGCTTCGAGTTCTCGGCACCTGGCACCACGAATGCCACGTTCCGGTGCAAGCTCGACGCCCAGGCGTTCGCGGCGTGCACGTCGCCACGGGCCTACACGGCCGTGACGGCGGGAGCCCACACGTTCACGGTCGAGGCGACGAACGCACTGGGGAACACCGGTACGGCGGCCCGGACGTTCACCGTGGTGGTCCCCGACACCACGCCGCCCACCATCACGGCGACGCCGATCGGGGGCACCTACGCCAAGGGCCAGTCGATCACGCTGTCGGCCAATGAGTCCGCTCGCATCCACTACACGGTCGACGGGTCGGTGCCGACGACGAACAGCCCGCTCTACAGCGCGCCGCTGTCGCTGCAGACGTCGTTCGAGTTGCGCTACCTCGGCGTCGACACGGCGGGCAACCAATCGGCGGTGGGATCGCAGCGGTACACGGTCCAGGTCGTCAAGCCGGCCGGGCCGAGCCACGACTTCAATGGAGACGGCCGCGCCGATGTGCTGGCTCGGGACACGGCGGGCAACCTCTGGCTCCACCCGGGCGACGGCGCAGGTGGATGGCAGCCCGCCCGGCAGATCGGGACGGGCTGGAACGTCATGACGACGATCCTCGTCCCGGGCGACTTCGACGGTGACGCCAAGGTCGACGTGCTCGCCCGCGACACCACGGGCCGCCTGCTGCTCTACCCGGGCGACGGGGTCGGCGGTTGGCGCGCCCCGTCGCAGGTCGGCTCGGGATGGAACATCATGCGCTCGATCGTCGGCCCCGGCGACTTCAACGGTGACGGCAGGGTCGACGTGCTCGCGATCGACAACGACTACCGGATGATCCTCTACCCGGGCAACGGGTCGGGTGGTTGGCTCTCGCCGGTGCAGGTCGGCTCGGGATGGGGAACCATGAACGCCCTCGTCGGTGCCGGCGACCTCAACGGGGACCGTGCGGTCGACGTGCTCGCGCGCGGCACCGACGGAACGCTCTACCTGTATCCGGGGAACGGGCGGGGCGGCTGGGGAACGCGATCCACGATCGGCGCCGGCTGGGGAGGCCTGAACCCGATCGTCGGCCCTGGCGACTTCAACGGCGACGGATTCGTCGACGTGCTCGCGCGCAACTCGTCCGGAGGACTGCTGCTGTACCGGGGCAACGGGGCCGGCGGACTCGGGCCCGCGACGACGGTGGGATCGGGCTGGAGCGCCTTCTCGGCCATCATGTGAGTCGCCGGTGAGGGCCGGTCTACGATCGGGTCCATGACCTACGCTGCCGACCCCGCCCGCTACGACCGCATGCCCTACCGGCGCGTCGGGGCATCCGGACTCAAGCTGCCGGTGCTCTCGCTCGGGCTGTGGCAGAACTTCGGCGACGACCGGCCCCTCGACACGCAACGCGAGATCGTGCGCCGGGCCTTCGATCTCGGCATCACGCACTTCGACCTCGCGAACAACTACGGCCCGCCGTACGGCTCGGCCGAGGCGAACTTCGGCCGCGTGCTCGCGGCCGACCTCGCGCCGTATCGCGACGAGCTCGTCGTCTCGACCAAGGCCGGCTGGGACATGTGGCCGGGGCCCTACGGCGTGGGCGGCAGCCGCAAGCACGTCATCGCATCGCTGGATGCCTCGCTGCGACGCCTCGGGCTCGACTACGTCGACCTCTTCTACCACCACCGACCCGACCCCGAGACGCCCATGGAGGAGACCGCGGGCGCCCTGGCGTCGATCGTCGAGCACGGCAAGGCGCTCTACGTGGGCGTCTCGTCGTACTCGGCCGCCGACACGCGTCGGATGCACGAGCTGCTCGCGGAGCGCGGCGTGCCCCTGACGATCCACCAGCCCTCGTACTCGATGCTCAACCGCTGGATCGAGACCGATGGCCTCGTGGATGCCGCGGGCGACCACGGCTTCGGCATCATCGGCTTCACCGCGCTCGCCCAGGGCCTGCTCTCCGGCAAGTACCACGAGGGGGTGCCCGAGGGCTCGCGTGCGTCGACGGACGGTTCGCTCGACTCGGAGGTCATCACCGAGGAGCTCGTGGAACGCCTCAGGGGGCTCACGGCCATCGCGGAGCGCCGCGGCCAGTCGCTGCCGCAGCTCGCGCTCGCGTGGGCGCTGCGCGACGAGCGGGTCACGAGCCTGGTGCTCGGCGTGAGTCGCGTCGCGCAGCTCGAGCAGAACGTGGCGGCGCTCGACCGCCTCGACTTCTCCGCCGAGGAGCTCGCCGAGATCGACGCGTTCGCGCGCACGACCGAGGGCGTCGACCTGTGGGCCGAGCCTCGCGAGGGCGGCCCGCTGCCGGTGCTCCGCCCCTGATCGAGGGTCATTTCGGCTCCGGTTGCCCCGTGAACGAGGGACGATCGGGAGTGCCGATCCATGCGTGCCGATGGACATATGGCGACCGCTGTGCATAAGCTGTAAACGCAGCGACGGAGTCGCGTTTCGCACGATGGAGTACGGAGGAGACCCATGTTCGCCAATCTCAACGGGTGGCACGCCCTGATCGTCGTGGTCGTGATCCTGCTGCTGTTCGGAGCCCCCAAGATCCCTGCGCTGGCGCGCAGCCTGGGCCAGTCCATGCGCATCCTCAAGACCGAGATCCGCGACGAGGGCGAGAAGCCGGCGAGCCCCCAGGCGACCGCCGCCCAGCCCGCGGTCAAGGACGCCGACGCGGCCGCCTGAGCCATTCCCACCGCCCTCCCGGAGGTCCCTTTGGGCCTCCGGGACTCCGGCGTGCCCGGCGTCACTGAGGCGTGTCCTCACTTATGACGACAACGATTCAAAAGTCAAAACCGGAGACTCGTCTTTTGCTTGACCGCCTCAGAACAAATGCCGTAGTGTCCGAAAAAGCGTGATCCGCTCGGTTCACGTGAGGCGCTCGACCGGTGCGAACCGGGACGGCGTCGAAGGCAATCGGGGCCCGATCACTCGGGCCGCGGCTGCACCCCCCAACACATCAGTGCAAAGGAGCATCATGAGCGATCTGATCGATCGATCCGACGATCCGCAGCTGGGGCGCAGCCTCGGCCTGTCCCGGCGCCAGCTGCTCGCGGCGACGACGGGCATGGCCGCGGCGGCTGCCCTCGGTGCGGCGGCGATCGGCGGGAGCCCCGCCCAGGCCCTCGCCCAGGCGGCCGGTGCCGCCAAGGCCGCCCCCGGCAGCAACGGCGTCCTCATCCCGCCCGGGAAGCGGGGCATCATCCTGTACACCGTTCGCGACGCGATCAGCCGCGACCCGAACACGACCGACCTGGCGTCGGGCTTCAAGGAGGTGTTCCAGGAGCTGTCGCGCATCGGGTACAAGCAGATCGAGTTCGCCGGCTACGGCCAGCACGCGAACGCCGAGGGCGGCAACGTCAACAACGTCGCCGGTGCCCAGCTGCTGCGCAAGTGGCTCGACGACAACGGACTCGAGGCCGAGGGCAACCACGGCTCGATCCCGGGGTCGATCACCGACGCCACGCTGGCGCAGTTCGACGCCGCCTGCGAGGTCGCGAACATCCTCGGCTTCGGGCACATCGGCACGGGCAGCGACCCGACCGGCAGCGCCTACCTCGCCGACTGGCAGGCCGCGGCCGACCGCTGGAACATCCTCGGCGCACGTGCGGCGACGCACGGGCTGAAGCTGTACACGCACAACCACGACGTGGCCTACAGCTTCCTGCTCGACAGCGGCCCGACCGACGCGCTGGGTCGTCCGACCCGCTCGAGCGGCCTGCGCCGCCTCGAGTGGTTCCTCCAGAACACGGACCCGAACTACGTGTACCTGGAGATGGACATCTACTGGGCGCACGTGGCGCAGTTCAAGCACAAGGTCTACACCGCGCCCGACGGCTCGGCTGTGACCAACGTCTTCGACCCCGCCGGCCTGGTCGCCGCCCAGACCCAGCGGTTCCCGCTGTTCCACGCCAAGGACGGCAAGAGCAACCCCAACACCGCGAACGGCTACGACATGGTGCCGTTCGGCCAGGGAGACATCGACTACACGACGTTCTTCCAGCGCATGGGCGCCAAGGGCTACCACAACCCGATGTGGGAGCAGGACACGGCGCCCGGTGGCGCGGCCAACCCCGGCCAGTCCCTGCAGTTCGCGCAGGTGGCCTACGACGGGATGGCGCGCCTCCGCGGCTGACCGTGTCGATGACCACGCGACGCGTCGCGTGAAACCCCGGGGCCGGACCGTAACCCCGGCCCCGGGGCATCCGCAACACCACCACACCCCTCTACCAAGGAGACATCCATGTCCACACCCCGGTTCCGCCTGGGCGCGCTCGCGCTCAGCGGACTCCTGGCGGTGACGGCGCTCGCGATGAGCCCCGCCACCGCCTTCGCTCATGACGGCGACGATCACGGCGACGAGATCTCGGCCACCACCTGGGCCAACTACGAGAAGGTCACCCTCTCCAAGGACGTCGGTGAGCCCATCGACATGGCCGTCCTGCCCGACTCGCGCGTGCTCCACACGACGCGCGGCGGCCAGGTGCGCCTGACCGATCCCGCGCAGGGCACGACCACGGTCATCAACACCGTCGACGTCTACGCCAACTCGGAGGACGGCCTCCAGACGATCACCCTCGACCCCGACTTCGAGGAGAACGGGTGGGTCTACCTCTACTACGCGCCGCGCACCATGACGGCGCCGTATCCCGCCACGACGCCGACCGGATCGGCGCCGAACTCCCTGCCCGCCGGCGCTGACGGGAGCTACTGGAACCAGTGGAAGGGCTACAACCAGCTCAGCCGCTTCAAGTGGAACGCCGCGACGAGCTCCCTCGACCTCGCGACCGAGCAGGTCATCATCAAGGTCGAGGTCAACCGCGGACAGTGCTGCCACGTCGCCGGCGACGTCGCGTTCGACAAGGACGGCAACGTGCTGCTCTCCACGGGTGACAACACGCCCGCGAGCGCGCCCGGTGCCAACGGCTACGCGCCGATGAACGACCGGGCCGGCTTCAACCCCGGCTTCGACGCACGTCGCGGGGCCGGCAACACGAACGACCTGCGCGGCAAGATCCTCCGGGTCGACGTACAGGACGACGGCTCGTACACGATCCCGGCCGGCAACCTGTTCGCGCCCGGCACCGCAGGCACACGCCCCGAGATCTTCGTGATGGGCGTGCGCAACCCGTTCCGGATCGACTACGACCCGGTGACGAACGCGGTCACGTGGGGCGACTACGGCCCCGACGCGGGCACGGCGAACGTGGACCGCGGCCCGATGGGCTACGTCGAGTGGCAGTCGACCACCGTTCCCGTGAACGGCGGCTGGCCCCTCTGCCACGGTCCCAACGCGAACTACAGCAACTGGGACTACGAGACCCTCACGGTGCGCAACTGGTACGACTGCACGGCGCCGGTCAACCCGTCGCCCTACAACACGGGCCTGCAGCAGCTGCCTCCGGCGACCGCTCCGCAGCTCTGGTACGGCGACCAGCCGACGCACCAGCCGTGGCCCGAGTTCGGCAGCGGCGGCCAGGCGCCCATGGGCGGCCCGACCTACCGCTTCGACGAGGAGAACGAGTCGGCGACGAAGTTCCCCGAGTACTGGGACGGCAAGGCCTTCATGGCGGAGTTCTCGCGCGACCGCGTCTTCGCGTTCTCGCAGGACGACCCCGACGGCCCGGTCACGAAGATCCAGGACTTCCTGCCCAACTCGGCGCTGACCGCGGCGGGCATGCCGGTCTGGGACAACGTGATCGACTTCGAGTTCGGTGCCGACGGCTCGCTCTACGTGCTCGACTACGGTGACGGCTTCTTCCGGCCGAACCCCGACGCGGGCCTCTACCGGGTCGACTACGTCGTGGGCACGAAGGGTCCGCGCGCGGACCTCACCGCTTCGGTCACGTCGGGTCACGGCCCGCTCACGGTCGACTTCTCGGCCGCCGGCAGCACCCACCCCGACGACCTCGCGCTCAGCTTCGCCTGGGACCTCGAGGGCGAAGGGACCTTCACCGACGGCCCCGCCACCATCAGCCACACGTACACCGAGGACGGCCAGTACACCGCCCGCGTTCGCGTGACCGACGCCGGCGGCCGGGTCAGCCTGACCTCCGTCGTCATCACGGTGGGCAACACGGCACCGATCGTGGAGATCATCACCCCCGAGAACGGCTCGTTCACCGACTGGGGCGACAAGGTCGCCTTCGAGGTGAAGGTCACCGACCCCGAGGAGACGATCGACTGCAGCCGGGTGCTGTGGAGCTACGGCCTGGGCCACGACAACACGCACGCCCACCCGCTCTTCACGGG
This sequence comes from Agromyces sp. NPDC057865, assembly GCF_042796995.1. Taxonomy (NCBI): domain Bacteria; kingdom Bacillati; phylum Actinomycetota; class Actinomycetes; order Micrococcales; family Microbacteriaceae; genus Agromyces; species Agromyces sp. NPDC057865. The sequence continues at coordinate 814,744 of NZ_JBHVMJ010000002.1, read as the reverse complement.
CAGCGGATGCACCGCCACCATCGAGACGCAGTCCGAGGCAGGGCACGGTGAGACCGAGAACATCTACGGTGTGATCGGCGCCTCGTACACCGACGCCGGCACCGCGACCGCGCCGGCGCTCCTGGGCGATGCGGTGACGCTGCTCAACCCGCGTGAACTGCAGGCGGAGCACGCCGACGCGCGCAGCGGCATCGAGGTCGTCGACGACACGACCGCGCACGGCGTTCGCAAGGTGGTGTCGTTCGACGCCGGTGACTGGCTCGCCTACGACCCGGTGAACCTCATCGGGATCACGGGAGTCGAGGCTCGCGCCATCGGCACCGGCACCCTGTCGCTCCGCTGGGGCTCGGCTGAGGCCGACGCGTTCCTGACCATCGACGTCGCCAACACGAGCGGCGCATGGAAGGAGATCTCGTCGCCGCTGCTCGAGGTGCCTCAGGGCACCGACCGGCTCTACGTGACGAGCACGGGTGGTGTCGAACTCGACCAGCTCGCGTTCACCACGTCGACGAGCGATATCCGTTCGCTGCTCGCCGAGCTCAAGGCCGACGGGCGCATCACCAACGGCGCGAAGCAGTCGTTCGGTGACACGCTGGCCGAGATCGACGCGGCGCTGGCCGCCGGGAACACGACCCTGGCGATCAGCAAGCTCGAGTTCATCGTCAAGCAGGTCCCCAACCGGATCCGCACCGACGCCGACGCGGCCGCCCTGGTGATCCGCGCGGCCCAGGCGGTGATCGCCGACCTCAAGCAGCTGACGGCGTAAGCCCCGCCCGACGGACGGGCCCCGGTTCCTCGGAACCGGGGCCCGTTCTCGTGTGCTCGGAACCGGGGCCCGTTCTCGTGTGCCCGGAACCGGGGCCCGTTCTCTGTGCCCGGATGCCGCGCGGCGGTGTCTGTGGCCGAGCATCGCGGCTGGATCGAGATGCCGAGCGGTGTACCCCGATTCGGTCGGTGGCGTCGCGCATCGTGGGCGGGTGCCTGGCGGTGCCGGATCGGAGCGTCGGACCGGCGAGGCACGTCGGGCCGGTCGATTCGACGAGTCGACGCGGCATCCGGTCACCCCTCGTGTACCCCGCCACCCCCGTGCTGGGGGAGGAACACCGGCGCGGTGTGGCCTAGGCTGACGGGGCTGCTCCTTTCTTGGTAGAGGGGTGCCGCACTGTCCCGGGTCGCACGTTACGGGTGCGACCCGGGACGCATTCGTCTCCGCGCGAGTCCGCGGGCCGAGTTGCCCGGCGGATCGTCCGCCGAACCATCGATCAGGGATGGATCCCGCGCACACGACGATGCTCCCCGGCGAGTCGCCGGGGAGCATCGGGTCGTTCGGAGCGGTGCGCGTCAGCTCGTGCTGCGACCGCCGGGGCGCGAGGCGAAGCGCTGCTGCAGGAGCACCGCGACCACGATGATGACGCCCTTCACGACGGCCTGGACCGACGTGGAGAGGTTGTTCTGCGTGAACACGTTGGTCAGCGTCGAGAAGATCAGGACGCCGAGGACCGTGCCGACGATGGTGCCGCGACCGCCCACGAGGAGCGTGCCGCCGACGACCACCGCGGCGATCGCGTCGAGCTCGTACAGCAGGCCGTGGGTCGACGTGCCGGCTGTGGTGCGGCCGAGCATCATGACCGCGGCGATGCCCGCGGTGAGGCCCACGAGCACGTAGAGCGCCACGAGGTGGCGCTTGACGCGGATGCCGGCGAGGCGCGTGGCCTCGAAGTTGCCGCCGATCGCGACCGTGCGGCGGCCGAACGTCGTGCGGTTGAGCAGGAACCAGCCGACGACCGCGACGATCACGAAGATCCAGATGAGCCACGAGATGCCGAGGAAGGAGCCGCGGAAGAAGTCGAGGAACCCGTTGACGGTGACGATCTGGGTCGTCTTGTTCGACAGGAGCTCGGCGAGTCCGCGGGCGCCGACGAGCATGGCGAGTGTCGCCATGAACGGCACCACCTTGCCGTAGGCGATCACGATGCCGTTGACGAGGCCGGCTCCGGCGCCGACCGCGAGGGCGACGGCGACCATGAGCAGCCAGCTCGTCTGGTCGGCGGCCGCCTGCACCCACGACAGCGACGCGACGACGGTCGCGAGGCCCATGACCGATCCGACGGAGAGGTCGATGCCGCCCGCCGTGATCACGAACGTCATGCCGATGCTGATGACGCCGATGATCGAGGCGAAGCGGATGATCGTCAGGAAGTTCTCGAAGTTCCAGAAGCGGTCGCCCGCGGTGATCGCGCCGACGGCGACGAGCAGCAGCAGTGCGATGACGAGGCCGAGGTTGCGGCCCACCGCGCCGCCGAGAAGACGACGCGCGAGGCTCTCGTCGGATTTCGGGGCTTCGGTCGTCGCTTCGGCGGCGGGGGCGGTGGTCTGGTCGCTCACGCGGCGACTCCTTCCATGATGAGATCGAGCACGCCGTGCTCGTCGATGTCGGTGGCGGGGGTGGTGTGCAGGACGCGCCCGTCGGCGATGACGAGGACGCGGTCGGAGAGGCCGAGCACCTCCTCGATCTCGCTCGAGACGACGACGATGGCGTTGCCGGCGTCGGCGAGGCGACGGATGAGGGCGTAGATCTCGGCGCGGGCGCCGACGTCGACGCCGCGGGTGGGCTCGTCGAGCAGCAGCACGCGGGTGCCGTGCACGAGCCAGCGGCCGAGGAGGATCTTCTGCTGGTTGCCGCCCGACAGCGTGCCGGTGATGCGGTCGGGATCAGCGGGTCGCAGCTCCAGCGCCTCGATCTGCTCGCGGGTCACCGAGCGCTCGCGGCGCTCGTCGAGGAACGACGCGCGTGCGAAGCGGGCGAAGGTGGCCAGCGTCACGTTCTTGAAGATGGGCTCCTCGAGGATGAGGCCCTGGCTCTTGCGCTCCTCGGGGGAGAGCCCGACGCCGGCCTCGACCGCCGCGTTCACGGATCCCGCCTTCAGTCGCTTGCCCGCGACCGAGACCGAGCCCGACGTCGCCTTGCGCGCGCCGTAGATGGTCTCGAGGATCTCGGAGCGACCGGATCCCACGAGCCCTGCGAGGCCGACGACCTCGCCGGCGCGGACGTCGAACGAGACCTCCGAGAACTCGCCCTTGAGGCCGAGGTCGTCGACCCCGAGCACGACGGGGGCATCGGCGGGGAGCGGCCGGCGTGCCGGGAACACGTTCTCGACCGAACGGCCCGTCATCAGGCGGATGAGCTCGGGAGTCGGGGTCTCGGAGACCTTGAGGCCCGTCGCCATGCTCTTCCCGTCCTTGATGACGGTGATGCGGTCGCCGATCTGGCGGATCTCCTCGAGGCGGTGCGAGATGTAGATGATCGCGATGCCCTGGGCTGTCAGCTCGCGGACGACGCGGAAGAGGTTCTTGACCTCCTCGGAGTCGAGCACGGCGCTCGGCTCGTCCATGATGATGAGCTTGGCGTCGTGCGAAAGGGCGCGCGCCATGCTGACGATCTGCTTGTTGGCGGCCGAGAGCGTGCCGACCTCGCGGTGGGGGGAGAGGTTGCCGTGGCCGAGCCGCGCGAGCAGCGCTCGCGTGTGCTTCGCGGCCTGGCCGCGGTGCAGCACCCCGCCCGTGGCGAGCTCATGGCCGAGGTAGATGTTCTCGGCGATGCTCAGGCCGTCGACGACGTCGAGCTCCTGGTACATCGTCGCGATGCCCAGGTCGATGGCCGCGACCGGGTTGTCGATCTGCACGGGCTCGCCCTGCCACAGGATCTCGCCGCCGTCGGGCTGGTGCGCGCCGGCGAGCACCTTGATGAGGGTCGACTTGCCCGCACCGTTCTGGCCGAGCACGCAGTGCACCTCGCCTGCGACCACCTCGAGGTCGACGCCGGAGAGCGCTCGGACGCCGGAGAACTCCTTCGTGATCCCGCGCATCTCGAGTAATGACGCAGTGTTATCACCTTTGATCATGCGATGAACATAACAGATGACGGGCCGCGACGACTACCCATGCCAGGACGAGCGTCACCCTCAAACGTATACGCGTGCATGCGCGCGCGCGTAGGAAACTACCGAGATCACGGGTCGGTCACGACTTACGACGAGTCACGATAAAAAGGTGACAACCGAGCGTGCACTTATGCTACGGTGACGATTGTCAGCGTGGACAGCAGCTGCCGATCCCCTCCCCGGGTACGCGCGCTCCGCGTCTCCGCCGGCATGTCTGCGAATCACTGAAACGGAGGAAGCACATGCGCACAGCGCACTCCCGTCGGCACCTTGTGGCCGCGGCAGGCGTCATGCTGGCGGTCACGGGCCTCGTGACCGGCTGCACCGCCTCGACCGACGACACCAACGCCGGTCCGACCAACAACGCCAACAACTCGGAGTCCGGCGACACGGTCCGCATCGGGTTCTCGGGCCCGGCCGCCGACCACGGCTGGCTCGGCGCGATCAACTCGGCGGCCATCGCCGAGGCGGAGAAGTACGACGACGTGGAGCTCGTCGTCGCCGAGGGCACGAACGACGCGAACCTGCAGATCAGCCAGGTCGAGACCTTCATCAACGACGGCGTCGACGCCATCGTGCTGCTGCCGACCGACGGCGCGGCGCTCACCGAGGTCGCGATCAAGGCCATGGAGGCCGGCATCCCGGTGATCAACGTCGACCGCGAGTTCTCGAGCCCGTTCGCCGCCCGCGTCACCGTCCTGGGCGACAACTACGGCATGGGCGTCAGCGCCGGCACCTACATCTGCGAGAAGCTCGGCGACAACCCCGACGCGGTCGTCGCGGAGATCGCCGGCATCGACTCGCTGCCCCTCACGCAGGACCGTTCGCGCGGCTTCGCCGACGCGCTCGACGACTGCGGCCTCGAGGTCAGCAACCGCGTCGCCGCGGACTTCACGGTGCAGGGCGGCGAGGCTGCCGCCTCGCAGCTGCTGGCCGCCGCGCCGAAGATCGACGCCATCTGGAACCACGACGACGACCAGGGTGTCGGCGTCCTCGCCGCGATCGACGCAGCGGGCCGCGACGAGTTCTTCATGGTCGGCGGCGCCGGCTCGAAGAACGCGATGGACCAGATCAAGTCCGGCGACTCGGTGCTCGAGGCGACGGTCATCTACCCGTCGACCCAGGGCGCCGACGGCATCGCGCTCGCGCGTCTCGTGGCGCAGGGCAAGTCGCTGGGCGACCTCGTGGAGCAGGACGTGCCGACGCGCATCGTGCTCTACGCACCCGTCGTGACGGCCGAGAACGTGGACGAGTACCTCCCGACCGCGTTCGCATCCTGATCCGCGGCCGGTGAGCGGGCGACGCCCGCCTGGACAGGGTCCGCCCGCTCACCGGGGCAGCCGCACGACGAATCGGACGCCCGCGTCGCGCTCGCGACGCGGGCGTCCCACGACCCACCCCTCGCCGGGGACGAGAGAGAGAACGATGAGCACGTTGCGGGTAGCCATGATCGGCTACGGATTCATGGGTGCCGCCCATTCGCAGGGATGGAGGGTCGCGCCGCGGTTCTTCGACTTGCCCGCCACGCCCGAGATGACGCTCCTCGTGGGGCGCAACGGCGGCTCCGTGGCATCCGCCGCAGCGAAGTGGGGCTGGTCCGAGACCGCGAACGACTGGCGCGAGGTGCTCGACCGCGACGACATCGACGTGGTCGACATCGTCACGCCGGGCGATTCGCACGCCGAGATCGCGATCGCCGCGCTCGCGGCCGGCAAGCACGTGCTGTGCGAGAAGCCGCTCGCGAACACCGTCGAGGAGGCCGAGGCGATGGCCGAGGCCGCAGCGGAGGCCGCGTCCCGCGGCGTGTACGCCATGGTCGGCTTCACCTACCGCCGCGTTCCCGCGGTCGCCCTCGCACGCCAGATCGTGACCGACGGCGGCATCGGCGACATCCGCCAGGTGAAGGCCGAATACCTGCAGGACTGGCTCGTCGACGAGACGGCCCCGCTCGCGTGGCGCCTGCAGAAGGAGCACGCCGGTTCGGGCGCCCTCGGGGACATCGGCGCGCACGCCATCGACCTGTCCCAGTTCATCACCGGCCAGCGCCTCGTCGACGTGGCCGGCACGATCGAGACCGTCGTGAAGGAGCGTCCGCTGCTCGAGTCGGGCTCGGGCCTCTCGGGCACCGCCGGCGCGGGCGTCGGCACGGTGACCGTCGACGACGTCGCCCTCTTCACCGGCCGCTTCGACGGGGGAGCGCTCGGCTCCTACGTCGCCTCGCGCATGAGCACCGGCCGCAAGAACGCCCTGCGCATCGAGGTCTCGGGTTCGAACGGCGCGATCGCCTTCGACCTCGAGGACATGAACGCGCTGCACGTCTACGACGGCGCCGCGCCCACCGACCGTCAGGGCTTCACGAAGATCCTCGTGACCGAGCCCGAGCACCCCTATGTGGGCGCATGGTGGCCCGCCGGGCACATGCTCGGCTACGAGCACGGATTCAGCCACCAGGCGAAGGACTTCGTCGAGGCGATCGCCGCCGGCGTGCAGCCCGAGCCCTCGTTCGCCGACGGACTGCACGTGCAGCGCGTGCTCGGCGCCGTCGAGCGCAGCTCGAGCGAACGCGGCGTCTGGACGAACGTCGGCTGACCACATATCGTCACATCGCATCGAGGAGGATTCCGTGACCAGACCCATCACCTTGTTCACCGGCCAGTGGGCCGACCTGCCGCTCGAGGAGGTTGCGCGCCTCGCCTCGGAGTGGGGCTACGACGGACTCGAGATCGCCTGCTGGGGCGACCACCTCGACCCGTGGCGCTGGGACGACGACGCGTACATCGAGGACCGGCTGGCGCTGCTCGACCGTTACGGCCTGAAGGTGTGGGCGATCTCGAACCACCTCAAGGGCCAGGCCGTCTGCGACGACCCGATCGACTCACGGCACCGCGACATCCTGTCGGCGCGCGTGTGGGGCGACGGCGAGCCCGAGGGCGTGCGCCAGCGCGCCGCGGAGGAGATGCAGCACACCGCCCGACTCGCGGCGAAGCTCGGCGTGAAGACCGTCGTGGGCTTCACCGGTTCGGCGATCTGGAAGTACGTGGCCATGTTCCCGCCGGTGTCGCAGGAGCTCATCGACGCGGGCTACCAGGACTTCGCCGACCGCTGGAACCCGATCCTCGACGTCTTCGACGAGGTCGGCGTGCGGTTCGCGCACGAGGTGCACCCGTCCGAGATCGCGTACGACTACTGGACGACGGTGCGCACACTCGAGGCGATCGGGCACCGCGAGGCGTTCGGCCTCAACTGGGACCCGTCGCACATGGTGTGGCAGGACCTCGACCCGGTGGGCTTCCTCTGGGACTTCCAGGACCGGATCTACCACGTGGACTGCAAGGACACGCGCAAGCGCATGGTGAACGGCCGCAATGGCCGCCTCGGCTCGCACCTCGCGTGGGCCGACGCGCGCCGCGGGTGGGACTTCATCTCGACCGGCCACGGCGACGTGCCGTGGGAGGACGCGTTCCGCATGCTCAACACGATCGGCTACCAGGGCCCCATCTCGGTCGAGTGGGAGGATGCCGGCATGGACCGCCTGGTCGGCGCGCCCGAGGCGCTCGAGTTCGTGCGCCGGCTCGCGTTCGACGCGCCCGACGCCGCGTTCGACGCCGCGTTCAGCACGAAGTAGCCGTTGACTCGGCGCCGACGGGCGCCGCCAACCGAAGAGGCCCCGGTCGCAGCGACCAGGGCCTCTTCGCTTGCGCAGCGGATGCCGCAGAGGCGTCCCTACCGTGCGGGGATGGGCGCGCCCACGACCATCGCCTCGACGCTCTCGGGCGAGAGGGCGTGGTGGATCGCGAGCATGCAGGCGCCGAGCACCGCGGCATCCGACCCGGCCTTGGACTGCGTGATCTGCAGGTGCTCGGTCGCGAGCGGCATGGAGCGCGTGTAGACGATCTCACGAACCCCGGCGATGAGGTGCTCGCCCGCCTGCGCGAGGTTGCCGCCGATGACGATGACCGAGGGGTTGATGAGGCTCACGCACGTGGTGAGCACCTCGCCGATGTCGCGGCCGGCCTGGCGCACCGACTGGATGGCGTCGATGTTGCCGCGCTTGACGAGGTCGACGACGTCCTGGCTGGACTCGGCCACGAGGCCGGTCTCGCGGAGCTCGCGGGCGATGGCGGGACCCGAGGCGAGGGCCTCGAGGCATCCGCGGTTGCCGCAGGTGCAGGGCACGTCGGCGCCGCGCGCGACGTAGACGTGGCCGATGTCGCCGGCGGTGCCCTGCGCGCCGCGCTGGAGGATGCCGCCCGAGATGACGCCGGAGCCGATGCCGGTGGCGACCTTCACGAAGATGAGGTGGTCGACCTCGGCCCACGACAGCTCGCGCTCGCCGAGCGCCATGATGTTCACGTCGTTGTCGACGAGCACGGGCGCGTCGAAGACGTCGCTGAACCAGCCGGGCACGTCGAAGCGGTCCCAGCCGGGCATGATGGGCGGGTTGATGGGTCGGCCGGTGCTGTGCTCGACCGGACCGGGCAGCCCGATGCCGATCGCGAGGAGGTCGCGCTCGTCGCGGCCGACGCGGGCGAGGAGTTCCTTCGCCGCGGTGGAGACCCAGCTCAGAACGGCCTCGGGGCCGTCGGAGACCGGGATGCGATCGTCGCTCTCGCCGAGGATGCGGCCGGTGAGGTCGCTCACGGCGAGGCGGACGTGCGAGGCCCCGACGTCGACGCCGAGCACGACACGGCCGCTGGCCGTGATGGCGAACTGGCTCGAGGGGCGACCGCCCGTGGAGACGGCGTCGCCGACCGGGCCGACCAGCCCGAGGTTCATGAGCGCGTCGATGCGGAGCGCGACCGTCGACCGGGCGAGTCCGGTCATGGCCGAGAGCTCGGTGCGGGTGCGCGGTCGGCCGTCGCGCAGGATCTGGAAGAGGTCGCTCGCGACCGAGGATCCGAGGGCGGTGACGTGTGCGTCGTCGACCGGAGGACTTACGTCGTTCATAGTCATATACTCTCACGTTCGAGGGTCGAAGATCGAGCACCAGACTCGGATGTCTCGGTGATTTCCGCCGAGGTTCCGCGAGTCGGGTGGGCCGGTCGAGGAATGACCGGCGCTGGAGGGTCAGTGGCCGACAGGTTCTCGGAAGGCGCTTGCCGGATCGGTCATCGTGAGCGCGCTCCCACGGCGGAACTCGGCCGCCTGCAGCACGCTCCACGGGCTGAGGAGGAACGGCGCGGTCTCCGCGAGCTCGACGAAGGCCGTCGGAGCCACCCATGCCCACTCGAGGACCTCGTCGGGATCGGGAGCGAGCGTCGTCGGCAGCGCCGCGACGAAGACCGGGCACACCTCGTGCTCGACCGTGCCGTCGGGCGCCACCGCGCGGTAGCGGAACTCGGGCAGCACGAGCCGGAGGTCCCGCGGCTCCACGCCGAGCTCCCGGCGCACACGGCGCACCACGGCGTCCTCGAGGTCTTCGCCCGGAGTCGGATGCCCGCAGCACGCGTTCGTCCAGACGCCGGGCCAGGTCCGCTTGGCGAGGGAGCGGCGGGTCAGGAGCATCCGGCCGTCGGCGTCGAAGCCGTAGCAGGAGAACGCGAGATGCAGCGGGGTGTCGGGGCCGTGCACGAGGCGCTTGTCGGCGGTGCCGACGGGCGATCCCGCGTCGTCGAGCAGCACGACGAGCTCGACGTCGGCACCGGCCGTCGTGCTCACCGCGGGACCGCCGCCCCGGTCACGCGCGCCGCCTGCAGCACGAGGTCCCGCACGCCGGCGGCCGGCACGAGGTCGGGCGCGGCATCCCAGAACGGCAGCGACGCGTCGGAGCTGAGGAGCAGCGGCGTGTCGTCGGCCGAGTCGGGCAGCCGGCCGTGGGTGCCGCGCACGCACGACGGATCCAGCGGGATCACGTTCATCGCGTATCGCAGCCCGAGCTTCTTGCGCACCAGGTTCATGCCGGCGCGCACCTTCACGAGCGGGTCGGCGGCGTCGAGGAAGAGCTCGGCGGGGTCGTACCCCGGCTTGCGGTGGATCTCGACGCCGCGCGCGAAGTCGGGCGCCCGGTCGTCGTCGAGCCAGTAGTAGTAGGTGAACCAGGCCCCGGGCTCCGCGACCGCGACGAGCTCGCCCGACCGCTCGTGGTCGAGCCCGTAGCGGGCCTGCTGCTCGCGGTCGAGCACCTCGTCGACGCCGGGCAGCCGCTCGAGCAGGTCGCGCACTCGCGGCACGTCGGCCGGGTCCGCGACGTAGACGTGGGCGACCTGGTGGTCGGCGACGGCGAACGCCCGAGAGGTGAGCGGGTCGAGGAGCTCGCGCCCCTGCTGCTCGTGCACCTCGAGGAGGCCCTCGGCGCGCAGCATCCGGTTGACGTCGACGGGTCGATCGGCTCGTGCGATGCCGTACTCGGCGACCGCGATGACGGATGCCCCGAGCGCGAGCGCGTCGTCGAGGAGCGGCGCGAGCGCGGCATCCAGCTCGGCGGCGGCGCGGTCGGCTTCTGGGGAGTCGGGCCCGAAGCGCTGCAGGTCGTAGTCGAGGTGCGGCAGGTACGCCATGACGAGGTCGGAGCCCTGCTCGCGCAGGAGGATGCGCGTGGCCTCGACGATCCACCGGCTGGAGCGGATCGACGCCGTCGGACCCCAATAGTGGAACAGGGGGAACGTGCCGAGCTCCTCGGTGAGCCGCTCGTGCAGCGCGGGCGGCCGAGTGTAGGCGTCGGGCGACTTGCGTCCGTCGGCGTGGTAGATCGGGCGAGGCGTCACCGTGATGTCGGTGCTCGCGCCCATCGCGTACCACCAGCCGACGTTCGCGGCCGTGAAGCCGGGCTCGGAGCGGCGCGCGGTCTCCCAGACCTTCTCGCCCCCGACGAGCGCGTTGTGCTGCCGCCAGAGGTTCACCTCGCCGATGTCGCGCAGGTACCAGCCGTTGCCGACGATGCCGTGCTGCGCCGGCGCGAGCCCGGTGAGCATCGTGGACTGCACTGTGCACGTGACGGCGGGCAGCACAGTGCCGAGGCGGGTCTGCACGCCGCCGGCCGCCATCGCCCGAAGGCGCGGCATGTGGCCGAGGGCGCGCTCCGTGAGCCCGACGACGTCGAGCAGGAGCACCCGGGTCACGAGGCGACCTCCTCGAGGGCCGCGGGGGTGCGAGCGGATGCCACGGCGGCCGCCTCGTCCGCGGTGAGCAGCTCCTCGACCGCCCAGCGCAGCTCGGCGGCGATGCCGTCGACGAGGTCGTCGACGCCGCCGGGCAGCACCGACCACGTGTACGTCTCGATGTCGAGGTGCGCCTCGTCGCCGTGCGCCGTCGCCCGCACCGCCGCCACGGCCTCGCGCAGCACGTCGGTGCTCGCCAGCAGCGGTGGCGTCGGGGCGAGGTGCAGCGGAACGTGGAAGTGCACCCGCCAGGGGCCGTCGCCGGGGAGGTCCGCGAGTGCCTCGGGCAGGTCGTCGACGGGCGTCACGGCGCCGTCGGAGCCGAGCTCGCGGGTCTGGTGCAGGTAGCGCTGCTCGACGAACGCGGCGACCGCCTCCCGGCTCGCCGGGTCGGCGGGATCCTCGACGTGGAGCGCCGCCGAGGCCTGCACCTTCACGACCCGGATGCCGGCCGACTCCACGAGCCGCACGGTCGCGGCCGGCTCGGCGAACGAGACCGCGAGGTGGCAGGTGTCGAGGCAGATGCCGACGTGCTCGGGATCGATGCCGTCGGCGCGGCGGTCGGCCGCGGCATCCGTCTCGGCGTCGGACGTGGTCGCGCGCAGGCGCGGGGCGAGCCACCGGACGACGTCGGCCACGGTGTCGAGCACGCAGCCCGGCTCGGGCTCGATCGCGAGGCGGATCGTGCGGCCCGTGCGCGCGCGCAGGTCGCGGAGCCCGTTCGAGACCCGGCGCAGCGCCGCGGTCGCGCGCGCGTCGTCGTCGGCGGTCCACGGCGTGCGCCAGCCGAGCGGCAGCGTCGAGATGCTGCCCGACCCGCCGGGCGGCAGCAGCTCGGCGAGCACGGCGGCGCAGTCCAGCGTGTAGTCGGCACGGCGCCGGTCGGTCCAGTCGGGCCGGTAGACGTCGAGCTTCACGACCTCCGCGTGGAACGCCGCGTACGGGAAGGCGTTGATCGTGCGCACCTCGAGGCCGTTGGCCTCGAGCCCGGCGCGCAGCCGGCCGCGCCCCTCGGAGTCGGCGACGAGCCGGCGGGCGAGGTCGGCCGGCAGCCACAGGCCGACGCCGAGCCGCTCGAGCCCGGCGGCGCGGCGGGCGGGGCCCGCGTACGCGTCGAGCTGGGCGAGGACGCCCTCGAGGTCCTCGGCGGGGTGGACGTTGGTGCAGTACGAGAGCTCCATCAGGCGCGCACCCCCCGCACCACCGAGTTGCCCTCGAACGTGGCACCCGCTGCGGCGAACGCGATGTCCGCGGCATCCGCCTCGAAGCCCGGCACCGGGTCGAGGTTGAGGCGGCCGCTCTGCCCGTAGAAGGCGACGGGGTTCTGCCAGAGCACCACGTCGACGTCGTCGAGGGTGAACCCGGCCTCGAGCATCGCCTCGGCGGTGGCCCGCGTCTTCAGCGGGTCGGAGTGGCCCCAGTCCGCGGCGCTGTTCGCCAGCATCCGCTCGGTGCCGTACTCCTGGAGGATCGCGACGAACCGGCGCTCGTCCATCTTCGTGTCGGGGTAGATGGAGAAGCCCATCCAGCAGCCGCTCTCGGCGACGGCGCGCACGGTCATCTCGTTGAGGTGGTCGACGACGACGCGCTCGGGCGCGAGGCCCGACTCGCGGACGACGTCGAGCGTGCGGAGCGTGCCCGCGGCCTTGTCCCGATGCGGCGTGTGCACGAGCGCCGGGAGCCCGAAGCGGTCGGCGAGCTCGAGCTGCGCGGCGAACGCCTCGTCCTCGGCGGCGGTCATCGAGTCGTAACCGGTCTCGCCGACGGCGACGACGCCGTCCTTCCCGAGGTAGCGGGGAAGCAGGCCGAGCACCTCGCGGCAGCGCGGGTCGTTCGCCTCCTTGGGATTCAGGCCGATCGTGGCGTGATGGCGGATGCCGTACTGCGCCGCCCGGAACCGCTCCCAGCCGATGAGCGCGTCGAAGTAGTCAGCGAAGCTGCCGACGTTGGTGCGCGGCTGCCCGAGCCAGAACGAGGGCTCGACGACCGCGCGCACGCCGGCGTCGTACATCGCCGTGTAGTCGTCCGTGGTGCGCGACGTCATGTGGATGTGCGGGTCGAAGATGCGCACGGGTCAGTCCTCCTGCTCGGGGTCGTGGGCGGTCGTCGTGGGGTCGAGGGCGGGGGTGGGGTCGACGGTGGTCTGGACGCCGCGGCCTGCGAGGCGCGCCATGTCCTCGCTGATGTCGCGGGATGCCGCGCGGCGCTCGGCCACGAGGCCGGCGACCATGCGCGTGAGCTCGTCGTCGCGGCGCCGGTCGACGTCGGCGACCGCCACGAGCGGGATGCCCATGAACAGCACTTTGAGCACGCCGTGGCGCCAGGCGTGCTGGTCGAGGTGCCGCGCGCCGAACGGCCCGAGCGCGGCGGCGACGAGACGCGGGTCGTTCGTGCGCAGCGCGTCGGCGACGAGGTCGAGACCCGCCGCGACGATCGGCTCCGCGTCAGGATCGGCGGCGCTCAGCCCGCGGAGCACCCCCCGCCGCTCGGCGTCGTCGCCGTAGCGGTAGAGGTCGCCGAGCTCGCGCGCCGCATCCTCGGGCGGGAGGGCCGCGAGCAGCGCGGCGACGAGCTCCTCGCGGGCCCGGTCGTCGAACGTGCCGTGCACGAGCCCGAGCGGATCGCCGTCGGGGTCGACGGGTTCTCGGCCCACCGCCCGTCCTGCTGCGGGAAAGAGCTCGGCGATGCGGGCGGGCTCGGCGGTCACGGCCGCGACGCCCTCGGTGATCCATCCGTCGTTCATCGTGCCTCCCAGGCGTCGTGGAGTGCGGTCATGCAGCGCGCCGCGACGGCGGGCGCGTCGTGGGCGTGTCGCGGGAGCTCGATCGCGGCGATCCCGTCGTAGTCGAGCTCGTCGAGGGTGCGCAGCGCGGCGGCGAGGTCGAGGACGCCCCGTCCGAGCTCGAGGTGCTCGTGCGCGCCGGGGAGCATGTCGTCGACCTGCACGTTGCGCAGCAGCGGTCCCGCGGCGCGGAGGGCGCCGACCACGCCGTCGGGTTCGACGACCACGCAGTGCCCGAGGTCGACCGTGAGCCCGAGCGCCGGCGGGTCGCCGAGGTCGCGACGGAGGCGGAGCGCGTCGGCGACGGTCTCGACCAGCATGCCCGGCTCGGGTTCGAGTGCGAGGTCGACGCGGGATGCCGCGGCGTGGGCCACGAGGCCGTCGAGCCGCTCGCGCAGCCGATCGCCGCCGTGCTCGGGCGACACCTCGTCGGGCAGCGCGCCCGACCACAGCGACACGCACTCCGCGTCGAGCACGGCGGCGAGGTCGACGGCGCGCCGGAGGAACACCTCGCGCAGGCTCGCGTCCTCGTCGAGCAGGTTGGGGCGGTGCTTCCGGAACGGGTCGAGCGCGTAGCGCGCACCCGTCTCGACGACCACGCGCCAGCCCAGGTCGTCGAGGCGGCGCCGCAGGCGGGCCGCGACGCGATCGGCGTCGGACGAGAACGGGTCGAGGTGCGGATGCCCCAGTGTGAGCGCGAGCGCGCGGTAGCCGAGCCGGTCGAGCACGAGCACCGCATCGTCGAGGGCGTGGTCGGCGAACCCGTTCGTGCCATACCCGATCGTGAAGACGGCACCCGGCAGGCCGGACTCGTCGGGCGTGGCGACGCGTTCCTCGAGGGCTCCGAGCGGCCCGGCCACGGCGCCGAGGGGCTCGGCGGGGTTCACGTCACGTCTCCCGCGCGTCGACGCGCCATGAGGAAGCGGCGAGTGCCGTCGAGGGCGGCGATGCCGAGCGCGACGACGAGGGATCCGCTGCGGGCGACGAGGGCCGCCTGGAGCGGCACGACCGAGCCGATGCCGCTGCGCGTCGCGTCGCGCACGCGGACGGGCGACGGGTCCTCGGCGGCGGCGAGCTGGCTCGGGAGCGCGGACGCCAGGTACCCGGCAGCGCCTGCAGCGCCGGCCGCGCGAGCGAGCGGCGTCTGCACCCCGGGCGCGACGGCGTCGATCGAAGCCGCCGCGGCGCCGGTGGCGGCCAGCGCCGTGCCGATCTCGGCGGCCGATCCGCCGTGCACCTCGCCGCGGGAGAGCGCCGTGACGCCGGCCGTGTGCGTGCCGATCGTGAGCGCGGCGGGGATCGCGCGCGACGAGCCGCGCGCGCCCATCATCACGTCGAGGGCGCGGCACGCCGCCATCACCAGCGGGCCGGCGGCGGTGGGCTTCGCCACCACGTCGTAGGCGACCACGGCCGCGACGAGCGGCACGGCGACGGCCAGCGAGCGACGCCCGCCGCCCGCGGCCGCGAGCGCCAGGCCGGCCACGCCGCAGGCCGCCGCCACTGCGAGCGCCTGCTTCGGGCGCACCCGGCCCGAGGGGATGGGCCGTTCGGGCCGCTCGACGGCGTCGACGTCGCGGTCGGCCCAGTCGTTGAGCGCCATGCCGCCGCTGTAGATCGCCGCCGAGGCGAGCGGCAGCAGCCAGCCGCGCCGGCCGAATCCGCCGGATGCCGCATGCGCGCCGACCGCGGAATCCCCGAGCACGGTGAGCGCCGCGGGCGCCCGCACGAGCTCGAGCACGTCACGGACGCTCGTCACCGTGCGCCGCCGATCCCCGCGGGCACCGCGGAGACCGAGGGCGCCGCGACGGCGAGGCCGGTCTCGGCCGCCCACGAGCGCAGCGCAGTCGCCTGGTCGGCGAACGCGTGCACGTCGCTGCCCCACGGGTCCTTGAAGAAGAAGCCCAGGGCCGGGAGCGCACCGTGCTGCCCGGCCGCGTCGGCCAGCGAGAGGAGGCGCGCGAGGTCGATGACGAGGGGCGCGGCGAGCATCGAGTCGTACGCGCTCCACGTGGTCTGCAGCGTGATGCGCGTCGAGAGGAAGCCCTCGACGTGCACGTGGTCCCACGCCGTCTTGACGTCTCCGAGGTCGGGCACGTTGTCGATGTGCAGCGGTGCGACGACGTGGTCGCCGACGAGGCTGATCAGCCCGCGGTTCTTCGAGACGAGCTTGCTGCGCACGGCCTCGGGGTCGGCCAGCGTGGCACCGTCGCCGCCGCCGAGCAGGTTCGTGCCCGCCCACGAGCGCACGTGCATGCCGCGCTCGGTGAACATGGGTGCGAGCACGGTGCGCAGCAGGGTCTCGCCGGTCTTGCCGTCCTGGCCGGCGTAGGGGATGCCGCGGCGCTCGGCGATGATGCGCAGGGCGGGGAGCCAGAGGCCCGTCGACGGCGTGAAGCAGGCGTAGGCGCTGCCCGACTCCACGGCGGCGAGCGCGGCGACCGAGCTCGGCGGGAGGATCTGCTGCTCGGGATCTGCGAGCGCGGCCACGAGCAGCTCGGGGTCGTGGAACTCGGGCCGGTCCTCGGGCAGCGCCTCCGTGGACGACACGTCGACGACGACGACGTGCGCGAGGCGGTGGCGGGCCCGGAACGCGGTGATGTCGTCGCTCATGCGACGGACCGCGTCGGCCTGCGACCCGGTGTCGGTGGCGGGGTCGTAGCCCGGGCGGATCTCGGCGTCGATCGCGCCGAGCGCCCGGTGCACCTCGGCGACCACGCCGGCCGGGAGCATGCCCACGTCGGCGAGCGCCTCGGCGCGGCGCGCGATCGGCATCGTGCTCACGTCGTGGCCGCCGATCACGATCTCGTCGAACGCGGGCAGCGGCACGCCCGCGAACCCGGGCCCCGCCGTGGCGCAGCCGGTGGGCGGTGCGATGCGCGCGGCGAGCGCCTGCACGCCCACGGCGGCGGTGGTGGCGACGGAGCCGCGGGCGCCGATGAGCCAGAGGCCGACCCGGCCTCGGGTCCACGCGGCATCCGTCGCGGTGTCGTGCAGTTCGTCGGGGGTGATGATCACGGTGTCTCCTCCTACGTGGATCGGGTCAGCGCTCGCGGGTGCGGAGCGTGCGGGCGAGGTCGGCGAGGTGCGCGGCGAGCGCGGGCGGCAGGTCGTCGGCCGCGACGCGCACGCCGTGGTCGAGGTGCCGGTCGATGAGGTCGTGCACGGCGGCACGGGCGCCCGTGGCGGTGACGACGGCGCGGACGCGCGCGGCATCCCGCTCGTTCGCGTCGGCCCGGCCGAGCACCTCGTCGATGAGGGCGCGGTCGCCCTCGGCCGCGCGCGCGTGCGCGAGCCGGATGTGCTCGGTGCGCTTGCCGTCGCGCAGGTCGGACATGGCGGACTTGCCCGTGATCGCCGGCGATCCGAAGAGCCCGAGGTCGTCGTCGCTCAGCTGGTAGGCGATGCCGAACGCCGATCCGACACGCTCGAGCGCGCCGAGGGTCGCCGCGTCGTCGGCGCCGGCCGCGATCGCGCCGAGGGTGAGGGGGAGGGTCACGCTGTACGACGCCGTCTTGAGGAGCGCCACCTGGAGCGGCTGCGACCGGGCGGGCGCGACGAGCTCGGAGCGCACGTCGAGGAGCTCGCCGGCGATGGTGCGCTCGACCGCCTCGAGGGCGGTCTCGGCCAGCCGTGCACGGCTGGCGACGGGCGTCGGAGCGGTCAGGAGTGCGAGGATCGCGGCGTTGAGCGCGAGGTCGCCCGCGAGGATCCCGGATGCCGCACCCTGGCGTGCGGCGGCCGACGCGTCGAGTCCGGCCGAATGGGCGTCGCGCTCGCCGAGGCCGATGACGTTCGGCCGGCCGTGCCGCACGCGGTCGCCGTCGATGACGTCGTCGTGCATGCACAGACCGAGGTGCAGGAGCTGCTGCGCACCCGCCACGCGTCGGAGCAGCACCTCGTCGTCGCCGCCCAGGCCGAAGAAGGCGGTCGCGACCAGCCGGGGCCGCACGAACTTGCCGCCGTCGGCGGCACGCGCAGCGTCGACGAGCTCGGACATCTCGGGGCCGGCGGCGGCCGACCGGCGGCCCACCTCGCCCCAGAGCTCGGCCGTGAACAGGGGCGCCTGGGCCACGAACCGCTCCACGCGCGCGGCGAGCGCGGCGCCGACCGCAGCCGTGACGGCGGGGGCGGTTGCCGGTGCACGGGACATGCGATCCTCCGTCGACGGTGACAGGGCGCGAGGGCGCGACGGAGCATCCCGTCGCGGCTTCGCGTCAGAGCGACCGACAGGGGCTTCGCGGAAACCGTTCTGTCGATATGTGTACTGATCCGCAGACTATAGCGTCGAAAGTGCACTGTCAATCATCGAACATATGTTGATCAACACTCATAAGCCGGGTTGCAGAAATGGAAAACCCCCCTCATCGGGGGGTTCGTTCCTGGGCGCGTGCTGGGGTCACCGCAGGTGCGGCACGACCTCGGCGGCGATGAGCTCCAGATGGTCGAGATCGCGGAGATCGACGAGCTGGAGGTAGACCCGGTCGGCACCGAGTTCGCGCAGTCGCAGAACCTTCTCGACCGCGACCTCGGGCGTGCCGGCGATGTTCACCTCCGCGAACGTGTCGGGGTCGGCGCCGATCGCCGCGAGCCGGCGCAGGTACTCCGCGTCATCGGTCGCGACCACGGTGGGCAGGGCGACCGACCGGCGCAGCGTGGCCGGGTCGCGACCCGCATCCTCGCAGGCGCGTTCGACGCCGTCGAAGACCGCCGCGATCGTGTCCTCCGAGCGGAACCCGAGGTTGAACTCGGTCGCGAACCGGGCGGCCAGCTCGGGAGTGCGTCGCGGCCCCGCGCCGCCCACGATGATCGGCACCTGCTGCTGCACGGGCTTCGGCAGTCCCGGCGCCCGGTCGAGCGCGTAGTGGCGGCCGTGGAAGTCGAAGCCCTCGCCGACCGGCGTCGACCAGAGGCCCGTGATCACCTCGAGCTGCTCCTCGAACAGGTCGAACCGCTTGGCCGGGAACGGGACGCCGTAGGCCTCGTGCTCCTCGGCGAACCATCCGGTGCCGAGGCCGAGCTCCACGCGTCCGCCCGACATGGCGTCGACCTGCGCGACCTGGATCGCGAGGAGCGACGGGTGGCGGAACGTCGCGGACGAGACGAGGGTGCCGAGTCGGATGCCGCGAGTCTCACGTGCCAGGCCGGCGAGGGTGGTCCAGGCATCCGTCGGCCCTGGCAACGGGTCGGTGTCGCCCATCGCCAGGAAGTGGTCGGAGCGGAACCAGCCGTCGAAGCCGAGCCGCTCGGTCGCCTGCGCCTGGGCAAGCTGGTCGTCGTAGCTCGCGCCCTGCTGCGGCTCGGTGAAGATGCAGAGCTCGAGCGCTGCCGTCACTTCGCGAGCTCCGCGAGCACGACCTCGTGCAGCAGCCCGTTGGTGGCGAGGGCGCTGCCGTGGCCGGGACCCCGTTCGCCGGTGATGGAGGTGAAGCGCCCGCCGGCCTCCTCGACGATGGGGATCAGCGCGGCGAGGTCGTAGACCTTCACGTCGAACTCGCCCGTGATGTCGATGAGGCCCTCGGCGAGGAGCATGTACGACCAGACGTCGCCGTAGGCGCGATCGCGCCAGACCCGCTCCGAGAGGGCGAGCAGTCGCTCGAGGTACCCCGCGCCCCGCCACTGGGCGAGGCTCTGGAAGCTGAGGGACGCGTCGGCGAGTTCGGCCACCTGCGACACGCCGATGCGCCGCGGCTCCCCGCCCGGGGCATCCGTCGTGTAGGCGCCGCCGCCCTCGACCGCCCACCAACGCCGGCCCATGGCGGGGGAGGACACCATGCCGACGATGGGCACCCCGTCGACCGCGAGCGCGACGAGCGTGCCCCACACGGGCACGCCGCGCAGGAAGTTCGCGGTGCCGTCGATCGGGTCGATGATCCACTGGCGCGTCGAGTCGCCCTCGGTGCCGAACTCCTCGCCGAGGATGCCGTCGTCGGGCCGCGCCCCGGCGAGCCGGTCGCGGATCGCGCGCTCGACCGCGAGGTCGGCCTCGGTCACCGGCGTGCGGTCGGGCTTGGTGCGCACCTCGAGGTCGACGGCGCGGAACCGGCCGAGCGAGACGGCGTCGGCGAGGTCGGCGAGTTCGAGGGCGAGCGCGAGGTCATCGGCGTAGGCGGTCACCGTTTCAGGCTATCGGGCGGTCCCGTCACCGCCGCCGCGGAGGCGACGCGCCGCGTCATCGGCTCGATTGGCGCAACGGGCGGTTCTCCTGATAACGTTGACCCTCGGTTCGGGGTTGTCGCAGATGGCCCGGCCGCCTCATGAGAATGGCATGCACCTCTAGCTCAATCGGCAGAGCAACTGACTCTTAATCAGTGGGTTCAGGGTTCAAGTCCCTGGGGGTGCACCAGCAGAACCCCCGGTCATCCGGGGGTTCTCGCTTTTCTAGCGGAAACGCTAGAAACCCGCGTGCGATATCTGTGCAATACGGCTCAGTACTCGCCCCACGGAAACATCGAGTTGCGTCTGACGGGTGGCTCTGGTTCCGGTTCGGGGGGCAGGTTGCTGCAAACGGGGCACCAGTCTTTCGTGTACCGGGGTCGTGTCCAGCCTGATCGTGCTGCGTCGATCCTGGCTTGTGCAGACGTCTTGGGTTTCCGGTTGGTCGTCTTGGTGCCGCACCGGTCACATTGGAGCTGGCACCAGATGATGGCGGTCACGGCGTTTCCGCCGTTCGTGGGTATGGGGTGTGGGTAGCGTCCATTGCTAGCCCCTCCTTTGTGTACGCAAATGAGTGGGTTAGGGCCTCGGAAAGTGTTGACGCACTTCTGAGGCCCGCTCAGTAATTCTGACGGATCGGGCCCTTACTGAGCGAACCCCATTCGTAGGGGCACCGGGCAACGCGAGAGGAAACTTTGATGGTCCTGCGATCGTACGAGCCTGACGGCATCTGGGAAGTCACCGACGAGCCGTGTCAGAACTGCGGTGAGCCCGTATGGAAATGTGAGGTCGTGGGACTCAACCCGGACGGGATGAGGCACTTCGGCACGGCTTTCAAGTGCCCAGCGTGCAACACGGGATCGCCCTCCAGGAAACCGCTCGAAGAGCTCCGGCAAATGCTCGCGGACTCGGGTGATGCGCCAGAGTAGGCGCGCTTCCCGAAATACACCGGTATATCTGTAGCGACCGTAATAGGGGTTATGTAACGCTCGACGCCATGCGTATCAAGAGCATGTCGATGGCGGCTGTACTCGCCGCTGTGATGTTGACCGCCGCTACTACACCCGCACAGGCGGACACGGGTGTATCAAATGAGACACCTGGTGTCGTTCAGGTCGAGGTTGAGTACACGCCAGGCAGCACCTCGGTTGAGGTCTGCGAAGGAAACACCCTCTCCACCGTCGGGCCTGATGGGCAGATCATGGACGGTGCCGCGATCCGGCTGCACATCATCCATGTCCAGTACCTCTGCGAACAGCAGGGCGAAGAGATCACCGACTCCGCGTACAACGTGGTCGCGCAGCTGACGTACAACTCGTCCACCGGGTGGATGAGCACCATGGGGTACGCGAACAGCCTGCCGTACGCGGAGTACCAGCTTGCCTGCACCTACCGGCACGAACCAGTCTCGGGTGCGCCTGGTCAATGGTTGTCCTGCGGCGAACGGACTGCGACCGGCACGTCGTTGACCACGCGTGGCAACTCGTGGTGCCCGGTCCCCGGCACGCGATGGCATTCGAGCGCGCTACTGCTCACCGGGAAGGGAAATTGGCTGGGGGGAGACGACACATGGAAGGTTGCCGCGTAGGGAAGGCTTGAGCTGTGACTGTTCGATCCGCCCTCGGACGTGGCCGGCTAACGTTCAAGTCCGGTGTCGTCTGCGACCTGACGCTCGTCGAGGTCACGGAGGAACACCTGATCGTCCGTGCCCGCTCCGTGTCCGCCACGTCAGGGCTCGATCTGGTGTCGATAGCCCCTACAGCCGAGGACGAGTCCGGCGGGGTGTACAGGTTCTTCTCGGCCAGCACGGGCGGTGGCGCCGTCAGCGACGTCGTGGAGTGGGTGTACCAGCGACCTGATGGTCACGACCCGAAGACCGTCACCGTCACCAGCGACACGTTGGACGCGATTACTGTGCAGTTCGACTAGACCGGGTGGTCTCCCGCTACGCAGATCTTGTGTGGTGCAGGTGACAAAGGGGGACCACCCCCAAGAGCATGTGGGGCCCTTCCGGGTGCGGATCTGGAGGGGCCCACATGTCGTGTCCCGCTTCGCAGCGTATCCCCCGATAGCGTGAGCGTCATGGCTGGGGATTATGTCTTCCTCTCGTACATTCGCGAGGACAAAGAGTATGTCGATGAGTTGCAGATGGCGCTCGAAGCTGCGGGATTCACTGTGTGGCGTGACACCAAGGATCTCTGGCCTGGCGAGAACTGGGAACTGAAGATCCGTGAAGCCATCAGGGAGGGAAGCCTTGTCTTTCTGGCCTGCTTCTCGTCTGCGTTGGCCGATCGCAAGAAGTCGTACCAGTTCGCGGAACTCTCGATCGCTGCGGAAGAGTATCGGATTAGGCCGGTGGACAGCAGTTGGTTGATGACTGTGAGGTTCGACGAATGCGAGATCCCGCCGATTGATCTTGGAGCCGGTCGAACGCTTGACGGGACGATCCACCGGCTTGACCTTTTCGGTCCCCAGAAGGTGGCGCAGGTAGCGCGACTTGTCGCAGCTGTCGGCAGGGCGATTGGTGCTACACCCGGTCCACCAGCACCGGCCGTATTGCAGGCGGTTGCCGATGCGAAACGCGCAGACGACACCGACGTTGCCCGCGCGCGAGACCTGATCCGGAACCCGACCCTGGTGATGGATTACGAAGAGTTCCTGGAGGGGATACGGGAAAGATTGCTTCACGCGTTGGCAGACCGTGACCGCTTCCCCATCCACGGCGCGTCTGGGACGAGCGCGGAAGATGAAGCACGAGCCTGGATGAGCAGAATCCAGGATTACGACAGTTTGCTAGCTGACGTCATAGAGCCGATGAAGCTGCTCGGGATGTACGGAGAGCCCTCACACCGACCCGGCATCACACAATTCATGCGCGGTGTCGCAACCGAATCGACTCAGATTGTCGGTCTCGACCTCTACCGGCACGCTCACGAGTACCCCGCGCTTGTGCTCTCCTACGTCATCGGTCTGGCTGCGTACGCCCGGTCGAACTTCGGCATGTTCCGTGCTGCGACGTCGGACGTGACAGTTCGGCTCCCGCAAGTGATCGTCCCGTTTGTAGCGTACGCCGGCAATCGAAGCGTTACGGGCGGCGGCAACTGGGCGGACTGGGTTGGTTCGCTTGTCTCCCATGCCGACGAAGGTGAGGAAATCACCGACGACCTCATCCAGGCCCTGGCAAAGCACCAGGCTCCCCGCCGGTACACGCCAATCTCCGACCACCTATTCACCCTTCTCGCACCACTCTTCGAATCCCAATACTTCGGTGATGAGGAATTCGCTGAAGGCTTCGACCGGGTTGAGGTGATGTTCGACGCAATCACCGAAGACACCCGATCCACGGTCAAGAACTTCTACGGTGGCCGAAATGGCTACGGGCGATACACCTGGCGGTACAAGCACGTCGAGACACCGATCGAGCAGACGGTACTCAACGAGCTCGAAGCCGCAGGAGCAGGCTGGACTCCGCTCCTCGGCGGTCTGTTCGGCGGCGAGTTTGAACGCGCGAAAGCTTCGCTGACATCTGTTGTCGAGGTTGCCCAGCGAATCCGAAGCAGCCAGTTCTAAAACGAGGGGAGCGCCGCGCCCCCCGACGCCCCGGCCCAATTAGTTCGTTCGGCTCCTCCGAGGAGTGCCGAATGCTGCTTCCCAACGCTCGTCGTCCGACTGACGTTGCGCATCCCAATACGGCTCGATCGAGCCACCCAACAGAGCGGCCATCTTCGGGCCGTCGAGCTGACCAGGCCAACGATCATGAGTCGCACCGTTCGCATGCCCCCACGCCTCAAACGCATGCTCACGACGAGAACCAGGACTGTCCGGCCACCCACGCCCAACCAGCCCATTCCGCGTCAACCACGCCCCATACGACGCAGCCGACGCCCACACAGGGGAGGTTCCATCGAACAGCTCAGGGGGCACGTCAGCCGCTGCACTGATCGGTTCTCGTTTCCGCAATCTAGGCACGGTCCGAACCCTTCTCGCGGTACTTCGCTTCCGTCTGCGCGATCCACGCCCACTCCGCGTCGGTCAACGAATGGTCGTAGTGCTCCTCCTGCATCTCCAGCGCGCACCCGAACATCGGAACACCCGCAGACCGAAGATCACCCCAATGGGCGTTCTTGACTTCGCTGCCCCCATAGGTCCGATACCAGCCCTGCTGGATCGCGAACGCCTCCGCAGCAGCGATGAACCGTGTCAGCGGACCCTTACCCTCCACGACCGGGAGATCGTGCTCCAGACACCACTCCGAGGTCGCAGCATCCGACTCCCACACCGGGTCCAGGCGAGTCAACAGCGCAACCGGTACACCATCCACCGTCACCGGTACCGGGCGCTTGACCCTAGGCACTGGCCTCACCCCGATGCGTGTCCCTCCAACGCTTCTGAGCCGCAGCACGAGCAGCCGCAGTCCTGGCGCTAATCGCCGCAGTCAACTCCGCCGCATCCAGGTTCAACATCGTCAACAGGCGAGCCGCCGACAACGCAGCCTGACGAAACTCATTCGCCGCCGGGTTTGCGACGAGCTGACCCCGGGAACCCTTGACCATCGCACCGTGGACGCGAACCGCCGCCGCGAACTCATCCGACATGTCCAGAAGCCGGCACGCATCCTCAAGAATCGCCGCCTCATGAGCGTCGAATTCAAGGTCTTCGTGAAGCAGCTTCCACAGCCGTTTTCCACGAGTCTTCAAGCCCGTGGGAGGCTTCTCAGTGCTCATTTCTTCGACCCCTTTCGATGGTCACTCAACCTCTCCGCATCACGCGACAAGGAAACGCCGCGCCCGGCGGTCCCGCGTTTGAAACGGTTTGGGGGAGGGGGCGCAGGGTCTGTTCAATGACTGCTGCCGCCCCGGTGCCGGGTGCGGAGAGCGGTGGGACGAGTCGGTCGGCCTGACCTGCTCGTCCCTCTGCTCCTGCTCACACACGACGTTGATTCATGTGTGTGATGTGTATGTGTGTGCTTGTTTGTGAGTGTGCTCGTCGCTTTTTGCTACTCACTCGTCATCGTTGGTGCTGGTGTCGTTGGTGTAGATACCTGGGATACCGAGCACTTGGTCTAGCTCGTGGGCGAACTTGGCTGTGACGATCTCTTCGTCGGTGGCTGTTTTCAGCCACTCTTCATTACGCTGCGGCATCGGGGTTCCCCTTCCCCCTGGTTGTACCTTCGACCCACTTCTCGATGCGGTGTGCGACACCGTGGAAGTTCGTCACGGTGTTGGAGAGTTGTGGACGTAGCTGAATATCCGGAACGTAGCTGGGGTTAATACCGGCATGGGGTAGCACCAGCCCCAGGTTACGTAGCCCCAGGTTCGCCTGCCCCAGTGCTAGGCCTGCCTCTTCGATCATGCGCTTGGCTTCCGCGCAAGTCCGGTCGTAGTCCTCGCATGCGGTACGTACGAACTTGAGTACCGGGTCTACGATCTCGTCGGCGTGCTTCGTCAACACGGCGTGGAACTCGTCGCCTGCATCTGCGACCGCAGCTTCCGCTTGGCGTTCTACCTCTCTCGCGTAGTTGAGTGCGAAGAGTGCGTCTGGTGCGGTTGGTTTGGGTGGGGTGCCGGTGCCCTCGGGGTCGTTCGCTGCGGCGTCGAGGAGTGCTTGCTTGTCGTGGTCGAGTGCGTCGTTGTATGCGCGGTCGGCTTCAGCGGTGCGGATGATGGCGCGGGTGTGGCGGTCGATCGCGGCCTGCTGTACCTCGTATGCCTTCAGCACTGCTTTGGGCCATGCGGGTCCGACGGCGAGGGTGATGGGGTGGGCCATTGGTTCGTCCTTTGTTCAGGGTTGTTTGAATGGGTTGCGGGTCGTGAGGTGGTTTACGACCGGTTCTTCAATGTCGTCGTCGTATTCCTCGTGATCTGGTGGGAGTCCGAGGCGTTCGCGTAATCTCGCCACGGCTTTTCGGGTATCCCGTTGAACCCACTTGGCGTGGAGTTCGGCCGCCAACTTGACGAGTTCGCCGGGGTCGCCTTGCCCCAGGCGTCGGTTTCTACGCGGCATTCCGTTCCTTTCGTCCGCGTCGTCGGCCGGCCCACCATCCGGCTTCGGGTTTGGCCGTGTCGGCGTATGCACCGCACAAGCTCTTCAGCGGGCGCACATTGAGCACAGCTCGGTCAGTTCGATTTGGTCGGCCTTGTCGAGCTGATCAGCGACGAACCGGTTATCCCCGGCGCACAACGGGCTGGTGTATTTCATCCCGTGCCGTAGCGCTCGGAGAGCGTCAACCGCGGCGGTCATGATCTCGTTCGAGTGCCGACATGAGCGGGCACCCGGGCTTGTGCTGGATGTTGAGGAGGTACGCGCCGCCGGTCACGTTGACCAGCTGGTTCTTGGACTCGCATTCGGGGCAGCTGTAGTTGGCGGCGACAGTCGCCGCCAACGCGTCGGCGTTCATGCGGGCACCTCCAACATCGACGGTTCGACGGTTCCCGACGGTTTCGACGGTTCGTTTGGAGGGGTGATTCCCAACTGTCGCCACGCCTTCAAGAACCGGCTCCTGTGGTACCCCCGTTCATCTGAGACGTTCTTCTGCGAGTGGATCTTGTAGCCCTGGACGAGCATCCGACCGAACCGTTGTGAGGTCAGCCGGCGACCGTAAGTGGAGTGCTCACCCCAGTACTCAGGGTTGTGCTCGACGAGCCTGTCGATCAGGGTTGCCGTCGAGACGAACTCTCCGAGGTGCGACTTCCAGACCTGGTACAGGTCAGCGAGCAGCACCAGTGCAGGAGGTCGGTTCAGGAGACCTTCTTCACGTTCGATCTCTTGCTCATGAATGCCGCGGACGATCAGGTCACGAGCTGTGGAGGGCCAGTCGCCGCCGGCGACCTCGGCTACCCGTGCAAGTGGTCCCCATTTCTCCTTCATCCTGCCGGTGCAGGCGTCGGGGAGTGTGGGGCGGATGGTCCGTACCGTGTCGCGTGCTGCGTCCATCTGGTTCGAGAGGGCGTTCGCGAGTGCTTCCGCGTCCTCCTCGATCTCTTCCCAGTCGGTGGACTCGACCTGACCGAACAGGTCCGGCATGAGCAGGATCCGAATCGACCGGGATCGGGTGTCGTCGGGGAGCTGGGGTGCGTTCCCAGCCATGAGGACGGGTGCGAAGGTTGGCATTTCGGCGACGTCCCAGACGTCCCCCTTCCCCTTCACTAGCACCGGCCGTGTTGCGCCCCGCTTGTAACCGGAATTGATGATGGCGATCAGGTCGTCAACGCCGGGCTTCTTGGGGTCGAGCGACCGGTCTACCTCGTCGATCAGGATCGTGCGGAGCTCCTTGTCGAGCAACCTTGGGAGGAGTGCCGGGGAGGAGATGGTCGCGGCCTGGATCGGCTTGTGAGCGAGTCGAGCGCAATGCTCGATCACGGTCGTCTTCCCGGCGCCGAACGTGGTGGAGTCCACGATGACGCGCGGGGTGGTGTAGGTCTCCTGGGCGACATACGTGTGCGCGATCCACAAGGTGAGGATGTCGGCGTCGGAGTCCTCAGTGAAGAGGATGTAGGTGGTCAGCCACCGGCGGACATCATCCAAGACGGTTCGCAAATACGAACCGTCGAAACCGTCGGGAACCGTCGAACCGTCGAACGTCACGATGCTTCACCTCCAGCAAGCGCGGTCTGCCACGCCTCGGCCGATGCAGCGTTGTACGCCACGATTTGGTACACCAGGTCGTCTCGGATTCGTAGCCGGATCCCAGGAGGCGGCGACGTCCGGCCGACATGCAACCGGACGTGGGTGTCGGGTGACGCGCCGGCGGTCGCGGCATCGATGGTGTGCGGTGCCCGTTCGGGTTTCGGAATCCACGCCTCGATGACGGGCGGCGACAAGCGGATCGCGGTCATGATGCCCGCCCCACTCGGGTGAAGTTGGATGCCCCGCCCAGAGCACGCACATAGGAAGCAAGCTCTACCTTCTCGGTGTGCTCGAAATACCGGTCGATCTCGACCTTGGCCCAGGCGTACCCGTGCTTCCGAGCCGCGTCCCGAACCAGCTTCGACATCTTCGAGGGGGAGATGTAGATTCCAGCGGCATGGAATTTCTCAATGCCCTGGCGGACCAGGTTTTCGATCCGGCGCCCATCTAATTGCAGGCGGTTGAGGTTGTCGCTACGCGACGGCGTCAGCGTCCGCAATGACATCACCCCCAATGGGGCGACCGGCGCGTTCGACACTGTCGAGGTCGACGCGGATCACGCGGGGGCCGATGCGTTCGGCGTAGATGAGGCCGGCGGCGATCCAGCGCCGGACTGTCTTGTCCGTTACACCTTCGTTTTCCGCGACCTGGGCGATTCTGCCCCAACGGCGGGAAATTGTCGACATAATGCGAAAGCCTCCATGCAGGGAATATCTGCCCCTGCGTGGAGGCCGGTGCGCAGTGCCCCTAATAACTTCTTAGGACTGCTTATGTCCCATCCTACCGGATATCCCGCGGGTGGTGATCTCGTCGCGTCCCGCATTCCAGAGGATTTCAAGAATCCGGTCGAGGTTTGCGCCCGTTACATTGACCCCGTATTCGCAGCGGCAGACGATGCGATAGGTGACTTCGCCCTCCTTGACGAATGTCTTCTCCGCGTCCGCACCGTCCGTGGGTATGTCGATCACGCGCCCGTTCAGGACATCCGCGGCGCGGGCACCGTATTGCGGTTCGTAGTAGCCCTCGGACCGCAGACGATTACTCCCGACTATTTCGCCAGTCGTCAGGGTCCACCGAACCGGGCCGACCCACCCAAGCTGACGCATCTCTTCGATCTGCTCGTTGGTGCGTCGGCGGCCTGTCGCGATGTGCAGCGGCTTCCGGTGCACCTTCTCGGCGCACATGATCTTGATCTGGTCGGGGGCCGTCATCGGGGCTCCCCGTCGTCGGGGTGGAGGATGATGCCGATGGGCTTCCGGTAGATCTTCCCGTCTAACCCGTATACCCCGCGCGTAGGAAGCTGGTTCCAGAGCTCGTCGTCGACCGGGACGGCAACCAGCCGGGCTACGCCGTGGATCCTGTGGGAAATCAGGCGCAGCTTTCCGGCCTTCTCCAGCGTGTACGCCGCCCGCCGGATCGCGTTCTGTTCGGCGTGCGTATGTTCCGGGCCGGTGAGGATTACCACCTTGCCCCTGGCTAGGCGTTCGAGGATCTGACGCTGCCAGATCCCTGGTCCTCTTGACATGGGGGCCTCCCATCTAAGTGTTGTGCTGACCAATAGTACCCCAGCACAACACTTATCTCAGGTGAGTTCGTGTGCGAGGTCCACCATTGCGTCATTGACGTTCTGCCAGTCCTCGGACGTGAAGCCCTCCGGCCACGCAGTCAACGCAACCAGGTACCCGTCTGGCATGTGGAGCACACCATCAGGGGTTGGCGGCAGCGGCCCCCACACGTCCCAGGACCGGAAGATCCTGAGCACCCGCCACCGCCAAGACGTACCGTCGCAACCCCAGTCGTCATCGTCGTACATGAGCGGACTGCATTACCTCGTTCATGTACTCGGCGGGTTCCCGTCCGAGTTTCCGGGCTTCCTCAGCGACTTCACCAATGGTGCGGAAGCTGGCGTCGTGGGCTTTCAAGTCAGCTACGGCGTCGGCGATGTTCTCACCGATCTCCTGAGCGTCCTGCGGCCTGTACACGTCACCGTCCAACCCCGCGATCAGAACCCTTACCTTTCCAGGCACGGTGCGGTCTTCACTGAAAAGCACTGACTGCTCCACGCGGACCTCGAAGAACCCGACATCGCCGTGGTTCTTGCCGCGGAAGATCACCAGAGTGTCGGTGCCTTCGGTCTCGACTTCGGTCTTGACACTCCAGTCAGGGACACCCCCGAGGACAGTCTCGGCGTTGGCGATAGCCTGTTCTTTGAGCATGATTTGTCAACTCATTTCGTGCTCGGCCCCCGTATCCTCTTGACCAGGTGCGGGGGCACCTTCATAGCCCCGGGCGGGGTTACGTCTTCGACATCTCTCCCATGCGTCGGGCGAGTTCGGCGTCACGTCCGGCCTCGTGTTGATACGCGAGCGCCGCGACGACCGTGGAATGGCCCAGGCGGGCCTGTAGCTCTTTCAGGGTCGCGCCGGACTGAGCGAACCGGGTTGCACCGAAATGCCGCAGCCCGTGGAACGGCAGGTCCGGGCGTTTCGCCGCGCTCCGGGCATGCCGCCACATGGGCGCGAAAGCTCCCGCGGTCATGTGGCGTTCCGGGTCCCTCGACGACGGGAACAGCAAGACTTCCGGGCCAATCGGCCCAGAAGTCTCCAGGTGGGCGAGGATCTCGGGCGCGACGGTCGGCGGCAGGGTCACGGAGCGGACGCCGGCCGACGACTTCGGCGGGCCGATAATGAACCCGTTTGCTTTGGTGTAGGTGACGGCGCGGGACACGTCGAGCACGATGACGTCATCCCCGATGACTCGGACGTCTTTCCGTCGCAGCTCGGTGGCCTCACCCCAACGCAGCCCACCCCACGCGGCGATCAGCACCAACGCCTTATAGCGAGGGTCGATGGTGTCAAGGATGACCTGGAGTTCACCCGGCGTCGGCGGGTTCACGACCTTCCCAGTCGCAGCCCGGACGGCCCCACGGATCCGACACGGGTTCTCCGCGATCTTCCCCTCACTCACCGCCGTCGAGAGCACACTCTTCAACAGGGTGTACGCGCGTGCGGACTGGGTGAGCTTCCCGCCCTCCTGTTGCCGGGCGTACCAGGTGCGGACCTGCTCGGGGGTGATCGCGGTGATCCTGACCATCCTGAACTCCGAGAGGGGGCCTGCGAGCAGTCGCCTGTACTCCTGCACGGTGGTGGGTCGGAGGGGTTTCCCGGAGCGGCTTACCCGTGTCGGGAGCCAGCCGTCGGCGTACTCACCAAACGTGGTGCGTGAGGCTGTGGCGGGCGTACGGGACCATTTCCCGGCGTCGATCTCCGCACGACGCTGGGAGAGCCAACCGCGCGCGTCAACGATCGCGTCGAAGGTGCGGGGTGCGTTGTGTCGGGTGCCGTCAGGCCCTATGTAGCTGGCCTGGTACCGCCCAGAGGGAAGCTTCCGGATCGCTCCGAACGCTTCCCGCGACTTCCGCTTGGTCAACGCTGACCCCTCCAATGTGCAACATACGTGCAATACGTCATGTCCGCTTGTGTCCATTTGTTGGTAACTGTGACCATACCACCATGCCCCCAAATCCGCACCAGTCCGGGCAAGTCCGTTCCAGTCCCGCGGTCCATACAGTCAGTCTACAACTGTCTCTTAATCAGTGGGTTCAGGGTTCAAGTCCCTGGGGGTGCACCAGCGAAGCCCGGAACGATTCGTTCCGGGCTTCTCTCGTCTCCGGGGCGCTCGCTGGGCGGGTCAGGAGGGCCGGATGGTCTCATCGAGATCGCCCGATGGGGATGGTGCGCCGGACCGTCGGGCAGTCGTTCTCGTGTCGGCCCGCGCACGTCGAGTCCGCCGCCACTCCGACACCGCCGTGATGACGCCGGCGGCGGCCGTGAGCAGTCCGCCCACCGCCCCCGCCATCGCGAGGTAGTCGTCGAGCTCGATCGAGGATGCGTCGGGTGACGGTGCCGGCGTCGGACTCGGCTCCGGCGTCGGAGGCTCGGGCCAGAGGCCCCCCGCGGCCGCCACGAGGGTGGCAGCGGCACGGACATCACTGTCGCTGCCCGCCGCGGAGGATCCCGAATCCGCGGCCGCCCGGACGTTGTCGAGCGTCTCGTCGGCTTGCTCGAGCAGTCGGATCACCTCGGTAGCGCCCTGGTCGATCGCCTCGTCCAGGGAGTCGGTGACCATCTCCGCCGCATCGGAGAGGGAGGCGACCACCTGGTCGGAGAACGTCGGCTCCTCGTCGAGCGCCGCCGCGATCACCGACAATTCGGCCACGGCGTCGGCGAGCATGACGTCGCCCGGCACCATCGGCGCGGCTGGCGCGCCCTTCGCGCCCTGAGGCTCAGCCGGCAGTAGCGGCGCAGCCCCCTCGTCGGGATCAACATCGAAGTACGTCGTCTCGTCGGGCGGGGCAGGCGCCTCGATCGGTGCACCATCCGACGACTCGCCGTCACCACCTGCGGAGCTCAGCAGGACGATGCCCGAGATGAGGAAGACCAGTCCGCCGACGACGATCAGCGCGATGCCTTGGATTCGACGACGTCGAGATCCCTCGGCCGGGGTGCTGTCGACCTCGGTCGGCTCCTGCTGTGGCTGCGGCGCCGACGCCATGCTTCATTGTCGACCCGCCGGCGGACGCGTCACAACGGTGCCTTCCCTGAACGACCCGCGGTCGGGTGACGCCGGGCTCGTGCGCGCGCGTCGGCGCTACGCGCCGTCGATGTCGTTCCCGAGCGCCTTCAGCACCCGCTGCGCGGAACCGCCGAGGTTCCAGTCGGCGGCGAGGCGATCGAGCTCGGCGACGCCGTCGGGGTCGAGCGGCGCGAGCCGCGCGTCGAACGGCTCGAAGACGAGGTCGCGCACGACCTCGACGACCGTCGGCGCGACGTCGAGGTAGTCGGCCGCGCCCGAGATGCGGGCGCGCATCGTGGCCGAGAGCGGAGCCTCGGGATCGGCGGCCGCAGCGATGAGCGAGTCGAGGTCGCCGAACTGCTGCAGCAGGCTCGCGGCGGTCTTCTCGCCGATGCCCGAGACGCCCGGGAGGCCGTCGGAGGCGTCGCCGCGGAGCACGGCGAAGTCGGCGTACTGGGTGGGCAGCACGCCGTACTTGCCGACGACGGTGACATCCGTCACGACCTCGAGCTTGCTCATGCCGCGCGCCGTGTAGACCACGCGCACGTCGCGCGCGTCGTCGACGAGCTGGAACAGGTCGCGGTCGCCCGTGACGACGTCGACGGGGAGGTCGGCGCGGGTCGCGAGCGTGCCGATGACGTCGTCGGCCTCATGGTGCTCGGCGCCGACGATGGGGATGCCGAGCAGGGCGAGGAGCTCTCGGATCATGGGGAGCTGCGCCTCGAGCGGGTCGGGCGTCTCCTCGACGTCAGGCCCGCCGGGCACCACCTCGGCGACGCGGTGCGCCTTGTAGCTCGGGATGAGCTCGACGCGCCAGTGCGGGCGCCAGTCGTCGTCCCAGCAGGCCACGAGGTGCGTCGGCTCGAAGTCGGTGACGAGCCGCGCGATGATGTCGAGCAGCCCGCGCACGGCGTTGACCGACGTTCCGTCGGCGCGCTTCAGCGAGTCGGGCACGCCGTAGAACGCGCGGAAGTAGAGGGACGCGGTGTCGAGGAGCATCAGTCGGTCGGCCACACGGCGATCCTCCCACGGACCACCGCGATCAGGTCGGGTCAGCCGAACGGCGGGGCGGCGAGCCAGGTGTCGAGCCCTACGAGTCGCATCCCCTCGTAGGCGAACCCTGCGACGCAGTACAGGCCGAGCACCGCACCCAGCGCGGTCTCGCGGAGCGAGCCGGTGTCGCCGAGCACCGGGAGCGCGACGTAGCCGTTGGGCAGCCAGATCCGGTTGAGCACCGGCACCGGTCGCAGGTGCTCGGGCGGTCGCGGCACCCACGGCCAGAACAGGCCCGGCAGTCCGCCGGTCGTGAGGAAGTCGCCCGCGAGGTGCGCGACGAAGCCGACCGTGACCGCGAACGGGAACCACGCCACGTGCTCGGGGGCGACCACGGCGACGAACAGGCCGAGCAGCGCACCGAGCCCCCATGCGACGGCCCACGTGCGCACGTAGTCGCGGGCCTTCAGGCCGAAGCACGTGAGCATGGCCGTGCCGACGCCGGCGCCCACCGCGACGGTTCCCACCTCCTCGGTCGCGACGACGAGCAGGGTGAGCGCCCACGCGGCGGCCGCGACGATCGCCACCGCGATGGCGGAGTGCGCGCCCTGGCGATGCCCGCCCGAGAGCAGCCCGACGGTGCCCGTGACCACGCGACCGAGCACGGGCACGGAATGCGCGATGGTGGCGCTGTGGTGGTCGGCGTCAGGCAGCAGCGCGGCGCCCGCGCACACGGCGGCGCCGGCGAGCACGCCGACCGGATCGAGCGGGTACGACCCGAGGGTGACGATCGGCATCGCGCCGGTGATCGCGATCCACGCCGCCGCGCCGCTCGTCGCGTGCGTGATGCCCATCATGCGGCGGTGCTCCTCGGTCGGCCGGTGCTCGGCCGATCAGGCCGTCGACCAGTCTGCCGGGGGCGTGCGACATCGGAGCGAGGGCGCGCGGCGAGGGCGCGCGGCGAGGGCGCGCGGCGACCGAGGAGGTCGCCGCCCGAGCAGGACCTCAGTCGTCGAAGCCGCGCGCCGTGAGCGCCTCGCCGAGGTGCTCGGCGGTGCGCAGCGCGCGCACGATCACGGGCACCGCGAGGGCGAGGATCGACCCCTCCGCGCCGCGCGCCTTCCGCGCCTCCATGACCTCGCGCACGAGGTCGGCGAGCAGCGGCACGCAGCGGATCGTCAGCGCGAGCGCGAGCCCGACCCGGTCGGGGTCGATCCACCGCCGGAACGGCCGCAGCAGCGCCTGCATGGCGTCGAGCGTCGCGCTCACGGGCGTCGTGAGCGTGTACAGCGCCGCGAGCGCGACGGCGATCACGAGCCGGACCGCCATGATCGCGGCCGCCTCCCACCCGCCGAACAGCACCTGCACGGGCACCGCGAACGCGAGCACCCAGAGGATCGGCACCACCTGGCGCCAGGCGAGCGCGAACGGCACGCGCGCGAGCGCGAACAACAGCACCACCGCGACGGATGCCGCGCCGAGCCACACGAGCGACGGTGCGAGCGTCACGGCGGTCACGAGCACCGCGAGCAGCCCGAGCTTCGCGAGCGCGGGCGTCCGATGCACGAGCGAGGTGCCGGGATGGAAGACGCCGATCATGCTCGACCGCTCATCCGATCAGCGCCCGGTAGGCGTCGAGCGCGGCGGACGGAACGTCGTCGGCGACGACGCGTCCCTGCTCCATCACGATGACGCGGTCGAACGACTCGAGCAGCTCGAGCTGGTGGCTGACCACCACGAGCTGCTGGTCGAGGGAGTCGAAGTGCTCGGCCACCCGACGCGCGTTCCGGGCGTCGAGCAGTGTGGTGGGCTCGTCGGCGACGACGATCGCGGGCTCCGCGACGAGCACCGACGTGATCGCGAGCAGCTGCTTCTGCCCGCCCGAGAGCCGATGGGCGGGGCGGTCGGCGAGGTCCGCGATGCCGGCGCGCTCGAGCGCCGCGTCGACGCGCGCCGCGGCATCCGCCTTCTCGAGTTTGTGGCGGCGCAGTGTGAACGCGACGTCCTCGCGCACGGTCGGCATGACGATCTGGTTGTCGGCGTTCGTGAAGACGAACCCGACCCGGCGCCGCACCTCGCGGCCGTGCCGGGCGACGTCGAGGCCGTCGACGAGCACGCGTCCCACGGTCGGCTCGACGAGCCCGTTGATCATGCGCGCGAGCGTGGACTTGCCCGAGCCGTTGGCCCCCACGATGCCCACGCGACGCTCCCGCAGCACGAGCGACACGTCGTCGACGACGCGCTCCGCCCCGAAGTCGTGGCTCACGCCCTCGAACACGATCTCGCTCATGCCACCCGCTCCACGATCATCGCCACGCCCTGCCCGCCACCGATCGAGCACGCCGCGAGGCCAGGCCGCGCGTCGTCTGCGGCCGCCATCCGAGCCGCGAGGCGCACGAGCAGCACGGCACCGGATGCCCCCCACGGATGCCCGAGCGCGATGGCGCCCCCGTCCGCGCTCACGAGCTCCTCGTCGAGCCCGAGCTCGTCGGTCACGGCCAGCACCTGCGCGGCGAACGCCTCGGTGATCTCGACGAATCCGAGGTCGCCGGGCGTCAGCCCCGCCCGGGCCAGGGCGGCGCGTGCGGCGGGCGCGGCCCCGAGTCCGGGCAGGGCGGGATCGCCGGCCGCCACCGCGGCCGCCCGCACGCACAGGGCTGGGAGTCCGAGCTCGCGCGCGAGCCGCTCGGTCGTCACGGCCATGGCCGCGGCGCCGTCGGAGAATCCGCACGAGTTGCCCGCCGTGACCGTGCCGAGGCCGGATGCCGCGGCATCCGCGCGTGCCGCTGCGTCGAGGAAGGCCGGGGCGAACCGCGCCAGCCTCGCCTCGTCCATGCCCGCTCGAGGCCGGTCATCGCGAACGACGCCGTCGACCACGACGATCTCGCCGTCGAACACGCCGAGTTCCCGAGCGGATGCCGCGAGCGCGTGCGACCGCGCCGCCCACGCGTCCTGGCGGGCCCGCGTGATGCCCCGCACGGCGGCGAGCCGATCGGCCGCGGGTCCCATGTCGGGATCTGCGACGCCGCCCGGCGCGAACGGCGCCCGGGTGTACCGCTCGCCAGAGTCGCGCCACGATCGGTGCGGCGCGGTCGAGGCCGACTCGGCGCCGCCCGCGAGCACCAGGTGCGCGTCACCGGCGCGCACCCGTGACGCGGCCTGCAGCACCGCGTCGAGGCCCGAGCCGCACTGGCGGTCGACGGTGACGCCGGGCACGTCGTGGCCCAGCCCCGCCCGCAGCGCGGCGACGCGGGCCACGTCGCCGCCCGGTCCCATGCAGTTGCCGAGCACGACGTCGTCGATCGGAAGCCCGGTCGGCGCGACCGCGCGCGCGACCTCGGCGAGCACGGGCGCCGCGAGCGCATCGACGGTGTGCGCGGCGAACCCGCGGCCGGCCGTGCCGATCGCGGTGCGCCGGGCGGCGACGATGACAGGCGCGCCGGTCACGAGGCGCTCCGCTCGAGTGCGACCGGATGCCCCGCGCCGAGCTCGCCCGCCGCGAGCGCCTCGCGCACGGCCCCGCGGGCGACCTTGCCCGAGTCCGTGCGCGGCAGCGCGCGGGCGAACCAGCGCCGGGGGAGTTCGGCCGCGGACAGCTGCTCCCGTGCGGCGGCGGCCACCTCGTCGAGGCGGGCACCATCGGCGAGCTCGACGACCGCGACCACGCGCTGGCCGAGCAGGTCGTGCGGCTCGCCCACGACCGCGGCCGCCGTCACGCCGGGCAGCCCGCACAGCTTCGCCTCGACGTGCTCGGCGAGCACGGTGGCGCCCGCAGTGGTGATCGCGGCGTCGCCGCGGCCGAGCACGCAGATCGCGCCCGACGGCGTGCGCTCGGCGAGGTCGCCGACGGTGGCGAAGCCCGCGTGGTCGCGGCGCAGCATCCCGCCGCCGACGGTGCCGAGCGCGAGGTACGGCGATCGCGCCCACAGCTCGTCGACCGCGGGCCCCGGCCGCAGGTCGACCTCGACGCCGGGGAACGGCTCGAGCCCGCCGGGCCTGCCGGCCAGCACGAACGAGAGCTCGGCCGCGCCGTAGTACTCGGTGAATCGGATGCCGCGAGCTTCCGACTGCGACCGAAGCACGTCGTTCGTCGCCGCGCCGGCCACCACGACGGCGGGCGGGCACACGTCCCCGTCGAGGACCCGCGCGAGGCGCGTGGGCGTCGCGTGCATGGCAGTTGCCGTGCGGAGGTCGTCGCTCGCGGTCGCGCCGAGCCACAGGGCGTGCAGCACTGCGTAGAGGTGCATCGAGACGTGCAGCGGCCCGGTCACCGCGATCCGGTCGCCGGAGTCGAGGCCGGCGACGTCGGCGAGTGGCCGAGCTGAAGCGAGCCATGACTCGCTCGTGCGGGCGACCACGCGCGGAGCGGCCCCGACGCCCGAAGAGCCAGAGGTCAGCAGCGCGAGCTCGGTGCCGGTGGGGAGCCGCGGATGGAGCACGTCCGCCTCGTGCTGCGCGCCCCCGACGAGCACCGGACGACCACGGTCGAGCGCGGCCAGCACGGTCGTCACGAGCGCGACGGGATCGGTGCCGGCGGGGCATCCGACCGCGCCGTCGCCGTCGGGCAGGTCGACCCGCCCGACCGCCCGGACGAGCTCGCGAAAGCGCACGGCGCCGCCCCCGAAGTCGAGGGCGACGTCGTGCGGCGAACCGCCGAGCCAGTCGCTCATGCCGCGCGAGTCACCGCCGTGTCGCGCTTCCACGGCCAGGGCCGCGGCGCGATGAGCCCGGGCCATGCCCGGTGCACGCCCTTCGCGACGAGCACGGTGACGACGACCTTCGCGAGGTCGCCCGGGAGGAAGATCGCGGATCCGGCGAATGCGACGCCGAGCGGCGTGCCGGTGATCGCGGCGAACACGGGCACGCCCACGAGGTAGACGGCGACGATGCCGCCGAGGGCCGTCCAGAGGAGCGCCGGGAGGATGCGGTAGGTCGGCAGGAGGCGCGCGGTGGCCCAGCCGATGAGGGCGACACCCAGCAGCCAGCCGAGGAGGTAGCCCACCGAGGGGCCGACGAACACGCTGATGCCGCCGCGGCCGCCCGAGAGCAGCGGGAGGCCCGCGGCGACCAGCGCGAGGAAGAGGAGGACCGAGAGGAAGCCCTTGCGCGCGCCGAGGATCGCGCCGGCGAGCATCACGCCGAGCGTCTGGAACGTGATCGGCACGGCGGTGCCGCCGAGGTACAGCGCGCCGGGGAGGCCGAGGGCGGCGATGAGCGCGGCGAACACGGCGACCTGCGCGAGGTCGGTGGCGGTGCTCCTGCGCTTCGTGCCGGAGGTGGAGGCCGCGTCGCGGGGAGTGGCGGCGGATGCGTCGGGCGAGGTGTGCTGTGGGGCGCTCATCGATGGTGCCTCTCGTCGTGGGTGCGGGCGTCGTGCCCGGTCTCACGCTACGAAAGGCGGGGGAGCGGCTTCTCGACCCGGCCGTACAAGAATCGGGGGTCGAATTTGGAACGCGATCAGGCGGCGCGGGCCTCGAGCTCGGCCGCGGTGCCGATCGAGGGCAGCGACGCGGCATCCGATTCGGACTCGGGCACGAGCACGGGGTCGGCCCAGACGACGAGCGGCGCGGGCTCCCAGCTCAAGGCGAGCGGGGCGTCTTCTGCGGGCACCACGACGGCGACGGCTTCGCGCTCGTCGAGCAGCGTGCGCGTCAGGTCGGCCGCGATCTGGTGCGTGAGCATCGCGTGGAAGATGCGGTCGGTGTCGTCGTCGGTGCGACGCACGAGGGCCCATGAGCCGCCGGGGCCGATGAACTCCGAGAGCTTCGCATTGAGCAGCTCGAAGAGGTGCTCGCCGCGGAGGTCGGCCGCAGTGGGGCGCGGCGTGGGAGCGGCGGCGTGGGCGGCGGCTTCGGCTGCGAGCCTCGCGCGGCGGCGCCAGCGGCGGAACATCGGAGGCCCCTCTCGGTGGTACGGACCGCACGTTCAGGGTCGTCGTACGGCAGTGCTCTTTCAGTCTGTGCCCTCGGTTCACGGATCACCGGTGACACGCCGCGTTCGCCGGCATGGGCGTTCGGGCCGAAACGGAGGAAGACCTCCGGGGAAGATGCTACTCCGTCAGCTCGGCGCGCTTCGTCTCGTCGGCGACGGTGCCGATGGCGATCGCCATGCTCGCAGCCCACGACACCCACATGAGCAGGAGGCGCCAGTCCCGTGGTCCTGCGGCGGTCGCGCGGACGACCCCGATTCCGCTGAAGATCGCACTCAACACGGCTCCGCTGAAGAGGTACTTGCGCATGCCGCCACGCTACCGGTTGGCGACGAAGGGCTGTGAGTCATCCGTGAATCTGACCGATCGTGCAGGATCTGACCGATCGGTCAATTAGCGTCGACGGCATGCCCACCGACACCCAACCGACGACACGCGTGCGCGCGGCGGACGAGCTCAAGCAGGTCGCCCTCGAGCAGTTCGCCACCGTCGGCTTCGCCGGAACCTCGCTGCAGCACATCGCCGACCACGCCGGCTACTCGAAGTCGAGCGTGCTCTACCACTACGCCTCGAAGGAGGCGCTGCTCGAGGCGGCGATCGAGCCCGCCATCAGCGAGTTCGAGACCGTGCTCGACGAGTTCCTGTCGAGCACCGACCGAGCGCGTCGCGCGCGGCTCGTCGACCGGGTCGTCGACATGCTGCTCGAGCACCGCGAGGCGGTGCACGTCTTCCTCATCCAGGGGCCGAGCCTGTCGGAGCTCCCGATCATCGCGCGGGCCAACGCCTCGGTTCGTCGGCTCGCGGTCGCCATCGGCGAGGAGCGCGAGAGCGTGACCGACCAGGTGCGCTTCGGCATCGCCCTCGGCGGCGCCGCGTTCCTCCTCACCGCGGGCCGCACGTTCGCCGACGAGGACACGCTCCCCACCGACGACGAGCTGCGCGACGCGCTGCACACCGTGCTCGGCGAGCTGCTCGCGCCCGCGCACCGCCCCCGCCCGTCCGCGAACGACTGAGAGACGACCCGTGGCCCTCCTCCTCCACCGCATCGGACGATTCGCCTTCCGGCGCGCCTGGCTCGTGCTCGCCGGCTGGGTGGTCGCCCTCGCCGCCCTGCTCGGCGCCGGCATCGGCCTCGGCGGCCAGCTCCAGGAGTCGTACGCGATCCCCGGCACCGAGTCGCAGCAGGCGATCGACCAGCTCGCCGCCGTGTTCCCGCAGACCGCCGGTGCGTCGGCGAAGGCCGTCGTCGAGGTGCCCGACGGGGCATCCGTCGAGGACCCCTCGTACACCGCCGCCATCGAGGACATGGAGACGGCGCTGGAGGGCGTCGACGGCGTCGCGAGCGTGCTCGGCCCGTTCGACGAGTACGCCGGCGACCAGGTCTCCGACGACGCCCGCACGGCCTACATCCAGGTGCAGTTCGACGGGCCGTCGACCGAGGTGACGCAGGAGTCCCTCGACGCCGTCCTCGCCACCGGTGACCTCGGCCGCGACGCCGGGATGCAGGTCGCCTTCGGCGGCGAGGTCTTCCAGGACCAGACCTTCGGCCTCACGATCACCGAGGCCATCGGCGTCCTCTTCGCGGGCGTCGTGCTCATCATCACGTTCGGCTCGCTGCTCGCGGCCGGCATGCCGCTGCTCACCGCTCTCGTGGGCGTCGGCGCCGCGTTCGGCGGGATCTCGGTCGTCGCCGCGTTCGCGCCCGTGTCGAGCACCGCGCCGATGCTCGCGGTCATGATCGGCCTCGCGGTCGGCATCGACTACGCGCTGTTCATCCTGTCCCGGCATCGAACGCAGCTCGCCCGCGGCATGGATCCGCAGGAGAGCGCGGCCGAGGCGGTCGCGACCGCCGGCGGTGCCGTCGTGTTCGCCGGCCTGACGGTCATCATCGCGCTGCTCGGCCTGCTCGTGGTCGGCATCCCGTTCCTCAGCGTCATGGGCGTCGCCGCGGCGTTCGCCGTGCTCATCGCCGTCATCGGCGCGACGACCCTCCTGCCCGCGTTGCTCGGGCTCGCGGGCAAGCGGCTGATCCCGAAGCCGGGCAGTCGCGCGTACCGCCGCGCCGTCGCCGGGGACGAGGGCGGCAAGAAGACCATGGGCCGCCGGTGGGTCGACACCGTGCTGAAGGCGCCGATCGTCTTCGTGCTGCTCGTCGTGGGCCTCCTCGGCGCGGCCGCGATCCCCGCCGCGAGCCTCGACCTCAACCTGCCCTCGGGCGCCGGCGAGGAGGGCTCGAGCCAGCGCGAGGCGTACGACATGATCGCCGACGGCTTCGGCCCCGGCTACAACGGACCGCTCGTCGTGACCGTCGACATCACGCAGACGACCGACATCATGGAGGACCTCGACGCCATCGGCGCCCGCCTCGCCGACGTCGACGGCGTCGCCTACGTCGGCCAGGGCATGCCCAACGCAACGGTCGACACCGCGATCATCCAGGTGATCCCCGAGAGCGCCCCCAACGACCCCGAGACGAAGCAGATCGTGCAGGAGATCCGCGCGCTCGAGCCCGAGATCCAGGAGGACTTCGGCACGCCGATCGCCGTGACCGGCTACACCGCCGTCTCGATCGACATCTCGCAGCGCCTGACCGACGCGCTCGTGCCGTTCGCGCTCATCGTCGTGGGCCTGTCGATCATCCTGCTGCTCATCGTGTTCCGCTCGGTGTTCGTGCCGATCAAGGCGGCGCTCGGGTTCCTGCTCTCGGCGTTCGGCGCCATCGGCGTCTCGGTGGCCGTGTTCCAGTGGGGCTGGTTCGCCGACCTCATGCACATCGAGCCCGGCCCGATCCTGAGCTTCCTGCCGATCCTGCTCATGGCCGTGCTCTTCGGCCTCGCCATGGACTACGAGGTGTTCCTCGTCTCGGGCATGCGCGAGGAGTTCGTGAAGACGAAGGAGCCCCGCAGCTCGATCGTGCACGGCTTCCAGCACGCGGCCCGGGTGGTCACGGCTGCCGCGCTCATCATGTTCTTCGTGTTCTTCGCGTTCGTGCCCGAAGGCACGGGAGCCATCAAGGGCATCGCCTTCGCGCTCGCGATCGGCGTGGCGTTCGACGCCTTCCTCGTGCGCATGACGCTCGTGCCCGCCGCGATGGCGCTCGCCGGGCGCGGTGCCTGGTGGCTGCCGAAGTGGCTCGCGCGCATCCTGCCCGACGTCGACATCGAGGGCGAGGGCCTGCGCCATCACCTCGCCGAGAGCGAGTGGGCGGAGGCGGAGGACGCCGATGTGCTCGCGGACGACCTGCTCGTCGGGGACCCGGCCGACCCGATCGGGCCGCTCTCCGTGGCCGTTCCCCGCGGTGGCGCCCTCGTGGTGCGGGGCCGCGCGACCGAGCGCCGGCTCGTCGCCGCCACCCTGGCCGGCCGCGTCACGCCCGCCGGCGGCCGCCTCGCGGTGCTCGGTGCGCCGCTGCCCACCGACGCGGGCGCGGTCATGCGACGCGTCGCCGTGGCCGACTCGGCGATGGATGCCGCGCCGGGCGCGACCGCGGGCGACGTGATCGCCGCCCGGGTCGACGCCACGCGTGCGTGGTACCGCCTCGACTCCAGCCGGGCCGCCGTCTCCGCCGCCCTCCGCCGCGTCGCCGAGGCGCGCACCGCGGCGGCCGACCCGCTCGCGTGGCGCACCCGTTCGCTCGACCCCGACGTCCCATTCGCGTCGCTCGACCCGCTCGACCGCACGCTCGTCGCGGTGGCCGCGGCGCTCGCCGAGCAGCCCGGAGCCGTCGTCGTCGACCTCGACGACGCGTCGGGCCCCGCCGACCGGCTCTGGCCCGCGCTCGCGCGCCTCGTGCCCGACGGCGTGGTGCTCATCGCCACCGCGCCGGCCGGCGCCGACTCCATCCCCGCCGTCGACGCGTTCGCAGCTCGCGGCATCCGCTCGCTCGACCTCGACACCGGCCCCGCCGGGATTCCCGATCTCGTCGCCCGCCCCCAGGAGGCACTCCGATGACCCGCCCCGACGCACCCGCCGCGCTCGCCGGACCGACCCCCGGGCGCCGACGCGGACGCCGCGCCGCCCTCATCGCCGCCGTCGTGGCCGTGCCGCTCGCGGTCGCCGGCCTCGTCGCCGGTGCGATCGGCGGCGCCGACGAGCGCCTCGACGCGATCCCGGCCATCGTCGTGAACAACGACGAGTTCGTCACCATCACGACGCCCGACGGCGAGGAGCAGCCCGTGCTCGCGGGTCGCCAGCTCGTCACCGAGCTCACCGGCGACGGGAACACCGGGTTCGACTGGACGATCTCGAACGACGAGGAGGCCGCGAAGGCCCTCGCCGACGGCGACGCGTACGCGGTGCTCACGATCCCGTCGGACTTCTCGGCCTCGGTGACCTCGCTGCAGGGCGATGCGCCCACGACGGCGCAGCTCGACATCCGCACCGACGACGCGCACGGCTACCTCGCCGGCGTCATCGGCTCGACCGTCGGCGACGCGATCGCCACGACGTTCGGCACGGCGCTCACGACGCAGTACCTCGAGGGCCTCTACGGCAACCTCATCACGGTGGGCGGCTCGCTCGGCGACGCCGCCGACGGCGCCCAGCAGCTGGCCTCGGGCGCGGACTCGCTCTCGTCGGGACTCGGCCAGCTCGCCTCGGGCGTCGGCGCCTCGGCGTCGGGCGCCTCGGACCTCGCGGGCGGCCTCGACCAGCTCGCCGGCGGCGTGGGATCCGCCGCCTCGGGTGCGTCGCAGGCGGCGACGGGCGCGTATGCGTATGCGGACGGCGTCGACCAGTACACGGCCGGCGTCGACGGGCTCGCGGGCGGGCTCGGACAGCTCCAGCAGAACGCCGCCGGACTCAGCCAGCTGCCGCAGGGCTTCCGCGACTACGCCGACGGGATCCGCACGGCGGGCACCGCGCTCGTCGACGGCACGCCCGAGAACCCGTTCGGCTGGTCGGCGTACGTCGGTACCGCGGAGGACGCGAACGCGAAGTTCCAGGCCATCGCGGCCCAGATCGTGGCCGCCGACCCGAGCCTGGCCGACGAGGTCACGGCGATCGCGACGCAGCTCGGCACGCTCGACGCTGCCGGGACTCCCCTCGTGGACGGAACGAACCAGGCATTCAACGACCTGGCTGCCGCAGGTGATCAGAGCGCCACGGACCTCGAGCCGCAGATCGCGACACTCCAGGGCGGCATCGCCCAGCTCGCGGGCGGCGCGTCGCAGCTCTCGGGCGGCTCCGCCCAGCTGCGGACCGGGGCCGCCGGCCTCGCGTCGGGCGTCGACGGCCTGGCCGGCGGGCTCGGCCAGCTCGAGTCCGG
Organism: Agromyces sp. NPDC057865; assembly: GCF_042796995.1. Taxonomy (NCBI): domain Bacteria; kingdom Bacillati; phylum Actinomycetota; class Actinomycetes; order Micrococcales; family Microbacteriaceae; genus Agromyces; species Agromyces sp. NPDC057865. Next base: position 770,382 of record NZ_JBHVMJ010000002.1, on the reverse strand, counting down.
TGCGTCGGGCGCGGCATCCGGCACGACCCAGCTCGCCGACGGCCTCACCCAGTTGCAGTCCGGTGCGCAGGCGTCGGCGAACGGCGCCTCGCAGCTCGCCGGCGGCACCGGCGAGCTCGCCGACGGGCTCGCCAAGGGCGCGGAGGGCACCTCGTCGCTCGACGACATGGACGCCGCCGCGACCGCCGACGTCGTCGCGAAGCCGGTCACGTCCGAGTCGACGCGCGACAACGAGATCACCTCGATCGGGCAGGTCGTCGCGATGCTGCTCGGGCCCATCGGCCTGTGGCTCGGCGCGATGGCGCTGTTCCTCATCTGGCGGCCGTTCTCGCGCGAGGCGCTCGCGAGCACCGCGCCGACCGCGCGGGTCGTCGCGCGCACGCTGTTCCGCGCCTCGCTCATCGGCATCGTGCAGGCCGTGGCGGTCGTGCTGCTCATGCACACGGCGCTCGGCGTCGAATGGTCGCTGCTGCCGCAGACGTTCGCCTTCTCGGTGCTGCTCGCGCTGTCGTTCATGGCCGTGCACGCGTTCCTGCACTCGTGGCTGGGTCGCGCCGGCACGATCGTGTCGCTCGTGCTCGTGGTGCTGCAGCTCGCGGCATCCGGCGGCCTCTACCCGCTCGAGGTGGTGAGCGGCCCGTACCAGGCGATCAGCCCCTTCCTCCCGCTCACGTGGGCCGTGCAGGGCATGCAGCTCATCGTCTCTGGTGCTGGCGGATCGGGCGTCTGGGCCGCGGTCGGCGCGACGGCGCTGTTCGGCGTGCTCGGCGCGCTCGGCACCGCCTTCGTCATCGCGCGGCGCCGGGCCGTGCGCTCGCCGGGCAGGCTCGCGGTCGCGACCGCCTGATCGGATGCCGCGCCGGCGCGCTCTGCGTGAGCCGCACCGGCGCGGCATCCGCTCGCCGGGCCCAACTCACCGCGCCCTCGGTCGACGCGCCTCAGCGGCGGTGGTTCGGCAGCAGCGCCTCGAGTGCGCGCCGCGACCGGGTCATCGCCCGGCGCCGGAGCGACTGGTGCGTGTGCCGGCGGGCGAACTCGAGCGTCTCGCGCAGCAGGTCGAGCCGCTCCTGCTCGGTCTTCGCGCGGCGGGTGTTCACCTCGGCGATGATCGCGCCGTCCCAGCCGCGCGCGGTGAGCGACTCGAGCACCTCCGCGACGGGCTGGCGGCCGCGGCCGGGCAGCAGGTGCTCGTCGAACACCTGGCCGTCGCCGATCGCGCCCGAGCCGTCGCACAGATGCACGTGCCGCAGCCGCGAGCCGAGGTCGTCGGCGAACTGCAGGCTGTCGACGCCCGAGAGTGCGGCGTGCGAGAAGTCGAGCGTCACGGCGTCGCAGTCCATGACCCGCGGGTCCCAGCCGGGGGAGTAGGCCTTGAGGTTCCGGCCCGCGGCGCGCCAGGGGAACATGTTCTCGACGGCGATCTCGACGCCGTGCCGCGACGACGTCTCGCGCACGATGTCGAGGAAGCCGGCGGCGTACCCCGCCTGCCAGCGGAAGGGCGGGTGCACGACGACCGTGCCGGCGCCGAGGGCGGTCGCGAGCTCCGCGGTGCGGGTGAGCTTCACGCCGGGATCGCGGCCCCAGACGAAGTGGGTGAGGAGCAGCACGGGCGCGTGCACCGACAGGATCGGCAGCGCGTAGCGCCGCGAGAGCTCGAGCAGCGGCTCGGCCTGCTGCGTCGCCTCCTCCTGCGTGACCATGACCTCCACGCCGTCGAAGCCGGCCAGCTTCGCCAGGCGGAAGGCGTGCTCGGACTCCAGCGGATAGACGCACGAGGTGCTCATGCCGACGCGGATCATCAGGGCACGCAGTCTAGTCCCGCGACCCGGAGGCGGGGAGGGCGGTGAGGGTGGCTGTTAGCCTGAACGAAGCGCCGAGGAGGGACATCCGCCGAATGCACGCCCCTGAACCGAAACGCGACGACCTCGACGTCGACCACGTCTACGACATGATCGTCGTCTCCAACCGGCTCCCGGTCGACTACGAGCTGGGCCCCGACGGCCAGATCCGCTGGAAGAGCTCGCCCGGCGGGCTCGTCACCGCCCTCGAGCCGGTCATGCGGGCTGCCGACGGCGCATGGATCGGCTGGGCCGGGGTCGCCGACCGCGAGCTCGACCCGTTCGAGCACGACGGCATCTCGATCATCCCCGTGGCGCTGTCGTCGCAGGACCTCGAGGAGTACTACGAGGGCTTCTCCAACGACACGATCTGGCCGCTCTACCACGACGTCATCGCGCCGCCGTCGTTCCACCGCGAGTGGTGGGATGCGTACGTGCGGGTCAACCGACGGTTCGCCGAGGCCGCGGCGCGCGCGGCATCCGACGGCGCCGTCGTCTGGGTGCAGGACTACCAGTTGCAGCTCGTGCCGCGGATGCTGCGCGAGAGCCGCCCCGACCTGGTGATCGGGTTCTTCAACCACATCCCCTTCCCCGCCTACGGCATCTACTCGCAGCTGCCGTGGCGCCGCCAGGTCATCGACGGATTGCTCGGCGCCGACGTCATCGGCTTCCAGCGGGCCGCCGACGCGGGCAACTTCTCGCGGGCCGTGCGCCGGCTCTTCGGCTACTCGACCCGCGGCACCGTCATCGACGTGCCCGAGTCCGACGGCGGGAGCCGCCGGGTGGTCGCCCGGCACTTCCCGATCTCGATCGACGCCGCCGGGTTCGAGGAGATCGCCCGCCGGCCCGAGGTGCAGGCGCGTTCGCGCGAGATCCGCGAGAGCCTCGGCAACCCCGAGACGATCATGCTCGGCGTCGACCGGCTCGACTACACCAAGGGCATCCGGCACCGCATGAAGGCGTTCGGCGAGCTGCTGCGCGACGGCCGACTGAAGGTCGAGGACGCCACACTCGTGCAGGTCGCGAGCCCCTCGCGCGAGCGCGTCGAGACGTACCGGCAGCTCCGCGACGAGATCGAGCTCGCCGTCGGGCGCCTCAACGGCGACTACTCGACGCTCGGCCATCAGGCGATCGCGTACCTGCACCACGGCTACCCGCGCGAGGAGATGGTCGCCCTCTACCTCGCCGCCGACGTCATGCTCGTGACGGCGCTCCGCGACGGCATGAACCTCGTCGCCAAGGAGTACGTGGCGTGCCGGTTCGACGACGACGGGGTGCTGCTGCTCAGCGAGTTCACCGGGGCATCCGACGAGCTGCGGCAGGCCGTGCTCGTGAACCCGCACGACATCGAAGGCCTGAAGGACGCCATGGTCGAGGCGATCCGGATGCCGCGGCGCGAGCGCGCCCGTCGCATGCGCGCCCTCCGCAGGCGGGTGCGCGAGAACGACGTCGCGAACTGGTCGCGGTCCTTTCTCGAGACGCTCACCGGCGCCGGCATCATCGCGCCCGGCGTGCCCGACCCGCTCATGGCCGCGGTCACGCGGCTCGCCTCCACCGAGCGGCTCCTCGTCGCGCTCGACTTCGACGGCACGCTCGCCCCCATCGTCGAACGCCCCGAGGACGCGCGCGCCACCGAGCGCGCCCGTGCCGCCATCGAGCGGCTGGCAGGCGCCGACGACACCCGCGTCGCGATCGTGTCGGGCCGCGCGCTCGACAGCCTCGGGGAGGTGGCGAGCCCGCCCACGGGCACGCTCCTCAGCGGCTCGCACGGCGTGGAGCTGAAGCTCGATACCGGCCCCATCCAGATCGACCTGCGCGACACCGAGCTCGAGAAGCTCGACCGGCTGACCGAGATCGTCGAGGGTGTCGCCGACACCAGCCCCGGCGCCTTCATCGAGCGCAAGCCGGCCGGGCTCGCGTTGCACACGCGGCGCCTGAAGGGACCCGAGGGCAGCGCGCTGCAGCAGGACGCCCGCGAGCAGGTCGCGGCGGAACTCCTCGGCATCACGGTGCGCACTGGTAAGGCCGTGCTGGAGTTCGCCGTGCGGGCGAGCGACAAGGGCGAGTCCCTCACGCGGCTGCGCCAGCACGTCGGCGCGACGGCCGTCATCTACGTGGGCGACGACGTCACCGACGAGGACGCGTTCGCGACCCTCGACGCGGGCGACGTCGGCGTGAAGGTCGGCCAGGGCAAGTCGATCGCGACCTACCGCGTGCGCAGCCCCGAGGACGTCGCCGAGCTGCTCGAGCAGCTCGCCGATGCGCGTGACACCGCGCGCCAGGGCGACTCGCGCTGGCCATAGACTCGAATGCATGTCGCAGTTCGACCCCAAGCCGCGTAGCCGCACCGTCACCGACGGCATCGAAGCCATGACCAGCCGCGGGATGCTCCGCGCGGTCGGCATGGGCGATGCGGACTGGGACAAGCCGCAGATCGGCATCGCGAGCTCGTGGAACGAGATCACCCCGTGCAACCTCTCGCTCGCGCGGCTCGCGCAGGCGGCGAAGGAGGGCGTCCACGGCGGCGGCGGGTACCCGCTGCAGTTCGGCACGGTCTCGGTCTCCGACGGCATCTCGATGGGCCACGAGGGCATGCACTTCTCGCTCGTGTCGCGCGAGGTCATCGCCGACTCGGTCGAGGTCGTCATGCAGGCCGAGCGCCTCGACGGCTCGGTGCTCCTCGCGGGCTGCGACAAGTCGATCCCGGGCATGCTCATGGCGGCCGCGCGACTCGACCTCGCCTCGGTGTTCCTCTACGCCGGCTCGATCGCCCCGGGCTGGGTGCGCCTGTCCGACGGCACCGAGAAGGACATCACGATCATCGACTCGTTCGAGGCGGTCGGCGCCGTGCGCGCCGGCACCATGAGCGAGGCCGACGCCAAGCGCATCGAGTGCGCGTTCGCGCCCGGCGAGGGCGCGTGCGGCGGCATGTACACCGCCAACACCATGGCGTCGGTCGCGGAGGCGCTCGGGCTCTCGCTCCCGGGTTCGGCGTCACCGGCATCCGCCGACCGCCGTCGCGACTACTACGCGCACCGCTCGGGCGAGGCCGTGGTCAACCTGCTCAACAACGGCATCACCGCCCGCCAGATCCTCACCAAGAAGGCCTTCGAGAACGCGATCGCGGTCGGCATGGCGCTCGGCGGCTCCACGAACATCGTGCTGCACCTGCTCGCCATCGCCCGCGAGGCCGAGGTCGAGCTCACCCTCGACGACTTCAACCGCGTCGGCTCGAAGGTGCCGCACATCGGCGACCTCAAGCCGTTCGGCCGCTTCGTCATGAACGACGTCGACCGCCGCGGCGGCCTGCCCGTGCTCATGAAGGCGCTGCTCGACGCGGGCCTCATGCACGGCGACGCCCTCACGGTCACCGGCAAGACGCTCGCCGAGAACCTCGCCGAGATGGACATCCCGCCGCTCGACGGCGAGGTGCTCCGCACGCTCGACAACCCGATCCACGAGACCGGCGGCCTCACGATCCTGCACGGCTCGCTCGCCCCCGAGGGTGCCGTGGTGAAGACGGCCGGCTTCGACGCCGCCACGTTCGAGGGTCCCGCGCGGGTCTTCGAACGCGAGCGCGCCGCGATGGACGCGCTGACCGCCGGCGAGATCAAGCACGGCGACGTCGTCGTCATCCGCTACGAGGGCCCCAAGGGCGGTCCGGGCATGCGCGAGATGCTCGCCATCACCGCCGCCATCAAGGGCGCTGGGCTCGGAAAAGATGTACTACTCTTGACGGACGGTCGATTCTCCGGCGGCACAACCGGCCTGTGCATCGGCCACATAGCACCCGAAGCGGTGGACGCAGGTCCCATCGCCTTCGTGCGCGATGGTGATCTGATACGGGTCGATATCGCAGCTCGTTCCATCGACCTACTGGTCGACGATGCCGAGCTGGCTGCCCGCCGTGAAGGCTGGGCTCCGCTTCCTCCGCGCTATACCCGTGGCGTCCTCGCGAAGTACTCCAAGCTCGTGCGCTCCGCCGCCGAAGGCGCCACGACGGGCTGAGTGCTGCGCCTCTCCGCATTTCCACCGTCCACCAGAACAGGAATCGAATGACCACGGAATCGACCCCCGTGCCTTCGCCCGCCCCCGTGCCGTCCGGCGCGCCAGTGGAGATCACCGGTGCCGAGGCGGTCGTGCGATCGCTCGAGCTGCTCGGCATCACCGACGTCTTCGGGCTGCCCGGCGGCGCGATCCTCCCCGTCTACGACCCGCTGCTCGACAGCCGCAAGCTGCGTCACATCCTCGTCCGGCACGAGCAGGGCGCCGGCCATGCGGCCGAGGGCTACGCCTCGTCGTCGGGCAAGATCGGCGTCGCCATCGCGACGTCGGGCCCCGGAGCGACGAACCTCGTCACCGCCATCGCCGACGCGCACATGGACTCCGTGCCGCTGCTCGCGATCACCGGCCAGGTGTTCTCGAACCTCATGGGCACGGATGCCTTCCAGGAGGCCGACATCGTGGGCATCACGATGCCCGTCACCAAGCACTCCTTCCTCGTGAAGCGTGCGGAGGACATCCCCGCGACCATCGCGGCGGCGTACCACATCGCCTCGACCGGACGCCCCGGCCCCGTGCTCGTCGACATCACGAAGGACGCCCAGCAGCAGCTGGCGCCCTTCCGCTGGCCGCCGAAGGTCGAGCTCCCCGGTTACCGCCCGATCACGAAGGCGCACGGCAAGCAGGTCGCCGCGGCGGCGCAGCTGCTCGCAGAGTCGAAGCGCCCGGTGCTCTACGTGGGCGGCGGCGTCATCCGCTCGGAGGCGTCGGCCGAGCTGCTCGAGCTCGCCGAGACCACGAAGGCGCCCGTCGTGACCACGCTCATGGCGCGCGGGGCGTTCCCCGACTCGCACGAGCAGCACCTCGGCATGCCCGGCATGCACGGCACCGTCCCCGCGGTGCTCGCGCTCCAGGAGGCCGACCTGCTCGTCGCGCTCGGCGCTCGGTTCGACGACCGCGTGACCGGCAAGGCCGCGCTCTTCGCGCCCAACGCGAAGATCGTGCACGTCGACATCGACCCCGCCGAGATCTCGAAGATCCGCACCGCCGACGTGCCGATCGTGGGCGACCTCAAGGACGTGCTCGTCGACCTCTCCGCCGCCTACCGCGAGGCGACGGCGACGACCACGCCCGACCTCGACGAGTGGTGGGCCACGCTCGACGGGCTCCGCTCGGAGTTCCCGCTCGGCTACGTGCCGACGTCCGACGGCCTGCTCTCGCCGCAGTTCGTGATCTCGCGCATCGGCGAGCTGACCGGCCCCGAGGGCGTCTACGCCGCGGGCGTCGGCCAGCACCAGATGTGGGCGGCGCAGTTCATCAAGTACGAGCGTCCCAACTCGTGGCTGAACTCGGGCGGCGCGGGCACGATGGGCTACGCGGTCCCCGCGGCCATGGGCGCCAAGGTCGCACAGCCCGACCGCGTCGTGTGGGCGATCGACGGCGACGGCTGCTTCCAGATGACGAACCAGGAGCTCGCGACCTGCACCCTGAACGACATCCCGATCAAGGTGGCCGTCATCAACAACTCCTCGCTCGGCATGGTGCGCCAGTGGCAGACGCTGTTCTACGACGGCCGCTACTCGAACACCGACCTGAACACGGGCCACGACACCGTGCGCGTGCCCGACTTCGTGACCCTCGCCGAGGCCTACGGCGCGCTCGGCATCCGGGTCACGAAGGAGGAGGAGGTCGACGCGGCGATCAAGCTGGCGCTCGAGACGAACGACCGTCCCGTCGTCATCGACTTCGTCGTCTCGGCCGATGCCATGGTGTGGCCGATGGTGCCGCAGGGCGTGTCGAACAGCTACGTGCAGTACGCCCGCGACCACTCGCCGGCGTTCAGCGAGGAGGAGGACTGATCATGTCGACCCACGTGCTCTCCCTCCTCGTCGAGGACAAGCCCGGCCTGCTGACCCGCGTCGCGGGACTGTTCGCGCGACGCGGCTTCAATATCGAGTCCCTCGCCGTGGGCCACTCCGAGATCGACGGGCTCTCCCGCATCACGGTGGTGGTCGACGTCGAGGAGCTGCCGCTCGAGCAGGTCACCAAGCAGCTGAACAAGCTCATCAACGTCATCAAGATCGTGGAGCTCGACCCGGCGCAGTCGGTGCAGCGCGAGCACCTGCTCGTCAAGGTGCGCGTCGACAACGCGACCCGCTCGCAGGTGCTCGAGGCCGTGAACCTCTTCCGCGCGCGCGTGGTCGACGTCTCGACCGACGCGCTCGTGATCGAGGTCACCGGGGACTCCGGCAAGACCACCGCGTTCCTCAAGGTGCTCGAGCCCTACGGCATCAAGGAGATCGCCCAGTCGGGCCTCCTCGCGATCGGCCGCGGCGGCAAGTCCATCACGGAGCGCGTCTTCAAGAACTAGCACAACGGATGCCTCGGCGCGGCATCCGTCACCTGAACCCACCACAAGGAGAAATGAACAGCATGGCTGAGATCTACTACGACAAGGACGCCGACCTCTCGCTGATCCAGGCGAAGAAGGTCGCCGTCATCGGCTACGGCTCGCAGGGCCACGCGCACGCGCAGAACCTCCGCGACTCCGGCGTCGAGGTCGTCATCGGCCTCAAGGACGACTCGAAGTCGAAGCCCAAGGCCGAGGAGGCCGGCTTCGAGGTGAAGAACGTGGCGGATGCCGCGGCCTGGGCCGACGTCGTCGTCATCCTCGCGCCCGACCAGTTCCAGCGGCACATCTACGCCGAGTCGGTCAAGGACAACCTCGCCGAGGGCAAGACGCTCGTCTTCGGCCACGGCTTCAACATCCGGTTCGGCTACATCGAGGCGCCCGAGGGCGTCGACGTGATCCTCGTCGCGCCGAAGGCGCCGGGCCACACCGTCCGTCGCGAGTTCGTCGCCGGCCGCGGCATCCCCGACATCATCGCGGTCGAGCAGGACGCCTCGGGCACCGCGTGGGACCTCGCGAAGTCGTACGCCAAGGCGATCGGCGGCACCCGTGCGGGCGTCATCAAGACGACCTTCACCGAGGAGACCGAGACCGACCTCTTCGGCGAGCAGTCCGTGCTCTGCGGCGGTGTCTCGCAGCTCGTGCAGTACGGCTTCGAGACGCTCACCGAGGCGGGCTACCAGCCGCAGATCGCCTACTTCGAGGTGCTCCACGAGCTGAAGCTCATCGTCGACCTCATGTGGGAGGGCGGCATCGCCAAGCAGCGCTGGTCGGTCTCCGACACCGCCGAGTACGGCGACTATGTGTCGGGCCCCCGCGTCATCGACCCGAGCGTCAAGGAGAACATGAAGGCGGTGCTGGCCGACATCCAGGACGGCACCTTCGCCAAGCGCTTCATCGCCGACCAGGATGCCGGTGCTCCCGAGTTCCTCGAGCTCCGCGCCAAGGGCGAGCAGCACCCCATCGAGGTCACCGGCCGCGAGCTCCGCAAGCTCTTCTCGTGGACGCAGGTCGACGACGACGACTATGTGGACGGCGAGGTCGCTCGCTGACGGCTCCGGTGGTCGAGTAGCGCCCGCCGCAGGCGGACCCGTATCGAGACCCTTCGACACGACACCCGCACGGCGGGGCCGGCTCCGGCCGGCCCCGCCGTCGGTGTTGAGGGCCCCTCAGCTCATGCGCGAATGAGCAGAGGGGAACCCCTTGTCAGGCGGGTACGCGGCGTGATCGCATGTGGTCCCATGACCCGAACTGCACACACGCACCCTGATCCCTCTCCACGCTGGTGCTCCTGCGCCGCACCCGACGACGAGGTCGAGACGACGACGTCCGGCCTCACCCGTCGCAACGTCCTGGTCGGCGCATCCGCTGCCGGCGTCCTGGCGGCGGCCGGCTGGCCCACCGCCGCCAACGCCGCGCCCGGTCCCGATTCGCTGACCATCACGATCATGGGCACGTCCGACCTGCACGCCAACGCCGTGAACTGGGACTACTACAAGGACGCCACGTACAGCGACAGCGCCGGCAACGCCATCGGCCTCGCTCGCGTGTCGAGCGTCGTGAACCAGATCCGCGCCACGCGGGGGCGCGACCGCACGATGCTCTTCGACGCCGGCGACACCATCCAGGGGTCGCCGCTGGGGTTCTACTACGCCCTCGTCGACCCCGTGAACTCGTCGGGTGCCGTCCACCCGATCGCGGCGCAGATGAATGCGATCGGGTACGACGCCGTCGCGCTCGGCAACCACGAGTTCAACTACGGGCTCGACTTCCTCGACTACTGGATCTCGCAGATGGACGCCGACGTCCTCGCGGCGAACGCCGTGCGCGCCGGCACGAAGGTGCCGGCGTACACCCCATACACGATCAAGACGATGAAGGTGCCGGGGCGCCCGCCGCTCCGGGTGGGCGTGCTCGGCCTCACCAACCCTGGCGTCGTGATCTGGGACAAGGCCAACGTGAGCGGCAAGCTCGAGGTGCAGGACCTCGTCGAGGCCGCGGCGCGCTGGGTGCCCGTGATGCGCCGCGCCGGTGCCCACGTCGTGGTCGTGAGCGCCCACTCGGGCGACAGCGGCCGTTCGTCGTACACCGGCGACCTCCCCGTCGAGAACGCGGCCGCGCTGGTCGCCGAGCAGGTGCCCGGCATCGACGCGATCCTGTTCGGCCACGCGCACGTCGACGTGCCGCAGCGCATCGTGAAGAACCTCGCGACCAACCGCGACGTGGTGCTCAGCGAACCGAAGAACTGGGGCCAGCGTCTGAGCGTCTTCGACCTCACGGTCGAGTACGCGAAGGGCAAGTGGGCGGTCACGTCGGGATCATCGACGACCGTCAACACGAACACCGTCGTCGACGATCCGGCGCTCGTCGCCGTGGTACGGGCGCAGCACGACGCCGTGGTGCGCTACGTCAACACTCCGGTCGCGGTCTCGACCGAGGCGATGTCCGCGGCCGAGGCGTGTTGGAAGGACACGGCGATCCTCGACTACGTGAACGCCGTGCAGACGGCGACCGTCTCGGCCGCAGTTGCGGGCACGCCCGAGGCGGCGCTGCCGATCGTGTCGATCGCGGCGCCGTTCAACCGGGCGGCGACCTTCCCGGCCGGGCAGGTGACCATCAAGGACGTCGCGGGACTGTACATCTACGACAACACCCTGCTCGGGTCGATCATGACGGGCGCCCAGATCAAGGACTACCTCGAGTACTCGGCGAAGTACTTCGCTGTGGTGGCACCCGATGCGCCGGTCGCGCCGGCGACGTGGACGAATGCCGGCAACACCCCCGACTACAACTACGACCAGTTCTCGGGGGTCGACTACGGCGTCGACATCTCCCAGCCGGTCGGCTCGCGCATCGTGGGACTGTCGTTCGACGGCGCGCCGGTGGCCGCCGACCAGCGGTTCCTCGTCGCGGTCAACAACTACCGGCAGTCGGGCGGTGGCGGGTTCCCGCACATCCAGGGCGCGCCGGTGGTCTACAACGCCCAGGTCGCGATCCGCGAGGCCATCGTCTCGTACGCCTCGGCGGCGGGGACCATCGACCCGGCGGACTTCCACGTCGAGAACTGGCGGCTCGTCCGGAACGGGACGCCCGTGTTCTGATCTGCCCTCGTGGCACCGCCGCTGGCGGGGTCGGCTTCGGCCGGCCCCGCCGAGCGTGTGCAGGCGATCGGGTCAATCGGAGCCGAAGCGGCAGGTGCTCTGCCGGTCACCGAGCGTGCCGAGGTAGGTGCGCCACTCGTTGTCGGTGAGGTCGCGGCCGGCGATGCGGCAGACGTACTCGAACTGGTGCTCGGGATCGATGTCCCACGCCACGACTCCTTCGGGCATCGAGAGGGCCATCTCACGACCGTCGGGGCGGATGACCGCGTCGGGGAGAGGGAACGTCACGTCGGTGCCTTCGAGATCGACATAGATACCCGGGGCAACGGGCCGGTCGTCGGTCGGGAACGGCCCGCCGATCCGGATTCCCGTATCCGTGTCATAGAGCAACGCGGTTCCGTCGTCGGCCATCACGAGCAAGGTCCGGGCGTCACGACTCAACGACGGGTATGCGAATTCCGCTGCGCCGCCCGGAACCGTCGCGACCCGTGCGAGTGGATCCGTCTGGTACCGACCCATGCGAGTGCCCTCCATGCCGAGGAGCTCGCCGTCGTCGAGCATGACGTGGTCGTCGATCGCCGTGGGTTCGCGGTACAGGAGGTGATGTCCCTCGGCGGCGAGGATCGCCAGCCAGGTCTTGCTGGGCGGGCTGGAGTGGGTCACCGCGATCCGGTCTCCATCGGGTGCGACCGAGATCCGGAGAGCGTGTCCTTCGACGTCCCACGGCTCCCCTTCTGCGTCTCCGCTACGCGGATCGAGGTCTTGGATCAGGCCGTCGTGGCGCACCGCGTGGAGTGTCGTGCCGTCGCTCGATGGCCATACCGTCTCGATACCCCAGACCGGGGACCCGACCTCGTCTCCCGTGTCGGCGTCGACGATGCGGAACATGTGGTCCTCGTCCGAAACCGCGTACAGGCGTCGGTTTGCTGCCCAGCCGACGCCGCCTACCGCTTGATCGAACCGGTACGTGACGTCGCGGGTCGCGGTGTCCAAGACGACAACGCCCTCCAGGACACCTTCCGTCGCCTCGAAAACCCGCTTGAGTTCGTCACGCGAGAAGGAACCGGCGTTGATCTGGGGTGCCGTCGCGACGGATGATCCCTCGTACGAATACGGACCGGCCAGCATGTGCCCAGGAGCGATCAGCCGACGCGCGAGGCCGAGCCCGTCGAGGCGCCAGCGGGAGATGTTCGGCTGACTTCCGTTGATCGCCGTCAGGACCGCACCGTCGGCGCTCACGTCGAGCGTCCCGATGTCCCCGTCAGGTGCCCTGATGTCTTCGGCGGGGATCGGTGCGCCGTTCGCGAGGTCGAAGACGCTGATCCGCCCGAACCGGCTGGCGCAGTAGACGCGTTGCATCGGCTCCGACAGCGCGAGCCAATTGCACGATTCGGGGTTGGGTGTGCCGATGTCGGTCGACCAAACCACGCGTTGCTCGTCGGGCTCGAAGGCGATCAGCCCGAAGTCGCCCGACGCGATCACGATTCCGGAGTCGCTGACGGCCATGGCGGTATGGGCCGACAATTCGGGCACGGCCATGGTCGCCGTGATCATCGCCGATGCGGGATCGACCATGTCAACGTGGTCGTCGAGGCGTCCGACCAAGAGCCGGCCCCGATCGTCGAACGCGAGTGCGGCGGTGTGCGGGTAGATCTTATTGGCAGGAAATGCGAGCGGCCTCGATGTCTCCCAAGCGACGTCGAGCACCTGCCAGTCCGAGGTCGACACGAGTGTCACATCGCCGTCGGCGAGGTCCGCGACCGCGATGCTCGACCCGTCACGATTCACGGCGAGCGCTCCCGTCGCCATTTCGAGCCGGGTTGGACCCCAGATTCGCTCGGCGCGTTCGAGATCGAACACGACCAGGTCGGACCGCGTGGATTCCCACCTGACCCCGGGAGCGCCATCCGGAAACACCTCAACGGGCCACAGGACGGCACCGACTCGGCCGTCGCCGCTCACCTCGACGAGGGGAGTGGGCGTAGCCGGACCGGGATCGAATCCGAGGTCGAGCTCAACGATCACGTCGCCACTCCCGGCATCGCGAACCCCCGCGTCACCGGCGGTCGTGACAACCAGCAGCTGCTCGGTGCCCGGGATCACGCTCCCATACGCATTCCCACCCGATGCCACTGCGACGGTGCCGAGGAACCCGCCCGCTGCTTGGAGCACGCTCATGAGTGCGGAGCGCGTGCGCGGATCGTCGGGCCATCGTCGATACGCCTCGGCGGCGAGGAGGGCGGACACATCGCGCTCCGAGGTCCGCAGCGCGAGCGATGTGGCGACGAGCGCCTCGATCGTGGCGCTGTCCCGCTGTGCGTTCGCCTCCTGGGAGGACACCACAGCCACCGAGCCGGCGCCCGCGAGCAGCACGATCAGGCCGACCGCGACGCCGAGCACGACGCGCAGGCGCCAGTTCTGCCTGCGTTCCTGCTGCTCACGGGCCGCGAGTTCCCTCCGATCGGACGCCTCCAGCGCCTCCGACGCGTCGAGGAACTGCGATTCGGTCTTCGTGAGGTCCCCCTCGCTGCTCGACCGCAACTCCAGCGCGGTCTGAAGTCGTCCCCCGCGGAAGAGGTCCTCATCGGGCCGCCCGTCGACATCCCATGACTCCGCGGCCGTGGACAGGGAGTGCATGGTGCGTTGCGCATCTGCGTCCTCGTCGAGCCACCCGCGCAGACGTGGCCAGGCGACGGCCAGCGATTCGTGCGAGACGATGATCGACGTCTCATCAGCGCTCACGAGACGGGCCCCTTCGAGCATCGCGAGCACATGGTCTCGTGCCTCGTCGTCATGGAGCGACTTCACGGGCATCGTGCGACGGATGGGGCTGCCGTCCGGACCCAAGGCCACGAGCCTCAGCAACGTCGAGCGGCAGAGCGTCCGTTCCGCGGGCGTCATCCGCTGGTAGAGCCGGTCGGCCGATTGAGCGATGGCCCCTGACAAGCCACCGGCCGCCTCGTAGCCCGCGACCGTGAGCGTCGACCCTTCGCGACGCAGCCAGGTCTCGACCAGGGCGTGCGAGACGAGTGGAAGCGCGCCGGCCTGCCCGGCGGCATCTCGCAGGATCAGTTCGGTAAGACCGGGCTGGAGCCGGAGGCCGGCTAGTCGAGCCGGACCTTCGATGGCCTCTCGCAACCCGTTCATCCCGATCGCGGGCACGAGGTGAACGCCCTCGATGAAGGCGGGTCCCAGATGTGGGAGCCGAGCGCAGTCGTCGAGGAAGTCGCTGCGAACGGTGACGAGGACAGTTCCGCCTCGGTGCATGTAGCCCGCGAGCGCTGCACAGGTCTCGTCGATTGCGTCGTCGGACAGTCCCTGGTGCAGGAGTTCCTCGAACTGGTCCACGACGAGTACGTCCCCGACACGTAGTGAAGCGAACCGGTCCTGGACGTCGGACGCGACGGTCCTGCGAGGAAGCAGGATCTCAACTCGTCGCCGTTGGCGTCGAAGGGCGGGCGTTACGCCCGCGCGTACGAGGGAGGACTTGCCGCATCCGCTCGCACCGGCGAGCGCAAGGAACTGAGCACCGTCTATCCGTGCCAGCGCGGACAGAATGTCGCCCGAGCGGCCGAAGAATTCCTCTTCGTCTCCAACGTCGTATGCGGCGAGCCCGCGATAGGGGCACGTCGGCTCGACGTCCGGGCGTTCCACGGATGAAGCGGTGAGTGCGGTGTCATGCCGGAGCATCGATTGCTCCAGTCCCGCGAGCTCATCAGAGAGGTCGATCCCGAGTTCTTCGCCGAACCGGCGCCGAGCCTCGCGAATCGTTGCAAGTGCTTCGGCCTGTCGGCCACCGCGGTACAGGGCGATCGCGAGGATTCCCCATCTGCGTTCGCGGAGTGGCGCATCCTGGACGAGCCGCTCCGCCCTGGACACGATGCTCACATCGTGGCCGAGGTCGAGCTGTGCCTGGAGCTGGCCCTCCTCAGCGGAGGCACGAAGATCGACCAGGCGTTGCGACTCGGCGACGGCCGGCGCCCAGTCGGGCAGGTCGGCGAACGCCCTCCCCCTCCAGAGCTCGAGCGACTGGGAGAAGGCCGACTCCGCACGATCGGGCTCTCCGTCACGTGCGTGCTCGATGCCGACTTGAACCAATCGCTCGAATCGGAGGGCGTCGACAGAGTCGGGGGTGACGTTGAGCCGATATCCGTCCGGTAGCGTCTCGATCGGCGGGACTCCTTCATGGCGACGCAGCCGTGCAATCGCGATCTGCACCTGCTTCGTCCACGTCGCCGGCGGTTCCTCCCCCCAGATGGCATCGGCGATGTCGCCGGGCGCGAGGGGATCACCGGCTCGAAGCACGAGCGCCGCCAGGACCGCTCGCTCTCGCGGGCTGATCGGGGCCCCGTCGACGACGAGCGTCCCCAAGACGCTGACGCTCATGATCGGCATTGTCCTCGCGGCTCGAAGGCCCGTCAATCGATCATCCGCGCGCGGATACTGGGCGGATACCGGCCCGCAACCGGTGGATGCCGGCGTGGGTTCGGCGGATACCGGACGGCGCCACAGTCGGAGACATGAACGCACGCACTCGAACCTTGGTCGTCGCCTTCATCGCCTCGACGGCCCTCATCGTTCCACTCGCCGGTTGTGCCGGCACGGCACTCGTTGCCGACCCGAAAGCCGAAACACGCGTCGACCAGGACGTCGCGGAGCGGCGCCTGTGGATGCAGACCCGAGTCGACGGGCGGGATGTCGCGGAGCGGCGCCTCTGGATGCAGTCCCGAGAGATCGGACCGGATGTCGCGGAGCGGCGCCTCTGGATGCTTGACGGCTCGTAGGTCGCCGGGGCACATACCTCGCGCATACCGATCGCGAGACGGCTGCATACCGCGGCATCCGATGGTGGATGCATGAACACCACCACCGCATTCACCCGCCTCACCGCCGCCGCGGCCGCCGCCGCGCTTGCGGTGACCGTCATCGGATCCGCCGGCGCTGCGAGCGCCGCCGAGGCCGACGCCAACGCCGCCCGGATCGTTCGTCCCGTGACCACGCCCGCCATGCATCGCGAGCTCGTGCGCGAGTTCGCCCTCCGCTACGTGAGCGAGCTGGACGTCCGCCACGACATGGCCGTGGGGACCCTCCCCGAGACCGACGCGGCCGCACCGGTCCACGACGATCTGAGCCCGCTTGGCGGTCGATGACCGAATCCCGGTCGCGAGCTCGCGACCTCCACACACCCCGGCGGGGTCGGCTCGGGCCGGCCCCGCTCCTTCATGCCTGGCCGGTCGGTCGGTCGTGATCGCCCGATCAGTCGAAGTCGCAGGTGCTCTGCGGATCGCCGAGGTCGGCGAGGTACGTGTTCCACTCGTCCTCGGTGAGGTCTCGGCCCGCGAGCTGGCAGGCGAACTCGAACTGGTGCTCGGGATCGAGGTCCCAGAGCATGACGCCCTCCGGCATGGACACGGCCATCTCCTTGCCATCGGGGCGGAGGACGGCGACGCCGAGCGTGCGCTGGTCCGTGCGCAGCGGGTCGCCGATCCTCGTGCCCGTGGCTGCGTCATAGAGCAGCGCCGTCCCATCGGAGGCCATGACGAGCATGGTCTCCGCGTCTCGGCTCATCGATGGCGCGTAGAGGCCTCCGGCGGCGCCGGCAACGGTTCCGACGCGGGCAAGCGGTTCCGTCTCGTAGCGCCCGATGCGGTTGTCTTCGAGCCCGATGAGGTCGCCGTTATCGAGCAGTACCTGGGCGCCGACCGGCATCGGCTCGTTGAAGAGCACTCGGTGCTCCCGCGTCTCGACGATCGAGACATTGAGGGCGAACTGCTCCCTCGTGATTCCGTCCGCCTCCGACTTCGAGTATTCGTTCTCCCACTGCGTCACGGCGATTCGCTCGCCGTTCGGGGAGATCGAGAGCCAGACGGGGAAACCGTCCACCGTCCAGGAGTCGCTCGCGGGTTCTGCCGTCCGGGGATCGAAGGCCTGGATCCGTCCGTCGACGCGTATCGCTTCGAGCCGCGTTCCGTCGTTGGTGGGGAAGAACGACGCGACGTTCCAGATCGACTTTCCGACCTGATCCCACGTCTCGCTGTCGAGGAAGCGGAACTGCCCAGTGTCGTTACTCCGAGCGATCAGACGGCCGGCGGCCCAGACGACGTCACTCACGCGTTCGTCGAACCGGTGCGTGACGTCGCCGGTTGCGGTGTCCTGCACGACGGCGCCATCCCAGGCGGGCGGCATGCTCGTGACGACCGCCTGCGGCGCGACGACGACCGAGCCGCCATCCGTCGAGTACGGCCCGACCACCAGATGCCCAGGTGAGAGCATCCGGCGCCCAGGACCCTCGCCGTCGAGCCGCCAGCGAGAGACGAGCGGATGGCTGCCGCTGATCGCCACCAGCGTCGTGCCGTCGACCACGTCGATCGGGCCGACCTCGCCGTACAACGGACCGAGTTCCTCCTGCGGAACATGGGCGCCGTCGGTGAGGGAGTATGCGCTGATCCTGCCGTACAGGCTGCCGCAGTAGGCGCGTTCCGTGGCCTCGGCCACCGCCAGCCAGTTGCACGGGGCGAGGTAGGGCCGGGCGATGTCGGTGGACCACAGCACGCGCCCGTCGTCGGGATCGAACGCGACCAGGTGGCGGTCGCCGGAGGCGACGACGATCCCCGAGGCGTCGGCGGCCATGGCGACATGCGCCGAATCCTCTGGAACCGGCAGACTCGCGGTGATCGAACCGGCCTTCGCATCGATCACATCAACGCGGTCATCGAGGCGTCCTACCAGCAACCGGTCCTGATCGTCGAACGTCATCGCGGCCGCGTAGGAGTCACGATCGAGATCCACGGTTGCCTCCCCGGCGATCCTCGACATGGTCCCGTCCGACGTGGACATCAGCGTCACCGCGCCGTCCCGGGCATCCGCGATCGCGACCATGGACCCGTCCGCGTTCACCGCGAGGGCCCCTGTTCCGACCTCGAGGACATCGGGTTCGACGATCCGTCGCCCGGACTCGAGATCGAAGACGACGACCTCCGACTGCGGCGACGTCCCATACCAAGTGACTCCGGCCAGCTGCGTGCGGACGGGCCAGAGGACGGCGGCGACCCGGCCGTCCCGGCTGACCTCGATCAACGGGCGAGGCCGAGGCATGCCGAGTTCGAACCCGAGATCCAGCTCACGGACCACATCCCCTGTCGCGGCGTCGCGGACTGCGGCGTCACCGTCGGTGCTCACGACGACGGCCTGGCCGGTTCCCGGGATGACGCTTCCGTACGTGTTTCCCCCGTCGGCCAGGATCGTGTTCCCGAGGAACCCGCCGGCGCCCTGCAGCACTCCCATGAGTCCCGACCGCGTGCGTGGGTCGTCGGGCCAGCGTCGATACGCCTCAGCGGCGAGCAGCGCCGACACGTCCCGCTCCGACGAGCGCAGCGCGAGCGCCGTGCCGACCAGTGCTTCGATCGCGGCGCTGTCGCGTTGCGCATTCGCCTCCTGGGACGAGACCACCGCGACAGAGCCGGCGCCGACGAGCAGGACGATGAGGCCACCCGCCACCCCGAGCAGGACGCGCAGCCGCCGGTTCTGGCTCCGGTCCCGGCGAGCGCGCTCCGCGAGCTGCTCCTGCTCGGCGGTCGCCCTGGCTGCGGAGGCGTCGAGGAACGCGGACTCGACGTCGGTCAGGTCGTTCGGCGAGGCGTCCCGCCACTCGAGGGCGGCCTGCAAGCGGACGCCTCGATACAGGTCGTCGTCGGGACGCTCGGCGGCGTTCCACGCCTCCGCGGCGGCCGAGACGGCCGTGAGCATGCGGGCGCTCTCGGCGTCCTCCTCGAGCCAGGACTGGAGCCGCGGCCACGCCGTCGCGAGGGACTCGTGGGCGACCTCGACCGATTCGGCCTCGGTGCTCACGAGCCGCGAGCCGGCGAGCATCGTCAGGACCTCGTCGCGCGCGGCATCCGTTCGCAGCGGCTTCGACGAGACCCGGCGACGCACCGGGCTGCCGTCGGGCGCGAGCGCCATGAGCCGCAGCAGGAGGGAACGGCACACCTTCCGCTGCTCGGGGCTCATCGACTGGTAGAGACGGTCGGCCGACTGGGCGATCGCGCCGGAGATGCCGCCGGACGCCTCGTATCCGGCGACGGTCATCGTCGCGCCCTCGCGCCGGAGCCAGGTCTCGACGAGCGCGTGGGAGAGGTGGGGGAGCGCGCCGGTCTCGCCCGCGGCATCCCGCAGGATGACCTCGACGAGGCCCGGTTCGAGTCGCAGGCCGGCGCGGCGGGCCGGCAGCTCGACGGCCTGGCGTAGCGCATCGGTGGCCATCGGCCCCACGAGGTGGACGCCCTCCGCAACGAGTGGGGCGAGGTACGGGTTCGCCGCGCATTCGTCGAGGAAGTCCGAGCGGACGACCAGGATGACCGTCGTCTCGATCACGACGGCATCGAAGATGGCGTGCGCGGCGGCGTCGAGGTCGGCCTCGCCGGCGTGGAACACCTCCTCGAACTGGTCGATGACGACGACGCCCGCGCGTCCGGCGCCCATGGCGGCGTCGCGGATCCGAACGTCGAGGTGGTGCTCGGGCGTCAGGATCACGACACGATCGCCGCGCCGCCGCAGGGCGGGGACGACACCGGCACGCACGAGTGATGACTTGCCGCTGCCAGAGGCTCCCGAGACGGCGAGGAAGCCCGAGCGGGCCAGCCGGCCGAGCGCGGCGGCGATGTCGACGTCGCGGCCGAAGAAGAGGTCCTCATCGTCGACGCCGAACGGCTGCAGGCCGCGATAGGGGCATTCGACGCTCGCCGTCGAGGGCGCCGCATCGAGGTCGAGCGCGTCGTCGTGCCGCAGGATGCCGAGCTCGAGCTCGGTCAGCTCGGCGCCCGGCTCGGCTCCGAGCTCGTCGGCGAGGCGTTCTCGCGCCGCACGGATGGCCGCGAGCGCGTCGGCTTGGCGACCGCTCCGATAGAGGGCCGTGGCGAGCAGCACCCAGCGCCGCTCCCGCAGCGGCGCCTCACGCACGAGCTGCTCCCCGTCGCCGATGGAGGCCGCGTGCTCGCCCATGCGGAGGCGGCCGTCGAGCCGCACCTCCTCGAGCTCCATCCGCACCTCGTCGAGCCGCTCCGTCTCGGCGACGGCGGGCGGCCACGACGCGAGGTCGGCGTACGGCGAGCCGTGCCAGAGCGCGAGAGCCCGGTCGGCGGCGTCCACCGCCCGGGCCGGGTCGTCGTCGAGGTGCTCCCGAGCGGATGCCGCGAGGCGCTCGAACCGCTCCACGTCGACGCTCTCGGGGTCGATACGCAGCACGTACGCGCCGGGCGCCGTCTCGATCGAATGGTGCCCGATCGCGGTACGGACGCGACCGACGGACGCCTGCAGCTGCTTCGGCCAGGTGCCCGGAAGCTCGTCGCCCCAGAGCGCCTCGGCGAGCTCATCCGTCGTGACCTGGCGTCCGGCGCGGAGCACCAGTGCCGACAGCACAGTCCGTTCGCGCGGACTGAGCGAGACCCCCTCGACGGTGAGCGGGCCGAAGACTCCCAGGCCCATGCTCCGCATTGTTCGCCGTTGCCGCGCCACCGTCAACGACGTCCGCATACCGTGCATACCGGTTGCATACCGATCCGGGGCCCGGCGCATACCCCCCTCGGCGGATCGTGGGAGGCATGAACACCGCAACCGCCTCGCTCCGACTCGTCGTCGCGGCATCCGTGGTCGCACTCGCAACGTGCCTCGCCGGCTGCGCGACACCGGCGTCGACCGCCGGATCGCGCGCCCACCTGCTCCCGCCGCACGTCGACGCCGCGATGAACAACGCGCTCGTGCACCAGGCCGCCGATCGCTACGTGATCGAGCTGCTGGTGCGTGCACGCCTCGCCGACGAGGCCGTGGCGTCCCGGGGTCTGGTCATCACCCGCGTGCACGGGCGCTGAGCGCGACCGCCGAGGTCGGCGCGCCTCGGGCCGGCCCGCCTCAGGCCGGTGCGTTGCCCCAGAACGGCCCGACGAGCCCGACGCTCGCGAAGTAGTCGTGCGCCTCCTTCGGCTCGCGTCGCCGGTAGGGCGTGTCGAGGCGGCCGGCGTACCACTGCGACGCGAGCCGCCAGAGCGTCGCGAGGTCGAACACCGCACCTCGTTCGTTGCCCGTCTCGGCGAGCCAGCGGTCGAGACACACCTCGTCGCAGAAGATCCGCTGGTGCTCGCACGCGTGGATGACGTCGTCCCAGACGTGCGCCATCGGCGTGAGGAAGTGGGCGATCTGCGTCCCATCCGGCGGACCGTCGCGCGTCACGGTCCAGGAGTGCGCGGTGCCGCACGCGGGGCACGTCGTCGCGACGAGTGCCGACGGCTCGTCGGGCACGAGGTTCGGGATTGCGAAGCCGTCCCAGGCGCATCCTCCCCACCACAGCGTGTGCTCGCCCATCACCGAGAACGCGAAGTTGCGCGTCGCGAACGGGTGCGCGAGCACGATCTCGTGCTCGCCGTCGAAGACCAGGTGGCGGGATGCCGCGAGCTCCTCCATCGCCTCCGCGAGCTCGGGTGCGGAGAGCCCCGTCTCCTCGACGAGCTCCGCCTCCGACGGGAGCCGGCCCGTGCCGGCGAGGCCCGAGTAGATCGCGAGGCGCACGGTCTCGTTGCGGTCGGTCATGACACGAGTGTCCTCCTGAACCGGGGTGCGGGCCAGCGCGGGGCGGCGCGGATCGTCGCAGGCCGCGCAGGCCGTCGCTCGATAGGGTGACGAGGTGCCACGAATCCTCCCCGTCGAGATCGCCGTCCAGGATGCCGCCGGGGTCCGCATCGCGCTCCGCGAGGGGGCCGCGCGGGTCGAGCTGTGCCAGGCGCTCGGACTCGGGGGGCTGACGCCGTCGCCCGGATTCGTCGAGGCGGCCATGGAGGCGGCGCACGCGGCATCCGCGCCCGGATTCGTGCACGTGCTCGTGCGACCGCGGGGCGGCGGGTTCGTGTACGACGCCGACGAGGTCGACGCGACCGTGCGCGACATCCGATTCGCCCGATCGCTCGGCGCCGACGGGGTCGTCGTCGGCGCGCTCACCGATGCCGGCGAGCTCGACCTCGACGCCCTGCAGCGGTTCATCGACGCCGCAGAGGGCCTCGATGTCACGGTGCATCGAGCCGTGGATGCCGCGGCCGACCCGCTCGCCGCAGTGATGTCGCTCCCCGGGCTGCGAGTCCGCCGCGTGCTCACGTCAGGCGGCGCGGCCGACTGCCGTGCCGGGCGCGAGACGCTCGCGCGGATGGCGACCGAGCTCGGGGGAGCCGTCGAGCTCATGGCGGGAGGTGGCGTCGGCGTCGACGACATCGTGGCCCTCGCCGAAGCGGGTGTCGATGCCGTGCACCTGTCGGCCCGCAGCCGGGTGCAGCGTGGCGGCCCGAGCGGCCCGGGCGGTGGCGAGGTCGGCTTCGACACGACGGATGCCGCGATCGTCCGCGCGGCGGTCGAGGCGGCCGCTGCGGCGGCGCGATGACGTCGACCGATCAGGAAGGACCCGTCGCCGAGGTGCGAGGCGCACCGTCGGAGCCGCCCGAGCACCGCATCCTGCGGGCCGCGGCGCAGCTCGCCGGCACGGCGATCCTGGCGGGGTCGATCGCCACGGTGATCGGATTCGTGCTCACGTTCGGCGTCCCCGTGCTGATCTTCGTCTTCATGGCGTTCCCCTGGGGGTTCGTGCCGCTCGCGGCGACGTCGGGCGGCCTCGCGGCCGGTGCGAGTGTCGTCGTGGTTCGGGCTCTCGGGTGGAGCAGCTTGGTCGAGCGGCTGCTCGTACCGTTGTCCGCCGCAGCCGGCTCGGTGCCCGTGCTGCTCTCGGTGTCGGCGCTCAGATGGGGCATTCCACCCTGGATGTGGGCCGCCTGGATCGTGGTGGCGGTCGCCGCGGCGCTGTACGGTTACCGTCGCACACTGCGGCATCCGCTCGCCGAGTGGCGGCCCGTGCTCGTGCGCCTGCTTGTCGGCGTCGGGCTGGCCATCGGCGTCTCGGCTTTCTTCGTGATCCCGTTCGATCGGTCGTGGGACGGTGCTGTGCCGGCCCTCCTCGTGCTCGGGGGAGTGATCCTCCTCAGCGGCATCCTCATTTCGCTCGGCCCGTTCCGCAGCCGAACGGTCGCCGGAATCGCGTGGGCCGGGTTGGCGCTCCTCGTGACGTCGGTCGTGGCGGTCATGCTCGGCGTGAGCCTGCAGTCCGAGTTCGCTCGAGAGGTGGCACCGCCACCGCCCACCCTCTGGGCCGAGGACGGCGCTGACCGTGATCCCAGGACGGACCTCCCGCGGGATCCCGCCGAGCCGGCGGTGCCGCCGCCCACGCTCGAGGAGGGCCGCGCCCAGTTCGCCGCGCTTGCGGCCGCCACCATCGACGCCGCCGGACCTGACGCGCGCTGGCGCGACCAGCCGGGCGCCGTCGTGCGCGAGGTCGACTGCGGCGACGGCACCACGATGCTGCGCATCGATGCCGAGTTCGCGATGGGGGAGATCACCGACACCACGACGGACGAGCAGGATCGCACCGTCACCGAGGCCAACCTCGCGGCGGCGGACCGCATCGTGCTCGCCTGGTCGGCGGCCGGCCTCGGCACGCCCGAGGTGCTGCACGGCGAGCCGATCCTCGGCGGCGCCGCGATGTCGTCGGTCGACTTCGCGAAGGTCGACTTCGCGTTCGGGGTGGCGCAGCCGCGCATCGAGGGGCGGTGCCTGCCGGGGGACTAATCGTCGTCGGAGCCGAATCCGCACGTCGAGCGGTAGTCGCCGAGCTCACCGAGATAGGTGGCCCATTCCTCACGCGTCAGGTCGCGACCGGCCATGCGGCATGCAGCCTCGGCATGGGTGGCCGGCCGAAGGTCCCAGACGGCGACGCCCCCGATGACGTTCACGGCGATCTGCTCACCGTCGGCACGGAGCATGCCGGAGCCGGACTCGACGGTCACCGGGATCGGTTCGCCGATCCGAAGGCCCGCCTCGAGGTCGTAGATCGACACGCTGCCGTCGAGGGAATAGGTGCTCAGGAGCCGACCGTCGGCATCGAGGCTCACGCCGTCCACTCGAGCGGGCGGGGCCGGAAGGACGCCGAGGCGGTCGAACGACCGAGCATCGAGTCGCACGAGTTGGTTGTCATCCCACTTCGTGAGGATCACGTCGGGCGACGCGAAGATCGATCCCGCAGCGTGTCGAAGGCCCTCGCGCAGCGGTTGCCCGCTCCGGCCGTCGAACACGACGCTCTGGTACTGGTCGTTCTCGTCACCTTCGCCGTCCCGCCACACGGTGACGAGGACCTCGGCCCCGTCGGGGGTCGTCGAGACCGTGATCGGGAACCCGTCGGCATCGAAGGTCGGTTCCACGCGTGCGCCGGTGGCGGCGTCGATCGACCAGATCTCGCCCGTCTCCCGGGCCGCGAACATCAGATCGCCGGCCCCGTCGGCGAACGTGCCGGCGAGATCGTCCGGCATGGCGACTCCCGTGACGATCTCACCGGTCCGCGTGTCGTAGAAGCCCATGTGGTTGCGGCCTTCGCCGCCGAACTCGCCGAACAGCATGTGGGAGCCCGCCCAGACGACATGATGGGAAGGAACGGGAAGCCGACTGGTGAACTCTCCCGTGGATGTGTCGAGCACTGCGTACTCCGGGCTCGCGGGGTCGCCGTCCCGACGCATGATCACGACCTCGGGGTCGGTCCGCGAGTATCCGCCGACGACCGACCAACCCGGTGCGAGGAGGTGGGAGGCAAGCCCCGATCCGTCCACCATCCAGCGAGCTATGACGGGAGCTCCACGTCCGAACGCCACCACCTCGTGGCCGTTCGACGCCATGTCGACCGGTCCGACGTAGCCGAGCTGCGGGTGCAGCACGACCCCCGTCGGCACGCCGTTGCCCAGGTTGCGCTCCTCGATCGTCCCCCAGAGCGTGGCGCAGTACACGGTCTGAAGTTGGGTCGAGGCCGTCACCCAGTTGCAGGGCTCTTCGCGATCGACCGCGAACTCCTGCGCCCAGAGGACGCGACCCTCGGTCGGGTCGATGAGCGCGATCCTCCGGTCGCCGGTCGTCACGACCTCCGTATCCGAGAGCACCCGCATCGAGACGTTCGTCGCCCCGGCCGGCATGTCCACGGCGCCCCCGACGCTCGCGGTCGCGGCATCGACTATGAGGAGCGCACCGTCGCGGGTCCCGTGCAGGAGCCGTCCGTCGGGCATGAAGCGGATGGTCCCCGCACGGTCGGTGTTGTACTCCGGTGCGTGCGTCGGAATGCCCGAGACGACTCGGATGGTGCCGCTCGGTACGTCGATGAGTCGGAGCACGCCCACCTCGTCGATCGATGCGACAACCGTTCCGTCCGGACTGAGCGCGAGCGTGCTCACGAGGAAGTCGAGGTCGACCGGCCCGAACAGCCGCTCGCCGGTTGTCACGTCCGCGACCACGAGTCGGCTGTTCGAGCGGTCGCGGTAGCGCGAGAGCACCTGTTCGACGACCGCGACCCGGCGTCCATCGCCGCTCAGCACGGGTCCGTGCCGGCTGTCCATGAAGGCGTTCTCGCGGGGGATGTCGAGCGTTCGCACCGATTCGCCCGAGTCGATGTCGACGACGCGGACGTCCCGCGCATCCGTCACGACGACGGCGGTGCGCGTGCCTGGAACGAGGACGCCCGAGATCTCCACCAGGTCGGGGAAGCGGGTCGTCGCCAGCAGGCCGATCGAACCCGTCATGGCGCCGAGCAGTGCGGATCGCGTGCGCGGATCGTCGGGCCACCGTCGGTGCGCCTCCGCGGCGAGGAGGGCGGCGACGTCGGGCTGCGTCACCCTGAGCGACAGCGACGTGCTCGTCAGCGCCTCGATCTGGGCGACCTCGCGCTGTCGTGCCGTCTCGATGGAGCTCGCAGCCACGAGTCCGCCGGCGGTGACCGCAACGGCGAAGAGTGCAGTCGCGGCGCCGAGGGCGACCCGCAGCTTGCGGTTCTGCGCACGATCGCGCGCAGCGCGCTGCTCGACTGCCGCAAGCTCGTCCTGCTCCTTCGCACTCGACGCATCGAGGAACGCGGCCTCCTCGGTCGTCAGCTCAGGCGATTCGGTCTCCCGCCACACGGTCGCAGTCGCAAGCCGCGCACCGCGATACAAGTCCTCGTCGGGTCGCCCATCCGCGTCCCACGTGTCGGCCGCGGTCGCGAGCGCTCGCATCGTCCGCAAGCCCTCAGCGTCGTCCTCCAGCCACCCGCGCAGCCGCGGCCAAGCGGTGGCAAGAGATTCATGGGCGACGACCAGCGAGTTCTCTTCGGCGCTCACGAGCCGAGCGCCGGCCAGGCTCGCCAGCACACGCTCGTGGGCGGCATCCTGCCGCATCGGCCGGATCGGGATCCGGCGGCGCATCGGCGCACCGTCGGCGCCGATCTCGACGAGCCGCAGGAACGTCGAGCGGCACGTGGCGCGCGCCTCGGGGTCGAGCGAGAGGTAGAGCCGGTCGGCCGACTTGGCGATCGCGCCCGAGATGCCGCCGGAGTCCTCGTAGCCCGCGACGGTGAGCGTGGATCCCTCGCGCCGCGCCCAGGTCTCGACAAGGGCGTGGGACACGTGCGGCAGCACGCCGGGCGCACCGGCGGCGTCGCGGAGGATCAGCTCCACCAGCCCGGGCTCGAGCCGAAGCCCCGCGAGGGCTGCGGGCTCCTCGATCGCGCTGCGCAGGCCCTCCGGCCTCAACGGCCCGACGAGGTACACGCTCTCCGCGAAGAGCGGGCCGATGCCGGGCGCGGCGGCGCAGGTGCTGAGGAAGTCGGCACGGACGGCGACGATGACGCGTCGACCGGCAGCGACGGCGGCGGCGATCGACGATCCCACCGCTTCGATGTGCGAGTCCGGGAGTCCCGAGTGGAACAGCTCCTCGAACTGGTCGATGACGACGACCGAGCCGCTGCCGTCGGCGAGCGCGTCCTGCAGTCTGCTCGACGGTGCCGAACCGGTGCCGATGACCACGACCTGCTCACCGCGGGCCCGGAGCGCCGGGACGATTCCGGCGAGCAGCAGCGAGGACTTCCCGCTGCCCGAGGCGCCGGAGATGGCGAGGAACGGCGAGCTCGACAGTCGTGCGAGCGCGGCGCTGACGTCGCCGTCCCGCCCGAAGAACTCGCCGGCGTCCTCCGTGCCGAAGGGCTGGAGGCCGCGGTACGGGCAGTCGCCATCGCCGACCGGAGCGGCGACCGGGGGCTCGAGCGCCGCGTCCTGGTTGAGGATCGCGGTCTCGAGCGCCGTGAGCTCGGGCCCGGGGGAGATGCCGAGCTCGTCGGCCAGCCGTTCCCGCGCAGCGCGGAGGGCCGCGAGCGCGTCGGCCTGGCGACCCGAGCGGTACAGCGCGGTCGCGAGGATCGCCCAGCGGCGCTCGCGGAGCGGGTCGTTGCGCACGAGGCGCTCGGCGTCGGGGACGACGGCCCGATGCTCGCCGCTCTCGAGCCGGGCCATGAGCAGGTCCTCCTCGGCGGTGGCCCTGATCTCCTCCAGTCGAGCAGCCTCGATGACGGCGGGCGGCCAGTCGCCGAGTTCCGAGTACGGCCTGCCGCCCCAGAGCGCGAGCGCGCGTTCGATCAGGTCGACCGCGCGCTGCGGATCGCCGTTCGTGCGATGCGTCGCCGCCGCATCCAGCAGCCCCTCGAACCGCACGGCGTCGATCGCGTCACCGTCGACGCGGAGGCGGTAGCCGGCTCGCATAGTGCCGATCGCCGTCGATCCGAGGGTCCGCCGCACGTGCACGACGAACGCCTGCACCTGCTTGCGCCACGTTGCCGGCACGTCGTCGCCCCACACCGCATCCGCCAGTTCGGACGGCGAGACGACATTTCCGGATCGAAGGACGAGGACGGCGAGCAGGGACCGCTCCTTGGGGCTGAGCCTGCCACTGTCGATCGTGAGGTCACCGAGTACTCGGATCTCCACACCTGCATTGTCGACTCGCCTCCAAGGGGTGTCAACGAATGCGGGTCGGCGTCCATACCGGTTCCATACCGTCGGCCCGACGGGGCCATACCGGCGCGCGCGAACGTGCGGTCATGGACACCACGAAGAAGACCCGCACCACCGCCCTCACGATCGCGCTCGCCGCGATGCTCGCCGCCGGACTCGGGGCCTGCGCCAAGGCCGACGTCGACACGTTCGCCGAACGACGGGCGAGCGATCTCAGCCACGAGGTGCAGCGCGCCGAGAACCGCGTCGACGCCTTCGCCGCGAGGTCGCAGTACCGGGACCAGGCCGAGCGCCGCACCGGCATCGAGACCCCGAGCGACTCCGAGTCGCACTACCAGGATCAGGTCGAGCGTCGCATGCGCGTCCTCCGGTGACCCGCCCGATCGCGTCGTCGTCGGGTCCGGTGCGCGGCTCGCTAGTCTGGTCGCATGAGCCCGGATCCCGACGACGACGCGCTGCGCTGGGAGGGCGACGACGACCCCACGCTCGCCCCCGGATGGAAGGTCGTCGGCAACCCGTCGAAGTCGAAGCCGGCGGATGCCGCGGCATCCGGTCAGGCCGTCGAGGCGAACGGGGCGACCGCGGTCGACCACGTCGACAGGGCCGACGAGGGCGAAGACGCGGATGCCGCGGCGCAGCCCGGCTCCGCCGAACTCGTGCTGCTCGGCGTGCTCGGCGGCGTGTACCTCCTCTACTCCGTCGGGTGGCTCATCTGGGCGATCTCCTCGGCCCCCGACCTCGGCGACCCGGTCGCGCAGTTCATGTACGGGCTCGGGCGCTGGCTCGCCGTACTCGCCCCCGCGCTGTGGTTCGGAACGACGCTCTGGCTCGCGTCCGAGCGTCGGCGCGCCCGGCTGCTCTGGCTCATCGTCGGCGCGATCGTCCTCGTCCCCGTCCCGTTCCTGCTGCGAGGTTGAGATGAACGAGGCATCCGTTCCCGCCGACGCCGGCACCGCGGCATCCGCCGACGACGCGGGCGCCCCGCGATCGGCGACGCCGCTCTGGCTCGCCGTCACGGTCGCCGTGCTCTTCGGGGTGCTCTACGCGTACGACGTGTGGGAGGCCGTCGGCAACCTCGTCGGCCTCAACCTGCAGGCCGCGTCGCTGGGCATCGCGATCTCGGGCGTCGGCCTGACGCTGCTGATCGTCGCACTCGTGCTGCCGTTCCTCGTGTTCGGCGTCGCCTTCTGGCTCGGCCACCGACGCGGTCCGCTGCCCCAGATCCTGCTGTTCCTCGCGGGCTATGCGGCGGTGCAGGCCATCACGTTCGGGCTCACCGCGCTGTTCTTCCAGCTCGGCGGCCTCGACCTCGGCTGACGGCGGAGACCGGTTGGCCCGGCCGGCCCCTGTGACGGCCACGTCGTCACAGAACGGATGCCGCATGCGCCCTCCAGTAGAGTGAGCGGGTAGCGCCCCCACGGCGTGTGGCGCATCCCCACCCGCACATCAGAGCGCCCCGCGCGCGCTTCGCCCCGAAGGAATCGTTCGTGTCAAAGCCGGTCGTGCTGATCGCCGAAGAACTCTCGCCCGCCACCGTCGACGCCCTCGGGCCCGACTTCGAGATCCGCAACGTCGACGGCACCGACCGTCCGGCGCTGCTCGAGGCGATCGCCGACGCGAACGCGATCCTCGTGCGATCGGCGACCAAGGTCGACGCCGAGGCGATCGCGGCCGCGCCGAAGCTCCAGGTCATCGCCCGCGCGGGCGTCGGCCTCGACAACGTCGACATCAAGTCCGCCACGACGGCGGGCGTCATGGTCGTGAACGCGCCGACCTCGAACATCATCTCGGCCGCCGAGCTCACCGTCGGCCACATCCTGAGCCTCGCCCGCCACATCCCGGCGGCGCACTCCGCGCTCGCGCAGGGGGAGTGGAAGCGGTCGCACTACACGGGCGTGGAGCTCTACGAGAAGACCATCGGCATCATCGGCCTCGGCCGCATCGGTGCGCTCATCGCGGCCCGCCTGCAGGCCTTCGGCACCGAGGTCATCGCCTACGACCCCTACATCACGGCGGCTCGCGCGCAGCAGCTCGGCGTGCAGACCGTGAGCCTCGACGAGCTCCTCGAGCGCAGTGACTTCATCACCATCCACATGCCGAAGACCCCCGAGACCACGGGCATGATCGGCACCGAGCAGCTCGCGAAGATGAAGCCGACGGCCTACGTCGTCAACGTCGCCCGCGGGGGCCTCATCGACGAGGACGCGCTCTACGAGGCGCTCGCCGCAGGGCAGATCGCGGGCGCCGGCCTCGACGTGTTCGTCTCGGAGCCGCCGCGCGAGTCGCCGCTGCTCGCGCTGCCCAATGTCATCGTCACGCCGCACCTCGGCGCGTCGACCGACGAGGCCCAGGAGAAGGCCGGCGTCTCGGTCGCGAAGTCGGTGCGCCTCGCGCTCGCCGGCGAGCTCGTGCCCGACGCGGTGAACGTCGCCGGCGGCGTCATCGACCCGTACGTGCGCCCGGGCATTCCGCTCGTCGAGAAGCTCGGCCAGCTCTTCGCCGGCCTCGCCGACACCGCGATCACGAGCCTCGACGTCGAGGTGCACGGCGAGCTCGTCGACTACGACGTGAGCGTCTTCAAGCTCGCCGCCCTGAAGGGCGTCTTCACGAACGTCGTCAGCGAGACGGTCTCGTACGTGAACGCCCCGCTCCTCGCCGAGCAGCGCGGCATCGACGTGCGCCTCATCGTCGACGCCGACTCGCCCGAGTACCGCAATGTCATCACGCTCGCCGGCGCACTCGCCGACGGTCGCCAGATCTCGGTCTCGGGCACGCTGACCGGCACCAAGCAGATCGAGAAGCTCGTGGGCGTCAACGGCTACGAGATCGAGGTGCCGCTCGCGACGACGCACATCGTGATGCAGTACACCGACCGCCCCGGCATCGTGGCGATCTACGGCCGCGAGTTCGGGGAGGCCGGCATCAACATCGCCGGCATGCAGATCGCGCGTCGCGAGGCGGGCGGCCAGGCGCTGAGCGTCCTCACGGTCGACTCGCCGGTGCCGACCGAGGTGCTCGACCGCGTGCGCGCGGCGATCGACGCCGACGTGCTCGTCGAGATCGACATCACCGAGGAGTAGCGGACCGCGCGGAGGCGCCGCGACGACGAGCCGCGACGGCTCAGTGCGTCGGCGGCTCCGCCGCGAGCCGCTCGAGCATCGCCACGAGCGCGTCCATCTCGCTCGCGCGCGGCGCGTCGACGCCCGTCTCGGCGTCGTCACCGTGCAGCGCCGAGTCGTAGTACAGGCCGTCGCCGATCAGCGTGATCGCGAGCGCCACCGTCGGGTCGGCCACGTGCGGGCGCACGGCGCCCATCCATCGCTCGCGTACCGAGCGGATCATGCGCACGGCCGACGGATGCCCCGCCTGCGCCAGTCGCGCCGCCGCCACGCCGGCGCGCTCGAGCGCCGTGTCGTGCGACACCGACGAGCGCACGAAGTACGCGACCGCGCCCTCGGGCGCCTCGGCCATGACCTCGAGGTCGGCGTCGACGAGCGCGGAGAACCGCCCGAGCACGCCCTCGACGAGCGCCTCGCGGTTGGGGAAGTGGTAGAGCAGGCCGCCCTTCGAGACGCCGGCGGCACGGGCCGCGGCGTCGAGGGTCGCGGCGCGCTCGCCGTCCTCCACGAGGAGTCGCTCGAACGCGTCGAGCACGGCGTCGCGTGCGGCTGGTGGGCGGCTCATGTGCTCGATGCTAGCGAGACGTGAGCGAGCGGCATCCGTGCATGATAGTGATACTATACCGGCTGGACGGTATAGTAATGGAACCCGAGATGATGAACACCACGGAACGCACGACCACGCCCATCGACCACGCGACGGAGGCCGCCGCGCCCGCCGCGCGCATCGATCCCGGCCGGTCGACGCGCTCGTCGCGCCGTGCGTGGTTCGCGCTCGCGGTGCTGATGCTGCCGGTGCTGCTCGTCTCGATCGACAACACCGTGCTGAGCTTCGCGCTGCCGGCCATCTCGGCCGACCTCGCACCGACGGCCGCCCAGCAGCTCTGGATCATCGACGCGTACCCGCTCGTGCTCGCAGGCCTGCTCGTGGCGATGGGCAGCGCGGGCGACCGCTACGGACGCCGCCGGATGCTGCTCATCGGCTCGACCGGGTTCGCGCTCGTCTCGATCGGCGCCGCGTTGGCGCCCACCGCCGAGACCCTGATCGCGGCCCGGGCGGCGCTCGGATTCTTCGGCGCCATGCTCATGCCCTCGACGCTCTCGCTGCTGCGCGCGGTGTTCACCGAGCGCGAGCAGCGCCGGCTCGCCATCGCGATCTGGGCGTCGGGCTTCGCCGCCGGCAGCGCCATGGGCCCGCTCGTCGGCGGCGTGCTCCTCGAGCACTTCCACTGGGGTTCGGTGTTCCTCCTCGCCGTGCCCGTGCTCGTGCCGCTGCTTGTCTTCGTGCCGATGCTCATCCCCGAGAGCCGTGACCCCGCGCCGGGTCGCATCGACCTGGTGAGCACCCTGCTCTCGCTCGCGGCGATGGGCCCCATCGTCTACGGCATCAAGTCGCTCGCGACCGAGGGCGTCGAGGGGTTCGGCGTGCAGGCGATCGTGCTCGGCGTGTTCTGCGCGATCTGGTTCGTGCGGCGCCAGCTGCGCAGCGAGACGCCCATGCTCGACGTGCGCCTGTTCCGCCAGGGCTCGTTCGGCGGCGCGGTCGTCGTGAATCTGTTCAGCGTCATCGCGCTCGTCGGATTCCTCTACTTCGTGTCGCAGCACCTGCAGCTCATCGCCGGGCTCAGCCCGGTCTCCGCCGGGCTCGCGCTGCTGCCGGGCCTCGTGGCGATGATCGCCGCCGGCCTCCTGGTCGTGCCGGTCGCCCGACGGGTGCGTCCGCGCGTGCTCGTCCCGGTCGCGCTCGGCCTGTCGGCGAGCGGATACCTCGTGATCGCGCTCTTCGCCGGATCCGGGTCGATCGGACCGATCGTGCTCGCGTTCGTGCTCCTCGGCGTGGGCATCGGCGCGGCAGAGACGGTCTCGAACGAGCTCATCCTCTCGAGCGCGCCGCCGGCGAAGGCGGGCGCAGCGTCCGCCGTCTCCGAGACGGCCTACGAGCTCGGCGCGGTGCTCGGCACGGCGATCCTCGGCAGCATCCTCGCGGTGCAGTTCCGCTCGGGTCTCGTGCTTCCGTCGGTGCTCACCGACCAGCAGGCGGATGCCGCCCGCGAGACGCTCGCGGGCGCGATGACGGTGGCCAACTCACTTCCCGGCGCGATCGGGGAGCAGCTCGCGGCATCCGCTGCGCACGCCTTCGACGCCGGCGTCGTGGTGACTTCGCTGATCGGGGTGGCGCTCATGGCGGCCGCGGCCGTCGTGGCCGCCATCGCGCTGCGGAACCCGAAGGCTCCGCGCGCCGAGTGAGTGCGCGGCCGACCCGGCCCCGAACGACGAACGGCCGCCGCCCCTCCCGGGCGGCGGCCGTGTCGTGAAGCCTGGCTCAGAGCACCGTCGGGTCCTCGGGAGCCGAGTGCTCGTTGCGGGTCACCCGGCTGCCGGTCGCGGGGTCCACGCTCGTCTGAGAGGTGGAGATGGAGCGGCGACGGCGCGCGAGGAGGACGATGCCGAGGATGATCACGATCGCTCCGGCGATCATGAGGATGTAGCCGACCAGCTGGAGGTTGACCCAGTCGACGGTGAGGTTGAGCGCGAACGCGAGGATCGCGCCGATGACGAAGAGCACGATGCCGAGACCGAGACTCATGTGGGGGTTCCTCTTTCTCTCCGGCGGCTCGGGTGCCGCGCTTCGATGAGGTGGATACCTCGTCCTGAGGCCCACTGTAACCATCGGCCACTCGGACGGACACTACGCTGGGAGGGCTGGCGCACGAAGGAGAATCCATGGTAGGTACGGTCAGGCTCGCAGTCATTCCGGGCGATGGAATCGGCCCCGAGGTGGTCGCCGAGGCGCTCAGGGCGCTCGATGCGGCGGTCGTCGGCGCCGACGTCGCGTTCGAGCAGACGCCGTTCTCGCTGGGCGCTGCGCGCTACCTCGAGACGGGCGACGTCCTGACCGACGACGACCTCGCCGCCATCAAGGAGCACGACGCGATCCTGCTCGGAGCGGTCGGGGGCGTACCGGGCGATCCTCGCCTCGCGGGCGCCAACATCGAGCGCGGACTGCTGCTGAAGCTCCGCTTCGAGCTCGACCACTACGTGAACCTCCGCCCGTCGGTGCTGCACCCGGGCGTCGCGAGCCCGCTCGCCGACCCGGGCGAGGTCGACTTCGTCGTCGTGCGCGAGGGCACCGAGGGCCCCTACGTGGGCAACGGCGGCGCGATCCGCGTCGGCACGCCCGCGGAGGTCGCGAACGAGGTGTCGGTCAACACCGCCTACGGGGTCGAGCGCGTCGTGCGCTACGCGTTCGCCGCGGCATCCGCGCGCCCACGCAAGCGGCTGACGCTCGTGCACAAGACCAACGTGCTGGTCTTCGCCGGGTCGCTCTGGAAGCGCACGGTCGACGCGGTCGCGGCCGAGTATCCCGACGTGACCGTCGACTACCTGCACGTCGACGCCGCGACGATCTTCCTCGTCACGGATCCTGCTAGATTCGACGTCATCGTCACGGACAACCTCTTCGGCGACATCCTCACCGATCTGGCCGGCGCGATCAGCGGCGGCATCGGCCTGGCGGCCTCGGGCAACATCAACCCCGACGGCCGGTTCCCGAGCATGTTCGAGCCCGTACACGGCTCCGCACCCGACATCGCCGGGAAGGGCATCGCCGACCCCACCGCCGCGATCCTCTCCGTCGCCCTGCTCCTCGACCACCTCGGTCACCGCGGGCAGGCGGCGAAGGTGCAGCGGGCGGTCGCCGCAGACATCGCCGAACGCGGCGACGCACGTCGTTCGACCTCCGAGGTCGGCGACGCGATCGTCGCCCGCATCGGCGCACACGAGTAACCAGCGCATCCGAAGGACGAAGCACATGACCATCAACCTCCCGCTCCAGGCGCCCTCCGCGGCAGGGCTCACCTGGGCCGTCACCCGCAACGACGAGGCGAAGACCGACGCCGAGCGCGACGCGATCCTCGCCGACCCGGGCTTCGGCAACCACTTCACCGACCACATGGTCGACCTCTGCTGGTCGGAGAAGGGCGGCTGGCACCGCCCGCGCGTCTCGCCGTACGGCCCGATCCAGCTCGAGCCGTCGGCCGCCGTGCTGCACTACGCGCAGGAGATCTTCGAGGGCCTCAAGGCCTACCGCCACGCCGACGGGTCGATCTGGTCGTTCCGTCCGTACGAGAACGCGGCGCGCCTGCAGCGCTCGGCCGCGCGCCTCGCGCTGCCCGAGCTGCCGAGCGAGTACTTCATCGACTCGCTGAAGCAGCTCATCGCGGTCGACGGCTCTTGGGTGCCCAACGCCCCCGAGACGAGCCTCTACCTGCGCCCGTTCATGTTCGCCAAGGAGGCGTTCCTCGGCGTTCGGCCGGCGAAGAAGGTGGCCTATTACCTCATCGCGAGCCCCGCAGGCGCGTACTTCCACGGCGGCGTGCAGCCCGTGTCGATCTGGCTCTCCACGCGGTACGCCCGCGCCGGCAAGGGCGGCACCGGCGCGGCGAAGACCGGCGGCAACTACGCGTCGAGCCTGCTGCCGCAGGCCGAGGCGGCCCAGCACGGATGCCAGCAGGTGCTGTTCCTCGACGAGGGGAAGTACCTCGAGGAGCTCGGCGGCATGAACGTGGTGCTCGTCTACCGCGACGGCACGGTCGTGACGCCCGAGTCGGACTCGATCCTCGAGGGCATCACGCGCGACTCGGTGCTGCAGCTCGCGAAGGACCGCGGCCACGTGGTCGAGAGCCGCAAGGTGACCATCGACGAGTGGCGCGAGGGCGCGGCATCCGGCGACATCGTTGGCGCGTTCGCGTGCGGCACGGCCGCCGTGGTCACGCCCATCGGCCGCCTGCTCGCCGAGGACTTCGAGATCGTGCACTCGGGCCCGCAGGCGACCGAGCTCGCCCTGTCGCTGCGCGAGGAGCTCACCGGCATCCAGTACGGCCGCGTCGAGGACCGCCACGGCTGGATGACGCGGCTCGACGCCTGATGGCAGGGGCGTGATGCACGACGCGGTGGCCCCCGCGGGCTCGGGCGCGGCCATCCGGCCGTTCCGTCGCGAGGACACCGAGGCCGTCGTGGCGCTGTGGCGCCGCGCCGGCCTCGTGGTCCCGTGGAACGACCCGTACCGCGACATCGAGCGCAAGCTCACGGTGCAGCCCGAGCTGTTCCTCGTGGCCGAGGACGCGGCATCCGCGTCGGTCGTCGGCGCGGCGATGGTCGGGTACGACGGGCACCGCGGCTGGGTGAACTACCTCGCGGTCGACGAGTCGCGTCGCGGCGAGGGCATCGGCGCGACGATCATGGCCGAGGCCGAGCGCCTGCTCGTCGAGCGCGGCTGCCCGAAGCTCAACCTGCAGGTGCGGTCGACCAACCAGGGCGTGATCGACTGGTACCGGTCGCTCGGGTACGAGCCCGACCACGCGGTGGGCCTCGGCAAACGGCTCATCCCCGACGTTCCCGAGGCCGGTGCGCCCGCGCAATAGGCTGGCTGCATGAAGATCGCGCGCTTCTCCCACGGCGACACCATCGCCTTCGGCATCGTCGACGAGGAGGAGGACGAGCTCGTCGTGCTGAAGGCCGACCCGATGTTCGCGGGCTACGAGCCGACCGGCGCACGCGTGCCGCTCGCCGAGGCGCGCCTGCTCGCTCCCGTCATCCCGCGGTCGAAGGTCGTCGCCGTCGGCAAGAACTACCGCGAGCATGCCGAGGAGATGGGCGGGGAGGCGCCGGCGGAGCCGCTGCTGTTCCTGAAGCCGAACACCTCGGTCATCGGTCCCGGCGACGCGATCGTGCTGCCCCGTCAGAGCGAGCAGGTCGAGCACGAGGGCGAGGTCGCGGTCGTCATCGGCCGCATCGCGAAGAACGTGGCCGAGGCGGATGCCGCGAGCGTGATCTTCGGGTACACGATCGCGAACGACGTGACCGCCCGAGACCTGCAGCGCCGCGACGGCCAGTGGACCCGCGCGAAGGGCTTCGACACGTTCTGTCCGCTCGGACCGGTCATCGACACCGAGCTCGACCTCGAGGGCGGCACGATCGAGACCGTCGTCGACGGCGAGCGACGCCAGCACGGCCGCCTCGCCGACATGGTGCACTCGATCCCGGCGATCGTCGCCTACGCGTCGAGCGTGTTCACGCTGCTGCCCGGCGACGTCATCCTCACGGGAACGCCCGCGGGCGTGGGCCCGCTCGTCGACGGCGACACCGTCGAGGTCACGGTCTCGGGCCTGGGCACGCTATCGAACCCGGTACGAGCGGCGGGCTGAGCGCGGCGGGCTGAGCGCGGCGGGTTGATCCGCCCCGCGCATCGATGCTCGGCAGGCCTCAGTGGCCGAGCGTGCGAGCGGCGAGGTCGACGTCCTCGTCGTCGTTCCACAGGTGGAACGCCACGCGCGCGCGACCGGCGCGGCCCGAGGCGGTGATGCCGGCCGCGGTGAGCGCCCGCAGCGAGGTGCCCTCGGCGTCGGGCCAGGCGACGATCGCGCTGTCCGACGAGTCGAGGCCGATGCGCTCGCGGAACGCGTTCGCGAGGCCCACGGCATGGTCGCGCACCTCGGTCGGGTCGAGCGACGCGGCGAGGCCGAGCGCGGCCTCCGCGCCCATCCACGCATGCCAGGCGGGGGAGACGTCGAAGCGGCTCGCGTCCTCGGCGAGGTGCAGGTCGGGTCCGTAGCACGAGGCCCAGGGGTCGGTTCCCGACCACCAGCCGGCGGCGAGCGGCACGAACTCGGCGAGGGCGCGGTCCGAGAAGGCGGCGAAGGCCGCGCCGCGCGGCGCGCAGAGCCACTTGTAGGAGTGGCACACGAGCAGGTCGGCCTCGACGTCGGTCGTCGGCATCCACCCGGTCGCCTGGGTCGTGTCGACGAGCACGCGCGCGCCGACGGCACGCGCGGCCTCGGCCACGGATGCCGCGTCGGTCACCCGGCCCGTCGCGGACTGCACGAGCGAGTACGCCACCAGCCACGTGCTCGGCCCGATCTCGTCGGCGAGCGCGTCGAGGGGCACGTGTCGCACGCGCAGGTCGCCGCGCACGAGGAATGGCGCGACGAGCGACGAGAAGTCGCCCTCGATGCAGACGATCTCGGCGCCGGCGGGGGCGGATGCCGCGGCGAGCGCGACGAAGGGGGAGACCTGCGACCCCGTGGCGATCCGGCTCGCGTCGACACCGAGCAGCGTCGCGGCGTGCACGCGCGACCGCTCCACGGCGGACGTGTACTCCATGGAGTCGGCGGTGCCGGCGGCCCAGCGCTCGAAGTCGCGTCGCACCGCCTCGACCGTGACGTCGGCGGGCAGGCCGAGTGTGCACGCGGCGAGATATCCACGTCCGGCGGCGAATCGATCGCGGAGCGCGGCGGGGCGGTTGCGCACGGTGGAGGTCATGCCCCCAGTCTCCGCTCGTGGCATCCATTCGACAACGTCAGGTATGTGATCACACCCATGCCGTCACGTTATGCTTCGAGTCATGTCGGACGCCTCCATCGACGGCCTCGCCGCCGCCCTCGACCTCCAGACCGTGCGCGTCGTGCGCCAGGTCGCCGAGCACGGCTCGCTGACCGCCGCCGCCGAGGCGCTCGGCTACAGCCAGCCCGCGGTGAGCCAG
Source organism: Agromyces sp. NPDC057865 (assembly GCF_042796995.1). NCBI lineage: Bacteria > Bacillati > Actinomycetota > Actinomycetes > Micrococcales > Microbacteriaceae > Agromyces > Agromyces sp. NPDC057865. The sequence goes on along the minus strand of NZ_JBHVMJ010000002.1, from coordinate 731,495 downwards.
CAGCTGCGCCGGTTCGAGGAGCGCACCGGCATCGCACTCGTCGAGCGGGTCGGCCGCGGCATCCGCCTCACCCAGTCGGGACGCGTGCTCGCGCGCCACGCCAACGCCGTGGCGACCGCGCTCGAGGCCGCGGCCGGCGAGCTCGCCGAGATCCGCGGCCTGCGCGCCGGACGCGTGCGGCTCGTCGCGTTCCCGTCGGCGTCGGCGTCGGTCGTGCCGCGACTCATCGCGGCACTCGGCGCGGCGCATCCGGGCGTCTCCGTGACGTACGTCGAGGCCGAGCCGCCCGAGGCGGTGGCCGCCGTCCGTGCCGACCGCGCCGATCTCGCGATCACGTTCAGCTATCCCGGCGACCGCGACGACCCGCACCGTGCGAGCGCCCGAGGCCTCGACGTGCGCGCGTTCGGCGAGGAGCCGATCCGGCTCGTGCTGCCGTCGGGGCATCCGGCCGCGGCATCCGACGTCGTCGACCTGGCCGCGCTGCGCGACGACCCGTGGATCGCCGGCTGCCCACGTTGCCGTGGGCACCTGCTCGAGCTGGCGGATGCCGCGGGCTTCGCGCCGCGCATCGCGTTCGAGACCGACAACTTCGTCGCCGTCGAGGGGATGGTCGCGCAGGGACTCGGGGTGGCGCTGCTTCCGGCGCTCGCACTCGCGGCCTCGCCGCGGCATCCCGACGTCGTGACCCGGCCGACCGCTCGGGCCGACGTGCGGTCGCTGCATCTCGTCACCGCCCGAGGTGCCGAGCGCGTTCCGGCCGTCGCGGCCGCGATCGCGGCCCTCGAGTCGCTCGCCGCCTGACACGGCGGCTCGACGCGGCGGCCAGCCGGCAAGCCCGAGGAGGACGCGGCGGCGTCGCGCCGATCGCTAGCATGGACGGGTATGTCCGAGACAGCCCACCCCACCACGTCCGCCACAGGTTCCGACATCCGCGTGCGCTTCTGCCCCTCTCCGACGGGCACGCCGCACGTCGGCCTCGTGCGCACCGCGCTCTTCAACTGGGCGTACGCCCGGCACACCGGCGGCACGTTCGTGTTCCGCATCGAGGACACTGATGCCGCGCGCGACAGCGAGGAGAGCTACGAGCAGCTCCTCGACGCGCTCACCTGGCTCGGGCTCGACTGGGACGAGGGCATCGGCATCGGCGGACCCCACGAGCCCTACCGCCAGTCGCAGCGCAGCGGGATCTACGCCGACGTCGTCGAGCGGCTGAAGGCGTCGGGCCACGTCTACGAGAGCTTCTCGAACGCCGACGAGATCGACGCCCGCAACGAGGCGGCCGGTCGGCCCAAGCAGCTCGGCTACGACAACTTCGACCGCGACCTGACCGACGAGCAGCGCGCCGCGTTCCGCGCCGAGGGTCGCGAGCCGGCGCTGCGCCTGCGTGTGCCCGACGTCGACCTCGGCTTCGACGACCTCGTGCGCGGCCGGATCGACTTCGCCGCCGGATCGACGACCGACTTCGTGGTGGTGCGCCCGAACGGAGCGCCGCTCTACACGCTCGTGAACCCGGTCGACGACGCGCTCATGGGCATCACGCACGTGCTTCGGGGTGAAGACCTGCTGAGCTCGACGCCGCGCCAGATCGCGCTGTACCACGCGCTCATCGACATCGGCGTCACGACCTTCGTGCCGCGCTTCGGCCACCTGCCCTACGTGATGGGCGAGGGCAACAGGAAGCTGTCGAAGCGCGACCCCGAGTCGAACCTGTTCCACCACCGCGACCGCGGGTTCATCCCCGAGGGCCTGGTCAACTACCTCGCCCTCCTCGGCTGGGGCTTCTCGGCCGACCGCGATGTGTTCAGCCGCGACGAGCTCGTGGCCGCGTTCGACGTCGTGAACGTCAACCCGAACCCGGCGCGCTTCGACCTGAAGAAGGCCGAGGCCATCAACGGCGACCATATCCGGCTGCTCGAATCGGGGGAGTTCGCCGCCCGCACGGTGCCGTACCTGCAGTCGGCCGGCGTCGTCGAGACGCCGATCTCGGCTGCGCAGGAGGCCGTGCTCGTCGAGGCGGCTCCGCTCGTGCAGGAGCGCATCGGCCTGCTCGGCGAGGCACCGGGCATGCTGGGTTTCCTGTTCACGGATGCTGCGGGCCTCTCGTATGACGACGACGCCCTCGCCGGCCTCCCCGCCGACGCCCCGGCCGTGCTCGCCGCCGCCCGCGACGCCCTCGACCGCCTCCCCGCCGACGCGTGGACGCACGACCAGATCGAGGAGGCGCTCCGCGGCGCTCTCGTCGACGGCCTCGGCCTCAAGCCGCGCGTCGCCTTCGGCCCGGTGCGCACCGCGATCTCGGGCCGGCGGGTGTCGCCGCCGCTGTTCGAGTCGATGCAGATCCTCGGGAAGATCGACTCGATCGACCGGATCGACCGGCTCGCGACGCGGCTCGGTTGACGCGCGACGCGGCCGAAGTCATCCCGGTGGTCGAGTAGGCGCGAAGCGCCGTATCGAGACCCGCGATCGGTCCGCGGGCGGCCTCGGACTCAGGCCGCCTTGCGCCGCTGCTGCACCATGACCCCGCCGTTGGGCGCGGTCTCCACGTCGAAGAGCCCGGTCGCTCGGATGAGGTCGGAGAGCTTGGCGTAGCCCCAGTTGCGGGAGTCGAAGTCGGGCTGCTGCTTGCGCAGGAGGGACCCGACGGCGGCGAGGTTCGCGCGGCCGTCCTCGCCGGCGGCGCTGCCGACGCTCGCACGCAATGCCGAGACCAGTCGACCGTCGGTACGAAGCTTGACAGCCGGTACCTGGGCGCGGACCGGCGTACTCTCGACGGCGTCGTCCGCGACTGGGGTTTCGATCACCTCGAGGTATGTGAAGCGGTCGCAAGCGTTCCGGAACGACTCCGGCGTCTTGCGCTCACCGAAGCCGTAGACGGTGATGCCCTGCTCGCGGATGCGTGAAGCGAGCCGTGTGAAATCGCTGTCGGACGACACGATGCAGAACCCCTGGAACCGTGCGGTGTAGAGCAGGTCCATCGCATCGATGATGAGCGCGCTGTCGGTGGCGTTCTTGCCCGTGGTGTTGTCGAACTGCTGAATGGGCTGGATGACATGCGCGCTCGCGGCATCCTTCCAGCTGCGGAGGTTCGGCTTCGTCCAGTCGCCGTACACGCGCTTCACGGATGCGACGCCGTAGCGGGAGACCTCGGCGAGCACGGAGTCGATTCGGGCGGGGGAGACATTGTCGGCGTCGATGAGGACGGCGAGGAGGTCATTGGCGTCGGGCATGGGCACAGCATGGCAGGTCGTGCATGCGAGCAGGAGTGGCACGCGGGCGAGGCTCGCTCAGTTTGGTCGGTGCCCGGTGCGTAGGCTAGAGTTGCGTGTCGGCCCGAGCTTCGGTTGAGGGCCATTGGGGTATGGTGTAATTGGCAACACGGCTGATTCTGGTTCAGTTGTTCTTGGTTCGAGTCCAGGTACCCCAGCAGTGATGAAGCCCCCGGTCAGCCGGGGGTTTTCGTGTTTCTGCGGTCGAACGAACCGCTTGTCCGATTCCCGCTACAGTCGCAGGTCTCCACGGACCGCCTCCCAGCTTCTGGCCCGGAAGTCCCGGGATCCTGGCGCGCTCGAAGTCGGGACCCCGGGAGGACTTCATTCAGGACGAATTTGTTCTGTGTTCGAGTCCGCCGTAGCGAGCGTTCTGTTCCAGGCTCTGTCAGCCGACGTTCTCCTCGAGGGCGACCGTGCAGCGCCAGTAGAACGGGGCCCCGCCGGCGGCCTGACCCTGTGCGTCCCACGTGAAGACCTCGATTTGAGCGTCACGGTCCGCGTTCACGAGCGACGCGCGAACGGTCGCGTGAATCGCACTTTGGGCGCGGGGCGTCGCAACGACGTTGATCGGTGCACTGGCGACCAAGAAATTCTCGCCAGCCTGCGGAGGAGCAAACAGACAGGTCACATCCTTGAGGCGGAGAGTGGCCTTCCCGTTCGCATCGGTCACACCGCCACCCGAGACGTCCAGCATTCTGCTTCGGACGCATCGCTTGCCAAGAAGCAGGTTCTGGATGGTTGTCGTGCTGTCCGTGATCGAGTACATGGCGATTGGCCATTGGATGAGGATCTCGCCACGATCGACGATCGCCCCTTCTGGGATGGCCCCGAGAGCGGCTTTGAGCTGCTCGCGCGCATCGGCTTCCTTATCTGGCATCGCTCGGCCCTCCTTCTCTTTCCTCGGAGGCGAGCTTCTACCTATGGCCAGCCGCTGGATCGCTTCTGCAGCGATCGCGCGCCTCCGCCTTTCGTTTCGTCTTCCGCTCCTCGATCAAGGGAACGTCAGCGATGAAGTCCCGGTACGTTCCCGGGAGCGCAGATGGCCGTGAGTAAACTCCGGCCGGCATGGCGCCGCAAGTCCCCGTAAATGAGGACCGCTCAGATTCGGGAAAGGCAGGAGGGCACCGACGCCAAGCCCGCCCCGTGTCGGTGCACTCCATCATGCTGAAGGCACGCTGTCCGCCTAGCAGACGCATGGCGGAACGGGAACATCGGCCGTCCGTTCGCGCTGGGCGCCGCCCAGGGACGGTCCCAAATGCTGGCATCATCCTTCCAGTGGCTGCGCGCTCTGTTGGTCCTGCAGGTAGGTCAGCACCGCAGCGACCCGCCGATGGACGTGTGGCTCGTCGGCGAGGCCGAGTTTGGCGAACACCGATGAAACGTACTTCTCGATCGACGATTCGGACAGGTGCAGCTCCTCGCCCACTGCTGCGTTGGTGCGACCCTGGGCCATGAGTGCGAGAACCTCTCGCTCACGTCCAGTGAGATCGGCGAGTCGAGACGAGGACCGACCGGCATGGACGAGGGATGCGACGACGTCTGGATCTATGCGCGATCCACCAGATGCGACTTCCGTCACCGCCTCGAGGAGTGCACGCGGGTTGCCGATGCGCTCCTTCAGGAGGTACGCCATGCCGGCTGTTCCGTTTCGGAGGAGGTCCATCGCGTAGGTGGCGTCGTTGTATTGCGATAGCACGACGATGCCGATGTTGTTGTGTTTCTCGCGGATGCGATGCGCGGCCTCGATGCCCTCCGTGCTGTGACCGGGTGGCATCCGGATGTCGGTCACGACCACATCCGGTCCTTCGCGGTCCACGACGAGTTCGAGTTCAGCGGCATCCCGGACCACTGCGATGACGTCGATCGAACCGTCGCTCAGGAGCGCCCGCCGGACGCCCTCGCGCACCAGGTAGTGATCGTCGGCGACGACCACGCGCAACTGCTCGGTCATCGCGGGACCCTTTCGTCGGGAAGTGGGAACTCAGCGACGATGGTCGTGCCCGCGCCGGGTGCAGTGTCGATCTCGAGCGCACCGCCGACAGCGGCGATCCGGTCGCGGAGGTTCGTCAATCCGGTTCCCCGTGCCGTTGCGGCGTCGAACCCGCTGCCGTTGTCGGTCACTTGCACGATGAGATGGTTGGCGCTTTCGCGGAGTTCGACGTCGAGTCGGTCGGCCCGGCCGTGCTTGAGCGTGTTTGCGAACGCCTCCGCGATCGTGAAGTATGCGGCACCTTCTAGCTCTTCGGGAAGGCGTAGCGTCCGCAGCGAGGTGTCCGCTCGGATGGTCACGGGCACGGGATGCCGTCGGCCCAGTGTCTCGATTGCCGCCAGAAGTCCTCGGTCGCTGAGCACCGAAGGGTGGATGCCCTGCGCGAGGTCGCGGAGGTCGGCGAGTACGCGGCGTAGCCCGTCCTGCATTGTTGCGATGTCCTCGACGGCGGCGGTCGGGTCGTGTTCGAGCTGGTGGCGGGCCTGCCCGGCGAGACCGATGAGGGCCGTGAGGTCCTGTTGCACGCCGTCATGGATGTTCCGTTCGATGCGTCGGCGTTCCTGTTCTTGGGCGTGGACGATTCGCGCGCGTGAGGTTCGCAGGAGGGCGGCTTGATGCTCGAGCTCCTGCTTCAGGCGGACGTTGCGGACGGCCATGCCGGCTTGTCGGGCGAAGGTTTGGAGGATCGCGGTGTCCGCCGAGGTGAGCGAACCCGACAGCTTTGGGCCGCACTCGATCAGTCCAATCTGCTCCCCATCGACCTCGATCGGCACGGCGAACACCGGCTGTTGGCCCGGATTCGGCTGCTCGGCCCCATCTCCGTCGGGCAGGAGCCGGATCCGGGCCCAGCGAAGGCCCATACCGTCTTCCAGCGTCGCGCGCATGCGAGGCAGCAGCGTCTCCAGGTCGTACGTCCCAGCAAGCGATTCACCCAGACCGACGACGAGTTGCGTTGCGTCGGTCTTCGTTCCGAACACCCAGCGGTCGGCGAGGGCTTCGAGCCGGGTGCGTACCGGCTGGAAGACCAGTGCCGCGATGAGCGCGATGGCGACCGCCCATCCCACCGGCAGCAGTGTTCCCGCAGCGGCGCCCGCGGTTGCCGCGATCGTGGCGTAGACAAGGGCAATCGATGTCCATAGCAGGCCGTAGACGATCGAGCGGCGCACGACTCGGTCGACGTTCAAACCCGTCGGCTGCAGGATGCCCACCGCGGGCGCGACCACAAAGCAGGCAATTACCGCCGCCCAGCACCACGAGATGATGACGTCGGCGATACCCGCGAGCAGGAACTGTGCGAGGACCGGAATCGGGAGAAGCGCGACCGGCGCGAGCAGCCACCGCATTGCACGGCGGGTCCGTTCGTCCGCCGTTCGGTATCGGAGCAGGAGCAGCACGGCTCCCACAAGCAGGACCGCAAGCCCCGAGACATCGAGCAATGCTGTCACCCCTTGCGGGTCGAAGTTGACGAAGGACAACTTGAATGGGTTCGCGATCGGCGGATCGCCCTCGGCGTCGAGCGGGGTGACCACCGTGGGGCTGCAGGTCAGCAGCACCACGGGAAGCAGCAAGGTTAGCCAAGTCAGTCGAAGTGCCGCAGCTTCGTAGCGATGATGGGCTTCACCGTCCGGGAAGAGCCCGAGCACGTGGGCGACGCCGATCAAGGGAAGCACGGCGACACATTGCAGCACCAGATTCGACAGCGCGATCGAGGCCGGTGGTGCGTTGGAAGCGAGCTGCAACTCGAGCACGGGGAGCGGTACGTCGCGCGCCGTGATAAGCGAGCCGATGGCCAGCCAGAGCGCGAGCGGATGCCACGGCACCCGGATCAGGATGATCGAGGTCACCGCTACTGAGGCTCCGTACACGAGCATCCACGGCAGTAACTGGAGTGGATACCTCGGAAGGCCCAGCACCATGACGATCACCCAGCAGACCGTGCTCACTCCGAGGATCGCCCACGCAGCGTTGCGCCTTACCACAGCGACAGCGTTCGCGCCCCCTCCTGCCGGGAGACCGGGCGTGGTGCCAGACACCCCACTCATGGCCATAGCACCTCCATGATGGACCCGACCGGGTCAGCCTGTCCGGAGAATCTCTTCCAGATGGATTGCGGTTTTCCCCAAAAATCCCTCCTGCCAGCGCGATGCTGCTGGAACCCCAGACGGCCGTAACGTGCTGGGCGTTGAAAGGAGCCGCCATGCGTAAAGCGACGACCAAACCCCAGGAGCCCACTGCGGCTGCGGATGTCCTGGACGAAGTCGGGGCCGCGAACAGAGTCGCGCGAAGGCCAGAACTGGGTCGGCGATGGATGAACGCCGTGGACAGGATCGGAGCGTTGAGCGGAGTGGCATATGTTCTGCTCGCCAGCCTCGGGAGCGTGTTGATCGGTGAGGGCTCGAACGATGCGGGTTCGACCGGACAGCGAATTCTGGACGAGCAGCAGAGATACGCCGAGAACCCATGGACCAACGTGGCGTTCGCCGTGGTGATCCTTGCGCAGATGGCCCTGATGATCTTCGTCGGCTACCTGTGCTCGCGCATCCGCGACGCCGGGTGGCTCGCGACGACGGCACTCGTCGGCGGAATCGCAGCGCTGATCGCGAACGTGCTCTCCGTATCAGTTGTGATTGCCGTGTTCGTTCTTCGCGACGACATCTCACCGGAACTGGCCCGGGCCCTGCAGGACGTCGATGGAGCTGGACACCTGGTGCAACTACTGCCACTGGGAGTGTTCGCGCTCTTTGCATCTGCCTCCGCACTGGTGACCCGAACGCTCGGACGGACGCTGAGTTGGGCGGGCATCGCGGTCGGCGCCACCAGCATCATCGTGCTTGCCGCATCCGGGCTTCCTGCGAACGACGAGTTCTTCCTCTGGCCGTTCCTCCTGGTCCTGCTGTGGATCGCGGTACTCAGCGTTCGATTCGGATTCGCCAGGAGTCGGACAGCGATGCCAGCCGCCATGGCAGCAACGAGCTGAGGGCGGTTCCGCCCGCAGATGGCCACAAAGGTGATGTGAATCGCGCTGCGGGACCAGGTCCGGCCCGTATCGATCCGTGAGCAACACGTACACCGGACCCCATGAGATCCGCGGAATTCCGCGCCTCGCGGGCTCGGGTCCAACTGACGGGATCCAATTCAGTTGTACTTGGTTCGAGGAAGCCCCCGGTCAGCCGGGGGTTTTCGTGTTCCTGAGGGTGGGTCGCGCGTCCGATTCCGCTCGCCCGCCCCATCCCAATCGAGCCGATGTCGGCACGATATGTCTGGTGCTCTCAGTCCGAGATGACGCCGTCCTCGCATGTCGGCGTAGGCTCCGGTGCATGGCGAGGCAGATCATCGCGACCGGCAACGCGCCGAGCTCTCCACTGTTCAGTCAGGGTGTTCGAATCGGATCGACGATCTTCGTGTCGGGGATGGCGGGAATCGATCCGGCAACCGGCGAGCCGGCGGGGTCATCGATCGGGGAGCAGACTCTGCAGGCCCTGCGCAACTGCGCGTCCGTCCTCGAGGCAGCGGGGTGTTCGCTGGACGACGTGGGGTTCGTCACCGTGCTGCTTGCGCGCCCGGCCGACTTCGCCGGAATGAACGAGGCGTACGGGTCGGTGTTCAGTGACCGCCCTCCCGCCCGCGCCGTGACGAGGCTGGGCCCCGAGCTGGCCGGCATCCTGGTCTCGATCGCCATGACGGCGCACATCGCAGAGTGAGTCGACGCGACAGGGACGACACCTCGCCCAGCACGCTCGCAGCCATCACGACTGACGAGCAACCGGATACGCCGTCGCGCCCTGCATGATCACGTCCAGGCAGTCGCGGAACAGGTCATCGGGCGTGAGGCCATCATGGAAGTACTCGGCGATGCCGGCCACGACCGTGGGGTAGGCGTTCGTGAAGGACTCGAGGTCGAAGTTCTCCGAGGTGTCCGCGGCGGGGCGTCCGGTCTGCTCCTCCAGGACGTGGCCCACCGTGAAGTGCTCCACGGTCAGGACGACCAGACGGGCCTGCCTGAGGGGGACCTCGCGAGCGACCAGCGTGCTGATCGCGAGTTCTGAGATGGCGGCCATCCGCACGGAGAGCTGGGACGTGGAGATGATCCGCGCGCCATCAGGATGCGCGAGCAGCGCGCGCCGCAGACGCTCGGCCAGGCCGACCAGCCAGTCCTGCCAGCGCTCGTCGGGACTCGGCGGCACCAGCTCGGGGAACTGCTGCTCGAGGATCTCGTCGGCGATCGCCGTGATCAGGGCCGCCTTGCTGGGCAGGTACCAGTAGAGCGTGGGCTGCTGCACGCCGAGCCGGGCCGCGAGCTTCCGCAGGGTCACGCCGTCGAGGCCGTCGGTGTCGAGCAGCGCAAGGGCTTCGGTCACGATCTGGTGCTTGTCCAGCGCCATGGCCCCACCTCCGCGGCCAACCTATCAGCGATAGACGTCGCTCTCTATCGGTGATAGATTCCGTCTCGATCACTGAGAGAACACGAAGGGACGGCACCATGACGACGAAGGCTCGCGCACTCGACCGACTCCACGACGCAACTCACTTAGTCCCCGGAGTCCCCGCTCACACGAGTCGGCCGGCCGGACACCAGGGCGCCACGCGTCACGGCCGCACGGCCCACGCATTCGTCGACGGCCAGCGTTCACAGCGCAGCACGAACCACGCCGCGGCACGGCACCCTCGCGTACTGGTCGCGTGGCAGCGGCGGGTCGCCGCGTTCTTCGGCCAGGAGGTCTGACCCGGCTCGTCAGATCGTTCCGCCGGCGTTGGGGCCGTCCATGTCACGGGTGCGGGCCGTCTCCCTGCGAGCGTCGCGCACGCTCTGGTCGACGTCTCCGCCCATCCGCCGATCGAGCGCGCTGCCGCGACCGAACCGCTTCCAGAGCACGACCGCGACGATGGCCAGCACGATCACCCCGCCGACCACGATCCAGCTCACCGGGTCCATGGCGTCCTCCGATCGACGCGCCGCAACGCAGCGGCTCCTGCGCCGGATGCTACGCCCCACCACGCGCGGTCGACACGACCGCACGGACGGGCGGCCCCGCGGCATCCACCCCAAACCGAGGGACGCTGATGCGGCGACACGTGCCGGCCCGCCCGGGGCGCGACGACGCGGCGGGTACCCGGAGGCACCCGCCGCGTCGCGCGAGGGTCAGCTCTCGAACTTGTTCTTGAACGCGTCGGCGCTCTTGCCCGCGCCGTGCGACTTGCCCGGCATGCGCACGCCGTTGACCGTCGACGTGTCGTACGCGAACGTGATCACCGCGGTGGCGAGCGCGTCGGCGTTCACGTCGAGGGCCTCGACGTTGATGTTGCCGACGAGGTCGTAGTCCGCACGCAACGCGTTGTACAGCGCGACATTCTGCCCCGCGCCCGTCAGGTTGTCGCAGAACGAGTGGTAGCACGGGTCGTACGCCGCCCCGGCCACGCCGCCGTACAGCGCCGCCTCGGACGCCGTCTTCACGCCCTCAGCGCCGGTGAACAGGCCGCCGGCCGGGATCCCGACCGCGATGAACGGACCGTAGTCGCTGCGTCCCGAGAACTCGGTGTCCTGGTAGGGCAGTCCGCGGCTCGCGTAGAAGCCCTCGAACACGTCCTCGATCTGCGCGGAGCCCGGCGGGATGAACCCCGGTGCCGCGGTCCCGCTCGAGTTGTCACCGTCGTAGACCCCGAACATGTAGTTCGGCGAGGCGATCATGTCGAAGTTGACGTACAGCGCGATCCGGGCGATCTGCGCGTCGGTGAGCTGGCTGACGTAGTACTCCGACCCCAGCAGGCCCTCCTCCTCGGCGCCCCACCAGGCGAACCGGACGTTGTTGTTCGGCTTGACCTTCTTCATCTGGATCGCCGTCTCGAGCAGCGCGGCGCTGCCGGAGCCGTTGTCGTTGATGCCGGCGCCGTCCTGCACGCTGTCGAGGTGCGCGCCCGCCATGACGGTGTTGGCGCCGTTGCCGGTCTTCGTCTCGGCGATCACGTTGAACGCCGTGCGCGTCTCGGCGGTGAAGTCCACCTTCACCGTGACGGTCGCGTTCGGCGTGGAGGCGAGGTTCTCGCCGGCCGCCGACGTGGCGAACACCGCGGGGATGTGGAGCCCGGTGGCGTCGCCGATCATGTTGAGGAGTCCGGTGCGTCCGGGCTGGCCCTCGTTCATGATGATGACGCCGGCCGCTCCGGCGGCCTGCGCGTTGAGGCTCTTGACGCTGAAGCCGCACGTGCCGCGCTGCATCAGCGCGATGCCGCCGGCCGGGAAGCCCGCGAAGTCGGATGCCTCGCAGCCGCTCGTGTTGCTGTTCGCCGGGAGGCCCGCCGCCGGGATGACGAGTCCGACGGGGACCAGCGGGCCCGTCGCGGTCCCCTCGGGCGTGCCCGAGTCGAACGTGTTCCGCAGGAAGTCGATGCCGTTGACGAACGTCCTCGGCTGGGGGCTCACCCGGATCAGCTCGCTGTTCTCCTCGAAGTAGTCGAACTCGAACTCCTGCACCTCGGGTGCGTACCCGGCGGCCTCGAGTTCTCCGACGACGTAGTCGACGGACGCGGCGTAGCCGTCGCGGCCGGCCGCCCGGTCGCCGCCGTTCGCGTCGGCGATGTCCTGCAGCGCCTCGAGGTGGTCGAGCACCCCCTCGGCGGTCACGGCGTTCGTGAGTTTCTTGACGGAGTTGTTGTTCGGTGCTGCATACGCCGGGGTCGCCGCCACTGCGACCGCCGCGAGTGCGGCGATGGTGGCGACGCTCCAGATGCGTCTGTTCCGGTTCGGCATCTCGCCCTCTCCGCCGGCGCGCCATCGAGCCGGCTGTCCGTGCTTGGCATGCTGGCATAGGAATGGGAACGGGGTCGACCCCCCGTTTCCGACCGGGCGAGATCCGCGCACACGAACCCGCCTGCGAGGACGGCGGCCGACGCCGCGGCATCCGACCAAAGCGAAGGACCCCGACCCGGAGAAATTGATCGGGGCCCCTCGTTCCCTTTGGGTGTCGGGCTCGTGGGCGTACATCGAGATTGAGGATGCCTCGACAAACGCAGTCCTCCAATCGTAGGGGGGCGCCCGTGCGGACTCTGCCCCCAGAACTGGGCGATTCGCGGGGGTCGACGTGCACGACTGCCGCACGATATGGGGGACCGGATCGGCTCGCTCTGGCGGCTCCGGGGCGGCGCGCGTACCCTCCGACACAGGGGGGGGCGTCGGATCCGCGCAGGTCGAGTGCGGAGGGCCCTCGTGCCGCAGGGAGATGTGGACATGTGCCGCTGGCTCGCATACTCGGGTGAACCGCTCCGACCGTCGACGCTGATCCTCGACGCGCAGCATTCGCTCGTGAAGCAATCGCTCAACTCGCCGCTCGGCGCTGAGACGGTGAACGGCGACGGGTTCGGCTTCGGCTGGTATCCGACGGACGGCGGCAAGCCGGCGGTGTTCCACAGCACGGAGCCGGCGTGGAACGACGAGAACCTGCGCGAGCTGACCGAGGCGATCACGACCCCGCTGTTCTTCAGCCATGTGCGCGCCGCGGGCGGTCCGCCCATCCAGCAGACGAACTGCCATCCGTTCCGCTACGAGAACTGGATGTTCATGCACAACGGGTTCCTCGGCGACTTCGCGAAGATGAAACGAGACCTCGCGTTCGCCGTCGACCCGTCGCTCTACACGCACATCAAGGGCACGACGGACTCCGAGATCGTGTTCCACCTCGCACTCACGTACGGGCTCATGGACGACCCCATCGCCGGCATGCGGCAGGCCGTGCGCCAGGTCGAGTCGGTCGGCCACGAGCACGGCGTCCGGTTCCCGATGCAGGGCACGATCGCCGTCTCCGATGGCTCGACGATCTGGGCGTTCCGTTACTCGACCCAGGGGCGCTCACGCACGCTCTTCCACTCGGTCGAGATCGACACGCTTCGCGAGATGTACCCCGACGTCGAGCGTCTCCAGATCTTCGGCAGCCGCGCCCGAGTGGTGGTCTCCGAGCCGCTCAACGACCTCCCCGGCGCATTCGTCGAGGTCCCCGAGTCCACGGTCGCGATCCTCCACGAGAGCGGCTACGTCTACGAGCCCTTCCTCGCCGACGCCGCCTGACGGGCGAGTGAACCGGATGCCTCGACCGGCGGCCTCGCTCAGCGACAGGCCGCAGCGAGTTCGATGAGTGCCGTCGACGGGCGCCCGTAGAGGCTCTCCCCATTGCCCGGTCCGTCGTAGCCCATGGAGATCGCCCACGCGGTCGCCCACGCCTCGCTCTCCTCGCGCGTGCTCGGCACGAACAGCGCCCGGCACTTGCTCGACATGGCGTGGCCGATCTCGTGCACCACGACGGCGCGCGGGATCGCGGACGACGCCCAGTCGCGCGCGATCGAGTCCGAGAGCGAGATCATTGCCTGGGGCGCCGTGTCGCCGGGCACCGTGGCCCACCCGCCGTACGAGTCGCCCCCGCCGTACCCGTTCACGAGGGGCGCCCACTCGAACTCCAGCAGGACCCCGGCGGCGATCGACCGCGCGAAGGCCTCCACGTCCTGACGCTGACCCTCGAGCCCGCCGGTCCGCTGCTGCTGCTCGGCGGCGTTCGACGCGGCGAGCACCGACGCGGCCGCGAGGTACGACTCGACCTCCGTCGCGCTCCGCTCATCCCACCGGCCCACGCGTGACTCCATCGCGTCGGCGGCCGCGCGGAACGCGAGGAGGTCGGCGTTGCGTGCCGAGGGATTCGCGGCCTCGAGCGACGCGCGCGAGCCCGCGATCGCGGCGACGAGCTCGTCGCCGGCGGCCTCGACCCGATCCGTGGCCGCTGCGGCGTCGCCCGTGTAGGCCTCGAGGGCGTCAGTGCGGTCGTCGAGCTCGCGCGCCGCCGTGCCCAGGGCCGCGCCGGCCTCGTCGAGTGCCGGCGGCCATCCCGAGTCGACGGATGCCGCGGGCGCGCCCTGCTCGTCGGGTGCCTCGGGCTCGTCCAGTCCGTCGAGCTCGTCGGCCGCGCGCTCGAGCGGGTCCGCGACGGCGGCATCGACGGCCGGCGCGAGGTCGAGGGCGGTGTACCGCGCGGCGAGCTCGACCGCGTCGTCCGCCTCGCGCCCGGCGGCGGCGACCTGGTCGACGGCGTCCTCGTAGGCCGTACGGGCGTCCTCGTAGTCCGCGGATGCCTCGGCGTACCGCTCCCGCGCGTCCGCCGTCCACCATCCGACGCCGGCCAGCACGCCCGCCCCGGCGACGACGATCGCCGCGCCCGCGGCGACCCGGCGGAGCATCCGGCCCCGACGCACGTGCGGTGCTGTCTCGCCCGCGTCGGCGGAGGATCCGCGGTCGTCCGTGTCCACGGGGCCATTCAACGCGGCGGGCTGCGAAGGCACAATGCCGGCGACACGGGCGCGGACGTCGCATCGGGTGCTGGACAGCGGGCCGATGCTGAGGTTCGATGGTGAGGGAACGCCGCTGTGGACCGCCCGAACCGGTCGACGGGCCGCGTTCCTCGACCCCGGGGGGTGAGTGCATGGTCGTTCGGAACAAGGTCCGGAACAAGCGGGCCCGCGATTTCGCGGAGACGCGAACGCCGGCCGGGGTCCTCGGCGGGTTCCTCGGGCTCATCGCCGCGAGCGCGGCGGCGGCCACGCTCGTCGTCGTCGGGGTGACGCCGGCGATCGCGACCGTGGGCATCGCGGCATCCGGCACCATCGGCATGTTCGAGAACCTCCCGGGCTACCTGCAGATCGGGGAGCTCTCGCAGAAGAGCAACATCTACGCCACGCGCTCGGACGGCTCGACCGTGCTGCTCGCGTCGTTCTACGACCAGAACCGCATCGAGGTCGGCTGGGACCAGATCAGCCAGTACGTGAAGGACGCGGCCATCGCCGGCGAGGACCCGCGGTTCTACGAGCACGGCGGCGTCGACCTGCAGGGCACGATCCGCGCGGCCGTGACGACGGCGACGGGGCGCGAGACGCAAGGCGGCTCGTCGATCGCGCAGCAGTACGTCAAGAACGTGCGCGTGCAGGAGTGCGAGCGCATGGCGGCCGACGAGGAGGAGCGCCTCGGCTGCTACGACAAGGTGACCGAGACCTCGATCGACCGAAAGCTCAAGGAGATGCGCCTCGCAATCGGCGTCGAGAAGCGCTACACGAAGAACGAGATCCTGCTCGGCTACCTCAACATCGCGGGCTTCGGCGGCACCGTCTACGGCATCGAGGCCGCGGCGAACTACTACTTCAGCACCTCGGCCGCCAACCTCACGCTGGCGCAGGCGGCCTCGCTCATGGCGATCGTCAACAACCCGGTGAAGTTCCAGCTCGACAAGCCCGACAGCGAGACGAACGGCGTCGCAAACGGGTACGCCGACAACACCACCCGGCGCAACTACATCCTCACGAGCATGCTCGAGGAGCGGAAGATCACGCAGGCCGAGTTCGACGAGGCCATCGCGACGCCGGTGACCCCGGCGATCACGGAGCCGAGCACCGGCTGCCAGACGGCGGGCGGCAGCGCGTACTTCTGCGACTACGTGAAGAACATCCTGCAGAACGACCCCGTCTTCGGCGAGGACGACGAGGCCCGCATGATGAACTTCCGTCGCGGCGGATACGACGTGTACACGACGCTCGACCTCGACCTGCAGAACGCGGCCGAGACGGCGATCGCGCAGAACGTGCCGCAGACCTACCCCGGATGGGACGTCGGCGCCGTGATCTCGAGCGTCCAGGTCGGCACGGGGCGCGTGCTCGCCATGGCACAGAACCGCACGTACAGCCAGGACCCGGCCGTGCTCGCGTCGGGCCCGCAGTACACGAGCATCAACTACAACACCGACTTCGACTACGGCGGATCGCGCGGCTTCCAGCCCGGATCCTCGTACAAGGTCTTCACGCTGGGCGAGTGGCTGAAGGAGGGCCACGGGCTCTCCGAGCGCGTCGACTCCGCGCCGAAGTCCAACTGGGGCGTCTTCCAGGACAGCTGCGAGGGCCCGCACTACGCCGGCAACTGGAACCCCCGCAACGACGCCGGCGAGTCGGGCGGCAACTACAGCGCCCTGGAGTCGACCATCGGCTCCATCAACACCGGCTTCATCGGCATGGCGAAGCGGCTCGACCTCTGCGGCATCCGCAAGACCGCCGAGGCCTTCGGCGTGCACCGCGCCGACGGCGACCCGCTGGTGCAGGGCCCGTCTTCCGTCATCGGCACGAACGAGGTGGCCCCGCTGAGCATGGCCGTCGCGTTCGCGGGCATCGCCAACAACGGCGTCTCTTGCACCCCGATCGCGATCGACCGGATCACCGACCGCGACGGCAAGGAGGTGCCCGTCCCGCAGTCGACGTGCTCCGCCGCCGTCTCGCCCGAGGTCGCCGCGGCGATGCACACCGCGATGATCGGGGTGATGACGCGAGGCACGGCCGTCGCGTCGAACTCGGCCACGAACCCCCGGGTGCCGCTCATCGGCAAGACCGGAACCACCGACGGCGCGAAGGACACCTGGATGGTCGGGGCGAGCTCGAAGGTCGCCACTGCGGCCGCCGTAGTGAGCGTCAACGGCGAGGCGAACCAGCGCGCGATCTCATTCGCCAGCGGCTCGGCGGCCACCGCACGCCACCGCATGTGGCCGATCGTCATGTCGGTCGCGGACGCGAAGTACGGCGGCGATCCGTTCAGCGAGGGCGGGCTCGGGCCGGTGGCGCCGCCGAGCGGTGCCGGTTCGGCTCCGGCCGCGCCGGCCGACGACAGTGGCGAGTCCGACGGCGGCGGCTCGACCGATGGCGGCGGCCCGACCGACGGCGGCGGCAACGACGGCCCGGGCAACAACGGCAACGGAAACGGCAACGGGAACGGAAACGGCAACGGGAACGGCAACGGCGGCGACTAGCCCGTCGCGGTGAGCCGGCCCGCGGGGCGCTTGTACGCTGGTCGCGGCCTGCCCGCGGGCCGATCAGGAGGATCCATGCCCATCGGCGCCGAGACCGTCCGAGCCGTCGAGGAGCTGTTCGCGCAGCGCGTCCGAGAGGAGCGATCGCCCGGGTCGGCCTGGGCGCTGTTCGATCGCGACGGGGTCGCGGCCGCCGGTGGGCTGGGCGCGGCGCGGCTGGCCGAGGCACGAACGGGCGACGAGTCGCCAGTCGATGGCCAGCGCGCCGACGCGGCATCCGATGCCGGTGCCCTCGCGTCGGACGCCGACGTGCTCTTCCGCGTCGCCTCGTGCACGAAGAGCTTCACCGCCGCCGCGCTGCTCCTGCTCCGCGACCGCGGCGCCGTCGACCTCGATGCGCCCGTGCGGGCGTTCGTGCCCGAGTTCGCGCCCGAGGTGCCGGGCGGGCTCGACGCGCCCGTCAGCGTGCGGATGCTCATGACGATGTCAGGCGGGCTCCCCACCGACGACGCGTGGGCCGACCGCGAGGAGTCGATGACGCGCGATGCTTTCCGTCGGGTGCTCGCCGCCGGCATCCGATGCGTCACCGTGCCCGGAACGGCCTACGAGTACTCCAACGTCGGGTACGCCCTCCTCGGGCAGGTCGTCGAGGCCGTGAGCGGCGACGGCTACGCGGAGTTCGTCGAGCGGGAGCTCATCGCACCGCTGGGCCTCGACGCGCGGTTCGCCGCACCGACGGGCGACTCGCCTGCGGTCGCGATCGGCTACCGGCGCGGACCCGACGGCTGGATCGGGCTGCAGTTCACCGGCCCCGGCGTCTTCTCGGCGATCGGCGGCGTCTTCGCGTCGGCGCGGAGCCTCGCCGCCTGGGCCGGCTGGCTCGCGTCGGGGTGGCGAGGCGACGAGGCGGGGCCGCTGTCGGCGGCGAGCCGTCGCGAGCTGCAGCAGCTGCACCGGGTGGCGCCGCCGCGGTCACCCGCACCCGACGATCCGACGCCGATGCCGGCGCCGCTCGTGCATGGATACGGCTACGGGCTCGTGGTCGAGCACGACGCCCGGTTCGGGCCCGTGCTCTCGCACTCGGGCGGGTACCCGGGATTCAGCGCGCACATGCGGTGGCACGCGGCATCCGGCCTCGGTGTCGTGGCCCTCGAGAACGCGACGTACGCGAAGGTCTCACGGGGCGCCGAAGCGGCGCTCGAGCGCCTGCTGCTCGACGCCGATGCGGTCGAGTCGCTCCGCACGCCGATCGTGCCGTGGCCCGAGACGCTGCGCGTCGCCGAGGGGCTCGGCCGCCTGGCCGTCGAGTGGTCGGATGCCGCGGCCGACGAGCTGCTCGCGACGAATGTCGCGCTCGACCTGCCGTACGCGGAGCGGCGAGCTGCGATCGACTCGGCATGGGACGCGGTCGGCGGACGCGCGGGGGAGCGAGCCACGGCCGAGGACGTCACGTGCGACTCGCCCGACCACCTGGTCTGGTTCCTCCGCGGCGCTGCCGGCCGCCTGCGGCTCGAGACGCGCCTGACGCCGCTGGTCGGCGGGCGCGCGCAGACGTTCATCGTCGCGGTCGAGGGCGCCGACCCGCAGGGGTGAGGCGCGTCAGAGGTCGATCGTGTCGCCCGGCTCGAGCGGCAGGTACTCGCCGCCGCCCTGTTCGGCGGCCCAGCCCAGCCGCGCGTTCGAAATGGCCTTGCCCGCGGTCGAGAGCAGCATCTCGTGCGTCGGGAACGCGCGCTTCGGCGCGAGTTGCACGACGTAGTCCATCGCCTCGCCGATCTTCATCCACGGCGCGCCGGCGGGGGCGGCGAGCACCTGCACGTCGACGCCCTCGGGCACCGCGAAGGAGTCGCCCGGGTAGTAGAGCTCGTCGTTCACGAGCACGCCCAGGTTGTCGATGATCGGGATCGAGCGGTGGATCTCCGCGTGCTTCCCGCCGAAGAAGCGCAGCCGGAACGGGCCGACCTCCCGCTCGTCGCCGGCCTGCACGGTCTCGACGGGGAAGTCGGAAGCCGCGGCGGCAACCCCGGCCGGCCCGAAGATGCGGACGTCGGGATTCGCGTCGCGGATGCGCTTCAGCTGCTCGGGCGTCCAGTGGTCGTCGTGCTGGTGCGTGATCACGATCGCCACGGCGCCGGCCGACTCGGTGATCGGCGTCGTGAACTTGCCGGGGTCGACGTACAGCTTGTCCCCGGAGTCCTCGAGGACCAGCGCGGCGTGCTCGAGCTTGGTGAGTCGCATGCGTCGAGCCAACACCGCACGCCGGTCGGCGCGCAAGCCCGCCGCCTGCCAGAATCGCTCCATGACTGCAGCCCCTCGGCGCCTGCTCGTCGCGGTGAATCCCGCCGCGTCGTTCGGCCGCAACCGCTCGGTCGGCCCGGCCGTCGTCGAGCGGCTGGTGCGCGCCGGCTACGACGTGTCGATGCTGCGCGAGGCGAACTTCGAGCTGCTCCGCCGTGAGACGGAGGCCGCCTTCGCCAAGGGCACCGACGGGCTCGTCGTGGTCGGCGGCGACGGCATGGCGTCGCTCGGCGTCAACCTCGTCGCGCAGACCCGCGTTCCGCTCGGGATCGTCGCGGCCGGCACGGGCAACGACCTCGCACGCGGGCTCGGCCTGCCGTACGACGATCCGGCCGCGGCCACCGACGCGCTCGTCGCCGCGCTCGAGCGGCCGACGCGCGCGATCGACGCCGGCGTGATCCGGCACGGCGAGCTGCGCACCTGGTTCGCCGGCGTCGTCTCGACCGGGTTCGACGCGGTCGTGAACGAGCGGGCCAATCGGATGACCCGGCCGCGCGGGCCGAGCCGGTACACGCTGGCGCTGGTCGGCGAGCTCGCCACGTTCCGCCCCCGCACGTACGCGATCACGATCGACGGCGTGCGCCGCGAGCAGAAGGCGATGCTCGTCTCGGTCGCGAACAACTCCTCGCTCGGCGGCGGCATGCGCATCGTGCCGCACGCCGACCTCGCCGACGGGCTGCTCGACGTGTTCATCGTGCACCCGCTGTCGCGGGCGGGACTCCTGGCGGTGTTCCCGAAGGTGTTCCGCGGGGAGCACGTCGACCATCCGGCGGTCGAGTTCGTGCGGGGGAGCCGCATCACGATCGCGGCCGACGACATCGTCGCGTACGCCGACGGCGAGCGGATCGGGCCCCTCCCGATCGACGTCGAGGTGGTGCCCGGAGCACTGTCCGTCTTCGCCTGAACGAGCGGCGCGGCCCCGATTTGGAGGGAAGCCCGGGCCTGTGTCATACTCTTCAAGTTGTCGATTCGGCCCCATCGTTTAGCGGCCTAGGACGCCGCCCTCTCACGGCGGTAGCGCGGGTTCAAATCCCGCTGGGGTCACAACAGCGAAAACCCCCGGTCATCCGGGGGTTTTCTGCATTTCCGGGGCGGCCAGCACGCGGCATCCGCTGCGCCTGCGCTCGTGCTTCGTGCGCCGGCCCGGACTGTGCACGAGGCAACGGGCGGCTCCGGGCCATCCGCTAGACTCGCCTGAGCGAAGGGGAGTATCCCGCGGGGCCACGGCCCCGGGCCAACGATCGTCAGTACGAGCGCCGAAGACGCCGCTCCGGTCGTGGCGGCGCGCCGATGGCGCAGCCGGGAGAGACTTTCGGGTCCGTCTGTACCCTCCAACCCCCGGAAGGCCTCCTGTGCTCGAACTCCCCGTCTGGTTCGAAGTGGGATCCCTCGTGGTCCTCACGCTGATCCTCATCGCCGACCTGCTGCTCGTGATCAAGCGGCCGCACGTCCCGTCGTTCCGCGAGTCCACGCTGTGGGTCGTGTTCTACGTGGCGCTCGCGCTGATCTTCGCGCTGCTCATGCTGCTGCTCGGCGACGCCGAGCACGCCGGGCAGTTCGTGGCGGGCTGGCTCACCGAGTACAGCCTCTCGATCGACAACCTGTTCGTCTTCGTCGTGATCATGGCCCGCTTCGCGGTGCCGAAGAAGATGCAGCAGGAGGTGCTCATGGTGGGCATCATCCTGGCGCTCATCTTCCGCGGCATCTTCATCCTGCTCGGCGCCCAGCTCATCGAGAACTTCAGCTGGATCTTCTACATCTTCGGCGCGTGGCTCGTGTGGACCGCGATCCAGCAGGCGTTCCTGCACCGCGAGGAGAACGCCGAGCAGAACGAGAGCGGGCTGGTCCGGATGCTGCGCCGCCGCGTGCGCATCTCCGACGACTACGACGGCATCAAGCTCCGCACGACGGTCGACGGCACGCGCATGTTCACGCCGATCCTCATCGTCTTCATCGCGATCGGCACGACCGATTTGCTCTTCGCGCTCGACTCGATCCCGGCGATCTTCGGCATCACGCAGTCGGCGTTCATCGTCTTCACGGCGAACGTGTTCGCGCTGATGGGCCTGCGCCAGCTCTACTTCCTGCTCGGCGGCCTGCTCGAGCGACTCGAGTACCTCAAGTACGGCATCGCGTTCATCCTCGCCTTCATCGGCGTGAAGCTCGTCTTCCACGCCCTGCACGTCAACGAGCTGCCGTTCCTCAACGGCGGCGAGCCGATCGAATGGGCGCCCGAGATCTCGACGTGGACCTCGCTCGGCGTCATCATCGCCTCGATGGCCGTCGCGACCATCGCGAGCCTCGTCAAGGCGCGCCTCGACTCCAAGCGCCGCGGCGCCAAGCTCCTCGACGAGGTCCCCCACTTCACGGAGGACTCGCCCCGGGAGCGCTGATCGTCGGCTCCCGCCGCCGTCGCGCCGTGCACAACGGTCCGCGACGGCGGCCGGGAGTTGCTAGCGTTGGGAGGCGGCGCCTGGGTGGGGCGCCCGGGCCGGGGGTCCGGATCGAGCTGCGACGAGGAGAACCGTGTCCGCTGACGGCGAGGACATCGTCCCGCTCCCACACGGATCCGCCGTGATCGCGCACAGCGCACAGACCGACGTGGGCCGCGTCCGTACCATGAATGAAGATGCGTACCTCGCCGAGGCGCCCCTCTACCTCGTGGCCGACGGCATGGGCGGCCACGCGCGCGGCGACGCGGCGAGCCGCGCCGTCGTCGAGACGTTCCGTCGCCACATCGAGGCCGGCAAGCCGACGTCGCCCGAGCAGGTGCTCGACGCGATCCACACCTCGAACGACGCGGTGCGCGCGCTGAGCGCCGAGGGCGAGGAGGGCACCGCGGTGGCGGGCACCACGCTCACGGGCGTCGCGCTCGTCGACGCGGGCGACGGCAGCGGCTTCCACTGGATGGTCTTCAACATCGGCGACTCGCGGGTCTACTCGTGGGACGGCCGTACGCTCGAGCAGCTCAGCGTCGATCACTCGGCGGTGCAGGAGCTCGTCGATGCCGGCCTCATCAGCGCCGACGAGGCCGAGCGCCACCCCGACCGCAACGTCATCACGCGCGCCATCGGCGCCGACGACGTCGTCGATCCCGACGTCTGGCTCATCCCCGCGACCGGGCGCCAGGTCTTCCTGGTGTGCTCCGACGGCCTCTCGAAGGAGGTCGACGACGAGCGCCTCGCGCACATCCTCGCGGGCGACACCGGCCACGCCGCCGGCCTCGCGGGCGAGCTCGTCGACGCCGCCCTCGAGCACGGCGGCCGCGACAACATCACCGTCATCGTCGTGGAGTCCGAGCTCGGCTCGACCGGCGACGACGACGAGACCACGCGCGACCGTCCCGACGGCCTCCCGCGATCGACCGAGGACACCACGCCGCGCACCGACGGGGGTGACCGTGGCGACGTACCGGCCTGATCCCGCGAACGAGTGGATCGCCGCCGTCCGCGGCGGCGTCGTGCTGTTGGCCCCGTCCGCGGCGGCCACCGAGGTGGCGGCGCTCTGGCCGCGGCTCGCCGACTCCGATCCCATCCCCGCCGTGCTCGACGCGCTCACGTCGCGCGGACTCGCCGCGACGCCCCCATTCGCGCTCGTCGTGCGTGACGCGGCCGCGGGCTCGACACGGGTCGTGGCCCGCGGCCCGGTCGCTGCGCACGTCGGCGCCGAGGTGGTCTCGGGCTCGGGCGTCTCCACGTGGGCCGAACGCGTCGTCGCGGTCGGCGACGCCGAGGTGCGCGTCGAGGCGGTCGGAGCCGGCACGGCAGCGGATGCCGCGACGTCGCTGCCCGTCGTCGAGGCGATCGTGCCCGCGGTGTCGGTGCGCTCGGCGGGCGTCGAGTCGATCGCGCCGGTCGCGTCGGGCGACGAGGTCGACGAGCAGACCCGCGTGGTGGCGCGCGAGGGGGCGGCGCCAGCGGCGTCCACGGCACCGGCGCCTGTCGCGGCGCCCGCCGCGGCGCCCGCGCCGCCAGCACCGTCGGCGCCGACGATCACGATCCCGCCCGCCGTGGCCGCCGCCGTGACCCCGGCGGAGCAGACCATCGTCCCCGCCGAGGACACGATCGCCGCTCCCGTGTCGCCGCCGTCGCCCGACGCGCTGTCCGAGCTCGAGCTCGACGGCGACCACGACGGACTCACCGTCGCGAGTGTCGACCTCCGACGCCTCCGCGCCGAGCGTGCCGCGCGCCAGGGCCCGGCGATGCCCGCCCGCAGCGTCCCGGCGCCCGAGCCCGCACCCTCGTCGAGCCTCCGCATGCCCGACGGCAGCATCGAGGCCATCGGCACCGAGGTCCTGCTCGGCCGGTCGCCGAGCGTCAGCCAGGTGTCGGGCGTGCGGCTTCCCCGGCTCGTCACCATCGGCGCGGGCGATCCCGACATCTCCCGCAACCACCTGCGCGTCGCGGTCGAGGGCGACACGGTCGTGGTCACCGACCTGCACTCGCGCAACGGCACGCACGTCGTCGCCCCCGGCAAGCCGCCCGTGAAGCTGCGCGCGGGCGAGCCGACGCCCGTGCTCACGGGAACGGTCGTCGACCTCGGCGGCGGCTGGACCATCCAGGTCGTCGGAGCCTGATGCGCCGCGCCCCCTCCACGCCGCCCGACCTGCCCGGGTACCGATCGCTCCAGCTGCTCGGCTCCGGCGGGTTCGCCGACGTCTTCCTCTACGAGCAGCGGCTCCCGCGCCGCAAGGTCGCGGTCAAGGTGCTGCTCACCGAGGAGCTCGGCCGGGACACGCGGGCGCAGTTCGTCGCCGAGGCGAACCTCATGGCGCAGCTGTCGGCGCACCCCTTCATCGTCACGATCTTCCACGCCGACGTGTCGGCAGACGGCCGCCCGTACTTCGTCATGGAGTACTGCTCGGGGCCGAGCCTCGCCGAGCGCTACAAGCGCGAGCGGTTCGCGGTCGAGGATGCGCTGCGCACCGGCATCCGCCTGGCCGGCGCCGTCGCGACGGCGCACGCCGCCGGCATCCTGCACCGTGACATCAAGCCCGCGAACGTGCTCACGAACGACTACGGCTGGCCGGCCCTCACCGACTTCGGCATCTCGTCGAACCTCGAGGGCGAGCTGCCGGTGCACACCGTCACGTCGCCCCAGGACGCCTCGGCGACCGGGTCGGGCCAGTCCGCCGTCGGGATGAGCGTGCCCTGGTCGCCGCCCGAGATGTTCGAGGACGAGCCCCGTCCCGACCAGCGCAGCGACGTGTTCTCGCTCGCCGCGACCGTCCACACGCTGCTCGCCGGACGCACGCCCTTCGAGATCCCCGGCCGGCCCAACGGCTCGCTCGACCTCATCGGCCGCATCGAGCGCGGCGCGATCACCCCGATCGACCGGGCGGACGTGCCGCGCAGCCTCACGGCGGTGCTCGCGAAGGGCATGGCGACCCGCCGCGACGACCGCTACCCGAGCGCGATCGAGTTCGCCCGGGCCCTGCAGCGGGTCGAGCTCGAGCTCGGCTACGCCTCGACGGGCATCGAGGTCCCCAACCTCGCGTCCGCCCGCGTCGAGGCGCCCGACGGCCCGGCCGGCGACGACGCGGATGCCACGCGCGCCCGCGCCGTGCGGTCGGTCGACGCGCAGCCGCGCCCCGCGGCATCCGCCGGCGACGACGCGACCCGGGTGCGCACCCCGCGCTCGGTGGAGGCGCAGCCCACGCCCGACGACGGTACCGTGCTGCGCGGCGCGGCCGCGCGCACGTCCGCGCCTGAGCCGGCGCCCGTCGACGCGACCGTGGTCCGCTCGGTGCGGAGCGCGTCGGCGCCGGGGGACGCACCGCAGGTGCGCCCGCGCGGCGGCGGTCCCGCGGCATCCGACGCCGGCACCGGAACGCGCACGGCCGCACCGAAGCGCTCGCGCGCAGGCACGATCGTCGGGGTCGCCGCTGGCGTGGTCGTCGTGGCCGCCATCGGCATCGCCGTGGCCCTGTCGGGCACGCTGCAGCAGGGGCCGGCAGAGCCGACCGCCGCGCCGGGCGACCAGGACGCGATCCTCGCCGCGACCGTGCCCGCGCCCGTCGTGGACGCGGGCGAGCGCTCGGCCGACGGCGTGAGCGTGAGCTTCCCGGTGTCGCATCCGAGCGCCGAGGACGGCGACCGCTACCGCTGGCACCGTGCCGACGGCTCGGGGTCGACCGAGGTGGCCCAGGGGCCGGCGATCGTCGTCGCGGGCGTGAGCTCGGGGGAGCGGGTGTGCATCGAGGTGCAGGTGCAGCGCGGCAGCAAGACGTCGGAGCCGGTGACGGGATGCACGCCGTGAGGCCGCTGAAGGTCGAGTTCTGCGGCGAGTGGTACACCGTCGAGGAGGGCGCGCCGTTCACGATCGGGCGCGAGTCCGACCTCACGATCGACGACAATCCCTACCTGCACCGCACGTTCCTCACGCTGTCGTCGGAGTACGGGCTGTGGTGGCTCTCGAACGTCGGCCAGCTGCTGTCGGCCACGGTGTCGGATGCCACGGGCAGCGTGCAGGCGTGGGTGGCGCCGGGCGCGAAGCTCCCGCTCGTGTTCCAGACCGTGCACGTGATGTTCAGCGCCGGGTCGACGACCTACGACTTCACCGTGCACGCCGAGGAGGACTTCTACAACACGTCCCTCACGGCCGAGCCGGCCGACGGCGGCACGACGATCCTCCCGGTGACGCTCACGACGAGCCAGCGGCAGCTCGTGGTCGCGCTCGCCGAGCACGTGCTCTCGCAGCCCGTGGCCGGCCGGGCGACCGTGCCGACGTCGGCCGAGGCGGCGGCGCGTCTCGGGTGGAGCATGACGACGTTCAACCGCAAGCTCGACAACGTCTGCGAGAAGCTCGACAAGATCGGCGTCGACGGCCTCCGCGGCGGTCGGGGCAGGCTCGCGACGAACCGCAGGGCCCGCCTCGTCGAGTACGCCGTGGCCACCCGGCTGGTCAGTTCCGACGACCTCCCGCTGCTCGATCGCCGGGCGGACGGCGAGGCCGAGCAGGCCCGCGCGTAGGCCATCGGACATGGGGAGGCGTCCCCATTTCAGGGGTGCCCGCGACCGTGTTACGTTGAGGGCCGTTCGCGTCCGCGCGCCCGTCCGTCCGAGGCATCCGACCGAGGCATCCGACCGTCGGGACGACGAAATCCAGGGGAGTTGAGAGTGGGGAGCTTCGCGTCCTGGGTGCGTGCGCGCAAGCCCGTCGCCTCGGTCGTGGCGCTCGCCGTCGCCGTCGGCGTCCCGGTGACGATCGCCGCGTTCCACCAGGGCTTCCCGGTGACCGATCCCGACCTCACCGCACGCGACGTGTGGGTGACGAACGGGCAGGAGCTCCTCGCCGGCCGACTCAACCGCCAGATCGAGGAGCTCGACGCGGCCGTCGCGACGGCGTCCAACGACGTCGACGTCTTCCAGGACGGCGACGACGTCTTCCTCCTCGACCGGAGTGCGGGCTCGCTCGAGCGCATCGACCCCTCGTTCACGACGCTCACACAGCGCATCGACGTGCCGCTCGGGTCGCGCATCGCCTACGGCGGCGACACGCTCGCGATCCTGTCGCCGAAGGGCGAGCTGTGGACCACGCCCGCGGGCGGCGACCTCTCGTTCGACGCGAACGGCACCGACCCGATCGTCGAGCTCGGCGCCGACGCCCGGGTCGCCGTCTCCGACCGCGGGACCGTGTTCGCGACCTCGGCCGACGACGACGAACTGCTCCGCATCGAGGCGGGCGGCGGCGAGCCCGCCGTGTCGTCGCTGCCGAAGCTCGGCGAGCACCAGCTCGCCGCGGTCGGCGAGCGGGCCGTCGTGTTCGACGAGGACCGGAACGTGGTCGTGGTCGACGGGCGCGACGTGCCGCTGCCCGAGCCGGGCCTGCGGCTGCAGCAGAACAGTGCCGAGCACGACGTCGCCTACGTCGCCGGCGCGGCCGAGCTCATCGCGGTCCCGCTCGGGGGCGGCGATGCCAGGGTCATCGAGTCGGATGCCGCGGCGGCGCCGGCCCGCACCGCCGACGAGGTCGCAGCGCCCGTCTGGGTGAACGGCTGCGCGCACGCCGCCTGGGCGGCCTCCTCCACCTACCTCGCCGCGTGCGACGGCCGCGAGCCGGCCTCGCAGTCGATCGAGCAGCCCACCGCGGGCTCCCGGCTCGAGTTCCGCGTGAACCGCGACGTCGTGGTGCTCAACGACCTCACGACCGGCAACGCGTGGCTGGTGGACTCCGACCTCCGCATCGTCGACAACTGGGAGGAGGTCACCCCGCCCGAGGAGACCGACGAGCTCGAGGGCGACGAGAAGAGCGCGCAGCAGACCTTCGAGGACACGCTCGCCGAGCGCACCGACGTCAACCGGCCGCCGGTCGCGCGCGACGACGAAGCCGGCGTGCGACCCGGACGCACGACCGTGCTCGAGGTGCTCGAGAACGACACCGACCCCGACGGCGACGTGCTGACCGTGTCCTCCACGTCGGAGGTCGCCGAGTCGCAGGGTCGCCTCGAGCTCATCGACGGCGGACGCGCGCTGCAGTTCACGCCCGCCGATGGCGCAGCGGGCACGGTGTCGTTCCGCTACTCGGTCGACGACGGCCGACTGGGCGTGTCCGAGGCATCCGTCGACGTGCGCATCGTGCCCCAGCCCGAGAACGCGGCGCCCACCTCGATGCGCTCGGGCGCCGTGAGTGTCGAGCAGGGCCAGCAGATCTCCTACAACGTGCTCGCCGACTGGAACGACCCCGACGGCGACGACGTGTTCCTCGTGAACGCCTCGCCGACGAGCGGCGACTCGGTGCGGTTCAGCCCCGACGGCTTCGTGACCTTCGACCACAAGTCGGGCGAGCTCGGCCTCAAGGACGTCGCGTTCACGGTGTCCGACGGGCAGCTCACCGCGACGGGCACGCTCACCGTCGACGTGAAGCCCGCGGGCGCGCTCAACCCGGTCGGCACGCCCGACTTCGCGCAGGTCTTCGCCGGCGAGACCGCGCTCATCGAGCCGCTCGAGAACGACCTCACGCCGTCGGGCGCGCCGCTCGCGCTGCTCGGCGTCGACCAGGTGCCCACCGGGGCATCCGTCACCCCGAACCCCGAGCGCGGCACCGTCGCGTTCTCGTCGAGCCAGCCGGGCGAGTACATCTTCCTCTACAACGTCGGGGCGGATGCCGCGGTGAGCGTCGGCCTCATCCGCGTGCAGGTCGTCGAGCCGCCGGCCGAGGCGCCGCCGCCCATCGCGGTCAAGGACACCGCGTACCTGCGGCCGGGGGAGCCGACGACCGTCCCGGTGCTCGTGAACGACGTCTCGCCGTCGGGCCGCGTGCTCGCCGTGCAGTCCGCCGACGACTCCGCGACCGACGACCTCGTCTCGGTCGAGATCCTCACGAACACCGTGGCGCGCGTCACGGCGTCGGAGGCGCTCGACCGGCAGCTGCAGTTCAGCTACACCATCTCCGACGGCGTGAACACGGCGACCGCGACCGTGACGGTCGTGCCCGTGCCGCCGCTGGTGAAGCACCAGCCGCCGGTCGCCGTCGACGATGCCGTGAACGTGCGCGCCGGCGACATCGCGACGGTGCCGGTGCTCGCGAACGACTACCACCCCGACTCGACGGCGATCCACGTGCTCCCCGAGCTCGCCGACACGGGCTCGCTGCAGGGGCTCGCGTTCGTCGACGACGACGAGGTGCGGTTCCAGGCGCCCGAGGAGCCGGGCACCTACTCGGCCGTCTACACGATCGGCGACGACTTCGAGCAGACCGCGCGTGCGACCATCGCCTTCACGGTCGTCGCGAAGGACGCCGGCGAGAACCGGCCGCCACTGCCGACGCCACTCACCTCGCGCACGTTCGCGGGCTCGGCCGTCTCGATCGACATCC
Source organism: Agromyces sp. NPDC057865 (assembly GCF_042796995.1). Lineage (NCBI taxonomy): Bacteria > Bacillati > Actinomycetota > Actinomycetes > Micrococcales > Microbacteriaceae > Agromyces > Agromyces sp. NPDC057865. Next base: position 702,309 of record NZ_JBHVMJ010000002.1, on the reverse strand, counting down.
CGCGCGACGGACTCGACCCCGACGGCGACTCGGTCGTGCTCACGGGCATCTCCTCCGCCCCGAACCTCGGTCGCGTCGCCGAGCGCACGAGCACGTCGATCACCTACGAGGCGTTCGCCGGGTCGACCGGCACCGACACGTTCACCTACGAGCTGCGCGACACGTTCGGGGCCACCGCGAAGGGCACCATCCGCATCGGCGTGATCCCGCGGCCCGCCGTCGCCCTGCCGCCGAAGGCCGTCGACGACGCGATCGAGATGAAGCCCGGCCGCACGGCCTCCGTCGAGGTGCTGCTGAACGACTCGGATCCGAGCGGCTACAGCCTGAAGGCCGTCGACCTGCCCGAGGTCGACGAGGGCATCGAGGCCGAGATCCGCGACAAGCGCCGTGTCGTGGTCACCGCGCCCGACCAGGAGGGCGCGTTCACGATCCGCTACGAGATCTCGAACGGCCACGGCGGCGCCGACACCGCGTTCCTCCAGGTCGCGGTGAAGGACGACGCCGAGATCCTCCCGCCGACCGCCGAGGACCAGGTCATCGAGCCCGAGGACGTCGTCGAGGTCGACTCCGTCACGGTCGAGCCGCTCGACGACGCCACGAACCCGGGCGGCCTCGTGGAGGACCTCGTGGTCACGCTCGAGGGTCCGAACGCGGGTGGCGCGGAGGTGCGGCCCGACGGCGCCATCGTCGTGCAGCCCGGTCGGGAGCGGTACGCGGTCGCGTACCGGCTCACGAACGAGCTCGACGACCTCTCGGCGCTGGCGTTCGTGATCGTGCCGCCCGCGGCATCCGCCGAGGACATCGAGGAGGACGAGCCGACGATCCCGGCGCCGCACCTCGCGAAGCTCGACCCGATCATCGTGCCGATGAACGGCAGCATCACGTGGGACGTCGCCGACCTCGTCGTCGTCCCCTCGGGCAAGCCCGCCCTCGTGCTGTCGGCCTCGGCCGCGAACGCCCGGTCGGAGGCGTACGTCGACGGCACCACGCTGCGCTACGAGCCGGCGCAGGACTACCGCGGCGAGGCATCCGTCACGTTCGAGGTGACCGACGGGCGGGACGCCGACGACCCCGAGGGTCGGAAAGCGCTGCTCACGCTGCCCGTCACGGTCGGCGACCCGAACTTCGAGGACACGCCGCCGGTGTTCACGCCACGGCAGGAGACCATCGAGGCGGGCGAGCAGCCGCTCGACATCGACCTGCGCTCGTCGAGCGACCACCCCAACCCCGACGTGATCGGGCGGCTCGGCTACGGCAACCTGCAGGGCACGACCGCGGACATCCAGGCCTCGATCGACGGCGGCACGCTGCGCGTCTCGTCACCGCTCGGCGTGCAGCCCGGCACGTCGACGCGACTCACCTTCGACGTGACGTTCAAGGAGTTCACGGTGCCCGGGTACGTGGACGTGAAGGTGGTCTCGTCGACCCGGGCGAAGCCGCAGGCCGTCGACGACGGACCCGTGTACCTCACGCGCAGCGACACCCAGACGATCGACGTGCTCGCGAACGACTTCAACCCCTTCCCCGAGTCGCCGCTGCGGATCGTCGACGCGCAGGTCGACCAGCTCGACGTCGGCTCGTCGGCGTCGGCGAGCTTCACCGCGAGCGACGTGACGGTGCGCACCGGCGCCGCGTTCACGGGCACGCTCAGCGTCATCTACCGCATCCAGGACGCGACGAAGGACCCCGCGCGCGAGACGCAGGGGCGCATCACCGTGATCGTGCGCGACCGGCCCGACCAGCCCAACGCACCCACCGTGACGGCGGGCGACGGCTGGGCCGACGTGCGCTGGCAGGCGCCCGCGCCGAACAACTCGCCCATCACCGGCTACGAGGTGGACTACAACGGCCAGAAGGCGACCTACGGGGCAGGCGCCGCGGGAATCACCCAGCGCATCGGCGGTCTGACGAACGGCACGGCCTACACCTTCACCGTTCGCGCGATCAACGACATCGGCGCGTCGAACTGGTCGGCCGGCACGACGGCGACGCCGTACGGCACGCCCACCGCGCCGCGCAACGTGCGGCTCCAGTCGTCGGGCGACGCCCCCGCCGACCTCACGGCGAGCTGGACCGCGCCCTCGTCGACCGGCGGCGGCGCCATCACGTACGAGTGGCGGATCCAGGGTGCCCAGGGCTGGACGCAGACGACGGGCACGTCGGCGCGCGTGAACAACGTCGGCGCCGGCACGTACACGCTCGACGTCCGCGCCACCAACAACGGCAGCCGGCAGACCGGCCCCGCCGCGTCCGATTCGGTCGGCGTGAGCAACCCGCCCCCGCCGCCGCCGCGTGCCTACATCTGCAAGGGGGGCGCCCAGGGCGGCGGCAACGCGGTGCAGGTGCGCTACGAGAACTTCTCGGGCGGCGGCCACCGCATGTACACGTCGATCGATGGCGACTCCAGCGCCTTCTACAAGGAGACGTTCTCCATCGGCGGCGACGGCAAGCAGACCCTCCAGAACTGGCTCGGCGTGCGCTTCGACGGGGGCATCTGGGTCGTCATCGAGGGCCCCACGAGCATCAGCAAGACGAACACGATCTCGGGCGCGCAGTGGAACGCGCTGTCGCCCGGCCAATGCAGCGGTTGACGCGAGGAGCATGACATGGCAGTGACATCCGAACAGGCGCTCTGGTTCCAGGACGCCTTCTCGAAGCTGGTCGACAACGTCGACCAGGCGATCCTCGGCAAGCGCGAGGTGATCGAGCTCGTGCTCATCGCGCTGCTGTCCGACGGGCACGTGCTGCTCGAGGACTTCCCGGGAACCGGCAAGACCGTGCTCGCGAAGTCGCTCGCCAACACGCTCGACGGCTCGAACTCGCGCATCCAGTTCACGCCCGACCTGCTCCCGTCGGATGTCACGGGCGTGACGATCTACGACCAGGGCAAGGGCCGCTTCGAGTTCCACCGCGGCCCGATCTTCGCGTCGATCGTGCTCGCCGACGAGATCAACCGCGCCAGCCCGAAGACGCAGTCGGCGCTGCTCGAGGTGATGGAGGAGGGCCGGGTCACCGTCGACGGCGTGAGCTACGACGTGGGCTCGCCGTTCATGGTCATCGCGACGCAGAACCCCGTCGAGCAGGCCGGCACGTACTCGCTGCCCGAGGCGCAGCTCGACCGCTTTCTGATCAAGACGTCGCTCGGCTACCCCGACCACGACACCGCGGTCACCCTACTGCTCGACTCGGCGAACCGGGCCCGCGCCGCGAAGGTGTCGCCCATCATCGCGGCGAGCTCGGTCACGACGATGGCGCAGCTCGCGTCGGAGGTCTTCGTCGACGCGGCCGTGCTCGGCTACCTCAACCACATCGTGTCGGCGACGCGCGAGCACCAGGATTCGGCGCTCGGCGTCAGCATGCGCGGCGCGCTCGCGCTCGCCCGCACCGCGAAGACCTGGGCGATCGCGCACGGACGCACGTACGTGACGCCCGACGACGTGCGCGAGCTCGCGGTGCCCGTGCTCGCGCACCGCATCATCGTCGACCCCGAGTCGGAGTTCGCCGGCGTGACCGCCGAGGACATCGTGGGACGCGTGCTCGTCGAGGTCGCTCCGCCCGCCTACCGGGCGGCATGACCGGCGCGACCGGAGCCGAGGCGCCCGCCTCGCCGGGGGCGCCCTCGCAGGCGAGGATCGCGGCGCGCGCCGTCGCGCGCTCGGCCGCGGCATCCGCCCGCTCGCTCGCCGCACACGCGGCGACGGCCGGCCGCGCCCTCGCCCGGTTCGCGGCGCCGGTGACCGGTGTCGTGTCGACCACCGGATGGCTCGTGCTCGCCGCCGCGGCGGTGTCGCTCGTCGTCGCCTGGGCGTTCGGCTGGATCGAGTTCGCGTTCCTCGGGTTCACGCTGCTCGCCGCGGTGCTCGTGTCGATCGGGTTCGTGTTCGGACGCATGCACTACCGCGTGGGCATCGAGCTGCAGCCCGCCCGCGTGGTCGCGGGGGAGCGGGCGCTCGGCCGCCTGCTCGTGACGAACGCGGGCATGTCGGCCTCGACCCCGTCGCGGCTCGAGCTGCCCGTCGGCGCCGGACTCGCGGAGTTCGTCGTGCCCTCGCTGCCGCCCGACGGCGAGCACGAGGAGCTCTTCGCCGTGCCGACGCACCGGCGCGCGGTGATCGTCGCCGGACCGGCCGTCTCGGTGCGCGGCGACCAGCTCGGACTGCTCCGCCGCACGGTGCGCTGGACGGATCCCGTCGAGCTCTTCGTGCATCCGGTCACGGCCCGCCTGCGACCGTCGGCGGCGGGCCTCGTGCGCGACCTCGAGGGCGAGGTCACGAAGACGATCACGAACAACGACATCTCGTTCCACGCCCTGCGCGCCTACGAGCCGGGCGACGCGCTGCGCAACGTGCACTGGCGCACGTCGGCGCGCACCGGGCAGCTCATGGTGCGCCAGTACGAGGAGACCCGCCGCTCGCAGCTCATCCTCGTGCAGCCGACCGAGCGCGACCACTACGCGTCCGACGACGAGTTCGAGCTCGCCGTGTCGGTGGTCGCGTCCCTCGGCGTCCAGGTCATCCGCGACGCCACCCGCCTGGCCGTCCTCACCGAGTCGCTCGCCCTCCGCACCGCGACGCCCACGGCGCTGCTCGACGACACGTCGCGCATCGAGCCGTCGCGACGCGCGTTCCCGAGCGTCCGCGACTTCGTGCGTGAGGCGACGAAGCGGCTCCCGCCGCCGAGCGTCGTGATCACGGTCGCCGGCTCCCTCCTCCCGGTCGCCGACCTGCGCACGGTCGAGACGGTGTTCGGCCCCGACACCGAGGTCATCGCATTCCGGTCCGAGCTCGGCGCGGCATCCCGCATCGCGCGCATCGCGGGCACCACCGTCGTCACCGTCGGCGAACTCTCGGAGCTCCCGCGGCTCGTGCGGAGGGTGCGACCGTGACCCGCCTGCCCCGCACCGCCGTGACCGACATCCTGGTGCTCAGCCTGCTCTCGCTGCTCGGGATCGCGGGCTACGAGACCGCGTTCGGCGGCCTGAACTTCCTCGTGGCCGCCGTCGCGGGCCTCGTCGTGGGCACGCTGGCAGCGGTCGCCGGTGCGGTGTGGCGCCTCGGGGTCGTGACGACCGTGCTGCTCGCGATGGCGGGCTACCTGCTCGTCGGCACGGCGGTCACGATGCCGGATGCCGCGCTGTTCGCCGTGCTGCCGTCGCTCGAGGGCCTCACGGGGCTGGTCATCGGCCCGGTCTACGGCTGGGCCGACATCGTCACCATCGGCACGCCTGTGGAGGCGCCGTACTACGTCGCCGTGGTGCCGTACTTCGCCGCGTGGCTCGTCGCCCTCGTCGGCACGCTCCTCGCGACGCGCTGGCTGCCGCGACGCCGCACCGCGCTGCGCGCGAGCGTGCTCCTCATCGGCCCCGTCGTGCTCTACCTGTCGGGGATCCTGCTCGGCACCGACGAGGCGTACCTCGCGGCCGTGCGCGGCGTCGCGTTCGCGGTCGTGGCGCTCGTGTGGCTCGCCTGGCGCCGCGGCGCGACGGTCGAGGCGAGCGGCGACGGCGCCGCGCGGCGGCAGAAGGTCGTCGGCACCTCGGCGGTGGTCGCCGGGGCCATCGCGATCGGCGCCGTCGCGGGCATCGCGCTCGCGCCGGTGTCGCCCGACCGGTTCGTGCTGCGCGAGGAGGTCGTGCCGCCGTTCGACCCGCTCGAGTTCCCGAGCCCCCTCGCAGGGTTCCGCCACTACACGAAGGACCTCGCCGAGGCGCCGCTCTTCGAGGTGACGGGGCTCGAGCCGGGTGACGTGATCCGCCTCGCGACCATGGACGCGTACACCGGCCGCCTCTGGAACGTCGCGGGGCCCGACGACGTGGGACCCGACGGCGGCGGCTACGCGATCGTCGGCGAGACGCTGCCCGAGCCGCTCCTCGCGACCCTCGGCAGCGAGCGTCGCGTACAGGTGCAGGTCGAGGGCTACGACGACGTGTGGCTGCCCACGGTCGGGTACGGCGAGACGCTCGCGCTCCAGGACCGGGGCACGAGCAAGCGCGCCGGCGACCTGCGGTACAACCCCGCCGCCGGCACCGCCGTGCTCACGAGCGGCCTCGCCGAGGGCGCCGCCTACGAGCTCGACGGCCGCGTGCAGGTGGAGCCCGAGACCGACGAGCTCCTCGACGTGCCGGTCGCCGGCCTCGCGATGCCCGCCGTGCAGAACGTGCCCGACGTGGTCGCGGCCAAGGCCGACGAGTACGTGGGCGAGGCGGCCACGCCCATCGAGCAGTTGCGCGCGATCGAGACCGGCCTGAAGACGAACGGGTTCCTCAGCCACGGGCTGGCCTCCGACACCGTGCCCTCCCGGGCCGGCCACGGCGCCGACCGCATCATCGAGCTGTTCACCCGCACGCAGATGGTCGGCGACGAGGAGCAGTACGCATCGGCGATGGCGCTCATGGCGCGCCACCTAGGTTACCCCGCGCGCGTCGTCATGGGCTTCGCGCCCGAGGTGCGCGAGGGCGAGGCGGTCGAGGTGCTCGGCGGCGACGTCACCGCGTGGGTCGAGGTGCCGTTCGAGGGCGTGGGCTGGGTCTCGTTCCGCCCGACGCCCGACCAGGTCGACGTGCCGCAGGAGCAGACGCCGAAGCCGAAGTCCGAGCCCCAGCCGCAGGTGCGCCAGCCGCCGCGCTCCGAGGACGAGGAGGAGCAGCTCCTCACGACGGTCGAGATCGACGACTCCGACGACGACCGCGACCGCCCCTTCGTCCTGCCCGGCTGGGTGTGGGTCACGATCGCGTCCGTCGGCATCCCCGCCGCGGTCGTGCTGCTGCCGCTGCTCGTCGTCGCCCTCGTCAAGCGCGAGCGACGCCGTCGCCGTCGGACCGGCGCCAACGACCGGCGCGCGGCGGGCGCGTGGGAGGAGCTGGTGGACCGGTACGCCGAGCTCGGCTTCGAGCCGCCCGCGCAGGGCACCCGGCTGCAGGCCGCACGCGTCCTCGAGCGGCAGGTCGACGAGCAGGGCCTGACCGCCGCGCTGGCGCAGGCTCCGGCGACTCGACGCGCGGATGCCTCGGCGACCGCGCCCGCGGACGAAACCGTGCGGCTCGCCACCTTCGCGGCCACCATCGACCGCGACGTCTTCGGCGGCGACGACGTGACCGACGCGGTGGTCGACGACCGCTGGACGGCCGCGGACGCCTCGACCGACGCGGTCGCGCGCGCCGCGGGCCGCCTGCGGCGCCTCGTCAGCCGCTACCGGCTGCACCGCCGGCGTTAGAGTGATGCCGTGGATTCGCCGGACTTCATCGTCCCGCCGCCGGGGCTGATCCCGTCGGCGCCGCCGCCGAGCGAGGAGCCCGACCGCACCGTGCGCGACGCACCGCCGCGCTCGTTGCCCGCCTTCCCTCCACCGCCCGGCGTCCGGCCGACGGTGGTGCCCGGGCCCCCGCCCGTGAAGGGCGGCGAGGCGCTCGAGGAGCGCGTCGAGGCGCCGACGCCGACCCCGCAGCCCGGCGCCTGGCGGCTGCGCGCGCCCGGCGGACGCGAGGTGCTGCTGCTGCGCCCGGTCGTGCTGGGGCGCGATCCGTCGGCCGAGGCCACGCGCCCCGATGCGGCGCCGATCCCGCTCGCCGACCCGGCGCGCTCGGTCTCCAAGACGCATGCCCTCGTGGAGGTGGTCGACGGCCGCGTGAGCGTGACCGACCTCCACTCGACCAACGGGACGCGCGTGCTGACGCCCGACGGCGAGGCCCGCGAACTCGATCCCGGCGTGGCATCCGAGGTGGCCGGCGGGTCGACCCTGCTGCTCGGGGAGGTCGCCGTGCGCGTGGATCGGGCCCCGCTCCACACGGTGTAGCCTGTCATGGTGCGTGCTCCGCGACTTCTCCTTCGGTGCCGCGGCGGGGCCTCGTTCTAGGCCGATCCCGTCGCGGAGTTCGTCGTCGGCTGACCGCAGATCCTGAGGAAGCGAACGCATGGAAGCAGCACCCGCGAACGGCGTGACCACGCCGGAAGCACGACCGCGCACCCTGGCCGAGAAGGTCTGGGACGCCCATCTCGTGAAGAAGGGCGAGGACGGCACGCCCGACCTCATCTACATCGACCTCCACCTCGTGCACGAGGTCACGAGCCCGCAGGCCTTCGACGGCCTCCGCGTCGCCGGACGCCCGGTGCGGCGTCCCGACCTGACGATCGCGACGGAGGACCACAACACCCCGACGCTCGACATCGACAAGCCCATCGCCGACCCGACGAGCCGCACGCAGATCGAGACCCTCCGCCGCAACGCCGCGGAGTTCGGCATCCGCCTGCACTCCCTCGGCGACAAGGAGCAGGGCATCGTGCACGTCGTCGGCCCGCAGCTCGGGCTCACGCAGCCGGGCATCACCGTGGTCTGCGGCGACTCGCACACGTCGACCCACGGCGCGTTCGGCGCCATGGCGTTCGGCATCGGCACGAGCGAGGTCGAGCACGTGCTCGCCACCCAGACGCTGCCGCTGAAGCCGTTCAAGACCATGGCGATCAACGTCGAGGGCACGCTGCGGCCCGGCGTCACGGCGAAGGACATCATCCTCGCGGTGATCGCGAAGATCGGCACGGGCGGCGGGCAGGGCTACGTGCTCGAGTACCGCGGCAGCGCCATCCGCGCGCTGTCGATGGACGGCCGCATGACCATCTGCAACATGTCGATCGAGGCCGGCGCCCGCGCCGGCATGGTCGCGCCCGACGAGACGACGTTCGACTACCTCGACGGCCGGGCGCACGCGCCGCAGGGCGCCGAGTGGGACGACGCCGTCGCGTACTGGCGCACGCTCGCCACCGACGAGGGCGCCGAGTTCGACGCCGAGGTCTTCATCGATGCCGACGCGCTCGAGCCGTTCGTGACCTGGGGCACCAACCCGGGCCAGGGCGTCTCGCTGAGCGAGGCCGTCCCCGACCCGGCGACGATCGACGACCAGCACGAGCGAGCGGCCGCCGAGCGGGCGCTCGAGTACATGGACCTCGCGCCCGGCACGCCGCTGAAGGACATCCACGTCGACGCCGTCTTCATGGGCTCGTGCACGAACAGCCGCATCGAGGACCTCCGGGCGTTCGCGTCGATCGTCAAGGGCGAGAAGAAGGCCGACGGCGTGCGCGTCATGGTCGTGCCCGGGTCTGCCCGGGTGCGGCTCGAGGCCGAGGCCGAGGGCCTCGACAAGGTGTTCGAGGAGTTCGGCGCCGAGTGGCGGTTCGCGGGCTGCTCGATGTGCCTCGGCATGAACCCCGACCAGCTCGCGCCGGGGGAGCGCTGCGCCTCCACCTCGAACCGGAACTTCGAAGGCCGGCAGGGCAAGGGCGGCCGCACGCACCTCGTGTCGCCGCTCGTCGCGGCGGCCACGGCCATCCGCGGCACGCTCTCGAGCCCGTGGGACCTGCAGAATGCGGTCCCCGAGCCCGTCGACGGGACGTTCGCTTCGACGAGCTCAGCGAACGAGACGAGCTCGGCGAACGAGGGGAACTGACCGTGGAGAAGCTCAGCACCGTGACCGGCGTGGCGGTCCCGCTCCGCCGCTCGAACGTCGACACCGACCAGATCATCCCGGCCGTGTTCCTCAAGCGCGTGACGAAGACCGGGTTCGACGACGCGCTGTTCTTCGCATGGCGCCAGGACCCCGAGTTCATCCTCAACGACCCGGCCTACACGGGCGCCCGCGTCCTCATCGCCGGCCCCGACTTCGGCACCGGATCCAGCCGCGAGCACGCCGTCTGGGCGCTGCGCGACTACGGCTTCGACGTGGTGATCAGCTCGCGCTTCGGCGACATCTTCCGCGGCAACTCGGGCAAGCAGGGCCTGCTCGCCGCCCAGGTCGCGTACGAGGACGTCGAGCGCCTCTGGGAGGTCGTCGAGGCCGACCCGGGAATACCCGTCACCGTCGATCTGGTTGAGCGTACGGTGAGCGCCGGTGCGCTCACCGTGCCGTTCGACATCGACGACTACACTCGGTGGAGGCTTCTCGAAGGGCTCGACGACATCGGGCTCACCCTGCGGGACGAGGAGTCGATCGCCGAGTTCGAGTCACATCGCGAGGCTTGGCGGCCGAAGACCCTCCCCATCCGGGAGCCGGCAGAATCAGGGAGTCTGTGAACACACTCGGGCAGGACGCCAAGAACCACGCGACGGCAGTCGGATTGAACGTCGACCGCATCACCATCAACGGCGGCAAGCCGCTGCGCGGTCGCATCGAGCTCAAGGGCGCGAAGAACCTCGTCACGAAGGCGATGGTCGCGGCCATCCTCGGCGACACCCCCAGCGTGCTGAAGGACGTGCCGAACATCAGCGACGTCCGCATCGTGCGCGGCCTCCTCGAGGTGCACGGCGTCAGCGTCACGCACGGCGTCGACGAGGGCGAGCTCATCCTCGACCCGTCGGCCGTCGAGTCGGCGCACATGGCCGACATCGACGCGCACGCCGGCTCGAGCCGCATCCCGATCCTGTTCTGCGGGCCGCTCCTGCACCGCCTCGGCGAGGCGTTCATCCCCGACCTCGGCGGCTGCCGCATCGGCGACCGTCCGATCGACTTCCACCTCGAGGTGCTGCGCAACTTCGGCGCCATCGTCGAGAAGCTCCCGAGCGGCATCCGCATGTCGGCCCCCGGCGGCCTGCACGGCGCGAAGGTCTCGCTGCCCTACCCGAGCGTCGGCGCGACCGAGCAGGTGCTGCTCACCGCGGTGCTCGCCGACGGCATCACCGAGCTCTCGGGCGCGGCGATCGAGCCCGAGATCATGGATCTCATCAACATCCTCCAGAAGATGGGCGCCATCATCACGGTCGACACCGACCGCGTGATCCGCATCGAGGGCGTCGAGAAGCTGCAGGGCTACACGCACCGCGCGCTCTTCGACCGCAACGAGGCCGCCAGCTGGGCGGCCGCGGCCCTCGCGACCGACGGCGACATCTTCGTCGGCGGCGCCCGCCAGGCCGAGATGCTCACCTTCCTCAACGTGTACCGCAAGGTCGGCGGCGCGTTCGAGATCCAGGAGGACGGCATCCGCTTCTACCACCCCGGTGGCGAGCTCAAGCCGGTCATCATCGAGACCGACGTGCACCCCGGGTTCATGACCGACTGGCAGCAGCCGCTCGTCGTGGCGCTGTCGAAGGCCAAGGGCGTCTCGATCGTGCACGAGACCGTGTACGAGCAGCGCTTCGGCTTCGTCGACGCGCTCGTCGAGATGGGCGCGTCGATCGACGTGCACAAGGAGTGCCTCGGCGGCCGCCCGTGCCGCTTCGGCCAGCGCAACTTCCAGCACTCCGCGGTCATCTCGGGTCCGGCCAAGCTGCACGGCGCCGACATCGAGGTGCCCGACCTCCGCGGCGGCTTCAGCCACCTCATCGCGGCACTGACCGCCGACGGTCGCTCGACCGTGTCGAACGTCGGGATCATCGCACGCGGCTACGAGAACTTCATCACCAAGCTGGAGCTGCTCGGGGCGGACTTCACGCTCGAAGGATAATGGGTCCGTGCCGAAACAAGACCCGACCGCTGCGCGTGCGGCGAAGCCGGGGGCCGAGAAGCGCCGTCCGTCGTTCTTCTGGGTCCTCGCCGTCCTGATCCTGCCGCTCTGGAACCTGGCGGTGAAGTACCGCTTCCACCACCCCGAGCGGATGCCGCGGACCGGCGCATTCGTGATGTCGCCCAACCACTACAGCGAGGTCGACCCCGTCGTCATGGGCGTCGCCGCGTGGAAGCTCGGCCGTGCGCCGCGGTTCCTCGCCAAGGCGTCGCTCTTCAAGAACCCGGTGCTCGGGTGGTTCCTGCGCAGCTCGGGCCAGATCCCGGTCGAGCGCAGCGGCAGCCAGAGCCACGCGGCCATCCGCGCTGCTGAAGACCTCGTCTCCAAGGGCCGCATGGTCATCGTCTACCCCGAGGGTTCGCTCACGCGCGACCCCGACATGTGGCCGATGCGTGGCAAGACCGGCGCCGTGCGCATCGCGCTCGAACGCGGCATCCCGCTGGTGCCCGCCGCCCACTGGGGCACGCAGCAGATCCTCCCGCGCTACGGCAAGAAGCTGAGCCTCTTCCCGCGCAAGACGGTCGACGTCATCATCGGCGAGCCGATCGACCTCTCGGCGTACGAGGGCAAGCTCGACCAGGCGAGCCTCACGGCGGCGACCGCCGTGCTCATGGACGCGATCGCCGCACTCCTCGCCGAGCTGCGCGGCGAGCCCGCGCCGGCCGAGCGCTGGGATCCGGTCAAGCACGGCCAGAAGGAGACGGGTCGTCTCGACCAGAAGGGGACGCGCGGTGAATCGTAGGACGGGGCGCCGCGCGCCTGGCAAGCGCGTGGCGGTGCTCGGCGCCGGCAGCTGGGGCACCACGTTCGCGAAGATCCTCGCCGACGGCGGCGCCGACGTCATGATCTGGGCGCGCCGGCCCGAACTGGCCCGCGAGATCCAGGAGGCGCGGCGCAACAGCGACTACCTCCCGGGCATCAACCTGCCGATCGGCCTGCGCGCCACCAGCCGCATCGACCTCGCCCTCGCCGGCGCCGAGCAGGTGTACGTGTGCGTGCCGAGCCAGACGCTGCGGCAGAACCTCATCGCGGCCGAGCCGCACCTGCACGCGGAGGCGACCGTGGTGTCGCTCATGAAGGGCGTCGAGAAGTCGACCGGGCACCGCATGAGCGAGGTCATCGCCGAGGTGCTGCCCATCGCCGAGTCGAACATCGCCGTGATCTCGGGCCCGAACCTCGCCCTCGAGATCGCGAGGGAGCAGCCGACGGCGGCCGTCGTGTCGTCGACGAGCCTCGAGACGGCGCAGTCCGTGGCGTCCATCTCGCGCAACAAGTACTTCCACTCGTTCGTGAACACCGACGTCATCGGCACGGAGTTCGGCGGCGTGCTGAAGAACCTCATCGCGGTGGCGATCGGCATCGTCGACGGCGCGGGCTACGGCGAGAACACGAAGGCCTCGATCATCACGCGCGGCCTCGTCGAGATGACCGACTTCGCGGTCGCGTACGGCGCCCACCCCGACACGCTCTCGGGCCTCGCCGGCCTCGGCGACCTCATCGCGACGTGCCAGTCGCCGCTGTCCCGCAACAACACCGCCGGGCGCCTGCTCGGCCAGGGCTACAAGCTGCCCGACGTGGTGAACCGCATGCAGCAGACCACCGAGGGCCTCGCCTCGGTGGGCCCGATCCTCGAGCTCGCGCGGGCGAAGGGCGTGGAGATGCCCATCGTCGAGCAGGTCCGGCAGGTGCTCGCGGGCACCCTCGCCCCGAAGGACATCGCACCGCACCTCACGACCGACGACGAGCCGCAGGGCGAAAGGACATTTGATGGACAAGCTCAGGGTGGTTCTGCTGTTCGGCGGGCGTTCAAGCGAGCATTCGATCAGCTGCGCAACGGCGGGCGGGATCCTGGGGGCGATCGACCGTGACCGCTACGAGGTGATCCCGGTCGGGATCACCCGCGACGGCGCCTTCGTGCTCGAGGCCGACGATCCGGCGCGCTACGCCCTCGACCCGGCGCACCTGCCCGAGGTCGTCGACAACGGCACCCGAGTGCGCTGGCCCGAGAGCTCGGCGTCGCGTGAGGTGCGGGTGGCGGACACTTCGACGGAGCTCAGTGGAACTCCCGCGCCAAGCGAGCGCTCGCTCGGCGACGTCGACGTCGTCCTCCCGATCCTGCACGGCCGCTTCGGCGAGGACGGCACCGTGCAGGGCCTGCTCGAGCTCGTCGGACTGCCGTACGTGGGCAACGGCGTGCTGGCGTCGGCGATCGGCATGGACAAGCACGTCACGAAGACCGTGCTCGAGGGCGCCGGCATCGCCGTGGCTCCATGGGTGACACTCACGCGGGCGGCCCTCGCGGAGGACCCCGAGCTGTGGACGCGCCGGGTGCACGGCCTCGGCCTCCCCGTGTTCGTGAAGCCCGCCCGCGCAGGTTCGTCCGTGGGGGTGAGCAAGGTCTCCGACTGGTCGGAGCTCGACCCGGCGCTCGACGTGGCGTTCGCCGAGGACCGCACGGTGCTCGTCGAATCCGCCGTCGTCGGCCGCGAGATCGAGTGCGGCGTGCTCGAGGGACGCGACGGCCGGGGGCCGCGCGTGAGCGTCGCGGGCGAGGTCGTCGTGACCGGTCGCGACTTCTACGACTTCGAGGCGAAGTACCTCGACGCGCCCGGTGTCGACCTCATCTGCCCGGCCGACCTCGGCGACGGCGAGCTGTTCGAGCTCCGCCGCATCGCCCGGCGGGCGTTCGAGGCGATCGGCGGCGAGGGACTCGCCCGGGTCGACGTGTTCCTCACCGACGAGGGCTTCGTCGTGAACGAGGTCAACACGATGCCGGGGTTCACGCCCATCTCGATGTTCCCGACGTGCTGGCTGAACTCGGGGCTCACCTACCCCGAGCTGATCTCGGAGCTCATCGAGGTCGGGCACGCGCGCGGCAGCCGCTGAGCCCGGCGGGCCGTTGCGGCATCCGTGCCCGCCCGCCCGTGGGCCGTTGGACCCATGACGCCGCGTGATCGGCGTGCCACGATGGTGACATGGCTGATGAACGCGAACCGGTGAAGGTCCTCAGCGACGACGAGTGCTGGGCGCTGCTCGTGGAGAAGGACTTCGGACGACTGGCCGTCTCGATCGGCGACCAGCCCGAGATCTTCCCGATCAACTACACGACCGTCGAGGGCGGGATCCTGCTGCGCACCGCGGAGGGCACCAAGCTGTTCGGGGTGACGGTGAACAACCGGGTCGCCTTCGAGATCGACGACTACGGCGCGACCGACGGCTGGAGCGTCGTCATCAAGGGCCGCGCCAGGGCCCTCGAGAGCGCCGCCGACATCGCCGAGGCCGAGGAGGCGTCGCTCGTGCCGTGGATCCCGACGGTCAAGCGCAACTTCATCCGCATCGACGCCGACCAGATCAGCGGCCGCCGGGTGACGTTCGGGCCCGAGCCCGAGGCGGAGGCCGACGCGAGCTGAGCCCCTGCGTGCCGAGGCGCGTCAGCCGAAGATCGCGTCGTCGACGTTCGTGCAGCCGCCCTCAGCGGGGATCGCCGAGACGGCCGACGACAGGTCGGCGATCGCGGTCGTGCCCGACACCACGTCGTTGTCGATGAGCACCTCGACCGCGGGCGTGCGACCGAAGGTCGTGAACAGGTAGCGCGGGGCATCCGACTCGTCGATGACCCAGTCGACGCCGTCGACGCTCACGCAGCGGTCGGTCGTCGGACCGAGCGGCTCGACGCCGCAGCGCAGCAGCACCGACGCGGGATTGCCCCAGGCACCTGTGCCCTGCGCGTTCGTCTCGCGCTCGGCCTGGCCGGCGACGACGTCGGGCAGGCGCACGATGACGGCGGCGCAGTCGGCGTCGGTCGCCTGCGGCGCGGCGTCGAACACGACGGGCTGGCTGCAGCCGGCGAGCGCGATCGTGCCGGCGACCGCGAGGCCGATGGCGAGCGCGACGCGTCGCAGCCCGCGTCGGGGCAGGGGAGCGGTGGGGTGGGGCATCGCCGTTCAGGCTACCGTGAGTGGCATGGAAGCAGCTGCGCGCCCGGATTCGCCCACGATCGGCGAACTCGGCGAGTCGCACACGCTCGCACGCATCCTGCCGCGGCTCTCGCCCGGCGACGCATCGCTGCTCGGCGCCGGCGATGACGCCGCGGTCGTCGCGGCCGCCGACGGACGCTACGTCGTGACGACCGACCTGCTCGTGCACGGGCCCGACTTCCGCCTCGCGTGGTCGACGCCGTTCGAGCTCGGCTGGAAGGCGGCCGCCACCAACCTCACCGACGTCGCTGCGATGGGCGCCCGGCCCACCGCGCTCGTCGTCGCCATCGCTGCGCCGCCGACGACGCTCGCGGCCGTGCTCGAGGGCATCGCCGACGGCCTCCGCGAGGGTCTCGCGGCGCTCGCACCGGGCGCCGGCGTCGTGGGCGGCGACCTCTCGGCCTCGACCGTCCTCACCATCGCCGTGACGGCGTTCGGCGACCTCGAGGGCCGCGCGCCGGTGCTCCGCTCGGGGGCGCGCGTCGGCGACGTCCTCGCGCACGCGGGCGCCCGGGGCGACGCGGCCCGCGGGCTCGCCCTCCTCTTCGCCGAGGGCACGGATGCCGCGGGCGAGCCCGACCCCGACCGGGCCGCCGACGTGCGCGCGCGGCATCCCGAGCTCGTGGCGGCGCAACTCGCGCCGCATCCGCCCGTGGCCGCCGGCGTGACGGCCGCGCTCGCCGGGGCGACGTCGATGCTCGACGTCTCCGACGGACTCGCCCGTGACGCCCGCCGCATCGCCGAGGCGAGCGGCGTCGGACTCGACTTCGACGGCGAGGCGCTCGGCGCCGACCTGCGCGTCGCGTTCGCCGGCGCCGAGGACCACGGCCTGCTCGCGACCTTTCCGCCCGACGTCGCCGTGCCCGCGCCGTTCGAGGTCGTCGGCCGCGTGGTGCCCGCGCCCGGCGAGGTGCTCATCGACGGGCGCGGGATCGACGCCGAGGGCTGGGACCCCTACTCGGGCTGGGACGGCCGATCGGGCTGAGCCGCCGCCCACCACAGCGTCGTCTCGCCGTAGTCGCGTCGACGCTCGGGTGCGATGCCCTCGGGCCACCTCGGCTCGGGCGAGCGCGAGCTCCGCTCGACGACGACGATGGCGTCGGGCGCGAGCAGGGGCGCGAGCAGCTCGAGGTCGTGCGCGAGCGCGCCCTCGCCGAGGTCGTAGGGCGGGTCGATGAAGACGAGGTCGAACGGGCCCGTCGCCGACTCGAGGTACGACGCGACGCTGCGCATCGCGACCCGGATGCGCGGCCGATGGCCCCGCGCCACGCGGGTCACCGCGTCGGCGTTGCGCCGGCACACGTCGGCGGCGGGCTTCGCCTTCTCGACGAGCACGACCTCGGCCGCGCCCCGAGAGGCCGCCTCCAGCCCGAGCGCGCCCGACCCGGCGTAGAGGTCGAGCACCGCGCCGCCGGCGACGGCGTCGCGAGCCTCGAGCGCGGAGAAGATCGCCTCGCGCACGCGGTCGCTGGTGGGACGCGTGCCCGAGCGCGGCACGGCGAGGGTGAGCGAGCCGGCGAATCCGGCGATGATGCGGGTCATGCTCCCGGCAGCATATCCGCGAGGTTGCATGCTGTCATGCCCGCGCGAGCACGTGCCCGGCGCTGCCATGATGGAGGGGTGGATGACTCGACAGACCAGGCGCCCGCCGAACCGTCCCGCCACCGGGGGGACGAACAGCAGTTGATCGACCGACTCTGGGACTTCGGCGACCCCGCCGCGAGCGAGGAGCGGTTCCGCGAGGCGGCCGACGACGACTCGCATCCGGCGCACGTGCGCGCGGTGATGACGACCCAGCTCGCGCGTGCCGTCGGCATCCAGGGCCGCGCCGACGAGGCGCTCGCGCTGCTCGACGAGGTCGGGTCCCGCGGCATCCCGTCCGACGACCCCGAGCGCGACGCCGCCGAGGTGCGCGCCCGGGTGTCGATCGAGCGCGGGCGCATCCTCGCCGCCTCCGACCGCCGCGCCGAGGCCGTGCCCGAGCTCACGCGCGGCGTTCGCGAGGCCGCGCTCGCCGGATCGAACTTCCTCGTCCTCGACGCGCTGCACATGCTCGCGCTCAACGACGAGGGGCACGAGGAGGAGTGGGCCGCCGAGGGACTCGACGTGCTCGCCGGATCGCGCGACCCGCGCGTGCTGCGCTGGGGTGTCGCCCTGCACAACAACCTCGGCTGGACCATGCACGACTCGGGCCGCGCCGAGGCGGCCCTCGCCGAGTTCCAGCGGGCCGTCGACGCCGCCGACCGGTACGGCACCACCCAGCAGCAGCACGTCGCGCGCTGGTCGGTCGCCCGCTGCCTGCGCACGCTCGGCCGGAACGACGAGGCGCTCGAGCTCCAGCGCGAGCTGGCCCGCGCGCGCCCAGACGATCCCTACGTGCAGTCCGAGCTCGCGGAGCTCACGACGGACGAGTCGGGCGGGGAGCCTACGATCGAGGCATGACGGCCGAAGGAGCGGATGCCGCGGGCGCCGGTCGGTTCACCCTCGACACCCGGCTCTCGGGCGCGCTCGGCGGCCGTACCGCGCAGGCGATCGAGCGCGCGTTCGGCTATCGCACGGTGGGCGACCTGCTCGCGCACTACCCGCGCCGATACGCGCTCCGCGGTGAGTTGACGGCCCTTGCGAGCCTCCCGCTCGACGAGAACGTGACGATCGTCGCCGAGGTGCTCGAGGTGCGCGTACGCGACATGCGCCAGCGGCGGGGGTCGATCGTCGAGGCGAAGATCTCCGACGGCACCGGCATCCTGACGCTCACGTTCTTCAACCAGCGGTGGCGCGAGAACGACCTGCGACCCGGCCGCCGCGGCATCTTCGCGGGCAAGGTCGGCGACTACAAGGGCAACCGGCAGCTCGCGCATCCCGACTACGAGCTCTTCGACGACGCCGAGATCGTCGCCACGGATGCCGCGAAGCGCTGGGTCGAGGCGCCCATCCCGATCTACCCGGCCACCGGCACCCTCGCCAGCTGGCAGCTCGCGAAGTCGATCGCACTGCTGCTCGACGGACTCGGCCCCGTCGACGACCCGCTGCCCGAGCAGGTCCGCGGAGCGCGCTCGCTGCTCGACCACCGGCGGGCGCTCGAGCAGGTCCACCGGCCCGAGACCGAGGCCGACTGGAAGTCGGCACGCCGCACGCTGCGCTTCACCGAGGCGTTCGTGCTGCAGACGGCGCTGCTGCTGCGCCGGGCCGAGCTGCGCGAGCACTCCACGACCGCGCGGCCACCGGCGCCCGAGGGCCTGCTGGCCCGCTTCGACGCGTCGCTCCCGTTCACGCTCACCGACGACCAGCAGGAGGTCGGCGGCGAGATCGCCGACGACCTCGGACAGCCCGTGCCGATGAACCGGCTCGTGCAGGGCGAGGTGGGCTCGGGAAAGACGCTCGTCGCGCTGCGCGCCATGCTCGCGGTCGCCGACTCGGGCGGGCAGTCGGCGCTCCTCGCGCCCACCGAGGTGCTCGCGGCGCAGCACGTGCGGTCGATCGCGCGGATGCTCGGCCCCGACCTGGCTGCGAAGCTCATGCCCACGCTGCTCACGGGCCAACTGCCGACCGCCGAGCGCAAGAAGGCGCTGCTGCGGGCGGCCGCCGGCCAGTCCCGCATCGTCGTCGGCACGCACGCGCTCATCGGCGACACGGTGTCGTTCGCCGACCTCGGGCTCGTGGTCGTCGACGAGCAGCATCGGTTCGGCGTCGACCAGCGCGAGGCGCTGCGACTCAAGGGCCAGCACCCGCCGCATGTGCTCGTGCTCACGGCGACGCCCATCCCGCGCACGGTCGCCATGACCGTGTTCGGCGACCTCGACGTGTCCACGATCCGGGAGCTCCCCGCGGGCCGGGCCGGCATCGAGTCGTTCGTGGTGCCGCTCGCGGACCGTCCGGGCTGGCGGCCGCGCGTCTGGGAGCGGCTCGCCGAGGAGGTCGAGCTCGGCCGCCAGGGCTTCGTGGTGTGCCCGGCGATCGAGGCGAAGGTCGCGGAGGATGACGGCGAGCCGCTCGAGGGAGAGGCCGAGGGCGGGGCGCCCGCGGCATCCGTGACCTCGGTGCTCGCCGAGCTCGCCGCGCACCCGCGCTTCGCCGACAAGCGCGTCGCGCCCCTGCACGGTCGCATGAGCGCCGACGAGAAGGATGCCGCGATGCGCGCGTTCGCGGCGGGCGAGATCGACGTGCTCGTCGCCACGACCGTCATCGAGGTGGGCGTCGACGTGCCGAACGCGAGCGCCATGGTCGTCGTCGACGCCGACCGGTTCGGCGTCTCGCAGCTGCACCAGCTCCGCGGCCGGGTCGGCCGGGGGAGCGTGCCGGGCCTGTGCCTCCTCGTCACGAACGCGGAGGCGGGCTCGCTCGCGCGCCAGCGCGTCGAGGCCGTCGCGGCGACGCTCGACGGGTTCGAGCTGGCCCGCGTCGACCTCGAGCTGCGGCAGGAGGGCGACGTGCTCGGGGCGAGCCAGTCGGGCGGGCGCTCGTCGCTGAAGCTCCTGCGCGTCGTGCGAGACGGCGACGTCATCTCCGACGCCCGCGACCTCGCCGCGGAGGTGCTCGCCGACGACCCGGGGCTCGGCCGACACGCCGCCCTCGCGGCCGAGGTGCGCCGCCGGCTGGACGCCGAGACCAGCGGATTCCTGAGCAAGGGCTGAGACTCTCCGACAGCGCTTCCAGTGCCGCGAGCGGGCACTACGCTGGTGCGTATGCAGCGGATCGCCGTCGTCCCAGGCTCGTTCGACCCCGTCACGCTCGGCCATCTCGACGTCATCGGTCGGGCCGCGGGGCTGTACGACGAGCTGCACGTCGTGGTGGTGCACAACCCCGACAAGACGGCTCTGCTGCCCATCGCGCAGCGCGTGGCGCTCATCGAGAAGTCGATCGTCGACGCCGGCATCGAGGGTCGCATCGTGGTCGCCTCCTGGAGCATGGGGCTCCTCGTCGACTACTGCACCGACGTGGGCGCGACGGTGCTCGTGAAGGGCATCCGCTCGCAGGTCGACGTCGCGTACGAGACACCCATGGCGATCGTGAACCGGCATCTCGCGGGCGTCGAGACCGTCTTCCTCCTGCCCGACCCGGCGAACGCCCACGTCTCGAGCTCGCTCGTGCGTCAGGTGGCCGCGCTCGGCGGCGACGTGTCGCCGTACGTGCCCCTCGTCGTGGCCGACTACCTGCAGGGAGCGGTGACGGCATGAGCGAGGCGGCGGTCACCGTGGGCGGCCAGGCCGACGCCGGCCGCACCGAGCTCGCGCTCGGGATCGACGAGGTCGGCTCGCTCGCGGCGAGCATCGTGCAGAACGTCGAGGCCGTCATCGCCGGCAAGCGCGAGGCCATCACGGCCGCGCTGACCGTGCTGCTCGCCGAGGGCCACCTGCTCATCGAGGACGTGCCCGGCGTCGGCAAGACGATGCTGGCGAAGGCGCTGGCCCGATCGGTCGACGCGAGCGTGAGCCGCATCCAGTTCACCCCCGACCTCCTGCCGAGCGACGTGACGGGCGTGAGCGTCTTCGACCAGTCGACCCGGCAGTTCGAGTTCAAGCGCGGCCCGGTGTTCGCGAACCTCGTCATCGGCGACGAGATCAACCGCGCCAGCCCGAAGACCCAGTCCGCCCTGCTCGAGTGCATGGAGGAGCGCCAGGTCACGGCGGACGGCACGACCTACGTGCTCGATCAGCCGTTCACCGTGGTGGCGACCCAGAACCCGGTCGAGATGGAGGGCACGTACCCACTGCCCGAGGCGCAGCGCGACCGCTTCATGGCCCGGGTCTCGATGGGCTACCCGTCGCCCGCCGACGAGATCGCGATGCTCTCCACCCGCGAGACGTCGAGCCCGCTCGACCGGCTCGAGCCGGTCGTGTCGCTCGCCGAGCTCCGCGACATGATCCAGGGCGTGCAGCACGTGTTCACCTCGCAGCCGGTGAAGGAGTACGCGGTGCAGCTCGCCCGCGCCACCCGTGAAGATCGTCAGCTCCGCCTCGGCGCGAGCCCGCGGGCCACGCTGCAGCTCATCCGCGCGGCGAAGGCGCACGCCGCCATGCACGGCCGCGACTTCGTGCTGCCCGACGACGTCGACGCCCTGGCGGTGCCCGTGCTCGCCCACCGCCTCGTGCCCACGAGCCGTGCCATCGGCGCGCACGACCGCGACAGCGGGCCGCTCATCGACGCCATCGTGCGGCGCATCGTGGGGGAGACGCCGGTTCCGGTCGGCAGCGCACGAAGGAGTTAGCCGTGTCCCGCCCCCGCTCCGTCCGCGTCTCGGCCTGGCCGCGACTCACCAGGCGCGGGGGCGCGCTCGTGGCGGTGGGCGTGCTGCTGCTCGCCGTGTCGCTCTGGTTCGACCTGCGCGACGTCATGCTCCTCGCGTTCGTCGGCATCGCGATGCCCCTCGCGGCGGCCGTCTTCGTGCTCGTCCGCACGCCGCGACTCGCCGTGACGCGCACGTTCGCCCCGCCGGTCGTGCCGGCCGGCGGGTGGACCCGGGTCTCGCTCGTGGTGAAGAACCGCGGCCGGCGCACGTTCGACGGCGCGCACTGGCGCGACACGACGCCCGACGGCATCCAGGCGCCGCCCGAGGCGATCCTGCCGGGCATCGGTCCGTACGAGAGCGTGCTCCCGTCGGGCGACGACACCGTGCGCCTCGAGTACCGGGTGCGGATGCCACGGCGCGGCGTTCCGACGATCGGTCCGCTGCGCGTGGCGGTCTTCGACCCGTTCGGGCTCGCGCGCATCGACCGCGACGTGGGCACCGGGCACGAGCTCGTGGTGACGCCGCGCGTCACGGTGCTCGACGCCGCGCTGGGCAGCGCCGCGTCGATCGACGGCGTGGTGCACGGGCTGCAGCGGCGCACGCACCCGAATTCCGACGAGCTCATCGCCCGCGAGTACCGCTACGGCGACCCGCTCCGCCGCGTGCACTGGGCGGCGACCGCCCGGCGCGGCGAGCTCATGGTGCGCGAGGAGGAGCAGCGCGGCGACCCCGAGGCGCGCCTGCTGCTCGACACCACGCTCTCGGGCCGTCCGCGCGTCGCGTCGCTCCGCCGCGAGCACGACGACACCCCGCACTCCGGGTACGAGCTCGGCATCGAGCTCGCCGCGTCCATCGGGGTGCACCTGCTCGAGCGCGGCTTCCGCGTGCGCTGCACGCAGATCGCCGATCCCGAGCGCGGCGTCACCACCGGGGCCGCCTACGACGGCGGCTATCGCATGCCCGGCGGCGACCGGATGCTGCTCGAGGACCTCGCCCGGCTCGAGGAGCCGAGAATCTCCGCCCACGCCGGCAACGAGCCCGGGGGCTCCGAGGGCCGGCCGCGCGCCCGCGAGGCGCGGGCGCCGGGGTTCGCGGTGCTCATCGACCCCGACGAGCAGGACGCGCGGAACCTCGTCGCCCTGCGCCCGACGCTCGAGCCGGCGATCGCCTTCGCCGTGGAGGGCGTCTCGCGGCGCGTCCTCGACGAGCTCGAGGACGCCGACTGGCGCATCATCCGGCTGCGTCGACCCGCCGACATCGGCGAGGCCTGGGCCGGCATCACGGCGGCCGCGCGCCGCAGCGGCGCGATCGACGCGAGCAGCGACGACGAGCCCGGGGAGGTGGGCGATGGACGCTGACTCCGCGCCGCTCACCCGCGCCCAGCGCCTCGCGCTCACGACCGCGTCGTTCCTGCTGCTCGCGGTGTCGGCGATGGCGCTCGGCCCGCTCCTCTCGGGCAGCGGCTGGTGGTGGCTCTGCGCGTTCATCGCGGCGGGCACGCTGTTCTCGGCCTTCGGGCTCCGCGCCGCTCGCACGCCGCCGTCGCTCGTCCCCGTCCTGGAGCTCGGCGTGCTCCTGCTGCTGCTCACGCTGCTGTTCGGCGGCGGCACGAGCATCGCGCTGATCATCCCGACGCAGGGCACCTTCGAGACGTTCGGCGAGCTCTTCGTGGGCGCGCAGCGCACGATCGAGCAGCAGTCGGTGCCCGCCCTCACCGTGCCGCCGCTGTCGTTCGCACTGGCGCTCGGCATCGGGCTGCTCGCCGTCGTCACCGACATCCTCGTGCAGACGGTGCGCATGCCCGCGCTCGCCGCCGCGCCCGCACTCGTGCCGATCCTCATCCCGGGCTTCATCATCGAGGCGGGCGCCGAGCTGCCGACCCTCGTGCTGACCGCCGCGGCATACCTGCTGCTGCTCCGCGTCGACGTGCGCGTGCGACGCCGCGCGCAGCTCCTCGCCGGTGAGGATCCGGCGGGCCAGAGCACCGGCCAGGCCGCGACGGTCATCGCCCCCAAGCGCGTGCCCATCGTGTCGACGCTCGGCGCGTCGCTCGGGCTCGCGGCCGTCGGCCTGCTCGCGGCATCCGTGCTGGCGGCGTCGACGCCGAGCATCTCGACGAGCCTGCTGCTCGGCTCGCCGTCGCAGGGCACCCTCTTCGCCCGCGGCGTGAGCCCGTTCATCGACCTCGGCCGGGACCTGCGCCGGCCCGACGCCAGGGCCGCGTTCCACTACCTGGCGCGCGACGGCGACCGCCCGTACTTCACCCTCCTGACGCTCGACCGCTTCGAGGGCGAGGTGTGGAGCGCCACCGAACGCGCCGTCGACGGCGACAACACCGTCGACGCCATGCCGCGGCCCGACGGCCTGTCGCGGCGCGTGCAGACGGCGGAGCATCCGATCGACGTCGTGATCGACGACGTGAGCACGACCTGGCTGCCCGTGCCGTACCCGACGGCCGCCATCGAGGGCCTCCGCGGCTCGTGGTTCTGGGACGACGGCTCGCTCACGGTGCGCAGCGTCGACTCGAACACCGACGGGCAGCGCTACCGCGTGACGCGACTCGACGTCGAGCCGACGCCGGCGCAGCTGCGCGCGGCGAGCAACGTGCCCGAGCAGTTCGCCCCGTTCCTCGAGCTGCCCGACGAGATGCCGCAGATCATCACCGACACCGCCGCGGCGGTCACGTCCGGCACCGCCACGAAGTACGACGCCGCGGTCGCCATCCAAGCGTACCTGCGCGGCCCCGACTTCGACTACTCCACCGAGGCGCCCGTCGAGGAGGGGTACGACGGCGGCGGGTTCGACGTCATCGCCCGGTTCCTGGAGACGAAGGCCGGCTACTGCGTGCACTTCGCCTCGACCATGGCCGTGCTCGCCCGCGAGGTCGGCATCCCGGCGCGCATCTCGATCGGCTACACGCAGGGCTCGCCCACCGAGGAGCGCGTCGAGGGCGTGCAGCGCGTCGAGGTCGACTCGCACGACCTGCACGCGTGGCCCGAGCTGTACTTCGAGGGCGTCGGCTGGGTGCCGTTCGAGCCGACGCCGGGCCGCGGCCTCGTGCCCGACTACTCGCGACCCAACGCAGGCGAGGAGCAGGGACCGAACATCCCCAACGCGGCGACGTCGACGCCGGGCGCGAGCGGACGTCCCGAACTCGATCCCGACCGCGGGCTCGCAGGCCCCGACGGCGGCGTGCTCGGCTCGGCGGGCGACCTGTGGCTGCGCGGCGGTGCGCTGCTGCTCGTCGTGCTCGTGCTGCTCGTGACCCCCGCGGCGTTCCGCGGGAGCCAGCGCCTCAGTCGAATGGGCCGCATCCGGCGGGGCGAGCGGCCGGCGGATGCCGCGTGGGACGAGCTCGTCGCCACGGCTCGCGACCTCGGCACCGGGCTCGGCGACGTCGAGACCGCGCGCGCCTTCGCGGCGCGCATGGCCGCACGCCCGGCGTTCGCCGAGGACGTCGTCGCCCGCGGCGCGCTGCTGCGCCTCCGCGACGGCGTGGAGCGCGAACGGTACGGTCCCGTGGGTCGTGCGGCGGGTGGTCCCGGGATCGCCGAGGACCTCGTCACGGCGAGGACGGCGCTGCTCGCCGACGCCACGGCGGGGGAGCGCGCGAGGGCCGTCTTCGTGCCGCGCTCGCTCTTCGAGCGGGCCCGCCGCCTGCTCGGCGATCGGGTTGCTCCCGGGGCGTAGAATCGTCGATCGTGGCCACCCAGCATTCGCCGTTCAGCCTGAACGCGCGCGACCTCGTGAATCGTCCCGGCGAGATGCGCGAGCAGCGCCTCGCGATCCCCGTCGCCCAGCAGATGGGCGAGGGCCTCGTCTCGGTGCGAGAGGGTTCCGAGCTCGATCTCGACGCCCGTCTCGAGTCCGTGCACGAGGGGATCCTCGTCACCGCCGAGGTCGACGCGGTCGCCGAAGGGGAGTGCGGTCGCTGCCTCATCGACATCGCCCTGCCCGTCGAAGTCGAGTTCCAGGAGCTTTTCGCGTATCATTCTGGGGAAGCTTTCGAGTATGAGGTTCAAGACGACCACGTGGATCTTGAATCGCTCATCCGAGATGCGGTGGTGCTGGCACTGCCGTTCCAGCCGGTGTGCCGGCCGGACTGCCCGGGTCTCGACCCAGTGACCGGGCTCCGACTGGCCGATCATCCGGAACTCGTCACCCCTGAGCAGCGCGACCCGAGGTGGGACGCGCTCGCGGGGTTCAAGGCTTCCGAAGACCAAGGCACGGGTGCTGCACCCGAGGCCGACCAGCAGAGAGATTGAGAGAGAGTCATGGCTGTTCCCAAGCGGAAGAAGTCACGAGCCAACACCCACGCGCGCCGTTCGCAGTGGAAGGCCGAGGTCCCCACGCTCGTCAAGACCGTCGAGAACGGCAAGGTCACCTACAGCCTTCCGCACCGCGCGAAGGTCGTCGAGGACTCGGCGGGCACCCCGCTCTTCCTCGAGTACAAGGGCCGCAAGGTCGCCGACGTCTAGTCGGCCGCAGGCACGCCACCGACCGGTCGTGACGCGAACGGAGCAGGCAGGGAATCCAGATCCCACGCTCGACGAGCTGCAGCGCACGCTGCAGGTCGAGGTGGATCCGGCCCTCCTCCAGCTCGCGCTCACGCACCGGTCGTTCGCGTACGAGAACGGCGGCATCCCCACCAACGAGCGCCTCGAGTTCCTCGGCGACTCCATCCTGGGGCAGGCCGTCACGGTCAAGCTGTTCCGCGACCACCCCGAGCTCGACGAGGGCGAGTTGGCCAAGCGTCGCGCGAGCCTCGTCTCGAGCGCCGCGCTCGCCGAGGTCGGCCGGTCCATCGGCGTCGGCTCGTACGTCCGGCTCGGCCGAGGCGAGACCATGACCGGCGGAGCCGACAAGCCGTCGATCCTCGCCGACACCGTCGAGGCGATCATCGGCGCGGTCTACCTCGATGCCGGCGGCGATGCCGCAACGGCGCTGGTGCTGCGCCTCGTCACGCCGCTCCTCGCCGACCCCGACCGGTTCGGTGCGGCCATGGACCCGAAGACGAGCCTGCAGGAGATCGCCGCGCGACGCAGCGCGCCGCCGCCCGTCTACACGGTCGCCGAGTCCGGACCCGACCACAACAAGCACTTCATCGCCACCGTGTCGGTCGGCGAGCTCGTCCAGGCGAGCGGCGAGGGCTCCAGCAAGAAGCAGGCCGAGATGGCCGCCGCGCTCGAGGCCTGGACCGACCTGAACAGCCGTTGACGTGCCCGAGCTTCCCGAGGTCGAGGTCGTCCGCGCCGGACTCGCACCCGCGGTCACCTGCGCGCGCATCGCCGCCGTCGACGTGCTCGACACGCGTTCGCTGACCCGGCACGACGCGGCATCCGGCGACTTCGAGGCGACCCTCACGGGCGCCCGCATCGAGGCCGCCGTGCGACGCGGCAAGTTCCTCTGGCTGCCGATCTCGCCCGACCGTGCCATCGTCGGGCACCTCGGCATGAGCGGCCAGCTGCTGCTGCGGACGCCCGACCACCCGGGCGACGACCGGCATGCCCGCATCCGGCTGCACCTCGAACATCCAGAGCACGGCGAGCTCCGCGTCGACTTCGTCGACCAGCGCACGTTCGGCTCGCTCGCCGTCGACCGCCTCGTGCCCACGGCCGACGGCGAGATCGCCGGGTTCTCGGCGGGCGTGACCGGAGCGTGGGCGCGCAGCATCCCAGCCCAGGTCGCGCACATCGCTCGCGACCCGCTCGACCCCGCCTTCGACGACCGCGCCTTCCTCGACGCGTTCGGGCGCCGTTCGTCGGGCGTGAAGCGCGTGCTGCTCGACCAGAACCTCGTGAGCGGCGTCGGCAACATCTACGCCGACGAGTCGCTGTGGGCGGTGCGGCTGCACGGCGAGCAGCCCGCCTCGTCCATCCCGCGCCGCCGGGCCCGCGAGCTGCTCACGGCGGTCCGCGGGGTGCTGGGCAAGGCGCTCGCCGAGGGCGGCACGAGCTTCGACGAGCAGTACGTCAACGTCAACGGGGCATCCGGCTACTTCGCCCACTCGCTCAACGCCTACGGGCGCGCCGGCCTGCCCTGCCCGCGCTGCGGCACGCCCATGGTGCGTGAGGCCTTCATGAACCGGTCGTCGCACTTCTGCCCGAGGTGCCAGCGGCTCCGGATGCCGCGGCCGGTCGCTGCCACGTCGACTCCAACGCGAACGGACGGAACCCCAGCGCCACGTTGATCGCGAGCATGTGCTCGTTCTCGTCGGCGTTCCACGTGTAGATGCGCTCGCGCGTCGGGTCGGCGTCGTCGAGGGCGACGAGGTTCGCGAGCTTCATCCGCATACCGAGGCGGTGGCCCCGGTGCGGGGCGAGCACGATCGTGTCCCACTGCTCGACCGCCGCGGAGTCGGGCAGGAGCGACAGCTCGGTGAAGCCGGCGACCTCGCCGTCGGGGGCGACCGCGACGACGTTGAGGTGCGTTCGTCCCACGTCGCGCGCACGGCGCTCGCCGTCGCGGATGCGCGCGGCGTCCCACTGCTCGAGCCCCCATTCGATGGCGCCCGCCGGCGGGTCGGTCGACATGCGCTCGTGAGCGGCCGCGAGCGAGTCGAGGAGCTCCTCCGGGGCCTCGTCCTGCCAGGCCACGAGGCGGTAGCCGTCGGCTGCCTGCTCGAGCGATGCGCCGAGCAGCCGTCGGAACTCGTCGCCCCGCCCTGCGACGTCCATGGCGCTCACCCGGTACAGCTGGCCGAGCGCATAGCCGCGTGCGAGCGCGAATCGGACCGCCGGCGCATCGGCCGCGATGTCGGCGTCGCCCTGCGGCGCGTGGAGGCGGGAGCCGGCCGCGTCGGCCGCGTCGATCAGGTGGTCGGCCGAGAGCACGGTGGTGGGGCGCCCCGCCGTGCGCGACGCCTCCTCGGCGGCGGCGAGCAACGCCGAGCCGATGCCCGCGCGTCGCCGGTCGGGCTCGACGCCCAGGACCTCGATGTACGCCGTCGCGGCGTCGTCATCGAGTTCCCACTGCACCTCGACGAGGCCGACCAGCCGATCGGCGTCGAACGCGCCGATCGCGGTGTAGCGCGTGAAGTCGGCCCGGCGCAGGTCCTGCAGCACCTCCCTGGGCCGGCGGGACAGGTCGGAGGTGCCCAGTGCCTCGATGTCGAGGCGCCGCAGAAGCGCGGCGTAGGCGCCCAGCTCGGCGTCATCGGCCGCGCCGGCGTGGTGGGGGAGTCGGATCGGACGGATCTCGACGCTCATGATCGCTCCTCACCTGGGCGCAGGCAGCCGCCCAGACTAGCGCGGGCGCAGCGTCGGCGGCAAGGGTCGATCGGGCGGTGACGGCGCGCGCGGCGGGGCGTGGGGGCCCGTCTCGGGTACGCTGCTGCGAGGCATCCGCACCATCGAGCCGAACCCGGGGGAGCATGTACCTCAAGAGCCTGACGCTGAAGGGCTTCAAGTCCTTCGCTCAGCCGACGACGTTCGCGTTCGAACCGGGCGTCACCTGCATCGTCGGCCCCAACGGCTCGGGCAAGTCCAACGTCGTCGACGCGCTCGCGTGGGTGATGGGCGAGCAGGGCGCGAAGACCCTCCGCGGCGGCAAGATGGAGGACGTCATCTTCGCCGGCACCGCGACGCGCGGGCCGCTCGGACGCGCCGAGGTCAGCCTCACGATCGACAACGCCGACGGCGCGCTGCCCATCGAGTACACCGAGGTCACGATCTCGCGCACGCTGTTCCGCAACGGCCAGAGCGAGTACGCGATCAACGGCGAGACGTGCCGCCTCCTCGACGTGCAGGAGCTGCTCAGCGACTCCGGCCTCGGCCGCGAGATGCACGTCATCGTCGGGCAGGGACAGCTCGACGCGGTGCTGCACGCGAGCGCCGAGGACCGGCGCGGCTTCATCGAGGAGGCCGCCGGCATCCTGAAGCACCGGCGGCGCAAGGAGAAGACCCTCCGCAAGCTCGACGCGATGCAGGCGAACCTCACGCGCCTGAGCGACCTCGCCGGCGAGATCCGCCGCCAGCTGAAGCCGCTCGGACGGCAGGCCGAGGTCGCCCGCGAGGCGGCCACCATCGCCGCCGTCGTGCGGGACGCGCGCGCCCGCCTGCTCGCCGACGAGGTGGTCGGCCTCCGCCGCGCGCTCGAGGAGCACGGCCGGAGCGAGCACGAGCGCCACAGCGAGCGACTCGTGCTGCAGGAGGAGCTCGAGCAGCACCAGGCGAAGGTCGAGCGGCTCGAGGCGACCTACCTCGGCGACGACGTCGACGCGGCCCGCTCGACCACGCACGCGCTGGAGTCGGCGCAGGAGCGCCTGCGTGCGCTCGACGCGCTCGCCAGGCAGCGCATCGCCCTGCTCGGCGCGCAGGTCGAGCCGGCGGATGCCGCGCCGAGCGTCACCCGCGCCATGATCGACGAGGCGTCCGACGGCCTCGACGGCTTCACCGCCGCCGTGGGCGACGCGGCCTCCGCTCTCGAGTCCGCGGTGGTCGCGACCCGGACCGCGCGCAACGAGCTCGACGTCGTCGACCAGGGCATCGCCCGCCAGAGCGCGCAGGTGACGGCCTACGACCTCGAGCTCTCGGGCCTCGCCGGGCAGGCCGACACGGCCGCATCCAAGCTCGCCGCGGTGCGCGGCGAGGTGCTCCGGCACGCCAACGCACTCGAGGCGGCCGCCGCGCGCCGGGAGACCGCGGGCGTCGCGCTCGCGCGCGTCGAGGCGGAGGCCGCGGCGGGCGGCGACGCCGAGACCGACCTCGACGAGGCCTACGAGCTCGCGCAGGCCGGCGTGTTCGAGGCCGAGGCCGAGATCGAGCGCATCCGCGAGGAGCTGCACGCCCGCGAACGGGAGCAGGGAGCGCTCGCCGCACGCACGGCCGCGCTCTCGCTCGCGCTCGACCAGAAGGACGGCTCGGCGGCGCTCGTCGCCGCGAACGTGGACGGCGTCCGTGGGCTCCTCGCGGAATCGCTGCACGTCGAGCCCGGGTTCGAGGCCGCGATCGCCGCCGCGCTCGGCTCGCTCACCGACGCCGTGCTCGTCGACGACCGCGACGCCGCCTGGCGCGCGCTCGAGCACGCCGAGCGCGGCGAGCTCGGCCGTGTCGCGCTCGCACTCGCCCACCCGGGCATCGAGCCACGCACGGCCACCGCGGTCGACGGGCTCACCGCGGCATCCGACGTCGTCACCGCCCCCTCGGGCGTGACGGCGCTGCTCGCCGAGGTGCTCATCGCCGACGACCTCGCCGCCGCCCGCGCCGCGGAGCCCGCGCTCGCGCGACTCGAGGGGCCGGCCACCGTCATCACCAGGGACGGCACCGTCGTCGGCCGCTACGTCGTGCGCGGCGGCACCGGCCGTGAGCAGAGCCGCATCGAGCTCATCGCCGAACGCGATCGCGCGGGCGCCCGCCTCGAGGAGGTGCGCTCGGAGCTCGAGCGCAGCCGGTTCGAGCTCGCCGAGCAGCGCGAGCTCGTCGAGCGCTCGAAGGAGCAGGCGAAGGCCGCGCTCGCCGCGCTGCGCGAGTACGACGCGCAGCTCGCCCAGCGCACCGAGCTGCTGAACCGCGCTCGCGTGCAGGTCGAGGCCGCCGACGCCGAGGCCGCGCGCCTCGAGCAGGCGGCCGCGAACGCGCAGGAGCGCGTCGCCGAGGCCGAGCGCGCCGCGGAGGCTGCGAAGGCGGCGCTCGAGGCGGCCCGCGCGGTGCCGCGTCCGGTGCTCGACGCGACCGCCCGCGACGGCGCAGTGTCGGCGCTCGACCGTGCGCGCGAGCTCGAGGTCGAGGCGCGTCTCCGGGTCGAGACCGCCAAGGAGCGCGTGCGCGCCGAGGAGGCCCGGGTGCGGGCCATGGAGCGCCAGTTCGAGTCCGAGCAGCAGGCCGCAGCGGATGCCGCGCGGCGGGCGGTGCT
Source organism: Agromyces sp. NPDC057865 (assembly GCF_042796995.1). Taxonomy (NCBI): domain Bacteria; kingdom Bacillati; phylum Actinomycetota; class Actinomycetes; order Micrococcales; family Microbacteriaceae; genus Agromyces; species Agromyces sp. NPDC057865. The sequence continues at coordinate 670,768 of NZ_JBHVMJ010000002.1, read as the reverse complement.
CCGCCGTGCGCAGCTCGCGGCGGCGTCGCGGGTCGCCGAGTCCCTTCCCGCGGTGCTCGCGTCGGTCGACGCCTCGGTCGCCGAGGCGCGCGTGGCGCTCGGACGGGCGGAAGCGCAGCGCTCGAGCCGCAACGAGGAGCTGCAGCGCGTGCGACGGCAGGAGGCCGCCGTGCGCGCGCGGCTGCACGCCGTGACCGAGGACGTCCACGGCCTGGAGCTGCGCATCTACGAGAAGAAGCTGCACGCCGCCGGGCTCGTCGAACGCGCCGAGTCGGAGCTCGGGCTGACCGAGGACGTGCTCGTGGCCGAGTACGGCCCCGATGCCGAGGTGCCGGCCGAGTCCGAGGACGCCGAGCCTCGCCCGTTCGTGCGCGAGGAGCAGCAGCGCCGCCTCGCCGCCGCCGAGCGCAAGCTCGCGCAGCTCGGGCGCGTGAACCCGCTCGCGCTCGAGGAGTTCGCGGCGCTCGAGCAGCGGCACCAGTTCCTCACCGAGCAGCTCACCGACCTCGCGAACACCCGCAAGGACCTCCTCACGATCATCGAGGAGATCGACGGCAAGATGGAGTCGATCTTCCGGGGAGCGTTCGAGGACACGCGCGCGGCGTTCGCGGAGGTGTTCCCGGTGCTGTTCCCCGGCGGCGAGGGCCGGATCGCGCTGACCGACCCCGACGACATGCTGACGACCGGCATCGAGGTGTCGGTGAAGCCCGCCGGCAAGAAGATCGAGCGCCTCTCCCTGCTCTCGGGCGGCGAGCGCTCGCTCGCCGCGGTCGCGCTGCTCATCGCGATCTTCAAGGCCCGCCCGAGCCCGTTCTACATCATGGACGAGGTCGAGGCCGCGCTCGACGACGCGAACCTCGGGCGCCTGCTCACGACCCTGGAAGACCTGCGCGAGTCGAGCCAGCTCATCGTGATCACGCACCAGAAGCGCACGATGGAGATCGCCGACGCCCTCTACGGGGTCTCGATGCGCCAGGACGGCGTCTCGGCCGTCGTGGGCCAGCGCGTGCGCGAGGAGCGCGAGGCGAAGGCGAGCTGACGCCGTCGCGCGGCATCCGCTCGCCGCGGCTCAGGTGAGCCGTCGGTCGCGCGAGTCGACCGTGCGGAACCACCGGTACCCGTAGGCGCCCACCTCCACCTCGGCCCGCCCGCGATCGTCGATCGGCACGACCGTGTCGGACAGCAGGTCGGAGAGCCGCGCCTCCTCCGGCACCTCCCCGAGCGGGAGGCGCACGGTCACCGGCGTCGACGCGAAGTTGTGCACCGCGATGAAGCTGCCGACGTCGGCCGAGAGGCGGTGCGCGAGCACGGCGGGCTCGCCGGCGTCGAGCAGCTCGAGCCGTCCCCACCCGATTTCGGGCGAGCTGCGGAACCGGTGCGCGAAGTGGCGGATCTTCGCGAGCAGCGACTCGGAGTCGTGCATCTGCGACTCCACGTTCACGTGCTCGGGCGCGTAGCCGTCGGTCGGGGGCTTCGCCACGAGCTTGCGCGCCGGCGCGCGCGAGAACCCGCCGTTCGCCTCGGTCGACCACTGCATGGGCGACCGCACGGTCAGGCGCCCGCCGAGGTCGGGGTTCTCGCCCATGCCGATCTCCTCGCCGTAGAAGAGCACCGGGGTGCCCGGCAGCGAGAAGAGGAGGCTGTAGGCCAGTTCGATCCGCCGCGGATCACCGCCGACCATCGGGGGGAGCCGTCGGGTGATGCCGCGCCCGTAGATGCGCTGGGACTCCTCGGGCGCGAAGGCGTCGAAGACCTCCTCGCGCTCCTCGTCGCTCAGCTTGTCGAGCGTCAGCTCGTCGTGGTTCCGCACGAAGTTCGCCCACTGGGCCTCGATGCGCAGCTCGGGACGCTCGGCGAGCATCTCCGCGAGCGGCGTCGCGTCCTCGCGGACGAACGACAGGTACATGCGCTGCATGACGGGGAAGTCGAACTGCATCGTGAGCTCGGCCGGTGCGTCGACGTGGCCGAAGAAGTCGAGCTGCCCCGCGTAATCGAGGTTCACCTCGCCGAGCAGGATCGCGTCGCTCGAGCGGCGCTGCAGGAACCGGCGGATGTCGCGGAGGAAGTCGTGCGGATCGCCGACGTCGACGCCGGCCGGCGGCTCGATGAGGAACGGCACGGCGTCGACGCGGAACCCCGAGACGCCGAGCTCGAGCCAGAAGCCCATGGTCTTCGCGATCTCGTCGCGCACGGCTGGGTTCGCGATGTTCAGGTCGGGCTGGTGCCGGTAGAAGCTGTGCAGGTAGTACTGGTCGGTGCGCTCGTCGTACTCCCAGACGCTCGACTCCTCGCCCGGGAACACGACCTGCGGTTGCTGCTTCGGCGGCTCGTCGCGCCAGACGTAGAAGTCGCGGAACCGCGAGTCGCGACTGCGCCGCGCGTCCTGGAACCACGGATGTCGGTCGGACGTGTGGTTCATCACGAAGTCGATGATGACCCGCATGCCCCGGTCCTTCGCGGTGCGCATGAACTCGACGAAGTCGCCCAGGGAGCCGTAGCGCGGGTCGATGGCCTGGAAGTCGGTGATGTCGTAGCCGTCGTCGCGGCGCGGCGACGGCTGGAACGGCATGAGCCAGAGGCAGCTGACGCCGAGCTCCGCGAGGTGGTCGAGCCGGTGCGAGAGGCCCTCGAAGTCGCCGATGCCGTCGTCGTTCCAGTCCAGGTACTTCTCGACGTCGAGGCAGTACACCACGGCCGTCTTCCACCACAGGTCGCTGCGGTCGGTGATCTTCATCGTCCCGTCACCTTCAGTTCGGGCACGACGTGTTCGCCGAAGACGTCGATGAACTCGTCCTGCTCGGTGCCGACGTGGTGCAGGAACACGCGGTCGGCGCCGGCGTCGACGAGCTCGGCGAGCTTCGCCAGGTGGCGGGCGGGGTCGCTCGAGACCTGCACCGTGCGGGCGACGTCGTCGGGCGTGGCATCCGCCGTGGCCGCATCGAACGCCTCGGGGCGGTCGATCTCCCAGATCGTCGGGCCCGGGAGGACGCCCGTGCGCCACTGGTCGTGCGCGATCGCGAGCGCCTCCTCGTCGGTGCGCGCCCAGCTCAGGTGCACCTGCACGGCGACGGGGCCGTGCCCGCCGGCGTCGCGGTAGGCGCCGATGACCTCGCGGAGCGCGTCGCGGGGCTGGTCGACCGTGATGAGGCCGTCGGCCCACGCGGCCCCCGAACGCGCCGTCTCGGAGCTCACGGCCGCGACGTGCAGCGGCGGCGGCACCGGCGGCAGGCTCCAGACGCGGGCGCGGTCGAGGCGCACGTGGCCGTCGGCCGTCACCTCCTCGCCGCGGAGCAGCCGTCGGATCGCGTCGACCGACTCGCGGAGGCGCTCGTCGCGCTCGGCCTTCCGCGGGAACGGGTCGCCCGTGACGTGCTCGTTGAGCGCCTCGCCGCTGCCGAGCGCCGTCCAGAAACGGCCCGGGTACATCGACTCGAGCGTCGCGATCGCCTGCGCGGTGATCGCCGGGTGGTAGCGCTGGCCGGGAGCCGTGACGACGCCGAGGGGGATGAGCGTCGCCTGCAGTACCGAGCCGAGCCAGCTCCAGGCGTAGCCGGACTCGCCCTGCCGCACGCTCCATGGCTCGAGGTGGTCCGAGCACATCGCGGCGTCGAAGCCCGCCTCCTCGGCGCGCTGCACGGCGTGCAGGAGGCGCGCCGGGGCGATCTGCTCGTGCGAGGCGTGGAATCCCACGATCGTCATCCGGTCTCCTTCCGTCGCCCTCGACGCTTCCGTGCGCGTGCCGGGGCGGCAAGGCCTTGCAAATAGACTCGATCGCATGGCAGAACGCGCATCGTGGTCGCTCGGGGCGGCTCTCCGGGGGGTCTTCGGGGCGAAGACCATCGACGAGGACACATGGGACGACCTCGAGTCGGCGCTGATCCGCGCGGACTTCGGGCCGGCCGTGACCGAGGAGATCGTCGACGCGATCAAGGCGCAGGTCGAGCGGTACCGCACGACCGATCCGCGCGACGTGCAGCGGATGCTGCGGGAGCTCATCGAGGAGCGGCTCTCGAAGTACGACCCCACGCTGAAGCTCACCGAGCGCCCGGCCGTGGTGCTCGTCGTCGGCGTGAACGGCGTCGGCAAGACCACCACGATCGGCAAATTCGCCCGGTTCCTGCGCAGCTACGACCGCAGCGTCGTCGTCGGCGCGGCGGACACGTTCCGTGCGGCCGCGGTGGACCAGCTCGCGACGTGGGCGTCCCGCGCCGGGGTCGACGTCGTGCGTCCAGAGCGCGAGGGCCAGGACCCGGCATCCGTCGCCTTCCAGACCGTCGAGAAGGCGAAGCAGGAGGGCATCGAGATCGTCATCATCGACACGGCCGGCCGTCTGCACACCAAGGGCGGGCTCATGGACGAACTGTCGAAGATCCGGCGCGTCGTCGAGAAGCAGGCGCCGATCAGCGAGGTGCTGCTCGTGCTCGACGCGACGACCGGACAGAACGGCCTCGCGCAGGCCGAGGCGTTCATCGAGCACGGCGGCGTGACGGGCCTCGTGCTCACGAAGCTCGACGGCAGCGCGAAGGGCGGATTCGTGCTGGCCGTGCAGGAGAAGACGGGCCTGCCGATCAAGCTCATCGGCCAGGGCGAGGGCATCGGCGACCTGACGGGCTTCACGCCGCACGTGTTCGCCCAGAAGCTCGTCGGCTAGGGCAGCGGAGGACATCATGGCGACCGAGCACGACTACTTCGGGATCGTCGGCGACTACTGGTCGGAGATGATCGAGTACGCCGACCAGCGGGTCGAGGTGGTGCTCGAGGCCGAGGACGAGATGGTGGCGAGCGCAGCGCTGGATGCCGCGGCGGTGCTCGTCGGCGAGCTGGAGCTCGTCGACGATGAGCTGCGGTCGGCGTTCGTCAGCCAGCTCGACTCCGGGAGCACGCCCGTGATGCGGTTCCTCGACGTGCTGCTGGACCCCGAGCTCGAGCAGGCCGAGGAGATCGATGCGGCGATCGGCCGCGATTCGGGCGACCGGCAGGTGGATGCGCTGCGATCGCTGTCCCTGCTGCGCGTCGACCTGCGGCCCGAGGCCGACGGCCCGGGTGAGCCGTTCGCCGAGTTCGAGTACGCGCTCGCCCCCGACGACAGCGACGAGCGGCTCATCGCCGCGATCGACATCGGTCGCGAGGTCGTCGACGTGCGCTTCGAGGGCTGATCGCCGGCCCGTGCAGCTGAGAGGCATCCGCTCTCGCCTACAATCGAAGGCACCATGGCTACCTTCGGAAACCTGTCTGACCGCCTCGCCGAGACCTTCAAGAACCTCCGCACCAAGGGCAAGCTGTCGGCGGCGGACGTCGACGGCACCGTGCGCGAGATCCGTCGCGCCCTGCTCGACGCCGACGTCTCGCTCGACGTGGTCAAGCAGTTCACCGCGCACGTGCGCGAGCGCGCGCTCGGCGACGAGGTCAACAAGGCGCTGAACCCCGCGCAGCAGGTCGTGCAGATCGTCAACGACGAGCTCATCGCGATCCTCGGCGGCCAGCAGCGCCGGCTGCAGTTCGCGAAGAACCCGCCGACGGTCATCATGCTCGCGGGCCTCCAGGGCGCCGGCAAGACCACGCTCGCGGGCAAGCTCGCGAAGTGGCTCGTGAAGGACGGCCACACCCCGTTGCTCGTCGCGGCCGACCTCCAGCGTCCGAACGCCGTGAATCAGCTCCAGGTCGTGGGCGGGCAGGCCGGCGTGCCGGTCTTCGCGCCCGAGCCCGGCAACGGCGTCGGCGACCCGGTCAAGGTCGCGAAGGACGCTGTGGCGCAGGCCGTGCGCTCGCAGCACGACGTGGTCGTCATCGACACCGCCGGCCGCCTCGGCGTCGACGCCGAGATGATGAAGCAGGCCGCGAACATCCGCAAGGCGACGAACCCCGACGAGGTGCTGTTCGTCATCGACGCGATGATCGGCCAGGACGCCGTCACGACGGCGAAGGCCTTCCAGGAGGGCGTGGACTTCACGGGCGTCGTGCTCTCGAAGCTCGACGGCGATGCGCGCGGCGGCGCCGCGCTCAGCGTGGCGTCCGTCACCGGTCGCCCGATCATCTTCGCGTCCACCGGTGAGGGCCTCGACGACTTCGAGCCGTTCCACCCCGACCGCATGGCGAGCCGCATCCTCGACCTCGGCGACATCCTCACGCTCATCGAGCAGGCCCAGCAGGCCTTCGACGAGGAGGAGGCCATCAAGGTCGCCGAGAAGCTCGCGACCGAGCAGTTCACGCTCGAGGACTTCCTCAAGCAGATGCAGCAGCTCCGCGGCGCCGGCTCGATCAAGAAGATGCTCGGCATGCTGCCGGGCGCGGGCGGCATGAAGCAGCAGCTCGAGAACTTCGACGAGCGCGAGATCGTGCGCACCGAGGCGATCATCCAGTCGATGACCGTCGCCGAGCGACGCAACCCCAAGCTCCTCAACGGCTCCCGTCGCCTGCGCATCGCGAGGGGCTCGGGCATGACCGTCACCGACGTGAACCAGCTCGTGCAGCGCTTCGAGCAGGCCGCGAAGATGATGAAGACCGTCGCGCGCGGCGGCGTGCCGCAGGTCCCCGGCATGGGCCCGATCCCGGGCGTCGGCACCTACGGCGGCGGCAAGCGGCAGGCCGCCAAGGGCAAGAAGAAGTCGTCGGGCTCGCGGTCGGGCAACCCCGCGAAGCGCGCCGCCGAGAACGCCGCGATCGCGTCGGGCGTCGCGCCGGCCGGCCCGCCGTCGGCTCCCACGGGGTCGGGCTTCGGACTGGGCACGGGCGGTGCAGCGCCGAAGGGTGCTCCGAGCGAGGACGAGCTCGCCGCCCTGCAGAAGTTCCTCGGCCGCTGACGGCCCACGGCCGGTCGCGGCTCGGCTGACCGTCGCCGGTCGGCCGAGCGGATGCCGCGCGGCCGACGTCAGCCGGCCGGGAGCCGTGCCTCGATCTCGAGGAGCCGGTCGACCTCGAGCGCCTGCGCGGTCGCGATCGCGCGCGCCCACCGGGTGACGGACGAGTCGCCGCGCTCGGCGAGCCGCGCCTCCGCCATCTCGACCGCGCCGCGGTGGTGCGGCACCATCGCCTCGATGAACAGTCGGTCGAAGGCCGTGCCGCGCAGCTCAGCGGCCCGGTCGAGGGTCGAGCGGCTGATCGCACCCGCCATGTCGTCCGCGTGATCGTGCTCCTCGGCCGCGACGTCGCGCGTGCTGCGACGTTCGAGCCAGGTGCGCATCTGCTCGGCCTCGTCGGCCTGCACGAGGGCGATCCGCTCGGCCAGGTCGGCGAGCTCCGCGTCGGCCACCCGTCCGGGCGCGAGCTCGGCGAGCTCGACGGCCTGCTCGTGGTGCACGATCATCGCGGCGACGAAGGCGACGTCCGCCGCTGTCGCGTCCTGGTCGACGGTCGCACCCGTGGCCGCGCCGTCCGACTCGGCGCCCGCCGGTGGCGCCGGCGTGACGAAGCCCGGCGTCGTCGAGGCGGTCCCCGGGTCGGCCGTGCACCCGGCGACGCACCCGACGCCCCCGACGAGGACGACGGCCGCCAGGGCGACGGCGGGGGCCGCGAGCGAGCGGGTGCCTCGTGCGGTCATCGGAGCGTCCGACGGCGACGCCGCACGGCGAGCGCCGCGTGGTACGCCAGCGCGATGGCGAACGGGATGAGCACGAGCAGCCACCAGGCCCCGCCGTCGGGCGTCTCCGGCGCGGCATCCGCCGCCGGTGCGGCCGTGTGCTCGGCCACGACGACGCTCGCGAGGGCGAGCTTCGGCGCCGAGGCGTCGCCCCGCACCACGAGGTCGTACGAGCCGGGGACGAGGGGGCCGGGGAGGTTCACCTCGGTCGGTGCGAGCGCGCCGTCGGCGGAGGCGGTGACCGTCGCGAGCACGGCCTGCGTCGGCATCCACCACACGTCGGCCGTCTCGCCGGCGGTGAGCGATGCCGCCGGCAGCGACACCGTGACGGTCGCCGTCTCCGCGGGCTCGAGCTCGGCCGGCTCCACCGCGAGCGTCTCGAGGGGCGCCCGCTCCTCGGCGGCGGTCGGCACCACGGGCGCCTCGCGCCAGACCCACGAGAACGCGGGCTGCGTCTGCGGGTTCAGGCTCGTGTCGTCGTAGCGCGCGGCGTCGGCGAAGAGCGGATCCGTGAGGCGCAGCACGTCGAGGCCCTCGTACATGTCGCTCGCGTAGAGGTAGCCCCGATAGGGGTAGACCGCCCAGATCCCGGCCGTGTAGTCCATCGAGTACCCGTAGGAGGGCCGGTCGAACCAGGCGAGCTCGACGGGCGCCGCGGGGTCGGTGAGGTCGACGACCGAGACGCCGCCCTCGAGCCACGCCTGCGCGACGATGAACCGCCCGGGCACCGGCACCAGGCCCCCCGAGTGGGCGACGCACTTCTCGAGGTCGGACTGCTCGCGCGGCAGCTTGTACGTGCCCGCCTTGACGAGACCCTCGGGCTGGATGGCCCACACCGCGTCGGCGCCGCGGTCCGTGCCGTAGGCCGGGGAGCACGTGTTGATGAAGCCGTCGCCGAGCTCGTCCTGGAACACGATGCGCGTCGCGTCGTTGTCGAAGATGCCCGAGTGCCAGAACGTGACCGCCGGATCGCGGACGCGCTGGAGGACCACCGGGTTCAGCGGGTCCGCGATCGAGAGGAGCAGCCCGTCGCCGCGGCACGCCGCCACCGCGAGCGCCTTCGCCGGGTACGCCGTGATGTCGTGGCATCCGGTGGTCGACCGGGTCTCGGCGCCGCCCGCCACCCGGTCCTCGGGGCCGAACGCCGTCTCGTCGTCGAAGAGGTCGAGCTCGCTCACGATCGCGGCGTTCTCGGGAGCCGCGAGCGGCACCTCGATGATCTGCAGGGGGTTGCGTCCGGTGCAGTGCAGCGAGGCGCCCCGGCTGTAGGCGTTCATGTAGACGAACACGCGGTCGGTGCTCGCCGGATCGGGCACGACCGTGTGCGTGTGGCCGCCGCAGCGGGTGCGCACGGCGGCGGCGTACCGGGGCGCCGCGGGGTCGCTGATGTCGAAGACGCGCAGCCCCTCCCAGTTCTCCTCGGTCTCGGGCACCCGGCCGGCCGCGCAGGAGTCGTCGGACATGGTCTCGTCGATCGCGATGAGGACCAGGTTGCCGACCGTGCTGATGTCGCCCTGCCCGCCCGGGCACGACACGGCGCTCACGAGCGCGGGCGCGGCCGGATCCGCGATGTCCCAGATCGAGAAGCCGGCGTAGTTGCCCTGCACGAGGTAGTCGCCCGAGAAGGCGAGGTCGGAGTTGATGAAGTCGGCGTCGTCGCCCTGCCGGAACGGGTTGTCGCGGTGGGCGACCCACTCGATCCCGCCGCCCATCGACGGCTCGCGGCCCGGCGGCGCGACCGGGGGTTCGGACTGCGCCGTGGCCGGCCCGCCCACGGCGGACGCGGCGAGCACGATCGCGACGAGGCCGGTCACGGCGCCGCGCGCCAGCGACCACGCGCGACCGGCGGCCATGTCAGTCCACGGGGTCGTCGTCGCGACGCACCGGCGCGTCGCCCACGAACGCGGTGAGCGCCGCGTCGCGGAGGAGCTCGATGGGTCGCGGACCGGTGTCGGCGTGGCGCAGCATCTCCTCGCCGGCGAGGGGCTCCGACGACGCCGCGATCACCACGTTGCCGAGGCTCATGCCCTCCACGACCGCCGGCGAGGCGAGCGCGAGCACGTCCTCGTACCGCGCCGCGAGCGTCGCGATCACCTCCCGGCTCATGCCGAGTCCCGCGGTCGCGAGGGTGTTCACCACGACGAGCCCGTCGGGGGCGAGGAGCTGGTCGAGCTGGTCGAAGAACTCCGCGGTCGACATGTGCCGGGGCGACACCGCGCCCGAGAACACGTCGACGACCGCGACGTCCCAGCCGCCGCCCGTGCGCGCGGCCCGCTCCACGGCGACGCGGCCGTCGTCGAACTCGACCGTGAGCTCCACGTCGTCGTCGAGCGGCAGCACGTCGAGCACGAACTCGAACAGCTCGCGATGCAGCTCGACCACGTGCTGCACCGATCCCGGTCGCGTCGCCGCGACGTAGCGCGGGATCGTGAGGGCGCCCGCCCCGAGGTGCAGGACGCGCAGGGGGACGCCGGGCTCGCGGCATCCGTCGATGACCGACGCGACGAGCCGGGTGTACTCGAGCTGGAGGTCGAGCGGGTCGTCGGGGTTCACGTGCGATTGGGTCGTGCCCTCGATGACGAGCGAGTAGCCGCCGTGCGTGCCGCGCTCGGGCAGGAGCCTCGCGCTGACGTGCTCGCCGTCGAGTTCGAGTCGGGGATCGCCCATGCTGACCACACTAGGTCGGGGCCGGACGGCAGGCCAGACGCCGTGACGACATCGGAACCTTCGGGGTCGAGTTCGACGTTCGGACCTGTGACCCGCCTATGATGTGCGCCAGAGGCCGTGGTATCCGAAGGCGGGCCCTAACGCCCCCGGACCACGTCGGATGGGGGCATGGTGCAGGCGGCAGTGTCACAGTCCCAGCAGGTTGCCGCGGCATGGGACGAACGGGTGCTCGGGACCCACTCGACCCCGCACTTCATGCAGTCGAGCACGTGGGAGGCCGTGCGCTCGCGCGGCCCGTGGCACGTGCACCGGCGCGGCCTCGGCACCCAGCGGGACTACCCGGTGCTCGTGTTCGAGCGCCTCGTCCCGGGGTACGGCCTCTTCCAGCACCTGCCCCGCGTGAGCGGCCTGGAGCCCGCCGACGTCGGCCCGCTCACCCAGCGGGTCCGCGACGAGCGCGGCACGGCCTTCGCGACGAAGATCGAGGTGCACCAGCCGCGCGACGAGGCCCTCGTCGAGGCGTTCCTCGCACACGGGTGGCTGCCGGCCAAGGCGTCCCAGTACCGGCACACCGTCGTCGTCGACACCTCGGCGAGCGAGGAGGAGATCCTCGCGAACATGAAGAAGCGCGCCCGCGCCGAGATCCGGGTCGCCGAGCGGCACGGGGTCGAGGTGCGCCGGGCCGAGCTCGACGCGGCGAACCGCACCCGCATGATCGACCTCGTGCGCGAGACCGAGGAGCGCTCGGGCGCGTACTTCCGGGGCGACGATTACCTCGAGGCGGTGTGGGAGACGTTCGCGGCCGACGATCGCGGGCGGCTCTACTTCGCCCGGTACGCCGACCAGGTCGTCGCGGGTGCGTTCATCGCCCGGTACGGGCCGAACGCCTGGTACAAGGACGGCGGTTCGACCCGCGACCACCCGCACCTCATGGCGTCGCGACTGCTGCAGTGGCGCATCATCCGCGACCTCGCCTCCGACGGCGTCGAGCGGTACGACCTCGGGCACGTCCCGCCGCCGGGGGAGCCCGATGCCCCCGGACACGGCATCCTCGTCTTCAAGAGCGCCTTCACGCGCGAGGTGCTCGAGTACATGCCCGCGTTCCAGCTCTCGCACGAGGAGCGGGGCGAGGCGTGGCGGCAGGGCGAGGGCGAGTTCATCGCCGCCTACCGCGAGCGCACCGGCGACTACTGGTACTGAGCCGCGAGATCCTGAGCCGCGCGCGGTCCCGCATCGCGTTGCGAATGCTTACAGAGCGGTAAGTCGCCGTTCCGGGCGACGCGATACAGTGAACGCGGCGGCCGGCCCGATGCCGCGAACACCGGCGGATGCCGCGACACGACGACTGGAGCACCACGATGACCACCGGTTCGGCCGACTACCGCGACGCGGGTCTCGCCTTCCCCGACGACTTCCTCTTCGGATCGGCCACGGCGTCGTACCAGATCGAGGGCGCGGCCGACGAGGACGGCCGGGGGCCGTCGATCTGGGACACGTTCAGCCACACGCCCGGCAAGGTCTGGAACGGCGACACGGGCGACGTGGCCGACGACCACTACCACCGCCTGGAGGAGGACCTCGACCTCATGGCGGAGCTCGGGCTCGAGGCGTACCGCTTCTCGATCGCGTGGCCGCGGATCCAGCCGACCGGCCGCGGGCCGGCGAACGAGGCCGGACTGGCGTTCTACGAGCGACTCGTCGACGGGCTCATCGCCCGCGGCATCCGCCCGATCGCAACGCTCTACCACTGGGACCTGCCGCAGGCCCTCGAGGACGAGGGCGGCTGGGCGAACCGCGCGACGGCCGAGGCCTTCGCGGACTACGCGCGGATCGTGGGGGAGCGCCTCGGCGACCGGATCGCCGTGTGGACCACCCTCAACGAGCCGTGGTGCAGCGCCTACCTCGGCTACGGCTCGGGCGCCCACGCACCCGGCCTCATGGACGGCGCCAAGGCGCTCGCCGCGGTGCACCACCTGAACCTCGCGCACGGCCTCGCGATCTCGGCGCTGCGCGAGGTCGTGACCAACGACCCCGGCTACTCGATCACGCTCAACCTGCACGTGATCCGCCCGCACGGGCCGACCGGCGCCGAGGCCGCGCGCCGCATCGACGGGCTCGCGAACCGGGTGTTCCTCGGACCGCTCCTCGACGGGGAGTACCCCGCCGACGTCATCGCCGACACTGCCGAGGTCACCGACTGGTCGTTCGTGAAGCCGGGCGACCTCGAGCTCATCCGGCAGCCGATCTCGCTGCTCGGCGTGAACTACTACTCGACGGTCACCGTCGAGATGTGGGACGGCGTCTCGCCGCGGATCAAGGCCGACGGCCACAAGGACATGGGCGGGACGCCCTGGCCGGGCTCCGAGCACGTCGAGTTCCTCGTGCAGCCGGGCCCGTACACCGCGATGGGCTGGAACATCGACCCGTCCGGACTCGAGGACCTGCTCGTCGCGCTGCACGAGGCGTACCCGTCGCTGCCGCTCATGGTCACCGAGAACGGCGCCGCGTTCGACGACGTCGTGACCGACGAGGCCGACGGCCCGGCCGTGCACGACGTCGAGCGCGTCGACTACCTGCGCCGGCACTTCACCGCGGCGCACCGCGCCATGGGGCGCGGGGTCGACCTGCGCGGCTACCAGGTGTGGTCGCTCATGGACAACTTCGAGTGGGGCTACGGCTACTCCAAGCGCTTCGGCATCGTGCGCGTCGACTACGACACGCTCGAGCGACTGCCGAAGGACAGCGCGAAATGGTACGCCGAGCTCATCCGCACGCGGGCGATCCCGGCCTAGCCGACGGATGCCGCGGCGCGGCGCCCCGGCCGGGTCACGCCGGCCGGCTCACGCCTGGGGGTTCACGCCGGCGCGCAGCTCGCGCGCCAGGTGCGCGACGACGGCCGTGAGGTCGCCGCCCGCCGCCTCGGCGACGCGCAGCTGCCGCTGGTAGCTCGCGCCGCCGTCGAGCATCGCGTGCACCTGCTGCAGCTCGACCTCGCAGCCGAGGTGCTCGGCGACGGGGACGAGCGTCGTGAGGAGCTCGCGGAGGTCGTCGCCGACGAGCCGCTCGCTGCCCGCGACATCCGTGATGATCTCGGCGTCCATGCCGTAGCGGGCGGCGCGCCACTTGTTCTCGCGCACGTACCAAGGCTGCAGCACGGTCAGCGTCTCGCCGTCGTCGAGGCGCCGGCTCATCCACTCGACGAGGCACTGCACGAGCGCGCCGATGGCGGCGATCTCGGCCGCCGACGAGACGCCGTCGCAGACGCGCACCTCCACGGTGCCCCAGCGCGGCGACGGGCGGATGTCCCAGCGCACCTCGGTGTGGTCCTCGATGACGCCCGTGCGCACGAGGTCGTCGACGTAGCGCTCGTAGGCGGCCCAGTCGGCGAGCGGATAGGGGAGTCCGGCCGTGGGCAGCTGCTGGAACATGAGCGCCCGGTTCGACGCGTAGCCCGTCTCCACGCCCGCCCAGAACGGGCTCGACGCGCTCAGCGCCTGCAGGTGCGGCATGTACGCGAGCAGCCCGTCGAGGATGGGGAGCGCCTTGTCGCGCTCCTCGATGCCGACGTGCACGTGGATGCCCCAGATCATCATGTTGCGCCCCCACCAGCGGGTGCGCTCGATGAGCTTGTGGTACCGCGGCTTGTCGGTGAGGCGCTGGTCGTACCACTGGCTGTAGGGATGCGAGCCGCTGCAGATGAGCTCGTACTCGCCGAGCTCGTCGATCACCGCGCGCACCTCCGCGAGCTGCCCCTCGAGGTCCGCGACGGCGCCCGCGACCCGCTCGTGCACGCCGCTCACCAGCTCCACCGTGTTCGTCAGCAGCTCCGAGGTGATCGACGGATGCGTCCCGCCCTCACTGCGCTCGTCGAGGAGCTCGAGCACGCGATCGGCGATGGACGCGAGCTCGCCCGTGGCGCGGTCGACGATCGCGACCTCCCACTCGAGGCCGACCGTGGAGCGCGGGGAACGTGCGAACTCGATCGGCATGCGCGGCCTCCCTCGGAGCGGGCGGGAATCGTGCCGCAATCATCGCATGTGACCACGTTTTGGGGGCCACCCCTTGCGTGGAACGGTCGCGTAGGATGTGCCGCATGATGCAGCGAGACGGCGAGGCCCGATGAGCGGCCAGCCCATGCGTGTGCTCGAGGTCCTGAGCCTGCGCGAACAGGTCGAGCGCACGCTCTCCTCGCGCATCGTCGCGGGCGAGTTCGCCCCGGGCACGGTGCTGACGGTGCCGACCCTGGCCGGCGAGTTCGGCGTGAGCGCCACGCCCGTTCGCGAGGCGATGCTCAACCTGGCTCGTCGCGGCTTCCTGAGTCCGCTGCGCAATCGCGGATTCGAGGTGACCGAGGTGTCGCCAGACGAGCTGCGCGAGCTCGGCGAGGTCCGGCTGATGCTCGAGGGCCCGCCGATGCGCGAGCTCGCGGGCACGCTGTCCGACGACGTCGTCGAGCGGCTCCTCGGCCTGGCCGAGGAGATCGTCCGAGCCGGTCGCGAGGGGCGCTTCGAGGACTACCTCGAGGCCGACACGACGTTCCACCTGACCCTGCTCGAGCTCACGGGGAACCGTCACCTCGTGCGCCTGGTCCGCGAGCTCCGGCAGCAGACGCGGCTGGTCGGCCTCGTGAACCTCGCAGACTCCGACGAGCTCGAGGGCTCGTCGCTCGAGCACGCCGAGCTCGTCCGCCTCCTCGTGGCGAGCGACGGGGCCGCTGCCGAAGCGCTCATGCGCCGGCACATCGGCCATGTCGCGGGCCTCTGGAGCGGGCGCGACGAGGAGTAGCGCAGCGGCGATCGCGCGCACGTCGCCGAGGTGGACGCGGCGGGGGTTCCGCGTCCGCGCGTCGCGTGCGCGTCATCCGATCGCTGGTGGTAATATGTCACGCACCACAAGGAGGAGCACAACATGCGGGTCGTCGTGATCGGGGCCGGCGCCATCGGCGCGTCGTGCGCCCTCGCGTTGGCCGAGGCCGGCGCCGAGGTCGTCGTCGTCGACCGCTCGGGCGTCGCCGCCGAGACCTCGAGCCGCTGCGAGGGCAATATCCTCGTCTCCGACAAGGCGCCCGGGGCCGAGGCCGAGCTCGCCATCGTCGCCCGACGCGCCTGGCGCGACCTCGCCGCCGTGCTCGACGACGACCGTGCGCCCGGCCAGCCCGCGACCGAGTTCGAGGAGAAGGGCGGCGTTGTCGTCGCGTTCCCCGCCGGCGCCGATGCGCTCGAGGGGTTCGCCGGGTCGCAGCGCGCGATCGGCATCCGGGCCGATGCGGTGTCGGCGGAGGAGCTCCGGCGCCTCGAACCCCACCTCAGCCGAGACGTCGCGTGCGGCATCCACTACCCCGAGGACGCGCAGGTGCAGCCCAGCCTCGTGACGCAGGCGATGCTCGCCAGGGCGCGGCGCCTCGGCGCCGAGCTGCGGATCACGGAGGTCACCGCGCCCTTGCGTGCGGGCGACCGGATCGCCGGCGTGGTCACGCCCCACGGGCCGATCGCGGCGGACGCGGTCGTGAACTGCGCGGGCCCGTGGGCGGGCGAGGTTGCGACGCTGCTCGGCGCGCGACTCGACATCCGGCCCCGGCGCGGCGCGATCCTGGTCACCACGCCGATGCCGCAGCGCGTGTTCCACAAGGTCTACGACGCCGACTACGTCGGCGCGGTCGGCTCGAGCGACGCGGCCCTGCAGACTTCGACCGTCGTCGAGTCGACGCCGGCGGGCACCGTGCTCATCGGCTCGAGCCGCGAACGTGTGGGGTTCTCCACGGCCGGCACCCTCGAGCCCATCGCCGAGATCGCGGCGAAGGCGACGCGGCTCTTCCCGTTCCTCGCCGACACCATGCTGCTGCGCAGCTACGTCGGCTTCCGCCCGTACACGCCCGACCACCTGCCCGCGATCGGCGCCGACGGCTGGGTCGCCGGGCTGTTCCACGCCGCGGGGCACGAGGGTGCCGGCATCGGCCTCGCGCCGACGACGGGGCACCTCATCGCGCACGCCGTGCTCGGTACGCCGGCACCACTCGACCCTGCGCCGTTCCTGCCCACCCGCGCGAGCCTCGAGGAGGCCGCGTGAGCATCCGGATCGCCGTCGACGGCGCCGAGGTCGAGGGCCGCGAAGGCCAGACCATCGCCGGCGTGCTCATCGGCGCGGGGCGGCGCACCTGGCGCACGGCCGACGGCGCCGAGCGCGGCGTGTTCTGCGGCATCGGCGTCTGCCAGGACTGCATCCTGACCGTCAACGGCGTCGAGGGCGTGCGGGCCTGCCAGCGCACGGCGCGCGACGGCGACGTCGTCGAACGGGAGTCCCGATGAGCCGCCGCGTCGTGATCCTTGGCGCCGGACCCGCAGGCCTCGCCGCGGCGCAGGCCGCGCTCGCCCGTGGTGCGGAGGTCACCGTGCTCGACGAGGGCGAGCGCGCGGGCGGCCAGTTCTGGCGACACCATGACGGGCTCACCGATCCGCGCATGCAGCACCAGTGGTCGCGCTTCGAACGCCTGCGCGGCGCCCTCCAACGCGCCCGCGTGCACGAGCAGGCGAGCGTCTGGCACGTGGAGGCCGACGGCGGTCTCCGCGTGCACGCGCACATCGGCCCCGCCGACTCCACCGACCGCGCGGCCCTCACCGTCGACGCCGACGCCCTCGTCATCGCGACGGGCGCGCACGATCGCGCCCTTCCCGTGCCCGGCTGGACACTGCCGGGCGTCGTGACCGCCGGCGCCGCGCAGGCGCTCGCGAAGCGCGACGGCGTCACCCCCGGGCGGCGCACCGTGGTCGCCGGCGCCGGGCCCTTCCTGCTGCCGGTCGCCGCGAGCATCGGCCTCGCCGGCGGCACGGTCGCCGAGGTCGTCGAGGCCGTCGGGCGCGCCGCCATCATGCGCGGCTGGGGCCGGGCGCCGTGGCAGCTCGCCGGCTCGGCCGGCAAGGCCGGCGAGCTCGCGGAGTACGTCGGCGACCTGCTCCGCCATCGGACCCCCTACCGATTCGGCAGCGCCGTCACGCGCATCCACGGCGACCGTGCCGTCGAGGCCGTGACGGTGCAGCGCATCGACGCCGACTGGCGCCCGATCCCCGGGACCGAGCGCACGATCGAGTGCGACTCGGTCGCCCTCGGCCACGGCTTCACCCCGCGTCTCGAGGCCGCGATCCAGGCCGGATGCGCGATCTCGCCCGAGCGGTTCGTCGCGGTCGACGACCGCCAGGCCACGAACGTCCCCGGCGTCTTCGCGGCGGGGGAGGTCACGGGCATCGCCGGCGCCGACGCAGCGCTCGCCGAGGGCGCTGTGGCCGGCTTCGTCGCCGCTGGCGGCGCGCTCGGCGACCCCCGCCTGCGCCGCATCCTCGACGCCCGGCGGCGCATGCACGCCTTCGCCGAGCGCCTCGCCACGCACGCCATCCGGCCCGGCTGGACGGCCTGGCTCGACGACGACACGATCGTCTGCCGCTGCGAGTCCGTCACGCGCGCCCGCATCGCCGAGTACGCGGACGCATCGAGCCGCGGCATGCGCCTCGCCACCCGCGCCGGCCTCGGCGCGTGCCAGGGGCGGACGTGCGGACGCAGCGTCGAAGCGCTCGTCGCGGCATCCGTCGACTACGACCACCGGCCGGTGCTCTCCTCGATCCGCATCGGGGAGCTCGCCGGCCTCCACGACCACCGAACACCGCACCAGGAGCAGGAATGACCGAGCAGACCATGGACCTCGGCGGCGTCGTCGTCGCCACGACCCTCGCCTTCAAGGAGGACGCATCGGCCCCCGCGGGCCTCGCCGTCGACTACGACCGGTTCGGCGAGCACGTCGACTTCCTCATGTCGAACGGATGCCGCGGCGTCGGCCCGAACGGTTCGCTCGGCGAGTACTCGTCGCTCACCGACGATGAGCGCCGCAGGGTCATCCAGGTCGCGGTCGAGGCCGTCGACGGGCGCGGCATCGTCGTTGCGGGCGTGCACGGCGTCGGCAGCCACCAGGCCCGCACGTGGGCGGAGGCCGCACAGGAGGACGGCGCCGACGGCGTGCTGCTCCTGCCGCCGACGCTGTACCGTGCCAACGAGGGCGAGGTCATCGCGCACTTCGAGGAGGTCGCCAAGGTGGGGCTGCCGATCATGGCGTACAACAACCCGTTCGACACGAAGGTCGACCTCGTGCCGTCGCTCGTCGCGAAGCTCGCCAAGATCCCCGAGGTCGTGGCGATCAAGGAGTTCTCGGGCGACGTGCGCCGCGTGTACGAGATCAAGGAGCTCTGCGACATCGACATCATCGCCGGTGCCGACGACGTGCTCTTCGAGCTCATGGTGAACGGCGCCGTCGGCTGGTTCGCCGGCTACCCGAACGCCTTCCCGAAGGAGGCCGTGGAGCTCTACGACCTGTGCGCCGCGGGCAAGTGGCACGAGGCGAAGGCGCTCTACGAGCAGCTCGTCGCCGTGTTCCGCTGGGACTCGCGCACCGAGTTCGTGCAGGCCATCAAGCTGTCGATGGACATTTGCGGCAACTCGTACGGCGGCCCGACCCGCCCGCCGCGCGGCCCGCTCTCGCCGGAGCAGCACGCCCAGGTCACGGCCGACACCGAGCGCGCGCTCGCGGCGCTCGCGGCGCGGTCGGCGGCGGTCGCCTGATGCGTGCGCGGCGGGTGATCTCCGCGGTCGACTCGCACACCGAGGGGATGCCCACCCGCGTCGTCACGGGCGGCGTCGGCCGGATCCCTGGCGCGACGATGAACGAACGACGGCTCTGGGCGATCGAGCACCTCGACGGGCTGCGCGGCCTGCTCATGAACGAACCCCGCGGCCACGCCGCGATGTCGGGTGCGCTGCTGCAGCCGCCGGTGCGCGACGACGCCGACTGGGGCGTCGTGTTCGTCGAGGCGAGCGGGTTCCTGCCGATGTGCGGCCACGGCACGATCGGCGTGGCCACGGTGCTCGTCGAGACCGGCATGGTCGAGGTGACCGAGCCGGTCACCGAGATCCGACTCGACGTGCCCGCCGGCCTCGTCGTCGCGCGCGTCGAGGTCGAGGACGGCCGGGCGAAGCGGGTCACGATCGAGAACGTGCCGAGCTTCGTCGAGCGGCTCGACGAGACGATCGAGGTGCCGGGGTACGGCGAGGTGCCGTACTCGGTCGCGTTCGGCGGCAACTTCTACGCGCTCGTCGACCTCGACGACGTCGGCCTGCCGTTCGATCGCGCGCGCCAGGACGACATCCTGCGCGCCGGGCTCGCCATCATGGACGCGATCAACGAGCAGAAGCCGCCGCGGCATCCCGAGCTCTCCGGCGCCGACCACGTGCACCACGTCGAGTTCATCGCGCCCGGCTCCGATGCCGTGCGATCGCGCCACGCGATGGCGATCCATCCCGGATGGTTCGACCGCTCGCCGTGCGGCACCGGCACGAGCGCCCGCATGGCCGAACTCCACGCACGCGGCGAGCTCGCGCTCGAGACCGACTTCGTCAACGAGTCGTTCATCGGCAGCGAGTTCACCGGCCGCCTGCTGCGCGAGACCGAGGTCGGCGGCGTCCCCGCAGTCGTGCCGACCATCTCCGGCCGGGCCTGGGTCACCGGCATCGGCCAGTACTTCCTCGACGAGGACGACCCGTTCCCCGAGGGCTTCGTCTTCTGACCTCGGCCCCGACCCGACGACCAGGAGCATCCATGGACACCGACCGGATCGCGGCAGCCGCCGCGCGCGCCGCACGACCCTTCGCGGAGACCGAACCCCGCGCGCGGGCGGCGGCGCTCGTCGCCGTCGCCGACGCGCTCGACGCGGCCGCCGGCGAGCTCATCGCCATCGCGATGCGCGAGACCGGGCTCGCCGAGGCCCGACTGACGGGCGAGGTGCGACGCACCAGCAACCAGCTCCGCCTCTTCGCCGAGGTCATCGTCGACGGCGCGTACCTCGATGCCCGCATCGACGACGCCGACCCCGGCTACGTCATCGGACCGCGGCCCGACGTGCGCCGCGTGCTCGAGCCGGTCGGACCCGTGCTGAACTTCGCGGCGTCGAACTTCCCGTTCGCGTTCTCCGTTGCGGGCGGCGACTCCGCGGCCGCGCTCGCCGCGGGCTGCCCGCTCGTCGTGAAGGCGCACTCGGGTCACCCCGAGCTCTCACGCCGGACGGCCGAGGTCGTCGCGTCGGCGCTTGCCGCGGCGGGGATGCCCGAGGGCGTCTTCCAGCTCGTCGAGGGCCAGGACAACGGCGTCGCGCTCCTGCGCGACGACCGCATCCGGGCGGGCGCCTTCACCGGCTCCACGCACGTGGGCCGGCTGCTCGCCGACATCGCGGCGTCGCGCCCGCGCCCCATCCCGTTCTACGGCGAGCTCGGCAGCGTGAACCCGGTCTACGCGACCGCGGGTGCGGTGGCGACCGAGCCCGAGCTGCTGCAGGGCTTCCTCGGCTCGGTGGCGGGCTCCGCGGGGCAGCTGTGCACGAAGCCGGGCTTCCTCTTCGTCCCGGCGGATGCCGAGCTCGAGCCGGTCGCGGATGCCGCGTCGGGCGTGCCCGAGCATCGCCTGCTCAACCCCGGCATCGGCCGCGCCTTCGAGGACCGCCGGGCTGCCGTCCTCGGCGCTCCGGGCGTGACGGTCCTGGCTGCGGGCGCCGTCCGGGTCGACGACGCGGAGCAGCGCTTCGCGACGCCGACCGTCGTCGAGGTCGACGTGGACACGCTGCGCGAGCACCGCGACGAGCTGCTCGAGGAGTCGTTCGGGCCCCTGTCGATCCTCGTGCGCTACCGCGACGCCGACGCGCTGCCCGCCCTGCACCGGGAGCTGTTCCCGGGCAACCTCACCTCGACCGTCCATGCGACCGACGACGAGCTGTCCGACGGGCGGCTCGTCGACCTCGTCGACGCCCTGGCCGAGACGAGCGGGCGCGTGCTGTTCGGCGGCTGGCCGACCGGCGTCTCGGTCACGGGCGCCATGCAGCACGGCGGCCCGTTCCCGGCGACCACGACGGATGCCACGAGCGTCGGCACCGCCGCGATCACCCGGTTCCTGCGGGGCGTCGCCTACCAGGGCGCGCCGCAGGCCCTCCTCCCGCCGCCCCTGCGCGACGACAACCCGTGGGGCGTACCGCAGCGTCGGAGCGCCGCAGGCCGGTCGGCCGGGTGGGGGAGCCTCGGCGGCGAGTACTGACGTGCGGGGTGCCGCTCGCCCGGCTCAGCGGAGGCTGAAGCCGTCGGCGAGCGGATCGCCCTCGTCGAGCTCGAACTCGCTGCAGCCGACGCGGTACGCCTGGCCCGTCACCTCGGGGATCACGCCGTCGGCGGTGCGTTCGGCGATCCGTGCGAGGAAGCGGGTCCCGATGATCGAGTCGTGCGTGAGCACCTCGCCGTCACGCAGCGCGCCGGTGTGCGCGAGCAGCGCGACGCGCGCCGCGGTGCCCGATCCGCACGGGCTGCGGTCGACCTCGCCGTCGGCGAAGACGGTCACGTTGCGCTGCCACGGGCCGCGCTCGGTGCGGCCGAGTTCGTCGACCCAGATCGTGCCGTAGACGCCCGACAGGCGCGCATCGTCGAGCTGTGCCGCCGGATGGTCGTTCAGCGCCCACTTGATCTCGCGACCCATCCGGATGAGCTCGCTCGTGTGCTCGGGGGCCACCGTCAGGCCGGCCGCCGCGGCGGGCAGGGTCGCGTACACGGCGCCGCCGAAGACGAGGTCGACCTCGACCCCGCCGGCGGTCGTCGCCAGTCGGATGCCGCGCTCGAGCACCCGGGACTCGACGTTGCGGAACACGACCCCGGTGGTCCGCCCGCCCTCGCGCTGCACGCGCGCCTGCACCCGACCGCTCGGGACGTCGATCGTGACGACGGCCTCGCCGTCGTCGGGGGCCGCGACGCGGCCGGTGCGCACCGCCCACGCGCCGAGCGCGATGGTGCCGTGCCCGCAGGCGGTCGAGAAGCCGTCCTTGTGCCAGAACAGGACGCCGAAGTCGGCGCCGTCGTCGTCGGGCGGGGTCAGGAACCCGCCGTACATGTCGTCGTGGCCACGTGGCTCGAGGCAGAGGAACCGTCGAACCGCGTCCGGATCGCCCGTCATCGCGCGGACGCGGCGCTCGGCGACGGTCGTGCCATCCGTTGCGACGCCGTCGACGATGCGGAACGGCTCGCCCGCCGTGTGCCAGTCCTCTGTCGTCCAGCGCATCAGTCGGCCTCCGTTCCGTGGTCGAGCACCGCCGTCGCGACAGCGAGATCCTCCCAGCCCATGCCGCTGGTCTTGAGGACGCGCGGACGGCCGACGTCGACCGGCACGCGTCGGGTGACGACCTCGGCGAGGGACACGAGGCGTCCGGGGTCGAACGCACCCTCCTCGATCGCGAGCACGACGTCGCCGGCCTCGCGGAGCGCGACCTCCGGGGTCTCGACGACCACCTGGCTGCGGGCGATGAGGGCCGCGTCGAGCTCACGGGCATCGGGCTCGTGCGATCCCACGGCGACGACGACCGCGTGGTCGGCGACGAGGTCCGCCTCGAAGAGGGGCGTCCGCGCCGTGGTCGCGCACACGACGAGGTCGGCATCGCGCACGTCGTCGACCGATCCGACCGCGGCATCCAGCCCGGGCGCCTCGATCGCACGGACGGCCTCGTCGGCACGGGCCCGATCGCGGCCGATGAACCGCACGCGCTCGATCGGGCGGATCGCCCGCATCGCCTCGACGTGGCGGATGCCCTGGGGCCCGGTGCCGAAGACGACGAGCGAGCGAGCGTCGGCCGGCGCGAGGAGGTCGACGCCGGCGGCCGAGACGGCCGGCGTGCGGATGCTCGTGAGCTCGGTGCCGTCGAGGATCGCCACCGGCGTGAGCGTCTCGCCGTCGAGCAGGAGGTAGACGCCCTGGATGCGCTCGAGGCCGCGGGCGGGATTGCCGGGCGCGACCGTCGCGAGCTTCTGGCCGACGTACCGGCCGAGGTCCGAGGGCATCAGCAGGAGCTGGCCGTGCTCGACGTCGACGATGGTGCGGATGGGGTCGCGTGCGGGGTCGAACCCCGACTCGAGCACCGCCTGCACGGCTCGGACGGCCACGCGCATCGGCACACGGCGGCGGAGCTCCGTCGCGTCGATCACGACGAGTCGATCGAGGAGGCCGGTCATGGCAACAGGTATACACCAGTCGGACTAGGTGCTGCGTAACATGGCACCTGTTACGGTCGGACGGTGAGCAACGGCTACCTGATCGGTCGCGACATCCTCGCACGCGACCTGTGGACCACGGTCCCGCTCGACTGGGACGACCCCGACGGCGAGACGATCCGCGTCTTCCATCGCGAGCTCGTCGACGCCCGACGTGCGGGCGAGGACCTGCCCCTGCTGGTGTACCTGCAGGGCGGGCCCGGTGGGAAGTCGCCGCGGCCGCTCGGCCGCGAGGGGTTCCTCGAGGCGGCGCTCAAGCGCTTCCGCGTCGTGCTGCCCGACCAGCGCGGCACCGGACGGTCGACCCCCCTCGACGGCGATGACGTCGCGGAGCTGCCGGCCGTCGAGTCGGCCCGGCGGCTCGCGCTCCACCGCGCCGACGCGATCATCCGCGACCTCGAGGCGGTCCGCCACCGCCACTACGACGGCACGCGGTGGTGGACGCTCGGCCAGAGCTACGGCGGCTTCCTCACCCTGCACTACCTGTCGGTCGCACCCGAGGCGGTCGTCGCCTCGGCGGTGACCGGCGGCCTGCCTGGGATCGAGCCGTCGGCCGATGCGGTGTACGCGCGCACCTTCCCGCGCGTGCGCGCGAAGAACGCCGAATTCCGGGCGCGGTTCCCGCACCTCGCCGACCGTGTCGCGCGCATCGCCGACGTGCTCGACGCGACCGACGTCCGCCTGCCCGACGGCGACCGGCTGACGGTGCGCCGCTTCCAGGCGCTGGGCTTCGACTTCGGCATGTCGGTCGGCTACGACCGCGTGCACTGGGTCCTCGACGAGGCCTTCGCGGATGCCGCGGAGGAGCGTTTGACCCAGACGTTCCTCGCCGACCTCCAGGAGCAGACCGGCTTCCGGCCCAATCCGCTGTTCATCGCGCTGCAGGAGGCGATCTACGGGCCGGGTCCGACCGCCTGGGCCGCCGAGCGCGCACGGGCGGCGCATCCCGACTTCGCGCCCGAGGCGCGACCGCTGCAGTTCACGGGCGAGATGGTGTTCCCATGGATGTTCGAGGAGATCCGGGCGCTGCGCGGCTTCCGCGCGGGCGTCGAGCTGCTCGCGGCGTCGCACACGCCCATCGACCTGTACGACCTGCCGCGGCTCGCCGCGAACGAGGTCCCGATCGAGGCGGCGGTCTACTTCGACGACATGTACGTCGACGCGGGGCTCTCGCTCGAGACGGCCGGGCGCGTCGGAGCACTGCACGCCTGGGTCACCAACGAGCACGAGCACGACGGCCTGCATCGGGGCGCCGTCGGCGAACGGCTGTTCGACGCGCTCGAGGTCCGCCTCGGCGTGCGCACCACCACGACGGGCTCGCCACGAGCGAGCCGGGAGGAGACCGCATGACCACCGACTGCGCCGTCGTCGACACCGAGGCCCGCTCCATGCCCCGGCCGGCCGAGCCCGACCCGCGGATGCCGCGCCTCGCGGACGCGCCGGGGTTCAGCGCCTGGATGCTCGACGGATGGGGCGAGGCCGACCGCACGCCCGTCGTGCCGAGCGGGTCGCCCGCGGCCACCGCAGCACACCGGGATCGCCTCTCGGCGGCTCTGCCGGGCCGGACGCTCGCGATCGCGGCCGGCCGTGCGCCCATGCGTGCGAACGACACCGCCTTCGAGTTCCGCGCCGACAGCGACTTCCTCTGGCTCGTGGGCGTCGGCATCGAGGACGCGATCGTGGTGCTGGAGCCCGTGGCCGGCGGGCACGACGCCGTCCTCTACCTCCCGGCGCCCTTCCGACCGGGTGACGCCTCGTTCTTCGGGGACCCGCTGCGCGGCGAGCTCTGGGTGGGGCCGATGCCCGGTCTCGGCGAGTACGCCGACGCGCTGGGCGTCCGCACCCGCCGCATCGAGGAGCTCGTCCTGCCGGGCGACGCGCTGCTCGCCGGCGCCGTGCCCGCGAACGGCCCGCTGTCGGTGCTCGGCGGCCACCCCCGCTCCGGCGAGCTCGCGCAGGTGCTCGGCGAGCTCCGCATGGTCAAGGACGACTGGGAGATCGCCGAGCTGCGCGCCGCCGTCGACGCGACGGTCGACGGCTTCGCGGCGACCGCGCTCGAGATCCCGCGCGCGGTCGCCCGCGGCGGCGAGCGCTGGCTGCAGGGCACGTTCGACCGGCACGCCCGCACGTTCGGCGCCGGTCCCGGCTACGCCACCATCGTCGGCTCGGGTGCGCACGCGCCGATCCTGCACTGGGTGCGCGCCGAGGGCGCGGTCGACCCCGAGGCGCTGCTGCTCCTCGACATGGGCGTCGAGCGACGCTCGGCGTACACCGCCGACGTCACGCGTACGGTGCCCGCCTCGGGCACGTTCAGCCCGGTGCAGCGCCAGGTGCACGACCTCGTCGAGGCCTCCCACCGCGCCGGCCTCGCCGCCGTCGGTCCGGGTCGCGACTGGGTCGACTTCCACACCGCGTCGATGGAGGTGATCGCGCAGGGGCTCTCGGACTGGGGCATCCTGCCGGTCTCGGTCGACGAGGCCCTCTCGCCCGAGGGGCAGCAGCACCGCCGCTTCATCGTCTGCGGCGTCGGGCATCACCTCGGGATCGACGTGCACGACTGCGCCTCGTCGAGCCACGCGGCGTACCAGGGTGCGAGGATGCGGGCGGGCATGGTCCTGACGGTCGAGCCCGGCCTGTACTTCCATGCGTTCGACGAGACCCTGCCGCCCGAGCTGCGCGGGATCGGCGCGCGCATCGAGGACGACGTCCTCGTCACCGACCGGGGCTCCGAGGTGCTGTCGTCAGGCCTCCCGATCGACGCCGCCGGCATCGAGGCGTGGATGGCCGCCCTCCACTGACGCGCGGGTTCGCGGCATCCGTCGCGATCTGGCAGAATGGTTGGTTGGACCGCCGCCCGACCCTCTATCCGGCCGTGGTCCGACCATTTTCGAGCTTCCGCCGGGTGTGCACCCCACGCTCCAGGCGATCGGTTCAACCTCTTTCGACATTTTCAGGAGAATTGTGGCTGTCAAGATCCGCCTCAAGCGCCTCGGCAAGATCCGGGCGCCGTACTACCGCATCGTCGTCGCCGACTCGCGCACCAAGCGCGATGGTCGTGTGATCGAGGAGATCGGCAAGTACCACCCCACCCAGAACCCCTCGTTCATCGAGGTCGACTCGGACCGCGCGCAGTACTGGCTCTCCGTCGGCGCCCAGCCGACCGAGCAGGTCGCCGCCATCCTCAAGCTCACGGGCGACTGGGGCAAGTTCAAGGGCGACAAGGACGCGAAGTCCACCGTCCAGGTCGCCGAGGCCAAGACCGCGTTCGTCGCCGACGAGTCGAAGAAGCCGGTCCTCAAGCCCAAGGCCGAGAAGCCCGCGAAGGCCGAGGAGGCCCCCGCCGAGGCCGCCGACGCCGACGAGACCACGACGGACGAGGCGTAGGCCTTGCTCCAGTCCGCGCTCGAACACCTCGTCAAGGGGATCGTCGATCACCCTGACGACGTGAAGGTCGTCACCGCGTCGAGCGCACGCGGCGAGGTCCTCGAGGTTCACGTGAACCCCGAGGACCTCGGTCGCGTGATCGGCCGTGCCGGCCGCACCGCGAAGGCGCTCCGCACCCTCGTGACCGCGCTCGCCGACGGTCGTCGCGTGCGGGTCGACGTCGTCGACACCGACGACTGACGTGGCGCGCGCACCCCGGACGCAGCTCAGGGTCGGCCGCCTGACCAAGGCGCACGGCCTCAAGGGCGCCATCAAGCTCGAGCTCTACACCGACGACCCCGAGCGCCGCTTCGTGCCGGGCGCCGAGTTCTCGCTGCAGGTGCCCGAGTCCTCGCCGTGGCACGGCAAGCACCTCACGCTCCGCGAGCTCCGCTGGTACAACGGCCACCCGGTCGGGTTCTTCGAGGGCGTCGACGACCGCACTGCGGCCGAGGGCCTCGTGAAGGCCATCCTCTGGGTCGAGCACGTCGACGACGAGACGCCCGAGGACGACGCCTGGTACGACCACCAGCTCGTGGGCCTCGCCGTCATGCGCGACGGCGTGAAGGTCGGCGAGGTCGTCCACGTCGACCACCTCCCCGCACAGGACCTGCTCATCGTGAAGGCCCAGGGCCGCGAGGTCATGGTGCCGTTCGTGTCGGCCATCGTGCCCGAGGTCGACATCGCCGCCGGCACGCTCACCGTGACGCCGCCCGCCGGGCTGTTCGAGGAGCTCCCCGAGGAGCCCGAGGCGCCCGCCGCCGAGGCCGGCAGCACCGAGGTGGACGCCGAAGCCCCCGCCGACGGCGACGCCGCGGCATCCGACCGCACCGACGACCCCGCCGAGTAGGGTCGGCCCCATGCGGATCGACATCGTCACGATCTTCCCGTCGTTCTTCGACGTGCTCGACCTGTCGCTGCTCGGCAAGGCGCGGCAGTCGGGGCTGATCGACGTCCGCACGCACGACCTCCGCGAGCACACGCACGACCGGCACCGCACCGTCGACGACACGCCCTACGGCGGCGGCGCGGGCATGGTCATGAAGCCCGAGCCCTGGGGCGAGGCGCTCGACGCGATCGTGGGCGACGGGGCATCCGACGCCCTGCTCGTCGTGCCGTCGCCCGCCGGCGAGCGGTTCACGCAGGCGCTCGCCCGCGAGCTCGCGACCGAGGAGCACCTGGTGTTCGCCTGCGGACGATACGAGGGCATCGACCAGCGCGTCGTCGACCACTACGCCGGGCGGATGCGCGTGCGCCTCATCAGCCTCGGCGACTACGTGCTGAACGGCGGCGAGGTCGCCGTCATGGCCATGATCGAGGCCGCCGGACGGCTCGTGCCCGGCGTCGTCGGCAACCCCGAGAGCCTCGTCGAGGAGTCGCACGAGGACGGCCTGCTCGAGTACCCGAGCTACACCAAGCCGGCCTCGTGGCGGGGACTCGACGTGCCGCCCGTCCTGCTCTCGGGCAACCACGGCGCGATCGCCGCGTGGCGGCACGAGCAGCAGGTCGAGCGCACCCGCCGTGTGCGGCCCGAGCTGCTCGACGACTGACGCTCTGCAGGCGCAACCGGATGCCGCGTCCCGCATCCCTGCGCGGCTGTGCGGCAGCGCGCACCCCCGCCACGCACCCGTCCGCCGCAGGCGTGAGGCAGTCTTCACGTCCCGGAAACACATGGGCCCCGTCTGCGAAACACGCCGTGCATAGCGTCGAAACCGGCGGCGAGACCGGATTCCGCCGGGAAGCGCGGGGCGGAACATGGTCGGGACGAGCGGTGCGGTCGTGCCGGCGGACATACCCGGCATCCACCCCCTCCGGCTCGTCGCGGTCACGCACGGCGCCCCCTCCGCGGAGAACCGCGAGGCCGTGATCCGGCTGGTCGACGCGGTCGCCTCCGAGCGGCCCGAGCTCGACGTCTCGATCAGCTTCGTGGATGCCGCGAACCGCGACGTCGCGGCATCCCTCGCCGCAGCGGCCGAACCCGACGCGGTCATCGTGCCGCTCGTGCTCTCGGCGGGCTTCCACGTGCGCACCGGACTCTCGCTCGGACTCGACCGCCTCGGCGGCGGCGCCCAGCTCGCCGACGAGCTCGGACCCGACGACCGCATCGTCGCCGTGCTCGCGCGGCGCCTCCGGGACCTGGGCCTCGACGAGGAGGACACCGTCGTGCTCGCCGCCGCCGGATCGAACGACCCCCGTGCGGTGCGCGAGTGCTTCGAGACCGCGCGACGGCTCGGCCAGCGCCTCGGACGGCCCGTGACCGTCGGGTTCATCGCGGCGGCGATCCCTCGACTCCCCGACGCGATCGAGATGATCCGCGAGGTGCACCCGGGCACGCGCGTCGTCATCGGCGCGTACCTGCTCGCACCTGGCACCTTCTACGACGCGGCCGCGGGCGCCGGGGGAGACCTCATCGCCGAGCCGCTGCTGCTGCCCGACCACCCGGCTCCGCACGAGCTCGTCGAGCTCGTGCTCGAGCGCTACGCGGCGGTCGACGCGAACGACTGGGAGCCCGCCTGACGCACTGCGCGTGAGCGCGCGGTCCGCATGGCTTGCGACCGCTCGAGGCCGGCGAGCGCCGGTCGACGGCGGCCGTCATGCCCCGGGCGGGTGGGCACGGGCACGCCTCACGCCGTGAGGCTCGGCGACCCGTCCGCCTCGGCCACGCGTGCGAGCACCTCCGCGATGCGGCCCTTGCAGCCGCCGCAGCCCGTGCCGGCGCGGGTGTCGCGGCCGACGCACTCCACGGTCGTGCTGCCGCACGCGGCAGACTCCTCGATGCGGCCCACGGTCACGCCGTTGCACCAGCACACGGTCGTGGTGGGCGCGAACGCGTCGGCGTCCTCGCTCGGGTCGTAGTCGGGACCGTCGAAGCGCAGGAGCAGCGAGCGGTCGGCCGGGAGCTCGCCGCGGCGCTCGAACAGCAGCGTGAGCTCGGCGGCCGTCCGCGGCATCCCGACGCTCACGAAGCCCGTCAGGGCGCCCTCTTCGGTGACCATCTTCACGTAGCGCAGGTGCTCGGGGTCGGCCCACTGCGAGACGCGCCGGCGCGGGTGGAGCGCGTCGTCGTCCCAAGGGTCGGCCGAGATGTCGCCGACGGCGACGACGTCGATGTGCTCGGCCTTGAGCATGACGATCGGGTCGCGCTCGGCGGGCACTGCGTCGCCGCCCGCGCCGCGCGCGCCGCCCGCGTCGTCGCCGCCCGCGCCGTCGCCGGCGCGCTGCCCCGCTTCGGTCGCGAACGCCTCGGCGAGCCACGCCGCCTGGCGCCATCCGGGGCCGATGAGCCCCGACGGCGCTCCAGGGAGCACGCGCTGCCCGGCGAGCTCGTCGGTGCGCTCGACGACCTGGGCGCAGTCGCCGATCGCGTAGACGTCGGGATCGCTCCATGACTGCAACTGCGGGTTCACGACGATGCCGACGGCCGTGCGCAGGCCCGCGAGCGTGGCGAGCTCGTTGCGGGGGCTGACGCCGCACGAGAGCACGAGCAGGTCGCCGCGCAACTGCTTGCCGTCGGCGGTCACGAGCATGTCGAACCGGCGACGGCCGTCGTCGTCGGTGCGGAACGCGACCGCCTCGGCGCGGCTGTGCGCAATCACGGTGATGCCGGTGCGTCGGAGGGCCGCCCGCAGCACCTGGCCGCCGCCCCGGTCGAGGTTGCGCGGCATGGGGTGCGGGCCGTGGTGCACGACGCACACCTGCGCGCCGGCGTGGGCGGCAGCGAGGGCGAGCTCGAGTCCGAGCACACCGGCGCCGAGCACGATGATGCGGCGACGCTCGCGCACGGCGTCGAGGACGCGCTCGGCGTCGGCGAGGTCGCGCAGCGCCGTGATGCCCGCGGGCAGGTCGTCGTCGCGGGCCACGAGCTGCCGCGCGTACTTCTCGAGCGAGGCGAGGTCTCGGCGGTCGCGTTCGACGCCGTCGAGCGTCGGCACGTTCGCCCGGGATCCGGTGGCGAGCACGAGGCGGTCGTACGCGAGGTCCTCGCCCGTGCTCAGGCGCACGGTGTGCGCGACCCGGTCGATCGAGGTCGCAGCGACGCCGAGCAGCACGCGCGCTCCGGCCTCCTCCGCGGCCTCCCGATCGCCGACGAGCATCGCGTCGAGGTCGGTGTTGCCCACGGCGAGCTCGGCGACGAGCACGCGGTTGTACGCCTCGACGTCCTCCCCGGCGACGACCGTGAGCTCGACCGCGCCGGCGCGCACCGAGGGCAGCAGCTCCTCCACGAACCGGGCGCCGACCGGCCCGTATCCGACGAGGACGATCCGGAGAGCGCTCATGCGGGGACCCCGGCTTCCGTGAGGCGTGCGTCGCCGACATCTCCCGCGAGGCGGATGACGCGCACGACGTTGGTCTTGAACTCGGGCATCGACGAGATGGGGTCGACCGCGTCCGACGTGAGCAGGTTCGCGGCCTGCTCGTCGCCGTAGTGGAACGGCAGGAACACCGCGTCGGGCCGGATGTCGGTCGTGAGCCGCGCCCGGACGCGCACGGCGCCGCGGTGGTTCACCACCTCGAGGTCGTCGCCGTCGGCGATGCCGAGCCGGTCGGCGGTGGCCGGATGCAGCGAGGCGAGCGCCTCGGGCTGGGCGTCGAGCAGCTCGGGCACCCGCCGGGTCTGCGCGCCGCTCTGGTAGTGCTCGAGCAGCCGCCCGGTGACGAGCGTCAGCTCGCCGTCGCCCGGCCGCCGGCGCGCCGACTCGCGCACCGCGACGGCCACCAGGCGGGCGAGCCCGTCGGGGTGCGCGAACCGGTCGGCGAAGAGGCGCGGCGTCCCGACGCTGCCGCGCGGGTACGGCCAGTAGGCCGCCTCGCCCCGGTCGAGCATCGCGTAGTCGATGCCGGAGTAGTCGGCGATGCCGCCCTCCGAGGCGAGCCGCAGCTCCTCGAAGGCCCACTCGGGGTCGGTGTCGAAGGCGGCGGTGCACTCGAGGCGCCGCGCGAGCTCCGCGAGGATCCACAGCTCGTCGCGCACGCCGGCCGGGGGCGTGATCGCACGCCGGCGACGGATGACGCGTCCCTCGAGGTTCGTCATCGTGCCCTCCTCCTCCGCCCACTGCGTGATCGGCAGCACGACGTCGGCCACCGCCGCCGTCTCGGAGAGGAAGAAGTCGCACACGACGAGCAGGTCGAGGCGCTCGAGGCCCGCGCGCACGGCCTCGACGTTCGGTGACGAGACCACGAGGTTGGAGCCGTGCACCATGAGCGCGCGCACTCCGCCCGGCCGACCGAACGACTGCAGCAGCTCGACGGCCGGCACGCCCGGTCCGGGGATCACGTCGGGATCGACGCCCCACACACGCGCGACGTGCGCGCGAGCGTCGGGGTCGACGATCTTGCGGTACCCGGGGAGCTGGTCGCACTTCTGCCCGTGCTCGCGGCCGCCCTGGCCGTTGCCCTGGCCCGTCAGCGTGCCGTACCCGCTGCCGGCGCGGCCCGGCAGCCCGAGCAGGAGCGCGAGGTTGATCGCGGCGGTCGCGGTGTCGGTGCCGTCGACGTGCTGCTCGACGCCGCGGCCCGTGAGGATGAAGGCACCCTCGCCCGAGGCCAGCCGTCGCGCGAGTCGCCGCAGGGTGAGCGCGGCCACGCCCGTGACCGACTGGACGCGCTCGGGCCACCACGACGCGACGCTGCGGCGCAGCCGGTCGAACCCGACCGTGCGCGTGGCGACGTACGCCTCGTCGACGAGGCGCTCGGCGATCACGACGTGGATGAGGCCGAGCAGCAGCGCCAGGTCGGTGCCGGGCGCGGGCTGCACGTGGAGGCCCTTCCCGTCGTCCGTGAGCCGCGCGGTCGCGGTGCGGCGCGGGTCCACGACGACGAGGCCGCCCGCCGCCTGCGCGCCCGAGAGGTGCCCGATGAAGGGCGGCATCGTCTCGGCGACGTTCGTGCCGAGGAGGAGGATCGTGGACGCGCCGTCGAGGTCCTCGAGCGGGAACGGCAGCCCGCGGTCGATGCCGAATGCGCGATTGCCGGCCGCCGCGGCCGACGACATGCAGAATCGGCCGTTGTAGTCGATGCGGCTCGTGCCGAGCGCGAGGCGGGCGAACTTGCCGAGCAGGTACGCCTTCTCGTTCGTGAGCCCGCCGCCGCCGAACACGCCCACCGCGTCCGCCCCGTGCGCCGAGCGGATGCCGCGGAGACGCGTCGCGACGAGGTCGAGTGCCTCGTCCCAGCTCGCCTCGTGCAACGCGCCGTCGGCGCCCCGCAGGAGCGGGGCGCCGAGGCGCGAGGGTGCGCGGAGCAGTTCGGCCGAGGTCCAGCCCTTCTTGCACAGCCCGCCGCGGTTCGTCGGGAAGTCGCGGCCGGCGATCGTCACCGGCGCGGTGGCCGGCGGCGTGGCCGCTGCGGTCCCTTCGACGGGCTCAGGGACCGCCGGGACGGGCGTGAGGGTCATCGCGCACTGCAGGGCGCAGTACGGGCAGTGCGAGTCGGCGGGACGGGTCACGCGGCCTCGATTCAGATCTTGTGCGCGCCCATGCGGCCCGACCGCACGTAGACGACGTAGGTGAGCACGAGGAGCACGGCGTAGCCGACCACGAACCCGAGGAAGGCGCCGGCGTAACCGCCCGTCGCCTGGAACGACAGGTTGAGCGCCTGCGGGATGAGGAAGCCGCCGTACGCGCCGATCGCGGAGATGAGCCCGAGGGCGGCGGCGGCCTTGCGCTGGGTGGACACGTCGCCCGTGCCGCCGCCGCGGACGGCGAAGACCACGGGCACCATGCGGTACGTCGAGCCGTTGCCGATGCCCGCTGCGGCGAACAGCAGCAGGAAGCATCCGAGGAACAGCCAGAAGTTGCCGAGCGGCAGCGTGAGCAGCACGCCGACGGTGACGGTGCCCATCGCCGCGAAGGCGAGCATCGTGATGCGGGCACCGCCGAAGCGGTCGGAGAGCCGGCCGCCGTAGGGGCGGGCGAGCGAGCCCACGAGCGCACCGAGGAACGCGAGCGAGACCGACGCGCCGCCGACGGCGATCGTCGAGAAGTCGGGGAACTGGTCGGCGATGAGCTTCGGGAAGACGCTCGCGAAGCCGATGAACGACCCGAACGTGCCGATGTACAGCAGCGAGAGCAGCCAGAGGTGCGGCTCCTTGAGCGCCGCGGCGGAGCCCGCGAGGTCGGCCTTCGCGTTCGACAGGTTGTCCATGAAGCGGAAGGCGCCGAACATCGCGACGAGGATGAACGGGATCCAGATCCAGCCGGCGACCGGCAGGTTGAGCGTGGCGCCCGCGCCGATCGTGATCACGATGGGCACGACGAACTGCGCGACGGATGCCCCGAGGTTCCCGCCTGCGGCGTTGAGGCCGAGCGCCCAGCCCTTCTCCTTCTGCGGGTAGAAGTAGGTGATGTTCGACATCGAGCTGGCGAAGTTGCCGCCGCCGAAGCCGGCGAGGGCCGCCGCCGCGAGGAGCACGCCGAACGGGGTCTCCGGGTTCGACACGCAGACGGCCAGCGCGACGGTCGGCAGCAGCAGGAGCCCCGCCGAGATGATCGTCCAGTTGCGGCCGCCGAACTTCGGGACCAGGAACGAGTAGGGGATGCGGAGCGTGGCGCCCACGAGGCTCGGGATCGAGATGAGCCAGAAGACCTCGCCGGTGCCGAGGTCGAAGCCGGCCGCGGGGAGCGTCACCGCGACGATGCTCCAGAGCTGCCAGACGACGAAGCCGAGGAACTCGGCGAAGATCGACCAGTTGAGGTTGCGGCGCGCGATCGCGCGGCCCTGGGACGGCCACTGGGCGGTGTCCTCGGGGTTCCAGTTGTCGATCCAGCGGCCCGGCCGGGTGGCGAGGGCGGGCGCGGTGGACTCGGGGGCCTGCGGCGGTGCGCCGTGCGGGGGAGCGGCGCTCAGGGTCTCGGTCATCGGTGCCTCCGGGGGGTGTCGGTCACGTGGTGGAGCTCGTGCAGCCGACGCTATGGGCGGCGTGTTTCCTCGGATCGGTCCGGTGGTAAACCCTGCGTCTCCACCTGCTCACCCTCGGCGGGCGTCCGTGTGAGGTCGTGGTCAGACATCGATCCGGTACCCGCGCTTGACGACGGTGGCGATGAGTCCCGGGACGCCGAGCGTCTGGCGCAGGCGGCTCAGGGCCACCTCCAGGGCGTGCTCGTCGCTCGTGCCCGGCAGGCCCGAGGCGAGCCGTTCGCGGCCCACGACGGAGCCGCGCGCCTGCACGAGCGTGCGGAGGATCATGAGCGCGACGGGGGCGAGCGGGACCCGCCGTTCGTCGACGTCGACGACCGAGCCGCGCAGGGCGAGCGGGCCGTGCCGGGTGTCGAGGCGGATGACCCGCGAGGACTCCAGGTGCTCGCAGACGAGCCGGATCAGCGCCCCCATGCGGAACCGCTCGGGCTGGATCGGCACGATCCCGGCCGCGACGAGCGGCTGCGCGGTGACGGGTCCGACGGCCGCGGCCACGACGGGGCCGCACATCGCGTCGACGAGGTCGTCGTAGCGCCCGCGCGCCTCCGCGGCGCCGAACAGCGCGTGCACGGCCGGCGCGCTCGTGAAGGTGATGCAGTCCAGGCCACCCGTGCAGGCGGCCTCGATGAGCCGGTCGACGCGGTCGTCGCCGTCGTCGGGCTGCACCCACCGGTACGGCTCGACGGTGAGCACGCGGTCGTGCGCGTCGCGCAGCCGGTCGAGCTGCGACGGGTTGAGGAACCCGTGCAGCTGCACCGCGACCGTGAGCCCGGCCGGATGGTTCGCGAGCACCTCGTCGATGAGGGACTCCGTGGTCTCCTCCGCGCTCATGCCCACGTCGTTGAGGCCGGCGGCGCGCACGCCGCCCCGGGCCTTCGGCCCGCGCACGAGGATGGCCGTGTCGGCGAGCGCGTCGACGAGGTCTTCGCCGAGGCCCGCGGCATCCGCGACCTCGAACCAGCGACGCACGCCGTAGGCGGTCGTCGCGAGCAGCACGTCGGGCCGCGCGGCGATGATCGCGCGCGTGTCGGCGATGACGGGGTCGTCGGAGACCGCGTTCGTCATGCGGAGCGTCGGCGCGTGCACGACCTGGGCGCCGCGCCGGGCGAGCGCGTCGATGAGGTCGGCCGAGCGCCGGTCGCTCGTGACCCCGATGCGGAACCCCGCGAGCTGGTCGGGCCGGAAGCCAGGCGGGCACTCGATGACGTCGGTCACGTGGCCACCGCCGCGTAGCCCGCTGCGCGCTCCATGAGCTCGGATGCCGCGGCGTCGCCGTCGTGGGCCAGCCGCACGACCTCGCCGACCACGACGACCGCGGGCGACGAGACGCGTGCGCACCCGGCGGCCCAGACGATGTCGGACAGGTCGCCGACCGTCGTGCGCTGGTCGGCGGAGAAGCCGCGCTCGATGATCGCGACGGGCATTCCGGCGGACATGCCGGCGCGCGCGAGGCCCGCGGTGAGCGACGGCAGCGAGTTGACGCCCATGAGCACGACGATCGTGCCGCCGAGGCCCGCGAGGTGCTCGAGCTCCGCCTCGGTGAGCGGGGCGTGGCCCGACACGACCGTGAAGAGGTGGCTCACGCCGCGATGCGTCAGCGGGATGCCGGCGGCGCCCGGCACGGCGACCGCGCTGGTCACGCCGGGGATCACCTCGACCGGCACTCCGGCGCGGTGGCACGCGAGCACCTCCTCGCCGCCGCGGCCGAGCACGTACGGGTCGCCGCCCTTGAGTCGCACGGCGTGCCGCCCCGCGAGGGCGTGCGCGACGAGGAGCGCCTCGATCTCGTGCTGGGGGATGGCGTGATGTCCGGGTCGCTTGCCGACGTCGACGAGCTCGGCGTTCGGTGCCAGCTCGGGCAGGCCCTCGTGCGGCGCGAGCCGGTCGTAGAGGACGACATCGGCGGCCGCCAGCGCGCGCACCGCGGCGAGCGTGAGGAGGTCCTCGCGGCCGGGACCGCCGCCGACGAGGGTCACCCGGCCGGTCATGCGTCGGCTCCCCGTACGGGGATCGTGGTGCCGGCGACGAGCACGGCCTCACCGCGCTCCCGCTCCTCGGCGGTCGCCGGGCGGAACTGCCCGCGCTCGGGGACCCGGGCGACCGACGGATCGGGCGTGCCCGGCGCGTTCACGAACGAGCGGAACCGCCGGAGTCGCTCCGGATCCGCGAGGGTCGCCGCCCACTCGTCCTCGTAGGTGTCGACGTGCTTGGCCATCGCCACCTCGAGCTCGTCGGCCAGGCCGAGCGAGTCGTCGACGACGACCTCGCGCACGTGGTCGACGCCGCCCTCGAGGTCCTCCATCCAGCGCGCGGTGCGCTGCAGCCGGTCGGCGGTGCGGATGTAGTACATCATGTAGCGATCGATGTAGCGGATGAGCGTCTCGTCGTCGAGGTCGCTCGCGAGCAGCTGCGCGTGCGCCGGCTGGAAGCCGCCGTTGCCGCCGACGTAGAGGTTCCAGCCCTGGTCGGTGGCGATGACGCCGACGTCCTTGCCTCGGGCCTCCGCGCACTCTCGCGCACAGCCCGAGACGCCGAACTTCAGCTTGTGCGGCGAGCGGAGCCCGCGGTACCGGAGCTCGAGCCGGATCGCCATGGCGACCGAGTCCTGTACGCCGTAGCGGCACCACGTCGAGCCGACGCAGCTCTTCACGTTGCGCAGCGACTTGCCGTACGCCTGGCCCGACTCGAAGCCCGCGTCGACGAGGATCCTCCAGATGTCGGGCAGCTGGTCGAGCCGGGCGCCGAACAGGTCGATGCGCTGGCCGCCCGTGATCTTCGTGTAGAGCCCGAACTCCATCGCGACCTGCGCGATGACCGCGAGCTTCTCGGGCGTGACCTCGCCGGCAGGGATCCGGGGGACGACCGAGTACGTGCCGTCCTTCTGCATGTTCGCCATCGCGCGGTCGTTGGTGTCCTGCAGGCCGCCGCGTCCGCCGTCGAGGATGTACGAGCCGTGCTGCGACGCGAGGATCGAGCCGACGACCGGCTTGCAGACGTCGCAGCCGCGTCCGGTGCCGAGCCGCCCGATGATCTCGTCGAACGAGGTGAGCTCCAGCACGCGCACGCTCTCGAAGAGCTCCTGCCGCGACAGTTCGAAGTGCTCGCAGAGCGCGCGCGAGATGGCCTGGCCCGACTTCGTCAGCTCGGACTCGAGCAGCTTCTTCACGAGCGGCACGCACGAGCCGCACTGGGTGCCCGCCCGAGTGCACGTCTTCAGCGCGCCGAGCTCGGTACAGCCCTCCTCGTGGCCGACGCCGTTCACCGCGTCGCGGATCGTGCCGGCGCTGACGTTGTTGCACGCGCAGACGAGTGCGGACGCCGGCAGCTCGTCGCCCGCGGGCGCCTCCATGCCCGAGGCGGACAGGTAGGCGGCGGGTTCCGCCGACAGCTCCGTGCCGAGCAGGGGGCGCAGCGAGGCGTACGGCGACGCGTCGCCCACGAAGATGCCGCCGAGGAGCGTCTTCGCGTCGTCGGTCATGACGAGCTTCTGGTAGAGCCCGCGTGCCGGGTCGGCGTAGACGATCTCGAGCGCCTGCTCGGTGCGGGCGAGCGCGTCGCCGAAGCTCGCGACGTCGACGCCCGAGAGCTTGAGCTTCGTGGCGTCGTCGACGCTCGTGAACTCCGCGGCGCCGCCGAGCAGGCGGTCGGCCACGACCTCGGCCATCGCGTTCGCGGGGGCGACGAGGCCGGTGCAGCGGCCCTCGAAGCTCGCGACCTCGCCGATGGCCCAGATGCCGGCGGCGGATGCCGCGCAGGAGGTGTCGATGGCGACGCCGCCGCGCGGTCCGAGCTCGAGGCCGAGGTCGCGGGCGAGCTCGTCGCGGGGGCTGATCCCGATCGCGAAGACGATGAGGTCGCACGCGACGGTGCGTCCGGTCGTGAGCTCGACGCCCACGACCGCGTCGTCCTCGACGAGGACCGCGGAGGGACGCGCGCCGAGGTGGAGGCCGATGCCCTGGCCGGCGATGATGCGCCCGAGCGCGCGACCGGCGCCCTCGTCGAGCTGCGCCGACATGAGCCAGCCCCCCGAGTGCACCACGGCGGCGTGCGCGCCGAGCTTCGCGAGCCCGCCCGCCGCCTCGAGGCCGAGGAGTCCGCCGCCGGCGACGACGACCTGCGCGGGGCGCCCGTGGCGCTCGGCGAGCTCGCGCGTCTCGGCGACCAGCGCGTCGACGTCGTCGATCGTGCGGTAGACACGCGCGTGGTCGCGCCCGGGGAGGTCGGGCACCGGCGCGCTCGAGCCCGTGGCGAGCACGAGCTCGTCCCACGGCAGCACCATTCCGCCCGAGGTGGTCGCGGTGCGCGCCGCCGCGTCGACGGCGACGACGCGCTCGCCGGTGACGAGCCGGGTGTGGCCCTCGTCCCACATCGCGGTGGGTTCGAGGGTGAGGTCGGTCGCGGCATCCGCCAGCCTGGTGCTCAGTGCCACCCGGTCGTAGGGGCGGTGCAGCTCCTCTCCGACGACGGTGACGCGCAGCGTGCGCTCCTCGTCGCGGGCGTGCAGGCTGTCGGCGAGCCGGTGGGCGGCGGGTCCGCCGCCGACGATCACGACGTCGCGGACCCCGGTGGGGGTGGGAGTGGTCTCGGTCATGGGGCCTCCATGGCTCGGAATGCAGGCGACGTTACGACCGGGCCGTTTCCGCCCTGTTACGGCGACGTAACCGCGCACGCACACGAACGCACGAGCGAGTGTCCGGTTTGTGAGGGGACTTTCACGTCGGGGAAACACGCGGATGCCGCGTGGGAAACACCTCGTACGTAGCGTCGGACGCACGACGAGGGGAGACCGCCATGGCGCCGACGATCGAGATGACGACCACCTGGGAGCGCACCTGCGAACTCGAGGACCTCGAGCCAGGCTGGGGCGAGGTCGCGCTGCTCGGCGCCCGCCAGGTCGCGCTCGTGCGCGTCGGCGGCGACGAGGTCTACGCCGTCGACCACCACGACCCGCACACGGGTGCGCCCGTGATGGCGCGCGGGATCGTGGGCTCGCGCGGCGACCGGCCGACGATCGCGTCGCCGCTGCACAAGCAGGTCTACGACCTCGGCACGGGCGCGTGCTTCACCGACGCGTCGCTGGCGCTCCGCACGTATCGCACGCGCGTGGTGGGCGGCATGATCGAGGTCGAGCTGGACGACTGACGCGGGCCGCGCCGCTCGGCTCAGCCGCGCTGCGTGAGCACGATCGGGTCGCCGTCGGTGACCGCGATCGTGTGCTCGGAGTGCGCGCCGCGCGAGCCGTCGGCACTGCGCAGGGTCCACCCGTCGGGGTCGGTGAAGATGCGGTCGGTGGTCTCGAGGAACCACGGCTCGATCGCCACGACGAGGCCCGGCTTCAGCGGCAGTCCGCGTCCGGGGCGGCCGTTGTTCGGCACGTGCGGGTCGCCGTGCATCGTGCGGCCGACGCCATGGCCGCCGAAGTCCGTGTTGATCGAGTAGCCCTGGGCCTTCGCGACGTCCGCGATCGCCCGGGAGATGTCCCCGATGCGGTTGCCCGGACGGGCGGCGGCGATGCCCGCGTCGAGCGCGCGACGCGTCGTGTCGATGAGGCGCAGGTCCTCGTCGCGGGGCGTGCCGACCACGATCGAGAGGGCCGAGTCGGCCACCCAGCCGTTCACCGAGGCCGCGAAGTCGAGGCTCAGCAGGTCGCCGTCTCGCAGCTTGTAGTCGTGGGGGAGTCCGTGCAGCACGGCGTCGTTGACCGACGTGCAGAGGACTTTTCCGAAGGGACTCGCGCCGAACGAGGGGTGGTAGTCGATGTAGCAGCTCTCGGCGCCTCCCGTGCGGATCATCTCGTGCGCGAGGGCGTCGAGCTCCAGCAGGTTCACGCCGACGGCGGCAGCCTGCGCCGTCGCCTCCAGCACGCTCGCCACGAAGCGGCCAGCCGGACGCATCTCCTCGATCTCGGCCGGGGTCCTCAGTTCGATCACGCTCATCCCTTTCCGCCCTCCATTCTGGTGGGTCCGCCCTGAGTGAACACCCGGTCGACGCGCAGGCAGCGGCGATACGCTGAGCGCATGCTCATCAGGCGGGCGTTCCTCAGGTGGCTGGTCGCAGCCGTCGTCGTGCTGCCGGTGTGGCTCGGCGTGGGCTGGTTGATCTACGGCGGCGGCGGCTGGGGCACCCTGGGCCTCATCATCACCGTGCCCGTCGCCTTCATCTCGCTGGGCATCATCGCGCTGATCGTGTGGGCGCGTCCGACCGTGCGCGCCGAGCGCGCAGTGTCGTGGACCGACGTCGGCGTCGTCGGCGCCTGGCACCTCTCCATCATCGGCGTGGCCTTCTACGGCGAGACGGCGACGATCTTCAGCGTGCTCGCGATCCTCCTGGCCATCGCCGCGTTCTGGAGCAGCATCTGGCAGCTCGTCTCCGACGGCGCTCGGCGCGTGCAGGCCAGCATGGCCGAGTTCGAGCGGCTCGCCGCGCAGCAGTCCGGTCCAAACGGTCCCGATGCCGCGGGCGGGACGTCGACGCGACGTCCGCCGCATGATGACGGCGACGACGTCATCATCATCCACGAGGCCCGCGACTGATCGCAGGCGGCCGGCAGCGGCATCCGTCGGCCCGCTTTGGCGTGCAGCGCTGCGACATGGCACAATAGAGGATTGTGCCGCCGCAGGACTCTGCCTCCGGGGAGCACGCACAGCGCGAGTGATCGCGCGGGCGGCACCAGACACTTCCAATCCATGATCCGCGTTCGACCGGTGGCGGGCGCAGAGAGCGAACCATCATGCACATCCTCGACCACGTCGACGCCGCGAGCCTGAGGTCGGACATCCCCGACTTCCGCCCCGGCGACACCGTCAAGGTGCACGTCAACATCATCGAAGGCACGCGCGCCCGTATCCAGGTCTTCCAGGGCGTCGTCATCGGCCGCCAGGGCGAGGGCGTGCGCGAGACCTTCACGGTCCGCAAGGTCAGCTTCCAGGTCGGCGTCGAGCGCAAGTTCCCGGTGCACTCGCCGATCATCGACCACATCGAGATCGTCACCCGCGGTGACGTCCGCCGCGCGAAGCTCTACTACCTGCGCAAGCTCCGCGGCAAGAAGGCCAAGATCAAGGAGAAGCGCGACAGCTGATCCGTCGCACCCGCCCGCGCGTCGCGGGCGACCGCGTCATTCCACCGAGCTCCCCACCCCTAGACTGGGTGGGGAGCTCGGGCGGTTAAATGACAGAAGAAATCAGCACCACGCGGACAGACCGCGCGGGCTCGGCATCGGCACGCAGGAAGAAGAGCACGCTGCTCTTCCTGCGAGACCTGCTCGTCATCTTCCTGGTGGCGGTGCTCGTCTCGTTCCTCATCAAGACGTTCCTCATCCGGTCGTTCTTCATCCCGTCGCAGTCGATGGAGCAGACGCTCGTCATGGACGACCGGATCATCGTGAACCAGCTCGTTCCCGAGGTCACGCCGATCGAGCACGGCGACGTGGTCGTGTTCAAGGATCCGGGTGGCTGGCTGCCGGCCCGCGTCGAGACCGAGCAGCCCCCGCTCATCGCCGCGGTCGACTGGTTCCTCGCGTTCGTGGGCCTGTCGGCGCCCGACTCGAACGACCACCTCGTGAAGCGGGTCATCGGCCTGCCAGGCGACCACGTGGCGTGCTGCAACGCGCTCGGGCAGATGAGCGTCAACGGCGTGCCCCTCGACGAGCCCTACGTGGCGCTGCCTCCGGGGGAGACGAAGGTCTCGCGCGACGACTTCGACGTCACGGTGCCCGACGACTCGCTGTGGGTCATGGGCGACAACCGCTACAACTCCAAGGACTCCCGCTACAACACCGAGACGCCGCTCAAGGGGTTCGTGCCGATCGACAACGTCGTCGGGCGCGCGTTCGTGGTGAGCTGGCCGATCGACCACTGGGCCTGGCTCGGCAACTACCCCGAGGTGTTCGCCGGCGTCGACGAGGGATCCGGCTGACATGAGCCCGTCGGCGATCCCGAACCTCAAGGTCGAGCGCGAGCTCTTCGACACGGGCGCCGGCCTGTTGCTCGCGTGCGACGAGGTCGGGCGCGGCGCGATCGCCGGACCGGTCACGGTCGGCCTCGTGCTCATCGATCCGACCGTGCGCCGCATGCCCGCGGGGCTCCGCGACTCGAAGCTGCTCGTCGAGCCGAAGCGCGAGGCGATGGCGCCGCGCGCGAAGGCGTGGGTGCGCGGCTGGGCCGTGGGCGAGGCATCCGCCGCCGAGATCGACGAGCTCGGCATCATGGCGTGCCTCGGGCTCGCCGGCGCCCGGGCGTTCGCGGCGCTCGCCGCGGCCGAGGAGATCGCGTTCGGCACCCCGCTGGTGCTCGATGGCAACTACGACTGGCTGAGCACGTCCGTCGAGCACCGCGTGCAGGTGTCGACCCGCATCAAGGCCGACCGCGACTGCGCGTCGGTGGCCGCGGCATCCGTCATCGCCAAGGTGCACCGCGACCGCGGCATGCGTCGAGCACACGACGACCTGCCGCTCTACGCCTGGAACGAGAACAAGGGGTACTCGAGCCGGGGCCACTTCGCAGCCCTCGAAGAGCACGGCCCGAGCGACCTGCACCGCCATACCTGGCTGCACGAGCGCCCCGCAGAGGCGGATCCGGCGCTGTTCGAGCTCGGCGTAGGATGATCCACGATGGATGAGGACGAGTTCGAAGACTACGACCGCGAGGTCGAGCTGGCCCTGTACCGGGAGTACCGCGACATCGTGTCGCAGTTCCAGTACGTGGTCGAGACGGAGCGGCGGTTCTACCTCGCGAACGAGGTCGAGCTCGTGCGCCGCGACACCGAGCACGACTTCTACTTCGAGCTCAACATGAAGGACGTCTGGGTCTGGGACGTGTACCGCGCCGACCGGTTCGTCAAGTCGGTGCGCGTGCTCACGTTCAAGGACGTGAACGTCGAGGAGCTCGCGACGCGCGAGTTCGAACTGCCCAAGGAGCTCGCGCTCGACGAGTGATCGTCGGGCGCTCCCGTGCCTCGTCGGGGTCGCCTGCCGCTGACCTCCCGTGTCTTTCCTCGTGTCCCCCGAAAGGTGGACTCGCGGCGGAAGATAACGAAACGGTAACATCACCGCATCGCGACGTTCCGGGTGGACCGGGGCACATGCTCTCACTGGGTGCGTCGCGGGTTCGAATCCCGCCGTCGCGTCTGAGTCCGCTCCTCGTCGTCCCCACGGTGCCTCGGGACCTTCGCCCCTACGGCGAGTCCCGGGAACGTGCACCGTGGTTGACATGAGCAACGCGGAGCGCACGGTC
The DNA here is from genome assembly GCF_042796995.1 of Agromyces sp. NPDC057865. Classification (NCBI taxonomy): domain Bacteria; kingdom Bacillati; phylum Actinomycetota; class Actinomycetes; order Micrococcales; family Microbacteriaceae; genus Agromyces; species Agromyces sp. NPDC057865. The sequence continues at coordinate 626,851 of NZ_JBHVMJ010000002.1, read as the reverse complement.
GTACGAGGGAGCCGGGTCGTCCGGACGCGTGCCGGCGACCTGCGCGGCAGCATCACCGAGACCGGGTACGCGTTCCGCGGCATCCCCTACGCAGCGCCACCCGTCGGCACGAACCGGCTGCGGCCGCCGCAGCCCGTCGTCGCATGGACCGGCGTCCGTGATGCGACCCGACTCGGACCCGAACCGCCGCAGGTGGCGCCGCCGGCGAGCGGCGGGCCCGAGTCCGGACCCGCCGAGGACTGGGACGAGGTCGGCGAGGCGTTCGCGAGGGTCGATCGGGCAGCGGGCACCGACGACTGCCTGAACCTCAATCTCTGGACTCCGGATCCCGGCGCAGCCGACCTTCCCGTGATGGTCTGGATCCAGGGCGGCATGTTCGAGCTCAGCTCGACGGCGGCCTACGACGGCAGCCGATTCGCCCGCGACGGGGTCGTGTGCGTGGTGATCAACTGGCGACCCGGCGCGGAGGGGTTCCTCTACCTCGACGACGGCATCGCCGACGTCGGCCTGCTGGACCAGGTCGCGGCGCTCGAGTGGGTGCGCGAGAACATCTCGGCGTTCGGCGGGGATCCCGGCAACGTGACGGTGTTCGGCGAGTCGGCCGGCGCCATGAGCATCGGGACGCTGCTCGCCATGCCCCGAGCCGAGGGACTGTTCCGTCGCGCGATCCTCCAGAGCGGCGCGGCCCACCACGTCATCACGGCCGACGACGCCCTGCGGATCGGACGCGACCTCGCCCGGCGCCTCGGCGTTCCGCCGACGCGTTCCGACATCGCGGCGGCCGGCGTCGACCGACTGCTCGCGGCGCAGGCCGCCCTGAAGGCGGACCTCCTCGCGCACCCCGACCCCGACCGGTGGGGGTCGGCCATCGTGGCCGGCTCGATGCCGTGGCAGCCGGTGGTCGATGGGGACGTCGTGCCCGCTGCGCCGATCGAACGGATCGCCGGCGGCTCGGCGACCGGGGTCGACGTCGTCGTCGGGACGAACACCGAGGACTGGCGCCTGTGGCTCGTGGTCAGCGGGATGCTGGCGCAGGTCAACGACGAGATGCTCACCGGCGAGGTCGCCCTCCACGGCCCCCGATCGATCGCCGCGTACGGACTCCCGGTCGACGCGGCACTCGCCGCCTACCGAGACCGGTACCCCGATGCCGCCCCGGGGGAGGTGCTCGCGGCAGTGCAGACCGACTGGTGGATGCGCATCCCCGCGCTGCGCCTGGCGGAGGCGCACGCAGCGGCCGGCGGGAGGACCTGGATGTACGAGTTCGCGTGGCCGGCGCCGGGGCTGGGCGCGGTGCACGCCATCGACATCCCGTTCGTGTTCGACACCCTGGCGCCCGACGCGCCACTGTTCGGACCGATGCTCGGTGCCGACCCGCCGCAGGTGCTCGCCGATGCGATGCATGCGGCATGGATCGCGTTCGCGGCGACGGGCGACCCGGGCTGGCCCGCCTACGACCTCGATCGACGGGCGACCATGCGATTCGATACGAGCAGCCGGGTCGTCGAGGACCCGAGGGCCTGGGAGCGGAGCCTCTGGGACGGCCGGCGCTGATCCCGACTCGATTCGCGCATCCGAGGAGGGATGGCACATGGTTCGAACGGAACCGGAGACGAGCCCCGATGCCCGTCACACCGGGGGACCACCCGGGTACGCCGTCCGGCGCATCCCGCCGGAGCGCCGGCCGGTGCTCGACCGCCTCGCGGGCGCGAGCCGCCGGTTCCAGGTGCACGCGCTGACCGAGTTCGACGTGACCGAGGCGCGAGCTCGACTCTTCGACTCCGAGCTGCGGGTGACGTGGACCGGGTTCGTGGTGGCGTCCCTGGCCCGTGCCGTCGCGATGCACCCCGAGGTCAATGCCCGCAAGGCGGGGAGTCGCATCCTCGCGTTCGACCGCGTCGACATCGGCGCCACGGTCGAACGGGAGCAGGCGGGTGCGGCGGTCCTCGACGTCGCCGTCGTCCGCGACGCCGACCGCCGGTCATGCGCCACGATCTCCGAGCTGCTGTCGACGGCCAAGCACGGGCCGGGCGAGCCGCCTCGGCAGCGAGGCCTCGCGCGCGGACTGGTTCGGCTTCCCGCACCGCTCCGCCGCACGGCGCTGCGGATGGCCGCCACCAGCCCGCGGGTCTCGGCGACGTTCGGACCGGCGGTCGGCGTCACCTCGCTCGGCATGCTCTCCGACGCGTGGGCGTGGGCCGTTCCGGTGGCGCCGCTCACGGTGATCGCCACGGTGGGTCGGGTGACGCAGCGACCGGAGGTCCGCGACGATCGCATCGTCGCGCGGTGGATGCTGCCGCTCACGTTGTCGTTCGACCACGCCGTGATCGACGGCGCCCCCGCCGCCCGCTTCACCGAGACGCTGCGGGTCCTGATCGAGTCGGGCGCCGCGCTTCGGGACGACGCCGCTCCGCAGGGAGACGTCGTGCTCCACGACGAGACCGCGGCCGGGCCCTGAACGGCGCACTTCGCCGATCGATGCCCGTCGACTCGTCCTCGACACCCACGCCACCGAGTCTCGTCGACCCCGATCCGCATCGCCGCGATGCGCGGGTCGCCGCGCGCCACGACGCTGGTCGCGGAGGTGGTGCGGATGGCCCACAACGCGGAACTCGGTCGGCGCGGCGAACAGCTCGCGGTCGACCACCTGCTCGGTCGCGGAATGACGGTGGTCGAGCGCAACTGGCGCTGCCGGCTCGGTGAGATCGACATCGTCGCCCGCGACGGCCGCGACACGGTGTTCGTCGAGGTGAAGACACGCACGACCCACGACTTCGGGCATCCGTTCGAGGCCATCACGCCGCTGAAGCTCGCGCGCCTGCGCCGTCTCGCAGTGGCCTGGTGCGAGGCGACGGATGCCCCGGTGGCCCGCATCCGCATCGACGCGGTCGCCGTGCTCGCGCCGACCGAGGCGCCCGCGATGATCGAGCACCTCGAGGGCATCGGCTGATGCCCGTCGCACGCACCCGCTCGGTCGCCCTCCTCGGCCTCGCGGGCTCCATCGTCGAGGTCGAGGCCGACCTCTCGTCGCAGCTGCCCGGCATCTCGATCATCGGCCTGCCCGACGCGGCCCTCGCCGAGGCGCGCGAGCGTGTCCGCTCCGCCGCGACGAACGCCGGCTGTCCGTTGCCGCAGCGCAAGCTCACCGTGAACCTCTCGCCGGCCGCGCTCCCGAAGCACGGTTCCGGCTTCGACCTGGCGATCGCCATCGCCTGCCTGGCGGCAGCAGGCGAGGTGTCGGTCGAGTCCGTCGACCGTGTCGTGCACCTCGGCGAGCTCGGCCTCGACGGGCGGCTGCGCCCGATCGACGGGATCCTGCCCGCCGTGCTCGCGGCCTCCCGCGCCGGCCACGACACCGTGATGGTGCCGAGCGCGAACGCCGCTGAGGCCGCGCTCGTGCCGGGGGTCGAGGTGATCGGCGTCGCGTCCCTGCTCGAGGCCGCCATCCGGCACGGCGGCGAGTACGAGGAGCGACCGGTCGAGCCGGTGCCCGCGTCGATGCGCGCCGACGACGGCGAGTATGCGCCCGGCGACCTCGCCGACGTCGCGGGCAACGACGATGCGGTCGACGCCCTGCTCACCGCGGCGGCCGGGGGTCACCACGTCTACTTCCTCGGTCCGCCCGGCGCCGGCAAGACCATGCTCGCCTCCCGGCTGCCAGGCATCCTGCCCGATCTCGCGCCCGACGCCGCGCTCGAGGTCTCCTCGATCCGCTCACTCGCGGGCCGCTCCGTCGGCGACGCGCTCTCGGTGCGGCCGCCGTTCGAGGCGCCGCACCACACCGCGACGGCTGCCGCGATCGTCGGCGGCGGCAGCCGCCTGATCCGTCCGGGCGCCGCGTCGCGCGCGTCGCACGGCGTGCTCTTCCTCGACGAGGCGCCCGAGTTCCCCTCGGCTGTGCTCGACGTGCTGCGCCAGCCCCTCGAGTCGGGCACGATCAGCATCCACCGGGCGAACTCGGTAGCGTCGTTCCCCGCGCGGTTCCAGCTCGTGGTGGCCGCGAACCCGTGTCCGTGCGGCAACCACGGCCTGACGAGCCTCGACTGCACGTGCACGCCCATCATGCGGCGTCGCTACCTCGGTCGCATATCCGGACCGCTGCTCGATCGCATCGACCTGCAGATCTGGGTGCCCCGCATCACCGCGGCCGGACTGCGTCTCGCCGCCGAGCGACCCGGCCTGTCGAGCGCCGAGGCGCGTGCCCGGGTCGTCGCGGCGCGCGACATCGCGCGCGACCGGCTCACGGGCACCCCGTGGCGCACCAACGCCGAGATGCCGGGACCCTGGATGCGCGGTCCTGGGCGGCTCCATCCCGGCGGTCGCGCGAGCGCCGCGGCCGACCGGGCGCTCGAGCTCGGCGGCATCACGATGCGCGGCTACGACCGCGTGCTGAAGACGGCGTGGACACTCGCCGATCTGGAAGGCGCGACCGTGCCGACCCGGGAGCACGTCGGGCACGCCCTGTTCATGAGGAAGGGATTCGACCTGTGAAGCTGTTGACTAAGGCCGCGGGGGAGTCCGCGGCCGACTTCGCGACCGTGCGCCGCGGCGCCGAGCTGTCGCTCGACGCGTTCGCACGCGCGGTGCTCGGTCTCGTCGCCGAACCGGGCGACGGCGTGCTCGGACGGTCGATCGTCGCCGTCGGCGCGCCGGCGATGGCCGAGCACCTGCTCGCCCGTGCGCCGGCCGACGCACTGGTCGACGCGGTGGTCGAGGCCGGCGGCGACCTCGACGAGCGCGAAGCGAACTCTGCACGTGACCGCTGGCTTCCACGGCTCGACCATCGGGGGTTCGTCACGTCGCTGGCGCAGGCCGCTCGGGTGGGCGCGCGCCTCGTGGTCCCGGGCGACGCCGGCTGGCCGACCGGCGTCGACGAGCTCGGTGCGCACGCGCCGCTCGCCCTGTGGGTCCGAGGTCGGGTCGAGGCGCTCGGCGGCGGGCAGCCGACGATCGCGCTCGTCGGTGCGCGTGCGGCCACCGGGTACGGCGAGCACGTCACGATGGAGGCCTCCGCGGGGCTCGTCGACCGGGGCTTCGCGATCGTCTCCGGCGGCGCCTACGGCATCGACGGAATGGCGCACCGCTCAGCGCTCGCGAGCGACGGCACGACCGTGGCGTTCCTCGCCGGCGGAGTCGACCGCTACTACCCGCTCGGACACGAGTCGCTCCTCGCGCGCATCGCCGAGACCGGCGCGGTCGTCGCCGAGCTGCCGTGCGGCGCGGCGCCCACCAAGTGGCGGTTCCTCCAGCGGAACCGCTTGATCGCGGCCGCCAGCGAGGCGACCGTGGTGCTCGAGGCCGGCATCCGCTCGGGCTCGCTCAACACCGCGGGACACGCTGCGGCGCTCGGGCGGCCCATCGGCGCCGTTCCCGGTCCGGTCACGAGTCCCGCGTCGGCCGGATGCCACCGCCTGCTTCGCGAGTTCGATGCGGTGTGCGTCGTCGACGCCGACCAGATGGCGGAGCTCGTCCCCGGCGGGGGTCGACGGTCTTGGCGCGGGCACGCCGGCGCTTCGGTCGTCGACGGGGAGGCTGGAGGCGAAGGCGAAGGCCCCGAGTCGTCCTCGCCAGACGAACGCGCCGATCCGAGACTGGTGCGCGTGCTCGACGCGCTGAGCACCCGGTCGCCGCGTCCCCTCGACGACGTGGCGCGTCGCGCCGGACTCACGGTGACCGAGGTCATGTCGGTGCTCGGCGGACTCGAGGCTGAGGGCATCGCCATGCGGGACGCCCGCGGCTGGCGTCGGCGGCGTGCCGGGTGATCGCCGGGCCGGCGTGAGAGGCACGCCATAGGCTGACCGCGAGGAGGTCGGCATGGCGGAGCAGCTCGGCAGGTATCCGGCGGCGAAACGGGTCATCGCCCATGTGAGCGACACCCACCTGCTCGATGGCGGTGCGCCGCTCGGCGGCCGCGCCGACACGGTCGGCGCCCTGCGACAGGTCGTCGCGCAGCTCGAACGGCTGGGCGACCGCCTCGACGCGATCGTGGTCACGGGCGACGTCACCGACCTCGGGGAGCCCGACGCGTACCGGCGCGTGCGCGAGCTCGTCGATCCGCTCGCCGCCTCGTCGGGCGCCCGCGTCGTGTGGGTCATGGGCAACCACGACGTGCGCGGCCCGTTCCGCGAGGGCCTGCTCGACGAGCCGGCCTCCGACGAGCCCGTGAACCAGGTCGTCGACCTCGACGGCCTCCGCGTGATCGCCCTCGACACGAGCGTGCCCGGCTGGCATCACGGCCGGCTCGACGACGCCTCGCTCGAGTGGCTCGACCGCGTCCTCGCCGAACCCGCTCCCGAGGGCACCTTCCTCGCGATGCACCACGCCCCGCTGGCCACGCCGCTCGCCCTCATGGACGTGCTCGAGCTGCAGGGGCAGGACGCGCTCGCGGAGGTGATCCGCGGTCGCGACATCCGGCTCATCCTCGGCGGGCACCTGCACTATCCGACGAACGGCGAGTTCGCCGGCATCCCCGTCTCCGTCGCGGGCGCCACGGCGTACACCATGGACCTCTCCGCGCCGCCCCGCGAGCTCGTCGGCGTCGACGGCGGTCGGTCGTTCGATCTCGTGCACGTCTACGACGCCACGCACGTGTCCATCGTGGTGCCGCTCGGCCCGTTCCCGGTCGTGACGAGCTTCGGCGAGGAGTTCCTCGCGGAGGTCGAGGGCCTCCCGCCCGAGGGTCGGCTCGATCGCTTCTCGCGCAAGCCCGAGGGGTCATGACCCTCGACGCCGCGCTCGACGACTACCTCGCGCACGTCCGCACCGAGCGCGGCTACTCGGAGCACACCGTCGCGGCGTATCGCGCCGACCTCGGCGACCTCATGGGGTTCGCCGAGCAGCGCGGCCTCGACGACCCCGGCGGGATCGACCTCGGGCTGCTCCGCGACTGGCTGTGGGCGGCCACCGAGCGCGGCCTCGCACGTGCGACCATCGCGCGGCGCGCGGCATCCGCTCGGGGCTTCACCGCCTGGCTGCACCGGCGCGGCCTGATCGCGACCGATCCCGGCGCGCGGCTCAAGGCCCCCCGCGCGCAGCGCACGCTGCCGCGCGTGGTCACCGAGCACGCGCTCGCCGACGCGCTCGCGGCACTCGGCGACCGGGCGGCCGACGGCGATCCGGTCGCGGTGCGCGACGCCGCGATCGCGGAACTGCTGTACGCCTCCGCATTGCGCGTGTCGGAGCTCGTGGGACTCGACCTCATCGATGTCGACCGACGTCGACGTACGGTCCGCGTCACGGGCAAGGGCGCGAAGGAGCGCGTCGTCCCGTACGGCGCACCCGCGGCGCGGGCGCTCGATCGCTACCTCGAGGCCGCCCGTCCGGCCCTGGTCGTCGGCGCCGAGAGAGCGCCGACGACGTCGGCCGTGTTCCTCGGCGTGCGCGGCGGCCGCCTCGGCGTGCGCAGCGTCCATCGGCAGATCGCGACGCTGCTCGAGGCGATCCCGGGCTCCGGCCCGGGCGGTCCGCATGCGCTCCGGCACAGCGCCGCGACGCACCTGCTCGACGGCGGCGCCGACCTCCGTGCGGTGCAGGAGTTCCTCGGCCACGCCAGCCTCGGCACGACGCAGATCTACACGCACGTCTCCACGGAACGGCTCAAGCAGAGCTACCGGACGGCGCATCCGCGGGCCTGAGGCGCGGGCCTGCGGCCGGCGAACCTCCACCGTCAGAACGGCAGCAGCACCGCGCGCGGGATGCCGCCGAGGAAGAGGAACGGCGACACGTACTCGCCGTCGATGCGCACCCCGAAGTGCACGCAGCCGGAGCAGTGCCCGCCCGACGAGACGACGCCGATCGGGTCGCCGGCCGCGACCGCCTGTCCCTCGGCCACGAGCGCGTCGACGGGCTCGATCGCGCTCACGATGCCGCCGCCGTGGTCGATCGCGACGACGCCGCGCCCGGCCACCGCGCCGGCGAAGCTGACGGTGCCCGGCTCGGGCGCCACGATCGTCGCGCCGGGCACGACCGCGATGTCGATGCCGCGGTGTCCCGACGCGTACGGCGAGGCCGGCGCCCGGAACGGGGAGACCACGCGGATCGGCGGCGGCACGGGCCAGCGCCACTGCACCGGTGCCGCGACCGTCGGGGGAGTCGAGGCGACGGCCGGTGCGAGTCCGAGCGCACCAGCGGCGCCGGTGCTGATCGCCACGAGTGCGGCGCCGACGAGCAGGGTCAGCACGGCGGCGACGAGTGCGCCGATCCGTCGTCGACGACGGCCGGTCGACGCGGGCGCGGGAAGGGCGGAGGAGGGCTCGGTGACGGTCATGCACCGAGGCTGGCCGGGCCCGCGGCATCCGCGCGCACAGGCGGCGAGGACGGGAACGGCCGACACCCGCGCCGAGGCTGGGGAGGACGGGTGCCGTGGTAGAGTATCCGATACACCTCGGCCCGCCGGGGTGACTACGCGTGCCATTCGGCCACCGACTCCACTCAGTCCCGCGAAGCGCTGGTCCTCCAGCCTGAGCCGGCGGAGCCGTGCCGGGCACCAGGGCTCCGCGCCGCCGGCGCGAGCGACAACTGAGAACAAAGGAGTACGGCTCATGGCCGTCGTCACCATCCGCCAGCTGCTCGACAGCGGCGTGCACTTCGGGCACCAGACCCGCCGTTGGAACCCGAAGATGAAGCGCTTCATCTTCACCGAGCGTTCCGGCATCTACATCATCGACCTGCAGCAGTCGCTCGCCTACATCGACAAGGCGTACGACTTCGTCAAGGAGACGGTCGCCCACGGCGGCACCATCCTCTTCGTCGGCACGAAGAAGCAGGCCCAGGAGTCGATCGCCGAGCAGGCGACCCGCGTCGGCCAGCCCTACGTCAACCAGCGTTGGCTCGGCGGCCTCCTCACCAACTTCTCCACGGTCTCCAAGCGCCTCGCGCGCATGAAGGAGCTCGAGGAGCTCGACTTCGAGGGCACCACCAGCGGCTTCACCAAGAAGGAGCTGCTGATCAAGAAGCGCGAGCTCGACAAGCTGCACAAGTCGCTCGGCGGCATCCGCAACCTGTCGAAGACCCCGTCGGCGCTCTGGGTGGTCGACACCAAGAAGGAGCACCTCGCGATCGACGAGGCCAAGAAGCTCGGCATCCCCGTCATCGGCATCCTCGACACCAACTGCGACCCCGACGAGGTGCAGTACCCGATCCCGGGCAACGACGACGCCATCCGCTCGGTGAGCCTGCTCACGCGCATCATCGCCGACGCCGCCGCCGAGGGCCTCATCGAGCGTCACCAGAAGCCCGAGGCCGAGGGCAACGTGTCGGCCGTCGAGCCGCTCGCCGAATGGGAGCAGGAGCTCCTCCAGGCCGGCAGCGCGACCACGCCCGAGCAGGCGTCGGCCGAGACCGACGTCGTCGCCGAGACCGTCGCCGAGGCGAAGGAAGAGGCGGCCGAGGTCGTCGACGAGGCCGCGACGGAGATCGCCGCGACCGAGTCGGAGGCCGACGCCGAGGGCGCCGCCGCAGCCGAGTCCAAGTAATCCACTCCACCTACGACCACAAGTCCAGGAGACAACTATGGCCAACTTCACCCTCGAAGACGTCAAGACCCTGCGTGAGCGCCTCGGCACCGGCATGGTCGACACGAAGAACGCACTCGTGGAGGCCGACGGCGACCTCGAGAAGGCCGTCGAGATCCTCCGCCTGAAGGGCGCGAAGGGCAACGCGAAGCGTGCCGACCGGTCCACCGCCGAGGGCCTCGTCGCCGCCGTCGACAACGGCGACGGCACCGCCACCCTGCTCGAGCTCGCGTGCGAGACCGACTTCGTCGCCAAGGGCGACAAGTTCGTCGGCCTCGCCGACCGCGTGCTCTCGGCCGCCGCTGCGGCTCGCGCCGAGACCGTCGAGGCCGCCCTGGCCGCGCCGGCCGAGGGCAAGACCATCGCAGACGTCATCAGCGAGGAGGCGGCGATCCTCGGCGAGAAGGTCGAGCTCCGTCGCATCCGCCTCGTCACGGGCGAGCAGTTCTCGATCTACCTGCACAAGACGTCGAAGGACCTGCCCCCGCAGGTCGGCGTCGTGCTCGGCTACGCCGGCGACGACGCGGAGACCGCGCGTTCGGTGGCGCAGCACATCTCGTTCGCGAACCCCGAGTACCTCACGCGTGAGGACGTCCCGGCGGACGCGGTCGAGAAGGAGCGTGCCATCGTCGAGCAGATCACGCGCGACGAGGGCAAGCCCGAGGCCGCCCTGCCGAAGATCATCGAGGGTCGCCTCGGTGCCTACTTCAAGCAGGTCGCCCTCCTCGAGCAGCCCTACGCCAAGGACGACAAGGTCTCCGTCGGCAAGGTGCTCTCGGACGCGGGCCTCACGGTGAGCGACTTCGCTCGCTTCAAGGTCGGCGCGTAAGTCGAGGTGAGGGAGTCCGGATCGCACAGGCGATCCGGGCTCCCTTTTCCATGCTTCCATGCGCGGATGCCGCCGCCACGCGAAGTGGGGCAAGGGGCACGCCGCGCGACATCGGGCACCGGCACTGCGTCGGGGCCGGTGAACCACTAGTTTTGACACGGGGACGAAGGGACGGTCGGGGATGACGGAACGCAAGCGCAGGGTGATGCTGAAGCTCTCCGGAGAGGCGTTCGGCGGGGGAGCGCTCGGGGTCAATCCGGACGTCGTGAGCGCACTGGCACGCGAGATCGCGGATGCCGCGCGCACCGTCGAGGTCGCGATCGTGGTCGGCGGCGGCAACTTCTTCCGCGGCGCCGAGCTCTCGCAGCGCGGCATGGACCGCGGCCGTGCGGACTACATGGGCATGCTCGGCACGGTAATGAACTCCCTCGCGCTCCAGGACTTCCTCGAGCAGGCGGGCGCCGAGACCCGCGTGCAGTCGGCGATCTCCATGACGCAGGTCGCGGAGCCCTACATCCCGCGCCGTGCGGAGCGCCACCTCGAGAAGGGCCGGGTCGTCATCTTCGGCGCCGGCGCGGGCCTGCCGTACTTCTCGACCGACACGGTCGCCGCGCAGCGTGCGCTCGAGATCGGCGCCGACGTCGTGCTCGTCGCGAAGAACGGCGTCGACGGTGTCTACTCCGATGACCCGCGCACCAACCCCGACGCGCACAAGATCGACACCATCAGCTACCAGGAGGCGCTGCAGCGCGGCCTGAAGGTCGTCGACTCGACCGCGTTCAGCCTGTGCATGGACAACGGCATGCCCATGCAGGTGTTCGGCATGGAGCCGAGCGGCAATGTCACCAAGGCCATCCTCGGTGCGGAACTCGGCACGATCGTGAGCAACGGCGTGCCGGTGTCCACTCGATAGACTGTCCCGAGCAGCGAAACAGAAGGAGCCCCCGTGATCGCGGATGTACTGTCCGATGCCACCGCACGCATGCAGAAGGCCGTCGAGGTCGCGAAGGAGGACTTCGCGACGGTGCGAACCGGCCGAGCGAACCCGCAGCTGTTCCAGAAGATCATGGTGAGCTACTACGGCACCCCGACGCCGCTCGCGCAGCTCGCCTCGCTCCAGAACCCCGAGGCCCGCACGCTCGTCGTGACGCCCTACGACAAGAGCGCGCTGAAGGACATCGAGCAGGCGATCCGCGACGTGCCCAACCTCGGCGCGAACCCGAACAACGACGGCAACATCATCCGCGTCACCCTGCCCGAGCTCACCGAGGAGCGGCGCAAGGAGTACGTGAAGATCGTGCGGTCGAAGGCGGAGGACGCCCGCGTGTCGGTGCGCAACATCCGTCGGAAGGCCAAGGACGACCTCGAGTCCCTCAAGGGCGAGGTCGGCGACGACGAGGTGACCCGTGGCGAGAAGGAGCTCGAGCACGTGACCAAGGCGAACGTCGACGCGATCGACGAGGCGCTGAAGCGCAAGGAAGCCGAACTCCTCGAGGTCTGAGGGAGCACGATGTCGGGCGTCCCAGGGGATGACAGGTCGGACGCCGGGGGGCATGAGCGGACCTCGCGCGAGGAGATCCGCGCGCAGGTGCAGTCCCGCAAAGCCGACCTCGAGCGGCAGTTCGAGGCGTCCAAGGCGCAGTTCGACCAGGCGCAGGAGAAGATCAAGGCCCGCACGGGCCGCAACCTGATCCTGGCGATCCTCATCGGACTGGCGTTCGGCGGTGCGCTGCTGCTGAGCCTCCTTGTGATCAAGGAGCTCTTCATGCTCTTCGCCGTGGTGCTCGCGGGCTTCGCGGCGTGGGAGCTCAGCCAGGCGCTGCGCAAGGGCGACTTCGACGTGCCGCGCATCCCGACGGTGGCTTCGGCCGTCATCGCGATTCCGATCGCGTACTACGGCGGCGCGAGCGGGCAGCTGCTCGCCGTGCTCGGCGGCATCGTGCTGGTCACCGTGTGGCGGCTCGTCGAGCAGGCCGTCCCGTCGCGCCGCCGCAGCGGCGCGAGCCTCGTGCGCGACCTGTCTGCCGGCGTCTTCGTGCAGGGCTACGTGACGCTCCTCGCCACGTTCACGGTCGTGCTGACGGCCGCCGAGGGCGGGCAGTGGTGGACCCTCGCGTTCATCGTGATCGCGGTGGCGGCCGACGTGGGCGCCTATGCGTTCGGGCTCATGTTCGGCAAGCACAAGATGGCGCCCGTCATCAGCCCGAAGAAGACCTGGGAGGGCTTCGCCGGCGGAGCCGGTGCCAGCCTCGTGGCCGGCGTGCTGCTCTCGCTCTTCATGCTCGGCAACACGTGGTGGTTCGGGCTGATCTTCGGCGCCGCGATCTTCCTCACCGCGACGCTGGGCGACCTCGCCGAGTCGCTCGTGAAACGCGACATCGGCATCAAGGACATGAGCTCCTGGCTGCCCGGACACGGCGGCTTCCTCGATCGGCTCGACTCGATCCTGCCGTCGGCGGCCGTTGCGTTCGTGGCCTTCCGGATCTTCGGTTGAGCGTCCGCGATAATGGTGTAGTGGACTCCACCTTCCCTCGCGCCAGAAAGCCTCAGCTGGGCTACAACACCGCCCAGGTCGAGGAGTTCCTGCAAGTGGCCCGACGCGCCTACGACGGCAAGGCCCGTGGTGACGACCCGCCGCTGTCGTCCGAGCGCATCCGCCTGACCGCCTTCGCGATGCAGAAGGGCGGCTACTCGACCGCGCACGTCGACGCCGCGCTCGAGCGCCTCGAGGACGCGTTCGCCGCGGAGGAGCGCCAGGTGGCCGCGCGCCTCCACGGCAGCGAGGCGTGGCTCACGGAGGCCCGCAGCACGGCGCAGGTGGTCTCCAACCGCCTCGCACGGCCCGAGGGCCAGCGCTTCGACCGGGTCAGCCCGCTGGCGCTCGGCTACCGGGTACGCGACGTGGATCGCTTCGCCGACAAGCTCACGCGGTACTTCCGCGACGGATGGCCGATCTCCATCGACGACGTGCGCACGGTGGTCTTCACGACCCAGCGCGGCGGCTACCGCGAATCGCAGGTCGACCTGGTGCTCGACGCCGTCGTCGACGTCATGCTCGCCGTCCGCTGACCTCCGGTTCGACTCCGCGGCGATCGCTCCGATACACTCGACGAATCGTGGGCAGGCATACCGGGAACGAAGCTTCGACGACACCCGTGCGTCAACCGTCCACCGGCCGTTCCCCAGCCTCTCCCGACGCCCCCGTCGCGTCGCGCACGACCACGAGCGGCGCGTCGCGCACCGCGACGCGCAGCCCCGTCAAGCAGGGTGCGACCGTGATCTTCGCGTTCGTGGCATCCGTGAGCTTCCTGCTCGTGAACGTGGTCGACCCGTTCTCGGGCGCCACGGCCTCGCCCGACTTCGCCGAGCGCGGCGAGCGGTTCGGCGGTGCCGACGTGCAGGCGTTCGACGTCAACGGCGAGTACACGATCGACGTCTCCCGAGAGGGCTACGTCGTCGAGAAGAAGCCCGAGGTGAAGCTCGCGCCCGCCGCGACCTCCGCCTCGAGCGGCTGGGCTCCGCCCGCGATCACGCCCGACCCCGGCTCGGCGCAGGAGTACGCCGCCGGCGCCGTCGCCGCACGCGGTTGGCCGTCGACCGAGTTCGACTGCCTCGTCGCGCTGTGGAGCAAGGAGTCGGGCTGGCGCGTGAACGCCTACAACGCGTCGAGCGGCGCCTACGGCATCCCGCAGGCACTGCCCGGGTCGAAGATGGCCACGGCCGGCGCCGACTGGGAGACGAACGCGGGCACGCAGATCGAGTGGGGCCTCGGCTACATCCAGGGCCGCTACGCGACGCCGTGCGGCGCGTGGGCGCACTCGCAGGACGTCGGCTGGTACTGACCCGCCCGCGACCCGATCCGGGTCGGCTGACGTCCACTGGCGGGCCCGTCGCGTCAGGCCGCTCGGCGGGGCGTCGACGAGCAGGCGGATGCCGGGCCGCCGCCTAGACTGGAACCCATGGCACGCTCGAACCGATCACGCGGTCGAGCGGCCCGTGCTCGCGAGGAGCACCCCGAGCTCGACGTCGATCGGCTCACCGCCGGCTGGCGACGCACCGAGGTGCGCGGCGGTCGCGAATGGAACGTGCAGCCCGTCTCGGAGGCGCAGGCCGTGAAGGCCTACCTCTGTCCCGGCTGCGGACTCGAGGTCGCGCCCGGCGTGGCGCACCTCGTCACCTGGCGCGCCGACGGCGTGCTCGGCGACGCCGCCGACCTCGCGGCGCGGCGTCATTGGCACACGCACTGCTGGAGGATCGGCGCCCGGTGAGTTCCCCTGACACGACCCCCGTCGAGATCCGAGCCGGCGTCGAGCTGCCGGCGGTCCGCGAGGAGATCGAGCTCCGCACCTCCGACGGGCTGCGCCTCGTGGGCGAGCTCGCCACTCCGGTCGACCGACCGCCCGTCGCGACGCTCGTCACGCTGCATCCGCTGCCCACCGCCGGCGGCTTCATGGACTCGCACATCCTTCGCAAGGCCGCCGCGCGGCTGCCCGCCCTGGCCGACCTCGCGGTGCTGCGGTTCAACACCCGCGGCACCTCGTCGCCGCGCGGCACGAGCGAGGGCGCCTTCGGCGAGGGCGTGGCCGAGCGCGCCGACGTGGCCGCGGCCATGGACTTCGTCGCGTCGCGGGGACTGCCGAACCCCTGGCTCGTCGGCTGGTCGTTCGGGACCGAGCTCGCGCTGAAGTACGGCCTGGAGCACGGCATCTCGGGCGCGATCCTGCTGTCGCCGCCGCTGCATCGCACGACCGATGAGGAGCTGCGACGGTGGAACGGCTCGACCGCGCCGATCGTCGCGGTCATTCCCGAGCACGACGACTACCTGAAGCCCGACCAGGCCGCCGAGCGCTTCGCGGTGCTGCCGAGGCTCCGCCGCGTCGACGTGGCGGGCGGCCGGCACCTCTGGGTGGGGGAGTCGCAGACGCGCCGCGTGCTCGACGAGATCGTCGCGGCCGTCAACCCGTCGGCGCTCCCGCTGCCGACGACGTGGCCGCCCGCAGCGGCGAGCTGAGGGCAGCGGCGCCGAGGCCCCGCTCAGAGCTCGTTCTGCCGCGGGATCACGACCTGCTTGATGATGAGCAGGATCGACGCCGCGACCGGGATGGCGATGAGCGCGCCGAGGATGCCGAGCAGCGCGCCGCCCGCCAGCGCCGCGATGACGACGAGCGCGCCGGGCACCTTCACCGCGCGGTTCATGATGCGCGGGCTGAGGAAGTACGCCTCGACCTGCATGTAGATGAGGTAGTAGATCGCCGCCACGAGGGCCGTGACGGGCGAGCCGAGCCCCGGGATGAGGCACACCAGCACGATGATCACCGAGCCCGTGACCGTGCCGACGAGCGGCACCAGCGAGAACAGGAACGCGAGGAACGCCAGCACGGCCGGGAACGGCGCCTGGATGATCGACAGGAAGATGAAGCTCAGCACGCCGTTGCAGGCCGCGAGCGACACCTGTCCGGCCACGTAACGGCCGACCGACTGGGTGATCTGCTCGGTCAGGTCGGCGAACCGCTCGCGGCGCGACGCCGGCACGAGCTGGTACGTCGCGCGCTTCATGGTGTTGAGCGACGCGGCGAAGTACAGCGTGAGGATGAACACGATCACGATGGCGAACAGGCCGGCGCCGATCGCGACGGCGACCTGCAGTACGCCGCCCGCCAGCTCGCTGGGCTTCTCGGGGTTCGTGACGAACTCGTTGACCGCCGTGGTGATCTGCCGGCTGAGCTCGTCGACCTGGACCTGCGGGAACTGCTCCTGCAGGCTCTCGATCCAGTCCTGCGAGTTCACGCGCGCCACGATGAACGGGATCTCGTCGACGAGCTGGCTCACCTGGTCGACCACGATGGGCACCACGGCGAGCACGAGCGCCGCGACGACGAGGCCGACGGCGGTCATCACGATGAGGATGGCCGACCAACGCGGAAGCCCCCGGCGCTCGAGCCAGCTGATCGCCGGATCGAGGCCGAGGGCCAGGAAGAGTGCCGCGCCGATGTACGCGATGATCGTCGAGAGACTCGCGATCGACATGAGGATGAGCAGGCCGACCCCGACCCCGAGCGTTCCGATGAGACCGATGCGGAACGCGTTCTGGATCTTCATGGGGCCGGCCGCCCGTCGGCTCAGCGGTTGTCCGCAGCCACCTGCTCGGCCTGGGTGAGCACGCCGCGGAGGCTCTCGAAGTAGCCGGCCACGGCGTCGCGCTCGATCTTGATCTGGGAGAGGCGGTCCTCGGCGTCGGCCACGAGCGCGCGGGTCCGCTCCTCGGCGTCGGCGATGAGCTTGCGAGCCTGGTCGTGCGCGGCGGCCACGCGGTCGCGGGCCTCCTCGTCGGCCTTGTCGCGGACCACGGCGATCTCGCTGCGGACCTTCGCCTCGAGGCGCTCGGCCTCGGCGCGGCTCTGGGCCGTGCGCGAGCTCGTCTCGGCGAGCTCGGCGTTCGCCTCGTCGAGGAACTTCTGGGTCTGCGCGGTCGCCTCCTGCTGGGCCGTGAGGAGCTCCTGCTCGGCCTCGTCGCGCTTGGTGGCGAGCTCGGCCTCGAGGTCGAGGCGGGCCTTCTCGACCTCGCGACGAAGGCGGTTGACCTCGTGCGTGGTCTTCTTGCGCATCGCGGTGAGCTGGTTGTCGAGGTCGATGCGCGACTGCTCGGACTCCGCCTCGAAGTCGGCGCGGGCCTGCTCCTGCTCGAGGGCGAGGTCGGCGCGCATCTGGTCGAGGTCGGCGGCGTGCTTCGCACGGATGCGCTCGAGCTCGTGCTTGAGCTTCAGGCGCGCGGCCTCGGCCTCGCGCTCGCGGTCGACCTTGGCCTGCTCCTGCTGCTGCGCGAGCTGGACGCGGCCGCCCTCGAGCTCCTTTTCGAGGTCGGTGCGGGCCTGCTCGAGCTCGTGCACGAGGGCGGCGCGACGCTCGGAGATCTCGGCCTCGATGTCGGCGCGGCCCTCCGCGGTCTCGCGCTCGAGGTCGAGGCGCGACTGCTCGCTCTCGCGGGCGAGGTCGATGCGGGCCTGCTCGGTCTCCTTCGCGAGCTCTGCACGGGCCCGGTCGAGCTCGATGGCGACCTCGGCGCGGGTCTGCTCGGTCTCCTGTGCGAGGCCGGCGGCGGTCGCGCGCGCCTCGTTCGCCTCGGTGTTCGCGGCGACGAGGATCTCGGATGCCTTGCGCTCGGCCGACGAGACGGCGGCGGAGGCCTCGCGCTTGGCGCTGGAACGCGCCTCGGCGGCCTCAGTGGCGACGGCGCCCCGGATCGAGGCGGCGTCGCGCGCGGCCTCCTGGCGGAGCTGCTCGCTCGACTCGTGCGCGCGGGAGACCATGTCGTCGACCTCGGCGCGGGCGTTCTCGAGCAGTCGGTTCGCCTGTGCGCGCGCCTCGGTGAGGGTGCGCTCGGCGAGCTCGTGCGCGTCGGAGCGCATGAGGTGCGACTCGTCCTCGGCCGCGCGACGCAGCTTCTCGGCGTCGATGTCGGCCTGCGCGATGAGACGGGTGGACTGCTCCTCGGCGACGCGGAGGGTGTTCTCGAGCTTGGTGCCGAGCCCCGAGAACGTCGGGCTGCCGACCTCCTCGAGCTCCGCCGTCAGCTCTTCGATGCGGGCGAGCAGGCGCTTGTTCTCCTTGCCCTGTTCGGCGAGCTGGTTGTTCGTGTTGATGACGTCGCGTCGGAGCCCATTGATGCTCTTGTCGACCTCGTCCTTGTCGTATCCGCGGAACACCTGCGTGAACTCGGTCTCTTCGACGGCCATTCTTCCTCCGGGCTCTGTCCCGCGTTCGTGGGGGCGCTGCGGGATGTGTCGATTGTAGAGGCACGCGGCATCCCCCGTGCGCGCCGTTCACAGGCCCCGAGTGGCGCAACCCGAGCCGATCCGGACCGACGCGATGCTCAGGGTGCGGTTAGGAACCTCCCAGAGACCGCCGGTAGTGTGGGGTGTCTTTGTTCGAAGCCGCCACGCGCGGCACCGGAGGTAATGTTCGTGCGATTCGCCCTGGCAATCGTGGCATTCGTCGCCGCGGCCGTGATGATCGGGTTCGGCATCGCCCAGCGCACCGTCTTCCTCGAGCCCGACCGCGTCTCGCTGTCGGCCGAGATCGAGGGCGACGCCGCGTACACGGTGATCGAGCCCGAAGCCCTCGGCGCCCACCCCGGCAAGCAGACGATCACCGTCTCGGGAACCGATGCGGTCTTCGTCTCGTACGGGCGCAGCTCCGACGTCTCGGCCTGGATCGGCGACGCGCCCTATGTCGCCGTCGGCTACGACAGCGAGGCCGACGAGTTCACGAGCGAGGTCGTCGAGCCCGAGTCCGCGGATGCCGCGACCGACGGCACCGCGACGGCCACGCCGCCCGCCACCGACGCGGCCGCGCCCGTCGAGGCCGATCCCGCCGACTCGCCGGTCGGCTCCGACCTCTGGCTCGACGAGTTCACGGGCGAGAACGAGGTCACGACGACGATCGACGTCCCCGACGACATCTCGGTGCTCCTCGCGAGCGACGGAACGGCGCCCGCGCCGACCGACCTCGCGATCGCCTGGCCGCTCGACAACGCCACGCCGTGGGCGGGCCCGCTCATCCTCGGCGGCGCCCTCGTGTTCGGCCTCGGCATCGCGCTGCTCGTGTCGGGCTTCGTGCACCACCGACGGTCGCGCGGCCCCCGTCGCAACCGCGGCAAGCTTCCCAGCGCCCCCAAGCCCTCTCGTCGCAACCAGGTCACGAGCGGCGGCCGCCGCTCGATCAGCCGCGCGAAGCGCGTGGCGATCGTCCCGCTCGTCGCCATCCCGGCGCTCGCGCTGAGCGCCTGCTCGGCCGACTACTGGCCCACCTTCGACGCGGCTCCGGCGACGACCGCCCCGGCGACCGAGACGCCCGCGCCCACCGGCGACGCGGCGGCGCCCGAGGAGTCCGAGGAGATGGAGCCGGCGGTGACCGTGCCGCAGATGGAGCGCATCATGCGCTCGATCGCGGTCTCCACCAAGGAGGCCGACGAGGCGCGCGACGGCGGAGCGCTGCAGGCGCGGTTCACCGGCCCGGCCCTCGAGGCCCGCCAGGCGAACTACACGATCCGCAACTCGCTGCCCGACCAGCCCGGCCCCACGCCGATCCCCGCCGCGCCGCTCACGCTGACGCTGCCGCAGCAGGTCTCGGGCTGGCCCGCGTCGGGTCGCACCGTGCTGACCATCGCGACGAACGGCGACGACCCCACGGTCGCTCCCACCGCGCTCGTGCTGCAGCAGGACGCGCCCCGCAACAACTACAAGATCGCCTACGCGATGTCGCTGGCCCCCGACGCCGACGTGCCCGAGGTGGCGCCCGCGTCGATCGGCGCGCCGCTCATCTCACCCGAGTTCAAGGGCCTGGTGCTCCCGCCCGGGCAGGTCGCCGCCGCCTACGGCGACGTGCTGCTGAAGGGCGACGAGTCCCAGTACGCCGCGCTCTTCGACCCCGAGGGCGACGTGCTGCGCGAGCAGCTCGGCGTCACGGGCCAGCAGGCGATCAACGACGCGCTGCCGCCCACGGCGGACATCGCGTTCTCGAACGTCGTCGGCGACAGCCCCGTGGTCGCGCTCGCGACGAACGACTCCGGCGCCCTCGTGACCGCGTCGATCGAGCAGACCGAGAAGGTGACGCCGAACGACGGCGGCACCATCGGGTTCGAGGCCGGCGCGCCCGGCGCGGCGCTGTCGGGCTTCACCGAGAAGAGCGCCAGGGGCGTGCAGCGCGTCATCGGCGTGCAGTTGCTGTTCTACGTGCCGAGCGTCGGCTCGGACGAGCAGATCCGGCTCCTCGGGTGGTCCGAGAGCCTGATCGGAGCATCGGAGGTACCGTGACCGACCCCACCCCGACCGGCGGCCTCCGCGGAGCCGTCGACCTCTCCGCACTCGTGCAGCGTCAGCAGCAGCCCGCGGCGGCAGCGGGTGGGCCCGCGACGGGCGACCCGCTGGTGTTCGCGACGGACGACGCGAGCTTCGGCTCCACGCTCGAGCTCTCGCGCACCGTGCCGGTCGTCGTCGTGCTCTGGGCCACGTGGAGCGAGCAGTCGACCGAGCTCGTCGGCACGCTCGAGCGGCTCGTGCGCGCACGCGACGGCCGTCTCGTGCTCGCCGCCGCCGAGGCGGACCGCAGCCCGCAGCTCGTGCAGGCGTTCCAGGCGCAGGCCATCCCCACCGTGGTGGCGGTCGTGGCCGGCCAGCCGGTGCCGCTCTTCGCCGGACTGCAGCCCGACGACGTGATCGACCAGGTCTTCGACCAGCTGCTCGAGCTCGCCGGCCAGCACGGCGTCACGGGCCGCATCGACGCCGAGGAGGGCGATGAGGGCGCCGAGCCCGCGGAGCCCGTGGAGGAGCCGCTGCCGCCGCTGCACCAGGAGGCGTACGACGCCATCGAGCGCGGCGACTACGAGGCCGCCGCGAACGCGTACCGCACGGCGATGGCGCAGGATCCGCGCGACGAGCTCGCGGTCGCGGGCCTCGCGCAGGCGAACCTGCTCTCGCGCTTGCAGGGCAAGACGCTCGACGCCATCCGGAACGCCGCGGCATCCGCCCCCGACGACCTCGACGCGCAGCTCGACGTCGCCGACCTCGACCTGTCGGGCGGACACGTCGACGACGCGTTCGACCGGCTGCTGTCGCTCTTCCCGAAGCTCGACGCCGACGACAAGAAGCGCGTGCGCGAGCGCCTCGTGGAGCTCTTCGAGGTCGTCGGCACCGAGGACCCGCGCGTCACCGCGGCACGGCGCCGCCTCGCGAACCTGCTCTTCTAGGCCCGCCTCACTCGTCGAGCGTGAACCACACGGCCGCGAGCGGCGGCAGGGTGAACACGCCCGACGCCGGCCGGCCGGCCCACGGGTCGTCGGTCGCCTCGACGCCGCCGAGGTTGCCGACCCCCGAGCCGCCGAACTCCGCGGCATCCGAGTTCAGCAGCTCGCGCCACCGACCCGCCTTCGGGAGCCCGAGGCGGAAGCCCTCGTGCGGCCGCCCGGCGAAGTTCACGGCGCACAGCAGGGGCCGCTTGTCGCGGTCGTAGCGCAGGAACGCGATGACGTTCTCGGATGCCGCGCCGCCCTCGACCCATTCGAAGCCCGAGGAGTCGTCGTCGAGCTGCCAGAGCGCCGGCTGCTCGCGATAGGTGCGGTTGAGCGCGCCGACGAACTCGGCGAGCTGCTTGTGCGTCGGCTGGTCGAGGATCCACCAGTCGAGCCCGCGCTCCTCGCTCCACTCCGAGAGCTGCCCGAACTCCTGCCCCATGAACAGCAGCTGCTTGCCGGGGTGCGCCCACATGTACGAGAGGTACGCGCGGACGTTGGCGAGCTGCTGCCAATGGTCGCCGGGCATCTTGCGCAGCAGCGATCCCTTGCCGTGCACGACCTCGTCGTGGCTGATCGGCAGGATGAAGTGCTCGCTGAACGCGTAGAGGAACGAGAACGTCAGGTCGTGGTGGTGGTACGACCGGTACATCGGGTCCTTCTCGACGTACTGGAGCGTGTCGTGCATCCACCCCATGTTCCACTTGTAGCCGAAGCCCAGGCCGCCCGAGCTCGTGGGGGCCGTGACGCCCGGCCAGCTCGTCGACTCCTCGGCGATCATGACGATGCCCGGGTTGCGCTTGTAGGCGGTCGCGGTGGCCTCCTGCAGGAACCCGATGGCCTCGAGGTGCTCGCGGCCGCCGTAGATGTTCGGCAGCCACTCGCCGTCCTCGCGGGAGTAGTCGAGGTAGAGCATCGAGGCGACGGCGTCGACGCGCAGGCCGTCGACGTGCATCTCCTCGAGCCAGAACAGCGCGTTGGCGACGAGGAAGTTGCGCACGCGCGGGTTGCCGTAGTCGAAGACGTACGTGCCCCAGTCCTTCTGCTCGCCGCGCCGCGGGTCGGCGTACTCGTAGAGCGCCTCGCCGTCGAACCGCGCGAGCGCCCAGTCGTCCTTCGGGAAGTGCCCGGGCACCCAGTCCATGATCACGCCGATGCCGGCCTGGTGCAGCCGGTCGATGAGGTACTTCAGGTCGTCGGGCGAGCCGAACCGGCTGGTCACGGCGTAGTAGCCGGTGACCTGGTAGCCCCACGAGCCGCCGAACGGATGCTCCGCGAGGGGCAGGAACTCCACGTGCGTGTAGCCCAGCCAGTCCAGGTACTCGATCAACTCGTCGGCCACGTCGCGGTACCCGCGCCCGGGCCGCCAGGACCCGAGGTGCAGCTCGTAGATGCTCATCGGCTCGCTGTGCGCGTTCACCCGTGCGCGTCGGCCCATCCAGTCGCCGTCGGCCCACTCGTGCGTGCTCGTGCTGACGACCGACGCCGTCGCGGGCGCGATCTCGGCCTGGCGCGCCATCGGGTCGGCCTTCATGATCCACTCGCCCCAGGTGGTCAGGATCTCGAACTTGTAGACCGTGCCGGGCTCGAGGTCGGGCACGAAGAGCTCCCAGATGCCCGCGGAGCCCATGCTGCGCATGGCGTGGCCGGCGCCGTCCCAGCGGTTGAACTCGCCGACGACGCGGACCGCGCGTGCGCGGGGCGCCCAGACGCTGAAGGCGGTGCCGCGCACGCCCGAGCCGACGCCCCAGTGCTCGCGGTGGTGCGCGCCGAGCACGCGCCAGAGCTCCTCGTGGCGGCCCTCGCCGATGAGGTGCAGGTCGAGCTCGCCGATCGTCGGGGCGAACCGGTAGGGGTCGTCGCTCGTCCACTCGTCGTCGCCGTAGGCGGCCCGGATCCGGTAGTCGACGGGCCCGAACTCCCCGGCGCCGGCCCAGATGCCGTGCCCGACGTGCTCCAGCTCGAGCACCTCGCCGCCGTCGAGGACCGCCTGCACGCGGTCGGCGAGGGGCCGGCGAGTGCGGATCACGGTGTGCGTGCTCGGGGATCCGGCGACGTCGAACCCGTGCTGGCCGAGGATGGCGTGCGGATCGAAGGAGCGGCCCTCGGCGACCGCCGCGAGCTCGGCGTCGGCGACGGCGGGGCCGGTGCGCGGCATCCGCTCGCTCATCGCGGTCCCCGCACGACGTGCAGCACGTGGGCCGGTCTCGTGAAGGCGTCGAGCCGCACGTAGTTCGCATCGCCCCAGTCCCAACGGTGCCCGGTGACGAGGTCCTCGACCTCGAAGCGGGATCCGGGCTCGAGTCCGATGGCGGCGAGGTCGAGGTGCACGGTGGTCTCCCTCACGGAGTGCGGGTCGACGTTGGCGACCACGATGATCGTGTCGGCGACGCCGTCGGGGGTGAAGCGCCCGTCGAGGTGCTTCGAGTACACGAGCACCGAGTCGTCCTCGCTGCCGTGGAACCGGATGTTGCGAAGCTGCCCGAGCGCGGGGTGGTCGGCACGGATGCGGTTGAGGATGCCGAGGTACAGCGCGAGCGAGCGGCCCTCCTTCTCGGCGGCGGCGAAGTCGCGTGGCTTGTACTCGTACTTCTCGTTGTCGATCGCCTCCTCGGCGCCCGGCCGGGCGACCGACTCGAACAGCTCGAAGCCGGCGTAGACGCCCCAGAGCGGCGCAGCGGTCGCGGCGACCGTGGCACGAACGGTGAACGCCGCGGGGCCGCCGAACTGCAGGTACTCGGTGAGGATGTCGGGGGTGTTCACGAACAAGTTCGGCCGCATGAAGTCCGCCGTGTCCTGCGACACCGACGTGAGGAACTCCTCGAGCTCCTCCTTCGTGTTGCGCCAGGTGAAGTACGAGTACGACTGCTGGAAGCCGACCATCGCGAGCGCCTGCATCATCGCCGGGCGGGTGAACGCCTCGGCGAGGAACACCACGTCGGGGTCCTCTGCGTTCACGGTGCCGATGAGGCGCTCCCAGAAGGCGAGCGGCTTCGTGTGCGGGTTGTCGACGCGGAAGATGCGCACGCCCTGCTTGATCCAGTGCCGGATGATCCGGAGGACTTCCTCGAAGATGCCCTCGGGGTCGTCGTCGAAGTTGACCGGGTAGATGTCCTGGTACTTCTTCGGCGGGTTCTCGGCGTACCGGATCGTGCCGTCGGGCAGCTGGGTGAACCAGTCGGGATGCTCCGCCACCCAGGGGTGGTCGGGGGAGGCCTGCAGCGCGAGGTCGAGCGCCACCTCGATGCCGAGCGCCGCCGCGCGGCGCACGAACGCCCGGAGCTCGGCGAGCGAGCCGAGGTCGGGATGGATCGCGTCGTGGCCGCCCTCCGCGCCGCCGATCGCCCACGGCGATCCCGGATCCTGCGGACCCGGGTCGAGCGTGTTGTTGCGGCCCTTGCGGTTCGTGACGCCGATGGGGTGGATCGGCGGCAGGTACACGACGTCGAAGCCCATCGCGGCGACCCCGTCGAGGCGCTTCGCCGCGGTGCGGAACGTGCCGCTCTTCCAGCGGCCGTCGCGCAGGCGCTTGGCGCCCTCGGAGCGGGGGAAGAACTCGTACCAGGCGCCGACGCCGGCGCGGCGGCGCTCGACGAGGATCTCGTGCTCGGGCGTGTCGCTCGTGAGCTTCGCGAGCGGCCAGCCCGCGAACAGGTCGAGCACGGGGGAGTCGATGAGGGCGCGGCGCTCGGCCGCCGTCGCCGTGTCGTCGCGCAGCGCGTTCGCCAGCGCGGTGAGCCGGCGCCGGGCCGCGACCGGACGCGCCTTCTCGTCGCCGGCGCGGTCGAGCAGGCGCGCGCCGATCTCGTACATGAGCTCAACGTCGACGCCCGCGTCCACCTTCAGGGCGGCGTCGTGCCGCCACGTGGCGATCTCGTCGTCGAAGCCCGTGACGTGCCAGTGCCAGACGCCGCGCTCGTCGAGGAGCACCTGCGCCTCCCACCGGTCGGTGCCGGCGGTCAGCGGCGACATCCGCTCGTGGCGCACCGTGCCCGACGGGCTCGTGATCACGAGCATCGCGCCGACCTGGTCGTGGCCCTCGCGGAAGACCGTGGCCCGGAAGGGCACGACCTCGCCCTCGTACGCCTTCGGTCTCCACCGGCCGTCGGGGACGGCTGGGGTGACCCCGGTCACCGGGATGCGGCCGGCCTGCACTGCGTGGGTCGTCACGCATCCGACCGTAGCGCGGAATGGGCGTCCGCGTCGCGGGGTTGCCCGTTCACACATTCGACACGCGTCCGACTTAGGGTGGAGCGCGTGAAGCCCATCCGCAAGTTCACCGTCCGGGCCGTGGTGCCCGGCTCGCTCTCCGCGCTCGAGGAGCTCGCCGGCAACCTCCGCTGGTCCTGGCACGAGCCGACGAAGCGCCTCTTCGAGCACATCGATCCCGAGCTGTGGCGCACGTCGCGGCGCGATCCCGTCGCGTTCCTCGGCGAGGTCGACCCGGCGCGCCTCGACCAGCTCGCGGCCGACGGGGGGTACGTGGAGTGGGCCGAGCGGGAGCGGGCGGGCCTTCGCGAGTACCTCTCCGAGCCGCGTTGGTTCCAATCCCTCGGCACGGATGCCCCGCGGCTCGTCGCGTACTTCTCGCCCGAGTTCGGCATCACCGCGGCGCTGCCGCAGTACTCGGGCGGACTCGGCATCCTCGCGGGCGACCACCTGAAGGCGGCATCCGACCTCGGCGTGCCGCTGCTCGGCGTCGGCCTGTTCTACAAGGCCGGCTACTTCTCGCAGTCGATCTCGCCCGACGGCTGGCAGCAGGAGCGCTACCCGGTGCTCGACCCCGACGGACTGCCGCTCTCGGTGCTGCGCCGTCCCGACGGGTCGCCCGTGCAGGTGACCCTCGCGCTGCCCGACGACGCGGCGCTGCACGCGCGCGTCTGGAAGGCGGCGGTCGGCCGGATCACCCTCCTCCTGCTCGACACCGACATCCCGGCCAACGACGACGAGCTGCGCTCGGTCACCGACCGGCTCTACGGCGGCGGCGGCGAGCACCGGCTGCTCCAGGAGCTGCTGCTCGGCGTGGGCGGCGCACGCGCGGTGCGCGCCTACACGGAGCTGAGCGGCGGACCGGCGCCCGACGTCTTCCACATGAACGAGGGCCACGCGGGCTTCCTCGGGCTCGAGCGCATCGCGACCCACATCGCCGAGGGACGCTCGTTCGCCGAGGCCCTGCAGCTCGTGCGCGCCGGCACGGTGTTCACGACGCACACGCCGGTGCCCGCGGGCATCGACCGGTTCGAGCGCGGCCTCGTCGAGCGTTACCTCACGAGCTCGCTGCTGCCCGGCGTCGACCCCGCCGACGCGCTCGCGCTGGGCGTCGAGCCCGGCGCCGACCCGGCGACGAGCCCGTTCAACATGGCGGTCATGGGGCTGCGGCTCGCGCAGCGCGCGAACGGCGTCTCGAAGCTGCACGGCCAGGTCAGCCGCCGCATGTTCGGCGACCTCTGGCCCGGATTCGACGTCGCCGACGTGCCGATCACGTCGATCACGAACGGCGTGCACGCGCCGACGTGGACCGATCCGGCCCTCGTCGCCCTCGCAGAGGCGCGGCTCGGCACGGGCGACACCGAGCATGCCGACTGGTCGAGCGGTGCGCTCACCGACGGCGAGCTCTGGGCGGTCAAGCGCGGCATGCGCCTGCAGCTCGTGGAGGACGCGCGACGGCGGTTGCGCGCGGCGTGGACGGAGCAGCATCCGGGGAGCCAGGCACCCTCGTGGGTCTCGCGGGTGCTCGACCCCGACACGCTCACGGTCGGCTTCGCGCGGCGCGTGCCGACGTACAAGCGCCTCACCCTCATGCTCAGCGACCCCGAGCGCCTGAAGGCGATCCTCACGAACCCCGAGCGGCCCGTGCAGTTCGTCATCGCCGGAAAGTCGCACCCCGCCGACGACGAGGGCAAGCGCCTCATCCAGCAGCTCGTGCAATTCGCGCAGCAGCCCGAGCTCCGCGAGCGCATCGTGTTCCTGCCCGACTACGACATGGGCATGGCCGAGCTGCTCTACCCCGGCTGCGACGTGTGGCTCAACAACCCGCTGCGCCCGCTCGAGGCGTGCGGCACGTCGGGCATGAAGGCCGCCATGAACGGCGCCCTGAACCTGTCGATCCTCGACGGCTGGTGGGCCGAGTACGCGGGCGACGACTACGGCTGGGTGATCCCGTCGGCGGATGCCGCGGGCGACGCCGGCGAGCGCGACGCCCTCGAGGCGGCGGCGCTCTACGAGCTGCTCGAGCACCGCGTCGCGACCCGGTACTACGAGCGCGACGGCGACGGCGTGCCCGTGGAGTGGGTGCGCCGCGTGCGGCAGACGCTGACGACGCTCGCGCCCGAGCTCGGCGCCGACCGCATGGTGCGCCAGTACGTCGAGGAGCTCTACCGCCCGGCGGCCGAGCAGGCGGCCCGCGTGGAGGCCGACGGCGACCGCGGCGCGCGCGAGCTGGCGGCGTTCGGCGCACGCGTGCGCGCCTCCTGGCCGAAGGTGCAGGTCGTGCATGTCGAGTCGGGCGGCGTCGAGTCGCCGCACGTCGGCGACGAGCTCAACCTGCGCGCCTACGTGGAGCTCGACGGCCTCTCGGCCGACGACGTCGCCGTCGAGGTCGTCTACGGCCGCAGCCGCACCGACGAGTCGATCGAGGGCGCGCGACGCACCACGCTCGACCCCGACCGGTCGGCGGATGCCGCGAGCTCCTCGGGTCCGCGCCTGTACACGGGCACCGTGGTGCTCGATCGCGCCGGCGCCTTCGGGTACACCGTGCGCGTCGTGCCGCGGCATCCGCTGCTCACGTCGCCCGCGGAGTTGGGGCTGGTCGCGGTCGCGGGGTAGTCAGGGACCGGCGCGCGTCAGCGCCCGCGCGCGATCGGCGCGTAGCGGCCGGCGGTGACGGCGAGCAGGTCGTCGGGCGCGAGCTCGAGGTCGAGCCCGCGGCGGCCGCCCGAGACGAGGATCGTCTCGCAGAGGATCGCGGACTCGTCGAGCACGGTCGGAAGCGCGGTCTTCTGCCCGATCGGGCTGATGCCGCCCACGACGTAGCCGGTCTTGCGCTCGGCGACGGCGGGATCGGCCATCTCGGCGCGCTTGCCACCGAGGGCCTGCGCGAGGGCCTTGAGGTCGAGCTGCCGCGCCACCGGCACGATGCCGACCGCGAGCGCGCCGTCGACGTTCGCGAGCAGCGTCTTGAACACCCGGTCGGGGTCGATGCCGAGCTTCTCGGCCGCCTCGAGCCCGTAGGCGGCGGCGCGGGGGTCGTGCTCGTAGGCGTGCGCGGTGAAGGCGACGCCGGCACGGACGAGGGCGACGGTCGCGGGCGTGCCCGACGAGGCATCCGCTCGCTTGGCCATCACACGCCGCCGTCGGACTCGGGAGCCGCGACCGCGCGCGGCGTCGGCCGCTCGCCGTCGGCGCGGAACAGGTGCATCGACAGCGGCGGGATCGCGAGCGTGTCGCCCGGCGCGTGCACGGTCGGGTCGACGATCGGCTCCTCGCCGGACGAGTCCCAGAGCCGCGAGTAGCCCGTCACGCCCTCGTGGTCGGGCAGCACGACCTCGGTCGTTTCCTCGTGCGCGTGCACGACGAGCAGGATGCGGTTGAACGCCTCGAACTCGGGCGTCGACGCGGCGAGGAACTGGAGCGTGCGCTGCTCGGGGGAGTTCCAGTCGTCGATGGTCATCGTGGTGCCCTCGGCGTTGAACCAGTCCATCTGCGAGGCGCTCGGGATCGTCTCGCCGAACCGGCCGAACCGCACCGGACGCAGCGCGGGGTTCTCGGCGCGGAGGCGCAGGAGCCGCCGCACGGTCGCGAGCAGGCCGGCGTCGCGCTCGTCGTCGCGCCACGTGAGCCAGGTGAGCTCGGAGTCATGGCAGTACGCGTTGTTGTTGCCGCGCTGGCTGCGGCCGTACTCGTCACCGGCGGTGATCATGGGCACGCCGGCCGAGAGCAGCAGCGTGCCGAGCAGGTTCCGGATGCTGCGGCGCCGCGCCGCGCGGATCACCGGGTCGTCGGTGTCGCCCTCGACGCCGTGGTTGTAGGAG
The DNA here is from genome assembly GCF_042796995.1 of Agromyces sp. NPDC057865. Taxonomy (NCBI): domain Bacteria; kingdom Bacillati; phylum Actinomycetota; class Actinomycetes; order Micrococcales; family Microbacteriaceae; genus Agromyces; species Agromyces sp. NPDC057865. Next base: position 597,694 of record NZ_JBHVMJ010000002.1, on the reverse strand, counting down.
TTGTTGTGGTCGGCGCCGTCGCGGTTCTGCTCCCCGTTGCCGAGGTTGTGCTTCATGTCGTAGGCCGTGAGGTCGGCGAGCGTGAAGCCGTCGTGCGCGGTGACGAAGTTCAGGCTCGCGAGCGGGCCGCGCTCCTGGGAGAACGTGTTCGCCGAGCCGGCGAGGCGGGTCGCGAAGCGGCCGATGCCGCTTCCGGCCGAGCCCGTCTCGCGCTCGCGGCGCAGGTCGCCGAGCCAGAAGTCGCGCATGCGGTCGCGGTAGCGGTCGTTCCACTCGCTGAACCCCGCGGGGAAGTTGCCCGTCTGCCAGCCGCCGGGGCCGACGTCCCACGGCTCGGCGATGAGCTTCGAGGCGCCGATGACGGGATCCTCGAGCATGCCGCGCAGCAGCGGGTGTTCTGGCGTGTAGGCGCCGTGGTCGTCGCGCCCGAGGGTGGCGGCGAGGTCGAGCCGGAAGCCGTCGACCTGGAGCTCCTCGGCGAAGTAGCGCATCGAGTCGAGCACGAGCCGCTGCGGGGCCGCATGCCCGAAGTCGAGCGTGTTGCCGCATCCGGTCGTGTCGACGTAGCGGCCGTGCGCGTCGTGACGGTAGTACGACGCGTTGTCGATGCCGCGGAACGAGTACGTCGGGCCGCGACGGCCCTCCTCGGCGGTGTGGTTGTAGACCACGTCGAGCACGACCTCGAGCCCCGCCTCGTGCAGCCGGCGCACCATGCCCGCGAACTCGCGTCGCACGGCGTGCGCGCCGGCGGCCTGCGCCGCGGCGGTCGCGTAGGGCGCGTGCGCCGCGAAGAAGCCGAGCGTGTTGTAGCCCCAGTAGTTCGGCCGGCCCTGTCGCACGAGTCGCTCCTCGGAGACGAATGCCTGCGCGGGCAGCAGTTCGACGGTCGTGACGCCGAGGCCCGTGAGGTACTCGAGGGAGGCGTCGTGCGCGAGGCCCGCGTACGTGCCGCGCAGCGGCTCGGGGATGGCGGTGTTGAGCTTCGAGAAGCCGCGCACGTGCGTCTCGTAGACGACCGTGTGGTCGAGCGGGACGCGCGGCTTGGCCGTGCCGGTCCAGTCGAAGCCGTCGTCGACGAGCGAGGCCATCGCCACGCCGCGCCATGATCCGTCGGCCGCGGCGGTGAGGCCGCGGGCGTACGGGTCGAGCAGCGTGTGCACCGGGTTGAACGCGTGCTCGACGCCCGCGGGCCCGTCGACGCGCAGTCCGTAGCGGGCGCCCGGCACGAGGCTCGCCGAGCGGCCCTCCCAGACGCCGTGCTCGTCGCGCGCGAGCGGCGTGCGCTCGACCGCCCAGTCGAGGTCACCGTCGGCGAACACGACGAGGTCGATCGACGTCGCGTGCTCGGACCAGACCCGGATGACACCGCCGTCGGCGCCCGTGCGGACGCCGAGGTCGTGCAGGGGGCCGGACGCGGACATGCGATCTACAGTAGTTCGTAGTGCAAGCGCTCCCACGCGCGGACGCGACGTGCCGCGCACGGGCCCGAGCGGGGGAGGAGGTCCGCCAATGGTCTACCTCGACCACGCCGCGACGACCCCCATGCGGCCCGAGGCGATCGGCGCGCTGACGTCGGCTCTCGCCGTCGTGGGCAACCCCTCGTCGATCCACAGCGCGGGCCAGCGGGCCAAGCGGCTGCTCGAGGAGTCCCGTGAGCGCATCGCCGCGACGCTCGGCGCCGACGCCATCGAGGTGGTCTTCACGGGCAACGGCACCGAGGCCGTGAACCTCGCGATCAAGGGGCTGTGGTGGAGCCGGCAGGCGTCGGCGCCGGTCGGTCGCCCGCGGTCGCGCATCCTCGTCCCGGCAGGGGAGCACCACGCGACGCTCGACACGATCGAGTGGCTCGCGACGCACGAGGGCGCGGTCATCGACGAGGTGCCGCTCGACGACCTCGGGCGGCTGCGCCTCGACCTGCTCGAGGCCGAACTCGCCCGCGACGCAGCATCCGTGGCGCTCGTGACCATGCTCTGGGCCAACAACGAGGTGGGCACGATCCAGCCCGTCGAGGAGGTCGCCCGGCTGGCGGCGCGTGCGGGCGTGCCGCTGCACGTCGACGCGATCGCCGCGTACGGGCAGCTGCCGATCGACTTCCGGGGGCTGCGACGAGCGACGGATGCCCCGCGCGGCGCCGGTCTCGTCGCCCTCAGCGTCTCGGCGCACAAGATCGGCGGCCCGGCCGGCATCGGCGCGCTCGTCCTCGACCGGTCGGCCATCGTCGAGCCGCTCATCCACGGAGGGGGACAGCAGCGGCGCCTGCGCTCGGGGACGCAGGACGTGGCGGCGGCGGCCGGCTTCGCCGCGGCGGCGACGTCCGTGCACGATCGGCTCGATGCCGACGCTCGGCGGATGGCGGCCCTGCGCGACCGCCTCACCGCCGGCGCGCTCGCCGCGGTGCCCGAGGCGCGGCTCTCGGGCGACCCCGATCCCGCCGGGCGCCTTCCCGGCAACGTGCATCTCTCGTTCCCCGGTTGCGAGGGCGACTCGCTGCTGTTCCTGCTGGATGCCGCGGGCGTGGCCGTCTCGACCGGATCGGCGTGCCAGGCGGGCGTGCCCGAGCCGTCGCACGTGCTGATGGCCATGGGCCGCACCGAGTCCGACGCGCGCGGCGCACTGCGGATCACCCTCGGGCACGACTCCACCGAGGCCGACGTCGACGCGTTCCTCGCGGCGCTGCCCGCCGCGTACGCGCAGGCGGCGAAGGCCGGGCTCGCGGGCCGGCTCACGTCGTTCGGCCGCTGACCGGGCCCGGCGCGGCATCCGTCGCTCACCGCTGATGTGCCGCGGCATCCGCTCGCTCATTCGCGTTTCTCAGGAGATCTGCGGCCGCCGCGTCGCCGCGAGCGGCGTGTCGTCCTGAGAAGCGCCGGTTCGGGCGGGGTCCGTCCTGAGAAAGGGCACGGATCGGTCGATGGGGGCTGTCCTGAGAAGGGCAGGGATCGGTCGACGGGGCATCCGTTCAGGCGGCCCTGCCTACACTTGACGGGTGAAGGTTCTCGCAGCGATGAGCGGCGGCGTCGACAGCGCCGTGGCCGCGGCGCGCGCGGTGGAGGCCGGCCACGACGTGGTCGGCGTGCACCTCGCGCTCAGTCGTATGCCGGGAACGCTGCGCACCGGCAGTCGCGGCTGCTGCACGATCGAGGACTCGATGGACGCGCAGCGCGCCGCGAACGTCCTCGGCATCCCGTACTACGTCTGGGACTTCTCGGAGCGGTTCAAGGCCGACGTGGTCGACGACTTCATCGCCGAGTACTCGGCGGGCCGCACCCCCAACCCGTGCATGCGCTGCAACGAGCGCATCAAGTTCGCCGCGCTGCTCGAGAAGGCGCTGGCGCTCGGCTTCGACGCCGTCTGCACGGGCCACTACGCCACGATCGTCACGGATGCCGCGGGCAACCGCGAGCTCCACCGCGCGAGTGCCTGGGCGAAGGACCAGTCCTACGTGCTCGGCGTGCTCACGACGGAGCAGCTCGCGCACGCGTACTTCCCGCTCGGCGACACGCCCTCGAAGCAGCTCGTGCGCGAGGAGGCCGCCCGCCGTGGCCTGAGCGTCGCGCAGAAGCCCGACTCCCACGACATCTGCTTCATCTCCGACGGCGACACGAAGGGCTGGCTCGCGGAGCACGTCGGCGAGGCGCCGGGCGACATCGTCGACCGGACGGGCGCCGTCGTCGGCGCGCACGACGGCGCGCACGCCTACACGGTCGGGCAGCGCCGCGGCCTGCGGCTCGGCACGCCCGCACCCGACGGGAAGCCCCGGTTCGTGCTCGAAGTGCGTCCCAAGGAGAACACGGTCGTCGTGGGCCCGAAGGCGGCGCTCGCGACGGCGCTGATCGCCGGGTCGCGGTTCACCTGGGCCGGGATGCCGCCTGCCGAGCCCGCCACGCCGTTCGCATGCGAGGTGCAGATCCGCGCGCACGCCGATCCCGTGCCCGCCACGGCGGTCGTCGCCGACGGCGAGCTCGTGATCACGCCCGAGCATCCGCTCGACGGCGTCGCGCCGGGCCAGACCGCCGTCGTCTACGTCGGCACGCGCGTGCTCGGGCAGTGCACCATCGACCGCACCGTGAGCGCGGTCCCCGTCGAGGCCTGAGCGCCCGTCGTTCCTCGTCCGGGTGTCTTCCGGGTGCGTTCGCGCGCGTATGGCGTGCCGTACAAGGGCGTGTCAAGGCCTGTCCCGTCCGGCGATCCGCCGCGTAGATTCACGGCTGCGCCGACCCGATGGCGCGACCCGACGACGAGAGGATGCACCGTGAGCACCCCCCGAGAACCCGCAGATCGACCCTCAGAGCGACCGATCGCCGCGAGCGGCGACACGATCGCCGTGCCCACCGCCGAGCGAACGGATGCCGCGTACACCGGCGTCGACCGTGACGGCGACGGCGTGGACGACCGGCGTGAGGCCGTGGTCGACCGCGACCGTGACCGTGACGGCGTGGACGACCGCCGTGAGGCCGTAGTCGACCACGACCGTGACGGCGACGGCATCGACGACCGCCGCGAAACGGTCGTGGTCGACCGAGACGGCGACGGCGTCGACGACCGCCGTGAGGCCGTGGTGGACCGCGACACCGACGGCGACGGCGTGGCCGATCGGCCCCACGCCGAGCTCGCGGCCGAGCGGAAGCAGGTCGCCGCCCGCGAGCGCGAGGCGTTCGGCGGCGTGAAGGTGGGCGCTGCGTTCTTCGGCTGGCTCACGGCCTTCGGCCTGGCGACACTGCTCACCGCGCTCCTCGCCGCGACCGGCGCGGCGCTCGGCCTCGGCGTCGAGGACGTGGACGCGGCCGCCGACCAGGTCGGGCTCGACGCCGGCACCGTCGGCTGGATCGGCGCGATCGCGCTCCTGCTCATCCTGTTCCTCGCGTACTACTGCGGCGGCTACGTCGCCGGCCGCATGGCGCGGTTCAACGGCGTCGTGCAGGGCCTCGCGGTCTGGGTGTGGGCGCTCGTCATCGCGATCGTCGTCGCCCTGCTCGGCGTGGTGATCGGCAGCCGCTTCGACGTGTTCGCCGACCTCAACTTCTTCCCGCGGCTCCCGCTCAGCGAGGGCGACCTCACGGTCGCCGGCATCGTCACGGCGGTCGTGGTCGCCATCGCGAGCCTCGGCGGCGCGATCCTCGGCGGCAAGGCCGGCACGCACTACCACCGCAAGGTCGACCGCGCGGGCTTCGGCGCCTGATCGGCGGGCGGATGCCGCGTGTGCGAGCACGCGGCATCCGCCGTGCCAGACGCCGCCCGACGCTCGCTCGCCTCGCGGTCGGGAAGCGCTTCGCGTAGATTCGCGCTGGCGCTTCCCCCGGCGCCGAGCGAGTGACGAGGAGATCCCGTGAACTACCCGCTGTACCCCGCCGACCCGGACCGCGACCCCGCCGAGCTGTTCCGGAACCTCGAACCCGGGCCCGCGACGCGCCCGGTCGCGACGCTCGAACCCAGGCCCGCGGCGTGGGACGACGTGGTCGACCCGCTGACGCTCACCACCGACGAGGTCATCGAACGCCAGCGCGAGCGGTTCGGCGGCGTGAAGGTCGGCTCGGCCTTCTTCGGCTGGCTCATCGCCTCGGCGACCTTCGCCATCCTCACGGGGCTCCTGACCGTCGCAGGCGTGGTGCTCGGCCTCGACGTGCGCAACCCGATGCTCTTCGCGCGGGAGCTCCCGCTCGACCTGCAGACGCTCGGCTGGATCGGCGCCGGCACGCTGCTCTTCCTGCTGTTCGCCTCGTACTACTGCGGCGGGTACGTCGCCGGCCGCATGGCCCGCTTCAGCGGCGTCGCGCAGGGCGTGGCCGTGTGGGTGTGGACGATCGCGATCGGGATCCTGGCGGCGGTCGTCGGCTTCGTGCTCGGCCGGTTCGACGAGTCGACCGGCGTCGGCGTGCTCCGGCGCGTCCCCCTCCCCGAGGACCTGCTGACGATCGCGGGCATCGCCGCCGCGGTCGTGCTCGCGGCGGTGACGCTCGGCGGCGCCATCCTGGGCGGCGTCGTCGGGGTCCGCTACCACCGGCGCGTCGACCACGTCGTCGACGACGAGTAGCCCCGCGCTCGCCATCCGGCCGGGCGGCGCTCCGACCCGGCGTCGGAGGGGCCTCCTAGGATGGCACCTGTGAGCGACATCCCAGCCGACTTCGAGACCGCCCGCGCCGAATCGGAGCAGCTCGCCGACCTCATCGACCGAGCGCGACTGGCCTACTACGGCGACGGCGACACGCCGTACTCCGACGCCGAGTACGACCTCGCGTTCCACCGACTCGAGGCGATCGAGCGCGCGTTCCCCGAGCTCGCCGGCCAAGACAGCCCGACGCAGCAGGTGGGCGCGGTCGTCGCGACCGCCGGCTTCCCCGAGCACGAGCACGCCGAGCGCATGCTCAGCCTCGACAACGTGTTCTCCGTCGACGAGTTCCGCGAGTGGGCCGTCAAGGTCGAGCGCGATGCCGGGCGACCGGTGCACTGGCTCTGCGAACTCAAGATCGACGGGCTCGCGATCAGCCTCGCCTACCGCGACGGCGTGCTCGAGACGGCGACCACGCGCGGCGACGGCCGCGTCGGCGAGGACATCACCGAGAACCTCGAGTTCATCCCGGCCATCCCGCGGCGGCTCGAGGGCGACGGGTTCCCGCCCTTCTTCGAGGTGCGCGGGGAGGTCTTCCTGTCGACGGCCGATTTCGAGGAGCTGAACCGGCGCCAGCACGAGCTGCAGGCGGCGTATGAGGCGGAGGAGCTGGCCAAGGGCAAGCCCGAGGCGGCCATCAAGGTGCGCTATCCCGAGTTCGCGAACGCCCGGAACACGGCGGCGGGCAGCCTCCGGCAGCGGCGGGAGCGCAAGAGCGCGTTCGAGCTCGACCTGATGCGCGACCGGCTGGGGCGGCTCTCGCTCTACCTCCACGGCATCGCCGCTTGGGATCGCCCGCCCGTCGCGACGCAGTCCGAGATCTACGGGCTGCTCGCGCAGTGGGGTCTCCCCGTCTCGCCGTACGCGCGGGTGCTCGACTCCGTCGACGACGTCGCGGCGTTCATCGCGCACTGGGGCGAGCACCGCCACGACGTCGAGCACGAGATCGACGGCATCGTCGTGAAGGTCGACGAGCTCGTGCTGCACGACGAGCTGGGCGCCACGAGCCGGGCGCCACGGTGGGCGATCGCCTACAAGTACCCGCCCGAGGAGGTGCACACGAAGCTCCTCGACATCGCGGTGGCCATCGGCCGCACCGGTCGCGCGACGCCCTACGCGATCATGGAACCGGTCAAGGTCGCCGGTTCCACGGTGCGCCAGGCGACGCTGCACAACCAGGACGTCGTCAAGGCCAAGGGCGTCCTCATCGGCGATACGGTCGTGCTGCGCAAGGCGGGCGACGTCATCCCCGAGATCCTCGGCGCCGTCGAACAGCTTCGCGACGGCACGGAGCGCGAATGGAGCATGCCCGCCGACTGCCCGGTGTGCGGCACCCCGCTCCGTCCCATGAAGGAGGGCGACATCGACCTCCGCTGTCCCAATGCGCGGTCGTGCCCCGCGCAGGTGCGCGGTCGGGTCGAGCACATCGGCTCGCGCGGCGCCCTCGACATCGAGGCGCTCGGCGAGGTCACCGCGGCCGCGCTCACGCAGCCCTCCGTCCCGACGACGCCGCCCCTCGAGACCGAGGCCCGGCTGTTCGACCTCACGCTCGACGAGCTCGTACCCATCCAGGTGGTCGTCCGCGACGCCGAGACGGGCGGGGTCAAGGTCGACGAGGCCACGGGCGAGCCGATCCGCCGCGCGCCGTTCCAGAAGTGGGCGCCGGCGACCTACCCGCCCGGCACCGAGCACCTCGACGCGGCCGAGCGACGCCGTGCCGGCATCCGCAAGACCCACCGCGAGCTGCTGCCGTCGGGGGCTGCGACCAAGCTCCTCGAAGAGCTCGAGAAGGCCAAGACGAAGCCGCTGTGGCGGCTCCTCGTCTCGCTGAACATTCGACACGTCGGTCCGGTCGCCGCCCGGGCGCTCGCCGACCACTTCGGGTCGCTCGACGCGATCCGCGAGGCGAGCGTGCAGGAGCTCTCCGACGTGGAGGGCGTCGGCGGCATCATCGCCGAGTCCCTCACGGAGTGGTTCGACGTCGACTGGCACCGCGAGATCGTCGAGCGGTGGGAGGCGTCCGGTGTGCGGTTCCGTACCGAGGGGCATCCCGGACCCGGCGCTGCCGCCGCCGCCGCGGCCGACGGCGTGCTCGCGGGCCTCACCGTGGTCGCGACGGGCTCGCTCGAGGGCTTCACGCGCGAGGGCGCGCAGGAGGCTATCATCGCGGCAGGTGGCAAGGCGGCCTCGAGCGTGTCGAAGAACACCGACTTCGTGGCCGCCGGCCCCGGTGCCGGCTCCAAGCTCGCGAAGGCGGAGGAGCTCGGCATCCGCGTGCTCGACGCCGCGCAGTTCGCGCGGCTCGTGACCGAGGGGCCGGGCGCGCTCGACGCCTGAGCGGCGCGGAGCGGAGTGGGGGAGCGCGTGGGGGACGACGTCGAGCCGGAGTCGAGCGAGCCGGGCAGGTCGGACGAGTCGAGCACGGGCCCAGATGCGGGTGCGGATGCCACGGCCGACCCGCCGCGCGCCACGTCGCGTCGCGACTTCCTGAAGATCGGCGGCGCCGCGGCGGCGGGCGCCGTGGTCGGCGGTGGCATCGGTGCGGCCGTCGGAGCCGCGATCGGTCACCAGCTGGGCTTCGAGGAGGGCGTCGACGACTTCGTCCCGCTCACGGCCCGTCAGCAGGCCGGATTCGACCACCTCGTCGTGCTCATGGGCGAGAACCGCTCGTTCGACAACCTGCTCGGCTACCTCTACTCGCAGGACGACCTGCCCGCCGGTGAGACCTTCGAGGGCCTGGCGTTCGGCGACTACGCGAACACGGCGCCCGACGGCACGGTCGTCGCGGCGCACGTGTACGAGGGCTCCACCGACGAGATCATGGGCCGACCGAACCCCGATCCGGGCGAGGAGTTCCCGCACGTCAACACGCAACTGTTCGACACGGTCGACCCGGCGACGAACGCCGAGCTCTTCGTCGAGTCGATGCAGGCGCCGTACAACGCGCCCGGGCGCGAGGCCGCCGCCGACATGTCGGGGTTCGTGCGCGACTACTGGATCAACTACATGCGGCTGAAGAAGGGCACGGCGCCCACGATCGACGAGGCGAGCCAGATCATGGGCTCGTTCTCGCCGCAGATGCTGCCGGTGCTCTCGACGCTCGCGAAGAACTTCGCCGTCTACGACAACTGGTACTGCGCCGTGCCCTCGCAGACGTTCTGCAACCGGTCGTTCTTCCACGCCTCGACGTCGCACGGCTTCGTCACGAACAAGGCGGGCGGCGGCTACGACAAGTGGCTCGACGCCCCTGCGACGCCCACGATCTTCAATCGCCTCGAGGAGGCGGGCGTCTCGTGGCGCGTCTACTTCGACGAGTTGCAGCTCGTCTCGTTCACCGGCGTGCTGCACGCGCCCGTGCTCGAGCCGTTCTGGAAGACCGAGCGGTTCGCGACCATGAGCCAGTTCTACGAGGACGTGAAGCTGGGCCGCCTCCCGGCGTATGCGTTCATCGAGCCGCGCATGACCTACAACCACAACGACTTCCACCCGCCGTTCGGTCGCCTCCGCGAGAGCGACGTCGACGGCGTCGAGGTCATCGACTCGGCGATCTCCGACGTGCGCGCCGGCGAGGCGCTCGTGCACGAGGTCTACGAGGCGATCAAGCGCAGCGCCTCGCCCACGGGCTCGAACGCGCTCAACACGATGTTCCTCATCACGTTCGACGAGCACGGCGGCACGTACGACCACGTTCCGCCGCCCTCGGCGACGCCCCCGCACGAAGACAGCGAGGGCGAGATGGGCTTCGGGTTCGACCGGCTCGGATGCCGCGTGCCGGCGATCGCCGTCTCGGCCTACACCCGCGCGGGCACCGTCATCCACGACGAGATGCACCACGCCGCGGTCATCGCGACCCTCTCGCGGCTGCACGGACTGAAGCCGCTCACTCGGCGCGACGTCGGCGCGAACAACCTCTTCAATGCCGTCAACCTCCGCGAGCCGCGGGCGCCGATCACCTGGCCGTCGACCACGCCGCAGTTCATCCCGCCGAACCCGCAGGCCGAGGCGCCGCATCCCGCGCACCAGCACAAGGACAAGCCGCTGAGCCCGCCGGCCCGTGGCCTGCTCGGGCTGCTCCTCGCGAAGTACGGCGCGCCCGACGCCGAGGAGCCCGCCACCTACGCCGATGCCTACGAGATCCTGCACCGCTACGGCGAGGGGCTCTTCGGCAGGCCGAACTGACGCGGCATCCGTCGACATCGAAGCCCTGGGAGGAGACATCGCATGGCGATCCGGTTCGAGAACACCCGATTCGACTCCGACCTCACGGAGTTCGACGAGCTGGCCAGGGGGATGGCCGCGAAGTTCGGCTATACGGCCGAGCTGGGCCTCGACGCCCGACTCGCCGAGCTCCTGCGCCTCAGGGTCGCGCAGCTGAATCCCTGTTCGTACTGCCTCATCCTGCACACCGCGGCCGCGGAGCGCGTCGGCATCGACGCCGAGACGATCGCCCACCTGCCGAGCTGGCGCGAGAGCGCCGTGTTCGCCGACGCCGAGCGGGCCGCGCTCGCATACTGCGAGGGGCTCACGACCTACGATCTGGCGGGGTTCCCCGTCCTCCACGCGCAGCTGGCCGCCCATTTCGATGCGACGTCCATCGCGGAGATCGCCGCGGTCGTCATCAACATGAACGTCTGGACGCGGCTCAAGCTCGCGGAGGGAGCCGTACCAGTCCCCGTCGCAGGGGAGGAGACGAGCCCCGATAGACTCGGGTGATCCCCATCCCGACACGACGGAGCAGCATGTCCGAAATCAGTGCGGAGCAGGTCGCCCACCTCGCGAACCTCGCACGCATCGCGCTCACCGAGGAAGAGATCGAGCACCTCACGGCGGAGCTCGGCCAGATCATGCAGGCGGTCGAGAAGGTGAGCGAGGTGGCCACGCCCGACGTGCCGCCGACGAGCCACCCGATCCCGATGCAGAACGTCTTCCGCGACGACGTCGTGGGCGACACCGTGCTGTCCGTCGAGCAGGCGCTCTCGGGTGCGCCCGAGGCAGCCGACTCGCGGTTCGTGGTGTCGGCGATCCTGGGGGAGGAGCAGTGAGCGACCTCATCCGCCTGTCCGCCGCCGAGCTCGGCGCGCGCCTCGCCGCCGGCGACGTGTCGTCCGTCGAGGCGACGCAGGCCCACCTCGACCGCATCGGCGCCGTCGACGGCGCCGTGCACGCGTTCCTCCACGTCGACACCGAGCGCGCCCTCGCGACCGCGGCCGACATCGACCGTCGCCGCGCCGCGGGTGAGCCGCTCGGCGAGCTCGCCGGCGTGCCGATCGCGGTGAAGGACGTGCTCGTCACCGAGGGCATGCCCTCGACCGCGGGCTCCCGCATCCTCGAGGGCTGGGTGCCGCCGTACGACGCGACGCCCGTGCGCAAGGTGCGCGAGGCCGGCCTCGTGCCGCTCGGCAAGACCAACATGGACGAGTTCGCGATGGGCTCGTCGACCGAGCACTCGGCGTACGGCCCCACGCACAACCCGTGGGACCTCGAGCGCATCCCCGGCGGCTCCGGCGGCGGCTCGGCCGCCGCGGTGGCGAGCTTCGAGGCGCCGCTCGCGCTCGGCAGCGATACGGGCGGCTCGATCCGCCAGCCGGCGCACGTCACGGGAACGGTCGGCGTGAAGCCGACGTACGGCGCGGTGAGCCGCTACGGCTCGATCGCGCTCGCGTCCTCGCTCGACCAGATCGGCCCGGTCACGCGCACCGTGCTCGACGCCGCGCTGCTGCACGACGTGATCGCGGGCCACGACCCGCACGACTCGACGTCCATCCCCACCGAGTGGCCGTCGATGGCCGAGGCCGTTCGCCGCGCGGATGTCTCGGGCCTCCGCATCGGGGTCGTGAAGGAGCTCGACTCCGACGGCTTCCAGGCCGGTGTGCGCCAGCGCTTCCACGAGGCGCTGGCGCTGCTCGAGCGCAACGGCGCCGAGATCGTCGAGGTCAGCGCCCCGAACTTCGAGTACTCCATCGCGGCGTACTACCTGATCCTCCCGGCGGAGGCGTCCTCGAACCTCGCCAAGTTCGACTCGGTCCGCTTCGGGCTCCGGGTCACCCCGAGCGGCGGCGGCACGGTCGAGCAGGTCATGGCCGCCACGCGCGAGGCGGGCTTCGGCCCCGAGGTGAAGCGCCGCATCATCCTCGGCACCTACGCGCTCTCGGCCGGCTACTACGACGCCTACTACGGCAGCGCCCAGAAGGTGCGCACGCTCGTGCAGCGCGACTTCGATGCCGCCTTCGCGAACGTCGACGTGCTCGCGACGCCCACCGCTCCGACCACGGCGTTCAAGCTCGGCGAGAAGCTCGACGACCCGCTGGCGATGTACCTCAACGACGTCGCGACCATCCCGGCGAACCTCGCCGGCGTCCCGGGCATCTCGATCCCCTCGGGCATCGCCCCCGAGGACGGCCTGCCCGTCGGCATCCAGTTCCTCGCGCCGGCGCGCGAGGATGCACGGCTCTACAACGTCGGCGGCGCGCTCGAGCAGCTGCTGCTCGCCGAGTGGGGCGCCCCGATCCTCGAGGGCGCGCCCGACCTGTCCACCCATGAGATGCTCGCGAGCGAGGAGGGTGCCGTCTGATGGCCCGCGCCGACCTGATGGACTACGAGAAGGCCCTCGAGCTCTTCGAGCCGGTGATCGGCCTCGAGGTGCACGTCGAGCTGAACACCACGACGAAGATGTTCTCTCCGGCGCCGAACCCGGCCAACTCCGCCTTCCACGGCGCCGGGCCGAACACGCTCGTCGCTCCGGTCGACCTGGGGCTCCCCGGCTCGCTGCCAGTCGTGAACGGCGAGGCCGTGCGCTCCTCGATCTCGCTGGGCCTCGCGCTCGGCTGCTCGATCGCCGAGTCGAGCCGCTTCGCGCGCAAGAACTACTTCTACCCCGATCTCGCGAAGAACTACCAGATCTCGCAGTACGACGAGCCCATCGCCTACGAGGGCAGCGTCGAGGTCGAGCTCGAGGACGGCCGGGTGTTCCAGATCCCGATCGAGCGCGCGCACATGGAGGAGGACGCGGGCAAGCTCACGCACGTCGGCGGTGCCACCGGACGCATCCACGGCGCCGAGTACTCGCTCGTCGACTACAACCGTGCGGGGGTGCCGCTCGTCGAGATCGTGACGAAGCCGATCTTCGGCGCCGAGGCCGACGCGCCGCAGCTCGCCAAGGCCTACGTCGCCACCATCCGCGACATCGCGATCGCGCTCGGCATCTCCGACGCGCGCATGGAGCGCGGCAACCTGCGCTGCGACGCGAACGTGTCGCTGCGCCCGCGCGGCTCCGAGAAGCTCGGCACCCGCACTGAGACGAAGAACGTGAACTCGTTCCGCTCGATCGAGCGCGCCGTGCGCTACGAGATCCAGCGGCAGGCCGCGATCCTCGCCGGGGGCGGCAGCATCACGCAGGAGACCCGGCACTGGCACGAGGACTCGGGCACCACGAGCCCGGGCCGCCCCAAGTCGGACGCCGACGACTACCGCTACTTCCCCGAGCCCGACCTGCTCCCGGTCGTGCCGTCGCGGGAGCTCGTCGAGGAGCTCCGGGCCGCCCTGCCCGAGCCGCCCGCCGCCCGTCGTCGTCGCCTGAAGGCCGAGTGGGGCTTCACCGACCTCGAATTCCAGGACGTCGTGAACGGCGGCCTGCTCGTCGAGGTCGCGGAGACCGTCGCCGCGGGCGCCACGCCCGCCGCCGCACGCAAGTGGTGGACCGGTGAGCTCACCCGCCTTGCGAACGCGCAGGACACGGATGCCGCGTCGCTCGCGTCGCCCGCGCAGGTGGCCGAGCTGGCCGCCCTCGTCGACGCCGGCACGCTCACCGACCGGCTCGCCCGGCAGGTGCTCGAGGGCGTCGCCGCGGGCGAGGGCTCGCCGCAGGAGATCGTCGACGCCCGCGGGCTCGCAGTCGTATCCGACGACGGCGCGCTCGTGGCCGCCATCGACGAAGCGCTCGCGTCGCAGCCCGACGTGCTGGCGAAGATCCGCGACGGCAAGGTGCAGGCCGCCGGTGCGGTCATCGGCGCGGTCATGAAGGCCATGCAGGGCAAAGCGGATGCCGCGCGCGTGCGCGAGCTCGTGCTCGAGCGCGCCTCGGCGACCGACGCGTAGCATCCGGCGACCGACTGGGCCGTGCGCCCGGGCGCGAGCATTCCCGCGGGCGGCTCGCGCCTAGGGCGTGACCGCGCTCGGATCCCGCTCGCGCGCTCGCGCCGGCAGCGGATTGAGCAGCAGCACGGCGCCCGTCAGCAGGAGGGCGCTGCACGCGGCGACCATGAAGTCGAGCCCCCACACGAGCACGGCGAACGGCGGCAGCACCATGCAGGCGGACGCCAGCCCCGTCGCCCAATCCGACGGGCGCTGCCTCGGTGGCGGCGACGGTCGCTCGAGCCGCCCGAGCACGGCGGAGATCCCGGCCAGCACGACGATCATGACGACGAGCACGCCGGGCCGGGTCAGCCACCACGCCGGTGATCCGGCGGGCGGCGCCGGCAGCGGGGTGAGCAGCAGCAGGCCGATCACGAGCGCGAGCACGGGCACGTGCCAGAGGTACACGGTCATCAGCCGCGCGCCGACGACCGCGACCACGACCCGCACCGAGCGCAGGGCGACGAGCTTCGTCAGCGCGGGATGCGCGAGCACGAGCAGGCAGGTCTGCCCGACCGCGAGCGCGACGATCGCGAACGTCGGTGGCCACAGGTTGTCGAGCATGTTGCCCGGGTAGCCGAGGCCGACGAGCCCGAACAGCACGAGGTATGCTCCCGCGCCGATCGCGGCGATGGTCGCGGGGGAGCGCCGCGCGAACCAGCCGTCGGCGATCCAGAAGCCCAGCTGCTGGGCGAAGAGCCACACGAAGGTCATGTCGAGCAGGGCGAGCGCCTCGAAGCCGGTGGCGAACCGCAGGACGTCGCACGCCAGCGCCCCGACGGCGAGTGCGGCGAGCGTCCACCACGGCGCACGGGCGTGGAACGTCGCGAGCCCGGGCAGGTACGCCTGCGCGAACGCGTACGCCGCGAGGAACCAGATCGGCGCCGAGATGCCGAGGCCGATGAGCCGGATCGAGATGGGGTCGACGCCCGTGAGGTGCATGGCCAGGATCCCGATCGCGAGGGCGGCGAACAGTGCGATCGACGGCCGGGCCAGCCGCAGGATGCGGGACCGGATGTAGTCGGAGGCCGTTCCGCCGGATGCCTCGAGCCGTCGCCAGGCGCCGATCCCGGCGAACCCGCCGACCACGAAGAACAGCGGCATGATCTGCGCGATCCAGGTGAGCGGCCCGATCCATGGCGTCTCGAGCAGGGTGCGCTCGACGACGAGCCCGCGGCCGGGCACGATCGAAGCGCCGATCATCAGGAGGTGCCCGGCGACGACGAGCACCACGCAGAGCACCCGCACGAGGTCCATCGCGGGGTCGCGGGGCGTCCGATCGCGCGCGGAAGCGTCGGGATGCGTCACGCTCGACTCGGTCACGGCCCCTCCGACGTTGGCTGGCCTACGGCAAGTCTCGCACGATCGCGGGCGTGCAGCGCCCGGGGCAGACGGGCGAGTCGGTGGCGGATGCCGCGTGCGGGCGGCCCGGCGCAGCGGCATCCGTCGACTCACAGGTGGCGTGATGCCGGCACCCATAGAGTGGTCGTCCCCCGAGACGATTGACGAGGACACCATGGGCTTCCTGGACCGACTGTTCGGCACCGACGACCGGGCGGAGGAGCCCGCCCGGCCCGTTCCGCCCGCACGCCAGCTCAGCGAGGACGAGCTGGCCGTCGAGCGCTACCGCTACCTGCTCCGCACCGCGCCGCCCGAGTCGATCGAGGCGGTGCACGCCGAGGCGTTCGCGAAGCTGTCGCCCGAGCAGCGCCGGCTCGTCTACCAGTCGCTGGCCGACCAGGCCCCGGCGGGCGAGCGGATCGTCTCCGACGAGCCGTCGGCGCTCGCCCGTGCGGCGACGCGTCAGGAGCTCCGCCAGCCCGGCAGTGTCGAGCGCGCCTTCGCGAACGCGGATGCCGCGGGCCGCCGCCAAGGCGTCGCGGGTCCGTCGATGGGCGGCATGTTCGCGACCTCCATGCTCGGCACGATCGCCGGCGTGGTCGTCGGATCGGCGATCGCGCAGGCGTTCCTGCCCGACCCGTCGAGCTTCGAGGCCGGGGCCGACGGCTCCGGAGACGCGGGCGACTCCGGCGGAGACTCCGGCGCGGATGCCGGCGCGGACGCGTCGGGCGACGCGGGCGGCTTCGACGGCGGCGGGTACGACGGCGGCGGCTTCGGCGGTGGCGACTTCGGCGGCGGCGGCGACTTCGGCGGCGGCGACTTCGGGTTCTGATCCATGCCGATCGTCGGCCGGGTCCTGCATTCGGGGGCCCGGCCGATGACGGCGGATGCCGCTAGGGTCGGGGCATGAGCAAGCAGGACGGCTCGTCGCGGCAGGTCACCACCGGCCCCGTCGACGATTCGGCGACCCCGATCCTGCACGTCGACATGGACGCGTTCTTCGTGTCCGTCGAGCTCCTCAAGCGCCCCGACCTGCGCGGCAAGCCGGTGCTCGTCGGCGGCACCGCCGGCCGCGGGGTCGTGTCCGCGGCCAGCTACGAGGCGCGGCGCTACGGCGTCAACTCCGCCATGCCCATGTCGGTGGCGCTGCAGCGCTGCCCGAACGCCATCGTGCTGCGCGGCGACTACGCGAGCTACGCGAGGTACTCGAAGCAGGTCATGGGCATCTTCGAGCAGCACACCCCGCTCGTCGAGCCGCTCTCGATCGACGAGGCGTTCCTCGACGTGTCGGGCGCGCGGCGCCTGCACGGCAGCCCGGCCGAGATCGCGTGGACGATCCGCGAACGGGTGCACGCCGAGACCGGGCTGACGTGCTCGATCGGCGTCGCCGCCACCAAGTACGTCGCCAAGGTCGCGTCGAGCCGGGCCAAGCCCGACGGCATGCTCGTCGTGCCCGCGGCGCAGACCGTCGAGTTCCTGCATCCGCTGCCCGTCTCCGCGCTGTGGGGCGTCGGGCGGGTCACCGAGGAGTCGCTGCTCCGCCTCGGCCTGCGCACGGTGGGCGACGTCGCCGCCATGCCGCACGAGGCGCTCGAGCGCGCCGTCGGGCCCGCGCTCGCTGCCCGCCTCGGGCAGCTCGCGAACGGCATCGACCCGCGCGACGTGCACACCACGCGCACCGAGAAGAGCATCGGCCATGAGAACACCTTCGACCACGACCTCGTCGATCCCATCGAGATCCGGCGCGAGCTCCTCCGGCTCTCGAACAACGTCGCGGTCCGTCTGCGCAAGGGCGGGCTCGTCGGCCGCACGGTGACGCTCAAGCTGCGCTACGGCGACTTCCGCACGGTCACGCGTTCGCGCACGCTCGCCGAGCCGACGGATGTCGCGCGCCGCATCTACGACGAGGCATCCGACGCCCTGGGCGAGCTCATCGGCGACGGTGAGCGCGTGCGCCTCATCGGCGTGCGCGCCGAGCACCTCCGGCCCAGCGGCAGCGGCGCGATGCTGTGGGACCCCGACGAGGAGTGGCGCGATGCCGAGCGCACGATCGACGAGGTCACCGCGAAGTTCGGCACGGGCGCGGTGCGGCCCGCCGCGCTCGTCCGTCCTGGCGGCGAGCGGCGACCCGGGCGACCCGGCCCCGGTGCCGACGACGAGGATGCCGAGGCCGCAGCCGCGGGCTGGGGGTGGTAGCCCGCGGCATCCGCGAGTAGCGTGGCCCGCATGGCTGAACTCGTACTGGATCTGGCGGGGACCGTCTCGGGCGTCGGGGTGAAGACCTCCTACGGCGAGACGGTGGATGTCGAGGGCACGAAGGTCATCCCGGTGGCGCTCGGCGCGTACGGCTTCGGCGGCGGCAGCGGCAGTGGCAGCGGTGGGGGCAACGTCGGCAGGGAGCTGCAGGGCGAGGGCGAGGGCAGTGGCGGCGGGGGCGGCGGGGTATCCATTCCGCTCGGCGCATACGTCGGCAGCCGCGGCGAGGTGCGCTTCGAACCGAACGTGATCGGCCTCCTGCTCGTGGCCACGCCGCTCGTCTGGGCCTCCGGGCGCGCCCTCAAGATGATCATCCGCGCGCTGAAGCACTGACCTGCGCCATCGGTCCCCGGCGGCGACGTCGGGCTCTGCGTCGCGCGTATACTCGGTCTCGAACACGGGAGTCCGGTGAGCCGGGCTGAGAGGAAGGTTCTCAACCTTCGACCGTCGAACCTGATCTGGGTCATGCCAGCGCAGGGAGGGCAGCGCATCTCATATCCCGTGCCTCTTTCCACGAATCGAAAGGGCACGACAGTGCACGCAACCACCGCATCATCCGCTTCCACCGCGCGCACCGGCGAGCGTCGACTCCGCTGGCGGGTCGTCGACATCGTCGTCGCGAGCGTCATCGGCGTCGCCGTCGGCGTCGTCTTCTGGGCGTGGGGCGTCGTCTGGGGGCCGATCTCGGCACCCATCGAGGCCCTGCTCCCGGGCCTGCAGGCCGCACCGGCGGCCGTGTGGCTCATCGCGGGCGTCCTCGGCGGACTCATCATCCGCAAGCCCGGCGCGGCGATCTACACCGAGCTCGTCGCGGCCGTGGTGTCCGCGCTCATCGGCAGCCAGTGGGGCGGCCTGCTCACGATCGAGGCCGGACTCGTGCAGGGTCTCGGCGCCGAGCTCGTCTTCGCGATCTTCCTGTACCGGAACTGGCGACTGCCGGTCGCGCTGCTGGCCGGCGCGGGCGCGGGCCTCGCGATGGCGATCAACGACCTGATCCTCTGGTACGCCGGTGCCGCACCGACGTTCGCGATCGTCTACACGATCTCGGCGGTCGTCGGCGGCGCGGTCATCGCGGGCGGGCTGTCGTGGCTTGCCGTGCGCGGGCTCGCCAGGGCGGGCGCGCTCGACCGGTTCGCCGCGGGACGCGAGCTGCGGACGGTCTGACATGACGACGCGTGATGCGTCGTCGCCGGGCGCGGCCTCCGTCGTCGCGCGCGGGTGGGGCTGGCGGCACGGCGCGCGGCGACTGCCCGCCGTGCAGAGCCTTGACCTCGAGATCCGGCCGGGCGAGCGCGTGCTGCTCCTCGGCGCTTCGGGGTCGGGCAAGTCGACCCTGCTGCACGGCATGGCGGGCGTGCTCGGCGGCGACGACGAGGGCGAGGTCCTCGGCGAGCTGCTCGTCGACGGACGACCGGCGGTGGCGGCGCGCGGCCGATCGGGCCTCGTGCTGCAGGACCCCGACGCCCAGGTCGTCATGGCACGGCTCGGCGACGACGTGGCGTTCGGCCTCGAGAACCTCGGCGTCGCCCGTGAGGAGATCTGGCCACGCGTGCGGGCGGCGCTCGACGGGGTGGGACTCGACCTGCCGCTCGACCACGCCACCGCCGAGCTCTCGGGCGGCCAGCGCCAGCGACTCGCCCTCGCCGGCGTGCTCGCCATGCGGCCGGGGCTCATCCTGCTCGACGAGCCCACCGCCAACCTCGATCCCTCGGGTGTGCGCGAGGTGCGCGACGCCGTCGTGCGCGTCGCCGACGAGACCGGCGCGACGCTCGTCGTGATCGAGCATCGGGTGTCCACGTGGCTGCCGGCAGTCGACCGCATCGTGGTCCTCGGCGCGGGCGGCGGGCTGCTCGCCGACGGCGCGCCGGAACCGGTGCTCGCCGCACGCGCGGCCGAGCTCCGGGCCGCCGGCGTCTGGCTCCCCGACGAGGTGCCCTGGCGCGCGCCCGCGCGCGACGTCTCGGCGGGGCGTCCACTGCTCACGACCGAGGGGCTCGACGTCGCCCGCGTGCCCGGCTCGCCCGTGCTGCGCGGCGTTGACGTCACCGTCGATGCGGGCGGCATCCTCGCCGTGACCGGGCCGAATGGCGCCGGCAAGTCGACGCTGGCGCTCACGCTGGCGGGGCTGCTGCATCCCGAGGGTGGACGCATCGAGCCGTCGGATGAGCTCGCCCGGGGACTCCGCGGCGAGCCGTGGCGCTGGCGCTCTCGCGACCTGCTCACGCGCATCGGCACGGTGTTCCAGAGCCCTGAGCACCAGTTCCTCACGGGATCTGTGCGCGCGGAGCTCGAGGTGGGGCCGCGGGCGCTGAAGCTGCCGGCCGACGAGCGCGCACGCCGCGTCGACGAGCTCCTCGCCGTGCTGCGCCTCGAGCGGCTCGCCGAGGCGAACCCGTTCACGCTGTCGGGCGGCGAGAAGCGCCGCCTCTCGGTCGCGAGCGCACTGGCCACGCGCCCGCGCATGCTCGTGCTCGACGAGCCCACCTTCGGGCAGGATGCCACGACGTGGCGGGAGCTCGCGCGCCTGATCGTCGATCTCCGCGACGACGGCGTGGGGGTCGTCGCCGTCACCCACGACGACGTCTTCGTCGACGCGATCGCCGATCGTCGCCTCGAGGTCGGTGCGGTCGCGCTGCCGTCGGGCGGAGGAACCCGATGAGCATCGCCGCCATCCGCCCTGGGCTGCCCCTCGCGACGATCAACCCCGTCGCGAAGATCGCCGCGACCGTGCCGCTGAGCATCGTGCTGGTGCTCACGCTCGATGCCGTGTCGGCTGCCGTCGCCATCGCGTGCGAGCTCGTGCTGTTCTCGGCGGTCGGGCTCGGCCGCCTGCTGTGGTCGCGACGCACCCTGCCCGTCTGGATCGCCGCGCCGCTCACGGGCATCAGCATGGTGCTCTACGGCGCTCCATCGGGAGCCGTGCTGTGGGACTTCGGCGTGATCCACGTCACCGAGGGCTCCGTGCAGATCGGCATCGCGACCACCCTCCGCGTCATCGCGATCGCGCTGCCGGCGGTCGTGATCTTCCTCACGATCGACCCCACCGACCTCGCCGACGGACTCGCGCAGACCCTCCGGCTGCCGGCCCGGTTCGTGCTCGGCGCGCTGGCGGCGCTGCGTCTCGTCGGCTCGTCGATCGACGACTGGCGCACGCTCAGCCTCGCGCGGCGCGCACGGGGCATCGCCGACCACGGCGTGATCCGGCGCGGACTCGGCCAGGCGTTCGCCCTGCTCGTGCTCGCGATCCGGCGCGGCAGCACGCTCGCCACGGCCATGGAGTCCCGAGGGTTCGGGGCGCCCGGCGCTCGCACGTGGGCCCGGGTCGCGCACTTCGGCGGGCGCGAGTGGGTCGTCATCGCGGTCGGATGCGTCGTCGCGGCCATCTCGGCGGCCGCGGCCGTCGCGACGGGGAGCTGGAATGTCATCTGGGCCTGACGCCGCGGCAACGGGCGCCGGTGGCGGACTCGTCGGCGCGCACGACGGCGAGCCCGCCGCCTCGGCGCTGGCCGCCGTGGTCGCGGCGGCTCGCGGCATCCGTGCACCCGTCGTGCTCATCGACGGACCGAGCGGCGCAGGCAAGTCGACGCTCGCCGATGCGCTGATCGAACGCTGGCCCGGGCGGGCGCCGACCCTCGTGCGGCTCGACGACGTGTACCGCGGCTGGACCGGGCTCGAACGTGCCGGCAGCGACCTCGCGCGAACCCTCCTGCCGCCGACCCGGCGAGGTGCCGTCGGCAGCTGGCGCCGCTGGGACTGGGCGCGCGACGCACCGGGCCGTCTCGAGCACGTGCGGCCCGGACGGAACGGGCTCGTCATCGAGGGCTGCGGCGCGTTCACCGCCGGCGCGCGCGCCGCCGAGGCCGTGCGCGTCTGGGTCGACGCCTCGGACGCGACCCGCAGGCGGCGGGCACTCCGACGCGACCGCGGCGCCTACGACCCGTACTGGGAGCTGTGGGAACGGCAGTGGCGACGGCACGTGCGGCGCACGTCGCCCGAGCGGTGGGCGACGGTGCGGCTCCGAGCGGCGCCCGACGGACGCATCGAGCCCGGCATCGCGGCGGGCGCGGTGGCTGTGCACGCTCGAGGGTGAGGGATAACGTAGTGCCATGAGCGCAGACACGAGTCCAGCAGAGTACGTCGCCGAGTTCATCGACGGCCCGCTCGAGGGCGACTTCGAGCACCGCGTCCTCGTCGGGGGCAAGGCCGAGGCGCGCGTCGGCATGATGGCCGCCGTCGACGGTCTCGAGTCGCTGTTCTGGTACGACGCGGTCGACGAGCGCGAGGTCAACGGGCAGCTGCGAGTCCGGTTCCGCTTCGACGCCGACGACTCCGACCCGGTGGAGTTCGACGAGGACGACAACGACTGACGTCATCGCTCGACGGTTCGCGACCTCGGCAACCCGGTCGGGTCAGGACGCCTGACCCGCGAGGAACGCGCCGATGACGGTGGCGGGGTTCGTGAGCCGCCACACCGGTCCGGGGTCGCGGATGTCGCCGGTGAGCCGCAGCGGCGAGGCGAGCTCGCCCGTCGCGGTCGCCACCGACACGCGTCCGACCTCCCGGCCCTCGGGCGCGGTCGAGAAGTCATCGACGGTGACGGATGCCTCGCTCGGAGCCTCGCCCCACGCGGCATCCGTGCGGCTCACCGACGCGACGAGCTCGGCCTCGTCGCCCCACGGCGCCACCACGCGTGCGTAGGGCGTGCCCTCGGCGATGACCGTGACGGGGGCTGACGCCGCGGCGGCCGAGTCGACGGCGGCGGCGACGGCTGGGTCGAGCGTCTCGTAGTCGGGCATCAGGAGCAGGGCCCCAGTGATGCGGCGCAGGCCGTCGACGCCCTCGACCGCGGGCAGCTCGGTGGTGAAGACGTAGCTCAGGGCCGCCTGGTCGGTGAAGCTGCGGGTGATCGCGCGCACGGCGCCGTCGTCGGCACGGGCGACGAGGTCGGGTACGACGCGCGCACCGGGCGGCGCCTCCTCGGGGTCGTCGAGCATGGCCGCGAGCTGGTCGTCGGCGAGCACGAGGGCCGCGAGGCGCGCGAGCTCGTCGGCGGTGCCCACGTTGTCGCCCGAGAGTCCGGTCGCGTCGTCGACGCGGGTGCCGGTGAAGCCCTGCTCCGCGAGCCACGCGTTCGCGGCCTCGACGTACGCGTCGGGCGAGCCGAACGCCCACCGCACGAGCGTGTCGGCGTGGTTGTTGCTCGACGCGAGCAGGACGGCACGCACGACGTCGCGTTGGGTCCAGGTCTCGCCGGGGGAGACCTGCAGTGCACGCGAGCCCTCGCCCGAGTACCGCAGGTAGTCGACGTAGTCCTCGGGTCCGATCGGGATGGCCGGGCCAGCGCCGTCGGCGGGCAGCGGGAGCGAGTCGAGCGTCACGAGCAGCGTGACGAGCTTCGCGGCGCCGCCGATCGGCACCGCCGCCGGGTCGCCGGCGGTCGCGATCGTCTCGGCGGTGTCGTCGTCGCCGACGACGGCGATGGCGCTGGCACCCGTCTCGGGCAGCGTGAGCGCGGAGACCTCGGCCGGAGCCGCGGCCGCGGACGTCGTGCGGACCGTGACGTCGGGAAGCGGACCGAGCAGCATCGCGGGGCCGTACACGCCGATGGCGAGGATGGCGATGGCGCCGACGGAGATGCCGATGATCCGGCCGGGGGAGGTCATGCGTAGAGCGTAACCGGCGGGTGCTCAGGCCCAGCCCAGCTCGTGCAGCCGGTCGTCGTCGATGCCGTAGAAATGGGCGATCTCGTGCACGAGCGTGATGTGGATCTCCTCGCGGAGCTGCTCCTCGTCGTCGGCGACGGCCAGCAGCGGCTCGCGGTACAGGATGATGCGGTCGGGCATCTCGCCCATGCCGTAGCGGTCGCGCTCGGTCAGCGCGAAGCCGTCGTAGAGGCCGAGCAGGTCGAGGGAGCCGTCCTCGGGGCGGTCCTCGACGACGAACACGACGTTCTCGAGGCCGTCGATCATATCGTCGGGAAGCTGGTCGAGCTCGTCGACGACGAGGGCCTCGAACGCTTCGCCATCGAGTTCCACGACTGCTCCCGTCGGTGGCGGGGGGAATTGGGGTGAGTAACGGGGCTTGAACCCGCGACCTCCTGGACCACAACCAGGCGCTCTACCAACTGAGCTATACCCACCATGTGTCGACCGCCGAAGCGATCGAGGCAACTGTAAGAGACTACTACACCTTCGCCTCGAACTCGTCCACCACGGCGGCGGCGAGGGTCTGCAGCTCCTGGCTCGACGGACCGGGGTCGGCGACGAAGATCGCGCGGCGGTAGTAGTGCAGTTCGCGGATCGACTCGAGGATGTCGGCGAGCGCGCGGTGGCCGCCGTTCTTGGCGGGCGAGTTGAAGTACGCACGCGGGAACCAGCGCTTCGCGAGCTCCTTGATCGAGGAGACGTCGACGTTGCGGTAGTGCAGGTGCGAGTCGAGCCGAGGCATGAACTTCGAGATGAACCCGCGGTCGGTGCCGATCGAATTGCCGGCCAGGGGAGCCTTCTGCTCCTCGGGGACGTGCTTCAGCACGTACTCGAGCACCTCGTACTCGGCCTCGGCGACGCTCACGCCGTTGGGAATCTCTTCGATGAGCCCCGACTCGGTGTGCATGGCGCGGACGAACTCGCCCATGTTCTCGAGCGCGCTCGCATCGGGCTTGATCACGATGCTCAGCCCGGCGTCGACGGGGTTGAGGTCGTAGTCCGTGATGACGACGGCGATCTCGACGAGCTCGTCGACCTCGAGGTCGAGCCCGGTCATCTCGCAGTCGATCCAGACCAGTCGGTCACTCGAGGTTGCCATGCGGCGAGTCTACCGGGGGCGTCGGACACGCCGGCCTCCGCCCGGTGTGCTCGTCACACGGGTCGTCGCGGGCGAATCGACGACGGATGCCTCGTGCGGCGCGTTGCTCGTAGGCTGGCGCGATGGCCTCCTTCGACGACCTCGTGCGCGCGGCCCACGAGCTGCGATCGCGGATGCCGCGGGCCGTCGTCGGGATCTCGGGCTTCGGGGGCGCGGGGAAGTCCACGCTCGCCCGGCGCCTCGTCGAGGCCGTGCCCGGCGCCGTCCGCTTGCGCGGCGACGACTTCATCGTGCCGTCGCGCGCCGGGGAGCGCTCGCCCGACTGGGCCATGGTCGATCGCGTGCGCCTGCGCGCGGAGGTGCTCGAGCCGTTCCGAGCGGGCTCGCCGGGTGGCTTCCGCCGCTACGACTGGGCCACGTCGGAGCTCCTGCCGAGCGAGCCGCTGCCCGACGCCGGCCTGCTCGTGGTCGATGCGGTCGGCATCCTCCATCCCGACCTGGACGGACTGATCGACCTGGGCGTCTGGATCGACGTGGACCTCGACACCGCGACCGCGCGGGGCAAGTCCCGCGACCGGGCGGCCGGCGACGATCACGACCGGCTCTGGGACGGCGTGTGGGTGCCGAACGATCGCGACTTCGCTGCGCGGTTCCGCCCGCGCGAACGGGCTGACCTGCGGTACGACGAGTCGGCGTGACGGTGCCCCCGGCAGGAATCGAACCTGCGACCGACAGATTAGAAGGCTGCTGCTCTATCCGCTGAGCTACGGGGGCCGGCCACGCCAGCATACCGGGCCGTGCTGGGTCACCCCTCGGTGGGCACGAAGGCATCGTCCTCGCGCGTGCGGGCCGCGGCATCCGGCGATCGCCTGCGCAGCGCCAGCGCGATGAGCGGGAACAGCAGGACCGAGAGCATGCCCGCGCCGACGAGCGCCGAGGCGGTGCCGCTGGCGAGGTCGCCCGCGTCGACGCCGATGGCCGTGACCGCGACGATGATCGGCAGGCCGGTCGCGCCGAACAGGCCGATGGCCGCCCGATCGCGCACACTCGACCCCGCGGGCGCCGCGAGGAGCGACGGCAGCCCGCGAACGACGAGCAGCAGCACGAGGAAGATCGGCACGAGCGCGAGCGTGCGCGGATCGGCGAGGAGGGCGTCGAGGTCGAACGTGACGCCCGTGTAGATGAAGAAGATCGGCACGAAGAAGCCGTAGCCGAGCGCCTCGACCTTGCTCTCCATCATCTCGATGTCGTGCTTCGGCGCTCCCGACAGCAGCAGCCGGTAGATGACGCCGGCCGTGAACGCGCCGAGGAGCATGTCGAGGTCGAGTGCGAGGCTGAGCGTCACGAGCGCCATGATCACAAGCACCACGAGTCGCACGCCGAACTGGCCGCTCGTGTGCAGCGTCGCCGTGATGACGCGATGCACGCGATGACGCACATCGCGTGTGGCGAGCCAGATGCCCGCGGCCGCGACGACGGCGAAGCCGAGCAGCACGAGGGTCGCGACGAGGGGGGAACGGCCGCTGAGGAAGAGCGAGATCGCGAGCAGCGGCCCGAACTCGCCGATGGCGCCGAGCGCGATGACGGCGGTCCCGAACGGCGTGCGCAGGTCGCCCGAGTCGCGCAGCACGGGCATGATCGTGCCGAGCGCCGTC
The DNA here is from genome assembly GCF_042796995.1 of Agromyces sp. NPDC057865. Classification (NCBI taxonomy): domain Bacteria; kingdom Bacillati; phylum Actinomycetota; class Actinomycetes; order Micrococcales; family Microbacteriaceae; genus Agromyces; species Agromyces sp. NPDC057865. Next base: position 571,402 of record NZ_JBHVMJ010000002.1, on the reverse strand, counting down.
GAGGTCAGGGCGATGCCGATGAAGGCCGCCGCGCCGAGGCTCGGCGCGAAGAGCACGGCGATGCCGAAGCCGGCGGCGAGCGAGACGATCCAGCCGATCGCGGCGCGGCCGATGGGACGGCCACGGATGGCGCGGAAGTCGATCTCGCTGCCGGCGAGGAAGAACAGCATCGCGAGTCCGAAGTCCGAGAACGCCTGCGCGAAGGGCCCGGGCTGGATCCAGCCGAGCACAGCCGGCCCGAAGACGAGGCCGAGCACGATCTCGAACACGACGAGCGGGATCGCCACCCAGCGTCCCAGCCCACGGACGAGCAGTGGCGCCACCACCGCGATGGCCGGGATGAGGACCAGCGTCCCCAGCGAGTAGTCGACTTCCATGTCCGCCCCCAGGTCCCTCCGGCGATGGCCGCCCCAGTCGCGATGCTACTGGAGGGGCGGGCGGGTCGGACGTCGAGCACTCGGATGCCGCGGACCCGTCGTCTCGCCCCGGAAACACGGCGGTTGTATCGTCGAGGAATGCGCGACGTGCAGGCGAGCATCATCGCCGAACTCAATGTCAGTCCGGTCATCGACCCCGCCGAGCAGGTGCGTGCTCGGATCGACTTCCTGAAGGCCTACCTGCGCACGTCGGGCGCGGCGGGCTTCGTGCTCGGCATCAGCGGCGGACAGGACTCGACCCTGGCCGGAATGCTCTGCCGGAAGGCCGTCGAGGAGCTCGTCGAGGAGGGCGACCAGGCCCGGTTCATCGCCGTGCGCCTCCCCTACGGCGTGCAGCGCGACGAGGCCGACGCCCAGGTGGCGCTCGCCTACATCCGCCCGCAGGAGACCGTCGTGTTCAACATCAAGGAGAGCGTCGACGAGCTCGCCGAGGAGTACGGCGAGGGCGTGGGCACGGCGCTCAGCGACTTCGGGAAGGGCAACGTCAAGGCCCGAATGCGGATGGTCGCCCAGTACGCGATCGCCGGCGAGGGTCGCCTGCTCGTCGTGGGCACCGATCACGCGGCCGAGGCGGTGACCGGTTTCTTCACCAAGTACGGCGACGGCGGCGCCGACATCCTCCCGCTGACCGGGCTGACGAAGCGGCAGGGCCGCGCCCTGCTCGAGTACCTCGAGGCGCCCGAGGACATCCACCTCAAGGTGCCGACCGCCGACCTGCTCGATCACGACCCGGGCCAGTCCGACGAGGCGAACCTCGGCCTCAAGTACCACGACATCGACGCGTTCCTCGAGGGCCAGGACATCGATCCCGAGATCGCCGAGCGGATCGAGCAGCGCTTCCTGCAGACGCGGCACAAGCGCGCCGTGCCGGTGTCGATGTTCGACGACTGGTGGATCTGAGCGCGTTCCGCCGTTCGACGACGAGGGCCCGACCGCGGTGCGGTCGGGCCCTCGGGGCGTTCGTGGGCGGTGGGGCTCAGGCCCGCGCGTCGTCGAGCGTCGGGGTCGGCGCGGTGTCGGCCCGGACCTCGATGGATGCCGCGGACTGGTAGCGCTCGTGGTGCTGGCCGGCGACCCAGGTGTCCTGCGCCTCGACGGCCACCTGCTCTGGCTCCTGACGCTGCGAGCGCCAGCGGACGAGGTCGTTCTGGAACTGCTTGCGCGTGCGTGAAGGTCGTCGCTGCCACTCGAGCATGCGGTCGCGGAACTCCACGACGGCGGGGTCGAGCTGGTAGCCGAACGTCGCGGACGCGCGCTTGAGCTCGTGGAGCTGGTGGGAAGCCCAGTTGGCGGCGACGTCCGCGCCCCTGAGCGGGAGCAGGCGCACGAGGATGTCGGCCTGCCCGACCGCCCGGTCGGCGAGCACCTGCTCCTGCGGGGTGAGCGAGTTCCACACCGAGGCCTCGGTGGCCGCGTCGATGAGCGCCGCGATCGCCGCGTTCTTCGCCTCGCGGTCGCGCTGGGCGACCACACGGCGGATGGCCATCGAGGCGATCCACGACGCGAGCAGTCCGGCGACGAGCACCGCGACGAAGAGCACGATGCCCGCGTAGACCGTGGGGCGTGCGGCGCTCGAGGTGAGCCAGGAGATGAGATCGTTCCACCACTGCATGAGCGCAGGCTACCGGCGGTCGGCCGCGCTGCGGCCGAGGCGGCGCGGCGTGCCCAGATCACGGCCTCGCCCGCCGATCAGCGGAAGCACTCCGCGGCATCCGTCGGCGACCAGAACTCGCCGAGCTCGATCGAGCGCAGGCCCCCGCGGAGCAGGCGCCGCGCGACGAAGCGCTCCTCGCCGTCGCGCTCGCGCAGCTCGATGTGCCCGAGGACCGGACCGCCGATGAGCGCCACGCGCCAGAGCCCGGGTGCTGCGGTGATGATCGATAGGCCGCGCGGGGCGGCCGGCGGGGCATCCGTTCGATCGCGGACGACCGGCGCGCCGACGGTTCGGGCGACCGCGCCGACGGCGGGCACGGGCGCGCTGAACTCGACGTCGTTGGGGTCGAGGTCGGTGGACAAGGGCTGAACGGGTGCGGGTACGGGTGCGGTGAGGACAGTGGCGGACATGGCGCTCCTCTCGTCGTGCGGCCGGCCCTGCGTGTGATTCGAAGATACGTTCGACCACCGACATCCATCGCAACCGTCGGATCAGGTGGACCCGAGAGCATGCGACGGGGCGCCCGACCAGGTGGTCGAGCGCCCCGAGCGAGCGGCTGTCGCGGCTCAGCCGAGCACGGTGCCGTTGGCTGCGAACGGCTCGAGGCGCGCGATCTCGTCCTCGCCGAGCGGCGCCGCGTCGAGGGCGGCGACGTTCTGCTCGAGCTGGGCGACGCTCGACGCGCCGATGAGCGCGCTCGCGACGAGCGGCTCGCGGAGCACCCACGAGAGCGCGAGCTGGGCGATGCTCTGGCCGCGCTCCTTCGCGACCGCGTCGATGCCGCGGATGCGCTCGAGGTAGTCGTCGCTGATCTTCTCGGCCGAGAGGAAGCGGCTCGTCGCGGCTCGCGAGTCGGCGGGCACCTCGCCCGACAGGTAGCGGTCGGTGAGCAGGCCCTGCGCGAGCGGCGAGAACACGATGCTGGCGGCGCCGACCTCCTCGAGCACGGGGAAGAGCCCGTCCTCGATGTGGCGATCGAACATCGAGTAGCGCGGCTGGTGGATGAGCAGCGGCACGCCCTCGGCCTCGAGCGCGGCGGCGGCCGCACGCGTCTGCTCGGGGTCGTAGTTCGAGATGCCCACGTAGAGCGCCTTGCCCTGTCGCACCGCGTGCGCGAGCGCGCCCATCGTCTCCTCGATGGGCGTCTCGGGGTCGGGTCGGTGCGAGTAGAAGATGTCGACGTGGTCGAGGCCGAGGCGGCTGAGGCTCTGGTCGAGCGACGAGAGCAGGTACTTGCGCGAGCCGAAGTCGCCGTATGGCCCGGGCCACATCTCGTAGCCGGCCTTCGAGGAGACGATGAGCTCGTCGCGGTAGGGCGCGAGGTCGTCTGCGAGGATGCGGCCGAAGTTCTCCTCGGCGCTGCCGGCGGGCGGGCCGTAGTTGTTCGCCAGGTCGAAGTGCGTGATGCCGAGGTCGAAGGCGCGGCGCACGATCGCGCGCTGCGTGTCCAACGGGCGGTCGTGGCCGAAGTTGTGCCAGAGGCCGAGGGAGAGCGCGGGAAGCTTGAGCCCGCTCTTCCCGACCCGGTTGTAGCGCATGCGGTCGTAGCGTTCGGGGATGGCGACGAAGGTCATCCCGTTACTCTAAGGCGATGGAAAGCTACGTTCTGGCGGGTGGCTGCTTCTGGTGCCTCGACGCCGTCTACCGCACACTCAAGGGCGTCGACGACGTCGTCTCGGGGTACACGGGCGGCTCGACGCCGAACCCGAGCTACGAGGCCGTCTGCACCGGCGCGACGGGCCACGCCGAGGTCGTACGCGTCGACTTCGACCCCGACGTCATCCCGCGCGAGGTGATCCTCGATGTCTTCTTCTCGCTGCACGACCCGACGCAGCTCAACCGCCAGGGCGCCGACGTCGGCACCCAGTACCGCTCGGCGATGTTCCCGGCCGACGACACGCAGCGCGAGCAGTTCGAGGCCGCGCGCGAGCGTGCCACTGACTGGTGGCCCGGCGAGATCGTGACGACGATCGAGCCGCTCGGCGACTTCTACCGCGCCGAGGAGTACCACCAGGACTTCTTCGCGAAGAACCCCGGCCAGGGCTACTGCCTCGCGGTCGCCCTGCCCAAGGTGAACAAGATCCGGCGCTCGTACGCCGACTACGTGCTCGCCTGACGGTTCGCTCGATCGACGGTTCGCGCGATCGGCGGTTCGCTCGACCGGCGACTTGCTCGACCGGCGACTTGCTCGACTGGCGACTCGTCCTCGACAGCGCCCCCGTGACGGATGCTCCGCACGGGGGCGCTTCGTCGTCCTCCGTCGCGGCGGCGGCACGGGGATGCTGGTGCGACGCGGCATCCGGGGCCTGATCCGGCACGAGCAGCTCCGGATGCCGCGAGCCGCCGAATCGCGGCGGCGTCGACTCGAGGAGCACATCATGACCGACACCATCACCGTCACCGGCGTCGTGGGCAGCGACCCGCGCCTGCACGTGACGACCCAGGGACTCGCGATAGCGTCGTTCCGACTGGCGTCCACGCGGCGCTACTTCGACCGGGCGAAGGGCACCTGGGAGGACGGCGAGACCAACTGGTACACCGTCTCCGGGTTCCGCCAGCTCGCGAGCAACGCCATCGCTTCGGTGCACAAGGGCGACCGCGTCGTCGTGCACGGCAGGCTGCGGGTCCGCTCGTGGGAGAACGGCGAGAAGTCGGGCCTGGCCGTCGAGATCGAGGCGGACTCGATCGGGCACGATCTCTCGTGGGGCATCACGTCGCTCACCAAGGTGCGCCGCGAGGCGGCGGGCGACACCGAGCAGCCGAGCGCGACGAGCGAGTCGAACACGTGGCCCGGCGTCGCGCCGCAGCTCGCGGCCGGCGACGAGGACTTCTCCACCCGCGACGGGTTCGCCGAGGAGATCGACGCGGGCGACGACGACGTCGACGGGGCTCGGGAGGACCGCCCGCAGCTCGAACCCGTCTTCTGAACCCGCCGCCCGCTCCACTCCACGACGCCGACCGGCCGGCGGCACCACCTAGACTCGCCTCGGGCGGTCGCCGCCGCCGGAACGACTCGGGCGGTCGCGTCGCCGGAACAGGGGAGCCATGGCCGCGCGTGTCGGCACCGTCGCGGTCCTGGCGCTCGCCGGACTCGCACTCGCCGTGGGTGCGTGCGGCTGCGCGGCTGGAGGCTCTGCACACGTCGCGAGCCCGGCGCCGAGCGCGGTGACGGATGCGTCGGACGAGCCGGTCGAGACGCCTGCGCCCGCACCGGCGGCGTCGCCGACCCTCAGCCCGCACCTGTCGGCCGCCGAGAACCTCGCGTTCTTCGACGCGGTCAACCTCGGCGTGGTCTCGGCGAACGCGGAAGCCGGCGGGCGCGACTTCATCGACGCACTGGTTGCGGCCGGCTTCGACCGGGCGCAGATGCAGGTCACGGCCGATCGCACGACGGTCGACCTCGCAGCGGACTCGGTGCAGTTCTCGGTGCTGTTCCAGGGCGAGTGCCTGGTCGGGCAGTACGGTCCCGCGTCGGGCGGATACCACAGCGCGGAGCGCCCCGCGCTGGGCACCGGCGGCTGTCTCGTCGGCCAGACACGCCCCATAGACTGGTAGGCGACATGGCGGATTACATTTACTCGATGGTGCGCGCCCGCAAGGCGGTCGGCGACAAGGTCATTCTCGATGACGTCACGATGGCGTTCCTCCCCGGAGCCAAGATCGGCGTCGTCGGCCCGAATGGGGCCGGCAAGTCCACGATCCTCAAGATCATGGCCGGGCTCGACCACCCGTCCAACGGCGAGGCGCGGCTCACCCCCGGCTACAGCGTCGGCATCCTGATGCAGGAGCCGGTGCTCGACGAGTCGAAGACCGTGCTCGAGAACGTCCAGGAGGGCGTCGGCCCGATCAAGGCGAAGCTCGACCGGTTCAACGAGATCTCGGCGGCGATGGCCGACCCCGACGCGGACTTCGACAAGCTCCTCGCCGAGATGGGCACGCTGCAGGAGGACATCGACGCGGCCGACGCGTGGGACCTCGACTCCCAGCTCGACCAGGCGATGGACGCGCTGCGCTGCCCGCCGGGCGACAGCCCGGTCTCCGTGCTCTCGGGCGGTGAGAAGCGCCGCGTCGCGCTGTGCAAGCTGCTGCTGCAGAAGCCCGACCTCCTGCTCCTCGACGAGCCCACCAACCACCTCGACGCCGAGAGCGTGCTCTGGCTCGAGCAGCACCTCGCGAAGTACCCCGGCGCCGTGCTCGCGGTCACGCACGACCGGTACTTCCTCGATCACGTCGCAGAGTGGATCTGCGAGGTCGACCGCGGTCGCCTCTACCCCTACGAGGGCAACTACTCGACCTACCTCGAGAAGAAGGCCGAGCGCCTCCAGGTCCAGGGCAAGAAGGACCAGAAGCTCCAGAAGCGCCTGAAGGACGAGCTCGAGTGGGTCCGCTCGAACGCCAAGGGCCGCCAGGCGAAGTCGAAGGCGCGCCTCGCTCGCTACGAGGAGATGGCGGCGGAGGCCGACCGCACGCGGAAGCTCGACTTCGAGGAGATCCAGATCCCGCCGGGGCCGCGCCTGGGCGACGTCGTGCTGGAGGCGAAGAAGCTCGAGAAGGGCTTCGGCGACCGCTCGCTCATCGACGGGCTGAGCTTCTCGCTCCCGCGCAACGGCATCGTGGGCATCATCGGCCCGAACGGCGTCGGCAAGACGACGCTGTTCAAGGCGATCGTCGGCCTCGAGCCGCTCGACGGCGGCGACCTGAAGGTCGGCGAGACCGTGAAGATCTCCTACGTCGACCAGTCGCGCGGCGGCATCGACCCCAACAAGTCGCTCTGGGAGGTCGTCTCCGACGGGCTCGACTACATCCAGGTCGGCAAGACCGAGGTGCCGAGCCGCGCTTACGTCTCGACGTTCGGATTCAAGGGACCCGACCAGCAGAAGAAGGCCGGCGTGCTCTCGGGTGGTGAGCGCAACCGCCTGAACCTCGCGCTCACGCTCAAGCAGGGCGGCAACCTGCTGCTGCTCGACGAGCCGACGAACGACCTCGACGTCGAAACGCTGTCGAGCCTCGAGAACGCGCTCCTCGAGTTCCCCGGCTGCGCCGTGGTCATCACCCACGACCGATGGTTCCTCGACCGCATCGCGACGCACATCCTCGCCTACGAGGGCACCGACGACGACCCCGACAACTGGTACTGGTTCGAGGGCAACTTCGAGGCGTACGAGGCCAACAAGGTCGAGCGCCTCGGCCCCGAGGCTGCGAAGCCTCATCGCTCGACGTACCGGAAGCTCACGAGGGACTGAGATGCGCCTCCACGTGCCGACGCCGCTCCGCTGGAGCGACCTCGATGCCTACGGCCACGTGAACAACGCCCGGATGCTGAGCCTCCTCGAGGAGGCTCGCATCCAGGCGTTCTGGGTGAGCGACGACACGTCCGAGCACGCGGTGGGGGCATCCACGGCCGTGCTCGACGCGACTCCGGGCGCGACCACCATCACGCTCATCGCGCGCCAGGAGGTCGAGTACCTCGCGCCGATCCCGTACCAGCGCCAGCCGGTCGACATCGAGCTGTGGATCGGGCACATGGGCGGCGCGAGCCTCGACGTCTGCTACGAGGTCTTCTCGCCCGAGGGAGTCGAGCCGCGCGTGCTGTACACGCGAGCGGTGACCACGATCGTCCTCGTCGACGCCGCGACCGAGCGGCCGCGCCGCATCGACGATCGCGAGCGCGCGGCCTGGGAGCCCTACCTGGGCGAGCCCATCACGTTCCGCCGTCGCTGAGGCGCGTCCGCTCGAGCAACGTCACCGCTCGAGCGGCTCGTCGCTGAACGACCCCTCCCAGACGGCTCGACTGCCCGACTCGCCGATCTGGAAGACCGTCCACGAGGCGCCGGCGGTCACGGCCAGTGCGGCGATCGTCAGCACGGCGCCCACGGCGATCCGGATGCCGCGGGCCAGGCGCCGATCGTCGGCGTCCACGGAGTCCGCCGAACGTCGCGCAGCGACCAGTTCGATCACCGCCCACGCCGCCACCAGCACCGCGACCCCGAGCAGCGCCCACAGCCACGGCACGATCGACTCGCCGATGCTCGTGTGCTCCTGGATCAGCGGCGCCACCGGAACGCGGGCCTGCAGCCACTTGCCGGCCTCGATCGTGACGAGGCCGAGCGGCACGAGCAGCGCGGCCGCGATGAGGAGCGGCAGCCACAGCACGCGCCGCGCGGCCGGCCAGGCCGCGATCACGACGAGCGCGAGGCCCACGAGCGGCACGAGCACGATGACCGCGTGCACGAGCAGCACGTGCAGCGGCAGGTCGTCGAAGATGTAGTCCATGCGCGGTCGCTCAGGAGGCCGCGACGATGCGGTCGCCCGACACCGACACCGCGATCGGCGAGAGCGGCTCGAGCGCCGGCCCGTTCAGCACGTCGCCCGTGGCCGCGTCGAACCTCGAGCCGTGGCACGGGCAGTCGAACTCCGACCCGGCTGCTGCGACCACGCACTGCTGGTGCGTGCAGATCGCGCTGAACGCGACGACCTGCCCGGCCGTCGGCTGCGCGATGAGCGCCGGCTGCCCGTTGATCGTCGCGTCGATGCTGCCGCCGACCGGCACGTCCGCGAGCGCCGCGACGTCCTCGCCGACGGCCGGCGCATCGGGTGCGGTCGTGGGTTCGGTCCCGGGCTCCTCGGTGAGCGTCGGCGACGGCGACGCGGTCGGGGACCCGCTGCCGTCGGAGGCATCCGTCGAGCAGCCGGCGAGCACGAGTGCGCCCCCGAATGCGCCGAACGACCCGAGCGTCAACACGGTGCGCCTCGTGAGGTCGGTGGGATCCGTCATCGCCTGGGCTCCTCGCGTCTCGCCATCGCTCGCGCCGTGTGCGCGCCTTGCCCCATTCTGGGGTCGCCGGTGGTCGCAGGGCCGCAACCCACAGGATCTATTCAGTCGAATGGAACTCGCCCGAAGCATCCCGTTCGCACACCGGTGTCGAGACAACGAGACGGAGGGGCGATGAGTTCAGTCGACGCTCAGTCGACCTCCTCGGGATGCGGCACGCGCACCATGCCCTCCTGCGCCACGCTCGCCACCAACACGCCCTCGCGCGTGTAGATGCGGCCGAGCGACAGGCCGCGCCCACCGCTCGCCGACGGGGACTCCTGCACGTAGAGCAGCCACTCGTCGACCCGCGCATCGCGGTGCCACCACATCGCGTGGTCGAGGCTCGCCACCTTGAGTCCCGGCGTGGCCCAGGCGACGCCGTGGGCGCGAAGGACCGGCTCGAGGATCGAGTAGTCGCTCGCGTACGCGAGCGCCGCCCGGTGGATCTTCGGGTCGTCGGGCAGACGGCCGAACGCCTTCATCCACACCGCCTGGCGCGGCACGCGCTCGCCGTCGACGCGGAGGTACACGGGCGACGGGATGTGCCGCACGTCGAACGCCCGCTCGCTCGACCAGTACCGCGCGACGTCGTGGTCGAGGTGGCCGAGCACGTCGGCGGTCGACGGCAGCGACTCGGGGTCGGGCAGGTCGTCGGGCATCTCCATCTGGTGCTCGACGCCCTCGTCGTGGGTCTGGAACGACGCGATGAGCGACAGGATCGGCTCGCCGTGCTGGAACGCCTGCGTGCGCCGGGTCGAGAACGAGCGTCCGTCGTGGATGCGGTCGACCGAGAAGGTGATGGGGTGCTGCACGTCGCCGGGGCGCAGGAAGTAGCCGTGCATCGAGTGGATCTGCCGGTCGGCGGGCACGGTGTGCATCGCCGCCACGATCGACTGCGCGAGCACCTGCCCGCCGAAGACGCGGCCGAGCGGCATCCACTGCGACGGACCCGTGAAGATGTCCTCATGCGTGCGCGCCCCCGTGTCGGTGAGGTGCAGCGTGCTCAGCAGGCCGTCGATGGGACCGTTCATCGTTCCTCCGTGTCGGTGGGGCTGGGCCGCGACCCGGTGGAAGCGCGGCCCGCCGGGGGCGGCGGCGCTCCTTGGTAGTTTAGGAGCAGATGGTCCAGCAACTGACGCTCGCAGACAGCCTCGCGCTCGGCGACCTGCACACGTACCTGCAGCGCGCCGGGCGCGTCGAGGACGGCTCCGTCCGGTTGATCGCGGGCAACGGCATCCTCGCGGTCTACACGGCGATCCTCTACCCTCGCGGCATCCTCGACGAGAGCCCGACCGTGCTCGGCCTGCGCACGTTCGAGCTGCGCGACACCGAGGACTTCGACGCCGTCGTGCCGATGCGCTCGCTCGTCGAGCGCATCGTCCGCCTGCGCGACCAGCTCGCCGACGACCAGGAGTCGCGGCCGGTCACGATGTCGCGGCCGCCCGAGGTCAACACGGTCACGTGGGCGGGCATCTCGCCGCCGCGGGGCGGCTGGCGCGCGCTCGGCGAGGCGGATGCCGCGACGCTCGAGTCCGCCGCACGTGGCGGCATCGACGAGGTCGCCGCCGCCATCCCCGCCGGCACGGGCGAGCAGCTCGTGCAGCGCGTGCGCTCCGAGGTCTGGGGACGCGGGGTCGACGGACTCGAGTACGTGCCGACGGGCGCCGCGTTCGCGGCGTTCAGCCTGGGGTTCCTCGGCGACGACCCGGTGCGCCTGTTCGAGACGGGACCGTGGACACGGCTCACCACGCGACGGGGCCACGTGCTCGTGCGCCGCAAGCCCTGGACGCTGAAGGCGTAGACCTTCCGAGGGTCGAGGAGACCGCGCAGCGGTCGTCTCGAAAGCCGGTCGCCGCGGGTGCGGATCTCGAGACGGCGTTTCGCGCCTCCTCACTCCGCGGTTGCGGCGATCGACCGACCGGCCGCACGACCGGTGAAGAGGCATCCGCCTAGGAACGTGCCCTCGAGCGCCCGGTAGCCGTGCACGCCGCCGCCGCCGAAGCCGGCGGCCTCGCCCACCGCGTAGAGTCCGGGCAGCACCGACCCGTCGGGCGCGAGCGCGCGCGAGTCGAGGTCGGTCTGGATGCCGCCGAGGCTCTTGCGCGTGAGCAGGTGCAGCTTCACTGCGATGAGCGGGCCCGCCTTCGGGTCGAGGATGCGGTGCGGGGTAGCGACGCGGATGAGCTTGTCGCCGCGGTACTTCCGTGCGCCGCGGACCGCCGTGAGCTGCAGGTCCTTCGAGAACTCGTTGTCGAGCTCGCGGTCGCGAGCCACGATCTCGCGCTCGATGTTCTCGGTGTCGATGGCCGCCTCGGGGGAGAGGGCGCGCATGCCCTCGAACAGCTCGGGCAGCGTGTCGGCCACCACGAAGTCGACGCCGTGCCGCTTGAACGCCTCGACGGGCCCGGGAGCGCCGGAGCCGATCCGCTCGGCGAGGAGCTTCAGGTCCTTGCCGGTGAGGTCGGGATTCTGCTCGCTGCCCGAGAGGGCGAACTCCTTCTCGATGATCTTCTGCGTGAGCACGAACCAGGAGTGCGCGTAGCCGGTGGAGACGATGTGCTCGAGCGTGCCGAGCGTGTCGAAGCCGGGGAAGAGCGGCACCGGGAGCCGTCGGCCCTCCGCGTCGAACCAGAGCGACGACGGGCCGGGCAGGATTCGGATGCCGTGGGAGGGCCAGACCGGGTCCCAGTTCGTGATGCCCTCGGTGTAGTGCCACATGCGGTCGCGGTTCACGAGCCGTGCGCCCGCCTGCTCGGCGATGGGCAGCATGCGTCCGTCGACGTGGGCAGGCACGCCCGAGAGCAGTTCCTCGGGCGCGGCGCCCATGCGCTCGGGCCAGTACTCCCGCACGAGGTCGTGGTTGCCGCCGATGCCGCCGGAGGCGACGACCACCGCGGGCGCGCGGAACTCGAAGTCGCCGACCACGTCGCGGTTGCTCGGCTCGCCGCGCCCCGCGGCATCCGGAGCGAGCACGGCGCCGCGCACGCCGACGACCGTGCCCTGCTCGACGATGAGCTCGTCGACCCGGTGCCGATGGCGCAGCTCGACCAAGCCGGCGGCGGCGCCCGCCTGCACGCGCGCGATGAAGGGCGCGAGCACGCCGGGGCCCGTGCCCCAGGTGATGTGGAACCGCGGCACCGAGTTGCCGTGCCCGATGGCGTTGTAGCCGCCGCGCTCGGCCCAGCCGACGACGGGGAAGAACCGGACGCCCTTCTCGTGCAGCCACGCTCGCTTCTCGCCGGCGGCGAACTCGAGGTACGCCTCGGCCCACTTCCGGCCCCACTCGTCGGTGTCGCGGTCGAAGCCCGCGGTGCCCGACCAGTCCTGGCGGGCGAGCTCGAGCGAGTCCTTCACCCCCATGCGGCGCTGCTCGGGGGAGTCGACGAGGAACAGCCCGCCGAACGACCAGTGCGCCTGCCCGCCGAGGCTCGCCTCGGGCTCCTGCTCGACGATCACGACGCGCTTGCCGGCGTCGACGAGCTCGGCGGCCGCGACGAGGCCGGACAGGCCCGCGCCGACGATGATCGCGTCGGGCTCGGGGCGGGATGCGGAGGTGGCGGCCACGTGGGACTCCTTCGTCTCGGTGGTGCGGCGGCAGTGCCGCGAGCGGTCCGGCGGCGCCGCGGGGGTGGTTCAGCGGATGCCGCGAGGGCGGGTCGGCGGTGAGGGTGCCGCCGTGGCGATGCTACTGCCCGCGCGGAGGAACGCGGTCGCGCCTTGTCAGTCCTCGAACGTGTTGACCATCGCGAACGCCGCGCGCTGCAGGTAGTCCCACAGCGTCTCCTCGGCGAGCGGCGGCAGGTCGAGGGAGTCGACCGCGGCCCGCATGTGCGCGAGCCAGCGGTCGCGGGCGTCGGGATTGACCTTGAACGGCAGATGCCGCATCCGCAGCCGGGGGTGACCCCGCTGCTCGCTGTAGGTGCCGGGGCCGCCCCAGTACTGCTCGAGGAACATGGTGAGGCGCTCGGCCGCGGGCCCGAGGTCCTCCTCGGGGTACATCGGGCGCAGCACGGGGTCCTCGGCGACGCCGCGGTAGAACTCGTGCACGAGCTGCTCGAACGTCGCGCGTCCGCCGACGGCCTCGTAGAACGACGGCCCGAGGGCGGCCCCGTGCTCGGTGCCGCGCAGCGGCACGTTCGCCGGCTGCACGGGCCCGGATGCCGCGGGCGTGGTCTGGTCGGTCACGGCTTGTCTCCGCTGCTCGGGGGGTTCGGCGTGGTCGGCGTCTTCGGCGCGCGCGGCGCCCTGGGGGTCTTCACCTTGGTCGCGACGCCGGAGCCCACGCCGTCGCCCACGACGGCGTTCGGCGCCGTCTTCGGCGGCTTCGCGCCCTTGATGCGGGTCGCGCCGTCGAAGCCCGACAGCACGACGCTGGACAGGCTCGGCAGGCGCACGTCCATCGCGTCGAGCGAGTGCTTGAGGCGGGTGCGCAGCTCGCGGGCGACGTCGTCCTTCGACGACGTGCGCACCTTCATGACGATGCGGATGACCATCGCGTCGTCGGAGATCGACTCGAGGCCCCAGATCTCGGGCTTCTCGAGGATGCGCGAGCGCCACTTGCCCGACTGCGACATCTCGACGGCGGTGCGCAGCATCTCGGACTCGACGGCCTCGACGTCGGCCTCGTATGGCACCGCGAGGTCGAGGATGACGCGGGCCCAACCCTGCGACATGTTGCCGACCCGCAGGATCTCGCCGTTGCGGACGAACCAGAGCGTGCCGTTCACGTCGCGCACCTTCGTGATGCGGATCTGCACCTCCTCGACGATGCCCGTCGCCGGACCGAGGTCGACCACGTCGCCGACGCCGAGCTGGTCCTCGACGACCATGAACAGGCCGTTCAGGACGTCCTTCACGATGTTCTGCGCGCCGAAGCCGAGGCCGGCGCCGATCGCGGCGGAGAGGAGCGCGAACGAGCCGAGGATCGACGGGTCGATCACGTTCACGATCATGAGCGTCACGATGATGAACAGCGTCACGTTCACGACGTTCCGCAGCACCGTGCCGAGGGTGCGGGTGCGCTGCACGACCCGCACGGCGGCGAGCGGCGAGGCCTGCAGGGCCTGGGTGTCCGTGACGTCCTGCTTCCTCTTCACGCCCGTGACGATGCGGTTCACGACGCGGTCGATCACGAAGTGCAGGATCCACCGGATGAGGAACGCGATGGCGATGATGACCGCGATCGCGATGAGCTTGCCGACGATCAGGTCCCAGTTCTCGGCCCAGTACGCCGCCAGGCTCGACCAGAAGTCCCCGCTCAGCGGCGTCTCGTCGAGCGGCGGGACGGTCGGTTCTTCTGCCAGGAACATCTGAGCGAGTCTATCGAGGAGCTACTGGACGGCGCCCGAGAGCGCGACCGCGTCGCGGGCGCGCGCGGCGAGCGCGCGGTCGAGCTCGTCGAGCTGCTCGGACACGAGTCGGTGCAGCGGCGCGGGCTCGGCGTTCGACGCGAGCCAGGCCCTGGTCATCTCGGCGAGCTCCTCGTCGACGAGCGGCGCGGGGAAGAGCCGCGACACGACGAGCGAAGCCATCGTGAAGCTCCGCTCCGCCCAGGCCCGCTGCAGCATCGCGAAGTAGTCGGTGGCCGTGGGCGCGAGCAGCTCGGGCTGCGTCGTGCGGCGCCAGCCCTCGGCGATCGCGCGGGCGAGGTCGTTCGAGAGGCTCGTGTCGGTCGCGACGCGGTGCCAGGCGATGTCCTTCCCGACCGGGTCGGGGCGGGCTGCCCGTGCGGTCTCGGCGAGCTGGCGACCCTTCGAGGTGTCGTCGTGCGCGAGGGCGGCGTCGATCTCCTCGTCGGATGCCGCGCCGAGCGTCGCCCGGGCGATCACGAGCTCCCAGCGCAGGTCGAGGTCGACCTCGAGCCCGTCGAGCCGGATCGAGCCGTCGAGGAGGCTCCCGAGCACGTCGGCATGCGCCTGCGTCGAGGCGATGCGCGTGAACGCCTTGACGAGCTGGAGCTGCGCGTCCGAGCCGGGCGCGGCGAGCTCGCCGAGCGCCCAGACGGCGTCGCCGGTCTCGGACGCGAGCTGCTCGCGGTGGTCGTCGGCGAGGTAGCGGCTGAGCGCGACCTCGAGTCGAGCCAGCGCGAGCCCGCGCGCGGCCGATTGCGTCTCGTGGCCGATCGCGGCGAGCACGAGCCGCACGTAGTCGCTCGCGGGCAGTTCGGCGTCGCGCACCGCGTCCCACGCCGAGCCGAGCACGACGGCCCGCGCCACCGGTTCGGCGAGCTCCGACAGCCGGCGCACGGCCGTGTCGAACGAGGCGGCGTCGAGGCGCACCTTCGCGTAGGTGAGGTCGTCGTCGTTCACGAGCAGCAGGTCGGGACGCGCCAGGCCGACGAGCTCGGGCACGTCGGTCGACGGTCCGTCGACGTCGAGCTCCACGCGGTCGGTGCGCACGAGGCGTCCGTGCTCGTCGCTGGAGTAGCAGCCGAGGGCCACGCGGTGCGGGCGGAGGGTGGGGTGGTCCTCCGCGGCGGTCTGCTCGACGCGGGCCGAGGTGATCAGGCCCGCGGCATCCGTCTCGACGACCGCACGCAGCGTGTTCACGCCCGCGGTCTCGAGCCAGAGCTGCGACCAGCGGGTGAGCTCGCGGCCGCTCGCCCGCTCGAGCTCGTCGAGCAGGTCGCGCAGCGTGGCGTTGCCGCCCGCGTTGGCGCGCAGGTACGCGCCGACACCGCGCTGGAACGCGGCGAGGCCGACCCACGCGACGAGCTGCTTCAGGACCGAGGCGCCCTTGTCGTAGGTGATCGCGTCGAAGTTCACCTCGACGTCGGCGAGGTCGCGGATCTCGGCGACGATCGGGTGCGTCGAGGGGAGCTGGTCCTGCTCGGCGGCGTGCGTCTTCTCGTCGCTCGCGAAGGTGGCCCACACGCCGGTGAACTCGGTGACCTGCGAGGTGGCGAGCGTCGACGCCCAAGTGGCGAACGACTCGTTCAGCCAGAGGTCGTTCCACCATCGCATGGTCACCGAGTTGCCGAACCACATGTGGCTGAGCTCGTGCAGCACGACGATCGCGCGCTGCTCGCGCCGCGCGTCCGAGACGCGGGAGCGGAACAGGTAGCCCTCGTTGAAGGTGACCGCGCCGACGTTCTCCATGGCGCCCCAGTTGTACTCGGGCACGAAGATCTGGTCGTACTTGCCATAGGGGTAGGGCACGCCGAAGGCCGCCTCGTAGAAGGCCAGCCCCGCCTGCACCGTCTCGAACATGACGTCGGGCTCCGCGTACTGCGCGAGCGACGCGCGCGTGAAGAGCCCGAGGGGCACGTCGCGCCCGTCGACGCTGCGGGCCGACCCGCGCCAGGCCGCGTACGGCCCGGCGACGATCGCGACGATGTAGCTCGAGATCACCGGTCCGGTCTCGAACGCCCAGGTCGCGCTGCCGCTCCCTGAGTCCGTCGAACTGCCGCTCCCTGAGCCCGTCGAAGGGAGTACCGCGAGCGCGCTCGCTTCGACGGGCTCAGCGAGCAGCGTCGGGACCGGCGTCGGCGCGTTGCTCAGCACCTGCCAGCCGGCGGGCGCGGTGATCGTGAACCGCACCGACGCCTTCAGGTCGGGCTGGTCGAACACCGCGTACACCCGATTCGCCTCCGCGACCGCGAACTCGGTGTAGAGGTACACGGCGTCGTCGACCGGGTCCACGAACCGGTGCAGGCCCTCGCCCGTGTTCGTGTACTCGCGCGTCGACACGACCCGCAGCTCGTTCTCGGCTGCGAGGTCGTCGAGCCGGATCCGGAACCCGTCGCTCACCTCGGCCGGGTCGAGCGCCCGCCCGTTGAGCTCGAGCTGGTGCAGCTCACGCGTCGTCGACTCGATGAACGTCGCGGCGCCCGGCTCGGCGCGGAAGCGCACGACGGTGGTCGAGCGGAACGCGTCGCCGTCGCCCGTGAGGTCGAGGTCGACCTCGTAGGCGGGCGCGGCGACGACGGAGGCACGGGCCTCGGCTTCGTCTCGGGTCAGGTCGGGCCGTGGCATGCGTGCCTCCGTCGTGCGTTCGTGCGTGTTCGGGTCGGTTCGGGTCGTGCGGCGGTGCCGGCGGTGCTGTCAGGTCGGGCGGATGCCGCGACTACGCGTCCTGCGCGTCGCGCTCCTGCGCGGCGAGCGCCCGGTCGATCCCGGCGAGCCGCTCCACCACGAGGCGGCGCAGCGCGGGGACGTCGGGGTGGGTGTCGAGCCAGGTGCGGCTCGCGTCGGCGATGGCGCGGTTCGCGAGCGGCGACGGGTAGAGGCCGTCGACGAGCTTCTCGGCGATCGCGTAGCTGCGCTTCGCCCAGACGTCCTCGAGCATCGCGAAGTACCGCGCCACGAACGCCTCGAGCAGTGCCGGGTCGCTCGCACGGAGGAAGCCCTCGGCCGTCTCGCGCACGACGGTGTTCGTCGCCGTGTCGACGTCGATGAGCGACGCCCACGCGCGCTCCTTGCCCTCGGGCGTCTGGATCGCGGCGCGGGCGTGCGCGGCCGACTGCTGGCCGGTCGCCGTGTTGTCGGACGCGAGGCGCTCGTCGATCTCGGCGTCGCCGGCGCGGCCCGACGCGACGAGCGCGATGAGCAGCTCCCAGCCGAGGTCGGTGTCGATCTCGAGGCCCTCCAGCGCGAGCGAACCGTCGTAGAGCGCGACGAGCTGGTCGACCTGCGACCCCGACTCGGCGATCGCGGCGAAGTTCATCACGAACTGGAACTGCGCGTCGCTCCCGGGCTCGGCCTCCTGCGCGAGGCGCCAGAACCCGTCGGCGAGGGCGCGGCGCGCGTCGGCGCGACGCTCGGGCGCCGTGTAGGCGCTCGCCGCCAGGATCGAGTTCGCGAGGACGATGCGCAGCGTCGTCGACTCGGTCTCGCTCGCGATGTTGCCGAGCACGAGCGCGAGGTAGTCGCTCGCCCGGGTCTCCGCGTCGCGCGTGGCATCCCATACCGAGCTCCACACCAGGGCGCGCGCCAGCGGGTCCTCGATCTCGGAGAGGTTCGCGAGGGCGACGCCATGCGACGCCTCGTCGAGGCGGATCTTGGCGTAGGCGAGGTCGTCGTCGTTGAGGAGCACGAGGTCGGGGCGCGCGAGGCCGACGAGCTCGGCGATCTCGGTGCGCTCGCCGTCGACGTCGAGCTCCACGCGGTGGTCGCGCACGAGCTTGCCGTCGTGCAGGTTGTAGAACCCGATCGCGAGCCGGTGCGGGCGGATGGTCGGGTGGTCGGCG
Source organism: Agromyces sp. NPDC057865 (assembly GCF_042796995.1). Taxonomy (NCBI): domain Bacteria; kingdom Bacillati; phylum Actinomycetota; class Actinomycetes; order Micrococcales; family Microbacteriaceae; genus Agromyces; species Agromyces sp. NPDC057865. The sequence goes on along the minus strand of NZ_JBHVMJ010000002.1, from coordinate 553,310 downwards.
GGCGCCGACTGCAGCACGGCGAACGCGGAGATCACGCCCGCGTCATCCGTCTCGATCTCGGGACGCAGCGTGTTGACGCCCGCCGTCTCGAGCCAGAGGCCCGACCAGTCGGAGAGGTCGCGGCCGCTCGAGACCTCGAGCTCGGCGAGGAGGTCGGCGAGGGTCGTGTTGCCCCAGCCGTGCTTCTTGAAGTAGGCCGAGACGCCGGCGAAGAACGCCTCGACGCCGACCCAGGCGACGAGCTGCTTCAGCACAGAGCCGCCCTTGGCGTAGGTGATGCCGTCGAAGTTGACCTGCACGTCCTCGAGGTCGTTGATCGTCGCCACGACCGGGTGCGTCGACGGGAGCTGGTCCTGGCGGTAGGCCCAGTTCTTCTCCATCGAGTTGAAGGTCGTCCACGCCTCGGTCCACTCGGTGGCCTCGGCGGTGGCGATGGTCGACGCCCACTCCGCGAACGACTCGTTGAGCCAGAGGTCGTTCCACCACTTCATGGTCACGAGGTCGCCGAACCACATGTGGGCGAGCTCGTGCAGGATCGTGACGACTCGACGCTCGCGCACGGCATCCGTCACCTTCGACCGGAACACGTAGAACTCGGTGAACGTCACCGCGCCCGCGTTCTCCATGGCGCCCGCGTTGTACTCGGGCACGAAGAGCTGGTCGTACTTCGCGAAGGGGTAGGGCACGTCGAACTTCGCCTCGAAGTACTCGAAGCCCTGCTTCGTCTTCTCGAAGATGTAGTCGGCGTCGAGGTACTGGGAGAGGCTCTTGCGGCTGAACACGCCGAGCGGGATGACGCGGCCGTCGGCCGAGGTGAGCTCGTCGCGCACGACCGCGTAGGGGCCGGCGATGAGCGCGGTGATGTAGCTCGAGATGCGCGGGGTCGGCTCGAACGCCCAGGTGGATCGGGGGTTGCCGTCGGCGTCGGACCCTTCGACGGGCTCAGGGACCGGCGTGGGCGAGTTCGACACGACCTCCCAGTGCGCCGGCGCGGTCACCGTGAAGCGGAACGCGGCCTTCAGGTCGGGCTGCTCGAACACCGCGAACATGCGGCGCGAGTCGGGCACCTCGAACTGGGTGTAGAGGTACGCCTCGCCGTCGACCGGGTCGACGAAGCGGTGCAGGCCCTCGCCCGTGTGCATGTAGCGGCCGTCGGCCACGATGACGAGCTCGTTCTCGTCGGCGAGGTCGGACAGCTGGATCCGGACGCCGTCGCTGACCTCGGCCGGGTCGAGCTCCACGCCGTTGAGGGTCACCGAGTGCACGGCCGCGGTGATCGCGTCGATGAACGTCGACGCACCGGCGCGCGCGGCGAACCGCACGGTGGTCGTCGATCGGAACACGTCGGGGCCGGTGGTCACGTCGAGCACGACGTCGTAGTCGTGGACCGTGACGAGCGCGGCGCGCTCCTCGGCTTCGATGCGGGTGAGGTTCTCTCCGGGCACGTGCGCTCCTTCGCAGTCTTCGCGGCTCGTGGCCGCAGGCAACGTGTCCCAGCCTAGCCCCGCGTCCGGGGAGCTCCCCAGCGCGTGCTCAGGTCCGCCCGACGCGGCGTGCGACCGGGTCAGCGGCCCCAGATCGAGACGACGGATGCCGCGAACGCGGGCAGCGCCGCGACGACGCCGAGCACGAGCAGCACTCGTCCGACGATGACGCCGGCCCTCGAGGCGCGCACCCCGAGGAACCACGGCAGCAGCCGGGGGAGCGAGAAGGTCACCAGCGCGCCGACCGCGAGGATCGCGCCGAGCGGCCAGAGTACGACGCCGAGGACCAGCGGCAGGACGGTGTCGGCCCAGTTCGCCCGCGTCATGAGCGGCAGGCTCCGGCTGAGCCGGCCGGCGAACGCGGCGAGGAACGCGCCCTGCACGACGGCGAGCGCGGCGAACACGAGCACCGACAGCCAGCCCGGCCCGACGATGTCGAAGTCCACGTTGTCGGAGCGGAGCGGGTCGATGAACGGCGACACGATCACGAACACGGCGAGTCCGAACGTCGGACCCGCGAGGCGCCCGGGCGGCAGCCACGGCGCCACGAGCAGGTAGAGCGCGGTCGATGCGAACGCGAACGGCAGGGCGCCGAAGACGAGGAACCCCAGCGTGCCCTCGAACGTGATCTCGCCCACGGTCGCCGAGGCCTCCGTGAGGCGTCCGGTCGCCTCGGGGGAGGTGAGCGCCAGCAGGCGCATGGCGAGCCGCCCGCCCGCTCCGGTGACGAGGAGGGTGGAGGCCGTGGCCGCGACGAGGAACATCGACACCCACCAGGCGTAGAGCCGGAGCCCGTCGAGGTGGCGTCGCAACCGGGGCGCCGTCGGCGCAGAGGCCGAGCCCGCGGCATCCGACGCAGGCCCAGGCAGCGCGGGCTCGACGAGCCGCTCGCGGCTCCAGACCACGCAGAGCACCACGGCGAGGGCGAGCAGGGCGCCGCTCACGATCACGACCAGCATCCGACCTCCGTTCCGGCCGACCCGGCTGCGCGCGAGCCTACTGCCGACGGTCGTCGTCGCGCCGCCCCCAGAAGGCGGCAGGCGGACCGCGCGCACGTTGACCGGGTGGGTCGGCCGTCTTACGGTGGCGGCATGAAGTCCACGGATGCCGCGGCCCCGACGGCCGAGCGATACCGGGTCTTCGGCGAGGTCGAGGCTCGGGGGATGTCGGCCACGTACGAGGCGTGGGCGCTCGGGATCGCCGACGACCCCGCGACGGTGGCGCTCATCGACGAGCTGCCGGCGCCGAAGCGCCAGCCGAACCTCGTGTTCTCGGCGTCGCGGTTCCAGGGCGCGCCAGCGGGTCCGTACCACCTGTTCCGCGACTGGCTGCACGACCACTGGATCGAGGTGCGCGCGACGGCGCTCTCGCACGCGACGCAGACGAACGAGGCGGCGCGCTGCGCGCTGCACGTGCCCGCGCTCGCCGGGATCGTCGGCCCGCTCGCGCTGCTCGAGGTGGGCACCTCGGCCGGGCTGTGCCTCTACCCCGATCGCTACAGCTACCGGTATTCGGGGCATCCGCGGCTCGACCCGGTGGACGGACCCAGCTCGGTCGTGCTCGACTGCGTCACCGAAGGCGAGGTGCCGGTGCCCGACCGCCTCCCGGAGGTCGTGTGGCGCGGCGGCATCGACCTGAACCCGCTCGACGTGCGGCATCCCGACGACGTCGCATGGCTCGACGCCCTCATCTGGCCCGAGCACGACGATCGGCGGGCTCGCCTGCGGTCCGCCGCCGCCATCGCCGGGGCCGATCCGCCGCACATCGTGGCCGGCGACCTCGACGCCGAGCTCGACGCCGTCGCCGCACAGGTGCCCGACGGGGCGACCCTCGTCGTATTCCATACGGCGGTGCTCATGTACCTCGACGAGGCCGGTCGCGCGCGCTTCGCCGAACACGTCCGCCGGTTGCCCGGGCACTGGCTCTCGGTGGAGGCGCGCAGCGTCACGCCCGGCATCCGCGTTCGGGAGGACGTGCCCAACGAGAGCTCGGATCTCGTGCTGGCGCTCGACGGCGTGCAGCTGGCCTGGGCCCAGCCCCACGGGCGTGCCGTCCGGTGGGTGCCGAATCCCTAGACTTGGGCGCATGCGCATCCACATCGCGACCGACCACGCCGGCCTCGAGTTCAGCCGCACGCTCGTCGACCACCTGACCAACGGCGGTCACGACGTCGTCGATCACGGCCCCACCGGGTACGACCCGCTCGACGACTACCCGGCCTTCTGCATCAACGCGGCGCAGGCGGTCGCGCGCGACCAGGCCGCCGGGGTGCGCACGCTCGGCGTCGTGTTCGGCGGCTCGGGCAACGGCGAGCAGATCGCCGCGAACAAGGTGGCGGGCATCCGCGCGGCGCTCGTGTGGAGCATGGACACCGCGATCCTCGCCCGCCAGCACAACGACGCCAACGTCATCTCGATCGGTGCGCGCCAGCACACCGTCGAGGAGGCGATCCGCTACATCGACGCGTTCATCGCCGAGCCGTTCTCGGGCGACGAGCGCCACGTGCGCCGCATCGCCCAGCTCGCCGAGTACGAGACGACGGGCGACATCGTCGGCAAGGGCGTCGACCACGAGCCGTCGGACGCCGACGAGGCGTAGGAAGCAGCGCAGGTGCCCGAGGGCCACTCGATCCACCGGATCGCCCGGCAGTTCGACCGGAACTTCGTCGGGCACGTCGTGCACGCCTCCAGCCCGCAGGGCCGGTTCGCGCTGGGTGCGGCCGAGCTCGACGGGCGACGGATGACGGACGCCCGCGCCGTGGGCAAGCAGATGTTCCTCGGGTTCGAGGGCGACCGCTGGCTCCGCGTGCACCTCGGCCTGTACGGCGCGTGGGACTTCGCCGGTGACATCCTGCTCGACCCCACGATCGCCTCGGCCAACGGACGCATGGGGCAGACGAACCAGCGCGGCACGTTCCTCGAGGGCCCCAACCCCGATGCGGTCGACCCTGACGCGGCGATCCTCGATTCCGCCGGTGAGAACTCGCTCACTTCCATCGGTGCGCCGCGCCGTACCCGACTGCGCATGTCGGAGTCCGAGAAGGAGGCGAACGGGCTCGAGACGTTCCCGCCCGAGCCCATCGGCCAGGTCCGGGTGCGCCTGCTCACCGAGACGATCGTGGCCGACCTGCGCGGTCCCACCCGGTGCGAGGTGCTCGACCCGGCGCAGGTCGAGCGCATCGTGTCGAAGCTCGGACCCGATCCGCTCATCGACGACGGCCCAGCGGCCGAGGAGCGGTTCACCCGCACGGTCCGCCGCAAGGGCGTGCCGATCGGCCTCCTGCTCATGGACCAGGACGTCGTCGCCGGCATCGGCAACGTGTACCGCGCCGAGCTCCTGTTCCGTGCGAAGCAGAACCCGCACACGTCCGGCAGGGACGTGCCCGAGGAGCACGTGCGCCACCTGTGGACGGACTGGGCGAAGCTCCTGCGCATCGGCGTGGAGACCGGCCAGATGATGACCATGGACGACCTCGATCCCGACGAGTACCGCGCCGCGATGGCCAACCGCGACGACCGGCACTGGGTCTACAAGCGCGAGGGCCTGCCGTGCCGGGTGTGCGGCACGAACATCGTGCTCGAGGAGATGGGCGCCCGAAAGCTCTACTGGTGCCCCTACTGCCAGGCCTGACCCTTCCGCTGGTCGAGTAGCGAGCGAAGCACGCGTTTCGAGACCGAACGAGCACGACGAACCGGAGCATCATGCGACAGAACCCGAGCTTCACGCTGGCGAGCGAGGAGGGTGTGAAGCGGCTGATCCGCGAGCACCCGTGGATGACGATCGTGAGCTCCACGGATGCCGCGGGCCTCGTCGCCAGCCACTACCCGGTGCTGCTCGACGAGACCGCAGACGGCATCGTCCTGCTCACTCACGTCGGCCGCCCCGACGAGGTCGTGCACGAGCTCGGCCGGCACGAGGTCATGGTCATCGTGCAGGGCCCGCACGGCTACATCTCGCCGGGCTGGTACGACGCGAACCCGGCCGTCCCGACGTGGAACTTCGTGACCGCGCACCTCTACGGCACGCCCGAGCTGCTCGACGCCGACGCGAACCTGCGCGTGCTCGAGTCGCTCGTCGACCACTTCGAGGACGCCCTGCCCGAACCGCGCCGCATGCGCGGGACGCCCGAGAACTCCGCTTACGCCGATCGCATCGCCACGGGCACGGTGGGCCTGCGCGTCCCGATCACGCGGTTCGTCGCGAAGAACAAGATGAGCCAGAACAGGCCCGACGAGACGGTCGACCGCATCATCGGCGAGCTCGAGGGCGACGGTCCGTACGCCAGCCCGGCGCTCGCCGCGGAGATGCGCCGCACGCACGAGGCCCTGCGGGCGGCTCGCGCGTGAGCGCGCTGCTCCTCGAGGGTGCCCGCCTCCCCGGTGCGCCCGAGGCCGTCGACGTGCTCGTCGCCGACGGCGTCGTCGCGGAGGTCGTACCGCATGGCGCGTCGACGGACGCGGGGTCCGACGCCGAGCGCGTGGACCTCGACGGGCGATGGATCGTCCCCGGCCTGCACGACCGGCACGTGCACCTCTCGCAGTGGGCCATGGTCTCGCGGCGGCTCGACCTCGCCGGCGCGGCCTCCGCTGCCGAGACCGCCGCGCTCGTGCGCGCCGCGGTCGATGCGGGCGAGCCCGAGGTGATCGGGTTCGGCTACCGCGACGGGCTGTGGCCGGATGCCGCGAGCCTCTCGCTGCTCGACGCGGTCTCGGGCGAGGTCCCGGTCGTGCTCGTCGCCGCCGACCTGCACGCCTGCTGGGTCAACTCGGCCGCCGCCCGCCGTCACGGCGTGGACGCTCCCGGCGACGGGATCCTCCGCGAGGACGCCTGCTTCCGCCTCGTGCGCGAACTCGACGACGTCGCCGACGACGTGCTCGACGGGTGGGTCGCCGACGCGGCCGTTCGCGCCGCCGCCCGCGGGGTCGTCGGGGTCGTCGACTACGAGATGCGGTGGAACCGCGACGACTGGGCCCGCAGGGCGGCCGGCGGCGACTGGCCGCTGCGCGTCGCGTTCGGGATCTACCCGCAGCACCTCGACCGCGCGATCGCCGAGGGCCTGCGCACCGGCGAGGTGGTCGAGGGCACCGGCCGGCTCGTGACGGTCGGCGGCGCGAAGGCCATCACCGACGGCTCGCTCAACACCCGCACCGCGTGGTGCTTCGACCCGTACCCGGGCCTCGACGGGCACGAGCACCCGTACGGACTCGCCACGATCGCGTACGACGAGCTGGTGCCGCTCATGCGCCGCGCGCACGAGGGCGGGCTGACACCTGCGATCCACGCCATCGGCGACCGCGCGAACGCCCGCGTGCTCGACGCGTTCGAGGAGGTCGGCTGCCGCGGGTCCGTGGAGCACGCCCAGCTGCTGCGCCACGAGGACGTCGCCCGGTTCGCCCGGCTCGGCATCGTCGCGAGCGTGCAGCCCGAGCACGCCATGGACGACCGCGACGTCGCCGACAAGTACTGGGCGGGTCGCACGGATCGCGCCTTCATGCTCGCCGAGCTCCAGGGCGCGGGCGTCGAGCTCGCGCTCGGCTCGGATGCTCCCGTGGCGCCGCTCGACCCGTGGGTGGCGATCGCCGCCGCGGTGGGCCGCGCCCGGGACGGACGGGAGCCCTGGCATCCCGAGCAGGCGATCGACGTGCGCGCCGCGCTCGCCGCCTCGACGGGGGGCGCAGGCCACGAGGTGCAGGTCGGACTGCGCGCCGACCTCGCGGTGCTCGAGCGCGACCCGTACGCGGCATCCGTCGACGAACTGCGCACCATGCCCGTGGCCGCCACGCTCGTCGGCGGCCGCATCACCCACGCGACTCTCCGGTAGGTAGCGGGGGATAACCCCCGCGCCGATCCGGTCGCCCGCCGGATGGGGTGACAGCGCCGCCGTCGCGAGGCTGGAAGCATGCCAGCACCACGCATCGCCGCCACCGGGATCCGCCGTCCGAAGGCCGCGCTCACCGCTCTCGCCGCCGTGGCGTCGGGCGCCCTCGTCGCCGTCGCCTTCGCCGGGTGCGGGATCGCCGGGCCCGGGCCCGTCGACACGGTCGGGACGGTCGACTTCGACCGGCCGCTCGCCATCCCGCCGCTCGCCGAGTCGACGGTCGACGCCGACGACACGCGCGTGTTCTCGCTCGAGGCGCAGGCGGGTACGACCGAGTTCGAGCCGGGCGTGCCGAGCGACACGTGGGGCTTCAACGGCACCTACCTCGGGCCGACGCTCGTCGCCGACCGCGGTGAGCGCGTGCGAGTCGAGGTGACCGACTCGCTCGACGAGCCCACGACCGTGCACTGGCACGGCATGCACCTGCCCGCCGAGATGGACGGCGGCCCGCACCAGATGGTCCAGCCGGATGCCACGTGGTCCCCGACATGGACGATCGACCAGCCGGCGGCGACGCTCTGGTACCACCCGCACCCGCACGGCGAGACCGAGGAGCACGTCGCCCGCGGCCTCGCGGGCATGTTCCTGCTGCACGACCCCGCGGAGCGGGCGCTCGGCCTGCCCTCGGACTACGGCGTCGACGACATCCCCGTGATCGTGCAGGACACCGGCTTCTCGTCCGATGGGCGCCGCGAGTCTCGCGTTCGCGGATACGCGGGCGGACTGGGCGACGAGCTCCTCGTCAACGGCACCCGCACGCCGTACCTCGACGCGAGGAACGAGCTCGTCCGGCTCCGCCTGCTCAACGCGTCGACCGCGCGCACGTACGGGTTCACCTGGTCGGACGACCGCCCCGTGGAGCTCATCGCGACCGACGGCGGGCTGCTCGAGGCATCCGTGCCGCTGGACCGCATCGTGCTGTCACCGGGGGAGCGGGCCGAGGTGCTCGTGTACCTGACGCCGGGCGAACGGGTCGTGCTGCGGTCGGAGATGACCGCCGAGGCGGCCGGCATGGTCGGGCCTGTGGCCGCGATGAACGGTAACACCGACTCCTTCGACGTGCTCGAGGTGCGTGCCGCCGACGAGCTCACCGCAGCGAACCCGGTGCCCGAGCGCCTCGCGACGATCGAGCCCTACGACGAGGCGGACGTCGCGACCACGCGCACGTTCCGCCTCGACGACAGCTTCCAGATCAACGGGCACGCCATGGACCTGGGCCGCATCGACGAGACCGTGACCGTCGACACGCTCGAGCGCTGGGTCGTCACGAACGACACCGAGGTGCCGCACAGCTTCCACGTGCACGACGTGCAGTTCCGGGTCTCGTCCATCGACGGCGCGCCGCCGCCGCCCGAGCTCGCCGGCTGGAAGGACACCATCCACGCCGAGCCGCAGCGGGAGTATGAGCTCCTCATGCGCTTCGAGGACTACACCGATCCCGACACCCCGTACATGTACCACTGCCACCTGCTGTGGCACGAGGACCAGGGCATGATGGGCCAGTTCGCCGTCGTCGAACCGGGCACGTCTGCCACGATGACAGGAGAAACCGACCATGAGCACTGACACCGTGCCCACCGACCGACCCGGGAACGGAGCCGCGGATCCCACGACCGCGATCCTCCACCCCACCACCACCGCCGAGGGGGCGAGCACCGCACCGATGTCGACGACCACGACGAGCGCCACGGATGCCGCGCCGCGCCGCCGCGGCTACGGCTCCCTCTGGGCGGCCGTGCCCCGCGAGTTCGGCTTCCTCATCCTCACGATGCCCATCGCGATCATCGGGCTCACCATCATCTCGACGGTGTTCTTCACCGGCCTCGGCCTCGTCGCGATCGTCGTCGGCATCTTCCTCATGGTCGCGTCGTTCTACATCGCGCGCGGTTTCGGCACGCTCGAGCTCGTCCGCCTGCGCTGGGCCGGGCGCCCCGAGATCCGCCGGCCGGCCTGGGAACGCGTCGACGGCGCCCAGGGGTTCTGGCGCGCCGTCTTCGGGCCGTTCATCGACGGCCACTACTGGCTGTACCTGCTGCACGCGCTCATCGTGAACCCCATCGTGAGCATCGTCTCGTGGAGCCTCACCGTGGCGTGGACCACGACGGCGCTCGCCGGGCTGACCGGCTGGATCTGGCAGCCGCTCATCCCGAACCAGGAGCGCACGTTCTGGCTCAACCAGTGGCTGCTCGAGCGGTTCTTCCCCGACGCGGCGCCCATCGATCCCGTGTTCGGCGAGCGCGTGCTCGAGGTCCTCGTCGGCGTGATCTTCGCGCTCACCCTGCCGCTCGTGTTCCGTGGGCTCACGCTCATGCACGACGGCATCGCCCGCGGCATGCTCGGGGCCTGGCGCTCCGAGGCCCTCGAGCGCGAGGTCGCCTCGCTGGCCGCATCGCGTGGCGCGGCCGTGCAGGCCGAGGACGCCTCGCTGCGCCGTCTCGAACGCGACATCCACGACGGCCCGCAGCAGCGGCTCGTGCGCCTGCAGATGGACCTCGCGACGATCGAGCGGCGGCTCGAGCACGATCCCGACTCGGCGAAGGCCCTCGTCGGCGAGGCGCGCGACCAGGCCCGCGAGGCGCTCGACGAACTGCGCGCGCTCTCCCGCGGGTTCGCCCCGCCGCTCCTGCAGGACCGCGGCCTCGCGAGCGCCCTCGAGTCGCTCGCGGCCCGCAGCCCGGTGCCGGTCGAGTTCGAGAACCGGCTCGCGACGGATGCCCCGCTGCCGGCCGCCATCGAACGCAACGCGTACTTCATCGCCGCCGAGCTCCTCACCAACGCGGCCAAGCACTCGGGCGCGAGCGCGATCCGACTGCGGATCGCGAGCCGCGACACGGGAGCGTCGGGGCACTGGCTCGACCTCTGGGTCACCGACAACGGGCACGGCGGAGCCTCGCCGCGACCGGGACACGGCCTCGCCGGACTCGAGGAGCGCGTGCAGGGCCTCCGCGGGCTGCTCGTGGTCGACAGCCCCGAGGGCGGTCCCACGGTGATCGGCGCGCACGTGCCGTTCGCGCCCGTCGCGGCATCGATGATCGAGTAGCGCCCACGCAGTCGCCGCGTATCGAGATCGTCGTGCACGGTCTCGATACGCGTGCTTGCGGCTCGCTCCTCGACCACCGGTCCCCGGCACCATCGGCGCCGCGGCCGCCGCCGTCGCGCCGATATGGTGAGGGCATGACGGATGCCGCCCGCCGCCCCCTGCGCATCGTGCTCGCCGAGGACTCCGTGCTGCTGCGCGAGGGGCTCGTGCGCCTGTTCGACGAGGCGGGCTTCGAGACCGTCGGCGCGTACGGCGACGCGGACGCGCTGCTCGCCGCGCTCGACGGCGACACCCCCGACCTCGCGGTGCTCGACGTGCGCATGCCGCCGACGTTCCGCGACGAGGGCGTGCGGGCCGCGATCGAGCTGCGCCGGCGTCGGCCCGAGCTCGGCGTCCTGCTGCTCAGCCAGTACGTCGAGGGCACCTACGCGCACGAGCTGCTCTCCTCGGGCGAGGGTGGCATGGGCTACCTGCTGAAGGACCGGGTGGCCTCGCTCGAGGAGCTCGAGGACGCCGTCGAGCGCGTGAGCGCCGGCGGCACCGTGCTCGACCCGCAGGTCGTGCGGGAGCTCCTGGCCCGTCGCGGCGACCCGCTCGCCTCGCTCACGCCGCGCGAGCGCGAGGTGCTCGAGCTCATGGCGGAGGGACGCACGAACACCGGCATCGCGAAGCAGCTGTTCATCGGCGTCGGCGCGGTGGAGAAGAACGTGACCTCGATCTTCCAGAAGCTCGGCCTCGAGGACTCCGGCACCGACCACCGCCGAGTGCTCGCCGTACTCGCCTGGCTGCAGCGCTGAGGTCTGCCGCAGCGCTGGGCGCTCGTGACGGTCGTCAGCCTCCGTCGGTCGTCCGCAGCGGCTCATGGAGCCGCCACACCGCGCGGTAGCCGCGGTAGCCCCACGCCATCCAGCCCACGAACGACGCGATGACGACTGCGGCGCCGATGCCGATCGACCATCCGACCGACGCCGTGAACGTGTAGACGAGCGCGCCGACGAAGAGCCCGGCGAGCGCGGCGTGCACCACGAGGATCAGCACCATCGAGCTGGCGAACACCTGCGAGCGATCGCGAGCGACGAAGGGGTAGTAGGTCTGCTGCGACCCCGGCATGTCGTCGGTCGTCCCCATCATGAGGTACGGCCGGATTCCGGGGTCGAGGTCGACGTACGCGGCTCGAAGCCGGTTCATGGCGAGGACGTAGGCGAGGTCCTCCAACGCGGTGTTGAACACGCGAAGCTGCGTGATGAGCCCGAGCACCACGAGCAGGAAGAGGATCCCGAGCGCCGCCACGCCGAACCAGCCGCTGAACTGCGTCGCGTTGCCGAGTACGCCGAGCGTGACGAGGCCCGCGGAGACGAGCGTCAGGAAGATCGCGATGCGGGTCAGGACCTCGCTCTGCGTCGTGGAGCGCGAGGCGAGGAGGCTCCAGTGCTCGGTCGCGAGCATCTGGGCGCGCAGCGACCGTTGCGCATCCGTGAGGCGCGCGACGTCGTCACCGGGAGACGACCCGGGCCCGGGTGCATCCGCCGTCATAGCGGCATTCTGCACCCGGGCCCGGTCGGCCCGCCATCGCGGCTACTCGACGGCGATGTGCGAGAAGAGGAACCAGCGGTCCTTGTCGAGTCCACGACGGATCTCGATCGCGACGTCCTGGCTGGCCGGGTCCAGCTCCGCCAGGCCCTCGATCGCGTCGTTCAGCTTCTCGGTGGCGAGGTCGATCTGCGCGACGACGTCGGCGATGGCCTCGTCGTAGGGCTGGAAGCCGAGCTTCGGGTTCGCGGCGCCGGTCTTGGCGGCGACCGTCGCGAGCCGGCCGTCGATGGGGAGTCCGAGGGCCACCACGCGCTCTGCGGCGGTGTCGGCCCACTCCTGGGCGTGCGCCACGACGTCGTCGAGCAGCTCGTGCACGGCGATGAAGTTGACGCCGCGCACGTGCCAGTGCGCCTGCTTGCCGTTGACGACGAGCGCGACGAGCTCGTGCACGACCGGGGTGAGGTACTGGGCGACGCCTGCGGCGACGTCGGCGTTGGCGCCGGACGTAGTGGTCTTCGGGGCGGTCTTCGTGTCGGTCATCGTTTCACCTTCCGTGTGCGTTCGTCTGCTTCAACGCTACGCAGCGAGCCCGGTATTTCAAGGAAGGGAAGGCTCGGCTCAGTGGGTCGACCAGCGGATGTCGCGACGTCGCGTCGGGGCATCCGCCGGCTCACCCGTCGGTCTTCGCCGGCGGATGGTGCACCCCGCGGTGCACCTCGAAGACGCGGGCGTTACCGGGCGAGTCGGGGTCGTCGGTGATCGGCCGGTCGGCCATGAACAGTCGGATCACGTGCGACAGCTCACCGGGGTGGCTGTAGTTGATGGCGTGCGCCGCCCCGTCGATGCCGACGACGAGCACGTGGCTGTCCGTCTGCTCGGCCACCTCCCTGACCCGGTGCGGCGGCGGGAGCAGCGGATCCCGGTCGCCGAGGACGACGAGGGTCGGGATGTGCAGCTCGAGCAGGCGCTCGAGCGACGGGTACTGCGTGAGCGACCGGAACATCTTGAACGTGCTGGGCACGCCGAACCGCAGGTAGTCGGGGGTGGCCACGCCGATCATGCGCGCCGGCTCCCGCGTGCCGTCGCGGCTGAGCTGTCCGACGGCGCGCCCCAGCGGCTGGTTGTGCAGGCCGCCCGCCGGGGAGACGAGGATCGCGCGCTCGAGGCGCTCGGGGTAGTGGTACGCGAACTCGCAGATGACGGGGCAGCCCATGGAGTTGCCGACGAGGGTCACCTTGTCGATGCCGCGCTCGTCGAGGAACCGCGCCGCCGCGTGCGCGAGGTCGGGCACGTCGAGCGCGTTCGGCGCCTTGCCACTGCGTCCGAAGCCCGGCAGGTCGGGCACGAGCGTGTGGAACTCGTCGCCCAGCCGCTCGGCGGTGGGCAGCAGGTAGCGGCCCGAGAGGCCGAAGCCGTGCACGTGCATCATGACGGGAGCGTCGGGCGGGTTCTGCGACTCCCGGTAGAAGACGTCGATCCCGTCGACGGTGGTCCAGCGCTCGGCGAGCGAGGACTGCGGCTTCTTCGGGTGCATCCGCTCGCGATGGCGGGCGGAGGCCGCGTCGTCGGTCGGCGGGATGGGCGACGGCATCGATGGCGGCATCGACCGCCGTCGGAGACCCGTCCAGACGGCGAGCGCCGCTCCAGCGGCGACGACCGCGACGGCGATGGTGATGAGCACTCGGGTCCGCACGAGGGTCTCCTTCCCGATGCGCCCGCACAGGGTCGTCCTCGGCACAACATACTCCCGGCCGCCGCGATCGCGCAGCGCCCCGTCGGAGGGGCGAGTCGAACGACGGTCAGGGGTGCGACGGCGGGTGCGGACGGCGCGACCGGCCGACGCCGGCGGACGCTCGCGGCATCCGATCGGTCCACTCGACGATCAGGCCGGCGAGCGCGAGGACGCCGCTGACGGCCGCTCCCCACCAGTACGGCGTGGCGACCCACAGGGCGTAGGCTGACGCGCCGATCGAGAGCACGAACGCGAAGGTCATCGTCGTCCACGAGGTCGGGAGGTGGTTGAGCAGCATGGCCCCGGCCACCACCGCGAGCGAGCCCGCGACGATCGCGAAGATCGCGGCGACGACGGCCGACTCGGGCGACGCCAGCAGCGCGAGGCCGAACACGACCTGGGTCAGGCCCGCGAGCCAGGCGAGGTCGGCGACCACGCGGGTCCGCTCCGAGCGTCGTGCGGTCACGATGGCCTCCTTCGACGAGGCGCACGCGATGGTGCTTCTCCGCGCAGCATACGCCCGGAAGGGGCCGCTCACAGGAGGGAAGGAGGTGGTGGAGCGGATGACGGGAATCGAACCCGCGTAATCAGTTTGGAAGACTGAGGCTCTACCATTGAGCTACATCCGCGTGGCGCCCGCGCGGGCACCGGACCATCGTAGTACACGGCCGAGGCCGTTCCCGGCAGGCGTGCGCGCATCCGTTCGAGGGAGAACGCGCATGGGCGGGCGAGACACGGTCGAGGCGCTGGTCGCCACGTTGAACGCCGGAGACGTCGACGGCATGGACGACGTGTTCCACGAGGACGCCGTCATGGACTGGCCGCAGTCCGGCGAGCGGATCGTCGGCGGCGACAACCGGCGGGGCGTCTATCGGGCCTTCCCCAAGCTGCCCACGATCACGCCGCGGCGCATCGTCGGCGAGGGCGACCTCTGGGTCCTCGAGGCGACGCTCGACTACGGCGACGAGGCCGAGTACCAGGCGGTGTTCGTCTTCGAGCTCCGCGACGGGAAGATCGCGAAGGAGACCGCGTACTGGTCGCTGCCGTTCGAGGCGCCCGAGTGGCGCGAGGAGTGGGTCGAGCGCATCTGACGGATGCCGCGGGCATCCGCGCCCGGAGCGATCAGCGCAGCTCGCCGATGGAGTGCACGACCCCGCGCGCGAGGCGGAGCTGCCGCTCGTACGTCGCCGCCAGCGCGATGAGGATGACGCCCGCGACCCCGAGCCAGAGCCACCACCACACGGCCTCGTACACCCACGTGATCCATGGCCAGAGCTGCGCGATCGCATGCACCAGCAGCACCCCGCCGCCGAGCAGGAGCGGTGCCTGCAGGCGCCGGACGGCGCCGACGACCACGGCGACCACGGATACGACCCCGAGCGCGATGAGCCGCCACAGCTCGGACTCGGTGAAGTCGGCCAGGAGCGGCGGCAGCAGCAGCACGGCGAGGCCGGGCCCGAGCGCGGGCCAGCTGCCGAGCCCGGGGGAGCGCGACATCCGGATCGCCCCCGCGCCGATGAGGGCGACACCGACCGACGCCGTGACGAGGTCGAAGGGCTCGACACGGCCGAGGAAGAGCGCCGCGAGGCCGCCGAGCACCAGCACACCGAGCGTGCTCCACGCGAGGATCGGACCGGCGAACGGTCGTGCCCGAGTCGCGACCGCGCCGACGTGCGCGGCTGCGAACACCGGGAACAGCACCGCGGCCCGCAGCGTCGGCTGATCACCCGAGACGATCGCGAGCAGCGTCGGCACGGCGGCCACGACGGCGGATGCCGCCAGCAGCACCTCGCCGATGACGGAGGGCCGGGAGCCCGAGCGGGCCCAGATGACCGCGAGCGCGACGCCCGCGGCGAGGGCGAGCAGCGGCCAGAACTCCACGACCAGGTCACTCGGGGCGCCGTTGCCGACGGCCGCGCCGCGGACCAGCGCCGCGCCCGTGAGTGCGACCCAGCCGGTCGCGACGCCGAGGAGGCGGACCGGCACGCCGCGGGCCCGCTCGGGGAGGAACGAGGAGGCGAGCGCGACGACCGCGCCCGCGGCGACGAGCACCAGCGTGCGGAGCTCGGACTCCGCCGCGGACGCGACGCTCGGCAGCACGGCCACACCCGCGGCGGACGCGAACAGCGCGGTGCGACCGATCGCGGTCGAGGCGGGCGGTGCCGTGCGGCGCCAGGTCAGGAGGCCGGCTGCGATCGCGAGACCCGCGGCGAGGGGCAGGGTGTACGCCTCGACGTCGTCGACGCCCGAGCCGGCGAGCCGGGTCCAGACGGCGGCGACCGCCAGGGCGAGGCTGAGCCAGGAGAGGTGGCGCGTGTCGGACGCGCCGCCGATCGGGTCGCCGTCGAGCGCGGCGAGGATGATCGGCACCGGGGTGAGCACCAGGAGGACCAGCCAGGCCTGGTCGCCCGCGGAGCCGATGGCGGCGAGGGCCACGACTCCTGCGAGCCCGACCGAGAGTCGCCAGGCGAGGCCAGCACGGCGATCGGCCGGCAGCACGAGCGGAGCGAGCGCGGCGGACGCGAGCGCGCCGGCGGCCAGGCCCAGGACCGACGGCGGTGCGCCGGGGATCGACGCGAGCGCCCGCTCGAGGGCCAGGGCGATCATCGCGGGTCCGACGGCGGCGAGCAGGAGGCGAAGGAACAAGATCGAGGTCACGCGCACCCCGACGCTCGCGACCACCGCGATGATCGCGGCGGGGAGCCAGGCGAGGGACTCGTCGCCGAACACGGCCGCGACGAGGGCGCCGATGATCGCACCCAGCACGGCGGCCGTCAGTGCCGGCGTCGCCAGGGCGACCCGGTCGTGCGGGGCGAGGCGCGGAGCGAACACGAACGCGGCCGACAGCGCGGCTGCGACGATCCCGAGCCAGAGGAGCCCGGACGTCCACGGATCGGGGACCTCGACGCCGAGGGCCTCGAGCCACGACGGGATCGCGAACGACGCTGCTGCTGCGATCGCCACGCCGGTCACGAGGTGGAGCGCGCCGACGGGTGCCGCCGCACGCTCGGGCCAGACCCGGGTGACCAGCACGCGGCCCGCGACGATGGTCGCCAGGAGCGCTGCGGTCGCCCACGGCCACACGTCCGCGTTCGACCATCCGATCCACCACGCGAATGCGGCGGCGCCCATCCCGAGCACGGCGAGCACCGGAAGCAGGCCTGGTGCCGGGATCCGCGCGCGGAGTGCCGCGAGACCGAGGGCGACGGCCCCCACCGCCGCGAGGATCGCGACGGGCAGCGCCGCACCCGGCGCCATCATTCCGACCACGATCGCGCCGACGAGGGCCAGGGCGACCGGAATCGCCATGAGCTTCCGTGCCGCACCGACGAGGAGCAGGACCACGAGGGAGCCGGCGGCGAGGACGAACGGGACGAGGATCGTGGCGGCATCCTGGTTCGTCTCCGACGTCCACCGGATCACCGCGCCGTGGCCGACCTGCCAGGGCGGGTCGCTCGCCAGGAACCGTTCGAACGTCGTCGCGCAGATGAGGAACACGCCCCAGATCGAGGCGAACGCGGCGATGCCGGCCGCCGCGATCACGGCGGCGAACGCAGGGCGTCGCACGGCGACGGGGCCGCGGGTGACGGCGGCGAAGACCGCGGCGACGGCTCCGGCCGTGGCGGGAGCGAGCCAGGTCGCGAGCGCCTCGTCGAGTTCGGCGCTCACGCCGACCGCCGGCGCGAGCGCCATGGCTGCGCCCGCGCCGACTCCTGCCGCGACACCCCAGGCCCGCGCGGCGGGAACGCGCGCCGCCACGGTGGCGATCACGAGGAGGATGGTCGCCGCGCCGACGGCGAGGAACGCCCAGGTCGCACCCCACGCGAGGTCGGGCAGCGCCCACCTCGCCGTGGCCAGGGCGACGGTGGCGCCGGCGAGCCCGGCCGAGCACAGGATGATCCGCTCGGGAGAACGCGGCAGGAGCGCGGCGGCGACGGCCGCGAGGACCACGACCGCGAGGCCGCCGAGCCAGGCCCCGGTCGCCGTGTCGGGATCGACGGCGTACCCAAGCAGGAACGCAGACACCGGCGCGAGCGCGGCAGCCGCGAACCCCGGGACGCGGATGCGGCTCGCGACGCGGGCGCCGGCCAGGAGCACCGCGACCACGGCGATGGCGATGCCGGCGTAGGCGGACGGCTCGAGGGCGGTCGTGCCGAACAATGCGTTGGCTCGCACGATCCAGACGTCGAGCAGCAGCAGCACGACGGCGACGGATGCCACGCCCTCCGCCGTGCCCGGAAGGCCCCGCGCGCGCAGCAGCCAGGCCACGCCGAGCACGAGCACGCTCGCGGCCGCGATGATGACCGAACGCACCTCGAGGCTCGCCACGAGGTAGGCGACGAAGAGGAACACGATCGCCGTGACCGAGATGAGCACCACGCCGAGCGTCAGGAGCAGCACCTGCACGCCGGAGCGACGCCGGCCCTGCGACGCCGGGGAAGGGGAAGCTGGGGAAGGGGAAGCAGGAGCAACATCGGCAGGGGGCGTCGAGGGCGGCGGGACGGACGGCTGCGCGGCGGGTACCGCGGGGATCGAGGCGGGCGTCGCGGCTTCCGCCGGCTTCGTCGCGACCGCCTCGCGCGCGGACTGCGCCGCCCGCATGCCGTCGATGAACGACTGCCGCGCCTGCGCATGCTCGTAGAGCTCGGTCGAGAGGCGGAACAGCTCCGCCGCGGCAGGCACCGCCACGTCGAGGCCGCACACGTCGCAACGGGTGGAGGCGAGCGTGCTGAAGCACGCCGGACAGCGTGTGGTGTCCACGAACTGCGACGGATCGGTCGGCCATCGGCGCAGGCCGGCGACGCGATCGCCCAGGGCTCGGTCGGTCATGCGCACACTCTGCCACGCGGCATCCGCCCGCTGGCAGACCATCCACAGCGCCCGTTCGGGGGCCACGCGGTGCGCCACGGCGTGTCGCGGGGTCCGGCCGCGACGCGCGCCCCGACGCCCGTGCAGTAGACTTTCGGGGGTCCATCCGCCTCACGCGTGCTTCGGCATGCCCGCGCGGGTGAATCGACGAGTTGAGTCAGCGACTCGGGGCGTAGCTCAGCTTGGCTAGAGCGCCCGCTTTGGGAGCGGGAGGTCGCAGGTTCGAATCCTGTCGCCCCGACGGGTCGCCCGAGACGAGACCCGAGACGAACTTCCACACAACAGGAGATCCTCCCCATGCCGACCACTTCGGTTGAGAAGCTGAGCCCGACGCGCGCCAAGCTCACCATCTCGGTGACGCCCGAGGAGCTGAAGCCCAGCATCGCCCACGCCTACGAGCACATCGCCGAGCAGATCAACGTGCCGGGCTTCCGCAAGGGCAAGGTGCCGCCGCCCATCATCGACCAGCGCGTCGGCAAGGCCGCCGTGCTCGAGCACGCGGTCAACGAGGGCCTCGACGGCTTCTACCGCGCCGCCGTCACCGAGCACGAGCTGCGCCCCCTCGGCCGCCCCGAGGCCGACATCGTCGAGTGGCCGAACGAGAAGGACTTCTCGGGTGACCTGCTCCTGGCCATCGAGGTCGACGTACGCCCCGAGATCGAGCTCCCCGCCTACGACGGCCTCGAGGTCACGGTCGACTCGGTCGAGGTCGGAGACGACGAGGTCTCCGAGGAGCTCGAGCGCCTGCGCAGCCGCTTCGGCACGCTCATCACGGTCGACCGCCCGGCCACGTCGGGCGACTTCGTGACGCTCGACCTCGTCGCGATCATCGACGACGCCGAGGTCGACACCGCGAGCGGCATCTCCTACGAGGTCGGCTCGGGCGAGCTGCTCGAGGGCATCGACGAGGCGCTCGAATCGCTCACCGCGGGTGAGACCACCACGTTCGAGTCGAAGCTCCTGGGCGGCGACCACGAGGGCGAGACCGCCGAGATCACCGTGACCGTCACGGCCGTCAAGGAGCGCGAGCTCCCCGAGGCCGACGACGAGTTCGCGCAGATCGCCAGCGAGTTCGACACGCTCGACGAGCTCACCGCGAGCCTCAAGGAGCAGGTCGCCCGCAACAAGTCGTTCGGCCAGGGCACCCAGGCCCGCGATCTCCTCGTCGACAAGCTCCTCGAGCTCGTCGACGTGCCGGTGGCCGACGCCGTCATCGAGGACGAGGTGCACCGCCACCTCGAGTCCGAGGGTCGCCTCGAGGACGACGAGCACCGCGCCGAGGTCACCGAGGCCAGCACCAAGGCCTTCAAGACCCAGATCGTGCTCGACGCCATCGCCGAGGCCGAGAAGGTGCAGGTCAGCCAGGACGAGCTCACCCAGTACCTCGTCCAGGGCGCCGCGCAGTACGGCATGGACCCGAACGAGTTCGTGCAGATCCTGAGCCAGCAGGGCCAGATCCCCGCCATGGTCGGCGAGGTCGCGCGCAACAAGGCGCTCGCGATCGCGCTCGGCAAGGCCAAGGTGACGGATGCCGCCGGCAACACGGTCGACCTCTCCGAGTTCACCGCCGTCTCCGACGCCGGCGAGACCGAGGCGGATGCCGCGGCCGAGACCGCCGAGGCCGCCGAGGCGCCCGTCGAGGAGCCGAAGCCGGCCCGCAAGCGCGCCGCGAAGAAGGCCGACGCCGACGAGGCGCCCGCCGAGGCCGACGCCGAGGAGCCGAAGAAGCCCGCGCGCAAGCGCGCTCCGAAGAAGGCCGACGCCGAGTAGTCGGCGATCGATCACCCCGCGGGGCCGGACGGATGCCGTCCGGCCCCGCGTCGTCTCCGGGAGGTGACGTGACCGACTGGCAGGAGCGGGTCGACGCGGTGTGGGATGCCGCGGACGAGCTCGGCGACGACGAGGTCATCCGACGCATCGACGCGCTCGCCGCCGAGCTGCCCGCCGACGACCCGCGCGCCCCGTTCGAGCAGGGCGGTGCGCGCGACTCCGCCGGGCTCGAGGCCGAAGCGGAGCCGTTCTACCGGCGCGCACTCGAGCTCGGCCTCGACGGCCGTGCGTGGATCGAACTGCACGTCCAGCTCGCCTCGACGCTGCGCAACCTCGGCCGTCCGGAGGAGGCGATCACCCTCCTCGACGCGGTCGAGTCCGAGTCCGGCGACCTCCGCGACGCCGTGATCGGGTTCCGCGCGCTCGCCCGGGTCGACGCGGGCGACGCCCGCCTCGCGGCATCCGAGGCCGTGGCGGCGCTCGCCGGGCACGTGGCCCAGTACCGTCGTGCGCTCGGCGCCTACGCACGGGAACTCGCCGGAGGCCCCGACGAGCCGCGGGACGGCGCGGCATCCGCCTAGGGCGAACAGCCCCGTTCGCGTGTGTTGCACCGGATAGATTCGAGTGAACGCGACAACGGAAACGGAGCGAAATCCATGGCCGAACCGACACTGCAGCCCGGTGTGTTCGATCGACTGCTGAAGGACCGCATCATCTGGCTCGGCTCTGAGGTGCGCGACGACAACGCGAACGAGATCGCGGCGAAGCTGCTGCTCCTCGCGGCGGAGGACCCGAAGAAGGACATCTACCTCTACGTCAACTCGCCCGGTGGCTCGATCACGGCCGGCATGGCGATCTACGACACGATGCAGTTCGTGCCGAACGACATCGTCACCGTGGGCATCGGCATGGCCGCGTCGATGGGGCAGCTGCTCCTCACGGCCGGCACCAAGGGCAAGCGGTACATCACCCCCAACGCGCGCGTGCTGCTGCACCAGCCGCACGGCGGCTTCGGCGGCACCGCGAGCGACATCCAGACGCAGGCGCAGCTCATCCTCGACATGAAGCGCCGTCTCGCCGAGATCACCGCGGCGCAGACCGGCAAGTCGGTCGAGCAGATCAACGCCGACGGCGACCGCGACCGCTGGTTCAACGCGCAGGAGGCGCTCGAGTACGGCTTCGTGGACCACATCCGCGAGTCGGCGCTCGACGTGTCCGGCGGCGGCGGAACCGACCAGGCTGCGTAGGGACGAGAGAAGAGAGAACGAGCGAATGAACACCCCCACCTTCGGCGGCGTCGCGAACGGCGGCCTGCAGATGCCGGGCTCGCGCTACATCCTGCCGAGCTTCGAGGAGCGCACGGCCTACGGCTACAAGCGCCAGGACCCCTACGCGAAGCTCTTCGAGGACCGCATCATCTTCCTGGGCGTCCAGGTCGATGACGCGTCGGCCGACGACATCATGGCCCAGCTGCTGGTGCTCGAGTCGATGGACCCCGACCGCGACATCATCCTCTACATCAACTCGCCCGGCGGCTCCTTCACGGCCATGACCGCGATCTACGACACGATGCAGTACATCCGGCCGCAGATCCAGACCGTCGTGCTCGGCCAGGCCGCGTCGGCCGCGGCCGTGATCGCGTCGGCCGGCACCCCGGGCAAGCGCCTCGCGCTGCCGAACGCCCGAGTACTCATCCACCAGCCCGCCATGGGCGAGGCCGGCCACGGCCAGGCCTCCGACATCGAGATCCAGGCGGCCGAGATCATGCGCATGCGCTCGTGGCTCGAGGAGACGCTCTCGCGTCACTCGAACCGCACGCAGGAGCAGGTCAACGCCGACATCGACCGCGACAAGATCCTGTCCGCCGAGGAGGCCCTCGAGTACGGCCTCATCGACCAGGTGCTCACCTCGCGGAAGAGCCTGCCGGCGCTCACGCGCTAGCCGATCCGCCCGCGCGAACGCGGCGGACGACCGGTCCACGACCGGCTCGCCCGCCGCGTTCGCCGCGTTCGGCAGACGCCCCCTGCGGGGTTCGCGCAGCGCGAACTGCGGCTCTACCCCAATCCGGGCGCGCCACGCCGCAACGCTCCGATCTCGGGCTAGGCTCGGAACAGACTCGTCGACAGGGAGGGTTCGATGGCACGCATCGGGGAGAGCGCCGACCTGCTCAAGTGCTCCTTCTGCGGGAAGAGCCAGAAGCAGGTCCAGCAGCTCATCGCCGGGCCCGGCGTCTACATCTGCGACGAGTGCGTCGAACTCTGCAACGAGATCATCGAGGAGCGGCTCGCCGAGGCGGGCGAGACCGAGGCCGGCGACTTCGAGCTGCCGAAGCCCAAGGAGATCTTCGCGTTCCTCGAGGAGTACGTGATCGGGCAGGATGCAGCGAAGCGCGCCCTGGCCGTCGCGGTCTACAACCACTACAAGCGCGTCCGCGCCCGCACCACGCTCACGCCCGCCGACCGCGCCCACGACGACGTGGAGATCGCGAAGTCGAACATCCTCCTCATCGGCCCGACCGGCTGCGGCAAGACCTACCTCGCGCAGACCCTCGCGAAGCAGCTCAACGTGCCGTTCGCGGTCGCCGACGCCACCGCCCTCACCGAGGCGGGCTACGTCGGAGAAGACGTCGAGAACATCCTCCTCAAGCTGATCCAGGCCGCCGACTACGACGTGAAGCGCGCCGAGACGGGCATCATCTACATCGACGAGATCGACAAGATCGCGCGCAAGGCCGAGAACCCGTCGATCACCCGCGATGTCTCGGGCGAGGGCGTGCAGCAGGCGCTCCTGAAGATCCTCGAGGGCACGGTCGCGTCCGTGCCGCCGCAGGGCGGACGCAAGCATCCGCACCAGGAGTTCATCCAGATCGACACCACGAACGTGCTGTTCATCGTCGCCGGCGCATTCGCCGGGCTCGAGGACATCATCTCCTCGCGCGCGGGCAAGCGCGGCATCGGCTTCGGCGCCCCGTTGCACAGCAAGCAAGACGAAGCCGAGCTGTTCAGCGAAGTCCTTCCCGAGGACCTGCACAAGTTCGGCCTGATCCCCGAGTTCATCGGCCGCCTCCCCGTGGTGGCCACCGTCACGCCGCTCGACCGCGACGCGCTCATGGAGATCCTCACCGAGCCGAAGAACGCGCTCGTCAAGCAGTACCAGCGCATGTTCGAGCTCGACGGCGTGGAGCTCGACTTCGAGGAGGCGGCCCTCGGGGCCATCGCCGACCTCGCCGTGTTGCGTCAGACCGGCGCCCGCGGCCTCCGCGCCATCATGGAGGAGGTGCTCGGACCCATCATGTTCGAGGTGCCCTCGTCCACCGGTGTCGCCCGGGTCGTCGTCACGAAGGCGGCGGTGCTCGACAACGCGGCGCCCACCATCGTGCCGCACAAGCCGCGTCGCGCCGAGAAGTCCGCGTAGCGGCATCCGCTCGCCGGCGTCGCACGCGGTCACGCGCGACGGGCGCTGGGCGTGACCTGCCGAACCCGACTCAGTCGTAGACGCGCACGAGCTGCCAGTGCGCGCCGTCGTGCTCGACGTCGAACACGTGCGTCTCGCCGTCGTCGGCGCTCGCCTGAAAGCGCCACCCCGAGATCGCCAGCGGTACGCGGCCGGGGGAGACGTCGTGCCCCGCCAGCGGTGCCCACCAGTCGCACGGACCCACGAGCGTGGTCGGCATGTCGGTCACGCGGAAGCGCCGCGCACGCCACACGAGCCGCTCGGGCTCACCGGCGTCGCTCGTCCAGACCTCGACGAGCTCCTGCACCCGGGGCATGCGCACCTCCACCACGTTCGAACATATGTTCGAATGATAGCACCGGGCGTGGCGAAAGCGGCAGGGCGCGAGGAACGACGACGCTGCGCGCGTCGGTGCTGATGCGGCGGAGGGGTCAGGCCAGGTCGTCGTCGGATCGCGCGCCGAAGACGATCTCGTCCCAGCTCGGCATCGACGCACGGCCCTTCTTCGCGGGTCGCTGCGAGCCTCCCGAGCCGTTGGCGGGCTTGCTCGACGCGCCCGACGGCTTGCCGCCCCAGAGTGCGCGGGCGGCCGTGCCGGGCTTCTCCTCGGGCGTGGCCTCGGCGGGCTGGGCCTTCGGCGTCTCGGCCGCCTGCGTCGGCGCCGGAGCGAGCGGCAGCGGGAGCTGCGGCTGCTCCGGCTCGGCGGCGGCGGACTCGCGCTCCCCGCGCCGGCGTCGCAGCGCCTCCAGCAGATCGGCGGTCTCGCCCATCGACTCCTTCGGCTCGTCGGCGCGCTTGATGGCGGCGCGCGTGACGGCCGGGCTCGAGGTCGCGGGCGTCGTGCGGGCATAGGGGAGCGGCTCGAGGTGCGGCGCGGTGTCGTGCTCGCCGAACTCGGGCTCGTCGAAGGTGAAGGCGCCGCTGTCGAAGCGGGACTCGTCGGACTCGGGTGCGACGGCGCGCAGTCGGGGGATGAGGCCGCCCTTCAGCTCGCCCTGCTGCGAGAGCGTCGTCGCCTCGCCGTTCATCGGGTGCAGCGACTGCTTGCGCGGCTCGAATCCCCAGCGGGCGTCGTGGTCGATCGCGTCGGCCGTGAACTCGAGCTTCACGATCCAGCCGCGTTCCTCGTCCTTCCAGCTCGCCCAGCGTTCGCCGTGTGCGCCGAGCTTGGCGAGGCGGTCGCGGATGACGCTGCCGAACGTGGGCGGGTCGTCGTTGGGGTCGACCTCCACCGTGACGTGCACGGGAACGGCCAGCGCGGACCTCACGACGTGCTCGCGCTCGGCGAGGACGGGGCCCTCGAAGCGGCGGACGTAGTCGACGGATGCCCCGGTGACCTGCGCCACGTCGTCGGCGGAGAGGCCGGAGCGGATGAGCGACTGCACCTCGCGCGGCGAGGGCTTCGGCCCGGTGTGCGTCTCGGGTTGCGCCTGGCGGATCCGCGACTGCAGCACCTCGTCGATCTCGATCCGGAAGCGTGCGCCATCGTCGGAGGCGGCGAGGAGCGCGCCGTTCTCGACTCCGATTACCTTCAGTTCCTGCATCGCGACAAGCCCTTCCGTGCCTTCGTCTCCGCCCAAGGATGCCACGGGCGATGCGGAGCCTTCGGGAATAGCGTGGGCGCGCCGGAAGTTGAGCAGGTAGCCGGTCAGCACAGCCGTGCAATCGGGACGCAAGTGGTTTGCTTACGCCACCGATTTAATGCAGACTATGGCCGCCGAATCTTCGGCGATGAGGAAATGGATGGGAATGGCAACGGATTACGACGCACCGCGCAAGACCGAAGACGACTCCGAGTCGATCGAGGCCCTGAAGGAGCGCGTCCCCGACAAGATGTCCGGTGTGGTGGACGTCGAAGACGCCGACAACCCCGGTGGCTTCGACCTGCCCGGAGCCGACCTCTCCGACGTCGAGCTCGACGTCGTGGTGCTGCCCCCGCAGGCCGATGAGTTCACGTGCGTGAACTGCTTCCTCGTGAAGCACCGCTCGCAGATCGACCACGAGACCAAGCTGGGTCCGATCTGCATGGAGTGCGCCTCCTAGGTCGCGTCCTCCCCACGCTCCGGCCGTCGTGATCCGTTGATCACGGCGGCCAGTTCTTTGGGCCGACGGCTCGACAGCAGCCAGTACGGCGCCGGATCGGCGGGATCCGTGATGGGCACGCGCACGACGGGGTGCACCCAGCCGCGGATCACGAGGTACGCGCGCGCGTCGAGTCCCGTGCCCCGTTCGATGCGCGCGGCCGCATCGAAGGCGGCGACCGCCTCGCCCGTGTAGTCGAGGGAGATCTGGGCGCGGCCGGCCCGCAGCATCCGATCGCGCACCTCGATGACCGGCGCGGTGAGGGTCAGCGACCCCACCGCGGCGATGTAGAGCACGATGCCGGTCACGATGCCGGCCGGCAGCGAGACAGGGGCGAGCACGAGGATGCTCGCGGGGACGAGCAGCAGCGTCGCGATGTAGATCCAGGGCGACGGCCACAGCTTCTCGCGGTAGTCGGGCATGGAACTATCAGACCAGACTTCTGCACTACCCTCGAACAGTGACCGATTCCGTCGATGTGCTGATCACGGCCGATCGCGTCCCGTCGTACGCCCATCCGGGCGACGCGGGCGCCGATCTCCATGCCGCAGAGTCCGTCCTCCTGGGCCCCGGTGAACGGGCCACGGTGAGCACGGGCGTCGCGGTCGCACTGCCCGACGGCTATGTCGCATTCGTCGTCCCGCGGTCGGGGCTCGCGTTCAAGCACGGCATCACGATCGTGAACGCGCCCGGCACGGTCGACGCCGGATACCGCGGCGAGATCAAGGTCGCACTGCTCAACACCGACGCCAGCGAGGCCTACACGATCGAGGCGGGCGACCGGATCGCCCAGCTCGTCGTCATGCCGGTCAGCCGGGCGCGGTTCGTCGAGGTCGAGCGGCTCCCCGGGAGCCTGCGCGGCGAGGGGGGATTCGGCTCCACGGGATTCGGGGAGCACAAGTCAGGAGTGAACGCGTGAGCGACATCGAGAACGTCGACGAGGTCCCCGTCGACCAGCCCAAGTCCGCACCCGAGGACCGGGCCACCGCCGGCCCGTTCGACGAGTCCGAAGCCAACCCCGTGCGGCCCTACGTCGACCTCGGCGGCGTGAAGGTGCTGCCTCGCGAGGGCCTGCACCTCCGCCTCGAGGTGGAGGAGGGCACGAAGCGGGTCGTCGCGATCGGCCTCGACTACGCGAACTCGACGCTGCAGGTGCAGCCGTTCGCCGCACCCCGCTCGAGCGGGCTGTGGCACGAGATCCGGGCCCAGATCGCCGACCAGATCGCCCGTCAGGGCGGCACCACCACCGTGCGCGAGGGCGCCTTCGGCCCCGAGCTGCTCGCCCAGATCCCCGTGGCCGCCGCCGAGGGCCAGGCCGGGCACATGCGCCTCGCCCGATTCATCGGCGTCGACGGCCCGCGCTGGTTCCTGCGCGGCGTGATCGCCGGTGAGGCGGCGGTCGACCCCGCCGCGGCCGCCCAGGTGGAGGACCTCTTCCGCTCGATCGTCGTCGTTCGCGGCTCGACGCCCATGCCGCCGCGCGACCTCATCCCGCTGCGCATGCCGGCCGCCTCGTCCGGCGCGCCCACCGCATAACGATGCAGGGACCCGACGCCGAGCGCGATCCCAGGCACGACGAGCGATCGGATGCTGCGGCGCGGCCCGCGGCGGACCAGGTACCCGTCGGCGGCGACACCGACGCCGGCTCCGTCGCTGACGCGACGCCAGCCGCCGACGCGAACGCCGCCGGCGCTGCCGACCGCCCCGACTCGGGCGAGTTCGCCCGCCAGTTCGCCGCCGCGGCGGAGAAGAGCGGACTCGGCGCGCTCGCGCGCGAGGAGAAGCTGACCGGCCGCGACCTGCTCACGGCCGTCGGGGGAGTGCGCGGCATCCTCGAGGCGCTGCTGCCCGGCCTCGTCTTCCTCACGACGTACAGCCTGCTGACGAGCGTCGCCGGCCAGGACCCGCAAGCCGCGCTCGTGCCGGCCCTCGCGGCATCCGTGGGGCTCGCGGTCGTGTTCACGCTCGCCCGGATCTTCACGCGCGGCCAGCCCACGCAGGCGATCGCCGGCCTCATCGGCGTGATCGCGTCGGCCGCGCTCGCGCTCTGGACCGGCGATGCGCGCGACAACTACGTGCTCGGGTTCTTCACGAACGCGGCCTACGCTGTGGCGCTGCTGATCTCGCTCCTGGTGCGCTGGCCGGCCATCGGGCTCATCGTGGGCTTCCTGATGGGCGACGGCGTGGCGTGGCGCGAGGACAAGCGGAAGTACCGGGCCGCGCAGTTCCTCACCCTGGTGTGGATCGGGCTCTTCGTCGCCCGGCTCGTCGTGCAGGTGCCGCTCTACCTCGTCGACAACGTCGAGGCGCTCGGCGTGACGCGACTGCTCATGGGCGTGCCGCTCTACGCCCTGGTGCTGGTGTTCACGTGGCTCGTCGTGAGAGCGGTCTACCCGTCGGCCGCGCGCTCCGCCGAGTGATACAGTTATCTCGACGTCAAGATAAATCCGTCCCCATGACGGTGCCGGTCCGTGGCACGCTTAGGTGAGCCTTGCTGGATCAGCCCCCTGTCTGACGGAGAAGATGGAGCGTCGCGCGCGTGCTCGCGCGGCATCCGCGAAGGAGAGGACATCGTGTCTGCAGTGAACAGTTTCGGGGCGAAGGACACGCTCCATGTCGGTGACCAGTCCTATGAGATCTACCGTCTCGACACGGTGCCCGGCCACGAGAAGCTGCCGTTCAGCCTGAAGGTGCTCCTCGAGAACCTCCTCCGCACTGAAGACGGCGCCAACGTCACGAAGTCGCAGATCGAGGCGCTCGGCTCCTGGGTCCCCACCGCCGAGCCCGACACCGAGATCCAGTTCACGCCCGCGCGCGTGGTCATGCAGGACTTCACCGGCGTGCCATGCATCGTCGACCTCGCCACCATGCGCGAGGCCGTCCTCGCGCTCGGCGGCGACCCCAACCGCATCAACCCGCTCTCGCCCGCCGAGATGGTCATCGACCACTCGGTCATCGCCGACCTCTTCGGCAGCGAGAACGCGCTCGAGCGCAACGTCGAGATCGAGTACGAGCGCAACGGCGAGCGCTACCAGTTCCTCCGCTGGGGCCAGACCGCGTTCGACGACTTCAAGGTCGTGCCGCCCGGTACCGGCATCGTGCACCAGGTGAACATCGAGCACCTCGCGAAGGTCATCTACGACCGCGACGTAGACGGCGTGACCCGTGCCTACCCCGACACCTGCGTCGGCACCGACTCGCACACCACGATGGTCAACGGCCTCGGCGTGCTCGGCTGGGGCGTCGGCGGGATCGAGGCCGAGGCGGCCATGCTCGGCCAGCCCGTCTCGATGCTCATCCCGAAGGTCGTCGGCTTCAAGCTCTCGGGCGAGATCCCCATGGGCGTCACCGCGACCGACGTCGTGCTCACGATCACCGACATTCTTCGGAAGCACGGCGTGGTCGGCAAGTTCGTCGAGTTCTACGGCTCGGGCGTGGCATCCGTACCGCTCGCCAACCGCGCCACGATCGGCAACATGAGCCCCGAGTTCGGCTCGACCGCGGCGATCTTCCCGATCGACGACGTGACCATCGAGTACCTGCGCCTCACCGGTCGCAGCGAGGAGCAGCTCGCGCTCGTCGAGGCCTACTCGAAGGTGCAGCACCTCTGGCACGACCCCGCGAACGAGGCCGTCTACTCGGAGTACCTCGAGCTCGACCTGTCGACCGTGGTGCCGTCGATCGCCGGCCCGAAGCGGCCGCAGGACCGCATCATCCTCGCCGACGCGAAGGCGCAGTTCGAGAAGGACCTCACCGACTACGCCGACGTCGAGCACGACCTCGTCGACCTCGAGATCGCCGAGTCGTTCCCGGCATCCGACCCGCCCGGCAACACCCCTGAAGACGAGTACAACGTCCACGTCCACCACCACCACTCGCACGCGCCCAAGTCGGCGTCGAAGCCCACGCGGGTCGACGCCGCCGGCGGCGAGAGCTACACGCTCGACCACGGCGCGGTGACGATCGCGGCGATCACGTCGTGCACGAACACCTCGAACCCGTCGGTCATGCTCGCCGCGGGCCTCCTCGCCCGCAACGCGGTGAAGAAGGGCCTGAAGGCCAAGCCGTGGGTGAAGACCACCCTCGCGCCGGGGTCGAAGGTCGTCACCGACTACTACGAGAAGGCCGGACTCACCCAGGACCTCGAGGACCTCGGCTTCTTCACGGTCGGCTACGGCTGCACCACGTGCATCGGCAACTCGGGCCCGCTCATCGAGGAGGTCTCGGCCGCGGTGCAGGAGAACGACCTCGCCGTGACCGCGGTGCTCTCGGGCAACCGCAACTTCGAGGGCCGCATCAACCCCGACGTGAAGATGAACTACCTCGCGAGCCCGCCGCTCGTGATCGCGTACTCGCTCGCCGGCTCGATGAACTTCGACTTCGAGACCGACGCGCTCGGCACCGACACCGACGGCAACGACGTCTTCCTCAAGGACATCTGGCCCGACGCGGCCGAGGTGCAGAAGACGATCGACGAGTCGATCAACGAGGAGATGTTCACGCAGCAGTACGCGAGCGTCTTCGAGGGCGACGAGCGTTGGCGCACCCTCCCCACCCCGACGGGTGCCATCTTCGAGTGGGACGCCGAGTCGACCTACGTGCGCCGTCCGCCGTACTTCGAGGGGATGACCCTCGAGACCACGCCGGTGACCGACATCGCCGGCGCGCGCGTGCTCGCGAAGCTCGGCGACTCGGTCACCACCGACCACATCTCGCCGGCCGGCTCGATCAAGGCCGACAGCCCCGCGGGCCAGTACCTCACCGAGCACGGCGTCGACCGCAAGGACTTCAACTCCTACGGCTCGCGTCGCGGCAACCACGAGGTCATGATCCGCGGCACGTTCGCGAACATCCGCCTGAAGAACCAGCTCCTCGACGGCGTCGAGGGCGGCTTCACGCGCGACTTCACCCAGGAGGGCGGCCCGCAGTCGTTCATCTACGACGCGTCGATGAACTACCAGGCGCAGGGCACCCCGCTCGTCATCTTCGGCGGCAAGGAGTACGGATCGGGCTCGAGCCGCGACTGGGCCGCCAAGGGCACGAACCTGCTCGGCGTGAAGGCCGTCATCACCGAGAGCTTCGAGCGCATCCACCGCTCGAACCTCATCGGCATGGGCGTCGTGCCGCTGCAGTTCCCGGCGGGCGAGACCGCGGACTCGCTCGGGCTCGACGGCACCGAGGTCGTCTCGATCACGGGCCTCGAGCAGCTCAACGACGGCACCACGCCGCGCACCGTGCACGTGGTCGCCGAGCCGAGCGAGCACTCGCCCGAGGGCAAGCAGACCGTCGAGTTCGACGCGGTCGTGCGCATCGACACCCCCGGTGAGGCGGACTACTACCGCAACGGCGGCATCCTGCAGTACGTGCTGCGTTCGCTCGTCTAGGGCGGCGTCGCCTTCGGGGCGGTCGGCGGATGCGCCGGCCGCCCCGAACTCTTCCCGGCCTCCCAGAGAGCCCGGCGTAGACTCGATTCGATCCGCGGCCGCGGCCGCCCGGACCACCGGAGGCTCCATCCCATGACCCTGCTCGAGAACATCTCGGGACCGCGCGACCTCGATGCGCTGAGTCACGAGCAGCTCGAGCAGCTCGCGGCGGAGATCCGCGAGTACCTCGTGGCATCCGTGTCGAAGACGGGCGGTCACCTGGGGCCGAACCTCGGCGTCGTCGAGATGACCCTCGCCATCCACCGGGTGTTCCAGTCCCCGCGCGACGCGATCGTGTTCGACACCGGTCACCAGTCCTACGTGCACAAGCTCCTCACCGGCCGACGCGACCTCTCGACGCTGCGCCAGACGGGCGGTCTCGCGGGCTACCCCCAGCGGTCGGAGTCCGAGCACGACATCGTCGAGAGCTCGCACGCGTCGAGCTCCCTCTCGTGGGCCGACGGCATCTCGAAGGCATTCGAGATGACGGGCCAGAGCGACCGGCACGTCGTCGCCGTCGTCGGCGACGGCGCGCTGACGGGCGGCATGACGTGGGAGGCGCTCAACAACATCTCCGACGACAACACCCGCAAGCTCGTCGTCATCGTGAACGACAACGGTCGTTCCTACGCGCCCACGATCGGCGGCATGGGGCGGTTCCTCAGCGCCGTGCGCACGCGGCAGGCGTATCGCAACCTGCATCTGTCGAGCAGCCGTGCGGCCGATCGGCTCGGCGGGCCGGCTCGAGCGTTCTACCGAGGCGTGCGCGGGGGGCTGCACGGCTTCCTCAGCCGATTCACCGGCAACGAGGCGCTCTACTCCAACCTCGACATCAAGTACCTCGGCCCGGTCGACGGGCACGACGAGCGCGCCATGGAGGAGGCGCTCCGGCAGGCCAAGGACTACGGCGCGCCCGTCATCGTGCACGCCATCACCGACAAGGGCCGTGGTTACGAGCCCGCGCGTCGCGACATCGCCGACCAGTTCCACGCCGTGGGCCAGATCGACCCCGAGACGGGGGAGTCGCTCGAGAAGGCATCGGCGCCCTCGTGGACGAGCGTGTTCGCCGACGAGCTCGTGCGGCTCGCGGAGCACAACGAACGCCTCGTGGGCATCACCGCGGCCATGCTCCGCCCGACGGGCCTGCACCGCATGGCTGAGCGCTTCCCGAACCGCGTGTTCGACGTCGGCATCGCCGAGCAGCACGCCGCGACCTCCGCGGCCGGCCTCGCGTTCGGCGGCCTCCACCCCGTCGTCGCCGTCTACGCCACGTTCATCAATCGCGCGTTCGACCAGGTGCTGATGGATGTCGCGCTGCACAAGGCCGGCGTCACGTTCGTGCTCGACCGCGCCGGCGTCACCGGTCCCGACGGCCCGAGCCACCACGGCGTGTGGGATCTCTCGATCCTGCAGGTCGTGCCCGGCATCCGCATCGCCGCGCCCCGCGACTCGGTGCGCCTCGCTGAGGAGCTGGCCGAGGCGGTCCAGGTCGGCGACGCACCCACCGTGCTGCGCTTCCCGAAGGGCACGGTCGGCGTCGACTACGACGCGATCCGGCGCACCGGCGACGGCGTCGACGTGCTCGCCGAGTCGACGCGCAAGGACGTGCTGCTCGTCACCGTCGGCCCGATGGCCGGCATCGGGCTGCAGGTCGCCGAGCGCCTCGAGGCGCAGGGGATCGGCGCGACCGTCGTGGACCCGCGCTGGGTCGTTCCCGTGCCGGGCAGCGTCATCGACCTCGCGCGCGATCACCGCATCGTGGTCAGCCTGGAAGACGGGATCCGCGTCGGCGGCATCGGCACGCGCATCCGCCAGGACCTCCGCGAGGCCGACGTCGACACCGCGGTGACCGAGATCGGCCTGCCCGACGAGTTCCTCGAGCACGGCTCGCGCGGCGACATCCTCGAGCGCGTCGGCCTCACCCCGCAGCACATCGCGCGCGACGTGACCGCCATGGTGCTCGGCTCCAAGCTGCCGCACGCACGCGGTGCGGGCCTCGAGCAGGTCTCGAGCGACACGGGCTCCCAGCCGCGCGTCTAGCTGGGTTGCTTCGCGAGCTCGGTGCAGGCGCGAACGGCGAATCTCGCCGTGCGATACCAGCCGAGCGGAACTGCGAGGGCAGCCGCGACGGCGAACGGGATCGCTCCGGCCGGCTGCGCCGTGAAGAAGACGAGGAACACCGCAGACGCGCTGGTCGTGCCAATGACTAGGCCGAGTGCCGCGAACGCCGTGAGGTGCGCTCGGAATGAACCGACCCTGCGCAGTGACCAGCCGAGCACGTATGCGATCGGCGACCAGACGATGAGCGCCGCGAGCATGGCGGCCGGGACGACGATGACCCCGCCGAGCACCGCCGTGTAGAAGGTTGCAGTCACCCAAGTCGCAAGGTCGTACCACCCCATGGCGGCGGCGATCGGGAAGCAGGCCAGCGAGAACAACCAGAACCAG
The DNA here is from genome assembly GCF_042796995.1 of Agromyces sp. NPDC057865. Classification (NCBI taxonomy): domain Bacteria; kingdom Bacillati; phylum Actinomycetota; class Actinomycetes; order Micrococcales; family Microbacteriaceae; genus Agromyces; species Agromyces sp. NPDC057865. The sequence continues at coordinate 519,598 of NZ_JBHVMJ010000002.1, read as the reverse complement.
CCGCAGGCGAAGAATGCCCCGCGCATGAACTCGCCGAACGTGAACGCCATGGGGCGTTCGGCCGTGCGAAGACTCGGCACCAAGAGGTTCAGGCTCGGATCAGGCACCGGGCAGTCCTGGGACGGCATCGACGGATGCCGCTGCGAGCTCGTCGTTCTCGAGTGCGCGCCGCACCGTCCGGTACCAGCCCAACGGCACCGCGATCCCGGAAGCGAGCACGAAGCCGACCATCGCCGGCGCCGGGAGGAGCTCCGTGATGACGGCGATCGCAGCGGTCGCGACGCCGATCCCGACGCCGAGCACAGTGAATGCGGCGAGGTGCACCCACAGGGCCTGGACCCGGCGCAGCGACATTCCGAGTGTGTACGCGAACGGCGACCCGAGCAGGGCTGCAGCGATCGACCATGGCAGCACCACGAGCGGGAATCCGATCGGCAGGTAGACGACCAAGGCGAGTGGGATCGTCGAGAGCAGTGGTTCCACCGGATTCCCGTAGACCCCACTCCAACCCAGAGCAGGAGGGACGAAGAGGAACGCCGGGAGCGAGCAGAGCAGGAACCATCCCCATGCTCTGAAGACCCCACCCTTGAACTCGCCGACGCTGAACGCCATCGGCTGCTCGGGGGAACGGGGGCTCTCGACTCCGAAGCCGGCTGCGTCCTCGGCACTCATGCGCGCACCTCCGCAATCAGGTCGAGTGCCTCGCGCAGCGGTGTCCGCAGGAGCGGAATCCGCGCGAGCGGCAGGGCGCCGCGAAGGATGCGGAGCCCTCGATCAAGCAACTGGAACGAACGTTCCTGCCCTGGTGAGCGGTCGTAGACCCAGAAGAGCGCAAGCAGAAGGTGTCCGAGCACGAGTGCGTCGGGGAGCCTGCGGGCGATGTCGACAGGAAGCGAGTGCTTCGCGCCGTCAACGGCGGCACGGAACAGGTCGACCACGATCGCGAGCGCTGGGGCGGACTCGGTCGAGAGCGGGTTGATGGGCGAGCGCGGTGAGACGGCCGCGGAGAGGAACTCCGGAGCGAACGGATGATAGGGCGCGAGACCGTCCAGCCCGGTGCGGTAGACGATACCGAGGCGCTCCACCAGATCGTTCGTCGAGTCCAGCAGGGGGAGCGCGACGTCCAGGTGCGCCTGCTGGACGTCGAGGTAGAGCTCCTGCACGAGGTGATGCTTCGACGGGAAGTGGTAGTGCGTCGTGCCCACCGAGACGCCGGTCTCTTGGGCGATGAGGCGGATGGTCGTCGCGTCGTAGCCGAGTTCGCGGAACGAATGGAGCGCGGTCTCACGGAGGTTCGCCCGGGTGCGCTCGCTCTTCGTGAGCGACTCGGTCTCAGAACTGAACATGTTCAGAAACTAGCACGGATGCTGACTGTACGTCGATGAATAAGAAGGGGCCCGTGACGTGTGAACGTCACGGGCCCCTCTGACGGATGCCGCTACGCGACCGCCGCGGCCTGCTTCATACCCACCCCGCGGATGGGCGGGTGGTGGAACGTGTCGCCGAACGCACGCTCGGACGCGCCGACCCGATCGAGGTAGGGCGTCGCCCCGCCCGCCTGGAACGGCCAGCCCGCGCCGAGGATGAGGCACAGGTCGATGTCCTCGGCCGCCGCGACGACCTCCTCGTCGAGCATGAGCTTGATCTCGCGGGCGAGCTCGTCCTCGACGCGACGCAGGATGGTCGCCTCGTCGACGGGGGTCTTGCCGACGGTGATCGCCTTCCTGGCGTCCTTCGAGAGGTCGGTCACCTTGCCGTGCTTGTCCTTCTCGACGACGGGGCCGCCGAGCTTCGCGAGCGCGTGCAGGTTCTCCGAGGAGTAGAACCGCTCGGGGAACTCGCGGACCATGGTGTCCTGCACGTGCGCTGCGACGGCCCAGCCGACGAGGTCGATGAGCTCGAACGGCCCCATCGGCAGGCCGATCGGCGCGAGCGCCCGCTCGACGACCGGCACCGGGGTGCCCTCGTCGACCGCGCGGGCGGCCTCGCCCATGACCTTCGCGAGCAGGCGGTTCACGACGAACCCGGGAGCGTCGGCGGTGAGCACGGCGCTCTTCTTGAGCTTCGCGGCGACGGCGAACGCCGTGGCGAGCGTCGCGTCATCGGTGGCCGGGGCCTTCACGATCTCGAGGAGCGGCATGACCGCCACCGGGTTGAAGAAGTGGAAGCCGACGACGCGCTCGGGGTGGGCGAGCTTCGCGCCGATCTGCTCGACCGAGAGCGACGACGTGTTCGTCGCGAGGATCGCGGTCTCCGACAGGTGCGGCTCGACCTCGGCGAACACCTGCTGCTTGACGGCGAGGTCCTCGAAGACGGCCTCGATGACCCAGTCGCAGTCGGCGAAGTCCGCCTTGTCGGTCGTGCCGCTCACGAGCGCGCGGAGGCGGTTGGCCTCGTCGGCGTCGATGCGGCCCTTCTGCTCGAGCGTGCCGATCTCGTCGTGGATGTACGCGATGCCCTTGTCGACCCGGGCCTGGTCGAGGTCGGTGATGACCACGGGGATCTGCAGGCGACGCACGAACAGTAGCGCGAACTGGCTGGCCATGAGGCCGGCGCCGATGATGCCGACCTTGGCGACCTTGCGGGCGAGCTCCTTGGCGGGCGCACCGGCCGGCCTCTTCGCGCGCTTCTGCACGAGGTTGAACGCGTAGATCGACGCCACGAACTGGTCGCCGGCGACGAGGTCGGCGAGCGCCTCGTCCTCACGGGCGAACGCGTCGGCCTTCGTGCCGCCCTTCGCGGCCTTCAGCAGGTCGAGCGCCACGTACGGGGACTTCGCGGTCGTGCCGATCTTGCCCTCGAGGCTCTTGCGGGCGATGTTGATCGCGATGTCCCACTTGGCGAGCCGCTCGAGCTTGCCCGGGACATTGGGGCGCTTCACCGTGATGGTGCCGCCGAGCACGCCGTCGGCCCACTTCAGCGAGTCCTCGAGGAAGTTCACCGGCGAGAACATCGCGTCCGCGATTCCGAGGTCGAGGGCGTCCTTCGCCTTCAGCATGCGGTTGTTCTTCAGCGGGTTCTCGACGACCACGCGAAGGGCGTTCTCGATGCCGATGAGGTTCGGCAGGAGGTAGGCGCCGCCCCAAGCCGGCACGATGCCGAGGAACACCTCGGGCAGGGCGATCGCCGGCGCCGAGGCATCCACGGTGCGGTAGTCGGAGTTCAGCGCGACCTCGAGGCCGCCGCCGAGGGCGAGCCCGTTGATGAACGTGAACGACGGCACCCCGAGCTCGCCGAGCTTGCCGAAGACCATGTGGCCGAGCTGGCCCATCTTCAGCGCCATGTCGCGGCTCGGGATCTCGCCGACCTTCGAAAGGTCGGCGCCGGCGGCGAGGAAGTACGGCTTGCCGGTGATCGCGACGGCCTGGATCTCGCCGGCCGCGGCGCGTGCCTGAAGTTCGTCGAGCCGGTCGCCGAGCTCGAGCATCGTCACGGGGCCGAGCGTCGACGGGCGCGTGTGGTCGCGGCCGTTGTCGAGCGTGATGAGGGCGAGGACCCGTCCGGACGGCAGGCGGATGTCGCGCACGTACGAGTGCGTGACGACCTCGTCGTCGGCGAACGCGGCCGCCAGCTCGGAGAAGTCGATCTTCGAGTAGTCGGTCATGTCGCTCAGCGGCCCTTTCCGTAGCGCTTGTGGTGCGGGTTCTCCCAGATGACGCTGCCGCCCTGCCCGAGGCCGACGCACATGGCGGTGAGGCCGTAGCGGACCTCGGGGTGCTGCTCGAACTGGCGGGCGAGCTGGAGCATGAGGCGCACGCCCGACGCGGCGAGCGGGTGGCCGATCGCGATCGCGCCGCCCCACGGGTTCACGCGCGGGTCCTCGTCGTCGATGCCGAAGTGGTCGAGGAAGCTCAGCACCTGCACGGCGAACGCCTCGTTGAGCTCGAAGAGGCCGATGTCGTCGATCGTGAGGCCGGCGTTCTTGAGCGCCTTCTCGGTCGAGGGGATCGGGCCGATGCCCATGACCTCGGGCTCCACGCCGGCGAAGCCGAAGCTCACCATGCGCATCTTGACCGAGAGGCCGAGCTCCTTCGCGGCATCCGAGCTGGCCAGGATCGCGGCCGTGGCGCCGTCGGTGAGCGGTGACGCGTTGCCCGCCGTCACGCGGCCGTGCGGCCGGAACGGGGTCTTGAGGGTGGCGAGGCCGTCCATGGTGGTCTCGGGACGACGGCCCTCGTCTTCCGTCGCGAGGCCCCAGCCCTCCTCGGTGCGCAGCGCCACGGGGACGAGGTCGGGCTGGATGTGCCCGGCGTCGTACGCGGCCTGCACCTTCTGCTGGCTGCGCATGCCGAAGCGGTCGCTGCGCTCCTTGGTGAGCTCGGGGAAGCGGTCGTGGAGGCGCTCGGCCGTCGTGCCCATGTTGAGCGCGTCGGGGTTCACGAGCTTCTCGGCCAGGAACCGCGGGTTCGGGTCGGCGTCGAGGCCCATCGGGTGGCGGCCCATGTGCTCCACGCCGCCGGCGATGACGACGTCGTACTGGCCGAAGCCGATGCCCGAGCCGGTGGTGGTCACGGCGGTCATGGCGCCGGCGCACATGCGGTCGATGGCGAAGCCCGGCACGCTGAGCGGCAGGCCCGCGAGGATCGCGGCGGTGCGGCCCAGGGTGAGACCCTGGTCGCCCGTCTGCGTCGTGGCGGCGATGGCCACGTCGTCGACACGATCCTTGGGCAGGTTCGGGTTGCGCTCGAGGAGTCCGGTGATCGCCTTCACGGCGAGGTCGTCGGCCCTCGTGTTCCAGTACATGCCCTTGTCGCCGGCTCGTCCGAACGGGGTGCGGACCCCGTCGACGAACACGACATCAGCTCGTTCAGCCACGCTGCAGCTCCGTTTCGATCAGAGGATGATTCGATCCTAGGAACGCTCCGGAGCCGCGCGGAATCGCTTGACGGAACCTACGATCCGTCGCTGGCGGCGTCTTGCACCGATTGTGACGCCTCCACAAAGGCGTCGGCGATGATCTGTGCAGTTTCCGCAACCTGCCACGGGCGCGCGCCGAGGGCCGAGAGTGCCGCGCCGATTCCCGCCGGGCCGGGATCCGCCGGAGGCTGCCAGGCGACGCGGCGCAGGTGGTCGGGCGTGAGCAGGTTCTCCACCGGCATCTCGAGCCGCTCGGCCACCTCGGTCACGCCGGCCTTCGCGAGGCGCAGTCGAGCGTCGGCCTCGGGGTTGCGCATCGCCCACGCGCGCGGCGGGGGCGGTGAGTCGCTCGGCACGCGCACGGCGGGGAGCTGGCTCGTGGCGAGGCCGGACTCGACGGCGGTCCACCAGCGGTCGAGTTCTGAGCGGCTCGCACGGCCGGTGAACTCGCGGAGGTCGGCCAGCGCGCGGCGGGATTGGGGGAGGACCTTCGCGACGGCGAGGATCGAGGCATCCGGCACCATGCGACCCGGGGCGACATCGAGCTCGGAGGCGCGGGCGTCGCGCGCGAGCCAGAGCTCACGGGCGACGGCGAGGTTGCGCGGATTGCGCAGGCCGTGGATGCCCGAGAGGCGGCGCCACGGCTCGGCGGCGGCCGGCTTCGCCTCACGGGTGAGCACCGCGTCGAACTCCTGGCCTGCGAGGTCGGCCTTGCCGGTCTCTTCGAGGCGCTCGGCGAGCCGGTCGCGGACGTCGACGAGGAGCTCGACGTCGAGTGCGGCGTAGGTGAGCCACGACTGCGGCAGCGGCCGGGTCGACCAGTCGGCTGCCGAGTGTTCCTTCGCGAGCCTGATGCCGAGCAGCTCCTCGACGACCGAGGCGAGGCCGACGCGCGGCATGCCGAGCAGGCGGGCGGCGAGCTCGGTGTCGAAGATGTGGTCGGGGTCGAGTCCGACCTCGCGGAGGCAGGCGAGGTCCTGGCTCGCGGCGTGCAGCACCCACTCCTCGGCGTGGACGGCGTCCTCGAGCGTGGTGAAGTCGGGGATCCGGGGCGGATCGAACAGGAACGTGCCCGAGCCGCGTCGGTACATCTGGATGAGGTAGGCGCGCTGCGAGTAGCGGAATCCACTCGCGCGCTCGGCGTCGACCGCGACCGGACCCTCGCCGTCGGCGAGTCGCCGCACCGCTTCCTCGAAGTCGGCGGGCGACTCGATCACCCGGAATTCATCCACGCTTGGTCCTCCGTCGGGGCAGGGCGGTCACCCCCTCGGATCGAGGCGGCAGCCCCGCGAGCATGCACAACAACTCTCCCCAGCCTTCCACATGCGGGCCCACGGCAGCATCGAGGGGCGTCCACGACGCTCGCACCTCGATCTGGGCGCCGTCGCCCTGGCGGGCCAGCTCGCCGAATCCGGTGGACAGGATCTTGGTCGCCGTGCCCGAGGCGGCGATGTAGCGGGCGCCCCGGGCATCGAGTGCGTCGACGAGCCACGACCACGCGACATCCGCGAGGAAGGGGTCGAGGCCGATGTCGGTCTCGAGGGGCGCCTGGGTGAAGCACACCACGCGGAAGCGCCCGCCCCATGCCTCGGGCTCGTCGGGGTCGTAGAGCAGCACGAAGCGCCCGGTACCGAGGTCGGAGTCGTCGCCGTGGCGTCCGGTGCCGACATCGGCCGAGAGCGCGGCCGCCCACGGGGCGAGCGAGCCGGGTGCGGGGATCTCCGACACGCGCAGCTCGGGCCGCAGCGAGGCCGCTCGCAACGCCTCGAGTGCGGCCTCGAACTCGGGGGGCCGATGCGTCGAGGAGTCGGGCACGAGTGCAGACTAGGCTCTCGAACAGGGGTCATGGCGGCGGCACGCCGCATCGCATGCCACACGGACGACACCTTCGCGAGGGAGGGCACGGATGGGTCGACGCACCGGTGCGGTGGGAACGCTCGGACTGGCCGCGGTGGCCGTCGGGATGCTCACCGCAGCCGTCGCGACCGTGGCCGCGGTCGTCACCGTGGCATACGCCCGGCGGGTGGTGATCCCGCCGACGACGCGGCCCGACGAGGAGCGCATCGTGGGTGTGGACCTCGCCGCCGGAGAGATCGCACTCGCGGCATCCGACGAGACCCGCATGCGCGGCCGCTACGGCCTCTGGTTCGAGCACGACTCGGGCTACGCGCGCATGGGCGACGTGATCGAGGAGGACGAGCGCGTCGTGCGCCGGAGCGTCCAGTCGGTCGACTTCGGACGACTCGACCGCGCGGCCCACGGCCGGGTCAGCGGCTGGTACCACCTCGGACCCTGGGAGCTCGGGCACGAGTACGAGAACGTCGTGGTGGAGACGCCGCTCGGTCCGGCTCCGGCGTGGTTCGTCCCGGCGGCGACGCCGACGGACCGCTGGGTGATCCAGGTGCACGGGCGCGGCGCGAAGCGCCAGGAGACGCTGCGCGCCGTCGATCCCGCCCGGGAGGCGGGCTGGAACTCGCTCCTCATCTCGTACCGCAACGACGGCGAGGCGCCCGAGAGCGAGGACCGCCGCTACGGCCTCGGCGGCACGGAATGGGCCGACGTCGTCGCCGCCGTGCGCTACGCCGAGGACCACGGCGCCGAGCGCATCGTCCTCATGGGCTGGTCGATGGGCGGCGCGATCTCGCTGCAGGCCGTGCTGCGCTCGGCCGCCGTGCGCGAACGGCTCGTCGGGCTCATCCTCGACTCGCCGGCGATCGACTGGGTCGACATCCTGCGCTTCCAGGGACAGGCGCTCGGCTTTCCGCGCGGCCTCGGCGACGCTGTGGCGCGCGTACTCGGAGGCCCGTGGAGCGGTGGGCTGACGGGTGTCGCCGCGCCCATCGACGTCGACGACCTCGATCCCGTCGCGCGCGCCGAGGAACTGCCGGTCCCGATCCTGCTCATGCACAGCGTCGACGACGGCTTCGTGCCGATCGACGGCTCACGCCGGCTCGCGGCCGCCCGGCCCGACCTCGTGCAGTTCGAGGAGTTCGAGGGCGCGCGTCACACGAAGCTGTGGAACCACGACACCGACCGCTGGACGGGGCTCGTGCGGGGCTGGCTCGAGCGCAGCTCGCTCGACGCGAAGCGGCTGGCCGACGAGGCCGAGATCACGGGCTAGGCGGGCCGAGGCACGCAGCGGATGCCGCGACGCGGCGCTGCGGCATCCGTTCGGGTCAGGCGGCGGCGATGCGCGCGTGCACCTGGCGCTTCACGCGACCGAGCATGCCGGTCATGCCGCGGACCCGGAGCGGGGACACCGCCTCGGCGAGGCCGAGCGATTGCGGGTAGTCGCCGGGCACGTCGAGCACCTCGTCGACCGTGAGCCCGTCGAGGCCCTGCACGAGGATCGACGCGAAGCCGCGCGTGGTGGGCGACTCGGCCGGCGCCGTCGCGTGCAGGTGCACGCGACCGTCGACGACCTCGACGAAGATGTAGACCGGCGACTGGCACTCCTCGACCTTCTCGAGGAGGTCGGGGTGATCGCGGTACCGCTCGGGCAGCTCGGGCAGCTCGTTCGAGAACTCGAGCAGCAGCTGCAGGCGGTCCTTGACGCCGAGCGCGAGGAAGTCCTCGCGGGTCTCGGCGAGCGGGGCGGGGAGGGTCGTGGCGTCCATCGGTTCCATTCTCCCATCACGGACGCGCGACCCCGCCCGCCCGGCCTGCCGACCGGTTCAGGCGGACGTCTAGCGGGTCGGGACCTCGCCGCGCTCGGCGCCCGAGACGATCGGCACGCGCACGGCGCTGCCCCACTCGGTCCACGAGCCGTCGTAGTTGCGGACCTTCTCGAAGCCGAGCAGGTGCGCGAGCACGAACCAGGTGTGGCTCGAGCGCTCGCCGATGCGGCAGTAGGCGATCACGTCGTCGCCGTCCTGCAGGCCGGCCTCGCCGCGGTAGATCGCGTCGAGCTCCTCACGGGTCTTGAAGGTGCCGTCGGGCGCGGCGGCACGAGCCCACGGCACGGATGCCGCGGTGGGGATGTGGCCGGCGCGGAGCGCGCCCTCCTCGGGGTAGGCGGGGGCACTCGTGCGCTCGCCGTTGTACTCCTCGGGGGAGCGGACGTCGATGAGCGGGTTGCCGAAGTGTGCGAGCACGTCATCCTTGTAGGCGCGGACGACGCTGTCGTCGCGCTCCACCACGGGGTACTCCACGGCGGTCGCGTCGGGGACGTCGGTCGTGAGCGGGCGGCCCTCGGCGATCCAGAGGTCGCGGCCGCCGTCGAGCAGGCGCACGTCCTCGTGGCCGAACAGGGTGAACACCCAGAGCGCGTACGCGGCCCACCAGTTGTTCTTGTCGCCGTAGATGACGACGGTGGTGTCGCGCGAGATGCCCTTCGAGCCGAGGAGCGCGGCGAACTGCTCGCCGTCGATGTAGTCGCGCACGACCGGGTCGTTGAGGTCGGTGTGCCAGTCGATCTTGACGGCGGTCGGGATGTGGCCCGTCTCGTAGAGCAGGACGTCTTCATCGGACTCGACGACCACGAGACCCGGTTGGCCGAGCCGCTCGGCGAGCCAGTCGGTGGTCACGAGACGCTCGGGGTGGGCGTACTCGGCGAACTTCGCGGCGGAGTCGAACTCGGCGGGCATGGGGAACCTCCTGGGATCGTCCGATCGGACGGGGTGTGCGGGGGAGCGGACTAGGCTGGTGACCTGTCCACCTCGAATCTACGCGGCGTGCGGGTGGAAGTCAGCATGCCCGTCATCCGGTGCAATACGGGAGTCCCTCCAGCATGACCACGGCAGCGAGCCATGCCCTCATCCGCCTCGTCGAGCGGAACCCGTCGATCTCGGCCGGCGAGATCGCCTCGGAGCTGGTGCCGCCGCCGCAGTTCGAGCACGCGACCTTCGAATCCTATCGGCCCGACCCCGACTACCCCTCGCAGCAGGCGGCCCTCGACCGGCTGAACGAGTTCGCGGGCGCCTGGCGCGCCGCGCAGCGCCCGGGCGGCTTCTTCTCGCGCAAGCGGCCGGCGCGCATCGAGCTCCCCGGCGTCTACCTCGACGGCGGCTTCGGCGTCGGCAAGACGCACCTCCTCGCGGCGCTCTGGCACGTCGCGCACGGTCCGAAGTACTTCGGCACGTTCATCGAGTACACCGCGCTCGTGGGTGCGCTCGGCTACGCCAAGGCGGTCGAGCTCCTGCGCGGCGCGCGCCTCGTCTGCATCGACGAGTTCGAGCTCGACGACCCGGGCGACACCATGCTGATGACGCGGTTCCTCGGCGAGCTCATGGCCGGCGGCACGCGCGTGGCTGCGACGTCGAACACCCCGCCGAACGCGCTCGGCGAGGGCCGGTTCGCGGCCGCCGACTTCCTCCGCGAGATCCACGCCCTCTCGTCGAACTTCGAGACGCTGCGCATCGACGGCCTCGACTACCGCCGCCGCGACACCGAGGGCCATGCCGAGGCCATGGGCGAGGACGCCGCGGTGACCCACGCGGCCGAGGCGCTCGCCGCCCGCGGCCACGCCGTCTCGCTCGACGGATTCGACGACCTCATCGCGCATCTCGCGACGGTGCACCCGTCGAAGTACATCAAGCTCATCGAGGGCGTCGAGTTCATCGGCCTCGAGGGCGTGCACCAGCTGTCGAACCAGAACGCGGCCCTGCGCCTCGTGGCCTTCATCGACCGCGTCTACGACGCCGAGGTCCCGATCCTCGCGAGCGGGCTCCCGCTCGACAAGGTCTTCGACGACGAGATGATGGGCGGCGGCTACCGCAAGAAGTACCTCCGCGCGATGAGCCGCATGATCGCGCTCACCACGGGCGAGCTGCCGCCGCACGACTGAGGGGCGCCGCGGCATCCGATCGCGCGTTCGCACACGGATGCCGCGGTCTCAGCCGACGGCATCCGTCACCCCTGATCGCGCACGCGATCGCATTCCCGAACGACCGCGATTCACATCGCCTCTTCGGTGCGCCGAAACACGCTGTTTACGTGAGCGGCCCGGTCCGTAACGAACGCGAAACACAAGACGATCCCTCTCGAAACGTCCCGTCATGAGACTGGGCCGCACAGGTTTCCCCAACCCCTGCATCTGAGAGAGGTTCGAGATGGATCAAGGCAACACCGCGTTCCTACTGATATCAGCAGCACTCGTGTTGCTCATGACCCCCGGGCTCGCGTTCTTCTACGGCGGCCTCGTCAAGGCGAAGAGCGTCATCAGCATGATGATGCTGAGCTTCGGCGCGATGGGCCTCATCGGCGTGCTGTGGGTGCTCTACGGATACGCGATCGCATTCCCGTCGGCCGACGGCCTGAGCGCGCCGTGGTCCATCGACTGGTCGGCCATCGGCCTCACGAGCCTCCTCGAGACGCCTGAAGGCGCGGCCTACCCGCCGCTCGCCTTCGTCGGCTTCCAGGCGACCTTCGCGATCATCACCGTCGCGCTCGTCTCGGGCGCCATCGCCGACCGCGCCAAGTTCGGCGCGTGGATGATCTTCGCCGCCCTCTGGGCGACGATCGTCTACTTCCCGGTCGCGAGCTGGGTGTTCAACTTCGGCCTCGCCGAAGACGGCTCGTTCGCCTACGGCGGCTGGATCACCTACGGCCTGCAGGAGGTCTTCGGCACCGGCGCGCTCGACTTCGCGGGTGGTACGGCGGTGCACATCAACGCCGGTGCGGCCGCCCTCGCGCTCGCCCTGGTGCTCGGCAAGCGCGTCGGGTTCTCGAAGGGCGCGCACGTGCCCCACAACCCGCCCTTCGTGCTCCTCGGCGCCGGCCTCCTGTGGTTCGGCTGGTTCGGCTTCAACGCCGGCTCGGAGCTCGCGGCCGACGGCACCGCTGCGCTCGCGTGGATCAACACGCTCGCCGCTCCCGCTGCGGCCCTGCTCGCCTGGCTGGTCGTGGAGAAGATCAAGGACGGCAAGCCGACCTCGATCGGCGCCGCGTCGGGCGCTGTCGCCGGCCTCGTCGCGATCACCCCGGCGTGTGCATTCCTGACCCCGGGCTGGGCGATCCTCCTCGGCGTCATCGCCGGTGCCGTCTGCGCCCTCGCGATCGACCTGAAGTTCAAGTGGGGCTTCGACGACTCGCTCGACGTGGTGGGCATCCACCTCGTCGGCGGCCTCATCGGCACGCTCTACCTCGGCTTCTTCGCGACCGACAAGGGTCTGTTCACGGGCGGCGACGGCACGCAGCTCCTGGTTCAGGCGATCGCGGCCTTCTCCGTGCTGATCTACTCGTTCGTGCTCGCCTGGGTCATCGGCTTCGCGATCCAGAAGACGATCGGCTTCCGGGTCAAGAACGAGGACGAGATCGCCGGCATCGACACCGTCGTGCACGGCGAGGAGGGCTACAAGCTCGAGACCGTCTGACCCACGGGTCCTGAGCCGGTCGAAGGGTTCCTGAGCCCGTCGAAGGGCTGCGAGGGCGGTGGGGTAGTGTGCGGGTGTGTCAGACACCAGCCGCTTCCTCACCGCCCTCGGGCGTGTCTTCAGGTCCCTCACCGGCGGGCGGCGCCAAGCGCGGTCGACGGATGCCGCGGGCGCGTCCACGTCCGTCTCGACAGGGTTGCTCTCACCTGGGCAGGCGGGGCCGTCGGCCACCGTCGAGGTGGATCCTCGGCGCCTGAAGGGCGTGCGCCTGGCGTACACGCCGTCGCGTGACGGGGAGCCCGATCCCGGCGAGATCGTCTGGACGTGGGTGCCGTTCGAGGAGCGCGACGGGCGCGGCAAGGACCGCCCGGTCGCGATCGTTGCGGCATCCGGGGGAGGGGACTTCCTGGCGGTGCAGCTCACGAGCAAGCCGCACGACGGCGACCGCGACTTCGTCGCGCTCGGCGATGGCGCCTGGGATGCCGCGGGCCGGGCGAGCTGGGCCCGGATCGACCGCGTGTTCCGGGTGCGGTCCGGCGGGATGCGGCGTGAGGCCGCGTCGCTCGACGCCGCCCGCTACGGGCGGATCGCAAGCGCCCTCGGTGAGCGGTACGGGTGGCGCTGAGCCCGTCTCAGTGTCGCGGCGGCCGGTGCAGTCCGAACGGCGACCCCTGGTCGTCGCGGCAGAGCCGGAACTCGCCGTAGATCGCGGCGGTGGCCTCGTCGTCGCCTCCGGGGAGCTCGTCGACCGAGCCCCCGAGGCGGATGACCTCAGCGACGGCGGCATCCAGGTCGTCGACGCGGAAGAAGACGTCGGGCGACGCGCCCTCGTCGCCGCCGTGGACGCCCGCGGGAACGCCGGCGCCCTCGATCGCGTACCCGTCGCCGCCTGGGCCGGACTCGAACGACCAGCCGAACAGCTTCCCGTAGAACGAACGCGCCGTCATGGCATCCGCCCCGCCGAACTCGATGAACGACACCTCACCGGTCATGGTTCCTCCGCTCGCGGTCGCGCGGCGCCGGTGCCGCGCTGTGCGCCGGCCACGGTAGCCGCGGCATGGGGTCGCGACAACGGGGTTGTGCCCCGATGCGGACGCCGCCGGAACGGGAAAACCCCCGGCGACCGGGGGTCTCATGGTGGGCGATGCCGGGCTCGAACCGACGACCTCTTCCGTGTGAACGATAAGTGAAGACCTGGACGGAACTGCCCACTGTTGGACATTTCTGGACATAGCCCGATCAGGGCAGAGATTACCCAGCGGCGGGAGTCCCCATCTGCGGGCACACGAGGACATAACTTGTCATAGTTCTGCACCACGTTTGCACCACGCGACTCCTTGCGCCCGGGTGTTGCGCCGGGAACGTTCCTCGGCCTACTGGTTCTTGTCCTATGACACAGTTCACCTTCAGAAGGATCGAACTTGGTGGGTGATCGACAGTGCTCGCTCTTGAACCTGCATTAAGGCGCGTCCTCCGCAAATGCCTGAACGCACTGATCGTTGCGGCCGCGAGCTCGCGCACACGGTTGAAGCGGAGCGGGCTGCTACTCTCCTGCACAACTAACGAGTCGAGGTGAACATCGTGCGACCAAGCCCTCCGATCTGGGGACTACTCGTCCTGCTGGTCGGGATGTGCATCAGCCAACTGCTGAGGCTGACCCGCGATGGGATGGCCGTCGCGGACGCAGCCAGCGCGATCATCATTGTCGTTGCGGTCATCACCGGCCTGCCTCTGTTGATACTTGTCTTGCTCGGTGCTCGGAACAGAAAACTCGTGGCACGTCTGCGAGACGACGACCGCGACGGGGTCACCACCTTCGCGATCTTCTTCTCCCCGGAACTCCGTGACGCCCTCCAGCCCTTCTTATCGTCGGCGAACCGGGGGTTCAACAAGCATGGGGTCATGCGGGTCAGCCGGGCCGGCGTACACATTTGGTCCGCTCAGAAGCACGGACCGGCCACGCCTGTGCACATTGCCACGATCCCGAGCGGCAACATCATCGCGGTAGCCGAAGAATCGATTCCCATCGCCGGCGGCGGGTTCTGGGGATTGAGTCTCGAAACCCTGGTGCCAGATGGCAGCGAGGTGGTCACTCTTCCAATCGGTCTGACGAACAGAAGTATCGCGGCCTTCTTTCCCTCTCGACGAGAAGTTCAACGGTCGCACGCGCAGATCCTCGAGCTCATCTCGCCCGCCGCGGCGCGCGCATAACTGACTCGAGGCCAGCGCCATGGCACACGGTGACGACATCTCGACCGTCAGTAGCCTCGGCCCGAGCAACGGTCTGTGGGCCCCGGACTACCTTTCCGTGATCGGTAAGCACCAGTCGCGCTTTTGGGGGATCACTATTGCCAGTTCGGGGAAGCCCGTGGGAGGTCCTGCACCACACCTGCACCACGCATCAGATCACTGGGCGAATAGATTAACCAAAAAACCCCCGTTGACCGGGGGTTTTCCGTGGGCGATGCCGGGCTCGAACCGACGACCTCTTCCGTGTGAAGGAAGCGCGCTACCAGCTGCGCCAATCGCCCATGTGGGATGCGGTTCCGATCTCGTCGTGACCGCGGACTCGATACTAGCCGACCCGACCGGGCGAATGCACATCGGCGGGCCGGGCGCTGCGGAATCGACCCCGGACACACCTCGACACGCCCGGGAAACGCGCATGGATTCGCGCGATGACCGGGCCGAACAGGCCAAGCGGCCCCCTCGGTTTGTGATTCGTTCACCGAATCCGTTAGAGTCTCTCTGTCGCCGAAACAGCGACAACGCGGATGTGGCGCAGTTGGTAGCGCATCACCTTGCCAAGGTGAGGGTCGCGAGTTCGAGTCTCGTCATCCGCTCTGATCAGTAGGGGCGAAAGCCCCTTCTGTTCTTTGGTGGTGAACCCAGACACGGTGGATTGGCCGAGAGGCGAGGCAGCGGCCTGCAAAGCCGTATACACGGGTTCGAATCCCGTATCCACCTCCAAGCCTGAGAACCCCGTTCTCGACTTGGGCGATTGGCGCAGCGGTAGCGCGCTTCCCTGACACGGAAGAGGTCACTGGTTCGATCCCAGTATCGCCCACGACGAAGGCCCCGGCATGAGCCGGGGCTTTTCGCGTATCCCGGGCACGTCTTCGCCGCGCCATGGAGCGGGCCGGACGCCTCGTCGAGGCATCCGACCCGCCCGGCTCAGCGCGTCACCAGGGCGACGGCGCCGGGGGTGCCACCACGGGCGGCCGGTCGTCGCACGTGATCGTGTTCGGCAGCTCCCACGGCGCGAGCCACGGGCCGGTGGTGTTCACGCCGCTCGAGTCGTTCCCGCCGAGGTCGACGAGCGAGAACTCCGAGCCCGCGGGGGTGAAGTTGAACGAGCCGCAGTTGTTCACGCCGACGGCGCCCACGTTGCGGGCGTCGACGTTCTCGAACGACGCCGAGCCCGCGACGCGCGCGCTCACGACCGAGGTGCCCGTGCCGTCGACGCGGACGTCCTCGAAGTGGACGTTCGAGATCGACACCTGGTCCTTCACGGGCCAGTCGGAAACGAGCATGATCGCGTTGTACGTGTTGTCGAGGAAATCGCCGGAGACCCGGATGTCGGCCTGGTCGATCGAGCGGTCCAGAGCGTAGAACCAGATCGCGCCGAGGCCGATGTTCCAGTTGAGCTCGTAGCCGCCCGCGCGCACCGTCGTGTTGTCGGTGAACGCGAGCGTCCCCGTGAACGGCACGGCGCCGAAGCGGGATCCGGCGTGCAGGCCGCTGCCCTCGCGGATCGGGTCGGCGACGAGGTTGTTCGACACGGTGTTGTCGGCGCCGCCGTAGATCGCGATGCCGTTCGCCAGCGTCGGTGTCTGCACCGTGTTGCGGTCGAACGTGTTGCGCGCGTTCGCCGTGCCCTCCGACCACATCGCGAGCCCGTCGTCACCGGTGTTCCGGATGAAGTTGCCCGCGACGAGCGAGTCGGTCACGCCGGTGTGGAAGTTCAGCGCGTCGGCGATCTGGTCGACCACGATGTTGTCGCGCACGACGAGGTCGTGCATCGGCCCGTCGAACCACAGGCCGACCTTCGTGTGCTCGATGTGCAGCCGCTCGATGGTCGAATCGCTCATGGCGCCGCCGATGCCGTTGACCTGGTCGGTGTCGATGCGCTCGCGCACGTCGCCGCGGATGGCGAAGTCCGAGAGGTGCACGTTGCGGCTGCCGCCGTCGGCGGCGTCCCTGCCGTAGAACCCGACCCCGGTGTGCACCGAGCCGTCGGGCGTGGGCTTCTTCAGCGAGACCTCGTCGCCGAACACGATCGAGTGCCAGTTGCCGGCGCCGCGGATCGTGACGTCGTCGACGATGAGGTGCTCCTCGACGCGGAACGTGCCCGGCGGGATGTACACGTCGACGTCGTGGCGCTGCGCCCACTTGATCGCCGTGCGGAACGCGTTCCCCGCGTCGCGGCGTCCGGTCGGGTCGGCGCCGAACTTCGTCACGGTGACGGATGCCGCGGGCTGCGGGGTCGGGGGCGCCACGAGCTCGGAGTCCAGCAGGTCGATGACCGTCCACGCGGCATCCGTGCCCTGCGGTGCCGTGAGGCGGACGACGGAGCCGGCCGGGTACGTCGCGCCCAGGAGCATCCGCTGCTCGTCGTAGAAGTGCATGGGCCGGAACGGCTTCTGCACGTCGTAGCCCTCGCCGGGCACGCAGCCGCACTCGGTGATCCACCAGTCGGGGTGGAGGAGCCCCGCGTTCGGGTCGTTCGTGAACGGGTACTGGTTGTAGAGCCACGAGTACTCGGAGGTGAGCGTCATGAGCTTCGGCGCGCCGCCGTCGACGCGCACCTCGAGCGGCGCCGTGATGCCGCCGCCCGTGGGCGCGTCGGGGATGCTGTACCGCACGGTGATCGCGTTCGCGGCCGCGGGCAGCGTGAACTCCACGCGCTCACCGGGGTCGAGGCGCACGGCGGTGCGGCCGGATGCCTCGGCGGGCAGCGTGTAGGCCGTGCGGTCGGGGCCGATGATCTCGCCGTTCGTCGTGGCGTGCTCGGCCTCCTGCTCGAGGAAGGGCACGTCCGCACCGCGGCCGGCGACGAGGGCCGGGTCGAGCGCCGCACGCGTGACGACCGGGGCCGCTGGCGCAGCGGATGCCGCGGGGCCGGCCAGCGCCGCGCCGGCGACGATCGCCGCAGCGGCGGCCGCAGCGACGGCCGCTCGACCGCGCCAGTGACGCCGTCGACGAACAGGTGGGACGGGGATCGTGGGACGCGTCATCGTCGACTCGTTTCCTCTCGGTGGTGCACGCCATCGGACACCGCGGACTGGCCGCGAGTGAGGCGAGGGTATGCCGCCGCCGAGCGGCGTCACAAGGGGTTGCGAGGGATTGTCAACGGAAAGTCGTGTTCTTGCAGAGCCGGGCGTAAACGGGCGCAAGCGAGCGCGTCCGAAGCGCGCCGCTTGCGCGCTCCGGCCGCAAGCGGGCGCTCAGGGGCCGGGGTTGATCGGCAGCGGGTCGAACACGAGCGGCGGATGCGCGATGCGCGTGCTGAACCACGACCACGACTCGCCCGAGGTCTGCTCGATGGCGGCGAAGGTGTCCTGGCCGGCCGGCACGTTCCGCAGGATGATCGTGATCACCCGCCGTCCCTCGAACCGGATCGAACCGGGCGCGTCGACGGTGCCGCTGCCGGCGAACCCGCTCGGCGAGAAGGCCGCCCTGGTCGGCGCGTCGACCGCGAACGTGAACACGTACGTGCCCGGTCCGGTGGCGCCGTACGCGCTCGGGTTGAAGTGCACCGACACCGCCGGGTTCCGATTCGGCGACTCGCGCCGATCGAAACCGGCGAACGGCACGGGCGTGTCGGTCTGCACGATGGTCGGACGGATGAGCGTGAGGTTCGTGCGCCCGAGCCCGATGGTCTTCGTGGGCGAGAGCACCTCGATCGGCGCCCAGAAGATCGGGCCGAGATGGAGGTCGCCGGACCGCAGCTTCGCGGCCCAGTCCTCCGACGTGAGGTCGCTCTCGAACTCGCCGAGCTGGGCGACGTCGGCCAGTGGCGCGCGGTCTGCGGCACCTGGATCGGTAGTAGACATGAGCAAAACTCTAGAACCTGGGTGGGTCGGCGTCATCAGGGCGCGCCCGGATGCCCGGCGCCGGTGGTGCGTCCGCGCCGCACTACAGTTGAAGGGTTCGTTTCGACCTCACAGGGAGTGGATCACAGTGGCCGACGGCTTCGAGCTCTTCACTGATCGATCCGTTGTCGCGATGCGCGTCAACGGCGAGCTCAAGGACCTGGCCACGACGGTGACGGAGTCCGACGTCGTCGAGCCCGTCACGATCGACTCGCCCGACGGCCTGAGCATCCTCCGCCACTCCACCGCGCACGTCCTCGCGCAGGCGGTGCAGAACGTCAATCCCGAGGCGAAGCTCGGCATCGGCCCGCCCGTGACCGACGGCTTCTACTACGACTTCGACGTCGCCGAGCCGTTCACCCCCGAGGACCTCAAGGCCCTCGACAAGGAGATGGCCCGCATCGTCCGCTCCGGACAGCGGTTCGTGCGACGGGTCGTGACCGACGACGACGCCCGCGCCGAACTCGCCGGGGAGCCGTACAAGCTCGAGCTCATCGGGCTGAAGGGCCACGCCACCGGCACCGAGCAGTTCGAGGAGAGCGAGTCGGTCGAGGTCGGCGGTTCCGAGCTCACGATCTACGACAACGTCGACCCCAGGACCGGCGAGGTCGCCTGGAAGGACCTCTGCCGCGGGCCGCACCTGCCGAACACCCGGATGATCGGCAACGGCTGGGCGCTCATGCGCGTGGCGGCGGCGTACTGGCGCGGCTCGGAGAAGAACCCGCAGCTGCAGCGCATCTACGGCACCGCCTGGCCCACGAAGGACGAACTGCGCGAGTACCAGCATCGCCTCGAGGAGGCCGCCCGCCGCGACCACCGCAAGCTCGGCGCTGAGCTCGACCTCTTCTCGTTCCCCGAGGAGATCGGCAGCGGCCTGCCCGTCTTCCACCCCAAGGGCGGCATCATCAAGCGCGAGATGGAGGACTACGTCCGTCGCCGGCACATCGAGGAGGGGTTCCAGTACGTGTCCACCCCGCACATCACGAAGGCGCACGTCTTCGAGCTGTCGGGGCACCTGCCGTACTACAAGGACACGATGTTCCCGCCGATGGACCTGGAGAACAGCGAGTACTACCTGAAGGCGATGAACTGCCCCATGCAGAACCTCATCTTCCGGTCGCGCGGTCGCTCGTACCGCGAGCTCCCGCTGCGGTTCTTCGAGTTCGGCACGGTCTACCGCTACGAGAAGTCGGGCGTCGTGCAGGGTCTCACCCGCGTGCGCGGCCTCACCCAGGACGACTCGCACAGCTACGTGACGCCCGAGCAGGCGCCGGGGGAGATCAAGCACCTGCTCGACTTCGTGCTGGGCCTGCTGCGCGACTTCGGCCTGGACGACTTCTACCTCGAGCTCTCGACCCGCGACGCGGCATCCGACAAGTTCAAGGGCACCGACGAGCAGTGGGAGGTGGCCACGAACGTGCTGCGCGAGGTCGCCGAGGCCTCTGGCCTCGAGCTCGTGCCCGATCCGGGCGGCGCGGCGTTCTACGGCCCGAAGATCTCGGTGCAGGCGCGCGACGCGATCGGTCGCACCTGGCAGATGTCGACCATCCAGTACGACTTCAACCAGCCGGCGGGCTTCGGGCTCGAGTACACTGCGGCCGACGGCACGCACCAGCAGCCCGTGATGATCCACTCGGCGAAGTTCGGCTCGATCGAGCGGTTCTTCGGCGTGCTCACCGAGCACTACGCGGGCGCGTTCCCGATCTGGCTCGCACCGGTGCAGGTCATCGGGATCCCCGTGGCCGACGAGTACGCGGAGTACCTCGGCGACATCGTGCGGCAGCTGCAGCGCGCCGGCGTGCGCGCCGAGCTCGACACGAGCGACGACCGCATGCAGAAGAAGATCCGCACGCACACCACCCAGAAGGTGCCGTTCCAGCTCATCGCGGGCGAGAACGACCGCGCCGGCGAGACGGTCAGCTTCCGCTTCCGCGACGGCACGCAGGAGAACGGCGTGCCGATCGCCGACGCGATCGACCGGATCCGCGCGGCGATCGACGACCGCCGCCAGGTGACCACGAGGGACGAACTGTTCGCATGACCCGCGCGTACGAGGCCGACGAGTTCGAGGGCGTGCCCACGGATGACGCGGCCGACCTCGCCGGCGTGCCCGACGCGTTCCAGCGGCTGTGGACGCCGCACCGCCTCGTCTACATCCAGCACGGCCAGCAGCCCGACGAGCACACCTGCCCGTTCTGCCGGGCGCCCGAGCTGAGCGACGAGCAGTCGCTCATCGTCGCGCGCGGGAAGCTCGCCTACGTGCTGCTCAACCTGTACCCGTACAACAGCGGCCACCTGCTCGTCTGCCCGTATCGCCACATCGCGACGTACGACGAGGCGACGGCCGAGGAGGTCGCCGAGATCGGCGAGCTCACGCAGGTGGCGATGCGCGTCGTCAAGCAGGTCTCCCGGTGCGACGGGTTCAACATCGGCATGAACCAGGGCCGGATCGCCGGCGCCGGCATCGCCGAGCACCTGCACCAGCACATCGTGCCGCGGTGGGCGCTCGACGCGAACTTCTTCCCGATCATCGCCGGCACCAAGGCACTGCCGCGACTGCTCGGCGAGGTGCGGCAGGAGATCGCGGAGGCCTGGCCGGGCTGACGCGTCGGGCGCCTAGCGCACCTGTCGCACCGCGAACTGCATCCGCGGGTTCGCGTAGGCCTCCTGCGACTCGACGAGCTGCAGCTCGCGCTCGCCCGACGCGTGGGTGCGCTCGAGCAGGTCGAACACGCTCGAGGTCGCGCGCGCGAGGGCGTCCGCGGCATCCCCGGTACGCCGGTAGTGCGCCGTGAAGAGGGCCGCGGTCACGTCGCCCGAGCCGTTCGCCTTCAGGGGCAGCAGCGGGGTCTGCACGATCCACGCGCCCGCGTCGTCGACGGCGAGCATCTCGATCGTGCCCTCCTCGCGATCGGGCCGCTCGACGCTCGTCACGAGCACGGTGCGCGGACCGGTCGCGCGGATCAGGTCGACCGACTCGAGCGTGGACTCGAGGGTGTCGGGCTCCGTGCCAGTCAGGTAGCCGAGTTCGAACTGGTTCGGCGTGATGAGGTCGGCGGCCGGCACCACGCGATCGCGCAGGAGTACGGGAATCGCCGGCGCCACGAAGCATCCGGACTTCGCATTGCCCATCACCGGGTCGCACGCGTAGATGGCCGACGGGTTCGCGGCCTTGACCCGGGCGACCGCGTCGAGGATGACGCCGGCGATGCCCTCGCCGCCCTGGTAGCCCGACAGCACGACGTCGACCTGGGGGAATGCGCCGCGCTCCTCGATGCCGGTGATCACCGCGCGCACGTCGTCGGGGTCGATGAGCGGACCCCGCCACGCGCCGTAGCCCGTGTGGTTGGAGAAGTTGACCGTGTAGACCGGCATGACCTCGACGCCGATGCGCTGGAGCGGGAACACGGCGGCCGAGTTGCCGACGTGCCCGTAGGCGACGGCGGACTGGATCGAGAGGACCTTCACCGGTCGATCATCGCATCCCGGCCGGGACGAGCCGTCCACCCGCGGCACGCACCGCGCCCGCGATGTCCGCCGCGAGGCGCTCGGCGTCGGCGTCCCCCAGGTCGTGCACGGTGAGCCGGAGCCGCCGGGCGGCGGGCGCGTCGGCGAGCGCGAACGCGTCGCCCGGGCGGGCGAGCCAGCCGCGCCGCATGAGCTGCTCGGTGACGTCGCGGGCCGGCACCGGCAGGGCGACCCAGAGGTTGAGCCCGTCGCTGGCCTCGGCGGGCACTCCGAGCGCGGTGAGCCGCTCGGCGAAGGCCCGGTTGCGCTCGGCGTAGTGCGCGCCCGCCGCCTCGATGCCGGCCGCGACGTCGGGATCCGTCACGAGCGCGAGCGCCAGACGCTGCAGGAGGTGGCTCACCCAGGTGGTCCCGGGGGTGAGCCGCATCGCCAGCCGCTCGGCGGTGTCGGGGTCGGACGCCGTCACCGCGAGGCACATGTCGGGGCCGAGGAACTTCGACACCGAGCGCACGAGCGCCCAGCGCCGGTGATCGGGGCCGATGAGGGAGTGGAACGGCCGGCGCGACAGCATCGAGAAGTGGTCGTCCTCGATGACGAGCACGTACGGGTGCTCGCGTAGCACGGCCCGCAGCTCCGCGGCGCGGGCCTCGGTCAGGCTCGCGCCCGTGGGGTTCTGCGCCCGCGGCGTGCACACGATGGCGCGCACGCCCTGGTCGAGCGCCGTGCGCAGGCCCTCGACGGTCATGCCCTCGTCGTCGACCGGCACCGGCACCGCGCGGTAGCCGCCGACGCGCACGGTGTGGATGCTCGTGAGGAAGCACGGGTCCTCGAGGGCGACCGCATCGTCGCGCACGAGGGCCAGGGCGAGGAGCCGTTCGACGGCGTCGGCCGCGCCGCTCGTGATCGTGAGCCGCACCTGATCGGGCGCGAGGTCCGAGCGCATCCAGGACTGCGCCCACTGCTCGAGCCCCGGGTCGATGACGGGCTCGCCGTAGAGCACGGGACGGCCGGCCACCTGCGCGAGCGCGCGGGACGGGTCCGGGATGAGGTCGGGGTCGGGATTGCCGGTCGCGACGTCGCGGAGCACGCTGTCGGCCGCGAACCCCTCCTGCGGCACGGCCGAGCGGTCGGCGACGTGCGTGCCGCCGCGCCCGCGGGTGACGACCACGCCGGCCTGGGTGAGCTGCCGGTACGCCGCGACGGCGGTGTTGCGGTTCACCCCGAGGGTGTCGGCGAGTGTCCGTACGGGCGGCAGCGCCTGGCCCGGCTGCAGCGCGCCGCGTTCGATCAGGGCGCGCACGCTCGCGGCGATGTCGGCGGCCGCACGGCCGGAGATCTCGAGGGTCAGGTCGCGGTCCATGGCTCCTCTTCGGGTCGGTCGCGGTCCATGCTACCGTTTGGCCTAGGCCAAGCGCTCGCATTGGCCGAGAGCCTGCGTGAACACGCGTCCTCCACCGAAGGGAACCCCCAAGATGAGCACTGCCGAGACCGGCTCGAGCCGCGTGAAGCGCGGCCTCGCCGAGATGCTGAAGGGCGGCGTGATCATGGACGTCGTCACCGCCGAGCAGGCCCGCATCGCCGAGGACGCCGGCGCCGTCGCCGTCATGGCCCTCGAGCGCGTGCCCGCCGACATCCGGGCCCAGGGCGGCGTCGCCCGCATGAGCGACCCCGACCTCATCGAGGCGATCATCGCCGAGGTCTCGATCCCCGTCATGGCGAAGGCGCGCATCGGCCACTTCGTCGAGGCGCAGGTGCTGCAGGCCCTCGACGTCGACTACATCGACGAGTCCGAGGTGCTGTCGCCGGCCGACTACGTGAACCACATCGACAAGTGGGCCTTCAACACCCCCTTCGTCTGCGGTGCCACCAACCTCGGCGAGGCCCTGCGCCGCATCAACGAGGGCGCGGCGATGATCCGGTCGAAGGGCGAGGCCGGCACCGGCGACGTCTCCGAGGCGACCAAGCACATCCGCAAGATCACCTCCGAGATCAACCAGCTGAAGTCGATGACGCGCGACGAGCTCTACGTCGCCGCGAAGGAGCTCCAGGCCCCCTACGAGCTCGTGCTCGAGGTGGCCGAGACCGGCAAGCTTCCGGTCGTGCTCTTCACCGCGGGCGGGGTCGCCACGCCGGCGGATGCCGCGATGATGATGCAGCTCGGCGCCGACGGCGTGTTCGTGGGGTCGGGCATCTTCAAGTCGGGCAACCCCGAGGCGCGCGCCGCGGCCGTCGTCAAGGCGACCACCTTCTACGACGACCCGTCGGTCATCGCCGACGTGTCGCGCGGCCTGGGCGAGGCCATGGTCGGCATCAACGTGGGCGACCTGGCGGCGCCGCACCGTCTGGCCGAGCGCGGCTGGTGACCACCACCCTCCGCGGCGAGTCGCTCGACGCAGGAGAGCCGGCCTCGTCCGGTCCCCGCGTCGGGGTGCTCGCGCTGCAGGGCGACTTCCGGGAGCACGCGCACGTGCTGTCGCGCCTCGGCGCGCACGTGTCGCTGGTCCGCCGGCCCGAGGAGCTCGACGCCGTCGACGGTCTCGTGATCCCCGGGGGCGAGTCGACCGTCATGGACAAGCTGTCGCGCGCCTACGGGCTCGCCGAGCCGCTGAGGGCGCGGATCGCCGAGGGCCTGCCCGTGTACGGCACGTGCGCCGGGCTCATCATGCTCGCCGACACCGTGCTCGACGCGATCGCCGGGCAGCAGTCGCTCGGCGGCCTCGACGTCGTCGTGCGGCGCAACGCGTTCGGCTCGCAGAACCAGTCGTTCGAGACGGACCTCGACGTCCCTGCGCTCGGCGACGACCCCGTGCACGCCGTGTTCATCCGCGGGCCGGTGGTGGAGTCGGTCGGTCCCGCCGCGACCGCGCTCGCGACGATCCCCGACGGCCGGGTCGTGGCGGTCGAGCAGGGCGACCTGCTCGGCACGAGCTTCCACCCCGAGATCACCGGCGAGTTCCGCTTCCACGCGTACTTCCTCGGCAAGGTCCGCGCCCGGATCGCCGCGCGGGAGGCGAGCGCGTAGTCGCCGCGCGTTCCGTGGAATCCCCGATGCGTCCGGCCGCCCGCCGCGCGTAGGCTCCCCTCGTCACGCTCGTCCGGCGCAGCGCCGCCACCGGGCGCAGCGACCGGATGCGGAGCGGCGCGGGAACGAGGTGCCCCGTGGTCACAAAGCTGCCGAGCTCGTCGGAGGACCGTCCGGCCGGCGAGCCGCTGGGATGCGACACCTCCGATCTCATCCAGGTGCACCGCATCTTCCGCTGGCTGTACCGGGAGCTCCCCGGGCTGGTGCGCGCGGTCCCCGACGGCGATGTCGCCCGGGCGGACGTCGTCGCGGACTACGCGTCGATGGACTTCTACGCCCTGCACCTGCACCACGAGACCGAGGACGTGGTGCTGTGGGACCGCCTCGTCGAGCGGTCCCCGGGCTGCGCGCC
Source organism: Agromyces sp. NPDC057865 (assembly GCF_042796995.1). Taxonomy (NCBI): domain Bacteria; kingdom Bacillati; phylum Actinomycetota; class Actinomycetes; order Micrococcales; family Microbacteriaceae; genus Agromyces; species Agromyces sp. NPDC057865. The sequence goes on along the minus strand of NZ_JBHVMJ010000002.1, from coordinate 494,431 downwards.
GCACGTGGAGCTGATGCGCATGCAGCACGCGCAGGTGGCCGCCGAGCTCCACGACGTCGAGCCGCTCGTCGAGCCGTGGCGCACGTCGGCGGATGCCGCGACGCGGGATCGGCTGGCGGCCGGCGTCGAACGCGTGCGCGACACCCTCATCGGCCATCTCGGCCACGAGGAGGCCGACATCGTCCCCGTCGCCGGGTCGGTGCTCACCCAGGCCGAGTGGGACGAGATGGGGGAGCACGCCCGCAAGGGCATCCAGGAGGCGCGGAAGGAGCTTCCGCGCGACGTGATGGCGATCCAGTTCGGCCTGATGCTCGCGACGATCCCCGAGGCCGAGCGGCCCGCCTGGATGAAGGAGAACCTGCCCGCGCCGGTCCGGCTGCTCTACACGCTGCTGCTGAAGCGCCGCTACGAACGCGCGATGGGCGAGCTCTACGAAGGACGCCCGGTCCCGCCCATCCCGTGAGCGTCGGAGGCGCGACCCGCGGCCGCTGCGCATGACGGGGGCGCCCCATACACTCGGGGGCATGACCCGCTACATCGCACTGCTCCGGGGCGTCAACGTGGGCGGCATCACCATCAGGTCGGCCGACCTGCGCGACCTCGTCGAGTCGCTCGGCTTCGAGGGCGTGCGCACGGTGCTCGCGAGCGGCAACGTCGCCTTCGACAGCGGGCGAACGGATTCCGCCGCGCTGAAGCGCGACCTCGAGCGTGCGCTCGGCGAGCGCTTCGGCTACGAGGCGTGGATCGTGCTCGTCACCCGCGAGGACCTCGAGCGCGTCATCGAGGCCTTCCCGTTCGACGCCGACGACGCATCGCGCCAGCCGTGGGTCGTGTTCGCGTCCGAGGCATCCGCGCTCGACGACCTGCTCGAGACGGCGGGGAAGACGGACCCCGACGTCGACCCGATCAGCCGTGGCGACGGCGTCGTGTACTGGAACCCGGTGAAGGGCACGACCGTCGACACCCCCTTCGCCAAGGTGCTGGCGAAGGCCCGATTCAAGCCGACGACGACGAACCGCAACCTGCGCACGCTGGCGAAGCTGCTGGCCTGACGTGGGCGGCCCGCCCGCCGGTCGAACGAGCCGCCGAGGCATCCGCCTGCCGCCCGGGGCCGAGGGCAGGGCTGGCCTAGAATGGGATGTCGGCGGGCGGACCCGCCGAGAAGCCGAACCAGGAGCAGCATGTCCGGGCATTCCAAGTGGGCCACGACGAAGCACAAGAAGGCCGTCATCGACGCGCGTCGCGCGAAGTCCTTCGCCAAGCTCATCAAGAACATCGAGGTCGCCGCCAAGATGGGCGGCGCCGACCTCAACGGCAACCCGACCCTGTACGACGCCGTGCAGAAGGCCAAGAAGACCTCGGTGCCGAACGACAACATCGACCGCGCCATCAAGCGCGGCGCCGGCATCGGCGGCGAGGCGGTCGAGTACCTGAGCATCACGTACGAGGCCTACGGCCCGTCGGGCGTGGCCATGATGGTCGAGGTGCTGACCGACAACAAGAACCGCGCCGCCGCCGAGGTGCGCACGGGGCTGAGTCGCAACGGCGGCACGCTCGCCGACCCGGGCTCGGTCGCCTACAACTTCACCCGCAAGGGCGTCATCGTGGTGTCCGGTGAGGGCACGACCGAGGACGACGTCATGATGGCGGCCCTCGAGGCCGGCGCCGAGGAGATCGAGCCGCACGCCCAGGGCTTCGAGGTCATCACCGACCCGTCCGACATGGTCGCGGTGCGCAAGGCGCTGCAGGAGGCCGGCCTCGACTACGAGTCGGCCGACGTCGAGTTCGTGCCGAACCTCAAGGTCGAGATCGACGCCGACACGGCGCGCAAGGTGTTCCGCCTCATCGACGCGCTCGAGGACAGCGACGACGTCCAGAACGTCTACAGCAACTTCGACCTGAGCCCCGAGGTGCAGGCGCAGCTCGAGGACGAGGACTAGGCCGATCGCCGTGCGCGTGCTCGGCATCGACCCGGGACTCACGCGCTGCGGCGTGGGCGTGGTGGATGTCGAGCCGAACCGCACGGCTCGGCTCGTCGACGTCGTCGTGCTTCGGTCGCCCGCCGACCTCGACACGCCGCGCCGGCTCGCGCGCATCGCCGACGGGCTCGAGGCCATCGTCGACGAGCACCGTCCGCAGGCGGTCGCGCTCGAGCGCGTCTTCGCTCGATCGGATGTCTCGACGATCATGGGCACCGCCCAGATCTCGGGCGTCGCGATGCTCATCGCCGCCCGTCGCGCCCTGCCCGTGGCATTGCACACGCCGAGCGAGGTGAAGGCCGCGATCACCGGGTACGGCCGCGCCGACAAGGCGCAAGTGGGCGCGATGGTCGCCCGCATCCTCGGGCTCGAGCAGGTGCCGAAGCCGGCGGATGCCGCGGACGCCCTGGCCCTGGCGATCTGCCACGCCTGGCGCACCGGCGGTGCGGCGGGGGAGGCCGTGGCCGACGCACGTCGCAGTCCCGCCGAGGACGCCGCCCTCACGCCCGCGCAGCGCGCATGGCTCGCCGCTGAACGCTCCGCCGCCGTGTCGGGGGCCGCCCGTAGGGTGAAGGAGTGATCTCCTCTCTCCGCGGCCGCGTGCTCACGGCGGCCGGCAGTTCGGTCGTGATCGAGGTCGGCGGTGTCGGGTTCCACGTGAACGCCACGCCCGCGCTGGCGCTCGCGAGCCGTGAGGGCGACGAGATCACCGTGCACACCAGCCTCATCGTGCGCGAGGACGCGCTGACGCTGTTCGGCTTCGCCACGCGCGACGAGCTCGACGTCTTCGAGCTGCTCATCGGCGTCACGGGGGTCGGCCCCAAGTCCGCCCTCGGCGTGCTGTCCGCGCTCTCGCCCGAGCAGGTCGCCGCGGCCGTGCAGGCGGACGACGACACGGCGTTCCGCAAGGTCAGCGGCATCGGGCCCAAGACCGCCAAGCTCATCACCGTCTCGCTGGCCGGCAAGCTCGTCGCCCCGCGCTCCACGCCGTCCGCACCGGTGCCGATCGCGCGCGGCGGCGCGGCCGAGAACGTGCTCGCGGCGCTCACGGGCCTCGGCTGGTCCGAGCGGGTGGCCGCCGAGGCGGTCGAGGAGACGGTGGCCGAGGCATCCGATGCCGACGCGGCATCCGTGCCCGCGCTGCTGCGGCTCACGCTCGCCCGGCTCGGCCCGGCGCAGCAGGCGGGCCGGGCGCGATGAGCGGCGATCGCAGCGGTGTCGACGATCGCGACGGCGACGTCGACCTCACCGACCCGGTCCTCGCGTCCGAGGCCGAGCTCGCGTTCGAGGGCGCGCTGCGGCCCCGCAGCCTCGCCGAGTTCGTCGGGCAGACCCGCGTCAGGGGCCAGTTGCAGCTGCTGCTCACGGCCGCGACGCTGCAGCAGCGCACGCCCGACCACATCCTGCTCGCGGGCCCGCCGGGGCTCGGCAAGACCACGCTCGCCATGATCGTGGCGCACGAGGGCGGCCGGCCGCTGCGCATGTCGAGCGGCCCGGCGATCCAGCACGCGGGCGACCTCGCGGCGATCCTCAGCTCGCTCGTGCCGGGCGAGGTGCTCTTCATCGACGAGATCCACCGCATGGCCCGCTCGGCTGAAGAGATGCTCTACCTCGCCATGGAGGACTTCCGCATCGACATCATGGTCGGCAAGGGCGCAGGGGCCACCTCGGTGCCGCTCGACCTCGCGCCGTTCACGCTCGTCGGCGCCACGACGCGCGCCGGACTGCTGCCGAACCCCCTCCGCGACCGCTTCGGGTTCACGGCGCACCTCGAGTTCTACGACGAGGCCGAGCTCGAGCAGGTGCTCGAGCGCGCCGCGAGGATGCTCGGCCTCGCCATCGACCACGAGGCCCTCGCCGAGATCGCCGGGCGCTGCCGCGGCACCCCCCGCATCGCCAACCGGCTGCTCCGGCGCGTGCGCGACTATTCGCTCGTGCACCCGTCGACGGGCTCAGGGCACCGCTCCGGCCGGGCGGATGTCGAGGCGGTGCGCGCCGCCCTCGACCTCTACGACGTCGACGCGCTCGGGCTCGACCGGCTCGATCGTGCGGTCATGCAGACGATCCTCACGCGATTCGGCGGGGGTCCGGTCGGGCTCAACACGCTCGCGGTCTCCGTGGGCGAGGAGGCCGAGACGATCGAGGCGGTCGTCGAGCCCTTCCTCGTGCGCATCGGGCTCATCACGCGCACCCCGCGCGGGCGGGTCGCGACGCCGGCGGCGTGGCAGCACTTCGGACTGTCGGGAAGCGCTCCCCAGGGCGCAGCGACCCTTCCGATCGATGACCTATAATCCATTGAGGCTTCGTCCTCACCGCCGTCGACTCCGTGCGGTACGCCGCACACCGGAAGGTTCCCTCCCCTCATGACGTTCGATCCGTTCACTATCATCATGCTCGCCGTCCTGGCGGTGCTGATCTTCTTCATGTTCCGCAACTCGCGCAAGCGCCAGGCGGACGCCCGCGACCTGCAGTCGAAGGTCCAGCCGGGGGCGAAGGTGATGACCAACTTCGGCGTCTTCGGAACGATCCTCTCCATCGACGAGGACGAGAACCAGGTCCTCGTCGAGACCTCGCCCGGCACGGTGCTCACGGTGCACCGCCAGACGATCGCCCGCGTGGTGGAGCCCGCGGCGGTCGCTGCCGCGACCGAGGTCGGCTCGGTCGACGCCGACGGCGCGCCCGAGTACGGCGAGCGCGTCGACGACGCGCCCAGCGACGAGACGCCCGACACCAAGAAGTCGGACGACTAAGGCTCCCAACCGAGGCTCGGCCCGCGCGGCGTCGCGCGGGCTCCAGCAGAGAAAGCAGAACACGTGGCTGCACCATCGAAGCGGTCATCGCGGCCGACCCCTGTTCGCAAGGCCTGGCGATCGCTCACCTGGCTCGGCGTCATCATCGTCGGACTCTTCGCGATCAACGCCGCCGGTGTGATCTGGGGCAACGGCTCGTGGACCCCGAAGCTCGCCCTCGACCTCGAGGGCGGCACGCAGATCATCCTCGAACCCAAGGTCGAGACCGGCGCATCCGTCTCGCAGGAGCAGCTCGACCAGGCGGTGTCGATCATCCGCCAGCGCGTCGACGCCTCCGGCGTGGCCGAGGCCGAGATCAACACCGAGGGCTCGAACGTCGTCGTCCGCATCCCGGGCGAGCTCGACGACCAGACGCGTGCGCGCATCGAGTCGTCGGCCAAGCTCGAGCTGCGGGCCGTGCTGCTCGCGGATGCCGCGACGAACCAGGCGATCGACTCCACCGAGAGCCCGGCTCCCACCGAGCCGGCCGAGGAGCTGTCCGACACGCCGACCGCCGAGCCGACGGACGGCAGCGACCCCGCGTGGATCACGCCCGCCCTGCAGGACGAGTTCGACAACTTCGACTGCTCGACGCTCGACGAGGCGGCCACGAACGTCGCTCCCGCCGACGAGCCGCTCGTCACCTGCGACGTGTCGCGCACCGCGAAGTACCTGCTCGGCCCGGTCGAGGCGAGCGGTGAGAACATCGTCGATGCGACGAACGGCATGATCCAAACCCAGACCGGTGCGAACACCGGGCAGTGGGCCGTGAACATCCAGTTCGACGACCAGGGCACCAAGGACTTCGCGGCGGTCTCGACGCGGCTCTTCGGCCTGCAGGGCCAGACGCCGCGCGACCAGTTCGCGTTCGTCCTCGACGGCGCCGTGCTCACCGCACCGTCGATGAACGGCGTCATCACCGACGGCCGCCCGCAGATCACGGGCAGCTTCACGCAGGAGTCGTCGAAGTCGCTCGCCGACCAGCTGAAGTTCGGCGCCCTGCCGATCAGCTTCACGGTGCAGTCGTCCGACACGATCTCGGCCACACTGGGCACGTCGCAGTTGGAGTCGGGCCTCATCGCGGGCCTCATCGGCCTCATCCTCGTCGTGATCTACACCCTGTTCCAATACCGGGCGCTCGGCAGCGTCACGATCGCGTCGCTCGTCATCGTGGGACTCATCACGTACCTGGCGATCACGATCCTGTCCTGGCGCGAGGGGTACCGCCTCTCGCTCGCAGGCATCGCGGGCCTCATCGTCGCGATCGGCTTCACAGCGGACTCGTTCATCGTGTACTTCGAACGCGTCCGAGACGAGCTCCGCGACGGCAGGCCACTGGTCGGCGCGGTCGAGGCCGGCTGGAAGCGTGCGTTCCGCACGATCCTCGCGTCGAAGGGCGTGAACCTGCTCGCCGCCGTCGTGCTGTTCATCCTCGCGGTCGGCAGCGTGAAGGGCTTCGCCTACACGCTCGGTCTCACCACCATCATCGACGTGGTCGTCGTGATCCTCTTCACGCACCCGATGCTCCAGCTGCTCGCGCAGACGAAGTTCTTCTCGAGCGGCAACCCGTGGTCGGGCCTCGACCCGAACGCGCTGGGCGCGGTCTACCGCGGCCGTGCCGAGTTCCGCAAGCCGGTCGCGGTTCCCGCGAGCAAGGTGGCGTCGAGCTCGAAGGAGGCGCAGAAGCGCCAGACCATCGCAGAACGCAAGGCCACCGCAGGCGTCGGCAGCGGGTCGAGCGAAGGCAAGGAGTCCTGATGGCCAACCGGCTCACCCAGTTCGGCAACGACCTCTACACGGGCAAGCGCTCGTTCAACTTCGTCGGCGGCCGTAAGAAGTGGTACCTGATCGCGGGCGTGATCATCATCCTGACGATCGCGATCCCGCTCCTGCGCGGTGTGAACTTCAGCATCGAGTTCCGCGGCGGGTCGCAGTTCCAGATCGCGAACGTCGAGAACGCCACCACCCAGCCGGCCAGCGACGCCGTGGCGTCGGTGGTGCCCGGTGCCGTCTCGCACGTCACGATCGTGGGTGGCGACGGCGTCCGCGTGCAGACCGACCAGCTCGAGCAGGCCGAGTCCCAGGAGGTCGCCGCGGCGCTGGCGGAGGCGTACGACGTGCCCGTGTCCGAGGTGACATCGTCCTTCATCGGCCCGAGCTGGGGTGCGGATGTCACCAGGCAGGCGCTCGTCGGCCTCATCGCGTTCGTGCTGCTTGCGGCGATCATCATGGCGCTGTACTTCCGAACGTGGAAGATGTCCCTCGCGGCGATCCTCGCGCTCATGGGCGACCTCATCGCCACGGTCGGCATCTACGCCGCCGTGGGCTTCGAGATCAGCCCTGCGGCGACGATCGGCGTCCTGACGATCCTCAGCTACTCGCTGTACGACACCGTCGTGGTCTTCGACAAGATCCGCGAGAACACGACGGAGGACGCCGGGCCCGAGTCGCGACGGACGTTTGCGGAGTCGGTGAACCTCGCGGTGAACCAGACCCTCGTGCGTTCGATCAACACGAGCGTCGTCGCAGCGCTTCCGGTCGCGGCCATCCTCTTCATCGGTGCGGGCGTCCTGGGCGCCGACACGCTGCGCGACATCTCGCTCGCGCTGCTGATCGGCATCCTCGTCGGCACCTGGTCGACCGTGTTCATCGCGGCTCCGCTCTACTCGCAGCTGCGTGAGGGCGAGCCGGCGATCAAGCGCCACGACCAGAAGGTGCTGAAGGAGCGCGAGCGGGCCGGCGGTGCCTCCGCCGAGACCGCGGGGGCCCTGCCGACGCCGGTCTGATGTTCGCCTCGGGCGAGAGCGGCGCGGAGCACTCCTCCGAGCGGCGATAATTGAGTCTTGGAGGTGCGCGCATGACCGAGGCGGGAGTCAACTCGACCGCTTCGCTGCGCCGCCTCGTGCCTCGGATCTTCTCGAAGGCCCAGCCGTCGGGAGCCGTCGACACGCTCATGCGCACGGTACGCATGCACCACCCGAAGGCCGACCTCGGGCTCATCGAGCGCGCGTACACGGTCGCCGAACGAGCGCACGAGGGGCAGAAGCGCAAGAGCGGCGAGCCGTACATCACGCACCCGATCGCGGTCGCGCAGATCCTCGCCGACCTCGGCATCGGCCCGAAGACCGTCGCCGCGGCGCTCCTGCACGACACCGTGGAGGACACCGCCTACACGCTCGACGAGGTGCGGCATGACTTCGGCGACGAGATCGCGATGCTCGTCGACGGCGTCACGAAGCTCGACAAGGTCAAGTACGGCGACTCCACGCAGGCCGAGACCGTCCGCAAGATGATCGTCGCGATGTCGAAGGACATCCGCGTGCTGATCATCAAGCTCGCCGACCGACTGCACAACGCGCGCACTTGGGGCTTCGTCCCCGCGGAGTCCGCGACCCGCAAGGCCACCGAGACGCTCGAGATCTACGCGCCGCTCGCGCACCGCCTGGGCATCCAGGCCATCAAGTGGGAGCTGGAGGACCTCTCGTTCGCCGTGCTGTACCCGAAGCTCTACGCCGAGATCGAGAGCCTCGTGAAGCAACGCACGCCGCAGCGCGAGGAGTTCGTCCAGACGGTCATCGACCTCGTGAACGAGGACCTGAAGGCGGCGCGCATCCGGGGCAAGGTCATGGGCCGGCCCAAGCAGTACTACTCGATCTACCAGAAGATGATCGTGCGCGGCCGCGACTTCGACGAGATCTACGACCTCGTCGGCATCCGGGTGCTCGTCAACTCGGTGCGCGACTGCTACGCCGTGCTCGGCTCGATCCACGCGCGCTGGACCCCGCTGCCCGGCCGCTTCAAGGACTACATCGCGACCCCGAAGTTCAACCTCTACCAGTCGCTGCACACGACCGTCATCGGGCCGAAGGGCCGCGCGGTCGAGATCCAGATCCGCACCCACGACATGCATCAGCGCGCCGAGTACGGCGTCGCCGCGCACTGGAAGTACAAGGAGCGGATGAACTCGGGCCGCGCCACCGACAGCGCCGCGCATGAGACCGACATGGCCTGGCTCGCGCACATCTCGGACTGGCAGGCCGAGACGGCCGACCCGGGGGAGTTCCTCGACTCGCTGCGGTTCGAGATCGGCGCGAAGGAGGTCTACGTCTTCACGCCGAAGGGCCGGGTCATCGGCCTGCCCGCCGGTGCGACCCCGGTGGACTTCGCGTACGCAGTGCACACCGAGGTCGGCCACCGCACCATGGGCGCGAAGGTCAACGGGCGCCTTGTGCCCCTCGAGAGCGAGCTCAACAGCGGCGACGTCGTCGAGGTGTTCACGTCGAAGAACCCCGACTCGGGTCCGAGCAAGGACTGGCTCACGTTCGTCAAGAGCCCCCGCGCCCGCAACAAGATCCGCCAGTGGTTCACCAAGGAGCGGCGCGACGAGGCGATCGAGCAGGGCCGCGATGCCATCGCCCGCGCGATGCGCAAGCAGAACCTGCCGCTCCAGAAGCTCATGAGCCAGGAGTCGTTCGCCGAGGTCGCCGCGCTGTTGAAGTACGACGACGTGTCGTCGCTGTACGCGGCGGTCGGCGAAGGGCACGTCTCGACGCAGTCGGTGATCGAGAAGGTCGTCGCGCTCGTGCGCGACGTCGACGAGGGCGACGACGAGCCCGACATCCCCATCTCGACGCGCTCGCGACCGCTTCCGCGGAACAGCGACTCGGGCGTGCTCGTGCGCGGCGCCCCCGACATCCTCGTGAAGCTCGCCCGGTGCTGCACGCCGGTGCCCGGCGATGAGATCGTCGGCTTCATCACGCGCGGCTCCGGCGTCTCGGTGCACCAGGCGGCCTGCCACAACGTGCAGGCGCTGATGCGCGAGCCCGAGCGGATGATCGACGTGGAGTGGGCGCCGAGCTCGAAGAGCGTGTTCCTCGTCCAGATCCAGATCGAGGCGCTCGACCGGGCGGGCCTGCTCTCCGACGTGACGCGCGTGCTCTCGGAGCACCACGTGAACATCCTCTCGGCGAACGTCTCGACGTCGACCGACCGGCTCGCGCTCAGCCGCTTCGTGTTCGAGATGGGGGACACCACCCACCTCGACCGCGTGCTCAACGCCGTGCGGCGCATCGATGCCGTCTACGACGTCTACCGCGTGAGCGACGGCTAGGCCGCGTCACCGGCGCCGCGGCGAGCGGTCTGCTCGGCCCGGTCGAGGCGTGCGAGCGCCGTCGCCTTGTGCGGCATGCGGGGGACGGCCGCCAGTCGATCGCGCACGGCGCCGGCGAGCTCCGGATGCGACGTGGCGAGGGCTGCGACCGCGTCGAGGATCGCGTGCTCGTCGAGCACCGGATCGCGCAGCAGGTCGAACGCCGTCCGCGTGGGCGTCGTGCACGGCACCCCGCCGAACCGCACGATCTCGTCGTCGTCGATGCGCACCTCGCGTACGAGGGCGCGGTGGTCGCCGATCACCGCGATGCGCGCGCTGAGCGGGACGCAGAACTGGGCGACGATCGGGGGAGCGGCGATCGCGCCGTGCACCCATGCCGCCGACATCCGCTCGATCACGAGCGATCGCGGCGCACGCAGCGCGGTGACCGCGGCCCGGAACGCGGGCAGGTCGGGCTCGTCGAGCGGGGCCCAGCCGTCGTCGACGGCGAAGAGCTCACCGTCGAGGCGGGCCGCGCACAGCTCGGCGAGCGGGAGGTCTCGGGTGTCGAGCACCGATGGGAGCCTGGCCATGAGGCCATGCTGCGGCATCCGATCACCGAGCCGGTCCGACCGTGGGCGCGCTGTGGAGAACGACCACGTCCGACCGGGGGTGACGGACGAGTCGGCTCCTAGCCGCCGACCGCCTTCAGCCACGACCGACGGGCGTCGAGCGCCTCGCGCGCCTCTGCGGCGGCGCGCTGGTCGCCGGATGCCTCGGCTGCGGCGAGCTCGGCCTCGAGCTTGGCGATCGCGTCCTGGAGCTGCCCGACCATGCCCTCGGAGCGCGCCTTCTTCTCGGGGTCCTCGCGCTGCCAGCGCTCGTCCTCGAGCGAGCGCACGTGCGTCTCGACCTTGCGGAGGCGATCTTCGACGGGGCGCACCTGATCGCGGGGGACCCGGCCGATGTCGTCCCAGCTGCGCTGGATGCGGTTGAGCGCCGCGCGCGCCTGCTTCGGGTCGGTCTCGGTGAGGAGCTTCTCGGCCTCGTCGAGGAGCGCGAGCTTCTCGGTGAGGTTGGCGCGGTAGGCCTCGTCCTCCTGCGCGTCGATCTCGGCCTTCGCCTGGAACAGCACGTCGCCGGCCGCCTTGAACTTCGCCCAGAGGGCGTCGTCGACCTTCTTGCCGGCGCGGCCGGCCTGCTTCCACTCGTCGAGCAGGGCGCGGTAGTCGCCGACGGCGTCGGCGCCGCGGGGTGCGAGGGCCTCGGCGCGCTCGATGAGCGCCTGCTTGCGGGTGCGGACGTCGCGATGGGCGGCGTCGAGCTCGGCGAAGAAGGCCTTGCGGTGCTGCTCGATCGTCGACCGGGCGGTGCGGAATCGCTTCCACAGCTCATTGGCCTCGTTCTTCGGCAGGCGCGGACCGTCTTGCTGGTGCTGCTGCCAGCTCGCGAACAGCGCGTCGAGCTCGGCGGTCGCCTGCTTCCACTGCGTCTTCGCGGGGTCCTGCGCGGCGAGCGCCTCGGCCTGCTCGACGATGCGGGTGCGCTCGGCGACCGCGTCGGCGAGTGCGGCCTTCGCCTCGGCCTGCTGCTGCTCGGTGAGCTCCTTGGTGGTGCCCGACAGGGCCTCGAGGCGCTTGGAGAGCGACTCCAGGTCGCCGACGGCGTGCGCTCCGGCGACCGACTCCTGCAGGTTCGCGAGGGCCTTCGCGACATCCGCCGCGGGTGCACCGCGACGCACCCGCTGCTCGAGCAGGCCGACCTGGCCCGCAAGGTCGGCGTACTTGCGCTCGAAGTACGCGAGCGCCTCCTCAGCCGTCGCGTCGGGGTACTGGCCGACCTCCCGCTCGCCGTCGCTCGTCCGCACGAAGACGGTGCCCGTCTCGTCGACGCGGCCCCACGGTTGCTGCTCTGAATCGGTCACGGGCCTCACCCTGTCGTGGTCGGATGCCGCCCATGGGCGGCGTTGACGGCATCAAGCCTATTGCACCGCCACCGGGCGGCGCGGGGTCGTCACTGGATCGTGAACCCAGTGATCGTGACCGGAACGGCGGGCGCTCCGTCGGTGCCGCCGTCGGCCGTCCCGGCGTCCGTGATGCCCGACTTGAGCTGGTCGAGACCGCTCGTCACCTGGCCGATCACCGTGTAGCCGCCGGCCTCGTCGGGCGTCAGCTGCGTGTCCTCGTAGACGATGAAGAACTGGCTGCCCTGGCTGTAGGCGTTGGTGGGCTGGCGCGCCATCGCGATGGTGCCGGCCGGGTACTGGCCGTCGGCCGGCGCGTTCTCGACGGGGCCGTAGCTGTAGCCCGGGCCGCCGGTGCCGTCGCCGGCCGGGTCGCCGCACTGCAGCACCCAGATGTTGTCGCGGGTGAGGCGGTGGCAGCTCACGCCGTCGTAGAAGCCCGACTGGGCGAGGCTGATCGTGCTCGAGACCGCCTGCGGCGCCGCGGCGCCGTCGAGCTCGACGCCCAGCGGGATGTCGTTGAGCGTGAGCGTGCCGGTCCAGGTGCGGCCCTCGGCGATGTCGGCCGACGGCACGTCGCCCTGGTTCTCGCCGGGCGGCGGCGTGGGCGTGGGCGTGGCGGTCGGCGTCTCCGTCGGCTCCGCGACGGGGGTGCCCGGTCCGCCGCCGAAGTAGAGGAGCTGCGCGGCGGTCGCGAGCGCGAGCACGACGACGAGCGCGACGACCGCGATCACGTTGTCCCGGACACGGCGGCGCTGCTTGCGGACGTGCACCTCCTGGCGCGCCTGGTACGTGCGGAGGCGGGCGCGTTCCTCACGCGCCTGACGGTCGTTCGATGCCACGCATGCTCCTTCTCGGGACTCCTGCGTGCCGACTCTACGCAACGCGCCGCCGTCGGCACCAATCGCGCGGGCGGGCGCACCTGCGCGGGCATCCGCACGCGAGCGTCCACTGCCGGTGGTGTCGGATGCCGCGGCTACGCTGGACGGCATGGTGGACTCCAGCCCGGGGCTGCGCTCCGGCGCGACCCCGCTCGCCGTGCGCATGCGGCCCACGAGCCTCGACGAGGTCGCCGGGCAGCGCCACCTGCTCACCCCGGGGTCGCCGCTCGTGGCGCTTGCGGGCGACCGCAGCGGCGAGTCGGGCTCGGTGTCCGTCATCCTGTGGGGCCCGCCGGGCACGGGCAAGACCACGCTCGCGCAGGCCATCGCCCGCTCGTCGGGCCGCAAGTTCGTCGAGCTGTCGGCGGTCACGGCCGGCGTGCGCGACGTGCGGCAGGTCATGGAGGAGGCCCGCGCCTCCCGCGATCTCTACGGCCTCTCCACCGTGCTCTTCCTCGACGAGATCCACCGCTTCACGAAGGCGCAGCAGGACGCGTTGCTGCCCGGCGTCGAGAACGGGTGGGTCATCCTCGTCGCCGCGACGACCGAGAACCCGTCGTTCTCGGTCATCTCGCCGCTCCTGTCGCGTTCGCTCCTGCTCACCCTCGAGCTCCTCACCGACGACGACCTCGGCGTGCTCGTCGACCGCGCGCTCGTCGATCCGCGCGGCCTCGCCGGCGCCGTCGAGCTCGAGGCCGAGGCTCGCGCGGCGATCATCCGCCTCGCCTCGGGCGACGCGCGCCGTGCCCTGACCGCGCTCGAGGCGGCATCCGTCGCGGCGAGCCAGGCGGCGGCGCAGGCCGCATCGGCCGAAGGCGGCGCCGAGGGCGAGGCGGGCGACGACGTGTCGACCGACGACGAGTCGACCGACGACGAGGCGGCCGAGTCGGCGGATGCCGCGAAGCACGCGAAGCCCGTCATCACCGCCGAGGTCGTGGCCCGGGCCGTCGATCGCGCGCTGCTGCGCTACGACCGCAACGGCGACGAGCACTACGACGTGATCAGCGCGTTCATCAAGTCGGTGCGCGGCAGCGACGTCGACGCCGCGCTGCACTACCTCGCGCGAATGATCGAGGCCGGGGAGGACCCGCGGTTCATCGCCCGCCGCATCATCGTGCTCGCCTCGGAGGACATCGGCATGGCCGACCCGACGGCGCTCGGCGTCGCGGTGGCCGCGGCCGACGCCGTGCAGTACATCGGCATGCCCGAGGGGCGCATCCCGCTCGCCCAGGCGGTCGTGCACCTCGCCACCGCGCCGAAGTCGAACGCCGCCTATCTCGGCATCGACAGAGCGATCGCCGACGTGCGCGAGGGTCGCGCGGGCCGAGTGCCCAAGCACCTCCGCGACGCCCACTACCCGGGCGCGAAGCGGCTCGGCCACGGCAAGGGTTACGTATATCCGCACGACGACCCGATCGGCGTCGTGGCGCAGGAGTACCTGCCCACCGAACTGCGCGGCGCGACGTACTACGAACCGACCGAGCACGGCAACGAGCGCGAGGTCTCGGCGCGGCTCGCGAAGCTCCGGCGCATCGTGCGCGGCGGGCGCTGACCCCGCCATGACCGCCGGTCGCGCCGTGATAACATGGTCGCTGGCCTGAAGCCAGATCCTCGAGCGCGGCTGCGAGAGGGTCACCGGCGAACGGGTGCGATCTGTAGCCGATCCACCCTTGGCGAATCCCTCTGACACGGACTTCCGGCGCGACAGCGCGCCGTGAAATCGCATTTGAGATTCTTCCGAAAGGACACTTGTGTCGAACCAGTCACGTAGCAAGACCCGCCTCTCCCGCGCGCTCGGCGTCGCCCTCACCCCGAAGGCCGCCAAGTACATGGAGAAGCGCCCGTACGCTCCCGGCGAGCACGGCCGCACCAAGCGCAAGCAGGACTCCGACTACGCCGTGCGTCTCCGCGAGAAGCAGCGCCTCCGCGCCCAGTACGGCATCCGCGAGAAGCAGCTCCGCATCGCCTTCAACGAGGCCCGCCGCACCGACGGCCTGACGGGTGAGAACCTCGTCGAGCTGCTCGAGATGCGCCTCGACGCGCTCGTGCTGCGCGCCGGCTTCGCCCGCACCATCGCGCAGGCCCGCCAGTTCGTGGTGCACCGCCACATCCTCGTCGACGGCAAGATCGTCGACCGCCCCTCGTTCCGCGTGAAGCCGGGCCAGGTCATCGGCGTCAAGCAGCGCTCCGAGGGCACCGAGCCGTTCCAGGTCGCCGCGGCCGGCGGCCACGTCGACGTGCTCCCCAAGCTCCCGGGCTACCTCGACGTGGAGCTCGACAAGCTCCAGGCCACGCTCGCGCGTCGCCCGAAGCGCGCCGAGGTCCCCGTGACCTGTGACGTGCAGCTCGTCGTCGAGTACTACGCCGCTCGCTGATCGGCGAACACCGTCCGACAGGGGCCGCGGGAATCTTCCCGCGGCCCCTGTCGCATTCCCGGGTGAGGCCGATCCGGGCGCTGCGGCCTGCTGCCGCGGCATCCGACGCCACTAGACTGGGTCGGGTGCCGGGCGGGACTCCCGCGGGCATTCACCCGGGCAGAGGGAGCACTTCGTGAAGAGCATCGTGTGGTTCGCCATCGGCGTCGCGGCCGGCTTCGTCGCCGCGCACCAGCTCAACCAGACCAAGCAGGGCCAGGAGTTCTTCTCCTCGATCGACGCCAAGGCCCGTGCATTCGGGAAGGCGATCGCCGAGGGCTACCACGAGCGCGACGCCGAGCTCCGCGCCCAGGGCGAGGGGCTCGACGCGGCCCGCTGACCGCCGGCACCAGACTCGCTGCGGCCCATCGCGCCGCTGAACCAGAACGGAACCATGCAGACCGCAGACATCCGCCAGCGCTGGCTCGACTTCTTCGCCGCGCGCGGCCACACCGTCGTGCCCTCCGCCTCGCTCGTCTCCGACGACCCGACGCTGCTCTTCACGGTCGCCGGCATGGTGCCGTTTGTGCCGTACCTCACGGGACTCGTGCCGTCGCCGTACCCGCGCGCGACGAGCGTGCAGAAGTGCATCCGCACGAACGACATCGAGGAGGTCGGCAAGACCCCTCGGCACGGCACGTTCTTCCAGATGAACGGCAACTTCTCGTTCGGCGACTACTTCAAGGAGGGGGCGATCAGCCTCGCCTGGGAGCTGCTCACGACGCCCGAGGCCGACGGCGGCTACGGCTTCGAGCCGAAGGACCTCTGGGTCACCGTCTACAAGGACGACGACGAGGCCATCGAGCTCTGGAAGAAGGTCGCGGGGCTGCCCGACGACCGCATCCAGCGCCTCGACAAGGACACGAACTACTGGCACACCGGCCAGCCCGGCCCGGCCGGCCCCTGCTCGGAGATCTTCTTCGACCGCGGACCCGAGTACGGAATCGACGGCGGTCCCGCCACTGACGACGACCGCTACGTCGAGATCTGGAACCTCGTGTTCATGCAGTACCTCATCGACGACGTGACGTCGAAGACCGACTTCCGCATCGTCAAGGAGCTGCCGAAGAAGAACATCGACACCGGCATGGGGCTCGAGCGCGTCGCGTTCATCAAGCAGGGCGTCGACAACCTGTACGAGATCGACCAGGTCCGACCGGTGCTCGACCGTGCCTCCGAGCTCTCGGGCTGCCGCTACGGCGCCGATCACGAGGACGACGTGCGCATGCGCGTCATCGCCGACCACGTCCGCTCGGCGCTGATGCTCATGAGCGACGGCGTGAGCCCGTCGAACGAGGGCCGCGGCTACATCCTGCGCCGCCTGCTTCGCCGGACCATCCGGGCGATGCGCCTGCTCGGGGTCGAGGGCCCGACGTTCCGCGAGCTCTTCGCGGCGTCCCGCGACGCCATGAAGGCGGCGTATCCCGAGGTCGCGCGCGACTACGCGCACATCGAGCAGCTCGCGCTCGGCGAGGAGGAGACGTTCCTCCGCACGCTCGCGGCGGGCACGTCGATCCTCGACGGCGCGGTCGCGTCCACGAAGCAGTCGGGTCGCGACGAGCTCGCGGGCGACACCGCGTTCCTGCTGCACGACACCTACGGCTTCCCGATCGAGCTGACGCTCGAGATGGCCGAGGAGGCCGGGCTGTCGGTCGACCGCGGCGCGTTCGACGAGCTCATGACGGCGCAGCGCACGCGCGCGAAGGCCGACGCGAAGTCGAAGAAGAAGGTGCTCGCCGACCTGTCGGTGTACGGCGACTTCCGCGCCAAGGGCGAGACGATCTTCACGGGCTACTCCGAGCTCACCACCGAGTCGACGGTGCTCGGCATCCTCGTCGACGGCCGGCCGGCGCCTGTCGCGCGGGCGGGCCAGACGGCGGAGGTCATCCTCGCCGAGACCTCGCTCTACGCGGAGTCGGGCGGCCAGGCCCCCGATCAGGGCCGGATCGTCGGCGACGGCTTCGAGCTCGAGGTGCTCGACGTGCAGAAGCCCGTGAAGGGCCTCATCAGCCACACCGTGAAGGTGACCTCCGGCGAGGTCGCCGTCGGCGAGCACGCCACCACGCTCGTCGACGAGGACTACCGCCGCGGCGCGACGCAGGCGCACTCCGGTACGCACATCGTGCACGCGGCGCTGCGCCAGGTGCTCGGCCCCAACGCGCACCAGTCGGGCTCGTTCAACAAGGCCGGCTACCTGCGCCTCGACTACGGGTGGAACTCGGCCCTGTCGCCCGAGACCCGCAGCGAGATCGAGGAGATCTCGAACAACGCGATCCGCGACAACCTGCCGGTGCTCACCCGTGAGATGCCGCTCGACGAGGCGAAGTCGCTCGGCGCCATGGCCCTGTTCGGCGAGAAGTACGGCGACGTCGTGCGCGTCGTCGACATCGGCGGCCCATGGTCGCGCGAGCTCTGCGCGGGTACCCACGTGGTGTCGAGCTCCGAGATCGGCATGATCAACATCGTCGGCGAGTCGTCGGTCGGCGCGTCCAACCGCCGCGTCGAGTCGCTCGTCGGTCGCGAGGCGTTCCAGCGATTCGCCGCCGAGCGCGCCCTCGTGAACGAGCTCAGCACGAGCCTGAAGACGCGGCCCGAGCTGCTCGTCGACCGCGTCGGCGAGCTCGTGTCGAGCCTGAAGTCCGCCGAGAAGAAGATCGCGCAGTTCGAGGCGCGGGCGCTCAGCGACCGCGTCCCGGCGCTCGCGGCGAACGCGGTGCGCACGGGCGACGTGCTCCTCGTGGCCGAGACCGTCGGACGCCTCGGCTCGGGTGACGAGCTGCGGTCGCTCGCGACCGCGGTGCGGTCGAAGCTCGGCGACGCGGCATCCGTCGTGGCACTCGCGGCCGACGTCGGCGGCAAGCCCGTCGCGATCGTGGCCACCTCGCCGGCCGCACGGGACGCCGGTGTGAATGCCGGACCGCTCGCGAAGGCGATGGCCACGGTGCTCGGCGGAGGCGGCGGCGGCAAGCCCGACCTCGCGCAGGGCGGCGGCAGCGACGTGTCCGCGATCCCGGCGGCGCTCGACGCGGTGAAGCACGAGCTCGGCCGGTAGGCCCATGCGCTCGGGAGCGAGACTCGGCATCGACGTCGGGCGAGCCCGGATCGGCGTCGCACGCTGCGACGCCGGCGGGCTGCTCGCCGTCCCCGTCGAGACGGTCGCGCGCGACGTCGACGGCGACGCCGACGTCCGACGCATCCTCGAGCTCGCCGAGGAGTTCGACGCGATCGAGCTCGTGGTCGGCAATCCGCTCTCGCTGTCGGGCGCGCCGACGGCCTCGACCGACGACGCGATCGCCTTCGCCGGGCGGCTCGCGGCGGCCGGCTCGGCCGTGCGGCTGGTCGACGAGCGACTCTCGACCGTGAGCGCGCAGCAGGCGCTGCGGGCCTCGGGGAAGTCGAGCCGAAGCCAGCGTCCCATCGTCGACCAAGTTGCAGCCGTTATCATTCTGCAACACGCCATCGACACGGAACGGGCGTCGGGCCGGGAGCCCGGCCGCCTGATCACGACAGACGAAGGGTCGTCCCCCCTGTGACCCACCTTCCCCACGAGCCGCGCGGCGCCGCGCCGAGCGAGGTGACGGACTGGCACGCGCTCCTCGCCGGAGACACCCCCGACGCCGGGAACGGCTCGGCCACCGGGCCGACCTCGACGATCGGTTCCGGGGGAGCGGGCGACCAGCCGATGACCCGCCGGGAGGCGCGCGAGGCGGAGCGCCGGGCCGTCGAGGAGCCCGAGCCCGAGGTGTACGAGCCGCGCAAGCCGTCGCGCGCCGAGCGGCGCGCCGCGGCGGCGCCCGACTTCCACGACCACGATCCCGAGCACGCGCGCACCAAGCGCCGCGGCCCCTGGGGATGCCTCGTCGGCCTCGTCGTCGTGGCCGCACTCGCGGTCGGCGCGTTCTTCTTCCTGCAGGGACCGATCAACGCGGTCATCGAGCGCTTCACGCCCGCAGCCGACTACTCGGGCACGGGCACCGGCGAGGTGACCTTCATGATCCACGAGGGAGACACCGGATCCTCGATCGCCCAGAACCTCGTCGACGAGGGCGTCACCGCCTCCTACGACGCGTTCTACGACCTCCTGGTCGAACAGAGCCCCGAGCCCGAGTTCCACCCCGGGGCGTACCGGCTCGCCGAGGAGATGAGCGCCAAGGCGGCCCTCGACGCCCTCATGGATCCGGCGAACAAGCTCGAGAACACGTTCGTGATCCCCGAGGGCACGGCCATCGACGACGTGCTCGTCGCGATCTCGGAGGGCACCTCCATCCCGCTCGAGGACCTCCAGGCCGCCGCCGCGGAACCGCCCGCGAACTACGGCCTGCCCGCCGAGGCGACCACGCTCGAGGGCTTCCTGTTCCCCGCGACCTACACGCTCGATCCCGACATCGACGCGCACGGCGTGCTGCAGACCCTCGTCGACCGCCAGTTCGAGGCGCTCGACGCGGCGGGCGTGCCGGCCGACCAGCGCTGGCACACGATCGTGCTCGCGTCGATCGTGCAACGCGAGGCCGGCTCCAACCTCGACGACTTCCCGAAGGTCGCCCGGGTCTTCCAGAACCGCCTCGACCAGGGCATGAACCTCGAGTCGGATGCCACGGTGGCGTACGGCACCGGCAACACCCACACGGTCTGGACCACCGACGCCGAGCGCGCCGACGCGTCGAACCCCTACAATACGTACGCCAACCCCGGCCTCCCCATCGGACCCATCGGCAACCCCGGCGACGTCGCGATCAACGCGGCCGTCCATCCCGCCGACGGGAGCTGGCTGTTCTTCGTCCCCGTGAACCTCGCGACGGGCGAGACGGTGTTCTCGACCACGGTCGAGGAGCACGAGGCCGCGGTGGCGCAACTGCAGGCCTGGTGTGCGGCGAGCGAAGAGAACGCCGCCTACTGTGAGTGACGCGGCGACGCGCCTCGCGGTGCTGGGTTCGCCGATCTCGCATTCGAAGAGCCCCGCGCTGCACCGCGCCGCCTACGAGCAGCTCGGACTCGACTGGGACTACACCGCGATCGAGCTCGACGGCGCCGGGCTGCCGGAGTTCCTCGATACGCGCGACGCGTCATGGCGCGGGCTCTCGCTCACGATGCCGCTCAAGCAGGACGTGCTGCCGCTCCTCGACGAGATCGACGAGCTCGCGACGCTGACCAACGCGGCCAACACGGTGCTGCTCGTCGACGGCGTCCGACGCGGGTTCAACACCGACGTCGGCGGGATCGTGCGCGCCCTCGGCGAGGCCGGCTGCGAGCTGGTGCGCCACGGCGTGCTCGTCGGCGGGGGAGCGACCGCGGCATCCGCCCTCGCGGCCATGGCCGAGCTCGGCGCCGCGACCGTGCAGGTGCTCCTTCGCCGGCCCGAGGCGGGCGGGCCGATCGTCGACCTCGGCGCGCGGCTCGGGTTGGCTGTGGACGTCCGTCCGATCGCCGACCTCGCGACGCTCGAGGAGGCCGACCTCGTGGTGAGCACGCTCCCCGGCGGCGCGGACCCGGGCGTCGAGGCATCCGCCGGCCTGCGTCGCGCGACGCTGTTCGACGTCGCCTACGCGCCCTGGCCCACGCGGCTCGTGTCGCAGTGGCTCGAGGCCGACGGCACGGTCGTGCACGGGCTCGGGATGCTGCTGCACCAGGCCGTGCTGCAGGTGCGGATCTTCACGTCGGGCGACCCGTTCCAGGCGCTGCCCGACGAGGCGGCGGTGCTGGACGTCATGCGCCGCGCGCTCTGAGCGCGCTGTGGAAGGATGGAGTCCATGCTCCGTTGGCTCACTGCCGGAGAGTCGCACGGCCCTGAGCTCGTCGCGATCCTCGAGGGTCTTCCCGCCGGTATCCCCGTCTCGCTCGACTCCATCCGCGCCGATCTCGCGCGCCGCAAGCTCGGGTACGGGCGCGGCGCCCGCATGAAGTTCGAGCAGGACGAGCTCGCGATCTCGGGCGGCGTGCGTCACGGCGAATCCCTCGGCAGCCCGATCGCCCTGCGCATCGGCAACACCGAGTGGCCGAAGTGGCAGGAGGTCATGAGCCCCGAGCCGATCGACCCCGAGAAGCTCGGACGCGGTCGCGGCGCGCCGCTGACCCGCCCGCGCCCGGGTCACGCCGACCTCGTCGGCATGCAGAAGTACGACTTCGACGAGGCCCGCCCGGTGCTCGAGCGGGCGAGCGCCCGTGAGACCGCAGCGCGCGTCGCCCTCGGCGCGGTCGCCCGCGGGTTCCTCGAGGAGCTCGGCATCCGCCTCGTGTCGCACACCATCGCCGTCGGCCCGGTGCGCGTGCCCGAGGACCGCCCGCTGCCGGTGCCCGACGACGTCGACCGCCTCGACGCCGACCCCCTGCGGTGCTTCGACGAGGAGACGTCGGCCCGCATGGTGGCCGAGGTCGACCTCGCGCACAAGGAGGGCGACACGCTCGGCGGGGTCGTCGAGGTGCTCGCCTACGGTGTCCCGCCGGGGCTCGGCTCCTACGTGCACTGGGATCGCCGGCTCGACGCGCAGCTCGCCGCAGCCCTCATGGGCATCCAGGCGATCAAGGGCGTCGAGGTCGGCGACGGCTTCACGACCACGACCCGCCGCGGCTCGGCGGCCCACGACGAGCTGCACCTCAGCGACGGGCGCATCGTCCGCGCCAGCGACCGCGCCGGCGGCACGGAGGGCGGCATGTCGACCGGCACCGTGCTGCGGGTGCGCGCGGGCATGAAGCCCATCGCGACGGTGCCGCGCGCCCTCCCGACCATCGACATCGCGACCGGCGAGGCGGCGCCCGCGCACCACCAGCGCTCCGACGTCTGCGCCGTGCCCGCCGCGGGCGTCGTCGCGGAGGCCATGGTCGCGCTCACCCTCGCGAACGCCCTGCTCGAGAAGTTCGGGGGCGACTCGGTCGGCGAGACGCGTCGCAACCTCGAGTCGTACCTCGCGTCCATCCCCGAGGCGCTCCGCACCGAGATCGCCTCGGCGGACACCGCCGCCGATCGTGTCTGAGGGCGCCCGCGTCAGCCTTCCCATCGTGCTCATCGGCCCGATGGGCGCCGGCAAGTCGCGAGTCGGGCATCGGCTCGCGGCATCCGCCGGCGCACCCTTCATCGACACCGACCAGCGCATCGTCGAGCGGTACGGGCCCATCGACGAGATCTTCGACCGCGAGGGCGAGGAGTACTTCCGCATCATCGAGCGCGAGGTCGTCGCCGAGGCGCTGCACGAGGAGGCCGTGATCTCGCTCGGCGGCGGCGCCGTGCTGCACCCCGACACCCGGGCCGACCTCGCCGACCTCCAGGTCGTGCTGCTGCGCGTCACCCCCGAGGCGGTCGCCCCGCGGCTCGCCGGCGGCAACCGGCCGCTCATCGCCGAGGGCGGCATCGGCGCATGGACGGCCATCTTCGAACAGCGCGAGCCCATCTACGCGGAGCTCGCGGACCTCGACATCGACACGTCGCGCCGCTCGGTCGCACGCATCGTCGACGACATCACCGGGCGCTTCGGAGGAGCAGCATGACGGCAGGCGAGACGCGCACGGCGATCCGGGTGGGCGGCGACCCGGGATACGACGTGGTCGTGGGCCGCGGCGTCGTCGCAGAGATCGGCGACGCGCTCGGCCCGAACGTGCGGAAGGTGCTCGTCGTGCACGCCCCGACCCTCGGCGCCCGTGCGGCGGCGCTGCGCGAGGAGCTCGGCGACCGCTTCGAGGTGCTGCTCGCCGAGGTGCCCGACGCCGAGGCCGGCAAGCGCATCGAGGTCGCCGCGTTCTGCTGGCAGATCCTCGGGCAGGCCGACTTCACGCGCAGCGACGCGATCGTCGGGCTCGGCGGCGGCGCGATCACCGACCTCGCCGGCTTCGTCGCCGGCACGTGGCTGCGCGGCGTCCGCGTCGTGCAGGTGCCCTCCACCGTGCTCGGCATGGTCGACGCGGCCGTGGGCGGCAAGACCGGCATCAACACGAACGAGGGCAAGAACCTCGTCGGCGTCTTCCACGCGCCCGCCGCCGTGCTCTGCGACCTCGAGCTGCTCGACACGCTCCCGCGCAACGAGATCCTGGCCGGCTTCGCCGAGATCGTGAAGGCCGGGTTCATCCGGTACCCCGAGATCCTCGACGTCATCGAGGCCGATCCCGAGCTCGCGACCGACCCGACGTCGCCCGAGTTCCGCCGGGTCGTCGAGCTCGCCATCCGGATGAAGGCCGATGTGGTGTCCGAGGACTTCACCGAGCAGGGCCTGCGCGAGATCCTCAACTACGGCCACACCCTCGGCCACGCGGTCGAGCACGCCGAACGCTACCAGTGGCGGCACGGCGCGGCGATCTCGGTCGGCATGGCGTTCGCGGCCGAGCTCGGCCGTCTCTCGGGCCGCCTGTCCGACGAGGTCGCCGACCGGCACAAGCGCGTCCTCGACCTGCTCGGCCTGCCCACGAGCTACCCGGCCGGCCGGTGGAACACGCTCCTCGCGACCATGCAGCGCGACAAGAAGGCGCGCGGCGGCCAGCTCCGGTTCATCGTGCTCGACGACCTCGCGAAGCCGACCGTGATGCAGGCGCCCGACCAGTCGCTGCTGTTCGCCGCGTACCAGGAGATCGGGTCCTGAGCGGGCTCGAGGGCCGCGAGGTGCACGAGTCTCGAGACGCGTGCTCCGCGCGCTCCTCGACCGGCGGGCTGGCTAGGCTGGCCGCATGACCACGATCCTCGTGCTGAACGGGCCCAACCTCGGACGCCTCGGCACGCGCGAGCCCGAGGTGTACGGCTCGGAGACGCTCGCCGACATCGGCGCGGGACTCGCGGCATCCGTGCCCGACGACGTCGAGATCGACCTCCGGCAGACCGACGACGAGGCCGAGCTCATCGGCTGGATCCACGAGGCCGTCGACCGACGCCTGCCGGTGGTGCTCAACCCCGCCGCGTTCACGCACTACAGCTACGCCCTGCGCGACGCGGCGGCCCAGCTGAAGCAGGCGGGCGTGCCGCTCGTGGAGGTGCACCTGTCGAACCCGCACGCACGCGAGGAGTTCCGCCACACGAGCGTGATCTCGGGCGTCGCGACCGGCGTGATCGCGGGCTTCGGCGCCGACTCCTACCGCCTCGCGGTCGACTGGGTCCTGCGTTCGCTCGGCTGAGTCGACTACACTCGATCAGTCGCACGCGAATGCGTCGTGCCCTCTGACTTCCCACGATCGATCGGAAACCCTTCCCCATGGCAAGCACCGCGGACATCAAGAACGGCGTCGTCCTGAGCATCGACGGCCAGCTCTGGAGCGTCATCGAGTTCCAGCACGTCAAGCCCGGCAAGGGCGGCGCGTTCGTCCGCACGAAGCTCAAGAACGTCGTGACCGGCAAGGTCGTCGACCGCACGTACAACGCCGGCGCCAAGGTCGACATCGAGAACGTCGACCGCCGCGACTTCACCTACCTCTACAACGACGGCGACGGCTTCGTGTTCATGGACGCGACCGACTACGACCAGATCACCGTGCCGTCGACGGTCGTCGGCGACGCCGCCAACTTCATGCTCGAGAACCAGGCCGTGACGATCGCCCTGAACAACGGGAACCCGCTCTACGTCGACCTCCCCGCGTCGGTCGTGCTCGAGATCACCTACACCGAGCCCGGCCTGCAGGGCGACCGATCGACCGGCGGCACCAAGCCCGCGACCGTCCAGACCGGCTACGAGATCCAGGTCCCGCTCTTCCTCGAGACCGGCACCAAGGTCAAGGTCGACACCCGCTCGGGTGAGTACCTCGGCCGCGTGAACGACTAGTGAGCGCCCGCACCAAGGCGCGCAAGCGCGCGCTCGACATGCTGTACTCGGCGGACATGCGCCAGGTGCCGGTCGAGCAGGTGCTGGCCGCCGAGGCCGAGCGCGCCGTCAACGAGCCCGAGCGCCAGGCGTCGTGGCTGTACGCCCGCGAGATCGTCGACGGCATCGTCGACCACCGCGAGGAGATCGACGAGCTCATCACGACGCACTCCCGCGGATGGACCCTCGAGCGCATGCCGGCGGTCGACCGCGCGCTGCTGCGGATCGGCGTCTGGGAGATCCTCTACAACGACGAGGTGCCCGACCCCGTGGCGATCTCCGAGGCCGTCGAGGCGGCGACCGTGCTGTCGACCGACGACTCGGCCGGCTTCGTGAACGGCCTGCTCGCGGCGATCTCGCACGCGAAGGCCTAGTCGGCGCCCGCTCAGTTCCATTCGGGGGGCCCCGCGGGTCTCGGCCGCGGCCGCTCCTCCGCCCACCGCGGCGCGAACCCGGCGAGCACGGCGGCCTCGAGCCCGAGGCCCACGAGGCTGCCGTGCGGCCAGTAGCCCAACGCGACGGTCGCGACCACGATGACGGCGAGCGTCGATCCGACGAGGATCCGCTCCCATACGGGGATTCCGCGACCCCGCGGCGCGGCGAACGCGACCACGATGCCCCACACGCCGATGGCGAGCAGGGCGAACGCCTCGGCGCCCCAGAGCAGGTGCACCGGGGCATCCGCCGGGTGGTTGAGGTAGCTCAGCAGGGTGATGGGCGCCGCCGCGAGCAGGAGCGCGCCGAGCACGCGACCGCTCCAGCCGAGGGCCGCGAAGACGGGCCCGGTCGCGAACCAGAGCAGGGCGAACGACACGGATGCCGCGGCGCCGAACACGAGGTACGCGTCCGACGAGCCCGTGGCGGGGAGCGCCTCGCGCAGCCCCTGGTAGACCGGCATGGCGTCGAGGGCGCGCAGCCAGGCGGGTGCATCGGCACCCGACCAGGCCGTCTGCTGCGGCGGCAGGAGGAAGAACGCCCACGCGGCGGCGACGAGGGCGATGACCACGCTCCACATCCGCGCGGGGTGTCGTCGCATGTGCCGAACCTAGCCGGATCCGCCCGTCGCCGGGGCCGTCGGCACGTGGTGACCCCGGCACGGATCGAGGGTTAACCCTCTCCGGATTCCCACGAGAACCCCGATCCGCCGGGGTGGGGCGCACCGGTTCACTGGATATCGCCGCACTGCTGCGAGCCGTTCCCACTCGAATCCACGCTCTGGAAGGAGCACCTTCGCCATGTCCACGATCCCCGCCACCACCCCCGGGCTCCAGCCCATCGGCCCCCGTCCCGTCCCGGTCTCGCGCATCGGCGTGCTCGACCGCCTCGCCGCGCTCGAGGCGATGCTGAAGGCGTTCCTCGAGCGCTGGAGCATCCCCGCGCTGCGCGTCGCCCTCGGCGTCGTGTTCGTCGCCTTCGGCGTGCTGAAGTTCTTCCCCGGCGTGAGCCCGCTCGAGTCGCTCGTCGAGGCGACCTGGGGCGTCCTCACGTTCGGCCTCGTCGGCGGCCAGCTCGCGCTCGTGCTCACCGCGATCATCGAGACCGTCGCCGGCCTCGCCCTCATCTCGGGCGTGTTCGCCCGCTTCGGCCTCGTGATGCTCGCGATCGCGTTCGTCGGCATCCTCTCGCCGCTCGCGTTCTTCCCGGGCGAGCTGTTCACCGCCTCCGGGCCCACGCTGCTCGGCCAGTACGTGCTGAAGAACGTCGTGCTCATCGCGGCCGCCCTCGTGGTCGCCTCGAAGGCGCTCCGCGGGCCGGTGCGGTCCGCACGATGACGGGGATCCGTTCGCACCTGCGAAGGGCGGAGCGCGACGCGCTCCGCCCTTCGGCGTCCCACGGGTCGATCAGGTCGCGCGCATGCGGTTGTTGCGCGCGTCGTGCGTGAGCTCGGCGAGGCCGAGCGCCTCCAGGAGGGGCGGCAGGTACATGCCGAACCGGCCGCGGTATCCCTTGCGCAGGCCGTACCAGCCGCCGACGGGGTTGTCCTCGGAACGGCCCCATGCCTCGACCGTGCCCTCGGCGGCCGGCTTCTGCTCGTCGGCGGCGCCGAGCGGCACCCAGTCGCCCTGCTCGCGCAGCCACGCCGCGAGGTCGTCGATCGCCGACAGGTGGTACTTCAGCGTCGTCGATCCGACGACGCAGACGAGCGCCGGGGGATCGGCGGACTCGTCGCGGTACATCGTGTAGGTCGACGTCCCGGGTGGCGTCGTCAGCTGCCAGGGATCCTCGGCGGTGCCGCTGCCGGCCATGGTGGTCTCCGTCCTCGCGACGGGCGCCACGCCGCGCCCGATGCCGCCGATGCTACGCCGGTGCCGCGCGGGCGGCCATCGCCCGGCTGGTAGGCTCTTCGGGAAGGCAACCTTGAAGCCCGTCCTGTGAGGCGGAGAAGGGAGTCCGCATGGCTGTGCGCACCGTGCTGCAGCAGGCTGACATCGATCGGGCGATCACCCGCATCGCCCACGAGATCCTCGAATCCAATCGCGGAGCCGAACGGCTCGTCCTCCTCGGCATCCCCACCCGTGGCGTCGTGCTCGCCGAGCGCCTCGCCGCGATCATCGGCCGCATCGCGGCATCCGACGTGCCGGCCGGCGCGCTCGACGTGACCATGTACCGCGACGACCTCGACCGGCACCCGACCCGCGCACCGCAGCCGACCTCGGTTCCCCCCGGCGGCATCGACGGGGCCACCGTGGTGCTCGTCGACGACGTGCTCTACTCGGGCCGCACGATCCGCGCCGCGTTCGACGCGCTCGCCGACCTCGGCCGGGCCAAGGCCGTGCGGCTCGCCGTGCTCGTCGACCGCGGGCACCGCGAGTTCCCGATCCGCGCGGACTTCGTGGGCAAGAACCTGCCGAGTTCGACGCGCGAGCGCATCAACGTGCGCCTCGCCGAGATCGACGGCGACGACGCCGTCACCATCGACGGGGGCGAGGACTGATGCGCCACCTGCTCTCCACGAAGGACCTGGCCCGCGACGACGCCATCGGCCTGCTCGACATCGCCGAGGACATGGCGGCCGTGCAGGAGCGCGAGATGAAGAAGCTGCCGACGCTGCGCGGCAAGACGGTCGTCAATCTCTTCTTCG
The DNA here is from genome assembly GCF_042796995.1 of Agromyces sp. NPDC057865. Taxonomy (NCBI): domain Bacteria; kingdom Bacillati; phylum Actinomycetota; class Actinomycetes; order Micrococcales; family Microbacteriaceae; genus Agromyces; species Agromyces sp. NPDC057865. The sequence goes on along the minus strand of NZ_JBHVMJ010000002.1, from coordinate 466,467 downwards.
AGGACTCCACGCGCACCCGCATCTCGTTCGAGGCGGCCGCGAAGCGCCTCTCGGCCGACGTCATCAACTTCAGCGCAAAGGGCTCGAGCGTCTCGAAGGGCGAGAGCCTGAAGGACACGGCGCAGACCCTCCAGGCGATGGGCGCCGACGGCGTCGTCATCCGCCACCACGCGTCGGGCGCGCCGCAGACGCTCGCCACGAGCGGCTGGATCGACGCGGGCGTCGTGAACGCCGGCGACGGCACGCACGAGCACCCCACTCAGGCGCTCCTCGACGCGTTCACGATCCGGCGCCGACTGCACGGCAGCGCGTCGCGCGGGCACGACCTCGACGGCGTGCACGTGGTGATCGTCGGCGACATCCTGCACTCGCGCGTCGCCCGCTCGAACGTCTGGCTGCTGGAGACGCTCGGAGCCGACGTCGAGCTCGTCGCGCCGCCGACGCTTGTGCCGGTCGATACGGCCGCGTGGCCCGCGCGGGTCGGCTACGACCTCGACGCGGCGCTCGCGGGGGAGCCCGACGTCGTCATGATGCTCCGCATCCAGGCGGAGCGCATGCACGCGGCGTTCTTCCCGAACAGCCGCGAGTACGCCCGCACCTGGGGGCTCGACGACGCCCGGTTCGACCGGCTGCCCCCGACTACGATGGTCATGCACCCCGGCCCGATGAACCGTGGGCTGGAGATCGCCGCCCGCGTCGCCGATTCGCCGCAGTCGACGGTGCGCGAGCAGGTCGCGAACGGAGTATCAGTGAGAATGGCCGCCCTCTACCTCCTGCTGTCCGGCGAACGGGGTGAGGCCTGATGACCGAGCGCTTCCTCATCACGGGTGCGACCCTGCCCACGGGCGAGCGCGCCGACCTGCTGCTCGTCGACGGCGTCATCGCCGAGGTCGGGGGCATCGCGGATGCCGCGGGCGCCACGGTCGTCGACGCCGACGGGCTCCTCGCCCTCCCGGGGCTCGTCGACCTCCACACGCACCTGCGCGAACCCGGCTACGAGCAGAGCGAGACCGTGCTCACGGGCACGCAGGCCGCCGCCGCCGGCGGGTTCACCGCGGTCTTCGCCATGGCGAACACCTTCCCGGTCGCCGACACCGCCGGCGTCGTCGAGCAGGAGGCGAGCCTCGGCCGCGATGCCGGATACGCCACCGTGCAGCCCATCGGCGCGGTCACCGTCGGCCTCAAGGGCGAGCAGCTCGCCGAGCTCGGCGCCATGGCCCGCTCCCGCGCGAACGTCCGCGTGTTCAGCGACGACGGGTTCTGCGTGTCCGACCCCCTGCTCATGCGCCGCGCGCTCGAGTACGTGAAGGCGTTCGACGGCGTCATCGCGCAGCACGCGCAGGAGCCGCGCCTCACGCAGGGCGCGCAGATGAACGAGGGCGCGCTCTCGGGCGAGCTCGGCCTCGCGGGCTGGCCCGCCGTCGCCGAGGAGTCGATCATCGCGCGCGACGTGCTGCTCGCCGAGCACGTGGGCAGCCGCCTCCACGTGTGCCACGTGTCCACGGCCGGGTCGGTCGAGGTGATCCGCTGGGCGAAGGCCCGCGGCATCGACGTCACCGCCGAGGTGACCCCGCACCACCTGCTGCTCACCGAGGAGCTGGTGTCGAGCTACGACCCGCGCTACAAGGTCAACCCGCCGCTCCGCCGTGCCGAGGACGTCGAGGCGCTGCGCGCCGCGCTCGCCGACGGCACCATCGACATCGTCGCCACCGACCACGCGCCGCACCCGGTCGAGGCCAAGGAGAGCGAGTGGGACGCGGCCGCGAACGGCATGGTCGGGCTCGAGTCCGCGCTGTCGGTCGTGCACGCCGCGGTCGTCGAGAACGGCCTGCTGGGCTGGTCGGATGTCGCGCGCGTCCTGTCCGCGACGCCGGCCCGCATCGGGCGGCTCGCCGGCCACGGGCAGGCCATCGCCGCCGGCGCGCCGGCGGAGGTCGTGCTCTACGACCCGGCAGCGGCATCCGAGTTCGGCCTCGACCGCCTCGCCGGACGCAGCGTGAACTCGCCCTACCTCGGGCGTCGCCTGCCCGGGCGCGTGGTCGCCACGTTCCACGCCGGCTACGCGACCGTGCTCGAGGGCGCGGTGCGTCCCGCCGACGAGGTCGCGCGCCTCGCCACCGAGCGGGAGGTCGCCCGTGGGTGAGTGGATGGGCGCGGTCGTCGCCCTCGCGATCATCGCCGTGGTCGCGTGGCTCATGATCCGCTCGTGGCGGCGTCGAACCAAACGCGACGAGACGCTCTCGGCGTACCCGGTGCCCACCACCCTGCCCGCGCCGACGCTCGAGACCGAGGTCCTCTACGTGGCGACGACGCCGGCGAGCCAGCCGCTCGAGCGGCTCGCGGTGCCGGGGCTCGCGTTCCGCGGCGCCGCCCGCATCGAGCTGTCGCCCGAGGGCCTCGTGCTCCGGATCGCGGGGGAGCCGCCCACGTGGCTGCCCGCCGAGCGCCTCGTCGCCGCCGGCGAGGCCACCTACGCGATCGACCGGGGCGTCGAGCCCGAGGGCCTCATCGCCGTCACGTGGATCGCGCACAGCGCCGACCCCGAGGTCGAGGCGCCGCAGGTCGACAGCTACCTCAGGGCCCGGTACCCGGGCGACCCGGCGCGCATCATCGCCGCCGTCAACGACATCGCCGCCGCGCACGTCGCGACGCGGCCGGACCAGCAACAGGAGAGCGAGGCCTCGGATGACTGAGACCCTGACCCGCACGAACGCGCCCGCCGTGCTCGTGCTCGAGGACGGACGGCGGTACGAGGGACGCGCCTACGGCGCCCGCGGCGTCACGCTCGGCGAGGCGGTCTTCGCGACCGGCATGACGGGCTACCAGGAGACCCTGACCGACCCGTCGTACGCCGGCCAGATCGTGATGATGACCGCGCCGCACATCGGCAACACGGGCATGAACGACGAGGACATGGAGTCCTCGAAGCTGTGGGTGGCGGGCTTCGTCGTGCGCGACCCCTCCCGGGTCGTGTCGAACTTCCGCTCGCAGCGCAGCCTCGACGACGACCTCGAGGCGGCCGGCGTCGTCGGCATCAGCGGCATCGACACCCGCGCGGTCACCCGCCACATCCGCTCGGCGGGCGCCATGCGCGCCGGGATCTTCTCGGGCGACGCCGCGGTGCTCACGCACGGCGAGCAGCTCGAGCTCGTGCTCGGCGGCGCCGAGATGGCCGGGCGCAACCTGTCGGACACGGTGTCCACGACCGAGTCGTACACGCTGCCTGCGCAGGGCGAGCGCGTCGGCTCGGTGGCCGTCCTCGACCTCGGGGTGAAGCGGTCGACGTTGGACTTCCTCGCCGAGCGCGGGTTCGACGTGCACGTCGTGCCGCAGTCGGTGACCGCGGAGGAGGTGCTCGCGCTCGAGCCCGACGCCCTGTTCTTCTCGAACGGGCCCGGCGACCCCGGGGCATCCGACCGGCACGTCGACCTGCTGCGCACCACGCTGCGCGAGGGGCTGCCGTACTTCGGGATCTGCTTCGGCAACCAGCTGCTCGGGCGCGCGCTCGGCTTCGGCACCTACAAGCTGCCGTTCGGCCACCGCGGCATCAACCAGCCGGTGCTCGACAAGGCCACGGGCCGGGTCGAGATCACCGCGCACAACCACGGCTTCGCCGTCGACGCGCCCATCGACCGCGTGAGCGAGTCGAGCGAGGGCTTCGGCCGCGTCGAGGTCAGCCACTACGACCTCAACGACAACGTCGTGGAGGGGCTGAACTGCCTCGACATCCCCGCGTTCTCGGTGCAGTACCACCCCGAGTCGGCGGCCGGCCCGCACGACGCCAACTACCTCTTCGACCGGTTCCGCGACATGGTGGTCGGGACTTCGACGAGCTCAGCCACCGATCGGACCACCGAGGGAGACCCCGCCTGATGCCCAAGCGCGACGACATCCACAGCGTCCTCGTCATCGGGTCCGGCCCGATCGTCATCGGACAGGCCGCCGAGTTCGACTACTCCGGCACCCAGGCGTGCCGCGTGCTGCGCGCCGAGGGCGTGCGCGTCATCCTCGTGAACCCGAACCCGGCCACGATCATGACCGACCCCGACTTCGCCGACGCCACCTACATCGAGCCGATCACCCCCGAGGTCATCGAGTCGATCATCGTGAAGGAGCGACCCGATGCGGTGCTGCCGACGCTGGGCGGCCAGACCGCGCTCAACGCGGCGATCGCGCTGCACGACGCGGGCATCCTCGACAAGCACGGCGTCGAGCTCATCGGCGCGAAGGTCGACGCGATCCGCAAGGGCGAGGACCGACAGCTCTTCAAGGACCTCGTGATCGAGGCCGGCGCGGACGTGGCGCGCTCGCACGTGGCGACCACGCTCGAGCAGGCCAAGGAGTTCGCCGAGGACCTGGGGTACCCCCTCGTCGTGCGCCCCTCGTTCACCATGGGCGGCCTCGGCTCGGGCTTCGCGTACACCGAGGAGGACCTCGTCCGAATCGTGAGGCAGGGCCTGCACGACTCGCCCACTACCGAGGTGCTCCTCGAGGAGTCGATCCTCGGCTGGAAGGAGTACGAGCTCGAGCTCATGCGCGACACGGCCGACAACACGGTCGTGGTCTGCTCGATCGAGAACGTCGACCCGGTCGGCGTGCACACGGGCGACTCGATCACGGTGGCGCCTGCGCTCACCCTGACCGACCGCGAGTACCAGCGCCTGCGGGACATCGGCATCGACATCATCCGCGCGGTCGGCGTCGACACCGGCGGCTGCAACATCCAGTTCGCGGTGAACCCCGAGACGGGCCGGATCATCGTCATCGAGATGAACCCCCGGGTGTCGCGGTCGTCGGCGCTCGCGTCGAAGGCCACGGGCTTCCCGATCGCGAAGATCGCCGCGAAGCTCGCGATCGGCTACCGCCTCGACGAGATCCCGAACGACATCACGCGCGTGACGCCGGCGAGCTTCGAGCCGACGCTCGACTACATCGTCGTGAAGGTGCCGCGGTTCGCGTTCGAGAAGTTCCCCGCCGCCGACCCGACGCTCACGACGACCATGAAGTCCGTCGGCGAGGCCATGGCGATCGGCCGCAACTACGCCACCGCGCTGCAGAAGGCGCTGCGCTCCCTCGAGAAGCGCGGGTCGTCGTTCCACTGGGGCGACGAGGATCGCAGCGTCGCCGAGCTCGTCGACGCGAGCCGCACGCCCACCGACGGCCGCATCGTGCTCGTGCAGCAGGCGCTGCGCAAGGGCGCCACGGTCGAGGAGCTCTTCGAGGCCACCAAGATCGACCCGTGGTTCCTCGACCAGATCGTGCTCATCAACGAGGTCGCCGAGACCGTGGCGAACGCCGAGGCGCTCGACCACGACACGCTGCTGCTCGCGAAGGACCACGGCTTCTCGGACGCGCAGATCGGCCAGCTCCGCGGCTTCGGCGAGGCCGACGCCCGCGAGGTCCGCCACATCCTCGGCATCCGCCCGGTGTACAAGACCGTCGACACGTGCGCGGGGGAGTTCCCGGCGCTCACGCCGTACCACTACTCGAGCTACGACCTCGAGACCGAGGTGGAGCCGAGCGACCGCCGCAAGGTCGTCATCCTCGGCTCGGGCCCGAACCGCATCGGCCAGGGCGTCGAGTTCGACTACTCGTGCGTGCACGCGTCGTTCGCGCTCTCCGCGGCCGGGTTCGAGACGATCATGATCAACTGCAACCCCGAGACGGTCTCGACCGACTACGACACGAGCGACCGCCTCTACTTCGAGCCGCTCACGCTCGAGGACGTGCTCGAGGTCATCCACGCGGAGTCGCAGACGGGGGAGCTCGTGGGCGTCGTCGTGCAGCTCGGCGGCCAGACGGCGCTCGGCCTTGCGAAGGGCCTCGAGGCGGCGGGAGTGCCGATCCTCGGCACGAGCCCGGCGGCGATCGACCTCGCCGAGGAGCGCGGCCTGTTCGCCGGCATCCTCGAGGAGGCGGGCCTGCTCGCGCCGCGCAACGGCACCGCGATCGACCTCGCCGGCGCGGTGCACGTGGCCGAGGGCATCGGGTACCCGGTCCTGGTCCGCCCGAGCTACGTGCTCGGCGGACGCGGCATGGAGATCGTCTACGACTCGCCGTCGCTCGCCGACTACTTCTCGCGCATCGAAGGCCAGGGCATCGTCGGGCCGAGCCACCCGCTGCTCGTCGACCGTTTCCTCGACGACGCGATCGAGATCGACGTCGACGCGCTCTTCGACGGCACCGACCTCTACATCGGCGGCGTGATGGAGCACATCGAGGAGGCCGGCATCCATTCCGGCGACTCGAGCTGCACCCTGCCGCCCGTGACGCTCGGCCGCGCCGAGATCGACCGCGTGCGCGTGGCGACCCGCGCGATCGCCGAGGGCATCGGCGTGCGGGGCCTGCTCAACGTGCAGTTCGCCATCGGCGCGGGCGTGCTCTACGTGCTCGAGGCGAACCCGCGCGCGAGCCGCACGGTGCCGTTCGTCTCCAAGGCGCTCGGCATCCCGCTCGCGAAGGCGGCGTCGCGCATCATGGTCGGCGCGTCGATCGCGGAGCTCATCGCCGAGGGCATGCTCCCGGCATCCGACGGCTCGAGGGTGCCGCTCGACGCGCCCGTCGCCGTCAAGGAGGCCGTGCTGCCGTTCCACCGGTTCCGCACGCGCGAGGGCATCATGGTCGACTCGGTGCTCGGCCCCGAGATGCGCTCGACCGGCGAGGTCATGGGCATCGACCGCGACTTCCCGACCGCGTTCGCGAAGAGCCAGCTCGCGGCCTACGGCGGGATGCCGCTGTCGGGCACGGTCTTCGTGTCGGTCTCCGATCGCGACAAGCGCGCCATCATCCTCCCGGTGCTGCGCCTGCAGCAGCTTGGGTACGACATCGCGGCGACCGAGGGCACCGCGGAGGTGCTGCGCCGGAACGGCATCCGCGCGCGCGAGGTGCTGAAGTACAGCGACAAGCCCACCGCCGACGCGTCCTCCGTCGTGGAGCTCATCCACCTCGGCGAGGTCGACGTGGTCGTGAACACCCCGAGTGGTCGCTCGGCACGCGCCGACGGCTACGAGATCCGCGCCGCGGCCGTCGCCGCCGACATCCCGCTCTTCACGACGATCGCCGAGCTCTCGGCGGCCGTCGCCTCGCTCGACGCCGTGCGCGGCGGGTTCGAGGTGACGAGCCTGCAGGAGTACGGCGCCCGACGGGAGGTGCCCGCGTGAAGGCCGACAGCGTGACGCCGTTCGGCGAGCGGCTCGAGGCCGTCTTCGCGGCCTACGGCCACCTCTGCCTCGGCCTCGACCCGCACGCGTCCGTGCTCGCAGCCTGGGGCCAGCCCGACTCCGCCGAGGGCGTGCGCGAGCTCGGCCTGCGCGCCATCGAGGCGGCGGCGGGTCGGATCGGCATCGTGAAGCCGCAGGTCGCGTTCTTCGAGCGGCACGGCGCGGCGGGCTACGCCGTGCTCGAGCGACTGCTCGCCGAGGCGCGCGACGCCGGCCTCCTCGTGATCGCCGACGTGAAGCGCGGCGACATCGGCTCGACCGTCGAGGCCTACGGCGAGGCGTGGTTGCGCCCGGGGTCGAGCCTCGAGGCCGACGCCATGACGATCAGCGCCTACCAGGGCCTCGGCTCGATCGAGCAGGTCATGACCTCCGCCGAGGCCGCGGGCAAGGGGCTCTTCGTGCTCGCCGCGACCTCGAACCCCGAGGCCGCCGCCATCCAGCGGGCCGTGCTGCAGCAGTCCAGCCGCGCCGGCTCCACGGTCGCGCAGGCGATCACGCAGGGCGTGGTCGGCTGGAACCAGGGGCGCATGGATGCCGCGGAGCACGCGGTCGGCTCGATCGGCGTCGTGTTCGGCGCCACCACCGACCTCCCGTCGGCCGGCATCGACATCGACGGCGAGCCGCCGCGCCCGGGCCTGCCGGTGCTGGCACCCGGGTTCGGCCACCAGGGGGCGGAGCCGCGCGACATCCGGGCCCGCTTCGGCTCGTACGCCGGGGGCGTGGTCGCGAACGAGTCGCGGTCGCTGCTCATGGCGGGGCCCGACGGACTGGGCGACGTCCTCGCGCGTCGCGTCGACGAGTACGGAGCGGCGATTGCCTGACACCACCACGACGAAGACCGCCGGCCCCTCGAGCCCGCCCGAGGTCGACCGGGTCGCGGCGTCCCGCGCGGCCGTCGCCGCGCGCCGGGCCCGAGCCGCCGTGAAGGCCGACATCGCGAGCGGCCTGCGCAGCCCGCTCGACGTGCTGCGCGTCGCCTACGAGGCGCCCGAGGGGGTCGAGGGCCGCCTGCGCGTGCCCGAGTTCCTCACGTCGATCCCCGCGATCGGCGCGACGAAGAGCGCACGCATCATGCAGGACCTCGAGATCGCGACGTCGAAGCGCCTCGGCGGCCTCGGGCGCCTGCAGCGCCGCCGGCTGCGCGAGTTCGTCGCCGAGTGGATCGCCACCCACGGCGGCACGGGCGACCGCCTCGTCGTGCTCGCGGGCCCGACGGCCGTCGGCAAGGGCACCGTGGCCGGCTACATCCGCCGTCACCACCCCGACGTGCGGCTCTCGGTATCGGCCACCACGCGAGCACCGCGTCCGGGCGAGGTCGAGGGCGAGCACTACTTCTTCGTCGACGACGCCGAGTTCGACCGGATGGTCGACACGGGCGAGCTGCTCGAGTGGGCGACCGTGCACAACGCGTACCGGTACGGCACGCCGCGCCGCGCGGTCGAGCAGGCGATCGCCGCCGGCGACAGCGTCCTGCTCGAGATCGACATCCAGGGCGCCCGCTCGGTGCGCCGCGCGATGCCCGAGGCGACGCTCGTGTTCCTGCTGCCGCCGACGTGGGACGAGCTCGTGCGCCGCCTCGTCGGCCGCGGCACCGAGAGCCCCGCCGAGCAGCAGCGCCGGCTCGAGACCGCGAGGGTCGAGCTCGCGGCCGTCGACGAGTTCGACCACCAGGTGGTCAACCACGACGTCGGCGAGGCCGCGCAAAAGGTCGTAGACTTGATGCGGCCCCGCAAGGGTCGGCGTTGAGCTGCCCGGGCCACGACTTTCCGCGCACTCCGGTGCGCCCGTTCCGTCTGAAGGAGTTCCTCCATGGCTGAGAAGCTGTCCGGCATCATCGATCCGCCCATCGACGACCTGCTCTCGAAGGTCGACTCGAAGTACCAGCTCGTGATCTTCGCGTCGAAGCGCGCGCGCCAGATCAACGACTACTACGCGGACCTGCACGAGGGCAGCCTCTTCGACAACGTCGGGCCGCTCGTCGACTCGTCGATCGACGACAAGCCGCTGTCGGTCGCGCTCCACGAGATCAACGAGGACAAGCTCCGGCTCCGCCCCATCGGCGAATAGCACGGCGCGGATGTCGCGGCTCAACATCGTCGTCGGCATCACCGGCGGCATCGCGGCGTACAAGGCCGTCGGCGTCGTCCGCGCGCTCGTGCTCGCCGGGCACGACGTCCACGTCGTGCCCACCGAGGGCGCGCTCCGCTTCGTGGGGCGTCCGACGCTCGAGGCGATCTCGCGCAACCCCGTGCACACCGACCTCTACGAGGGCGTCGCCGAGGTCCGCCACGTCGCCATCGGGCAGGCCGCCGACCTCATCGTGATCGCACCGGCCACGGCCAACACGATCGCGAAGCTCGCCACGGGCCTCGCCGAGGACCTGCTCGGCAACACCGTGCTCGCGAGCGAGGCGCCCGTCGTCATCGCCCCCGCGATGCACACCGAGATGTGGCGGCATCCGGCGACCCAGGCGAACATCGCCACCCTCCGTTCGCGCGGAGTCACCGTCGTCGGTCCGGCCATCGGCCAGCTCACGGGCGCCGACAGCGGGCCCGGGCGCATGGAGGAGCCCGACGTGATCGCGGCCGCCGCGCTCGAGGTCGCCGCGGCATCCGGTCGACGCGACCTCGCGGGCATGCGCGTCGTCGTGACAGCCGGCGGCACGCGGGAGCCGCTCGATCCCGTGCGGTTCCTCGGCAACCGCTCCAGCGGCAAGCAGGGCGTCGCCATCGCCGAGGCCGCTCGCGCGCGCGGCGCCGAGGTGACCCTCGTCGCCGCGAACCTCGAGGTGCCCGACCCCGGCGGCTGCGACATCCGCCGCGTGTCGACCGCGCTCGAGCTGCAGGATGCCGTGACCGACGCCGCTCGCGGCGCCGACGTCGTGGTGATGGCCGCCGCCGTCGCCGACTACCGTCCGGCCGACGTGAGCGAGTCGAAGCTCAAGAAGGACGCGAGCGACGCCGGGCTGACGCTCGAGCTCGTGCGCAATCCCGACATCCTCGCCGGGCTCGGGCATGCGCCGCACGACGGCACGCTGCTCGTGGGCTTCGCCGCCGAGACCGAGCCCGACGACGAGAAGCTCCTCGCGCTCGGTCGCGCCAAGCGCGAGGCGAAGGGCGCCGACCTGCTCGTGGTCAACCGCGTGGGCTGGCACGAGGGGTTCGCGAGCGACGAGAACCGCATCGTGGTGATCGGAGCCGACGGCGGCATCGTCACACGAGCACACGGAACGAAGACATCAGTGGCCCATGACATCCTCGACGTGGTTGTCTCGATGGTGACGACCTCAGCGGCCGACGCCGACACCACGAAGGAACACGAGCCCACGACATGAGCGCACTCCGACTGTTCACCTCCGAATCCGTCACCGAGGGTCACCCCGACAAGATCTGCGACCAGGTCTCCGACTCGATCCTCGACGCGCTGCTCACCGTCGACCCGCACGCCCGTGTCGCCGTCGAGACGCTCGTGACGACCGGACTCGTCCACGTGGCGGGCGAGGTGACGACGACCGGATACGTCGAGATCCCGGCGATCGTGCGCGACCGCGTGACCTCGATCGGCTACAACTCGTCGGATGTGTGGTTCGACGGCCGCTCGTGCGGCGTCTCCGTGTCGATCGGGGGGCAATCGCCCGACATCGCGCAGGGCGTCGACAACGCCTTCGAGACCCGCGAGCGCGACAGCGACGACGCACTCGACCGTCAGGGCGCGGGCGACCAGGGCATCATGTTCGGCTACGCCACCCGCGAGACCCGCGAGCTCATGCCCGTGCCGATCTGGCTCGCGCACCGGCTCGCCGAGCGGCTCGCCGCGGTGCGCAAGCAGGGCGAGCTCGACTACCTTCGTCCCGACGGCAAGACCCAGGTCACCGTCGGCTACGACGGACAGGTGCCGCGCACCATCGAGACCGTCGTGCTCTCGACGCAGCACTCGCCGGCCGTCTCGACCGAGCAGCTGCGCGCCGAGGTCGAGGAGCTCGTGATCCAGCCGGTGCTCGAGACCGTCGAGCTCTCGCGTTCCGACCTCTCGGTGCTCATCAACCCGACCGGCCGCTTCGAGATCGGCGGACCGCAGGGCGACGCGGGCCTCACCGGGCGCAAGATCATCATCGACACGTACGGCGGCGCGAGCCGGCACGGCGGCGGCGCCTTCAGCGGCAAGGACCCGTCGAAGGTCGATCGCTCGGCGGCGTACGCCATGCGCTGGGTCGCGAAGAACGCGGTCGCGGCCGGGCTCGCCGATCGGATCGAGCTGCAGGTCGCGTACGCGATCGGCAAGGCGGCGCCCGTCGGCCTCTACGTCGAGTCGTTCGGCACGGCCCACGTGCCCGAGGAGCGCATCATCGGCGCGATCCGCGAGGTGTTCGACCTGCGGCCCGCGGCGATCATCCGCGACCTCGACCTGTTGCGCCCGATCTACGCGAAGACCGCGACCTACGGCCACTTCGGCCGCGAACTGCCCGAGTTCACCTGGGAGCGGCTCGACCGCGTCGACGACCTCCGCAGCGCCGCCGGGCTCTGACGTGCCGGGCGGCGCCGTCGCCAGGGTGCTCGTCGACTCGCCCCTGCCGCAGCTCGACCAGCTCTTCGACTACGCGGTGCCCGAACCCCTCCGCGAGCGGGCGCGCCCCGGGGTCCGGGTGCGCGTGCCGCTGCGCACCGGCGGCCGGATCGCCGACGGGTGGCTCGTGGAGCTCGCCGACACGAGCGAGTACGGCGGCACGCTGAGCGAGCTCGAGGACGTCGTGTCTGACGTGCCCATGCTCGTCCCCGAGGTGTGGACGCTCGCGCGCGCCGTCGCCGACCGGGCCGCGGGCAATGCGAGCGACATCCTGCGCCTCGCCGTCCCGAGCCGCTACGTGCGGGTGGAGCGATCGTGGCTCGCCTCGCCGGGCGACCCCGGCCCCCTGCCCGAGGCGCCGCCGCCGATCCACGGGGCGCCGGCGGGCGCGATCGAAGGGGGCATCGACCGCGGCGAGCGGATGACCCTCGGCGCGGATCCGCGTCCGCTGCGCCTGCCGACGGGGGAGTGGGTCGGCGCGTGGGCCGTCACGCTGGCGCAGGCGGCCGCCCACGCGCTGCACGGCGACCGCTCGGCGCTGCTCGTCGTGCCCGACTACCGCGACCAGGAGCAGCTCGAGGCGGCGCTCCACGCCCTCGTCGACTCGCGACGCGTGCTGCGCACCGACGCCCGCCAGTCGGGCGGCGACCGCTACCGCGCGTTCCTCGACGCCACGCGCGACGACGCCCGCATCATCGTCGGCAACCGTTCGACCGTGTACGCGCCGGCCGCCCGACTCGGCCTGATCGCGATCTGGGACGACGGCGACGCGCTCCTCAACGAACCGCTCGCACCGGGCGTGCATCCGCGTGACGCGGCGCTCGTGCGCCAGGAGCAGAGCAGTGCCGCGCTGCTCTTCGCGGCCCACACCCGCAGCGTCGAGGTCGAGCGGCTCGTCGGGATCGGCTGGGTGCATGCGCTCGAGCCGGCCGCGCAGGTGCGCCCGAAGGTCGTCCTGACCGAGCAGCAGGCGAGCCCTGAGCCGGGGTCCGCGCGCATCCCGTCGGCGGCCTGGCGGCAGGCGCAGGAGGCGGTGCGCGAGGGTCCGGTGCTCGTCCAGGTGGCCCGTCCGGGCAACGCCCCGCTGCTCGCGTGCGACCGCTGCCGGGAGCCGGCCCACTGCGCGGCCTGCGGGGGCACGCTCGTGGTGCCGCGCGGCGGCGGTGACCCGCGCTGCGTGCTGTGCGGCACGAGCGCGAGCGGCTGGCGCTGCCCGGTGTGCGACGGCACGCGCCTGCGCGCCGCGACCGTGGGCGCGAGCCGCACCGCCGAGGAGCTGGGCCGCGCCTTCCCGCGCGCCCGGGTGATCCTCTCCGACGGCGAGCGGCCCGTGCTGCGTGTCGGCGCCGAGCCGGCGCTCGTCGTCGCCACGCGTGGCGCCGAACCCCTCGCCGACGGCGGCTACCGGGCCGTCGTGCTCCTCGACGGCGAGCGGATGCTGCTGCGGGAGTCCCTGCGCGTCGCCGAGGACTGCCTGCGGTGGTGGTCGAACGCCAGCGCGCTGGCGGCTCACGGCGCGCCGGTGTTCCTCGTGGGCGTCGGCGGAGCGCTGGCCACCGCGCTGTCCACGTGGCGCCAGCCCGAGTGGGCGGCCACCGAGCTGGCGGCGCGGCGCGCGCTGCGCTTCCCGCCCGCGGTGCGGGTCGCGAGCGTGACCGCCGGGCACGCGGCGGTCACCCGCGCCGTCGACGCGGTGCGCGGCATCGAGGGCGTCGACGTGCTCGGACCGGCGCCCACCGGCGACGAGGACGCGGGCCTGCAGCGGGCGATCGCGCGGTTCGACTACGGCGCGGGCGCCCGGGTCGCGCGCGAGCTGCGCGCCGAGATGATCCGCGTGGCGACCGAGCGACGGCGGCCCGTCGCCGGGCGTCCCGTGCGGCGACCGCCGGTGCTGCGCGTGCGGTTCGACGATCCCGACGTGCCCTGACGCCGTCTGCGATGCTGCCGGCCCGTCGGTCCGGCGCCTGCCGTGCGCGGCCGTCGGCCACAATGGAGTGTGCAGAAGCTCCGTCTCGTGTTCGCCGGCACGCCGGCCGCCGCCGTCCCGTCGCTCGAACGACTCGCCGTGAGCGGGCACGAGATCGTCGCGGTGGTCACGCGCCCCGCGGCGCAGCAGGGCCGCAAGCGTGTGCTGACGCCCTCGCCGGTCGCCACCGCGGCCGAGCGACTCGGGCTCGCCGTCATCGAGGCAGCGCGGCTCGACGAGCCGACGACGCGGCGCATCCTCGAGCTCGAACCCGACCTCGGCGTCATCGTCGCCTACGGGGGCCTCGTCCGCGAGCCGCTGCTGTCGGCGCCCCCGCACGGCTGGATCAACCTGCACTTCTCGCTCCTGCCCGCCTGGCGCGGTGCCGCCCCCGTGCAGCACGCGCTCATCGCCGGCGACGCCGAGACCGGGGCATCCGTGTTCCGGCTCGTGCCCGAGCTCGACGCGGGCGACGTGTTCGCCATGCGGGCCCGACCGTCGGGCGACGGCACCGCGGGCGAGCTGCTCGACGCGCTCGCGGACGAGGGCGCCGACCTGCTCGCCGAGGTGGTCGACGGCATCGCCGACGGATCGGCGTCCGCGACGCCGCAGGCGGGGGAGCCCACGTTCGCGCCGAAGCTCGGCATCGACGACGCGCGGCTCGACTGGACGGCTTCCGCCGACGCGGTGCGCAGCCGCTTCCGCGGCGTCACGCCCGAGCCCGGCGCGTGGACCACGGTCGACGAGCAGCGCGTGAAGGTGCTCGACCTCGGCGAGGCGAGCGAGACGACGGCGACGGATGCCGCGGCGCTCGCCCCCGGCGCCCTCGAGCTCGTCGGGCGACGCCTCCTCGTCGGCACCGGCACGGGCGCGCTCGAGCTGCGCCGCGTCCAGCCCGCCGGCCGCACCGCGATGTCCGCGGCGGACTGGTGGCGCGGCTCCGGCCGCGATGGGGCGGTGGCGCGATGAGCACCGGGCAGGGTGGAGACGGCGGACGCGGCGCGAGCGGCGGCGATCGGAGGGGCCGCACCCAGGGCTCCGCACGCGATCGTGGCAACCGCACCGGCCGCCGCGACGAACGTCGCGACGAACGCGTCTCGCCGGCACGGCTCGTGGCGTACGACGTGCTCGCGGCGGTGCGCGCCGACGAGGCCTACGCGAACCTCCTCCTGCCCGTGCGCATCCGCCGGGCGGGGTTGAGCAAGGCCGACGCCGCGCTCGCGACCGAGCTCACGTACGGCACGCTCCGCCGGCAGGGCACGTACGACCAGGTCATCGAGCTCGCCGCGGGCCGGCCGACGTCGGCGATCGATCCGGCCGTCCTCGACGTGCTGCGGCTCGGCGCGCACCAGTTGCTCGCGACCCGGGTGCCGACCCACGCGGCGGTCAACGAGCAGGTCGCGCTCGCCCGCCGGGTCGAGCAGAAGGCGGCGGGCTTTGCGAACGCCGTGCTGCGCACGATCTCGCGAACCTCGCCCGAGGGCTGGCGGGAGCTCATCGCCGAGGGCGCGCCCAGCGAGGAGGAGCGCCTCGCGCGCCTCGAGAGCCACCCCGAGTGGATCGTCCGCGCGTTCCGCGCCGCGCTCGAGCACGAGGGCCGCGGCGACGAGCTCGAGGCGCTGCTCGCCGCCGACAACGCCTCGCCCCGCGTGAACCTCGCGGTGCTCCCGGGCCTCGGCGCCGACGTCGACGACGTCCCGGGCTTCGAACCCGACCGGTACTCGCCGATCGGCGGCGTCGCCGACGACGCGATCGCCGCGGCCGAGTCCTCCGAGGGTCGCGTCCGCGTGCAGGACGAGGGGTCCCAGCTCGCCGCGCTCGCCCTCACCCGTGCGGCACCGGTGCGGCCGGGGGAGCGCTGGCTCGACCTGTGCGCCGGCCCCGGCGGCAAGACCGCCGTGCTCGCCGCCGAGGCCGCCACGGGCGGCGCGGTGCTCGCCGCGAACGAGCTCGTCCCGACCCGCGCCGACCTCGTGCGCACGGCGATCGCGGGAGTGCCGCTGCCCGTCGAGGTACGCGTGGGCGACGGCCGAACGGTCGACGCGGCTGAGTTCGGCGCCCCCGACGGGTTCGACCGCATCCTCCTCGACGCCCCGTGCACGGGACTCGGCGCGCTCCGGCGACGGCCGGAGGCGCGGTGGCGCAAGGCGCCGTCGGACGTCGCCGAGCTGACCCGCCTGCAGGGCGACCTGTTCGACGCGGCGGTGCGGGCGCTCGCGCCGGGCGGCATCCTCGCGTACGTCACCTGCTCGCCGCACACCGCCGAGACCCACGGGACGCTGAACGCGGCGCTCCGGCGATGGGGCGGCGGCATCCGGCAGCTCGACACGCAGGCCGTCATGCAGGGCGTGGCGCGGCATCCGCTCGACCTCGCCGGTGCGCCCGAGACCGCCCAGCTCTGGCCGCACCGGCACGGCACGGACGCGATGTTCGTCGCGCTCGTGCAGCGAACGACGACGGATGCCCCGGAGGCCGCTCGCTAGGCTTGGCGGCATGACGACGCGCATCAACCCGAGCATCCTCGCCGCGGACTTCGCGAACCTCGAGCACGAGCTCGGGCGCATCGCGTCGGCGGACCTGGTGCACGTCGACATCATGGACAACCACTTCGTGCCGAACCTCACGTTCGGCCTGCCCATGGTCGAGCGGCTGCAGCAGGTCTCGCCCATCCCGCTCGACGTGCACCTCATGATCGACGACCCCGACCGCTGGGCGCCGGGCTACGCCGAGGCCGGCGCAGCCTCGGTCACGTTCCACGCCGAGGCGGCGGGCGAGCCCGTGTCGCTCGCACGACGGCTGCGCGAGATCGGCGCGCGCGCGGGCATCGCGCTGAAGCCGGGCACGGATGCCACGCCCTTCCTCGACCTCCTGCCCGAGTTCGACCAGGTGCTGATCATGACCGTCGAGCCGGGCTTCGGGGGCCAGTCGTTCATCCCCGAGACCATGCCGAAGCTGCGCCGCGTCGCCGACGCCGTACGCAACGCGGGACTCGACGTGTGGCTGCAGGTCGACGGCGGCATCACCGCCGACACCATCGGCATCGCCGCCGAGGCGGGCGCGAACACGTTCGTCGCGGGATCCGCCGTCTTCGGCGGGGAGGTGCCGGCCGAGCGCATCGCGTCGCTGCGCGACGCCGCGTCGGCGCACACCCACGCGCATCGGTAGGCTGGTCGAGTGAAATCCTTCGACGACCTCTTCGTCGAGCTCAGCGACAAAGCCACCACCCGTCCAGAGGGTTCCGGCACCGTGCGCCAGCTCGACGCCGGCGTGCACGCCATCGGCAAGAAGATCGTCGAGGAGGCGGCCGAGGTCTGGATGGCCGCCGAGTACCAGGGCGACGACGAGACCGCCGAGGAGATCTCGCAGCTGCTCTACCACCTGCAGGTGCTCATGCTCGCGAAGGGGCTGACCCTCGCCGACGTGTACCGACATCTCTGATCCGCCATGACCGCAGATCAGTTCCGTCGACACGAAAGCCAGGGAATGCTCCGAATCGCCGTGCCCAACAAGGGCTCGCTCTCCGACACCGCCGCGCAGATGCTCTACGAGGCCGGGTACACCGGCCGCCGCGACCCGCGCGAGCTCATCGTCGCCGACCCCCGCAACGGGGTCGAGTTCTTCTACCTCCGCCCCCGAGACATCGCCACCTACGTCGGCTCGGGCGCGCTCGACGTGGGCATCACCGGCCGCGACCTGCTGCTCGACTCGGGCTCCGACGCCACCGAGATCGCGCCGCTCGGCTTCGGCGACTCGACGTTCCGCTTCGCCGGCGCGCCCGGGGCGTACTCGGTGCTCGCCGACCTGCAGGGCGTCCGGGTCGCGACGAGCTACCCAGGCCTCGTCGGGGCCTTCCTCGAGCGCAACGGCGTCACGGCCAAGCTCGTGAAGCTCGACGGCGCCGTCGAGTCGGCCGTGCGGCTCGGTGTCGCGGATGCCGTCGCCGACGTCGTCTCGACCGGGGGCACGCTGCGCAAGGCGGGCCTCGACATCTTCGGGCCGGTCATCCTCGACTCCGAGGCCGTGCTCATCGGCTCGGGCGTCGAGAAGCCCGGCACGAACACGCTCATGCGGCGCCTCCAGGGCGTGCTCGTCGCCCGGCAGTACGTGATGCTCGACTACGACGTGCCCCTGACCGCGCTCGAGGCCGCCACGGCCGTCGCGCCGGGCTTCGAGTCGCCCACGGTGTCGCCGCTCCACGACAAGGACTGGGCGGCCGTGCGCGTCATGATCCCGCGCGTGGACATGAACCACGTCATGGACGACCTGTACGCCCTGGGCGCACGGGCGATCCTCGTGAGCGCGATCCACGCGGCACGACTGTAGGGGAGCGCGCATGTCCCTCGCCGTCCGAGTGATCCCGTGCCTCGACGTGGCCGGCGGCCGCGTCGTCAAGGGCGTCAACTTCCAGAACCTGCGCGACGCGGGCGACCCCGTCGAGCTCGCCGCGCGCTACTCCGACCAGGGCGCCGACGAGCTCACGTTCCTCGACGTCACCGCGACCGTCGACGACCGATCCACCACCTACGGGATGGTGCAGCGCGTCGCCGAGCAGGTCTTCATCCCGCTCACCGTCGGCGGCGGCGTGCGCTCCGCCGAGGACGTCGCGCGCCTGCTCGGGCACGGCGCCGACAAGATCGGCGTGAACAGCGCCGCCATCGCGCGCCCGCAGCTCGTCGCCGAGATCGCTGACCGGTTCGGCGCGCAGGTGTGCGTGCTCTCGCTCGACGTGAAGCGCTCCGACCGCACGCCGTCGGGCTTCGTCGTGACGACGCACGGCGGCCGCACCGAGACCGACCTCGATGCGCTCGAGTGGGCGCGCACCGCCATCGAGCTCGGCGCGGGCGAGCTGCTCGTGAACTCCATCGACGCCGACGGCACGAAGCAGGGCTTCGACCTCGAGCTCACGGCGCTCATGCACGAGCTCGCGAGCGTCCCGGTGATCGCCTCGGGCGGCGCCGGCGCCGTCGGCGACTTCGGGCCGGCGATCGCGGCGGGCGCCGACGCGGTGCTCGCGGCATCCGTGTTCCACAACGGCGAGATCACCATCGCCGAGGTCAAGGCCGCCCTCGCGGCCGAGGGGAGGGTCGTGCGATGAGCGAACCGGGCGACGAGGAGCTGGAGCGGGACGACGAGGAGTGGACGCCTGACGGATCCCCGCTCGACCGCGCGGCCTTCAATGCCGACGGCCTGCTGCCGGCGATCATCCAGGAGGACGGCACGGGCGAGGTGCTCATGCTCGGCTGGATGGACCGTGAGGCGATGCGGCGCACGCTCACCGAGGGACGGGTGACGTTCTGGTCGCGCTCGCGGCAGGAGTACTGGCGCAAGGGCGACACCTCGGGCCACGTGCAGTACGTGCGTGCCGCCGCCCTCGACTGCGACGCGGACACGCTGCTCGTCATGGTCGAGCAGGTCGGCGCGGCGTGCCACACCGGCACGCGCACCTGCTTCGACGGCGACCCGCTCGAGGTGCGCAAGGGCATCGCGCCCGCCGCGGCCGACTGACGACGACACCCGCCGAGACGACGAGGAGACCCGAGTGCCCGCCACCACGAGCTTCGAGGAGTTCACCGCGCTGCTGCCCGGCCGCCGGGTCGTCCCGGTGACGCGAGAGCTCTTCGCCGACGGCGAGACGCCGGTCGGCATCTACCGCAAGCTCGCCGAAGGGCGCCCGGGCACCTTCCTGCTCGAATCCGCCGAGCAGGGCGGCATCTGGTCGCGGTACTCGTTCGTCGGCGCCTCGTCGTACGGCGTGCTCACCGAGTACGAGGGCCGCGTCGAATGGCAGGACTACGGGCTGAGCGCGGAGCGCGCGCTCGGCGACGCGGCCGACCTCGCGCCGCTCGCCGCGCTCGAGGCGCTGTTCGAGCGCTGGCGCACCGAGGACGTGCCGGGCGCGCCGCCGCTCACCGGCGGCCTCGTGGGCTTCATCGGGTGGGACGCGATTCGCCAGATCGAGCACCTGCCGAATCGCCCGCCCGCCGACTTCCGGATGCCGGGACAGGCGTTCTCGTTCGTGTCGGAGCTCGTCGTGATCGACCACCGCACCGGCACCGTGCAGCTCGTGACTTCCGTGCTCAACGACGGCGACGACGCCGCCGACGCGCTCTGGGTCGACGCGCAGGAGCGACTCGACCGGATGCAGCGGCGCCTCGCCCGCCCGTCCGAGGCGTGGCTCGCCGAGATCGACCTCTCGACCGCCGCGAGCCCCGCGCATCGCACCGAGAAGGCCGACTTCCTCGCCGCCGTCGAGCGCTCGAAAGAGTACATCCGCGAGGGCGACATCTTCCAGGTCGTGATCGCGCAGCGGTTCGAGCTCGAGGCGACCGCGCACCCGCTCGACGTCTACCGCGTGCTGCGCAGCCTCAACCCGAGCCCGTACATGTACGTGCTGCACCTCGAGGACCCGGCGGGCGAGCCGTACTGGATCGTGGGCTCGTCTCCCGAGGCGCTCGTGAAAGTGCAGGACGGCCGCGTGTTCACGCACCCGATCGCGGGCTCCAAGCCGCGCGGCGCGACGCCCGAGCAGGACGCCGAGCTCGAGGCCGAGCTCGTGGCCGACCCGAAGGAGCAGGCGGAGCACCTCATGCTCGTCGACCTGGCCCGCAACGACCTCGCGAAGGTCTGCCTCGCGGGTTCGGTCGAGGTCACCGAGTTCATGCGCGTCGAGCGGTTCAGCCACATCATGCACCTCGTGTCGTCGGTCGAGGGCGACCTGCGGGATGACGCGAATGCGGTCGACGTGTTCCGTGCGACCTTCCCGGCGGGCACGCTCTCGGGCGCGCCGAAGCCGCGCGCGCTCGAGATCATCGACGAGCTGGAGCCCGCGCAGCGCGGCCTGTACGGCGGCGTCGTCGGGTACTTCGGCTTCGGCGGCGACGCCGACCTCGCGATCGCGATCCGCACGGCGACCATCTCCGGCGGCGTGGCGCGTGTCCAGGCGGGGGGCGGCCTCGTGGCCGACTCGGTGCCCGAGTCCGAGTTCCAGGAGTCGGTGAACAAGGCCGCGGCGCCGCTGCGCGCGGTCGCCGTCGCGAACGCGATGCGGAGGGTCGAGTGACCGCCGCGCGCATGAAGCTGCCGGTCATCGTCATCACGATCATCGGCGCCGGCCTCGCGCTGCTCTCGTGGAGCCAGACCTGGTACGAGCTCCGGCTCGCGGATGCCGCGGCGGGCGGCGAGGCGATCGCCGTGCCCGGCAGCGTCGCCTCGCCCGCCCTCGCCGCGCTCGGCCTCGCCGGGCTGGCGCTCGTCGCCGCGCTGGCGATCGCCGGACCGGGCATCAGGATGGTCCTCGGCGTGCTCGAGATCCTCCTCGGCGGCTGCGTCCTCCTCGCGGCCGGCGTCTCGCTGGGCGATCCGGTGGCCGCGGTCGCCCCGGCGGTCACGGACGCCACGGGCGTCACCGGCTCCGGACCGACCGCCGAGCTCGTGGCCTCGGCGACCGCGACCGCGTGGCCCGTCGCGGCGATCGCCGGCGGCGTGCTGCTCGTCCTCGCGGGGATCGCCGTGCTCGTCACCGGCACCCGCTGGCCCGCGTCCTCGCGCCGGTACCGCGGGGCGCGCCTGGCCGACACCGGGGAGCCCGGCTCGGCCGGGGACCGCGAGCGCGCGGCATCCGATCGCGCCGTCGACGACTGGGACGAGCTCAGCCGCGGGGACGACCCCACCGACGACGAGCCCGACGCGGTCGTCGACGAGCCCGCCGCGACCCGTGCGACCGACCCGCCTGACACCCCCGCGGCATCCGCCCGGGCCGACGCGGACGACGCGAGGGCGGCGCCCGAGGCGCCCGCCGACGACGCCGCGACGGGCGAAGGCCCGACCGGTGCCAGCCGCTAGACTGACCCCCGAACCCCGCAACGAAGGAGCATCATGAGCACTGAGCACGCAGATCCCGGCCACGGACACTCGCCCGCGGCGTGGACCTCCGTCACGATCATGCTCATCGCGTTCGTCATCGGCACGGTGGCGTTCTTCTTCGACGTGCAGTGGCTCGTCTGGGCCTCCGCGGGCCTGCTCCTCATCGGCGCGATCGTCGGCTGGATCCTCGCCCGCGCCGGCTACGGCGTCGGCGGCGTGAAGACCGCCGAGAGGGTGCACTGACGCGTGCTGTCCGAGCTGACGGCGAATGCGGTCGCCGATTCTCTGTCGCGCCGTGACGCGCGCCCCCTCGCCGAGGTCGAGCGCGCAGCGCTCGCGCGTCCGACGGCCATCGACGCCCTCGAGGTGCTGAGACCCGCCGAGCACATCAAGGTCATCGCCGAGATCAAGCGCTCGAGCCCGTCGCGCGGCGCGCTGGCGCAGATCGCCGACCCCGCCGCGCTCGCCCGCAGCTACGAGCTGGGCGGGGCGAGCGCGATCAGCGTGCTCACCGAGGGGCGCCGCTTCGGCGGGTCGCTCGACGACCTCGAGGCGGTGCGCGCCGCCGTGTCGCTGCCCGTGCTGCGCAAGGACTTCATCGCGACGCCGTACCAGGTGCTCGAGGCCCGCGCCGCCGGCGCCGACCTCGTGCTCCTCATCGTCGCGGCGCTCGACGATGCGACACTGCGCGAGCTCTTCGACCTCATCGTCGAGCTCGGCATGACGCCGCTCGTCGAGACGCACTCCGCCGAGGAGCTCGACCGGGCCGCCGCGCTCGGCGCCCGGCTCATCGGCGTGAACGCCCGCGACCTCTCCTCGTTCGAGCTCGACCGCGACCTCTTCGGCCGGCTCGCCGAGCGCTTCCCGGCCGACGCGATCAAGGTCGCCGAGTCCGCGGTGCTGTCGGCGGCCGACGTGGCGCACTACCGCGCCGCGGGCGCCGACGTCGTGCTCGTCGGCGAGGCGCTCGTGACGGGCGACCCCATCGAAAACCTCCGAGCCTTCCTGGCGGTGTGACATGGCGCTGAGAGCGCAGACCGGTCCGTACTTCGGCGACTTCGGCGGGCGCTTCGTGCCCGAGTCCCTCGTCGCCGCCCTCGACGAGCTGGGCGAGGCGTACGACCTCGCGAAGCTCGACCCCGCGTTCGGCGAGGAGCTCGCCGAGCTCGGCCGCAGCTACACGGGGCGTCCGTCGATCATCACGGAGGTGCCGCGGTTCGCCGCGCACGCCGGCGGTGCGCGCATCATCCTGAAGCGCGAGGACCTGAACCACACGGGCTCGCACAAGATCAACAACGTGCTCGGTCAGGCGCTGCTGACGAAGCGCATCGGCAAGACGCGTGTGATCGCCGAGACGGGCGCCGGCCAGCACGGCGTCGCCACGGCGACCGCGGCCGCCCTGTTCGGCCTCGAGTGCACGATCTACATGGGCGAGGTCGACACCGAGCGCCAGGCGCTCAACGTCGCGCGCATGCGGTTGCTCGGCGCCGAGGTCGTGGCGGTGAAGGCGGGCTCCCGCACGCTCAAGGACGCCATCAACGAGGCGATGCGCGACTGGGTCACGAACGTGGCGACCACCAACTACATCTTCGGCACGGTCGCGGGCCCGCACCCGTTCCCCGAGATGGTGCGCGACTTCCAGAAGATCATCGGCGAGGAGGCGCGCCAGCAGGTGCTCGAGCTCACCGGTGCGCTGCCCACCGCGGTCACCGCGTGCGTCGGCGGCGGTTCGAACGCGATCGGCGTCTTCCACGCCTTCCTCGACGACGCCGACGTTCGCCTCGTCGGCTACGAGGCCGGCGGCGAGGGCGTCGACACCGAGCGCCACGCCGCGACCATCACCAAGGGCCGCCCCGGCGTGCTGCACGGCGCCCGAAGCTACCTGCTGCAGGACGAGGACGGCCAGACGATCGAGTCGCACTCGATCTCCGCGGGCCTCGACTACCCGGGCGTCGGCCCCGAGCACGCCTGGCTCGCCGCGATCGGCCGTGCCGAGTACCGCCCCGTGACCGATGCGGCGGCCATGGAGGCGCTCCGCCTGCTCACGCGCACCGAGGGCATCATCCCCGCCATCGAGTCCGCGCACGCCCTCGCGGGCACGCTCGAGCTCGGCCGCGAGCTCGGACCCGACGCCACGATCCTCGTGAGCCTCTCGGGTCGCGGCGACAAGGACATGGACACCGCGGCGAAGTACTTCGACCTGTACGACGAGGGAGCTACCGAATGAGGACGGTCGGGTCGGTCATCCGCCGCCGCAACGAGGAGGCGCGAGGCGCGCTCATCGGCTACCTCCCGGTCGGCTTCCCGACGCTCGACGAGAGCGTCGAGGCCGCCGTCGCGCTCGTCGAGCACGGCGTCGACGTGCTCGAGCTCGGCCTGCCGTACTCCGACCCCGTCATGGACGGACCGGTCATCCAGGCGGCGACGCAGCGGGCCCTCCAGAACGGGTTCCGCCTCGCCGACGGCTTCGAGGCGGTGCGCCGCATCACCGAGCGCACGGATGCCCCGGTGCTGATCATGACCTACTGGAACCCCGTCGTGCAGTACGGCGTCGACCGCTTCGCCGACGACCTCGCCGCGGCCGGGGGAGCGGGCCTCATCACGCCCGACCTCATCCCCGACGAGGCGGCCGACTGGATCGCGGCATCCGAGCGCACCGGGCTCGACCGCGTGTTCCTCGCGGCGCCCACCTCGACCGACGCGCGCATCGCGCAGGCCGTCGACGCGAGCCGCGGCTTCGTGTACGCCGTCTCGACGATGGGCATCACGGGCGCGCGCAGCGACGTCGACCACGCCGCGCGCACGCTCGTGTCCCGCCTCGCCGACGCGGGCTCGCCCGCGAGCTGCGTCGGCCTGGGCATCTCCACGGCCGCGCAGGTGTCCGAGGTGCTCGAGTACGCCGACGGCGCGATCGTCGGCTCGGCGCTCGTGAAGGCGCTGGCCGACGGTGGGGTCGCCGCCGCCGGCGACCTGGCGGCGGAGCTCGCACGCGGCACGCAGCCCGAGTGAAGTACGCTCTTGGAGGCCGCCGCGGCGGCCGCACCCCCTGACGAAAGGCAGTCGACGGCGTGATCGCTCCGTTCAGCATCCCGAGCCCGGATTACGCGTGGCAGGTCCTCGAGATCCCGATCTTCGGCTGGACCCTGAACATCCACATGTACGCGCTGTGCATCCTCGCGGGCATCGTGCTCGCGGTGATCATCACCGGTCGCCGCCTCACGAAGCGCGGCGCCGAGCCCGGCGTCGTGCTCGACATCGCGCTGTGGGCGGTGCCGCTCGGCATCATCGGTGCGCGCCTGTACCACGTGCTCACGCACCCCGATGACTACTTCTATCCGGGCGCCAACGTCTGGAACCCGTTCCAGCCGGGCGCGATCTGGAACATCTGGGAGGGCGGCAACGCCATCTACGGCTCGCTGATCGGCGGCGCCATCGGTGTCCTGATCGGCTGCCGCTTCACCGGCATCCGGTTCTGGTCGTTCGCCGACGCGCTCGCGCCGGGCCTGCTGGTGGCCCAGGCCGTCGGCCGCCTCGGCAACTGGTTCAACCACGAGCTGTTCGGCATGCCGACCGACCTGCCGTGGGGTCTCCAGATCGAGGCCGACAACGCCGCGTTCCCGGCCGGCCTCGCCGCCGGCACGCTGTTCCACCCCACGTTCCTCTACGAGATCGTCTGGAACCTCGCGGGCGCCGCGCTCATCGTCTTCCTCGAGCGCCGCATCAACCTGCGCTGGGGCAAGGCGTTCGCGCTCTACCTGATCTGGTACGGCACGGGCCGCGCGTTCTTCGAGGCGATCCGCGTCGACCCGAGCGAGATGTTCCTCGGCGTGCGCGTGAACGTGTGGGCGTCGTGGGCCGCGGTCGTGCTCGGCATCGTCCTCTACCTCGTGCAGCGCCGCCGGCACCTCGGCGACGAGCCCTCGCCGTACGTTCCCGGCCGTGAATGGAAGGGACCCGACGCTGAGGTAGACTCAGACGAAATCGAGTCCGACTCCGACTCTCTCGACGATGGCGTCGAGGGTGAGAACACCACGGGCGAGACCGCAGCCACAAGCTCGAGCCGGTCCAGCACTCCGTAGCGTCCAGCGCACGTTCTCCGACGCGACGCCGCACCATGCGTCGCGACATCCCTTCGATGGGCCGACGACGTCCCCCGCTGTTATCTAGTTGATGAGGACGGTCCACGTGTCGCTCACTCCACCCTTCTCGAGGTTCGGTCTCGTTCCCGACGCGCAGGGCATGTACGACCCCGCCGCCGAGAAGGACGCCTGCGGCCTCGCGATGGTCGCGACCCTGCGTGGCACCGCGGGGCACGACATCATCACGGCCGCGCTCGACGCGCTGCGACACCTCGAGCACCGCGGAGCGGTCGGCTCCGACGCCGGCACCGGTGACGGCGCGGGCATCATCACCCAGGTCCCCGACGCGTTCCTGCGCGCCGTCGTGCCCTTCGCGCTCCCGGCCGCCGGTGCCTACGCCGTCGGCAACGCGTTCCTCCCCGTCGACCCCACCACGCGCTCGAGCGTCAAGCGCCGGCTCGCCCAGCTCGCGGCATCCGAGGGGCTCGAGGTCATCGGATGGCGCGAGGTCCCCGTTCGGCCCGAGGAGCTCGGCACGCTGGCCCGCGCCGCCATGCCCGTGGTGCAGCAGCTCTACGTGCAGTCGTCCGCGACCACGTCCGAGGGCGACCGCCTCTCGGGCATCGCCCTCGACCGGCTCGCGTTCCGGCTCCGCAAGCGCGCCGAGCGCGAGATCGAGCTCTACTTCGCGTCGCTGTCGTGCCGCACGCTCGTCTACAAGGGCATGGTCACGACGCTCCAGCTCGAGCCGTTCTACCCCGACCTCTCCGACGAGCGGTTCGCGTCGAAGCTCGCGCTCGTGCACTCGCGCTACTCGACCAACACGTTCCCGTCGTGGCCGCTCGCCCAGCCGTTCCGGATGATCGCGCACAACGGCGAGATCAACACGATCCAGGGCAACCGCAACTGGATGCGCGCGCGCCAGTCGCAGCTCGAGTCGGAGCTGCTCGGCGACCTCGACCCGATCCTGCCCATCGTGACGCCCGGCGCAAGCGACTCGGCCTCGTTCGACGAGGTCGTCGAGCTGCTCACCCTCTCGGGCCGCAGCCTCCCGCACGCGGTCATGATGATGGTGCCCGAGGCGTGGGAGAACCAGACCGAGATCGACCCGGCCCGCCGGGAGTTCTACGAGTACCACTCGATGCTCATGGAGCCGTGGGACGGCCCCGCCGCGATCGTCTTCACGGACGGCTCGCTCGTCGGCGCGACGCTCGACCGCAACGGCCTCCGCCCCGGCCGGTACCTCGTCACCGACGACGGCCTCGTCGTGCTCGCGAGCGAGATCGGCGTGCTCGACATCGACGAGTCGAGGATCGTCCGCAAGGGCCGCCTGCAGCCCGGACGCATGTTCCTCGTCGACACCGAGGCAGGCCGCCTCATCGAGGACGACGAGATCAAGGCCGAGCTCGCAGCATCCGAGCCGTGGGGCGAGTGGCTCGACGCCGGTCGCATCCGCCTCGCCGAGCTGCCCGAGCGCGAGCACATCGTGCACCCGCCCGCCTCGGTGAACCGTCGCCAGAAGACCTTCGGCTACACCGAGGAGGAGGTGAAGATCCTCCTCACGCCGATGGCGCGCACCGGTCAGGAGCCGCTCGGCGCGATGGGATCCGACACCCCGATCGCGGTGCTCTCGAAGCGTCCGCGCCTCCTCTTCGACTACTTCACCCAGCAGTTCGCGCAGGTCACGAACCCGCCGCTCGACTCGATCCGCGAAGCGGTCGTCACATCGCTCGGCTCCTCGCTCGGACCCGAGCGCAACCTGCTCGACGCCGGACCCGAGCACGCGCGCCAGGTCGTCCTCGACTTCCCGGTCATCGACAACGACGAACTCGCGAAGATCGTGCACATCGACCCGCGCATCGGCTCGCGCACCACGAAGACGCTGAAGGGCCTCTACCGGGTCGACGACGGCCCCGAGGCGATGCGCGCGCGCCTCGACGAGCTCTGCGACGAGGTCGACGAGGCCATCGAGGAGGGCGCGTCGTTCATCGTCCTGAGCGACCGCGACTCGACCAAGGACCTCGCGCCGATCCCGTCGCTGCTCATGCTCTCCGCGGTGCACCACCACCTCATCCGGTCGCAGACCCGCATGAAGGTCGGCCTCGTCGTCGAGGCCGGCGACGTGCGCGAGGTGCACCACATCGCACTGCTCGTGGGCTTCGGGGCATCCGCCGTGAACCCCTACCTCGCGATGGAGACCTGCGAGGACCTGGTGCGCTCCGGCGTGATCACGGGCGTCACGCCCGAGCAGGCCGTGCACAACGTGATCAAGGCGCTCGGCAAGGGCGTGCTGAAGATCATGTCGAAGATGGGCATCTCGACCATCTCGTCGTACGCGGGCGCCCAGGCGTTCGAGGCCGTCGGCCTCTCGCAGGAGTTCATCGACGAGTACTTCACGGGCACCACCTCGAAGCTCGGCGGCGTCGGAATCGACGTGATCGCGGCCGAGAACGTGCACCGCCACCGCGTGGCCTACCCCGAGGACGTCGCCGTGCGGGCGCACGAGCGCCTCGCCACGGGCGGGGAGTACCAGTGGCGCCGCGACGGGTCGCCGCACCTCTTCAACCCCGAGACGGTGTTCCGCCTGCAGCACGCGACGCGGAACCGCCGCTACGACGTGTTCCGCGAGTACACGTCGCTGGTCGACTCGCAGGCCGAGGACCTCATGACGCTGCGCGGCATGTTCGCGCTCCGCACGGGCGTGCGGCCGCCGGTGCCGATCGACGAGGTCGAGTCGATCGAGTCGATCGTGAAGCGGTTCTCCACCGGCGCGATGAGCTACGGCTCCATCTCGAAGGAGGCGCACGAGACCCTCGCGATCGCGATGAACCGGCTCGGCGCCAAGTCGAACACGGGTGAGGGCGGCGAGGACCTCGACCGCCTGCTCGACCCCGAACGTCGCAGCGCGATCAAGCAGGTCGCCTCGGGTCGCTTCGGTGTCACGAGCATGTACCTCACCCACGCCGATGACATCCAGATCAAGCTCGCCCAGGGTGCGAAGCCCGGCGAGGGGGGCCAGCTGCCGCCGACGAAGGTGTACCCGTGGGTCGCGCGCACGCGGCACGCGACCGCCGGCGTCGGGCTCATCTCGCCGCCGCCGCACCACGACATCTACTCGATCGAAGACCTGAAGCAGCTCATCTTCGACCTCAAGCGGGCGAACCCCAAGGCGCGCGTGCACGTGAAGCTCGTGAGCCAGTCGGGCATCGGCGCGGTCGCGGCCGGCACGGCGAAGGCCCTCGCCGACGTGATCCTCGTGTCGGGGCACGACGGCGGCACCGGCGCGAGCCCGCTGAACTCGCTGAAGCACGCGGGCACGCCGTGGGAGCTCGGACTCGCCGAGACGCAGCAGACGCTCATGCTCAACGGCATGCGCGACCGCGTCGTCGTGCAGGTCGACGGCCAGCTGAAGTCGGGCCGCGACGTCATCGTCGGCGCCCTGCTCGGCGCCGAGGAGTTCGGCTTCGCCACGGCGCCGCTCGTGGTGGAGGGCTGCGTCATGATGCGCGTCTGCCACCTCGACACGTGCCCGGTCGGCGTCGCCACGCAGAACCCCGAGCTGCGCAAGCGCTTCACGGGCAAGCCCGAGTTCGTGGTCAACTTCTTCGAGTTCATCGCGCAGGAGGTGCGGGAGTACCTCGCCGAGCTCGGCTACCGCTCGCTCGACGAGGTCATCGGCCGCCGCGACCTGCTCGACGTCGACCGGGCGGTCGAGCACTGGAAGGCGTCGGGCCTCGACCTCACGCCCGTCCTCGTCGGCCCCGACTTCTCGGAGTCCGAGCCGCGCCGCAACCTCCGCCAGCAGGACCACGAGCTCGACGAGCACTTCGACAACGAGCTCATCCGCCGCGGTGCGATCGTGCTCGACCAGGGCGGCAGCGTCGAGATCACGCTGCCGATCCGCAACACCGAGCGCGCCGTCGGCACGATGCTCGGCCACGAGGTGACCGTCCGCCACGGCGAGCACGGCCTCCCGTCGGGTTCGATCGACGTGACGCTGACCGGCTCGGCCGGCCAGTCGCTCGGCGCGTTCCTGCCGAGCGGCATCACGCTGCGCCTCGAGGGCGACTCGAACGACTACGTCGGCAAGGGACTCTCGGGCGGCCAGCTCATCCTGCGTCCCTCGCGCGACAGCGGCTTCGTCGCCGAGCGCAACGTCATCGCGGGCAACGTGATCGGCTACGGCGCGACGCGCGGCAGCATGTTCATCCGCGGCATCGTCGGCGAGCGGTTCCTCGTGCGCAACTCGGGCGCGACCGCCGTGGTCGAGGGCGTGGGCGACCACGCGCTCGAGTACATGACGGGCGGGCTGGCGCTCATCCTCGGCGACACCGGCCGCAACCTCGGCGCGGGCATGTCGGGCGGCACCGCCTACGTGCTCGGCCTGCGCGAGGGCCGCGTGAACCGGGAGGCGCTGAGCACCGGCGAGCTCGAGCTGCTCCCGCTCGGGAGCGCCGACATCGAGATCGTGCGCGACCTGCTCGAGCAGCACCTCGAGCAGACCGACTCCGCGGTCGCCGCGCAACTGCTCGCCGAGGGCGAGGCCGCGTTCGACCGCTTCACGAAGGTGCTGCCGCGCGACTACGCGGCGGTGCTCCGTACCCGCCAGAACGCGGTCGACGAGGGGCTGGACCCCGACGGCGACGTGGTGTGGACGCGAATCCTGGAGGTGACGGGTGGCTGAGACGACCGAGGCGTGGACGCGAGCCGTGCCCATGAACCGCATGGAGGTGACGGGTGGCTGACCCGAAGGGCTTTCTGAAGGTCACCGAGCGGGAGCTGCCCAAGCGGCGCCCCGTGCCGGTGCGCATCATGGACTGGAAAGAGGTCTACGAGCAGGGCGACCCCGCCCAGCTCCGCCGCCAGGCCGGCCGCTGCATGGACTGCGGCATCCCGTTCTGCCACCAGGGCTGCCCGCTCGGCAACCTGATCCCCGAGTGGAACGACCTCATGTACCGCGGCGAGGGCCGCGCCGCGATCGAGCGCCTGCACGCGACGAACAACTTCCCCGAGTTCACGGGCCGTCTCTGCCCGGCTCCGTGCGAGTCGGCGTGCGTGCTCGGCATCAACCAGCCCGCCGTCACGATCAAGCAGGTCGAGGTCTCGATCATCGACCAGGCGTTCGGCAACGGCTGGGTGCAGCCGCAGCCGCCCGGGCGCCTCACCGGCAAGACCGTGGCCGTCGTCGGCTCGGGCCCCGCGGGGCTCGCCGCCGCACAGCAGCTCACGCGCGCCGGACACACGGTCGCGGTGTTCGAGCGCGACGACCGCATCGGCGGCCTGCTCCGCTACGGCATCCCCGACTTCAAGATGGAGAAGAAGCACCTCGACGCGCGGCTCGCGCAGATGACCGCCGAGGGCACCCGCTTCCGCGCGGGCGTGAACATCGGCGTCGACATCACGTGGGAGCAGCTCCGCGAGCGGTACGACGCGGTCGTGGTCGCCACGGGCGCGCTCGTGCCCCGCGACCTGCCGATCCCCGGGCGCGACCTGCCGGGCGTGCACTTCGCCATGGAGTACCTCGTGCAGTCGAACCGCCACCTCGCCGGCGACGAGGTCTTCGACCAGATCACGGCCGAGGGCAAGCACGTCGTCGTCCTCGGCGGCGGCGACACCGGCGCCGACTGCATCGGCACCGCGCACCGCCAGGGCGCGCTCTCGGTGACGAACCTCGCGATCGGCAAGCAGCCGAGCCCGTCGCGTCCGTCCGAGCAGCCGTGGCCGATGCACCCGACGCTGTTCGAGGTGCAGAGCGCGCACGAGGAGGGCGGCGTCCGCCAGTACCTCGCCTCGACCGTCGAGTTCCTCGCGAACGACGCGGGCGAGGTGCGCGCCATCCGGGTCGCCGAGACGGAGTACCTCGACGGGCGCCGCGTGCCGAAGGCGGGCACGGAGCGCGAGATCCCCGCGGACCTCGTGCTCCTCTCGCTCGGCTTCACGGGCCCCGAGACGCGCGAGCTCGACGAGCAGCTGCAGCTGCCCGTCACCGACCGCGGCAACATCGCCCGCGACGCCGACTACAGCACCGCTCAGCCGGGCGTGTTCGTCGCCGGCGACGCCGGACGCGGACAGTCCCTCATCGTGTGGGCCATCGCAGAGGGCCGCGCTGCGGCATCCGCCGTTGACCGGTACCTTGAAGGCGACACCGAGTTGCCGAGCCCGATCGCCGCGCACGCCCGCGCCTTCGCGATCTAGCCCACGCGGAGCGCCGTCGGCGCGACGCACGACCCACGACCAACGAACCCAGCGCCTCGGCGCGGAACACGGGAGCACACACCAGATGAGACGAGCGAAGATCGTCGCCACCCTCGGGCCGGCGACGTCGAGCTATGAGCAGATCCGGGCGATCATCGATGCCGGCGTCGACGTCGCGCGCATGAACCTCAGCCACGGCACCTACGACGTGCACGAGGGCGTCTACCAGAACGTCCGGAAGGCGGCGAACGACTCCGGCCGCGCGGTCGCGGTGCTCATCGACCTCCAGGGCCCGAAGATCCGCCTCGGCAAGTTCGAGAACGGCCCCCACGAGCTCGCCGAGGGCGACATCTTCAAGATCACCACCGAGGAGATCCTCGGCACCAAGGAGATCGTCGGCACGACCTTCAAGGGCCTTCCGCAGGACGTGAAGGCCGGCGACCACCTGCTCATCGACGACGGCAAGGTTCGCGTCGAGGTCGTCGAGACCGACGGCACCGTCGTCACGACCAGGGTCGTCGTCGCCGGCCCGGTCTCGAACAACAAGGGCATCAACCTCCCCGGCGTCGCGGTCAACGTGCCCGCGCTCTCGGACAAGGACGAGGCCGACCTGCGCTGGGGCCTCGAGCTCGGCGCCGACCTCATCGCCCTCTCGTTCGTGCGGAACGCCGCCGACGTCGAGCGCGTGCGCGAGATCATGGACGAGGTCGGCCGTCGCGTGCCGGTCATCGCCAAGATCGAGAAGCCGCAGGCCGTCGACGCGCTCGAGGAGATCGTCGAGGCGTTCGACGCCATCATGGTCGCCCGCGGCGACCTTGGCGTCGAGCTGCCGCTCGAGGCCGTGCCCATCGTGCAGAAGCGCGCCATCGAGATCGCCCGTCGCCTCGCGAAGCCCGTCATCGTGGCGACGCAGATGCTCGAGTCGATGATCCACAGCCCGGTGCCCACGCGCGCCGAGACCTCCGACGTCGCGAACGCCATCCTCGACGGCGCCGACGCGGTCATGCTGTCGGGCGAGACGAGCGTCGGCGAGTACCCGGTGATCACGGTCAAGACCATGGCGCGCATCGTCGAGTCGACCGAGCAGCACGGACTCGAGCGCATCCCGCCGCTCGGCACCAAGCCGCGCACACAGGCCGGCGCGATCACGCTCGCCGCGGTCGAGGTGGCGGACTTCGTCGAGGCCAAGTACCTCTGCGTCTTCACCGAGACCGGCGAGTCGGTGCGGCGGATGACCCGCATCCGCTCGGTCATCCCGATCCTCGCGTTCACGCCCGACCCCGCCATCCGGCGCCGCATGGCGCTCAACTGGGGCGTCGAGTCGTTCGTCGTGGACCGCGTGACGCACACCGACCAGATGGTCGGCCAGGTCGACGACGTGCTCGCGAAGACCGGCATGGCGGTGAACGGCGAGAAGGTCGTCATCATCTCGGGATCCCCTCCCGGCATCCCCGGCACCACCAACGACGTGCGCGTGCACGTCGTCGGCGAGGTGCTCTAGCCCCAGCCCTCGGCGAGAGCCGATCCCGACGGCCCGGTCGATCGACCGGGCCGTCGGCGCGTCCGTGGCAGGATGTCGTGGTGACCGTCGAGTTCGAGTTCCGCACGCCGTTGGCGATGCCCGTCGAGGAGGCGTTCGAGCGCTCGCTCAGCATCGACCTGCACGTCGCCTCGATGGCGGCCAGCCACGAGCGTGCGATCGGCGGCGTCACCTCCGGCCGCATCGGGCTGGGGGAGGAGGTCACCCGGCGCACGCGGCAGTTCGGCATGCCGATCACCATGACGAGCCGGATCACCGAGCTCGAGGCGCCCAACTGGTTCGTCGACGAGCAGGTGCGCGGCCCCTTCCGCAGCTACCGGCACGAGCACGCGTTCATCGCCGAGGGCGACGGCACCCTCATGATCGACCACGTCGTGTTCGAGGCGCCCCTTGGGCGACTCTCCGAGGCGGTGGTCGGCCCGCGGCTGCAACGGCTGATCGCCGAGCGCAACGCGTACCTCGCGGCATCCGGCCGGCCGACATCGGCGTGATCACGCCTGAACGGTGCCGGTGGTGGGGGTCGAACCCACACGCCCTTTCGGGCAAAGCATTTTGAGTGCTCCGCGTCTGCCATTCCGCCACACCGGCCAGAGGCCCCGCTCAGAATACCGTAGGCTTTCCTGCGTGACAGACAGCGAACAGACCCTGCCGGCGCCGCGCCGCGTGGTCGTGGCGGAGGACGAGTCCCTCATCCGCCTCGACATCGTCGAGATCCTCCGCGACAACGGCTACGAGGTCGTCGGGGAGGCCGGCGACGGCGAGACGGCCGTGGCCCTCGCGACCGAGCTGCGCCCCGACCTCGTCATCATGGACGTGAAGATGCCCCAGCTCGACGGCATCTCGGCGGCCGAGCGGCTCTCGAAGGGCCACATCGCGCCGGTCGTGCTCCTCACCGCGTTCAGCCAGAAGGAGCTCGTTGAGCGGGCGAGCGAGGCGGGCGCCCTCGCCTACGTCGTGAAGCCGTTCACCCCCAACGACCTGCTGCCGGCCATCGAGATCGCGCTCGCCCGGCACGCCCAGATCATCGCGCTCGAGGCCGAGGTCGGCGACCTCGTCGAGCGTTTCGAGACCCGAAAGCTCGTCGACCGCGCCAAGGGCCTGCTCAACGAGAAGATGGGCCTCACCGAGCCCGAGGCGTTCCGCTGGATCCAGAAGGCATCGATGGACCGTCGCCTCACCATGAAGGACGTCTCCCAGGCCATTATCGAGCAGCTCGCTCCCAAGAAGTAGGGCCTCCAGAGCCCGAGCAGCGGATGCCGCGACGACCCGTTCGTCGCGGCATCCGTCGTCTCCGCCGGCGCCCGAGGCCGCGGCATCCGTCGCCCGCCGCCGCCGTGAGATCGGTGTCACCGGTCGCTTGTAGTCTTGGTGGGTGCCGGACGCAGACAAGCCCACCCTCCTCGTGATCGACGGCCACTCGTTGGCCTTCCGCGCCTTCTACGCCCTCCCCGTCGACAGCTTCTCGACGCGCGACGGGCAGCACACGAACGCCATCCACGGGTTCCTGTCGATGCTGCTCCTGCTGCTGCAGAACGAGAAGCCCACGCACCTCGCGGTCGCGTTCGACATGTCGCGGCAGTCGTTCCGCACGCGCGAGTACGCGGAGTACAAGGGCAACCGAGGTGAGACCCCGGTCGAGTTCAGGGGCCAGGTCCCGCTCCTCCAAGACGCGCTGCGGGCCATGGGCGTGCGCACGCTCGAGAAGGAGGACTTCGAGGCCGACGACATCCTGGCGACGCTCGCCTCGCGCGGCGCCGCCGAGGGGTACCGCGTGCTCCTCGTCTCGGGCGACCGCGACACCATCCAGCTCGTGAACGACGACGTCACGCTCCTCTACCCCAACACGCAGGGCGTCTCGCAGCTCAAGCGCTACGACACCGACGCGGTCGTCGAACGCTACGGCATCCGCCCGGAGCAGTACCCCGACGTGGCCGCCCTCGTCGGGGAGACGAGCGACAACCTGCCCGGCATCCCGAAGGTCGGCGAGAAGACCGCGGTGAAGTGGCTGGGCCTCTACGGCGACCTCGACGGCATCCTCGCGCACGCCGAGGAGATCAAGGGCGTCGTCGGGCAGAACCTGCGCGACGGGCGCGAGAACGCCGTGCGCAACCGCAAGCTCAACCAACTCGTGCGCGACGTCGAGCTCGACGTCGAGATCGCCGAACTCGAGTCCCGTCCGATCGACCTCGAGTCGGTGCGTCCGATCTTCGAGCGGCTGGAGTTCCGCACGCTCATGGAACGCGTGACGAAGCTCGTAACGGGCGAGGCCAACGGCAGCGGCGGCGCCGTGGCCGCGGCATCCGCGCCCGCCCAGCCCGAGGTCGTCGAGTCCGGGCCGGCGCCCACCGCGCCGACCTCGCAGCGCCTGGTCGGCGACGACCTCGCCGCGTGGCTCGAGCGCGCCGCGGCCGCCGAGCCGGCGGGCCTCGGCCTCAGCCTCGAGGTCGTCGACGGACGCGTGATCGGCGCGGGCATCGCGACCGCCGACGAGTCGGTGCACCTCGCGTGGCGGGCAGGCGCGCCCGAGACGGCGCCGTTCGAGGCGTGGCTCGCGAGCGACGCACCGAAGATCCTCACCGACGCGAAGCCGCAGCTGAAGGCGCTCGCGCGGTCGGGTCTCGCGATCGACGGGCTCGTGCTCGACACGCTCCTCGCCGGATGGCTCGTGCGGCCGATCCTGCAGGAGAAGACGCTCTCCGACCTCGTGTCGTACCACCTCGGCGAAACCGTGCCGCAGGCCGACCCGGCGATGCTCGTCCCAGAGGAGGGCAGCGATTCCGGCGCGCCCGAGTACGCCTGGTACACGCTCCGGCTCGCGCCCGTCGTGCTCCGCGCGCTCTCCGAGGAGTCGCGCCGCCTGCTCGCCGAGGTCGAGATGCCCCTCGTGCACGTGCTCGCCGCCATGGAGCTGCGCGGCGTCACCGTCGACCACGGCGAGCTCTCGACGCTCTCCGGCGAGCTCGGAGCCCGCGCCGCGGCGCTGGCCGAGGCGGCCTACGCCGAGATCGACCGCGAGATCAACCTCGGCTCGCCGAAGCAGCTCCAAGAGGTCCTCTTCGACCAGCTCGGCATGCCGAAGACCCGGGCCACGAAGACCGGCTACACGACCGACGCGAACGCGCTGGCCGACCTGCAGGAGTCGAACCCGCACCCGTTCCTCGGCTACCTGCTCGAGCACCGCGACGTCACGAAGCTCCGCCAGATCATCGAGTCCCTCGACAAGGCGATCGGCACCGACGGGCGCATCCACACGACGTACGGCCAGATCGGCGCGGCCACCGGGCGCATGTCGTCGAACGACCCGAACCTGCAGAACATCCCCATCCGCACCGAAGACGGGCGACGCATCCGCGAGGCGTTCCGCCACGGTCCCGAGTACGCCGAGCTGCTCACGGCCGACTACTCGCAGATCGAGATGCGCATCATGGCGCACCTCTCGGGCGACCCCGGGCTCATCGAGGCCTTCAACGCGGGCGAAGACCTGCACCGGTTCGTCGGCGCACGGGTCTTCTCGGTCGACCCGGCCGATGTCACCAACCTCATGCGCACCAAGGTGAAGGCGATGTCCTACGGCCTCGCCTACGGGCTCAGCGCGTTCGGCCTCTCGAAGCAGCTCCGCATCGAGCGGGCCGAGGCCCAGCAGCTCATGCGCGAGTACTTCGAGCGGTTCGGCGCGGTGCGCGACTACCTGCGCGGTGTGGTCGAGCAGGCGAGGATCGACGGCTACACCGAGACGATCTTCGGCCGCCGTCGCCCGTTCCCCGACCTCTCCAGCCCCAACCGGGTGCTCCGCGAGAACGCCGAGCGCGCCGCCCTCAACTCGCCGATCCAGGGCTCGGCCGCCGACATCATCAAGATCGCCATGTCGCGCGTCGAGGCCGACATCGCCGGTCGCGGGCTGCAGAGCCGCATGCTCATGCAGGTGCACGACGAGCTCATCTTCGAGGTCGCGCCGGGCGAGTCCGACGTGCTCGAGGAGGTGGTGCGCGATCGCATGGCGCACGCCGCCGACCTCCTCGTGCCGCTCGACGTGCAGATCGGCCGCGGCGCCAACTGGGACGACGCGGCCCATTGAGCCGAGCGACGCGGATGCCGCGAGCCGACGCATGCGGCTCGCGGCATCCCGCGTCGTGGCCGGCCCACTCGGGCCCTCGCACGCGCCGCTCAAACGTCTGCACGTGCCGCTGAGGCCGGTCGCCCGGGCCTTCGCGGCGCGTCGGCGGGGTGCCCTAGGCTCGCTCCCATGGCATCGAGTGAGCGCACCCCGTCCGACGTCGACCGCATCGCCGAAGGGTGGGTCGACACCCTCGTCGAGCTGAACCCGGCCGTCGGCACGTACATCGGCCGATCCTCCGCCGACGACCGGCTCGCCGACTACTCGCCCGAAGGCCACGAACGGGCCGTGCACGAGATGCGGCAGGCGCTGGCGGCGCTGCGTACCGCCGCTCCGGTCGACGACGTCGACCGCATCACGGTCGCCGACCTCGGCAGCGAGCTCGCGCTCGACCTCGAGAGCGATGAGGCGAAGCTGCACCTGCGCGACCTCAACGTGATCGCGAGCCCCGCGCAGGAGATCCGCGAGGTGTTCGACATCATGGCCACCGACTCGCGAGACGACTGGGAGCGCATCGCGTCCCGGCTCGGCGAGGTGCCGCGCGCGATCGGCGGCTACGTCGCCACGCTCCGCGCCGGCATCGGCGAGGGCGTGGTGCCCGCGGTCCGGCAGGTGCACGAGGTCGCCGCCCAGGCGCGGCGCATCGCGAAGCCCGACGGGTTCTTCGCGACCTTCGCCGAGCACGCGAAGGCCGGCGACGAGGAACTCGCGGAGCCGCTGCGTCGCGAGCTCGAGCGCGGGGCATCCGAGGCGGCCACCGCCTACGGCGCACTCGCCGACTTCCTCGAGGGCGAGCTCGCACCCGTCGCGGGCGAGCGCGACGGCGTGGGCCGCGAACTGTACGCGCTGCAGTCGCGCCGCTTCCTGGGCGCGGTCATCGACCTCGACGAGACCTACGAGTGGGGCATCGAGGAGCTCGCCCGCATGGTCGCCGAGCAGGAGTCCATCGCCCGGGAGATCACGCCCGGGGCATCCGTCGCCGAGGCGATCGCCTACCTCGACGGCGACCCGTCGCGCAAGCTGCACGGCACCGACGCCCTGCAGCGGTGGATGCAGGAGACCAGCGACCGTGCCGTCGCCGAGCTCGGCGCCACGCAGTTCGACATCCCCGCCGAGATCCGCACCCTCGAGTGCCTCATCGCGCCCACGCAGGAGGGCGGCATCTACTACACGGGTCCGAGCGACGACTTCAGCCGCCCGGGCCGCATGTGGTGGTCGGTGCCCGAGGGCGTGACCGAGTTCGACACCTGGCGCGAGCTCACCACCGTGTACCACGAGGGCGTTCCGGGCCACCACCTGCAGATCGGGCAGGCGGTCGTGAACCGCGGCAAGCTGAACACCTGGCGTCGGCAGCTGGCCGGCACGTCGGGCCACGCCGAGGGCTGGGCGCTCTATGCCGAGCGGCTCATGGAGAGCCTCGGCTACCTCGACGACCCCGCCGACCGGCTCGGCATGCTCGACGGCCAGCGAATGCGCGCGGCGCGGGTGGTCCTCGACATCGGCGTGCACCTCGGTAAGCCGCGCCCCGACGGCCAGGGGCCGTGGACGGGGGAGTACGCGCTCGAGTTCCTCTCGCAGAACGTGAACATGAACGAGGGCTTCGTGCGGTTCGAGGTGAACCGGTACCTCGGCTGGCCGGGCCAGGCGCCGTCGTACAAGGTGGGCCAGCGCATCTGGGAGCAGCTACGCGACGAGGTCGCACGCCGCGAGGGCGATGCGTTCGACATCCGCGAGTTCCACCGTCGCGCGCTCGACCTCGGGGGCGTCGGGCTCGACACGCTGCGCGGCGCGCTCCTGAGCTGACGCTCGCGGCGGGTCGGGTGGCTCGGACGTCTGGGCGGCTTCGCCCTGGAACCCCCAGTTGAGGTGAGGAATCCTCAAGAACACTGGTGGGTGGGGCGAGCTGACGGCTAGCATGCGACGAGAGGCGCTCGGCGCCCGACCCTGCGGAGACGGCGCGCCGCCGCGCCTGGCACGAGTCAACCCGACGTGCAAGGAGCGGTCATGAGTGCCCTCAAGTCGTTGATCGCCGCTGCAGCCGGCGCCTCCGTGATCGCCGCGGCCCTGATCGGCAGCACCGTGCAGCCGCGGACGGCGGCCACGCCCGGCACGGTCCACTTCACCGCGTCCGGCGACATCGCGGCGCGGGCCGAGTCGGCCGCGGTCCTGAGCCAGGTCGACGCGCTCGACCCCGACCTGCACCTCGCCCTGGGCGACCTCTCCTACGGGGCCACCGGCGCCGAGCAGACCTGGTGCGACTTCGTGACCGCGCGCGTGGGTGCGGGGTTCCCGTTCGAGCTCATCTCGGGCAACCACGAGAGCGACGGCCTCAACGGCAACATCAACGACTTCTCGGCCTGCCTCCCGAACCAGCTCCCGGGCGTCGTCGGCACCTACGGCCGGCAGTACTACGTCGACGTGCCGCAGGGCGCCCCGCTCGTGCGGTTCATCGGGATCTCGCCCGGGCTCGTCTACTCCGACGGCGCTTGGACGTACACGGCCGGCTCGCCCCGGTACCAGTGGACCGCCGCCGCCATCGACGGGGCCCGCGCCGCGAACATCCCGTGGGTCGTCGTCGGCATGCACAAGCCGTGCCTCTCGATGGGGCAGTACACCTGCGACCCGGGCGCCGACCTCGTGAACCTCCTGCTCCAGAAGCGCGTCGACCTCGTGCTCGGCGGCCACGAGCACCTGTACCAGCGCTCCAAGCAGCTCGTCACGCGGGCCGGATGCACCTCGCTCACCATCGGCGGCTACAACCCCGCGTGCGTGGCCGACGCCGACAGCGACCTCGTGCGGGGGGCCGGAACCGTCTTCGCGACGGTCGGCACGGGCGGGATCCAGCTGCGCGACGTCACGACGACCGATGCCGAGGCCGGCTACTTCGTCACGTCGTCCGGGCTCAACCAGAACCCGACGTGGGGCAACCTCGACGTCTCGGCGACCTCCACCGCGATGACGGCGCGATTCGTACCCGCGACGGGCGGCACGTACACCGACGCCTTCACGATCACGGCGGGCCAGGCGGGCAACACGCCGCCGGTCGCGGCGTTCACTCCGACGTGTGCCGGGCTCGGCTGCACCGTCGACGGCAGCGCCTCGACCGATTCCGACGGCCTGGTGGCCGACTACGCCTGGCAGTTCGGCGACGGCGGCACCGCGACCGGAGCCACCGCCTCGCACACCTACGCCGCAGCGGGCAGCTACACGATCACGCTCACCGTCACGGACGACGACGGCGCCACGGCGTCGACGACGGCGGCCGTGACGGCCGTCGATCCGGGCGGGCCGGCGGTCATCGCCTCCGACGCGTTCGGGCGCGAGGTCGTGAACGGACTCGGCTCCGCCGACGTCGGCGGCCCATGGACCTTCACGGGCGCGAGCTCGTCGTACTCGGTCACGGGTGGCACCGGGCGACTCCGAATGGCCACGCTCGGGGGAACCCTCAACGCGTACCTCGACGGCGCGTCGCAGCAGGCGGGCGACCTGAGGTTCAGCATCGCGGTCGACAAGCCGCCCACGGGCTCCGGCATCTTCCTCTCGGCGATCGGCCGCCGCGTGACGGTCGTGGGCGCGTACCAGGCGAAGATCGTGCTCCGCGTCGGCGGGACGGTCGGCATCTCGCTCGTCCGGGTGAACACGAGCGGCGGGGGAGAGGTCGCGCTCACGCCGGCCATCAACATCCCCGGGCTCGTGTACGCGGCCGGCGACCGCCTCAACGTGCGCCTGCAGGTCATCGGCGCCTCGCCGACGACCCTCAACCTCAAGGTGTGGAAGGCCGGCACGCCCGAGCCGGCGGCCTGGCAGCGAACGGCGACAGATGCCACGGCCGGCCTGCAGGCCGCGGGCGGCATCGGCCTGCGCACCTACCTCTCCAGCACCGCAACGAACGCACCCGTGACGGCGACGATCGACGATCTCGTGCTCACGGCGCCCTGACGGGCGGCTGGAAGCCCGGTTGCCGATGGCCCTCGCCGTCGGTTAGGATGGAGCGTCACGCGTGTGACATCCCTGTCCGCATGCCCGCCGCGGAAGTCATAAACGCTCTACTTCGCGACGGGCTCGATTCTGTCCTTTACGGAGCATTCACTACATGACAACCGCAACGACCAAGGCGCCCAAGCAGGTCGCGATCAACGACATCGGATCTGCTGACGATTTCCTCGCCGCGGTCGAGAAGACTCTGAAGTTCTTCAACGACGGCGACCTCATCGAGGGTACCGTCGTGAAGATCGACCGCGACGAGGTCCTCCTCGACGTCGGATACAAGACCGAGGGTGTGATCCCCTCCCGCGAGCTTTCCATCAAGCACGATGTCGACCCCAGCGAGGTCGTCGGCGTCGGCGACACCGTCGA
The DNA here is from genome assembly GCF_042796995.1 of Agromyces sp. NPDC057865. Lineage (NCBI taxonomy): Bacteria > Bacillati > Actinomycetota > Actinomycetes > Micrococcales > Microbacteriaceae > Agromyces > Agromyces sp. NPDC057865. The sequence goes on along the minus strand of NZ_JBHVMJ010000002.1, from coordinate 424,571 downwards.
GGCCCTCGTTCTCCAGAAGGAGGACAAGGAAGGCCGACTCATCCTGTCGAAGAAGCGCGCGCAGTACGAGCGCGCCTGGGGCGACGTGGAGAAGATCAAGGAAGCCGACGGCGTCGTGACCGGCCAGGTCATCGAGGTCGTCAAGGGCGGCCTGATCGTCGACATCGGCCTCCGCGGCTTCCTCCCGGCTTCGCTCATCGAGCTCCGCCGCGTCCGCGACCTCACGCCGTACCTCGGCCAGGAGATCGAGGCGAAGATCCTCGAGCTCGACAAGAACCGCAACAACGTCGTGCTCTCGCGCCGCGCGCTCCTCGAGCAGACGCAGTCCGAGTCGCGTTCGACGTTCCTCGCGAACCTCCACCCGGGCCAGATCCGCAAGGGCGTCATCTCGTCGATCGTCAACTTCGGTGCGTTCGTCGACCTCGGCGGCGTGGACGGCCTCGTGCACGTCTCCGAGCTGTCGTGGAAGCACATCGAGCACGCCAGCGAGGTCGTCGAGGTCGGCCAGGAGGTCACCGTCGAGGTGCTCTCCGTCGAGCTCGACCGCGAGCGCGTCTCCCTGTCGCTCAAGGCGACGCAGGAGGACCCGTGGCAGGTCTTCGCCCGCACGCACGCGATCGGCCAGGTCACCCCGGGCAAGGTCACGAAGCTCGTCCCGTTCGGCGCGTTCGTCCGCGTCGCCGACGGCATCGAGGGTCTCGTGCACATCTCGGAGCTGTCGGGCCGTCACGTCGAGCTCGCCGAGCAGGTCGTGTCGGTCGGCGAGGAGGTCTTCGTCAAGGTCATCGACATCGACCTCGAGCGTCGCCGCATCTCGCTCTCGCTCAAGCAGGCCAACGAGGGCGTCGACCCCGAGGGCACCGAGTTCGACCCGGCGCTCTACGGCATGCTCACCGAGTACGACGAGCAGGGCAACTACAAGTACCCCGAGGGCTTCGACCCCGAGACGAACGAGTGGCGCGAGGGCTTCGAGGCCCAGCGCGAGAAGTGGGAGCAGGACTACGCTGCAGCCCAGGCTCGTTGGGAGGCGCACAAGAAGCAGGTCGCCCAGGCGAACGCTGCTGCTGCCGCCGACGACTCGTTCGCGGGCTCGGCGTCGTACTCGAGCGACTCCGCGGCGGCCGGCACCCTTGCCGACGACGCGTCGCTCGCTGCACTGCGCGAGAAGCTCTCGAGCAACAACTAGTCGCACGCGACGAACGGAAGGCCGGTCCCCTCGGGGGCCGGCCTTCCGGCGTTGCGGGCGCCCGTTCGGCCCGGATTCGCGGGGTCGCGTGCTCGCCGTCTCAGCCCGGGGGAGCCGGCGGCTGCGCCGCGCGCTCGCGCCGGAGGCGTCGTCGGCGCACCAGCCAGACCAGGAGCGCCGCCATCACGACGATGGCGAGCAGCACGAGCACGGGCGCGAGGATGGCGGCGAACGCGAGGGTGAAGCTGCCGGCGTCCTCCGCGGCGCTCGCGACGGGGGCGCCCACGCCGGCCGTCGACGCGTTCACGATCGGCCGCGCTGCGGCCTTCGCGAGGTGCACCCCGAGCGCGAGGACGATGCCGATCGCGATCGGGACCCACTGCTGCGAGGCGAAGAACGTCTCGGGGTCGGTGACCGCCACGGTGGTCGCCCCGACGCCCGATCCGAACGCGATGCCGCCCGCCGTCGGCCGCACGAACGTCTGCACCACGTCGTTGGCCGAGTCGAGTCCCGGCACCTTGTCGGCGACGAACTCGAAAACGAGCAGTACGACGAGGATGAGGAGCACCCACTCGTTCGCAAGCCACGCCCACGCGGGCGGGAGCTCGATGAGTCCCGTGAAGCGGTCGAGCGCGCCGAGCACGACGAGCGGGATCCAGGCGTTGAGCCCGGCCGCGAGCGCGAGGCCCGTGCCGGTCAGCAGCTCGAGCATCGACACCCCCTCCGGCCGTGCGGCCCGTCGACCGGACGTCGCCGTCGGGTCGAGTGTCGCATGGATAGAGTGGGGAGCGTGTATCTGATCGGTCTCACGGGCGGAATCGCCTCCGGCAAGTCCACGGTCGCCAGGCGCCTCGTCGAGCACGGGGCGGTGCACATCGACGCCGACGACCTCGCGCGCCGCGTCGTCGAGCCCGGCAAGCCCGCCTTCGACGCGATCGTGGCCGAGTTCGGCCAGGGCGTTGTCGGGCACGACGGACGGCTCGACCGCCCGAAGCTCGGCGAGCTCGTGTTCGGCGACGACGCCGCGCGGGCGCGGCTCAACGCGATCGTGCATCCGGCCGTCCGCGAGCTGTCGCGCAAGCTCATCGAGCGCGCGGAGGCCGAGGACCCCGACGCCGTCGTGGTCTACGACGTGCCGCTGCTCGTCGAGGCATCCGTCGACCACCCCTTCGACCTCATCGTCGTGACGAACGCGCCGCGCCGCACGCAGGTCGAGCGCCTGGTCGAGGAGCGTGGGTTCGACCCGATCCAGGCCGAGGCCCGGGTCGACGCCCAGGTCGACAACACCGCGCGGCTCGCGATCGCCGACGTCGTGATCGACACCGACGGGTCGATGGCGCACACCATGAGCCAGACCGACGCGCTCTGGCAGCGCATCCGGCAGGAGCGCGCCCGGGCGTAGCCGCCGTTCGGCGAGCGGATGCCGCCGCTCGCGCCTGCCCGCGTTCGCCCGTGGCGCACGCCGGGTGGAGTGTCGGCGGGCGAACCTAGACTTGAACGCATGCAGGCCACGCGTTCCGTCCGTCCGTTCGAGGTCGTGAGCGAGTACCAGCCGAGCGGCGACCAGCCCACGGCGATCGCCGACCTCGCCGCCCGCATCAACGCCGGTGAGACCGACGTGGTGCTCCTCGGCGCCACCGGCACGGGCAAGTCCGCCACCACCGCCTGGCTCATCGAGCAGGTGCAGCGGCCCACGCTCGTGCTCGCGCACAACAAGACGCTCGCGGCCCAGCTGGCCACCGAGTTCCGCGAGCTGATGCCGAACAACGCCGTCGAGTACTTCGTGTCGTACTACGACTACTACCAGCCCGAGGCCTACGTCCCGCAGACTGACACCTTCATCGAGAAGGACTCGTCCATCAACGCCGAAGTGGAGCGGCTACGGCACTCCACCACCAACTCGCTGCTCAGCCGGCGCGACGTCGTCGTCGTCTCCACCGTGTCCTGCATCTACGGCCTCGGCACGCCGGAGGAGTACCTCAACGCGATGATGCCGCTCCAGGTGGGCCAGCGGGTCGACCGTGACTGGCTCATCCGCAAGTTCGTGTCGATGCAGTACCAGCGCAATGATCTCGCCTTCTCGCGCGGCACCTTCCGCGTGCGCGGCGACACGATCGAGATCATCCCGGTCTACGAGGAGCTGGCCATCCGCATCGAGATGTTCGGCGACGAGATCGAGGCGCTCTACAGCCTGCATCCGCTGACCGGGCAGGTCGTGGCGAAGCTCGACGCGGTGCCGGTGTTCCCGGGCTCGCACTACGTGGCGAGCACCGACGTGATGCAGCGGGCGATCGGCACGATCCGCGACGAGCTCGACGAGCGCCTCGCCGAGCTCGAGCGCGAGGGCAAGCTGCTCGAGGCGCAGCGCCTGCGCATGCGCACCACGTTCGACCTCGAGATGATGGAGCAGATCGGGTTCTGCTCGGGCATCGAGAACTACTCGCGGCACATCGACGGGCGAGCGCCGGGGGAGGCGCCGCACTGCCTCCTCGACTACTTCGCCGACGACTTCCTGGTCGTCATCGACGAGTCGCACGTCACCGTGCCGCAGATCGGGTCGATGTACGAGGGCGACTCCTCGCGCAAGCGCACGCTCGTCGAGCATGGGTTCCGCCTGCCGAGCGCGATCGACAACCGTCCGCTCAAGTGGGACGAGTTCAAGGCGCGCGTCGGCCAGACCGTCTACCTCTCGGCCACGCCCGGCCGTTACGAGATGGGCGTCGCCGACGGCGTCGTCGAGCAGATCATCCGCCCGACCGGCCTCGTCGACCCGCAGATCGTCGTGAAGCCGTCGAAGGGCCAGATCGACGACCTGCTCGAGGAGATCCGCATCCGCGCCGAGCGCGACGAGCGCGTGCTCGTGACGACGCTCACGAAGCGCATGGCCGAGGAGCTCACCGACTTCCTCACCGAGGCCGGCGTGCGCGTGCGCTACCTGCACTCCGACGTCGACACGCTCCGTCGTGTCGAACTGCTCACCGAGCTGCGGGCCGGCGTCTATGACGTGCTGGTCGGCATCAACCTGCTTCGCGAGGGCCTCGACCTGCCCGAGGTGTCGCTCGTGGCGATCCTCGACGCCGACAAGGAGGGCTTCCTCCGCTCGTCGACGTCGCTCGTCCAGACCATCGGCCGAGCCGCGCGCAACGTGTCGGGCGAGGTGCACATGTACGCCGACGTGCTCACCGAGTCGATGGCGGCGGCGATCGACGAGACCACGCGTCGCCGGGAGCTGCAGCTCGAGTACAACCGTGCGAACGGCATCGACCCGCAGCCGCTGCGAAAGCGCATCGCCGACATCACGGCGGTGCTCGCGCGTGAGGAGGCCGACACCGCGGCGCTGCTCGCCGGTCGCGAGGGTCGCACCAAGGCGCCGGTCCCGAACCTCCGCCGCGAGGGCATCGCCGCCGAGGGTGCGAACGACCTCGAAGATCTCATCCGCGACCTCAACGACCAGATGCTCGAGGCCGCAGGCGAGCTGAAGTTCGAACTCGCCGCACGCCTGCGCGACGAGGTGTCCGAGCTCAAGCGCGAGCTCCGGCAGATGGAGAAGGCCGGACACCTGACGTAGGAGGGGAGCCCCCTCGAACTCCGAGAATCGAACGTATGTTCGCTGAGAGCACGTGCCGCGCCCGACTTGGTGTCGGTGGCGCTCTCTAGACTCGGAGGGTGCCAGTTTCACGTCTCGATGCCCACTCGCGCCTGAGTGTCCGCGGTGCCCGCGTGCACAACCTGCAGAACGTCGACGTCGAGATCCCGCGCGATGCCATGGTCGTGTTCACGGGGCTCTCGGGCTCGGGCAAGTCCTCGCTCGCGTTCGACACGATCTTCGCCGAGGGCCAGCGTCGCTACGTCGAGTCGCTCTCCGCATACGCCCGCCAGTTCCTCGGCCAGGTCGACCGTCCCGACGTCGATTTCATCGAGGGGCTGAGCCCGGCGGTGTCGATCGACCAGAAGTCGACGAACCGCAACCCGCGCTCGACGGTCGGCACGATCACCGAGATCTACGACTACATGCGCCTCCTCTGGGCACGCATCGGCGTGCCCCACTGCCCGGTGTGCGGCGAGAAGATCCAGCGGCAGACGGTGCAGCAGATCGCCGACCAGCTCATGGAGCTCTCAGAGGGCACGCGCTACCAGGTGCTGAGCCCGGTCGTGTCGCAGAAGAAGGGCGAGTTCGTCGACCTGTTCCGCGAACTCGCGGCGGGCGGCTACTCGCGCGCCGTCGTCGACGGCGAGGTCATCCGGCTCGACGAGCCTCCGGTGCTGAAGAAGCAGGTCAAGCACGACATCTCGGTCGTGATCGACCGGCTCGTCGCCGGTCCCGAGCTCCTCGGCCGCCTCACCGACTCGCTCGAGACGGCCCTGCGCCTCACCGACGGGCTCGTGCAGGTCAACTTCGTCGACGAGACCGGCCCCGACGCGTGGACCACGTTCTCCGAGAAGCTCTCGTGCCCCAACCAGCACCCGATCCAGCTCACCGAGATCGAGCCGCGCACCTTCTCGTTCAACGCGCCGTTCGGCGCCTGCCCCGAGTGCTCGGGCCTCGGCACGCGCATGTCGGTCGACGAGGCGCTGCTGCTCGGCGACATGACGCTCAGCATCGCCGAGGGCGTCATCCTGCCGTGGACCTCGCAGGGCAAGAGCCTCTACAACTACTACGAGAAGCTGCTCGACGGGCTGGCCCGCGACCTCGGCTTCTCGCTCGACACGCCGTGGGAGGAGCTCCCGGCCGACGCGCGCAACGCCGTGCTCCGGGGCGACAACTTCGAGGTCAAGGTGCGGTGGCGCAATCGCTACGGCCGCGAGATGAGCTACACGTCGGGCTTCGAGGGTGTGGTGCCGTACATCGAGCGCCAGTACCTCCAGGCCGAGACCGACGTGCAGCGGGCGCGCTGGGCCGAGTACCTCCGCGAGGTGCCGTGCCCGGTGTGCGACGGCAAGCGCCTCAAGCCCGAGGTGCTCTCGGTGCTCATCCACGACCACAGCATCGCCGACGTCGGCCTGCTCAGCCTCACCGATGCCCGCGCGTTCATGGACCGACTCCAACTCACCGACCGCGAGCAGGCCATCGGCGCCCAGGTGCTCCGCGAGATCAAGGTCCGCCTCGACTTCCTGATCCGGGTGGGACTCAGCTACCTCGACCTCGCCCGGGCGGCCGGCACCCTCTCGGGCGGCGAGGCGCAGCGCATCCGGCTCGCGACGCAGATCGGCTCGGGCCTCACGGGCGTGCTCTACGTGCTCGACGAGCCGAGCATCGGGCTCCACCAGCGCGACAACCGCCGCCTGATCGACACGCTCGTCGCCCTGCGCGACCTCGGCAACACGCTCATCGTCGTCGAGCACGACGAGGACACGATCCGCACGGCCGACTGGATCGTCGACATCGGCCCGGGAGCCGGCGTCAACGGCGGTACCGTGGTGCACTCGGGCAGCTACGCCGACCTCCTCAAGAACTCGCGCTCGCTGACGGGTGATTACCTGTCGGGCCGCAAGGAGATCGCGATGCCCACCCGGCGGCGCGCGATCGATCCCGGCCGCATGATCTCGGTGCAGGGCGCCGAGGCCAACAACCTGCGGGGCGTCGACGTGGAGTTCCCGCTCGGCACGTTCACGGCGGTCACCGGCGTGAGCGGCTCGGGCAAGTCGTCGCTCGTCAACGACATCCTCTACCGCGTGCTCGCGAACCGGCTCAATGGCGCCCGCAAGGTGCCGGGCAAGCACCGCCGCGTCACGGGCATCGAGCAGCTCGACAAGGTCGTGCACGTCGACCAGGCGCCGATCGGCCGCACGCCGCGGTCGAACCCGGCGACCTACACGGGCGTGTTCGACCGCATCCGCACGCTCTTCTCCGAGACCACCGAGGCGAAGGCGCGCGGCTACCTGCCCGGCCGGTTCAGCTTCAACGTCAAGGGCGGGCGATGCGAGGCGTGCGCGGGCGACGGCACGATCAAGATCGAGATGAACTTCCTGCCCGACGTGTACGTCGCGTGCGAGGTCTGCGGCGGCAAGCGGTACAACCGCGAGACGCTGCAGGTGCACTACAAGGGCAAGAACATCGCCGAGGTGCTCGAGATGCCGATCAGCGAGGCGGCGGAGTTCTTCGAGCCGATCTCGGCGATCCACCGGTACCTCAAGACGCTCGTCGACGTCGGCCTCGGCTATGTGCAGCTCGGGCAGAGCGCCACGACCCTGTCGGGCGGCGAGGCGCAGCGGGTGAAGCTCGCCACCGAGCTCCAGCGCCGCTCGAACGGCCGCAGCGTGTACGTGCTCGACGAGCCCACGACGGGCCTCCACTTCGAGGACGTGCGGAAGCTCCTGAAGGTGCTCGGCAAGCTCGTCGACAAGGGCAACACGGTCATCGTCATCGAGCACAACCTCGACGTGATCAAGTCCGCCGATTGGATCATCGACCTCGGGCCCGAGGGCGGCTCCGGCGGCGGCCAGGTCGTCGCGACCGGCACGCCCGAGCAGGTGGCTCGAGTGGCCGAGAGCCACACCGGCTACTTCCTGCGCGAGATCTTCGACGCGGCATCCGCCCACGTCGAGGTCGCCAGCTGACGCGGATGACCACAGCGCTGTCACGAGACACCGTTCCGTACCGACCGAAGCCGGGGGAGATCCCCACGGGCCCCGGCGTCTACCGGTTCCGCGACGCCGATCGCCGCGTGCTCTACGTCGGCAAGGCGAAGAACCTGCGTGCTCGCCTGTCGAACTACTTCGCGCCGCTGTACAGCCTGCACGAGCGCACCCGCCGCATGGTGCTCAGCGCGGCATCCGTCGAGTGGACCGTCGTCGCGAGCGACGTCGAGGCGCTGAACCTCGAGATCACGTGGATCAACGAGCTGAAGCCGCCGTTCAACGTGCGGTTCAAGGACGACAAGTCCTACCCGTACCTCGTCGTGACGCTCGCCGATGAGGCGCCGCGCGCGATGGTCTCGCGCAAGCGCGGCATCCCGGGGGCCCGGTACTTCGGCCCGTACCCGAAGATGTGGGCCGTCACCGACATGCTCGAGATCCTCATCAAGCTCTTCCCGATCCGCACGTGCAAGGACAGCGACTACCGGCGCGCGATGGCGACGGGCAAGCCGTGCTTCGCAGGCCAGATCGGGCGGTGCTTCGGGCCGTGCTCGGGCAGGGTCACGGTCGAGGAGCACCGGGCGAACGTCGATCGGTTCGTCGCGTTCATGCAGAACCAGGACCCGCGCATCGTGCGCGACCTCGAGCGCGAGATGCACGCCTCGTCGGCCGTGCTCGACTACGAGTCGGCCGCGCGCAAGCGCGACCAGCTGCAGGCGGCCACGGCCTTCTTCGAGAAGAGCGCCGTCGTGCTCGGCGACCGTGTCGACCTCGACGTGTTCGGCATCGAGCACGACGAGCTCGCCGCCGCGGTGCACCTGTTCATGGTCCGCGGCGGCCGCATCCGCGGTGAACGGTCGTGGACCGTCGACAAGGAGCTCGACGTGCCGCTCGGCGAGCTCGTCGATGTCGTAGTCCAGAACGCGTACGGCGACGACCTGACGCCGGCGCGCGAGGTGGTCGTGCCCGAGCTGCCCGACGACGCCGAGGCGCTCGAGACCTGGCTCGGCGGGCTCGCGGGCCGCAACGTGACCCTCCGCGTCGCGCAGCGCGGGGCGAAGGCGCAACTGCTCGCCACGGCGACGCAGAACGCCAAGCAGTCCCTGATGCTCTACAAGACGCGTCGCAGCGCCGACTTCACGACCCGCTCGCGGGCGCTGGAGGACATCCAGGAGGCCCTCGGCATGGCCGACGCGCCGCTGCGCATCGAGTGCTACGACGTCTCGCACCTCAGCGGCACGAACATCGTGGCGTCGATGGTCGTGTTCGAAGACGGTCTCGCGCGAAAAGACGAGTACCGCCGGTTCACCATCCCGAGCTCCACCGACGACACCGACTCGATCCACCAGGTGCTCACGCGCCGGCTCGCGTACCTCGCGAGGCCGGCCGGCGACGAGGCATCCGATCAGGCGGTCGCGGGGGCGGGGGCCGGCCGCGACGCGCCGAACGACGACACCCAGAACGGCGACGCAGCGGATGTCCCGGTGGTCTCCGAGCGGCGCAAGAAGTTCGCCTACCGGCCCAACCTCCTCGTCGTCGACGGCGGGCAGCCGCAGGTGGCGGCCGCGGCCCGGGCGCTCGAGGAGTCGGGCGTCGAGGGCATCTACCTGTGCGGCATCGCCAAGCGGCTCGAGGAGATCTGGACGCCCGAGGCCGACTTCCCGGTCATCCTGCCGCGCAACAGCGACGCCCTGTTCCTGTTCCAGCGCGTCCGCGACGAGGCGCACCGCTTCGCCATCACGCACCAGCGCCAGCGCCGCAAGCGCGACATCTCGACGGTGCTCTCCGAGATCCCGGGGCTCGGGCCGGCCAGAGTGCGGGAGCTGCTGAAGCACTTCGGATCGGTGAAGCGACTGCGCGGCGCGGGGGAGACCGAGATCGCCGAGGTGAAGGGCATCGGCCCGAGCCTCGCGGCCACGGTCCACGCGCACCTGCACGCTGACGGCGTGTCGGCGCCCCGGTAGGCTGGGGTGTCGACGCGCGAAACGGGGGCAGGGGACGATGGCAGCCGAGGTTGAGCACCACCAGCAGGAGATGCTCATCGTCACCGGGATGTCGGGCGCCGGACGATCCACCGTCGGGAACGCGCTCGAGGACCTGGGCTGGTACGTCGTCGACAACCTCCCGCCGCAGATGCTGCGTCCGCTCGTCGAACTCGTCGAGCGCGCCGGGGCCTCGCTCCCGCGCATCGCGGCGGTCGTCGACGTGCGCGGCCGCGACTTCTTCTCGGAGCTGCAGGACATCATCCAGGCACTGCGAACGGGCGTGAACGTGCGCGTCGTGTTCCTCGACGCGACCGACGCCGTGCTCGTGCGCCGCTTCGAGTCCGTGCGCCGCCCTCACCCGCTGCAGGGCAACGGCACCCTGCTCGACGGCATCGGCGCCGAGCGCGGTCGGCTGGCCGAGCTTCGTGAATCGAGCGACATCGTCGTCGACACGTCCGACCTCAACATCCACCAGCTCGCGACGCTCATCACCGAGACCTTCGCCGAGGAGGGTCGCGCCGGCCTGCGGGTCACCTTGCTGAGCTTCGGCTTCAAGTACGGGCTCCCGGCCGACGCCGACCTGGTGGCCGACGCCCGGTTCCTGCCCAACCCCTTCTGGATCCCCGAGCTCCGCCACCTCAACGGCGAGGACCCCGAGGTGGCCGAGTACGTGCTCGGCCAGCCCGGTGCGCGCGAGTTCATCGACGCCTACGCCACCGCCCTCGAGCCGGTGCTCGCGGGTTACCAACGTGAGAACAAGCGACACGCGACCATCGCGATCGGATGCACCGGCGGCAAGCACCGCTCGGTGGCCATCGTCCGCGAGCTGGCCGACCGCCTGGGCGCGCTCCCGGGCGTGGCCGTCAGCGTGAAGCATCGCGATCGCGGCCGTGAATGAGCCGGCCGCACCACATGAATGAACGAGAGGACGTGACGTGGCACTGACCGCCGACGTGAAAGAGGAACTCGCGCGGGTCGAGGTGTCGAAGACGAGCGTGCGTGCGGCCGAGCTCGCCTCGGTGCTGCGCTTCGCAGGCGGCTTGCACATCATCTCGGGCCGCATCGCGATCGAGGCCGAGCTCGACTCGCCGACGATCGCCCGACGCGTGACCCGCGACCTCGGCGAGCTCTACGGCGTGCGACCCGATGTCTCCGTGATCTCGCCGTCCGGCATCCGCCGGCAGAACCAGTATCTGGTGCGCGTGCTCGACGGCGGCGAGACGCTCGCCCGGCAGACCGGGCTGCTCGACGCCCGCCGCCGTCCGGTGCGCGGGCTGCCGAACAAGCTCACAACGGGCTCGCGCGACGACGTCGCAGCCGTCTGGCGCGGCGCGTTCCTCGCGCACGGCAGCCTCACCGACCCCGGCCGATCGGCGGCGCTCGAGGTCACCTGCCCCGGCAACGAGACGGCGATGGCCCTCGTGGGCGCGGCCGGCCGCCTGGGCGTCTCGGCGAAGGCCCGCGAGGTGCGCGGCGTGCACCGCGTCGTGATCCGCGACGGCGAGGCGATCAGCGCGATGCTCGCGATCATGGGCGCGACCGAGACCGTGCGCAACTGGGAGGAGCTGCGGCAGCGGCGCGAGGTGCGCGCGACCGCGAACCGCCTCGTGAACTTCGACGACGCGAACCTCCGCCGGTCGGCGCAGGCCGCCGTCGCCGCGTGCGCGCGCGTGGAGCGCGCCATGGAGCTCCTCGGCGACGACATCCCCGACCACCTGAAGTACGCGGGGGAGCTGCGCCTCGCGCACCGCGACGCCAGCCTCGACGAGCTCGGCCACCACGCCGACCCGCCCATGACGAAGGACGCCGTGGCCGGACGCATCCGACGCCTGCTGGCCATGGCCGACAAGCGCGCCGCGGAGCTGGGCGTCCCCGGCACCGAGGCGAGCCTGCCCGCCGATCTCGACGACTGAGCGGGCGAGCGCGGCGCCGCGGCATCCGACCGCCGACGGCCGCCCGGGCAGGTGACCGAAAGCGTCAAGGCCCGGCAGCGCCCGCAGCGTCAGGCATAGGCTAGGGGATGCCGCGGTCGCGCCGGGCAGAGGCCCGGTTCCCCGGCATCTGACAAGGAGAAGCAATGGCTGACTACACCCTCCCCGATCTCCCGTACGACTACGCGGCCCTCGAGCCGTCGATCAGCGGTCGGATCATGGAGCTGCACCACTCGAAGCACCACCAGGCGTACGTGACCGGTGCCAACACGGCCCTCGCGCAGCTCGCCGAGGCGCGCGACTCGGGCAACCTCGCCAACGTCAACAAGCTCGAGAAGGACCTCGCGTTCAACCTCGGCGGCCACGTCAACCACTCGATCTTCTGGACCAACCTGTCGCCCGACGGCGGCGACAAGCCGACCGGCGAGCTGGCCTCGGCGATCGACGACGAGTTCGGCTCGTTCGACAAGTTCCAGGCCCACTTCACGGCCACCGCGCTCGGCGTGCAGGGCTCCGGCTGGGCCGTGCTCGCGTGGGACTCGATCGGCCAGCGGCCCATCATCGTGCAGTTCTTCGACCAGCAGGGCAACCTCCCGGCGGGCATCGTCCCGCTGCTGATGCTCGACGTCTGGGAGCACGCGTACTACCTCGACTACCAGAACGTCCGCGCCGATTACGTCAAGGCGTTCTGGAACATCGCGAACTGGGACAACGCCCAGCTGCGCCTCCAGGCAGCACGCGAGAAGACCTCAGGGCTGCTGCTACTGTCATAGCGGATGGTGTCCCCGGGCGCCGTCCGGGGACACCGCCGTCCGATCAGTTCACCTTGGAATCCGCGCATTCGCGCACGTCAATTCAGGAGACATCCGTGTCCGTAAAGATCGGCATCAACGGCTTCGGCCGCATCGGCCGCAACTACTTCCGAGCCGCCCTCGCCCAGGGCGCCGACCTCGAGATCGTCGCCGTGAACGACCTCACCGACAACAAGACGCTCGCGCACCTGCTGAAGTACGACTCGGTCACGGGTCGCCTCGACGCGACCGTCGACTACGACGACGACCACATCATCGTGAACGGAAAGGCGATCAAGGCCTTCGCGGAGCGCGACCCCGCGAACCTGCCCTGGGGCGAGCTCGGCGTCGACATCGTCATCGAGTCGACCGGCTTCTTCACCAAGGCCGCTGACGCACGCAAGCACCTCGAGGCCGGCGCGAAGAAGGTCCTCATCTCCGCTCCGGCGACCGACGAGGACGCGACCTTCGTCATGGGCGTCAACGAGGACTCGTACGACCCCGAGAAGCACAACATCATCTCGAACGCGTCGTGCACCACGAACTGCCTCGCGCCGCTGGCCAAGGTCTTCAACGACGCGTTCGGCATCGAGCGCGGCCTCATGACCACGGTGCACGCCTACACGGCCGACCAGAACCTGCAGGACGGCCCGCACAAGGACCTCCGCCGCGCCCGCGCCGCCGCCATCAACATCGTCCCGACCTCGACCGGTGCGGCGAAGGCCATCGGCCTCGTGCTGCCCGAGCTCGTCGGCAAGCTCGACGGCTTCGCCCTGCGCGTCCCGGTCCCCACCGGATCCATCACCGACCTCACCGTCACCTCCTCGCGTCCCGTGACGGTCGACGAGGTCAAGGCCGCCTACAAGGCCGCCGCCGACGGCCCCCTCAAGGGCATCCTGAAGTACACGGAGGACGAGATCGTCTCGAGCGACATCGTCTCCGACCCGTACTCCTGCATCTTCGACGCCGGTCTCACGCGCGTCATCGGCGACCAGGTGAAGCTCTCGGGCTGGTACGACAACGAGTGGGGCTACTCCAACCGTCTCGTCGACCTCACCGAGTACGTCGCCGAGCGCCTCTGAAGCGGGCCGTCGTGACCCTGCGAACGATCGAAACCCTCGGTCCGCTCGCCGGCAAGCGCGTCGTCGTCCGCTGCGACCTCAACGTTCCTCTCCAGGACGGGGTCATCACGGACGACGGCCGCGTGCGGGCGTCGGTGCCCACCCTCGAGGCCCTCACGGGCCAGGGGGCCCGCGTCATCGTGGTCTCCCACCTCGGTCGCCCGGACGGGGCGCCCGACCCCAATTACAGCCTCGCGCCCGTCGCGGCCCGCCTCGACGAGCTCATCGACGCTCCCGTGGCGTTCGCGTCCGACACGGTCGGCACGGATGCGGCGGCGAAGGTCGCGGCCCTCGGCGACGGCGAGGTGCTCGTGCTCGAGAACCTCCGGTTCAACCCGGGGGAGACCTCGAAGAACGAAGCCGAGCGCACGGCGTTCGCCGGCCAGCTCGCCGAGTTCGCCGACGCCGTCGTCTCCGACGGCTTCGGCGTCGTGCACCGGAAACAGGCGAGCGTCTACGAGCTGGAGGAGCTGCGGCCGAGCGCCGCGGGCCTCCTCATCGCCTCGGAGCTCGACGTGCTCGACCGGCTCACGGAGTCGCCCGAGCGTCCCTACACGGTCGTCCTGGGCGGCTCGAAGGTCTCCGACAAGCTCGGCGTCATCGCGCACCTGCTGCCGCGGGTCGACGCGCTGCTCATCGGCGGCGGCATGCTCTTCACGTTCCTCGCGGCGCAGGGCCACAAGGTCGGTTCGAGCCTCCTCGAGGCGGACCAGATCGAGACGGTGCAGGGCTACCTGGCCGAGGCCGCCGAACGCGGCGTCGACATCCTCCTGCCGACCGACGTGGTCGTGGCCGAGCGCTTCGCCGCGGATGCCGCGCACGAGGTCGCGCCGGCCGACGCCATCGAGGAGACGGCGTTCGGGGCATCCGGACTCGGACTCGACATCGGACCCGACACGGCCGCGGCCTTCGCCGAGCGGATCCGCGAATCGAAGACGGTGTTCTGGAACGGTCCGATGGGCGTGTTCGAGCTCGCGCCCTTCGCCGAGGGCACTCGCGTGGTCGCACAGGCGCTCACCGAGGTCGACGGCCTCAGCGTCATCGGCGGCGGCGACTCCGCCGCGGCGGTGCGCCAGCTCGGCTTCGCCGACGACGCATTCGGACACATCTCGACGGGCGGAGGCGCGAGCCTCGAGTTCCTCGAGGGCAAGAAGCTCCCCGGACTGGAGGTCCTCGGATGGCAGTGAAGCGCACCCCGTTCATCGCGGGCAACTGGAAGATGAACCTCGACCACCTGCAGTCGATCGCGTTCGTGCAGAAGCTCGCGTGGTCGCTGGCCGACGCGAAGCACGACTACGCCGACGCCGAGGTGGCCGTGTTCCCGCCGTTCACCGACCTGCGCTCGGTGCAGACGCTGATCGCAGCCGACTCGCTCCCGCTCGCCTACGGCGCGCAGGACCTGTCGGCGCACGACTCGGGCGCCTACACGGGCGAGGTCTCCGGCGCGTTCCTCGCGGCCCTCGACTGCGCGTACGTCATCATCGGGCACTCGGAGCGGCGCACGTACCACCACGAGACCGACGCGGTGGTCAACGCGAAGGTGCTCGCGGCACAGCGTCACGGTCTCGTCCCCGTCGTGTGCGTCGGCGAGACCGCCGACGACCTGGAGCGGTTCGGCGCGAGCGCCGTGCCCGTGGCGCAGCTGCGCACGGCGCTCGAGGGCGTCGACGGCGCGAAGGGCCTCGTGGTCGCGTACGAGCCCGTCTGGGCGATCGGCTCCGGCCAGGCGGCCACGCCCGAGCAGGCCGAGAAGGTCGCCGCGGCACTGCGCGAGGTCATCGCCGAGGTGCTCGGCGATGACGTCGCCCAGGCGACGCGCATCCTCTACGGCGGATCGGTGAAGGCCGCGAACATCGCGTCCTTCCTGCGCGAGCCGAACGTGGACGGCGCCCTCGTGGGCGGCGCGAGCCTCGACATCGACGAGTTCTCGAGCATCGCCAGATTCACGAAGCACGTCGGGGCCTGACGGCGGGTTCCATCTGCCCGGCCGCGCGTGCGGCTATACTCGAATGTCGGCACGACACCCTGCGTCGTGCCCGGAAAGGTTCACCGTGGAGATTCTCCAGGTCGTCCTGCAGGTGCTGCTCGGGCTCACGAGCCTCCTGCTGACGCTGCTCATCCTGCTGCACAAGGGCCGCGGCGGCGGTCTGTCCGACATGTTCGGCGGCGGCGTCACCTCGAGCCTCGGCGCCTCCGGCGTGGCCGAGCGCAACCTCAATCGGATCACGGTGATCCTCGGACTCGTGTGGGTGACGTGCATCGTCGTGCTCGGACTCATCACGAAGTTCGACGCCGGAATCTGACGGGGGAGACGCCATGGCATCAGGCAACAGCGCCATTCGGGGCTCGCGCGTGGGCGCGGGTCCGATGGGCGAGCAGGATCGCGGGTTCCACGCCGACCGCGTCGCCGTGAGCTACTGGGACGCCCAGGGCAACGAGACGGTGCGGTACTTCGCGGCGAACCTGCCCGAGGAGGAGATCCCCGAGATCATCGACAGCCCCTCGACGGGCCTGCCGGCGGGTCGCGACAAGGACAACCCGCCGTCGGTGTCGAAGCTCGAGCCGTACAAGACGCACCTCGCCTACGTGAAGGAGCGTCGCACCGACGAGGAGGCCGCCGCGCTGCTCGAGGAGGCCCTCACGCAGCTCCGTGCGCGCCGTGGGCAGACCGCTCCGCAGGAGTGACGTCACCCCGCAGACATGCGGAAGGGGCCGGCCATCTTGGCAGGCCCCTTCCGCGTTTCTTGAAACGGGGGCGCGAGCGGATGCTCGCGGCATCCGTGCGCCGGATCAGTAGTCGCGTGCGATGAGCGACTCGGGCACCTCGGCCGCCGCGTCGGCGTCGACGAAGAACACCGTGCGGCGGCGTCCCTTGATGCCGGCAGCGGGCACCTCGTCGCGGCTCGCGCCCGCGAGGGCGAGGCCGAGCGCGGAGGCCTTGTCGGCGCCGGCGAGCACCATCCAGATGCGCTGCGACGAGTTGATCACCGGTCGCGTGAGGCTCAGGCGCTCGGGCGGCGGCTTGGGGGAGTTGCGCACGGGGATGACCGTGCGGTCGGTCACCTGGATGCCCGAGCGGTGCGGGAAGAGCGACGCGACGTGGCCGTCGGGCCCGACGCCGAGGAACGTGATGTCGAAGATCGGATGCGGCAGTCCGTCGACGCCGTGCTCCGACAGCTCCGCGGCGTACACCGCCGCCGCCTCGTCGAGGTCGATGCCGGCGTCGGACGCGGGGAACGGATGCACGTTCTCGTCGGGGAGGTCGAGGTCGTCGAGCAGCGCCTGCTGCGCCTGCAGGTCGTTGCGATCGGCGTCGCCCGCGGGCACCCAGCGCTCGTCGCCCCACCAGAAGTGGACGCGCGACCAGTCGATGGTCGTGCGCGCGGGCGAGGACGCCACCGCCTCGAGCACCGCCGAGCCCATGGACCCGCCCGTCAGCACGACGTGCGCGACGGCCTGCTCGTCGAGGATGTCGAGCATCTTGGTGATGAACCGTGCGGCCACGGATCCCGCCAGCGATGCCGTGTCGGGGTGGACGAGCACCCGCCGCTCATTCGTCATGCATGGACTCCTTCGGCCTCCGCGTCGTCGAGCAGCGCGAGGCCGCTCGTGATCACTTCACCGTACAACTCGTCGGGGTCGAGGCGACGGAGTTCGTCGGCGAGGCAGTCGCGGAGGTTGCGGCGCGGCAGCGCGACGTGATGGGTCGGCTGGCCGGGCTGGTTCAGCGTGGCGACACCGGGGATGTCGCGCACGAGCTCGACGGTGCCGGCGTCGCGTTGCAGCTCCACGCCGTGGATGCCGTGCGAGCCCTCCTCGACCGGCGTGAGCTCGTACGTGGTCGGCGCGTCGAGCTGCAGGTGCAGCCAGGCCGCGAGCAGCGTGGTCGACGGCGAGTCGATCGCCCCGGTCACCTTGACGGCCGTGATGGGCTCGTACGGCGGCTGGTCGAGCACCGCGGCGAGCTGCGCGCGCCAGAGCGTGAGGCGCGTCCACGCGAAGTCCGCGTCGCCGGGGGTGTAGCTCGAGGCGCAGGCGTGCAGCGCGTGCTGCGGGTCGGGCTTCGTCGAGGCATCCGTGATGCGACGGTGGGCGATGCGGCCGAGCGGGGACTGGCCGGGCACCTCGGGCGAGGCGCCGGGCCACCACGTGACCACCGGGGCATCCGGCAGCAGGAGGCCCATGACGAGGCTCTCCTCGTCAAGGGCGGCGTCGCCATGCGCGCGGAGGACGATGACCTCGCTCGCGCCGGCGTCGCCGCCCACGCGGATCTCCGCGTCGAGGCGGGAATCCGTATCGGGTGCCTCCGCCGGGTCGCTCGAGACCACGATGACGCGCATCGGGTGCTCGCGGGACGCGTCGTTCGCGGCCTCGATCGCCTCCTCCTCACTGCCGGGCTCTGTGGCGATGACGAGGGTGAGCACGCGGCCGAGGGCGACGACGCCGCCCTCCTCGCGGATCTTGACGAGGGTCTTGGAGACCTGGCTCGTCGTCGTGTCGGGCAGTTCGACGATCACGGTCGCCTCCAGCTTCGTCCGTCGCGGTGCAGGAGCTCGTCGGCCGAGCTCGGTCCCCAGGTGCCTGGGCGGTACTGCTCGGGCTGGCCCTGCGTGGCCCAGAACTCCTCGATCGGGTCGAGGATCTTCCACGACAGCTCGACCTCCTCCTGGCGGGGGAAGAGCGGCGGGTCGCCGAGCAGCACGTCGAGGATGAGCCGCTCGTACGCCTCGGGGCTCGCCTCGGTGAACGCGTGGCCGTAACCGAAGTCCATCGTGACGTCGCGCACCTGCATGCCGGCGCCCGGCACCTTCGAGCCGAACCGGATGGTCACGCCCTCGTCGGGCTGCACCCGGATCACGAGCGCGTTCTGGCCGAGCTCGGAGGTCTGGCTGTCGGCGAACACCTGCTGGGGTGCCCGCTTGAAGACGACCGCGATCTCGGTGACGCGGCGGCCGAGGCGCTTGCCGGCGCGCAGGTAGAACGGCACGCCCGCCCACCGGCGGGTGCCGATGAGCAGCTTCATGGCCGCGTACGTCTCCGTCGTCGAGTGGGGGTTCATGCCCTCCTCGTCGAGGAAGCCGACGACCTTCTCGCCGCCCTGCCAGCCGCCGGCGTACTGGCCGCGGGCGGTGCCCGTCGCCAGGTCGTCGGGCAGGCGCACGGCCGCGAGGATCTTCTCCTTCTCGGCGCGCAGGTCGGCGGCGTCGAACGAGATCGGCTCCTCCATGGCGGTGAGCGCGAGCAGCTGCAGCAGGTGGTTCTGGATGACGTCGCGCGCCGCGCCGATGCCGTCGTAGTACCCGGCACGGCCGCCCACGCCGATGTCCTCCGCCATGGTGATCTGCACGTGGTCGACGTAGTTCGCGTTCCAGATGGGCTCGTAGAGCTGGTTCGCGAACCGGAGCGCCAGGATGTTCTGGACGGTCTCCTTGCCGAGGTAGTGGTCGATGCGGAACACCGCGTCGGGCGGGAACACCGAGGCCACGACGTCGTTCAGCTCGCGCGCCGACTTCAGGTCGCTGCCGAACGGCTTCTCGATGACGACGCGTCGCCACTGGCCGTCCTTCTGCTCGGTGAGGCCTGAGCGCTTGAGCTGCTCGGTCACCAGCGGGAACGACTTGGGCGGGATCGACAGGTAGAACGCGTGGTTTCCCATGGTGCCGCGTTCGCGGTCGAGCTCCTCGACGACCGTGTGCAGGCGGTCGAACGCCGCGTCGTCGTCGAAGTCGCCCTGCACGAAGCGGATGCCGCGGGCGAGCTGCTTCCAGACGTCCTCACGGAACTCGGTGCGGGCGTACTGCTGCACCGAGTCGTGCACGACCCGCTCGAAGTCCTCATCCGCCCAGTCGCGCCGTGCGAAGCCGACCAGCGCGAACCCGGGCGGCAGGAGCCCCCGGTTCGCGAGGTCGTAGACCGCGGGCATGAGCTTCTTGCGGGCGAGGTCGCCGGTCACCCCGAAGATGATGAGGCTCGAGGGGCCGGCGATCCGGTTGAGGCGGTAGTCCTTGGGGGAGCGCAGCGGATTGTGCTGCGCAGAGATCTCTGCCGGAGCCAATGCGGATCCTCCCTGGATCAGCCGACCGCGTCGAACAGCGTCGCGAGGTTCGCGGCGGGGTCCGTCAGCGTCAGCGTGAGCACCGGGCGCCCGTGGTCGGCGAGCACGCTCGCGTCGCCGGATGCCTGCGCGGCGATGAGCTCGCCGAAGGTGAAGGGGCGCTCGGGGATCTCGAGGTCCTCGGCGGGGTGCTCCGTGATCTGCAGGAACACGCCGACCGCGGGGCCGCCCTTGTGGAACTGGCCGGTCGAGTGGAGGAAGCGCGGACCCCAGCCGAACGTCACCGGCCGGCCGGCGCGCGCCGCGAGGAGGTCGCGGATGCGGGCGACCTCGGGGTGCGCAACGCGGTCGACGTAGGCCTGGACCGAGAGGTAGCCGTTCGCAGGCAGCTCCTCGAGCAGGACCTCGATGGCCGAGGCGAGGTCGCTGGACGCCCCGATGACCTCGGGCGTGCCGCGGACCTCGATGCCGTCGGCGACGAACGCCGCGGGAGCGGGCTCGGGGCGTGCGTCGAGCAGGCCGCGTGCGGCGATCTTGGCCGACTCCACGTCGGGCTGGTCGAACGGGTTGATACCGAGCAGCCGACCCGCGACCGCCGTCGCGTACTCCCAGACGAGCAGCTGCGCGCCGAGCGTGCCGGAGACGCGGATCTCGCCGTGGGTGTCGTCGCGGAAGATCTCGTCGCCCGCGTCGTCGACGAGGCGCACGACCTGCACGTCGGGCAGGTCGGCCGTGAGCTCGGGGGAGTTCACGTCGAGCACGACGGGAAGGATGCCGGTGCCCTCCTTGCCCGTGGACTCGGCGATGAGCTGCTCGGCCCAGTCGGCGAAGCCGACGATGTGCGTGCCGTCGGCGACGATCGCGAGCTTGTCGCGCAGCGGCTCGGTGGCCGCGATCGCCGCGCCGAGCACGAGACCCGGGTTCTCGGGGCTGTCGATCGCGAGCGAGAGCTCGATCGTCTCGGCCTCGTCGAGGACCTCGGCGATGTCGACGCCCGCGAGGCCGGAGGGCACGAGCCCGAACGCGGTGAGCGCGGAGTAGCGGCCGCCCACGTTCGGGTCGGCGTTGAAGACGCGGTAGCCGGCGGCGCGCGCCGACTCGTCGAGCGGTGAACCGGGGTCGGTCACGACGACGATGCGCGTGGTGGGGTCGATGCCCGCGTTGCGGAACGCCTGCTCGTAGACCCGGCGCTGGCTGTCGGTCTCGACCGTGGAACCCGACTTCGACGAGACGACGAGGGCGGACTCGGCGAGGCGGTCGGCGAGGGCCGCCCGCACCTGGCCGGGCTCGGTCGAGTCGAGCACGGTGAGCTCGACGCGCGCGGTGCGCGTGATGACCTCGGGCGCGAGCGACGAACCGCCCATGCCCGCGAGCACGATGTGCGTGACGCCGTCGGCCTCGAGCTGCTCGCGGAGCGCCTCGATCTCGGGCACGAGGGGGCGCGACACGGCGACCGCCTCGGTCCAGCCGAGGCGCTTCGCCGCCTCCTCCTCGGCCGCCGGACCCCAGAGCTCGGGGTCCTGCGCGGTGATGCCGCTGGCGACGAGGTCGGACACGAGGCCCGGCACGGTGCGCCGGACGGCGTCGGCGGCCGCGCCGCTGACCGAGATGCGGAAGCTCATCGGGCCGCCTCCAGTGCGGTCCGCACGGTGTCGAGCAGCTCGTGCCAGGACACGATGAACTTCTCCACACCCTCGCGCTCGAGCACGGCGGTGACGTCGTCGTAGTCGACGCCCACGCCCGCGAGCGCGTCGAGCACGGCACCTGCCTGCGCGTACGACCCCGTGACGGTGTCGCCGCGGACCTCGCCGTGGTCGAAGGTGGCCTCGAGGGTCTTCTCAGGCATCGTGTTCACCACGCCCGGGGCGACCAGCTCGACCACGTACAGCGTGTCGGGCAGGGCCGGGTCCTTCACGCCCGTCGACGCCCAGAGCGGACGCTGCCGGTTCGCCCCGGCGGCCAGCAGCGCGGCGGCACGGTCGGACGCGAACGCCTCCTCGTACAGCTCGTACGCGAGCTGCGCGTTCGCGACGCCGGCCTTGCTCTTCAGGGCGAGGGCCTCGTCAGTGCCGATGTCGGTGAGGCGCTTGTCGATCTCGGTGTCCACCCGGGACACGAAGAACGACGCGACCGAGTGGATCGTGGAGAGGTCGATGCCCGCCGCCTTGGCCTGCTCGAGGCCTGCGAGGTAGGCGTTGATGACCTCGCGGTACCGGTCGAGGCTGAAGATCAGCGTCACGTTCACGCTGATGCCGGCGCCGATGGCGGCGGTGATCGCGTCGAGGCCCTCGATCGTCGCGGGGATCTTGATCATGACGTTCGGGCGGTCGACCTTCTCCCAGAGCGCGTGCGCCTGCTCGATGGTCGCCTTCGTGTCGTGCGCGAGGTCGGGAGCGACCTCGATCGACACGCGGCCGTCGTAGCCGCCGGTCGCGTCGTACACCGGCCGGAAGATGTCGGCCGCGTCGCGGACGTCGTTCGTCGTGGTCTCGAACACCGCCGTGTCGACGTCGGCGCCGGCCACCGCGAGGGCGTGCAGCTGCTCGGCGTAGGCGTCTCCCTTCGAGAGGGCGCCCGCGAAGATCGTCGGGTTCGTGGTGACGCCCACGACGTTGCGGTCGGCGATCAGCCGGGCGAGTCCGCCCGACGTGATGCGCTCGCGCGACAGGTCGTCGAGCCAGATGCTGACGCCGGCCTCGGAGAGGGCCTCGGTCGGGGACTGGGTGGACTGGGTCTGCGTGGCCATGCTGGTCATTCTCCTTCTCGCCCGTCAGGCGGCGAGCGAATCCTTGGCGGCGGCGACGACGGCATCGGTGGTGATGCCGAACTCGCGGAACAGGGTCTTGTAGTCGGCGGAGGCGCCGAAGTGCTCGATCGACACGCTGCGGCCGCGGTCGCCGAGGTACGGACGCCACGTGAGGGCGATGCCGGCCTCGACGGAGACGCGGGCGGTGACCGACGAGGGCAGCACGGACTCGCGGTACTCGGCGTCCTGCTGCTCGAACCACTCCAGGCTCGGCGCCGACACGACGCGCGCCTGGACCCCCTCCTCGGCAAGGCGCTCGCGCGCCGCGACGGCGAGCTGCACCTCGGAGCCCGTGGCGATGAGGATCACGTCGGGCTCGCCCGACGGCGCCTCGGCGAGCACGTAGGCGCCCTTCACGACGCCGTCGGCCGAGGCGAGCGTGTCGCCGGATGCCGCGCCCTCGCCGCGCTCGAACACGGGGATGTTCTGGCGGGTCAGCGCGAGGCCGACCGGGCCGCCGCGACGCTTCAGGACCTCGAGCCAGGCGACCGCGACCTCGTTCGCGTCGGCGGGTCGCACGACCGTGAAGTTCGGGATGGCGCGAAGCGTCGCGAGCTGCTCGATCGGCTGGTGCGTCGGGCCGTCCTCGCCGAGCGCCACGGAGTCGTGCGTCCAGACGAAGATCGACGGGATGTTCATGAGCGCGGACAGGCGGACCGCCGGGCGCATGTAGTCGCTGAAGATGAGGAAGGTGCCGCCGAACGGACGCGTCGGGCCGTGCAGCACGATGCCGTTGACGATGGCGGCCATCGCGTGCTCTCGGATGCCGAAGTGGAGCACGCGGCCGTAGGGGTTGCCGGCGAACTCGTGCGTCGACCACTCGGTGGGGATGAACGAGGCCGCGTCGTTGATGGTCGTGAGGTTCGACTCCGCGAGGTCGGCCGATCCACCCCAGAACTCGGGCAGCTCGGCCGCGAGGGCGTTGATGACCTTGCCGGATGCCGCGCGCGTGGACACCTCGGTGCCGCCCTCGAACGCCGGCAGCACCGACTCGATGCCGTCGGGCAGCTCGCCCGCCTCGAGGCGGTCGAGGAGCGCCTTGCGCGCGGGGTTCGCCTCGGCCCACGCGTCGAACCCGACCTGCCATTCGGCGCGTGCGGCGGCGCCGCGCTCGAGGGCGCCGTGGGTGTGCTCGATGACCTCGTCGGCGACGACGAAGCTCTGCTCGGGGTCGAAGCCGAGCACCTCCTTGGTGGCGGCGAGCTCGGCCGCGCCGAGCGCGGAGCCGTGGATCTTGCCGGTGTTCTGCTTGCCGGGGCTCGGCCAGCCGATGATGGTCTTCAGGATGATGATCGACGGCTTCGAGGTCTCGCCCTTGGCCGCCTCGACCGCGCGGTGCAGCTCGGCGACGTCCTCGACGTACTGGCCGGTCTTCTTCCAGTCGACAGTCTGCACGTGCCAGCCGTACGCCTCGTAGCGCTTGCCGACGTCCTCCGTGAAGGCGATGTCGGTGTCGTCCTCGATCGAGATCTGGTTCGAGTCGTAGATCACCACGAGGTTGCCGAGCTGCTGGTGACCGGCGAGCGAGGATGCCTCGCTCGTCACGCCCTCCTCCAGGTCGCCGTCGCTCGCGATCACGTAGACGAAGTGGTCGAACGGGCTGGTGCCCGCTGCAGCCTCGGGGTCGAAGAGGCCGCGCTCGTAGCGCGAGGCGTAGGCGAAGCCGACAGCCGACGAGAGCCCCTGGCCGAGCGGACCGGTCGTGATCTCGACGCCCGCCGTGTGGCCGTACTCGGGGTGGCCCGGGGTCTTGGAGCCCCAGGTGCGGAGCGACTCGAGGTCATCGAGCTCGAGGCCGTCGCCCGCGAGGTACAGCTGCACGTACTGCGTGAGCGAGCTGTGGCCCGCGGAGAGGATGAAGCGGTCGCGTCCGAGCCACGCGTGGTCGGCCGGGTCGCGGCGCATGACCTTCTGGAAGAGGAGGTAGGCCGCGGGCGCCAGGCTCATCGCGGTGCCGGGGTGCCCGTTCCCGACCTTCTCGACGGCGTCGGCCGCGAGGACGCGCGCCGTGTCGACCGCGCGATCGTCGATGGGTTCCCACTGCAGAGTTGCCACGAGGTGATGTTCCTTCCGATCGTGACGGCGTCGGGAACCGACCGGCCCCGACCCGCCGAGGACGTTGCGGCGCGGTTCCGCCCGGGCGACGGATTCGACCGGCAGCCTGGCGAGACGCCCTCTGGGTCGAACCCGCGAAGCCGGGCGCGCATTCCTCAGTATATGGATTTCGGGCCATGTGTGACGGGCTGTGACTCACACGGCGCTCCGCGTGATGTGAGGCGGAAAGCGCATTCCACGCACCCTCGCGCGGGCATGACCTAGAATCGATGGAGGCCGCACGGGGAGTGGTCGAGACACCCGTGCCCAGAAGAGGAACGATGCAGGCAGCAGCCGTACACACGCGCGAGTCGCGCCCGTCGATGACGGTACGGCGGAAGCTCGCCGCCTACCTCGCCCTCACCAAGCCGCGCGTCATCGAGCTGCTGCTCGTGGTCACCGCACCGACCATGATCCTCGCCCAGAACGGGCTCCCGAACCTCTGGCTGCTCGTCGCCACCCTCATCGGCGGCGCGATGAGCGCCGGCTCGGCCGGGGCGTTCAATTGCTACATCGACCGCGACATCGACCGCGTCATGCGCCGCACGCGCGGGCGCCCGCTGGTCACCGGCGAGCTCACCGACCGCGAGGCGCTCGTCTTCGCCTACGGGCTCGGCGCGGCATCCATCGTCTGGCTCTGGGTCTTCACCAACTGGCTCGCCGCACTGCTCTCGCTCGCCGCGATCCTGCTCTACGTCGTCTTCTACAGCCTCATCCTCAAGCGCCGCACGTCGCAGAACATCGTCTGGGGCGGCGTCGCCGGCTGCATGCCCGTGCTCATCGGCTGGGCCGCGGTGACGGGCAGCCTGAGCTGGACGCCGTTCATCCTGTTCCTCATCATCTTCCTGTGGACGCCGCCGCACTACTGGCCGCTCTCGATGAAGTACAAGGACGACTACGCCGCGGCGGGCGTGCCCATGCTCGCCGTCGTGCGCGGACGCGCCCAGGTCGGCCTGCAGGTGATCCTCTACGCGTGGGCCACGGTGGCGTGCTCACTGCTGCTCATCCCCGTCGCGGGCATGGGCCTGCTCTACTCGACGGTCGCGGTCGTGACCGGCATCTGGTTCGTCTACGAGACGCACCGCCTCTACAACCTCGCGATCCGCCATGAGCAGGTCTCGCCGATGCGCGTGTTCCACGGGTCGATCGCGTACCTCTCGCTCCTGTTCCTCGCGATCGGGATCGACCCGCTGCTGCCGTTCTAGTCGATCACCCGGTCGCCGTCGTGGGCCGCGTAGAACGCCGACTGGCGCCGCATCAGCTCGTCCATGCCCGCGCCGCGATCGACGCCGTAGACCGTGCCCGGGAAGTCGAGCGCCTGCTGGATGGCCCAGATCTCCTCGTGCCGGTCGGGGGAGAGAATGCGCGCCGGCGAGCCGACCGCCACCCACCCGATCGGCACGACCGCGCCGGGCTCGAGGACCGTGTTCACCTGCACGACGCCGTTCACGCGCACCTCGGCGCCCTCGCCGACGACCGCGCCCGGGAACAGCGACGCGCCCGTCGCGATGAACGCCCGATCGCCGACGGTCGCGCCGTTGACGTGCGCGTGAGGGCCCACCATCACGTGCGACCCGACGACGGCCGGATGCCCCGCCCGACCCCTGATGACGGCGTGCTCGAGCACCACCGACTCACGGCCGATGCGAACCTCGCCGTCCTCGGCGGTGAGCACCGCGCCGTGCAGGATGCGGGCGCCGGCCTCGACCACCACCTCGCCCGAGACGATCGCACCCGGCGCGACCGTGGCCGCGGGGTCGATGCGCGGCGTGCGGCCGCGATGCTCGACGATCATGCGCCGACGGATGCCTCCACCGGCCGATCGGCCGGAACGGGACGCTTGAGTCGCAGCACGACCACCGTCATCGTGGCGGCGGTGAGGGCTGCGAGCACCATGTGCACGCCGACCGCGAGGGGCGGGAGGCCGTTGCGCGCCTGGTAGAGGCCCACGGCGATCTGCACGAGCTCGGCGGCGAGGAGCACGATCGTCCAGCGGAGGGTCGGCAGTCGCAGGCGCCACGCGCCGAACAGCAGAATGACCGTGAGGGCGAGGAGGGCGTAGCCCGGCCAGGCGTGCACGTGCTCGAGGAGCTCGGCCTCGAAGCCGTTGCGGCCGGCCGCGGCATCCCCGGAGTGCGGGCCGGCGCCCGTCGTGAGGATGCCGAACACGATGGTCAGCGCGAGGACGCCCGTCGTGGCGTGCGTGAGGGCGGCGTACCAGCCCGGCACGGCGAGCTCACGGGGACCGGGGGTCGCGTCCATGCGCACGAGGAACGCGGCGCACACGCACACGAGCAGCAGCGACGACACGTAGTGGAAGCCGACGATGAACGGGTTGAGACCCGTCCACACCGTGATGCCGCCCACGATGGCCTGCGCGACGACGCCGGCGCCCACGATGAACGCGAGCACGAACAGGTCGCGGCGCTGGCGGCGGATGCGCCAGACGAGCACGAACAGCACGAGCGCGACGATGCCGACGACGCCCGTCATCATGCGGTTCCCGAACTCGATGAGCGAGTGGTAGCTGAGCTCCTCGGTGGGCACGAGGGAGTCGGGCGTGCAGGTCGGCCACGTGGGGCATCCGAGGCCCGAGCCCGTGAGCCGCACCGCACCGCCCGTGCCGATGATGATCGTCTGCACGGCGAACGAGAGCCATGCGAGCACGCGGATGCGCGTGTCGACGCGGTCGGGCAGCCACTCGGTGAAGCGATTCACGCTGGTCGGTCCTGATCCGGGTCGGACTGTGACGGCACTGGGAGATCGGACCAGCCGGGAGTGCGACCCTATAGACTTGATGGGTTGGAGAATCCGCGAGGCGCGCCAACGCGCGATACGGGTTGCCAATCATCTTAGGTTCGCACTGGAGCCACCCGCACATCATCGCCCACTCACCGAGTTCCTCGACTCCCGAGTGGAATGAGCCGGACTGATAGCCGGTTGCAGGGAGGAGAAGAGGGAGAGCATGACGGACGTACTGATCGACCGCCCCGAACTGGAAGGGCTCGGCACCTACGAGTTCGGCTGGGCCGACTCCGATGCCGCAGGCGCATCCGCCCGACGCGGCATCTCGCCCGAGGTCGTCGCCGACATCTCGCGCCTGAAGGACGAGCCCGAATGGATGCTCCAGCGCCGCCAGCGCGCGCTGCAACTCTTCGAGCGGAAGCCCATGCCCACCTGGGGCGCCGATCTCTCGGAGATCGACTTCGACAACATCAAGTACTTCGTCCGCTCCACCGAGAAGCAGGCCCAGACCTGGGAGGACCTGCCCGACGACATCAAGAACACCTACGAGAAGCTCGGCATCCCCGAGGCGGAGCGTCAGCGCCTCGTTGCCGGCGTCGCCGCGCAGTACGAGTCCGAGGTGGTCTACCACCAGATCAACGAGGAGCTCGAGCGCCAGGGTGTCATCTTCATGGACACCGACACGGCGCTGAAGGAGCACCCCGAGTTCTTCGAGGAGTACTTCGGCACGGTGATCCCCGCCGGTGACAACAAGTTCGCCGCGCTCAACACCGCCGTCTGGTCGGGCGGCTCGTTCGTCTACGTGCCGCCGGGCGTGCACGTCGAGATCCCGCTGCAGGCCTACTTCCGCATCAACACCGAGAACATGGGCCAGTTCGAGCGCACGCTCATCATCGCCGACGAGGGCTCCTACGTGCACTACATCGAGGGCTGCACGGCGCCGATCTACAAGTCGGACTCGCTGCACTCGGCCGTCGTCGAGATCATCGTGAAGAAGAACGCCCGCGTGCGCTACACGACGATCCAGAACTGGTCGAACAACGTCTACAACCTCGTGACCAAGCGCGCCACGGCCGCCGAGGGCGCCACCATGGAGTGGATCGACGGCAACATCGGCTCGAAGGTCACGATGAAGTACCCGTCGATCTTCCTCATGGGCGAGCACGCCAAGGGCGAGACCCTCTCGGTCGCGTTCGCGGGCCCGGGCCAGCACCAGGACGCCGGCGCCAAGATGATCCACATGGCGCCGTACACGCAGTCGTCGATCGTCTCGAAGTCGATCGCGCGCGGCGGCGGTCGCGCCGGCTACCGCGGCGAGGTCCGCGTCGACGCCAACGCCCACCACGCGGCGAACACGGTGCGCTGCGACGCCCTGCTCGTCGACACCATCTCCCGCTCCGACACCTACCCGGCGATCGACATCCGCGTCGACGACGTCGTGCTCGGCCACGAGGCCACGGTCTCGAAGGTCAGCGAGGAGCAGCTCTTCTACCTGATGGCTCGGGGCATCCCCGAAGACGAGGCCATGGCGATGATCGTGCGCGGCTTCATCGAGCCCATCGCGCGCGAGCTCCCCATGGAGTACGCGATGGAACTCAACAAGCTCATCGAGATGGGCATGGAAGGATCGGTCGGCTAGAGAATGACCGCCGCAACGCAGAGCACAGCCATGCCCACCGCCGAGCAGCACGGGTTCCGACCGCACTCCGACGGCGCCTTCGTGCCCGTGCAGACGCGCTCCGAGCGCTTCCGCTCGGTGAACGTCGACGACTTCGCCCCGGTCACCGGCCGCGAGCACGAGTGGAAGCTCTCGCCCGTCGCCGCGTTCGCCGACCTCACCGGCGGGGAGCTCGACGGCTCGCGCGTCGAGGTCGAGTCCACGGATGCCGCGGGCGTCCAGGTGTCGTGGGTCGCCCGCGACGACGCGCGCGTCGGCGGCACCGGCGGGATCCCCGAGGAGCGCGCGGCCGCGAACGCGTGGTCGAGCTTCGGCGAGGCGCTCCTCGTGGCCGTCGGCGGCGAGGACGAGAAGACCGTCATCGTGACGCGGCACGGACTCGGCGAGACGCCGCGCGCGGCGCACACCGTCATCACGGCGGCGCCGAACAGCCGCGGCCTCATCGTGCTCCGCGGCACCGGACCCGCTCGCCTCAGCGAGAACGTCGAGATCATCGTCGGCGAGGGCGCCTCGCTCACGGTCGTGTCCCTCCAGGAGTGGGACGACGACGCGGTGCACCTCGCCAGCCACTTCGCGCGCCTCGGCCGCGACTCGTTCCTCAAGCACATCGTCGTCTCGCTCGGCGGCAAGGTCGTCCGGGTCAACCCGTCGACGCACCTCGCCGAGCAGGGCTCCGACGTCGAGGCGCTCGGCCTCTACTTCGCCGACGCCGGGCAGCACCTCGAGCAGCAGGTGTTCGTGCACCACGACGCCCCGCACACCCGCAGCCGCGTGACGTACAAGGGCGCGCTGCAGGGCGAGGGCGCGCGCAGCGTGTGGATCGGCGACGTGCTCATCGGCAATGCCGCGGTCGGCACCGACAGCTACGAGCAGAACCGCAACCTCGTGCTCACCGACGGCACCCGTGCCGACTCGGTGCCGAACCTCGAGATCGAGACCGGCGACATCGAGGGGGCCGGCCACGCGAGCGCGACCGGCCGCTTCGACGACGAGCAGCTGTTCTACCTGATGGCTCGTGGCATCCGCGAAGACGAGGCGCGCCGGCTCGTGGTGCGCGGCTTCCTCACCGAGATCGTCCAGAAGATCGGCTCGCCCGAGCTCGAGGAGCGGCTCACCGCCGCGCTCGAGGCCGAGCTGCAGGGGAGCTGACGTGGCATCCGTTCGCATCTGCGCCGTCGACGACCTCGGCACCAACGAGGCCGCGCGCTTCGTGGTCGAGGGCGTGCCCATCGCCGTCGTGAAGGACGCCGCGGGCGACATCTTCGCCATCGGCGACACCTGCACCCACGGCGACATCTCCCTCGCCGAGGGCTTCGTGGAGGACGACACGCTCGAGTGCTGGGCGCACGGCTCGAAGTTCTCGCTGACGACC
Source organism: Agromyces sp. NPDC057865 (assembly GCF_042796995.1). Lineage (NCBI taxonomy): Bacteria > Bacillati > Actinomycetota > Actinomycetes > Micrococcales > Microbacteriaceae > Agromyces > Agromyces sp. NPDC057865. The sequence continues at coordinate 394,231 of NZ_JBHVMJ010000002.1, read as the reverse complement.
GGGAAGCCGCTCACCCTTCCCGCCTACGAGCCCGTCCCCGTGTTCCAGGTCGAGGTGAAGGACGGCGACGTGCACATCGACCCGTCGGTCACGCTGACCGTCTGACCCGCCCGACCCACCAGCTTCCGGCCGCCACGGCCGACGAACGAAAGAGATCCACAAGAACCATGTCCGTGCTCGAGATCAAGAACCTGCACGTCAACGTCCAGACCGACCAGGGCGTCCGCGAGATCCTCCGCGGCGTCGACCTCACCATCAACGAGGGCGAGATCCACGCGATCATGGGGCCGAACGGCTCCGGCAAGTCGACCCTCGCCTACACGATCGCCGGTCACCCCAAGTACACCGTCGTCCAGGGCGAGATCCTGCTCGACGGCGAGAACGTGCTCGAGATGACCGTCGACGCCCGCGCCCGCGCCGGCCTCTTCCTCGCGATGCAGTACCCCGTCGAGATCCCGGGCGTGACCGTCACGAACTTCCTCCGCACCGCGAAGACCGCGATCGACGGCGAGGCGCCCTCGATCCGCGGCTGGGTGAAGGACGTCCGCGAGTCGATGTCCAACCTCCGAATGGACCCGGTCTTCGCCGAGCGCAACGTCAACGAGGGCTTCTCGGGCGGCGAGAAGAAGCGCAACGAGATCCTCCAGCTCGAGCTGCTGAAGCCGCGCTTCGCCGTGCTCGACGAGACCGACTCCGGCCTCGACGTCGACGCGCTGAAGATCGTCTCCGAGGGCGTGAACCGTGCCAAGGCGAACACGGGCCTCGGCATCATGCTCATCACGCACTACACGCGCATCCTCCGGTACATCCACCCCGACTTCGTGCACGTGTTCGTCGCGGGCAGGATCGCCGAGCAGGGCGGCCCCGAGCTCGCCGAGCGACTCGAGGAAGAGGGCTACGACCGCTACCAGGTCGCGGAGACGGCCGTCGCCGAGTAGGCCGCGGCTAGAATCGCATCATGGTCACCACACTCGCACCCGAGCGCTACGACGCGGTCACCGAGGCGCTCAAGGACGTCATGGACCCCGAGCTCGGCGTCAACGTCGTCGACCTCGGATTGATCTACGACCTCGGCTGGGACGACGAGCATGACGCGCTCGTGATCCACATGACGCTCACGAGCGCCGGATGCCCCCTCACCGACGTGCTCGAGGAGCAGACCGCCGAGGCGCTCGACGGCATCGTCGACGCGTTCCGCATCAACTGGGTGTGGATGCCGCCGTGGGGCCCCGAGCGGATCACCGACGACGGCCGCGACATGATGCGCGCCCTCGGGTTCGCGATCTAGCGCTCACCTCGACTCCGACGCCCCGGATGCCGCGTGCATCCGGGGCGTCGTCGCGTTCAGGCCAGCCCGCGGCGCCGCAGCAGCGCGTCGATCGACGGCTCGCGTCCGAGCAGCCCGCGGATCGACTCGCCCGGATCGCGCGAGCCGCCCGGCTCGAGCACCTCGCGGCGGTACCGGTCGCCGTTCTCGCGGGTCGCTCCGCCGTTGCGCTCGAACCACTCCATGACGTCGGCGCCCGGCACCTCGCTCCAGATGTACGAGTAGTACCCCGCGTCGTAGCCGCCCGCGAACACGTGCGCGAAGTACGTGCTCGAGTAGCGCGGCGGCACGAGCGGGTCGTCGAGGCCTGCGGCCGCGAGCGCCGCGTGCTCGAACGCGGCCACGTCGGTGACCTCCTCGTCCTCCGCGCCGAGGCGGTGCCACGCCTGGTCGAGCACCGCGGCGGCGAGGTACTCCGCGGTCTCGAAGCCCTGGTTGAAGCCGCGGGCCGCGATGAGGCGATCGGCGAGCTCCTGCGGCATCCGCTCGCCCGTCTCGTGGTGCACGGCGTAGTGCCCGAGCACCTCGGGGCGGAGCACCCACAGTTCGTTCACCTGGCTGGGCAGCTCGACGAAGTCGCGGAACACGTTCGTACCGGCCTGCGACGGGTACCGGACTCTCGCGAGCAGGCCGTGCAGGGCGTGGCCGAACTCATGGAACAGCGTCTCGGTCTCGTCGAACGTGAGAAGCGTCGGCTCGCCGGCGGCGGGCTTCGGGATGTTCATGTTATTCACGACGACGGGCAGGTCGCCCGTGAGCTCGGACTGGTCGACGAGGGCGCTCATCCACGCGCCGCCGCGCTTCGAGTCGCGCGTGTACGGGTCGAAGAGGTAGAGGCCGACGGGCGATCCGTCGTGCTCGAACACCTCATGGACGCGCGTGTCGGGGTGGTAGCCGACGAGGTCGTCGCGGCGGGTGAACCGGAGGCCGTAGAGGAGTCCGGCCGCGTGGAAGACGCCGTCGACGAGCACCCGGTCGAGCTCGAAGTACGGACGCAGGGCCGCGAGGTCGACGTCGTGCCGCTCGGCGCGCACCTGCTCGGCGAGGAACGCCCAGTCGGCGGCGACGGGCGAGCGCGCTCCGGCCGCGGCCGCCCGTGCGGCCAGGTCGGCGCGCTCGCGTGCGACGTTCCGCGTCGCCGGGGGAGCGAGCTCGTCGAGCAGGGCGGCGACGGCGTCGGGGGAGCCCGCGGTCTCGCCGGCGGTCACGGCCGCCGCGTGGTCGGGGAAGCCCAGCAGCTTCGCGCGCTCGGCGCGCAGGCGCACGATCTCGAGCAGGCCCGCTCGCGTGTCGTGCGCCCCGCCCCGCGAGCCCCGAGCCATGGATGCCGCGAGGAGGCGATCGCGTACATCGGGACGGGTGAGCGCCGCGAGCGCCGGTTGGCCGGTCGGGAGCACGAGCGTGATGAGCCAGCCGTCGAGGTCACGGGAGCGGGCGGCCTCGCGCGCGGCGGAGCGGGCGCCGGCGTCGAGTCCGTCGAGCTCGGCCTCGTCGGTGAGGTGCAGCGCGAGGTCGTTCGTATCGGCGAGCAGGTCCTGCTGGAACGCGGTGGTCAGCGCGGAGAGCCGCTCGTTGAGCTCGGTGAGCCGGCCGCGCCCGTCGGCGTCGAGTCCCGCGCCGGCGAGGAGCGCCTCGGTGTAGGTGCGGTCGAGGAGGTACGCCTCGTCGGGGTCGAGGTCGAGCTCGCCGCGCAGGCCGTGCAGTACCCCGATGCGCGCGAACAGCCGCGGATCGAGGCGGATGGCGTCGCGGTGCGCCGCGAGCTTCGGCGCCAGCTCGGCCTCGAGCGCGTCGAGCTCGTCGTTCGCGTCCGCTGAGCTCGCGTTCGCGAAGACGGGCAGCACGCGCCGGAGCAGGACCCCCGACCGCTCGAGGGCGACGAGCGTGTTCTCGAAGCTCGGCGGCGCGGCATCCGTGACGATCGCCTCGACCTCGGCGCGCTGCTCGCGCATGCCGGCCTCGATCGCCTCGCGGTAGTGCTCTGGTCGCACGAGTCCGAACAGCGGGAGGCGGTAGGGCAGCGGACTGGGTTCGAGGAACGGGTTCGAGCGATCGTCCATCCGACCACCCTAGGGGCGAGCGCGACGGGAACGCGACGGTCGTAGGCTCGACGTATGCAGCGCGACGGGGAGTCGATCGAGTCCGCACCGGCCGAGGCGTACACGCACGGCCACCACGAGAGCGTACTCCGCGTGCACTCCTGGCGAACGGTCGAGAACTCCGCCGCCTACCTCGCGCCGCACCTCCAGGCCGGCGCCCGAGTGCTCGACGTCGGCAGCGGTCCTGGCACGATCACGATCGACCTCGCGCGCCGCGTGCGGCCCGGTCTCGTGACGGGCGTGGATGCTGCAGCGGACGTCGTGGCGCGCGCGGCGGGCCTCGCGTCGAGCGAGCGCGTCGAAAACGTCGACTTCCGCGTCGGCGACGCGTACGCGCTCGAGTTCGCGGATGCCGCGTTCGACGTCGTGCACGCCCACCAGGTGCTGCAGCACCTCGCCCGGCCCGTCGACGCGCTGCGCGAGTTCCGGCGGGTGCTGAAGCCCGGCGGCATCCTCGCGGTGCGCGACGTGGACTACGGCGGCGTGATCTGGAGCCCCGCGTCGTCGGGCCTCGACCGCTGGCTCGACCTCTACCACGACGTTGCGATCGGCAACGGCGGGGAGCCCGACGCGGGCCGTCACCTCACGCGCTGGGTGCGCGAGGCGGGTTTCGTCGATCTCGAGTCGACCGCGACGAACTGGGTGTTCTCGACCGCGCTCGAGCGCGAGTGGTGGGGCAACTCGTGGGCCGAGCGGGCGACGCAGTCGCAGTTCGCGGCGCACGCCATCGAGTCGGGCCACTCCAGTCCGGCCGAGCTGGCGCGCATCGGGCAGGCGTGGCGCGACTGGGCGGGCGACGACGACGGCTGGCTGCTCATGCCGCACGCCGAGGTGCTCGCGCGGGCCTGAGGCCTACCAGTCCTCGTCGGCGTCGTGCACGTCGATGATGGCGTCGCTGATGACGGTGCCGTCGTCGAGCTCGACGATCGGGCGGCCCTCCAGCCACGTCAGGCTCCAGTGCCGTCCGGCGCCCTCGCCCGGGTGGCCGGCCTCTGCGGCCGCGATGCGCGGGCGCAGGTCGGCGGGCACGGATGCCGGCGGCTCGGCGCCGAACTCCCAGCGCGTGCCGAGGCGCATCAGGCGTCCATCTCGTACGTGACCCACGTCGTGCGACGTGCGAGGTCGTCGTAGAGCTTCTGCGCGTCGGCGTTGTCGGCCGCGGTGATCCAGCTCACGCCGCCCGCGCCGATCTCACGCGAACGCGTGTGCACGAACTCGATCAGCGCGCGCCCCACGCCCGATCCGCGCGACTCGGGGTCGACGTACAGGTCGTCGAGGAACAGGCCGCGCGTCGCGTTGAGCGTGTCGGGCACGACCCGGTACTGCGCCAGCCCGACGGGCGTGCCCTCCTCGTCGACCGCGAGCGCCGCCTCGAGCGGGTCGTGCTCGTCGCGGATCCAGTTCCAGACGATGAGCGCCTTCGCGTCGTCGAGGTCGGTCTCGTAGAACCGGCAGTACGCCTCGAAGAGCGGCAGCCAGCCGAAGAAGTCGTCGTCGGCCGCCATGCGGATCTCGTGTGCCATGCGTTTCCCCCTACGCCTCCGGTGCGGCGAGCACGATGTCGCGCACCTCGAACTCGCCGGCCTCCACGAACGACAGCGACGCGATGCGCCCCACCGCGAGGAGGTCGGATGCCGCGGACTCGAGCAGCGCGATCGCGGCCGCGGGGGCGGCGATCACGGCACTCGACACCGGCGTCTTCTGCGACGCCTTCGCGTCGGTCTTGGCGCGACGGATGCCCGTGAGGGCGAGCCCGGCGAGCTCGAGCAGTTCGACACCGGCCTCGCCGCGCGCCGAGAGCTCGTCGGTCGACGGCCACACGGCGCGGTGCACCGAACCCTCGTTCGACCAGCGCCAGGCCTCCTCGGTCGCGAACGGGATGACCGGCGCGAACAGGCGCAGCAGGACGGAGAGGGCAGTCTTCAGCGCGGCCACGGCCGAGGCCTGCTCGGGGCTGGGCTCGCCGTAGGCGCGCTCCTTGACGAGCTCGAGGTAGTCGTCGCAGAAGGTCCAGAAGAACGTCTCCGCGACTTCGAGCGCGCGGGCGTGGTCGTACGCGTCGAACGACCGCGTGGCGCTCGCGACGACGTCGGCGAGCTCGGCGAGCATGCTGCGGTCGATCGGCACGGTCACCGGCGCATCCGCGCGGCCGTCGAAGCCGAGGATGAACTTCGCGGCGTTCAGGACCTTGATCGAGAGGCGTCGGCCGATCTTGACCTGCGTCGGGTTCTGCGGGTCGAACGCGGCGTCGACGCCGAGGCGGCTCGAGGCGGCCCAGTACCGAACCGCGTCGGAGCCGTGCTGCTCGAGCAGGCCGGCCGGCGTGACCACGTTGCCCTTCGACTTCGACATCTTCTTCCGGTCGGGGTCGACGATGAAGCCCGAGATCGCGGCGTTCGCCCACGGCTGGGCGCCGTGCTCGAGCTGGGCGCGCAGGACCGTCGAGAACAGCCAGGTGCGGATGATGTCCTGCGCCTGGGGCCGGAGCGAGTACGGGAAGACGAGGTCGAACAGCTCGGGGTCGCGCTCCCAGCCGCCCGCGAGCTGCGGGGTGAGCGAGGAGGTCGCCCAGGTGTCCATGATGTCGTGCTCGCCGACGAAGCCGCCCGGCTCCCCGCGCTGCGACTCCTCGTAGCCGGGCGCGGTCGCCGACGACGGGTCGACCGGGAGCAGCTCGCGCGTCGCGACGATGGGCTCGTCGAACACCGGGTTCCCCTCGCCGTCGAGCGGGTACCACACGGGGATCGGCACGCCGAAGAAGCGCTGGCGGGAGATGAGCCAGTCGCCGGAGAGGCCGCCGACCCAGTTCTCGTAGCGCACGCGCATGAAGTCGGGGTGCCAGTCGATCTCGCGGCCGCCGTCGACCAGGCGAGAGCGCAGCTGGTCGTCGCGCGCGCCGTTGACGATGTACCACTGGCGCGTCGAGACGATCTCGAGCGGGCGATCGCCCTTCTCGAAGAACTTCACGGGGTGCGTGATCGCCTTGGGCTCGCCGAGCAGGTCGCCGGAGGCCCGGAGCTGCTCGACCACGGCCTGCTTGGCGGAGTACGCGGTCTTGCCGGCGAGCTCGGCGAACGCGGCACGGCCGGACTCGGAGGTGATGGCCTCGGGCGCCTCGGCGACGATGCGACCGTCGAACCCGATGATCGTGCGGTTGGGGAGGTCGAGCTCGCGCCACCACGTCACGTCGGTCACGTCGCCGAACGTGCAGATCATGGCGATGCCCGTGCCCTTGTCCTTCTGGGCCAGGTGGTGCGCCACGACCGGCACCTCGACGCCGAACACGGGCGTCGTGACCGTCGTGCCGAAGAGGGGCTGATAGCGCTCGTCGTCGGGGTGCGCGACGAGGGCCACGCACGCGGGGATGAGCTCGGGGCGGCTCGTCTCGATCTCGACGGTGCCGCCGTCGGGGCGGTGGAACGTCACCCGGTGGTAGTGCCCGGGCTGCTCGCGGTCCTCGAGCTCGGCCTGCGCCACCGCGGTGCGGAAGGTCACGTCCCAGAGGGTGGGCGCGAGCGCCTGGTAGGCCTCGCCGCGCTCGACGTTGCGGATGAACGCGAGCTGCGACGTGAACAGTGCCTCGTCGGCGATGGTGCGGTAGGTCTGCGTCCAGTCGACCGAGAGGCCGAGCGAGCGGAACAGCGCCTCGAACTCCTGCTCGTCCTCGACCGTGAGCTTCTCGCAGAGCTCGATGAAGTTGCGCCGGCTGATCGGCTGCTGGTCGGCGGCCTTCGTGCTCTTGTTGTCGCCGCCCTCGAACGGCGGCACGAAGTCGGGGTCGTACGGCAGCGTCGGGTCGCAGCGCACGCCGTAGTAGTTCTGCACGCGGCGCTCGGTGGGCAGGCCGTTGTCGTCCCAGCCCATGGGATAGAAGACGCTCTTGCCGCGCATGCGCTGGTAGCGCGCCACCAGGTCGGTGTGCGTGAACGAGAACACGTGGCCGATGTGCAGCGAGCCCGACGCGGTGGGCGGCGGGGTGTCGATCGAGTAGATCGCGTCGCGCGTGGCCGAGTCGCGGTCGAACCGGTACGTTCCGTCGTGCTCCCAGACGCCGCCCCATTTGGCTTCGAGGCCCTCGAGTGCGGGCTTGTCGGGGATGCGCGGGGTGTCGGTCATGATGCTCCGGTTCGGTATATACGGCACCGAGTCCATGGGGGTGCCTGAATGTGCGACGCTCCAGCCTAGCGGATGGAGCGTCGCACCCCGCGGAGCGGGCCGCTCAGGCGGTGGGACCGGCCGCCTGCGGTTCGAGCTGCTGCTCGGGGTCGCCCGACTCGGGCACCACCGGCATCCGGCCGGCCGCCCAGGCCGCGACGAGCGTCACGGCCGAGAGCACGGCGAGCACGATGCCCGGGTGCCACCAGACGTATCCCGTCGCCTCGCCGAGCGCCACCGTCACGAGCGGCACGAAGCCGCCCACGGTGGCCGCGATGGCGTAGGAGACCGACAGGGCCGAGTAGCGGAAGTGGTCGGGGAACAGGTCGTTCATGAGGCCGCCGAGCGCGGCCCACGACATGGTCGGCAGGATGCCGCCGATGATCATCGTTCCCACGAGGATCGGGAACGTCGCGAACTGGAGCAGGAAGTACATCGGGAACGTGATGAGCAGCGTGCCGAGCGCGCCCCACGCGACCACCTTGGCCGAGCCGATGCGGTTCGCCCACGCGCCGAACAGCGGGATCGTGATGAGCTGCAGCAGGCCGCCGATGGTCGTCGCGATGAGGAGGTCCTGGAAGCTGAAGCCGAGCTCGGCCGCGCCGTAGTTGATGGTGTACGTGTTCATCAGCGAGTACGAGCCGATGCCGAGCATCGCCGCGCCGATCGCGATGAGGATCGCGACGGGGCGCTTCTGGAACATGGTCGCGAACGGGACGCGGTCGCGGCGGCCCTCGGCGACGACCTCCTTGAACACCGGCGTCTCGTCGATCGACCAGCGCAGGTAGAGCGAGACGAGCAGGAGCGGGATGGCGAGGAGGAACGGGACGCGCCAGCCCCAGGCGGCGATCTCCTCGGGCGGGAGCACGAGGGTCATGACGATGAACAGGGCCGCGGAGAGGATCGAGCCGACGGGGGAGCCGAGCTGCGGGATGGCGGCGTAGAAGGCGCGCTTCACGGGGTTCGAGTGCTCCGTCGCGAGCAGGATCGAGCCGCCCCACTCGCCGCCGAGCGAGAGCCCCTGCACGACGCGGAGGAGGACGAGTCCGACGGCGCCGAGCCAGCCGGCCTGCGCGTACGTCGGGAGGAGGCCGATGAGGCCGGTCGCGACCCCCATGATGCCCACGGTCCAGAGCAGGGTCGCGCGGCGCCCGAGGCGGTCGCCCATGTGGCCGAAGATCACGGCGCCGATGGGGCGCACGACGAACGCGATCGCGATCGTCGAGAACGCGGCGAGCGTGCCGCCGAACCCGCCGAGCGGATCGAAGAAGAGCGGTCCGACGAAGAACGCGGAGAAGTACGCGAAGACGTAGAAGTCGAACGACTCGAGCGAGGTGCCGACCATGGACGCCCACGCGATGCGGCGGATGTGCGGCGGGTTCGCGGGCGTCGTGGGCACGGGGGTTGCAGTGGTCACGATGGGTCCTTGTGGGTTCTGGCGCGGTGAGCCCGACGGATCGGCGGGTGCCGGCGTCGCGCGACCGGCGGCGTGATCCGGGCCGGTCGACGGGGCGCGCTGGGGGGAGCGGGGACGCCCCGACGACGCGGCTCGGACTCATCATGGCAGTGGGCGATCGAGCCGACAAGCAACTTGTTCGCATTCGACTAGCACAATACGATCTAAAGGTGCTGATCCGCCTCGATCCGACCCGTCCGACCCCGCTCTTCGAGCAGCTCGCATCCGCCGTGCGCGCCGCGATCATCGACGGGCGCGTCATCGGGGGCGAACGACTTCCGGCGGCGCGCGACCTCGCCGCCGACCTCGGCGTGAACATGCACACGGTGCTGCGCGCGTACCGCGTGCTGCGCGACGAGGGCCTCATCGAGCTGCATCGCGGTCGCGGCGCCGTCGTCGCGGTGCGCATCGGCGGCCACGCCGCCCTCGCCGGCGCGATCCACGACCTCGTCGACGAGGCGAAGCTGCACGACCTCCCCGAGGGCGCCCTGCTCGCGCTCATCAGCGAGGCGTACCGGTGGTCGCCGACGTCGCCCGGCGTGCTCCGCACCGCCCCGACGCGGTAGGCTGGACGGCAACGACATCGATCCGGCCATCACCGGGGAGTCTTCGGAAGAACGCGAACGGATGCCCCGCGGCATCCGCTCGGCAAGTAGAACCGAACGGGTCGGCCCGTCACAGCCGTTACGAGGGGCGAATCGGTCCCGGTCCCTGAGCTCGTCGAAGGGCGAAGGGTCCGATTCGCAAGCGAGGTGGTACCGCGGCGGAGCTCGATCGAGCGGCCGGCGTCCTCGTGGAAGCATCCGTCCCCGCAAGGAGCGAGCGTGTACCCCCGTACCCCAGACGACCACTCCGTCGCCCCGTCTCCCGACTTCCCGTCGGTCGAGCGCGAGGTCCTCGCCTTCTGGAAGGCCGACGAGACCTTCCAGGCGTCGATCGACCAGCGCGAGGGCGCACCCGAGTGGGTCTTCTACGACGGCCCGCCGTTCGCCAACGGCCTGCCGCACTACGGGCACCTCCTCACGGGCTACGCGAAGGACCTGTTCCCGCGGTTCCAGACCATGCGCGGGCACCGAGTGCACCGCCGGTTCGGCTGGGACACGCACGGCCTGCCCGCCGAGCTCGAGGCCGAGCGCCAGCTCGGCATCACCGACAAGAGCGAGATCGAGCAGATGGGCATCGCGGCCTTCAACCAAGCCGCGCGCGACGCCGTGCTGCGGTACACCGAGGAGTGGCAGGACTACGTCACCCGCCAGGCGCGCTGGGTCGACTTCGAGAACGACTACAAGACGCTCGACCTGCCGTTCATGGAGTCGGTGATCTGGGCGTTCAAGACGCTGCACGACAAGGGCCTCGCGTACGAGGGCTACCGCGTGCTGCCGTACTGCTGGCGGGACCAGACGCCGCTGTCGAACCATGAACTCCGCATGGACGACGACGTCTACAAGATGCGCCAGGACCAGACGGTGACGGTGACCTTCCCGCTCACGGGCGCGAAGGCGGAGTCGCTCGGGCTCACGGCCGTGCGCGCCCTCGCGTGGACGACCACGCCGTGGACGCTGCCGACGAACTTCGCGCTGGCGGTCGGCCCCGCCATCGAGTACGCCGTCGTGCCCGCCGGCCCGAACGGCACGCCCGACGCGACCGTCAACCGCGAGCACGTCGGCGCGACCGACACCGAGGTGCTCGGCGCCGAGTACCTGCTCGCCCGCGACCTCGTCGGCAGTTACGCCAAGGAGCTCGGCTACGACTCGGCGGACGAGGCTCGCGCCGCGGTCTCCCGGACGGTCACCGGCGCCGATCTGGAGGGCGTGACCTACGACCGGCTCTTCGACTACTACGCCGACGTCGAGCACTACGGGCTGCAGAACGCGTGGCAGATCCTCGTCGCCGACTACGTCACGACCGACGACGGCACCGGCATCGTGCACCAGGCCCCCGCCTACGGCGAGGAGGACCAGAAGGTGGGCGAGGCCGCCGGCATCCCGGTGATCCTCTCGCTCGACGAGGGCGGCAAGTTCCTGCCGGCGGTGACGGATGTCGCGGGCCTCCTCTGGAGCGACGCGAACAAGCCGCTCACCCAGCTGCTGAAGGCCGAGGGCCGGCTCCTCCGCCAGGCGAGTTACGAGCACTCGTACCCGCACTGCTGGCGCTGCCGCAACCCGCTCATCTACAAGGCCGTCTCGAGCTGGTTCATCCGCGTGCCCGAGTTCCGCGACCGCATGGGCGAGCTCAACCAGGAGATCACCTGGGTCCCCGAGAACGTGAAGGACGGCCAGTTCGGCAAGTGGGTCGCGGGCGCGCGCGACTGGTCGATCAGCCGCAACCGGTACTGGGGCTCGCCCATCCCGGTGTGGAAGAGCGACGACCCCGAGCACCCCCGCATCGACGTGTACGGGTCGCTCGAGGAGCTCGAGCGCGATTTCGGCGTGCTGCCGCGGAACTCGCACGGCGAGCCCGACCTGCACCGCCCGTTCATCGACGACCTCACCCGGCCGAACCCCGACGACCCGACCGGGAGGAGCACCATGCGGCGCATCCCCGACGTGCTCGACGTGTGGTTCGACTCGGGCTCGATGCCGTTCGCCCAGGTGCACTACCCGTTCGAGAACCAGGAGTGGTTCGACTCGCACAACCCCGCCGACTTCATCGTCGAGTACATCGGGCAGACGCGGGGCTGGTTCTACACGCTGCACGTGCTCTCGACCGCGCTCTTCGATCGCCCGGCGTTCGAGAACGTGGTGAGCCACGGCATCGTGCTCGGCAGCGACGGGCAGAAGATGTCGAAGTCGCTGCGCAACTACCCCGATGTCTCCGAGGTCTTCGACCGCGACGGCTCCGACGCCATGCGCTGGTTCCTGATGTCGAGCTCGGTGCTGCGCGGCGGCAACCTCGTCGTGACCGAGGAGGGCATCCGCGAGGGCGTGCGGCAGGTCATGCTGCCGCTCTGGAGCACGTGGTACTTCTTCTCGCTCTACGCCAACACGGCGCGAGCGTCGACGGGCTCAGGGACCGGCGGCTACGAGGCGAAGCGCCGCACCGACTCGACTGACGTGCTCGACCGGTACCTGCTCGCGAAGCTGCGCGACCTCGTGGCCGGCGTCACCGCCGACCTCGAGGACTTCGACTCGCCGCTCGCGGCGCAGAAGCTGCGCGACTTCGCCGACGTGCTCACCAACTGGTACGTGCGTCGGTCGCGCGACCGGTTCTGGGCGGGCGTCGGCGACGACGACCGCGGCGCCGAGGCCTTCGACACGCTCTTCACCGTGCTCGAGACGTACACGCGCCTCGCGGCGCCGCTCCTTCCGCTCGTCACCGAGCAGGTGTGGCGCGGGCTGACGGGCGGCCGCAGCGTGCACCTGGCAGACTGGCCCGACGTCGAGGAGTTCCCGGCCGACCCGGCGCTCGTCGCCGCCATGGACGCCGTGCGCGAGATCAGCGGTGCGACGCTCGCGCTGCGCAAGCAGGCCGGCCGCCGGGTGCGCCTGCCGCTCGCGAACCTCACGGTCGTGACGACGGATGCCGCGGCGCTCGCGCCGTTCGAGGGCATCCTGCGCGACGAGCTCAACGTGAAGTCGGTCGAGCTCGTGCCGCTCGACGCGTCGAGCGCCGAGGCCTACGGCGTCACGAAGCGGCTGAGCGTGAACGCGCGCGCCGCCGGCCCCCGCCTCGGCAAGTCCGTGCAGCAGGCGATCCAGGCCGCCCGGTCGGGCGACTGGTCGCTCAACGGCGAGGGCGTCGTGGCGGGCGGCATCGCGCTCGAGCCCGGCGAGTACGACCTCGTGCTCGAGGCCGGCGGCTCCGGAGACGGCTCCACCGCGCTCGCGCTGCTGTCCGACGGCGGATTCGTGCTGCTCGACACGGCGACGACGCCCGAACTCGAGGCCGAGGGCCTCGCGCGCGACGTCGTCCGCGCGGTGCAGGAGGCGCGCAAGGCCGCCGGCCTGGAGGTGGGCGACCGCATCCGCCTCGGCCTCACGCTCGACGCGACCGGCGCCGCCGCGGCATCCGCGCACCACGCCCTCATCGCCCGGGAGACCCTCGCGACGGAGCTCGACATCGAGACGGCCGCCGACGTGGCGGGCGCCGCGGCGTCGCGTCCCGTCGGCGACGGCTCCGCCCTGCTCGTGGACCTGGAGAAGCTGTGACCGACGCATCCGACGACTTCGAGGCCGCCGAGGCGCGCGACGCGGCCGACGCCGTGTACGCCGCGCTCATCGCACGCGTGGGCGAGGGCTCGCCGCGCCCGCGGCTGGCGCCGACCCGTCGTGCCGTCGAACTGCTCGGCGACCCGCACCGCGCCGCGCCCGTGATCCACATCACCGGCACGAACGGCAAGACGTCGACGAGCCGCATGATCGAGAGCCTCCTGCGCGCCTCGGGACTGCGCACCGGCCTGCTCACGAGTCCGCACCTCGAGCGGTTCACCGAGCGCATCCGCATCGACGGCGAGCCCATCGCCGACGAGGCCGTGGCCCGCAACTGGGAGGAGATCCTCCCGTTCATCGCGATCGTCGACGCGGAGCTCGAGGGCGCGGGCGAGGAGCCGCTGACCTTCTTCGAGGTGCTCACCGTGCTCGCGTTCGCGTGCTTCGCCGACGCCCCCGTCGACGTCGTCGTGCTCGAGGTGGGCATGGGCGGCGAGTGGGACTCGACGAACGTGGCCGACGGGCAGGTCGCGGTGTTCACGCCGATCGACCTCGACCACCAGTCGCGCCTGGGCTCGACGATCACCGAGATCGCACGCACGAAGTCGGGGATCATCAAGCCCGCGGCATCCGTCGTCAGCGCTCGCCAGTCCGACGCGGCGCTCGGGGTGCTCGAGGAGGCGGCCGACCTCACCGAGTCGACGCTCGCGGTCGAGGGCGACGCCTTCGACGTGCTCGAGTCGCGCGTGGCCGTCGGCGGACAGCTCGTGACCATCCGGGGCCTCGCGGGGGAGTACCGCGACATCGCGCTGCCGCTGTTCGGACGCCACCAGGCCGAGAACGCCGCCGTGGCCATCGCGGCGGTCGAGGCGTTCATCGGCGGCGGCGCCGTGCGCCTCGCCGACGAGGTCGTCGACGGACTCGCGACGACCACGTCGCCCGGGCGCCTGCAGACGATCGGCACCGAGCCCACGGTCATCGTCGACGCCGCGCACAATCCGCACGGCGCGGCCTCGCTCGTGGCGGCGCTCGAGGAGTACTTCGACTTCGACGAGGTCGTGTTCGTGTTCGGCGTGCTCGCCGACAAGGACGCCGACGGCATCGCCTCGGTGCTCGCCCGCACGGGCGGCGCGTTCCTCGTGACCCGGCCCGACTCCGACCGCGCCCGCGACGCCGCCGAGGTGGCGGCCTCGGTCGCCGCGCGCATCGGACCCGAACGCGTGCAGGTCGTCGAGCGGCTCGACGACGCCCTCGACGAGGCGCGTGAGTGGGCCGCGGAGGCGCCGAAGCGCGCCGTGGTCGTCACCGGCTCGATCGGGCTCGTCGCCGAGGCGATGGAGATCGCCGCCGACCGTGGCTGGGGTCGCGCATGAGCGGCGCCATGGACGCGCCGGCCGACCACGAGCCCGACCCGACCGACGGCACCGAGGCCGCTCCCGCTGCGGCTGCGCGGCGCTCGGTGCGCCGCAGCCTCGCCTCCATCGTGCTCGGCTTCGAGATCATCGTGGTCTTCCTCGCCGCGCTCGTGATCTGGGGCCTCGCGCCCACCGAGAACGGCACGTTCGACCTGCCGCCGTGGATCGCGCTGGCGGCCGGCGGCGTGCTGATCCTCGGCCTCGTCGCCACCATCGGGCTCCTGCGGTTCCGGTGGGGCTACGGCGTCGGATGGGCCATCCAGGCGCTCATCCTCGCGTCGGGCCTGCTCAACCCGGCGATGTACTTCGTCGGCGCCATCTTCGGCGGCCTGTGGGCGTACTGCATGGTCGTCGGTGCACGGATCGACCGTGAACGGACGGCATCGGCCGATCCGGGGAAGGAACAGGAATGACGACCCCCATCGAGGAGACCCTCGTGCTCGTGAAGCCCGACGGCGTCGCGCGCAACCTGACCGGCGAGATCCTCCGCCGCATCGAGGCGAAGGGCTACTCCCTCGTCGACATCCGCATGGTGCAGCCCGATCGCGACCTGCTCGCGCAGCACTACGCCGAGCACGAGGGCAAGCCGTTCTACGAGCCGCTGCTCGAGTTCATGCAGTCGGGCCCGGTCGTCGCCATGCGCGTCGCCGGCAACCGCGTGATCGAGGGCTTCCGCATCCTCGGCGGCACCACCGACCCGACGACCGCGGCGCCCGGCTCGATCCGCGGCGACTTCGGCCGCGACTGGGGCCTCCGCGTGCAGCAGAACCTCGTGCACGGCTCCGATTCGGTCGAGTCGGCCGAGCGCGAGCTCGCCCTCTGGTTCGCCTGATCGGATGCCGCGCCGGCCGGGTCCTCCGGCCGGCGCGCTCCGCCGCGGCGGGTGCCGGCCTCGATCGAGCCGACGCGCTCGGCTAGTCGAAGAGGTTCTGCAGGTCGATCATCACGCGCGGGATGGCGTTCATCTGCGCCTGCGCGAGGACGATGACGATGGCGTAGCAGACGACCGTGATGAGCGGGATCCACTTGAACCACTCCGCCGCGAGCCGTCGGACGCGTGCCGATGCGGGAATATGACCCTCCCGGAGGTTGTGCAGCGTCACGACCCAGAACAGCGGGATGGTCACCGCCCACGTGAGCATGCACCATGGGCAGAGCACGTCGAGCACGTAGATGCTCTGCGCGATGAGCCAGCCCACGAAGACCAGGGCGCCGGCCACGCCGACGTTGAACCCGATCCAGAACCAGCGCGCGAACACGGCGCCCGCGAGGATCGCGACCCCGATCGTGATGACGACGGGCCAGGCCATCATGCCGATGAACGGATTCGGGAAGCCGAACACCGATCCCTGCCACGACGCGAGGTTGGTGCTGCAGCCCACGAGCACCCCGACGTTGCAGTTCGGGACGTGCTCGGGATCGGCCAGCACGAGGACCTTCTCGACCGACAGCTCCCACGCGGCGAGCAGGCCCAGCGCCCCGGCGATCACGAGGAACACGGCGAGCGCGACGGGTCGGGACCGCGGGGGAGTGTCCGGCATGTTCGTATTGTGGCATGCCGGTTCCACACCACCCTGTGAGAGCGTGCGATAATCGAAGGAGTCGCTCGGGCCGCGCCCGCCGCGACGCCGACGAAGGCTTTCATGGATGCAGCGCATCCGAGCAGGCGGTGAGACGCACCGCGAGACGTGGCGACACAGGCAACCAGCCGGTCGCAGCAGTGAGAAGGATTGGCGGTTCCGCGCACGGCGCGAGACCGCTCGAGACGAGAACGGAGCGGATGGCGCGGCCATCCACACCGTCGTAGGAGTGCACCAGAGATGGTGGAAGGCAACGACAACCACACGAACGAACCCGATTCCGGTTCCGGAACACCGAAGCGACGAGGCGGCCTGTTCGGTGCCCGCCGCACCGGCCGGATCCGCATCACCGAGCGCTCGTCGCTGAGCGGCGGCTCGCCCGTCGACGAGGCCACGCCGGCAGCACCCGAGTCGGATGCCGCGGACCCGCGTCCGGCCGAGGAGGCCGCTGTCGCGGCATCCGTCGAGGGCGAGGCCGACCAGGGCGCCGAGGCACCCGAGGCGGCTGCGCCGACCGGCGAGGCCGACGACGCGGACGACGCTGCCGACGCCCCCGAGGCGGAGGAAGCCCCCGCCGAGGCGGACGCCGAGCCCGAGGCGACGCCCGAGCCCGTCTCGCCGATCCCGGCGACGCTCACGACCACCTCGCTGATCTTCCATGCACCGCCCGTGCTGGTCCCCGCCGAGCGGCCCGAACGGCCCGAACGCGCCGAGCGGGGTGACCGGGGCGGCGCTCCGGCCGGCGAGGAGTCCTCGAGCGTCCGCCGCCGCACCCGTCGCCGCACCGGCGAGGAGGGCCGCCCGTCGGCCGACGAGCCGGCCAACACGGTCGTCAAGGTGCGCAAGCCCCGCGAGCCCGAGCTCATCACCGAACCGCAGAAGGTCAAGGGCTCGACGCGCCTCGAGGCCAAGAAGCAGCGCCGTCGCGACGGCCGCGACGCCGGTCGCCGCCGTGCGGTCATCACCGAGGCGGAGTTCCTCGCACGCCGCGAGTCGGTCGACCGCCAGATGGTCGTGCGTTCCAAGAGCGGCCGCGTGCAGATCGGCGTGCTGGAGGACGGCGTGCTCGTCGAGCACTACGTCGCCCGCAACCAGGACGCGTCGCTCATCGGCAACGTCTACCTCGGCCGCGTGCAGAACGTGCTGCCGAGCATGGAGGCGGCGTTCGTCGACATCGGCCGCGGCCGCAACGCCGTGCTCTACTCGGGCGAGGTCGACTGGGACGCCGCCGCCGAGAACGGCGAGAAGAACCAGCCCCGCCGCATCGAGCTGGCCCTGAAGCCGGGCGACCGCGTGCTCGTGCAGGTCACGAAGGACCCGGTCGGCCACAAGGGCGCCCGCCTCACCAGCCAGGTCTCGCTGCCCGGCCGCTACCTCGTGTACGTGCCGAACGGCTCCATGAACGGCATCAGCCGCAAGCTGCCCGACACCGAGCGCGCGCGCCTCAAGAAGATCCTCAAGGAGGTGCTGCCCGACAACGTCGGCGTGATCGTGCGCACCGCGGCCGAGGGCGCCACCGAGGAGCAGCTCACGCTCGACGTGAACCGCCTCATCGCGCAGTGGGCCGACATCTCGACCCAGCTCGAGAAGGTCCAGGCGCCGGCGCTGCTGCACTCCGAGCCCGACCTGCTCATCAAGATCGTCCGCGACGTCTTCAACGAGGACTTCCAGAAGATGATCATCTCGGGCGACGACGCGCGCGAGACGATCGAGCGCTACCTCCGCGCCGTCGCGCCCGACCTGCTCGAGCGGGTCGAGGCGTATGCGGGCGAGCGCGACGCGTTCGACGAGTTCCGCATCACCGAGCAGATCGAGAAGGCCCTCGACCGCAAGGTGTGGCTGCCCTCGGGCGGGTCGCTCATCATCGACCGCACCGAGGCGATGACCGTCGTCGACGTGAACACCGGCAAGTTCGTCGGCTCCGGCGGCAACCTCGAGGAGACCGTCACCAAGAACAACCTCGAGGCCGCTGAGGAGATCGTCCGGCAGCTCCGGCTCCGGGACATCGGCGGCATCATCGTCGTCGACTTCATCGACATGGTGCTCGAGTCGAACCGCGACCTCGTGCTGCGCCGCCTCGTCGAGTGCCTCTCACGCGACCGCACGAAGCACCAGGTCGCCGAGGTCACCTCGCTTGGCCTCGTGCAGATGACCCGCAAGAAGCTCGGCCTCGGCCTGCTCGAGTCGTTCAGCGAGCCCTGCGAGGTCTGCGCCGGCCGCGGCATCATCGTGCACCACGAGCCGATCATGAAGCACCGCGCACCGCAGCAGCAGGTCGAGCGCCGGCGCGGTCGCGGCGGCAACCAGCCGCAGCAGCCGCAGCAGCAGCCGGCCGACTCGAAGGCGCACGCGGGCACGCACGCGATCACCGAGGACGTGAAGCACGCCCTCGCGCAGATCGCCGCATCGACGATCCCGCACACCGAGCACAAGCCGGCGACGGATGCCGCGCCCGCGGCTTCTGCCGATGAGGCCGCGTCGCTCGCGGCCGGGCCGGCCCGGGGGGCCGAGGCCCCCGCCGCGACGGACGCCGCTCCCGCGGCGGCCGAGGCGGCACCGAGCGGGCGCGAGTCGCAGCCGTCCTCGGGCGGTCGCCGTCGCGGTCGCCACCGTCGCGTGTCGCAGGACCAGGGTCCGGCCGAGACGCAGGCGCCTGCTGCTCCGGCACTCGCGGAATCGGCACCGGCGGAGTCGCGCACGACCGAGCCCGCGCCTGCGGGCTCCGAGACCGCCGCGGCATCCGAGGCTCGTGTCTCGCTGGACCTGCCGCCCGTCGCGCCGGCCGAGCGCCGTCGCACGGTTCGCGCCGCCGAGGCCGAGGTGCTCCTCGACTCCGTGCTCGACGCCCTGCCCGCCCCGAAGAAGGCCGGCGAGGGCCGGTCCCGCAGTCGACGCGTGTCGACGGCCGCGCTCAGCACCGCGGGCGGTCCGCCCGTGATCACGCGCGCCGACGGCACGACCGCGGGCGAGCACCAGGAGTAGGCCCGACCCGGGCGGTCCCCGCGGCGGCGCTCGCGCCGCTAGCGGTGGTGCCGCTCGGGGCCGTCCCGGCCGTGCCGCTCGCGCGGCGTGACCCGCAGGCCGCTCGCGGCCAGGCGGCGCACCAGCTCGCGCGGGGAGACGGGCTCGGCGCCCGCGGCGACGAGCTCGTCCCACCGCTCGACGGGGACGTCGTAGTGGTCGAGGTCGAAGGCGCGTGACGGAACCCCGTTGCCCTCGGCGAAGGCCCGGAGCTCGGCGATCGAGCGGTCGCTCACGAGGTGCGCCCAGACCGTGCCGTGCTTCGGCCAGAGCGGCGTGTCGATGAGCACGGTCATGGGCCCGATCCTACGCGCCGGGTCGTTCGACGCGCCGGGCGGCGCGCGTTTGACCGTCCCCGGGGCATCCGGTAGACTCGACCGCTGGTGCCACCGCTTATCCCGGTGTGCCCGCACAGTTTTCTGGCAGTGACGACCCTCCTTCCCGCTGGGGTCCCGCGCAGTGACATCCCCATGCAGCTATGGAGCCCCGGCTCCCCAGAGATAGGTACGAGTAGTGGTTTACGCAGTAGTGCGCGCCGGCGGTCGGCAGGAGAAGGTCGAAGTCGGCACCATCGTGACGATGGACCGGATCAAGGCGGACAAGGACGGCAACGTCCAGCTCACGCCGGTCCTGTTCGTCGACGGCGACAAGATCACCTCCGACGCCAAGTCGCTCGCGAAGATCACGGTCACGGCCGAGGTCCTGAACGACCTCCGCGGTCCCAAGATCGTGATCCAGAAGTTCAAGAACAAGACCGGCTACAAGAAGCGCCAGGGCCACCGTCAGGAGCTCACGCGCGTCAAGATCACCGGCATCAAGTAGCAGCGGCCCGCAAGGAGAAGCAGACATGGCACACAAAAAGGGAGCGAGCTCCACTCGCAACGGTCGTGACTCGAACGCGCAGCGCCTCGGCGTGAAGCGCTTCGGCGGTCAGGTTGTCGGCGCGGGCGAGATCATCGTCCGCCAGCGCGGCACCCACTTCCACCCGGGTGCGGGCGTCGGTCGCGGTGGCGACGACACGCTCTTCGCGCTCGAGGCCGGCGCCGTGCAGTTCGGCACCAAGGGCGGCCGCAAGGTCGTCAACATCGTGGCGGCCGGCGAATAGTCGACCGATCGGTCGTGTGAGGGCGGGCTTCGGCTCGCCCTCACGCATTTTTCCAGAGCACTAGGAGGGCTGCCGCATGGTCAGCTTCGTCGACCGCGTGACACTGTTCGTGCGCGCCGGCCACGGCGGCAACGGCTGCGTGTCGGTGCGCCGTGAGAAGTTCAAGCCGCTGGCCGGCCCCGACGGCGGCAACGGCGGACACGGCGGCGACATCGTGCTGGTCGCCGACCCCCAGGTGACGACCCTCCTCGCGTACCACGGGCGGCCGCACCGGTCGTCCGACAACGGGCAGCCCGGCATGGGCGACAACCGCTCCGGCGCCGCCGGCGAGACGCTCGAGCTCCCGGTGCCCGTCGGAACGGTCGTGAAGGACGAGGAGGGCGTCGAGCTCGCCGACCTCGACCAGCCCGGCATGCGCTTCGTCGTCGCGCCCGGCGGCCTCGGCGGCCTCGGCAATGCGGCCCTCGCGAGCACCAAGCGCAAGGCTCCCGGCTTCGCGCTGCTCGGCACGCCCGGCTACGAGGGCGAGGTCGGCCTCGAGCTGAAGACCATCGCGGATGTCGCGCTCGTCGGCTTCCCGTCGGCCGGCAAGTCGAGCCTCATCGCCGCCCTCTCGGCCGCACGGCCCAAGATCGCGGACTATCCGTTCACGACGCTGCATCCGAACCTCGGCGTCGTGCAGGCGGGCGACCACCGCTACACCGTCGCCGACGTGCCCGGCCTGATCGAGGGCGCGAGCGAGGGCAAGGGCCTGGGCCTGGAGTTCCTCCGCCACGTCGAGCGCTGCTCGGCGCTCCTGCACGTGATCGACTGCGCCACGCTCGAGCCCGGTCGCGACCCCGTCAGCGACCTCGACGTGATCCTCGGCGAGCTCGCCGCGTATCCGGTGCCCGAGGGCCAGGTGCCGCTCCTCGACCGCCCGCAGCTCATCGCGCTGAACAAGGTCGACGTGCCCGAGGCCCGCGAGCTGGCCGACTTCGTGCGACCCGAGTTCGAGGCGCGCGGCTATCGCGTGTTCGAGATCTCGACCGTGAGCCACGAGGGCCTCCGCCAGCTCGGCTACGCGCTCGGCGAGCTCGTCGACGAGGCGCGTGCGGCCGCCGCCGCCGCGCCCGCACCCGAGCGCATCGTGATGCGTCCGAAGGCCGTCGACGAGGCCGGGTTCGTCGTGCGCCCCGAGGGCGGCAGCTACGGCACGATCTACCGCGTGCTGGGTGCGAAGCCCGAGCGCTGGGTCGCGCAGACCGACTTCACCAACGACGAGGCCGTCGGCTACCTCGCCGACCGGCTCGCCCGCCTCGGCGTCGAGGACGAACTCGTGCGCGCCGGCGCGGTCGCCGGCTCGACCGTCGTGATCGGCCCCGGCTCGGGCGTCGTCTTCGACTGGGAGCCGACGCTCACCTCGACCGCCGAGCTCATCACGGCCCCGCGCGGCACCGACGTGCGCCTCGACGACAACCGTCGCGCGACCCGCGCCGAGCGCCGCAGCGAGTACCACGAGCGCATGGACGCCAAGGCCGAGGCCCGCGCCGAGCTGCAGCGCGAGCGCGAAGCCGGTCTCTGGGCGGCCGGCGACGAGGACGCGATCGGGCCCGCCGAGCCCGGTACGGAGGACGACGACCGGTGACCCCGCGCACGCGCGCCGACATCCCGAACGCCCGTCGCATCGTCGTGAAGGTGGGCTCGTCGTCCATCAGCGGCGAGAACGCGGGACAGATCGGCCCGCTCGTCGACGCCCTGGCCGCGGCGCACGAGCGCGGCACCGAGGTCGTGCTCGTCTCGTCGGGCGCGATCGCCACGGGCATGCCGTACCTCCGGCTCGACGAACGGCCCACCGACCTCGCGACGCAGCAGGCTGCGGCATCCGTGGGGCAGAACCTGCTCGTGTTCCGCTACCAGGACTCGCTCGACCGCTACGGCATCGTCGCGGGCCAGGTGCTGCTCACCGCGGGCGACCTCGAGCACGCCACCCCTCGCTCGAACGCCCAGCGCGCGATGGACCGGCTCCTCGCCCTGCGCATCCTGCCCATCGTCAACGAGAACGACACGGTGGCGACGCACGAGATCCGGTTCGGCGACAACGACCGGCTCGCCGCGATGGTGGCGGAGCTCATCGGCGCCGACCTGCTCGTGCTGCTCTCCGACGTCGACGCGCTCTACACGAAGCCCCCGCACCTCGACGGCGCGGAGCGCATCGACCACGTGGCGTTCGGCGATCCGCTCGCCGGCGTCGAGATCGGGTCGATCGGCCGGGCCGGCGTCGGCACCGGGGGAGCGGAGACCAAGGTCTCGGCTGCGCGCATCGCGGCGGAGTCGGGCGCCGCGGTGCTCATCACCGCGACGCCGCTCGTCTCGCAGGCCCTCACGGGCGGCGAGGTGGGCACCTGGTTCGACGCGGCCCCCCTGCGTCACACGGCCGGGGCGTAGTCCCAGCTCGCCTAGGCTGGTGCCATGGAGCACCCCGATCTCGACACGACGGTGATCGATGCGCGGCTGGCCGCCGCGAAGGAGGCGTCGTACCGGCTCGCGCGCGCCACGACGGCCGAGAAGGATGCCGCGCTCGAGCGCGTCTCCGTCCTGCTCCGCGAGCGCACCGCCGAGATCATCGCCGCCA
Source organism: Agromyces sp. NPDC057865 (assembly GCF_042796995.1). Lineage (NCBI taxonomy): Bacteria > Bacillati > Actinomycetota > Actinomycetes > Micrococcales > Microbacteriaceae > Agromyces > Agromyces sp. NPDC057865. The sequence goes on along the minus strand of NZ_JBHVMJ010000002.1, from coordinate 371,311 downwards.
ACGCGCTCGACCTCGAGGCGGGCGGCGAGGCGGGCCTCTCCAGCGGACTCCTCGACCGGTTGGCCCTCGACGAGCGTCGGGTCGGCTCCCTCGCCGACGCCGTGCTCGAGGTCATCGCGCTCACCGATCCGATCGGCGACACGGTGAGCGGTCGCTCGCTTCCGAACGGCGTCCGCATCGACCAGGTGCGCGTGCCGCTCGGGGTCGTCGGCGCGATCTACGAGGCGCGCCCCAACGTGACGATCGACATCGCCGTGCTCGCGCTGAAGAGCGGTAACGCGGTCGTGCTCCGCGGCGGCACCGCCGCCGAGCAGACCAACCGCGTGCTCGTCGGCGTGCTGCGCGACGCGCTCGAGTCCGTCGGCCTGCCCGCCGACGGCGTCCAGACGGTCGACGACTTCGGCCGCGCCGGCGCGCGCCACCTCATGCAGGCCCGCGACTACGTCGACGTGCTCATCCCGCGCGGCAGCGCCGGGCTCATCCGCGCCGTCGTCGACGAGGCGAGGGTGCCCGTCATCGAGACGGGCGCGGGCGTCGTGCACATGTTCCTCGACGCGTCCGCCCGTGAGGACTGGGCCGTCGAGCTCGTGCACAACGCGAAGGTCCAGCGGCCGAGCGTCTGCAACGCGCTCGAGACCCTGCTGGTGCACCGCGACGCGGCCGAGCGGCTCCTCCCGGCCGTGCTCGACCGGCTCGAGGCATCCGGCGTCACCGTTCATGCCGACGAGCGCGTGCGCGCCCTGCGGCCCGAGACGGTGCCCGTGACCGACGAGGACTGGGCGACCGAGCACATGAGCCTCGACCTCTCGGTGGGCATCGTCGACTCGATGGACGACGCGCTGCGCCACATCCGCCGCTTCTCGACGAAGCACACCGAGTCGATCGTCACCAACGACCTCGGCAACGCCGAGCGCTTCCTGAACGAGGTGGATGCCGCCGCGGTCATGGTGAACGCGTCGACCAGGTTCACCGACGGTGCGGAGTTCGGGTTCGGCGCGGAGGTCGGCATCTCGACCCAGAAGCTGCATGCCCGCGGGCCCATGGGCCTGCCCGAGCTCACGAGCACGAAGTGGATCGTGCGCGGCGCCGGTCACGTGCGCGCCTGACCTCGCTAGACTGTCACGAGCGACACCCGCAGGATCGAAAGGAACGGCGAATGAGCCTCACGACCGCAGTGCTGACCGGCACGGTACTGGCCGAGACGGTGCACGCGAGGGAGCTCCCCGTGGAGCCCTGGGTCTACGGACTCGTGGCGCTCATCATCTTCGCCGCCCTGGCCTTCGTCGCGGCGTCGTACCGCGACGTCGCCAACCGTCACCGGGCGAAGGCCGCGGCCTACGCGGCGCGCCACGGCGGGGGCGAGCACGGCGGCCACTGAGCGAGCGTTCGCGCCATGACGGGCGGGAGCAGTCGACCACGCATCGGCGTGATGGGCGGCACGTTCGACCCGATCCACCACGGCCACCTGGTGGCGGCCAGCGAGGTCGCGCAGTCGTACGGGCTCGACGAGGTCGTGTTCGTGCCGACTGGGGAGCCGACGTACAAGTCGGTGGTCACCCCGGCCGAGCACCGCTACCTCATGACGGTCATCGCGACCGCGTCGAATCCGCGCTTCACCGTGAGCCGCGTCGACATCGATCGCGGCAAGCCGACGTTCACGATCGACACCCTGCGCGACATCCGTCGCGAGCGCCCCGACGCGGAGCTGTTCTTCATCACGGGAGCCGACGCGATCGCCCAGATCCTCAGTTGGCGCGACGTGGAGGAGCTCTGGGAGCTCGCCCACTTCGTGGCTGTGAGTCGTCCGGGACACGACCTGTCCGTTTCGGGTTTACCCGAGCAGGACGTAAGCTTGCTGGAGGTCCCGGCACTGGCGATCTCGTCGACCGACTGCCGAGACCGGGTACGCCGGGGTTTCCCGGTGTGGTACTTGGTGCCTGATGGGGTCGTCCAGTACATCTCCAAGCACCACCTCTATCGGAGTGTCGCATGACGTCGTCGCAGGAACCGCCGCTGACGCGGCGAGAGATGCGAGAACGCGAACGCCTGCTCGAGCAGCAGGCGGCTTCGTCGACCCCCGAGGCCGCGCCCGCCCCGCCGCCGCAGCAGGCGCCGCCCCCGCAGCAGCAGGTTCCGCCGCAGTCCCAGGTGCCGCCGCAGGCGCCGAAGGCCGTGCCGGCGCCGCCGCAGACCGACTACATCGCGCCACGGCCGGCTGGCGGGTTCTCCGAGCCGTCGTCGCCCTTCGGTGGTGCGGTCGTGACGCCGTCCGGCACGCCTGAGAGCGCGTTCCCGGTGCAGTTCGATCCCACCGCCGCCGCGCCGCCGCGGCAGGAGCCGTTCCCCGAGCCGTCGACCCCCGAGCGCACGCTCACGCGCCGTGAGCTGCGGGCGATGCTCGACGCGCATGCGGCCGGCGAGTTCCACGACCTCGACATCTTCGACGAGCTCGAGACCGAGGCCCCGGCCGCCCAGGCACCCGCGGCCGCGCCGGCGGCGCCCGCGCCCGTACCCGGTGCGATGTCGAACCCGTTCGGCCAGGCCTCGACGCCGACGCGTTCGCCCGCGCCGCACCAGGTCGCCGATTCCGCGATCGCCGACGAGCCCGCGGCCGCGCCGAAGCCCGTCGGGCACTGGACGTCGCAGCTCGACGCCCCCATCGAGCGTGCCGAGCCGTTCGACCAGCTGCTCTCGCGCGGCGGCATCAGCCACGGCGTCCCCACGACCACGAACGCCCTCATCCTGCCGAGCCTGCCCGACCAGGGCCCGATGAGCGACGCACTCGCGAAGAGCGGCGAAGTGATCGTGACCGGCTCGATCGACCTGCCGCGCAGCTTCGGCGCGACGGGCGTGCACCCCAGCCAGATCGACTCCTCCGACGTCGACCGCCTGTTCGACCAGGTGGAGGACGGTGCGGGCGTCGGCGCCCCTGTCGCGGCCACGCGGGCGATCAGCACCCAGAACAACGCACGCGCCATGATGGCGCCGCCGAAGAAGGAGGGCATGAACGTTCCGCTCGTGCTCGCCGTCACCGCCGGCGTGCTCGCGCTCGGCGTCGTCGCCACCCTCATCATCGGCGCGGTCGCCGGCCTGTTCTGATCGGCCGCGTCATCACCAGCAACCGGAAGTGAGCCTATGACCGCATCCGACCAGGCACTCGACTCGCTCGCCCTCGCGGCGCGCGCGGCCGATTCGAAGGGCGGCGAGGATCTCGTCGCCCTCGACGTGTCGGTGCCGCTGCCCTTCGCCGACGTGTTCCTCATCGTCACCGGCACGTCCGAACGCAACGTCATCGCGATCGCCGACGAGGTCGAGGACGTGCTCCGCAAGGCGGGCGCCAAGACCCATCGGCGCGAGGGCCACGATGCCGGACGATGGGTCCTGCTCGACTTCGGCGACCTCGTCGTGCACGTCTTCCACCGCGAGGAGCGGCTCTACTACGGCCTCGAGCGCCTCTGGCTCGACTGCCCGGTGCTGCCGGTGGCGCCGTTGCTCGCGGCGGGCAGCGGCAGCACGGCGAACTGAGCGGGCGGCATCCGCGGCATACGTCGACCGAGCACCGCTCGATTTCATCGGAGAGGCCCGGCTGGTGTAAGCTCAATTCGTTGCCCCGAACGGGGCGCACGGGTCTGTGGCGCAGCTGGTAGCGCACCTGCATGGCATGCAGGGGGTCAGGGGTTCGAGTCCCCTCAGATCCACCAATCACACGGAATGGCCGGTCGCGGAAGCGCCGGCCATCGTCGTCTCCGGGGCTGCGCAGACGTCCAGCGAACCCGGGTTAGGCTCGAACGGTGACCCTCCGAGACATCCCGCTCACGACCATCGACGGCGAGACGACGACCCTGGCCGAGTACGACGACCGCGTCGTGCTGGTGGTGAACGTCGCGTCGCGATGCGGGCTCACGCCCCAGTACGAGAAGCTCGAGGCACTGCAGCGCGAGTACGGCGACCGCGGGCTCACGGTGCTCGGCTTCCCCTGCAACCAGTTCGCCGGCCAGGAGCCGGGCAGCTCCGACGACATCAAGTCGTTCTGCTCGATGACGTACGGCGTGACCTTCCCGCTCATGGAGAAGGTGAAGGTCAACGGGCGCAAGCGGCATCCGCTCTACGTCGAGCTCACCCAGGTGCCGGATGCCGCGGGCAAGGCCGGCCGCGTCACCTGGAACTTCGAGAAGTTCGTGCTGCTGCCCGACGGCGAGGTCGCCCGATTCCGCCCGAACGTGCAGCCCGACGACCCCGCGGTGATCGCGGTCATCGAGCGGGGCCTCGCGGAGGCCGCGGCAGCCTGACACGCGAGCCGACCTCGGGCGGCGCGCTTCCTTGACCGCTTCGCCGGGCCGACCCACAATTGGGGGGTCCGGCAATGCACGGGAAGCGGGGGAGCCATGACCGACGCGTACTCACGTCAGATCGTCGACCAGGGGGCGCAGGGCGGGTATCCGGCCCAGCAGCCCGACGACACCGTCGTGATGCAGACGGGTCCCCAGCCCGAGTCGGGCGGCGCTTCGTCGCCCCGCTCGCCCTCGCGCGTGTGGGGTCGCGACCTGCGCTTCATGCTCGTGGTGCTCGTGGGCATCGTCGTGCTCTTCCTCGCGTTCGCCCTCCTCATCGCGTTCAGCCCGACGGGCGCCGCGATCAGCGCGCTCGCGGTGATCGCCGCGCCCATCGCCACGATGGTCGCCGCCTACTACGGCATCTCACTCGCCCTGCGACAGGTCGCCGACGCCCGCAGCGCCGCCGAGGCCTCCGAGGCGCGTGCGCGTGCCGCCGAGTCGGCCGCCCGCGACTCCGACTCGTGGGCCGCGCAGATGGAGTCCGGGCTGCGCGTCGCGGTGGCGAAGCTCAGGGCCGCGAGCGAGAGCACGCGCGACGTCGAGCGCGCCGCGGGCACGCCCGACGACTTCTTCTGATCCCCAGATCGACGGATGCCGCGGCGGCCGCCTCGAGCCCGGCGCCGCGGCATCCGCCTGCCCGGTGACCGTCGCGCGGTCTCGGGCAGCCGTCGAAGGTTAGAGGTCGGCGAGCACCGACACCGGACGCTCGATGCAGCGCGCAACGAACGTGAGGAAGGCCGCGGCCTCCGCGCCATCGCAGACGCGGTGGTCGAACGAGAGCGTGAGCTCGGTCACGGTGCGCACGGCCAACGCGCCGTCGACGACCCACGGCCGCTCGACGAGGCGCCCGATGCCGAGCATGGCCGCCTCGGGGACGTTGATGATCGCCGCGGAGCCGTCGACGCCGAGCGTGCCGTAGTTGTTCAGCGTGAACGTGCCGCCCGTGAGCGCGGACGGCGGGAACGCGCCCGAGGTCGCCTCCTCGCTGCGCGAGCCGATCGCGTCCCGCAGCTCGCGCAGCGACATCCGGCCCGCGCCGTGCACGACGGGCACGAGCAGGCCGCGCGGTGTCTGCGCGGCGATGCCGAGGTTCACGTCGCCGTGCAGCACGATCTCCTCGCGCTCGGCGTCGAAGCTCGAGTTGAGCAGCGGATGCCGCGCCAGCCCGGCCACGACGAATCGCGCCACGATCGCGGTGACGCCGAAGCGCTCGCCCGTCGCCTCCTGCAGCTGCCGGCGCGCGGCGAGGAGTTCGGTCGCGTCGACGTCCATCCAGACGGTCGCCTCCGGGATCTCGCGGCGCGACCGCGAGAAGTGCGCGGCGGCGGCGCGTCCCATGCGGTCGAGCGGCACGCGGCGATCGCCGGCCGGCTCGGGGGCCGGGGCAGCGGATGCCGCGGGCTCGCGCATGGGCGCTGTCGGCTCGGCGGCGGGCATCGCCTCCGGTGCCGCCGTCGTCGCGCCCTCGAGCTCCTGCACGTACGCCTCGACGTCGCGGCGCATCACGAGGTGATCGGGGCCCGAGCCGTCGAGCTGGCTCGCGTCGAAGCCGTGATCGCGCGCGATCCGGCGCACGATCGGGGAGACGACGGGGGAGCGGCGAGCGGGGTCCAGGCGTGCGGGCGCCGGGCCGGTCGCGGTGCGGCTCGCGTTGGCGGGACCACCTGAGGCGCCGGAGCCCGTTCCGGCCCCGCGACGCCGGCGACCGAACCGCGTCGGCGCCGCGGCGGAGCGCTTCGTCGCGGTCGTCGCCTTCGTGCCGTAGCCGATGAGCACGGCGCCCGACTCCTCCGAGGCGGCCTCGGTGGGCACGGCGATGCCGGGCTCGGCGGCCACCGGCGCCGGCGCGGCATCCGTGGACGCCTCGACCGCCGGCGCGGCATCCGACGCGACCTCGGCGCCGACCGGCGCGAGCGTCATGAGCACGTCGCCCGCGTGCAGCACCTGGCCGACCTCGCCGCCCAGCGTCTCGACGACACCAGCGAACGGCGTGGGCAGCTGGACCACGGACTTCGCGGACTCGAGCTCGACGACCGGCTGGTCGATGCCGACCTCGTCGCCCGGCGCGACGAGCCAGGCGACGACCTCGGCCTCGGTGAGGCCCTCGCCGAGATCGGGGAGGATGAAGTCGCGGCCCATCAGTCGTCCCACTCCCACGAGTCGAGCGCCGCGAGCACGCGGTCGGGCGTCGGCAGGTGGTACTCCTCGAGCTTCGGCGACGGGAACGGGATGTCGAAGCCGGTGATGCGCAGCACGGGCGCGGAGAGCCAGTGGAAGTTGCGCTCGGTCACCCGGGCGGCGACCTCCGCGCCGTAGCCGCCGAACTGCGCGGCCTCGTGGATCACGGCCGCCCGCGAGGTCTTGCGTACGGATGCCCCGACGGTCTCGTCGTCGAACGGGGAGAGGCTGCGGAGGTCGACGACCTCGATCGACAGGTCCTCGGCCGCGGCGGCATCGGCCGCCTCGAGGGCGGTGCGGACGGTCGGCCCGTAGGCGAGCAGGGTCGCGTCGGTGCCCTCGCGCACCACGACGGCGCGGTCCATGGGCGCCGTGCGCACGGGCAGCGACATCTCGGCCTTCGACCAGTAGCGGCTCTTCGGCTCCATGAACACGACCGGGTCGTCGCTCTCGATCGCCTCGCGCAGCATCGAGTACGCGTCGGCGGGGTTGGAGGGCATCACGACCGTGAGTCCGGGCGTCGACGTCCAGTACGCCTCCGAGGAGTCGGAGTGGTGCTCGACGCCGCCGATGGCGCCGGCGCAGGGGATGCGCACGACCATGGGCAGCGTCATCCGGCCCTTCGTGCGATTCCGCATCTTCGCGACGTGCGAGACCATCTGCTCGAACGCGGGATAGCTGAACGCGTCGAACTGCATCTCGACGACCGGGCGCATGCCGTACATGGCCATGCCCACCGCGGTGCCGACGATGCCCGACTCGGCGAGCGGCGCGTCCCAGATGCGGTCCTCCCCGAAGCGCGCCTGCAGTCCGTCGGTGACGCGGAACACGCCGCCGAGCGGGCCGACGTCCTCGCCGTAGACGACGACGCGGTCGTCGGCCTCCATCGCGTCGCGAAGCGCGGCGTTGAGCGCGCCGGCCATCGTGAGCTGCGTGGGCGCGGATGCCTCGGGCGCGTCGGGCTTGGTCGAGGTCGCGGTCATCGGGCGGCTCCGGCGTGGTCGGCGGCGTGCATCGCGGCGTCGGCCAACTCGGCCTCGAGGCGCGCACGCTGCTCGAGGAGGGAGGCACGCTCCCGGCCGTAGACGTGGTCGAAGAGTTCCAGCGGGTCGAGCTCGGCCTCGGCGGTCATGACCTCGCGCGCGTGCGCGGCGACGGCCTCAGCGGCATCCGCGATCTCGGCACGCGCGGACTCGCTCAGCGCACCCTCGGAGACGAGGTACTTCTCGAGGCGCTCGATCGGGTCGCGGCGCTTCCAGTGCTCGACGTCGCGCGAGTGACGGTATCGCGTGGGGTCGTCGGAGTTCGTGTGCGCCTCGATGCGGTAGGTGAGGCCCTCGATGAGGGTGGGACCGCCGCCGGAGCGGGCGCGGTCGACGGCGGCGCGGGTGACGGCGTACATCGCGGCGACGTCGTTGCCGTCGACGTGGTAGCCGGGCATGCCGTAGCCGACGGCCTTGTCGGCGAGCGTGGCCGCACGAGTCTGCCGCGAGACGGGCGTGGAGATCGCGAACCCGTTGTTCTGGATGAGGAAGACGGTGGGCGTCTGCCAGACCGCCGCGAAGTTGAACGCCTCGTGCGCGTCGCCCTCGCTCGTCGCGCCGTCGCCGAGGTACGTCATCGTCACGATCGGGTCCTGGCGCAGGCGGGCGGCGTGGGCGAGCCCAACGGCGTGCAGCGCCTGCGTCGCGAGCGGCGTCGCCTGCGAGGCGGAGCGGTGGGCGTGCTGGTCGTAGCCGTTGTGCCAGTCCCCGCGGAACGAGGCGAGGATGTCGCCGGGCTCGATGCCGCGCGTGAGCAGGGCGATGCTGTCGCGATACGTCGGGAAGAACCAGTCGCGCGCCTCGATCGCCGAGATCGCGCCGATCTCGCACGCCTCCTGTCCGTACGCGGAGGGATACGTCGCGAGTCGGCCCTGCTTCGTGAGGGCGGTGACCTGGACGTCGAAGCGACGTGCGACGACCATGCGCCGGTACAGCTCGACGAGGGTCTCGACGTCGGGAAGGTCGAAGCCCCCGGCGGCCGCGCCGTGCACCGCGTGGCCGGCGTTGTCGAGCAGCCGGATCGGTTTCTCGGACGGGAGTGCGCGGACGCTGTGGTGCTCGACGTTGAGGCTCATACGGCCAATCGTCCGCCCATCCGGGGGCGCTCGCTGGGCGTCCCGGACAAGCGTGAACGAACGGCACTGCCAGCGTGAAACGGTTGCCGTTCGTCCGCGGTGAGGGCCCTCAGGTGCGCCAGATGTCCAGGGTCTGCGCGGGCGGATGTCCGTCGAGTTCGGCGAGGATCAGGTGCGACCTCGTGGACACCACGCCGGGCATGTCGTGGATGTCGCGGAGGATGGCCTGGCTGAGCTGCTCGTGGTCGGGCGCGCTCACCGTGAGCATGATGTCGATGTCGCCCGAGACGGCCTGCACCTTCTCGACGAAGGGGAGCGTCGCGAGCTTCGCGGCGATCTGCTCCCATGACACCTCGCCGATGCGCACCACCACGAGCGCCGAGATGTTCAGGCCGATCGCCTTGCGGTCGATCTGCGCGCCGAAGCCCGTGATGACGCCGCGCTTCTGCAGCTGCTGCACGCGGTTGTGGGCGGCGGTGCGGGAGATGTGCACGCGCTCCGCGAGGGTGCGGACGGAGAGGCGGCCGTCCCGGCTGAGCTCCGCGACGATGCGCCGATCGATGCTGTCGAGCGGCTCGTTCCGGTGCGGTGCTGGCTGGGTCATCGTCGTCCTCGGTGCTCAAGGCCAGCGTAGCGAATGCGGCGCCTCGTGCGCCGGAGTGATGCGCGCATCGGGGCGTGCCGCACGGCCCGGGGGAGGATGAGCCAGACGACCCCGATCCCGCGGAGCCACCCGTTCGCGACGCGCTCGGTGCGCGCGGTCCAGCGGAAGCCGTACGCCTCGCGGACCGCGGCCGGGAGGAGCGCCGCCGTCAGGAGTCGCACGGGCGCGAGCAGCGTGGTCGCGCCCGCGGGGAACCCGGCCTCCCGCGACAGCAGCGCCCGCGCCACCGCACGCGCCTCGTCGCCCACCGCCAGCCGCTCGGCGCGATCGGCCCACCACGCATCGAACTCGGCCCGGGTCTCCGGCCACCCCTCGCGGGTCGCCTGGAGGTGGTGGCCCACGGCGGCGTAGCCGCGCACGATCGCGTCACCCGTCGCCTCGTCGACCGGACCCCAGAGCCGCTCCCGCAGGTCGAGCGCCACGGCCGCGAGCGTCGAGGCCACCCAGCGCTGCGCGTCCGCGTCGAAGGCGCTGTAGGCCGGGCGACCCTCGCCCGCGGCGGCGCGGACCGGCACGTGCGCGGCGTTGACCGCCCGCACCGCGGCGCGCACGGTCTCCTCGTCGCCGAATCCCACCGCGTAGATGTAGTCGAGCGTGCCGAACAGTCGATCCAGGGGACGCGAGCGAAAGTCGCTGTGGCGGACCACGCCGTGCGCGACCCGGGGGTCGGCGAGCTGCAGGAGCAGCGCCGCGCCGCCGCCGAGCAGCAGCACGCCCTCCGCGCCGTGCCGGCGGAACACCTCGAGCTCGTCCTGGTCGCGCATCCGTACCAGTCTGGACTGCCGTCGGGCCCGTCGCGGACGCGGCGTCGCCGTCAGTACCAGTTGACCGCCTCGGAATGCGCCCACGCGGCGCACGGCGAGCCGTACCGAGCGTCGATGTACCCGAGGCCCCAGTCGATCTGCGTGGCCGCGTTGGTGCGCCAGTCGGCGCCGGCGCTGGCCATCTTGCTGCCGGGCAGCGACTGGGGGATGCCGTACGCCCCGCTCGAGGCGTTGTACGCGTCGGCCCGCCAGCTCGACTCCCGCGTCCATAGCAGGTCGAGGCACCGGAACTGGTCGGAGCCCCAGCCGTTCGCGCCCATGCGGCTCGCGGCGTAGGCCTTGGCCGCCGCTCGGTCGACCACGACGCCGGGCGGAGGTGCGCCGACGTCGCCGCCGTTCGACGCCGCGGCGGCGGCAGCGGCCGCGGCCTCACGCGCGGCCTGCTCCTGCGCCACCTGCTCGCCGATCCGGTACTGCCGCTCGAGCTCCACGGTGCGGTCGCGCAGGCTCGCGAGCTGGGCGTAGAGCGTGTCGAGCACGCCCTGCTGCTCGATCACGCGGGCCTCGGCCGCGTCGTGCGCGGCCTCGGCGGCGTCGGCGGCCGCGACGGCTTCGGCGGCGAGCCGGGTGCGCTCGGACTCGGCGACGTCCGCCTGCCCGCTCAACGCCGCGGCATCCGCCCGTGTGGCCTTCGCCCGCGCCGCGACCCCGCCGTAGAGGTCGGCGAGCTGCGCCGCGCGGGAGAGGCCCATGAGGAGGTCGGAGGCACTGCCGTCGTCGAAGAGGAGCCGGAGTCCAACGTCGGCTCCGCCCGAACGAGCGAGCACCGCGCCGACCCGCCCGAGACGAGCGGCGGATGCCTCGGCCTCGGCCGTGGCCGCGTCCGCCTCCGCGCGCATGGTGGTGGCTCGCGTCTCCGCGGCGGCGCGTGCCGCCTCGGCCGCAGCGGATGCCGCGGCGGCCTCGACTGCCGCGTCCCCCAGGCGTCCCGCCTCGGCCTCGAGCTCGTCGACGAACGCGGTGATCCGCGACGCCTCGGCCTCGCGGCTCGTCACGTCGGCCTTCGCGGACTGCACCTCGTCCCACGTCGGATAGTCCTCGGCGACGGCCGGCACGGCGGGCAGGGCGATCACGGCGAGCACCACCGCGATGCCCGCGACCGCCTTCCCTCCGATTCGCACAGGACCCCCTTCGAGCGCCGCGAGTCTAACCGCGGGCCCGCTCGGCGGACGTCCGGACACGCAGCGTACACTCGGGCCGGTGCGAACGACGAGAACGACGATCCTGCCGCTGCTGGCCGTGGCCGTCCTCGTCGGCGGTGCCGCGTGCGCCGCCCCCGCGTCCGGTGACCGCACGTCCGGCGAGACCTCGGCGTCGGCCTCCGAGCGGCCCGTCCAGTCGATCGGCGACTGGGTCGACGAGCGGATGTCGGAGCTCACCACCGAGCAGAAGGCGGCGGCGCTGCTGATGCTGCACGCCCCGGGCATCGACCCCGCGCCGCTGCGGGCATACGTCGATCAGGGGGTCTCCGGCCTCATCCTCATGGGCGACAACATGCCCGAGACCCCGCCCGAGCTCGCCGAGCTGACGGCCGCCGTCCAGGACGACCCCGAGGCGCCCGCGCTGATCGGGATCGACGAGGAGGGCGGCGAGGTGCAGCGCCTGCCGTGGGACGACCAGCCCGGCGCCGACCAGCTGCGGAACGAGCCGCCCGCGGCATCCGAGGACGCGTTCGCGGCCCGTGCCGCCGCCCTCGCCGACGCGGGCGTCTCGGTGAACTTCGGAATCGTGGCCGACGTCACGCCCGACCCCGAGTCGTTCATCGCGGGCCGCATCCTGGGCACGGACCCGATCGGAGCGGCGGATCGCGTCGCAGCCGCCGTGTCGGGGGAGCGCCACGTCGTGGAGAGCACGCTCAAGCATTTCCCGGGCCACGGCGCCGCCCCAGGGGACTCCCACACGAGCATCCCGACCGCGCCGCTGACGATGGACGAGTGGCGCACCGGGCCGGCCGTGCCGTTCGAAGCCGGCATCGATGCCGGTGCCGAGCTCGTGATGACCGGTCACCTCGCCTACCCCGCGATCGACCCGGCCCCGGCGTCGCTCTCGCCGGAGTGGCACCGGATCCTCCGCGACGAGCTCGGCTTCGACGGCGTCGTCGTGAGCGACGACATGCTCATGCTGCAGCGGAACGACCTGCCCGAGTACGCCGATCCCGGCGAGAACGCCGTGCGCGCGGTCGCGGCGGGCTGCGACCTGCTGCTCTACGTGCTGCCCGCCGATCCGGCGGAGGTCGGCATCTCCGTCGACGGCCTCGTCGGGGCCATCAGCGGCGCGGTGGACTCCGGCCGCCTGAGCGAGGAGCGCCTCGACGACGCGGTCGAGCGGGTGCTCACCCTCCGCCGCTCGATCGCGGTCGAGGAAACGGATTGGGGATCCGGGGAATAGACGCGACGGTTCCATGCGTTCGTATCGAGTGTGGCCGATCCGGCCGCACGATACCGAACACGGAGAACAACGCACTATGACGAGCACCGCCACGATCGAGATCCCCGGCTACCGAGTGGGCACCTGGAAGGTCGACACCGCGCACAGCGAGGTCGGCTTCAGCATCCGCCACCTCATGATCAGCAAGGTGAAGGGCAAGTTCGAGCGCTTCGACGCCACCTTCGTCACGGCCGAGAACCCCCTCGACTCGCAGGTCACCGCGTCCGCCGAGGTCGCCTCGATCACCACGAACGAGCCGAACCGCGACGCCCACCTGCGCACCGGCGACTTCTTCGAGGCGGAGACCCACCCGACGATCGACTTCGTCTCGACGGGCGTGCGCGTCGAGGGCGGCGACTTCAAGGTGGACGGCGACCTCACCATGCGCGGCATCACCAAGCCCGTGACGTTCGACTTCGACTTCGGCGGCTTCGGCGGCGACCCCTACGGCAACTACAAGGGCGGCGCCACCGCGAAGGCCGTCGTGAACCGCGAGGACTTCGGCCTCAGCTACAACGCCGCGCTCGAGACCGGCGGTGTGCTCCTCGGCGACCAGGTCACCATCACGCTCGAGCTCCAGGCTGCCCTCGCGCAGTAGTCCGACGCGTGCGAACGGGCGGTGCCGGCTCTCGGCGCCGCCCGTTCGTCGTCCCGGCGGCTGCCGCGTCGACGCCGACCCGCTCAGGCCGTCGTGACCCCGTCGAGCCGTTGGCCCGTGAAGCGGGCCCACCTCGCGAGCGCCGAGCGATAGCGCGAGGGCTCGAGGTCGCCGTCGAAGCCGTGCAGGGCGACGGATGCCCCGCCTCGCGCCCGCGCGACCTTCCACAAACCCTCCACCACGCCGCCGGCCACGAGGATCGGCTGGAACACGCCGTTGCCGCCCGGCACCACGCGGCCGGCGTGGAGCGGCTCGCAGACCGGAGCGCGGTCGCGGTAGCCGAGGAAGTACTCGTCGAAGGCGGCGAGCGCGTGGCGCCCGGTCGCGCGCGGCGCCGCGGCCTCGGGACCGGCCGCCCAGCCGGCGTCGGCGGCCACGAATCGCTCGTCGTCGAACGCGGTGACTGCGTCGCCCGCGGCCGCGAGCGCCGTGCGCGCGTCGCCGAGCGTGAGCCCGGCCCACCAGGCGAAGTCCTGCACGGTGGCCGGGCCGTGCCCCGCGAGGTACGCGGTGAACAGGCCCGCGAGGACCTCGTCGCGATCGGGGAGCCCGCCGCGCTGTGGCGCCCACTCGTCGAGCAGGACGAAGCGCTGGGTGCGGCCCTCGACCGGCCCGCAGCAGACGACGGCCTCGAGCGCGAGCCACCAGATCAGGTGGTACCCGCGCTGTCCCGCCGTCGAGATGCCGGCGTCCTCCCACGCGCCGGTCAACTCCTCGCGCGACATCGCTGCGCCGGCGAGCTCCCGCTCGGCCACCGCGCGAGCACGCCGGTAGACGGCGTCGTCGAGCTCGAGCGTGCGGTGGGTGAGCGTCGCCCGTCGGAGCTCGCGAGCCCCGGTGATCGAGAGGATCGGCCGGAGCTGCTCGGTGGGGAGGATGTGCAGCGTGCCCCGCATCGGCCAGGAGCGCACCACCTCGCGCGACTCGAGCGCCGCGTCGACGTCGGCGCTGACGGACCCCAGGACCCGCGCGCCGAGCACCCACTTCGATGCGACGAAGTCCTGCGCCTGCACGGCCCCGAGGCGGCGCACGGCGTCGGCGATCGTGGGCAGGCCGTCGCGGAGTCCGTGCGCGGCGAGGCGGGCGGAGCGCAGGCGGGCCGTGCTGGCGGGCTTCGGCATGCCTCGAGTCTGGCGGATGCCGGGGACATCCGTCCGGCGACATCCGCTCGGCGTCGGGCCGCGGGACGATCGGCGCACGGCGGTTCCCGAGGGGCACGCGGCGCTCACCCATGCTGCGGACGATAGACTGGGCGGCTGTGCCGTTCGGCACGTCGCCCACCACCCGTTCCGCCCGGAGGATCCCCGTGCTCGCCGTCCATGATCTCGAGATCCGCATCGGCGCGCGCGTGCTCATGGAGCACGTGGACTTCCGCGTCTCCTCGGGCGACAAGGTGGGACTCGTCGGCCGCAACGGCGCCGGCAAGACGACCCTCACGAAGACGCTCGCAGGCGAGACGCTGCCGACCGGCGGGCGCATCGACCGTTCGGGCGAGATCGGCTACTTGCCGCAGGACCCGCGCTCCGGCGATCCTGACATGCTCGCGCGCACGCGCATCCTCGACGCGCGCGGCCTGGGCTCGCTCGTGCTCGGCATGCACGAGGCATCCGTGCAGATGGGCAGCGACGACCCCGCCGTCGCCGAGCGCGCGATGAAGAAGTACGGCAACCTCACCGACCGCTTCACGGCGCTCGGCGGGTACGCCGCCGAGGCCGAGGCCGCGTCGATCGCGTCGAACCTCAACCTGCCCGACCGAATCCTCGACCAGCCGTTGAAGACCCTGTCGGGCGGACAGCGCCGCCGCATCGAGCTGGCCCGCATCCTCTTCTCGGACGCCGAGACGATGATCCTCGACGAGCCCACCAACCACCTCGACGCCGACTCCGTCGTCTGGCTCCGCGAGTTCCTGAAGGGCTACAAGGGCGGCGTGATCGTGATCAGCCACGACGTGGAGCTCGTCGGCGAGGTCGTGAACCGCGTGTTCTACCTCGATGCGAACCGCTCGGTCATCGACATCTACAATATGGGCTGGAAGCACTACCTCCGTCAGCGGGCCGCCGACGAGGAGCGCCGCAAGAAGGAGCGCGCCAACGCCGAGAAGAAGGCCGGCGTGCTGCAGCTGCAGGCCGCGAGGTTCGGGGCGAAGGCGTCGAAGGCGGCCGCGGCGCACCAGATGGTCGCGCGCGCCGAGAAGCTCCTCGCCGGGCTCGAGGAGGTGCGCTCGGTCGACCGGGTGGCCAAGCTCCGCTTCCCCACGCCCGCGCCCTGCGGTCGCACGCCGCTCACCGCGAGCGACCTCTCGAAGAGCTACGGCTCGCTCGAGATCTTCACGGCGGTCGACCTCGCGATCGACCGCGGCTCGAAGGTCGTCATCATCGGGCTCAACGGCGCGGGCAAGACCACCCTGCTCCGCATCCTCGCGGGCGTCGACGCACCCGACACGGGCGTCATCGAGCCCGGCCACGGACTGCGCGTCGGCTACTACGCCCAGGAGCACGAGACGCTCGACGTGAAGCGCAGCGTGCTGCAGAACATGGTGAGCGCATCGCCGAACCTCACCGAGACCGAGGCGCGCAAGGTGCTCGGCTCGTTCCTCTTCACGGGTGACGACGTGCACAAGCCCGCCGGGGTGCTCTCAGGCGGCGAGAAGACGCGTCTCGCGCTCGCGATGATCGTCGTGTCGGGGGCGAACGTGCTCCTGCTCGACGAGCCGACGAACAACCTCGACCCCGCGAGCCGCGAGGAGATCCTCGACGCGCTCGCGCACTACGAGGGCTCGGTCGTGCTCGTCAGCCACGACCCGGGCGCGGTCGAGGCGCTCAACCCCGAGCGCGTCCTCATCATGCCCGACGGCACCGAGGACCACTGGTCGAAGGAGTACCAGGAGCTCATCGAGCTGGCGTGACGGCAGCGGGTCGCGAGAGCGACCGCGTGCATCGGGACAGGACCTACCGCCCCTACCGCCGGTCGAGCACCTCGTCCTCGAGGTCGGCGTCCGCGTCCTTCCGCTCGCGCTTCGGTCGCCTCGGCGCCCGCGCGGGCGTGCCCGAGACCGGCGCGCCCGGTGCGGTCGCGGCATCCGTCGTCGCATGCGAGCCGGCGGATGCCTCGGCGAGGCCCTTGCGCTCCTGGTTCGCGGCCCAGGCGAGCCCGACGAACCCGAGGAGGGCGAACACGAACCACTGCAGCGCGTAGGAGAGGTGCGGACCCTCGTCGCGCGCCGGGCGCATGGCCGCCAGGGGCGGCTCGTCGGCGTCGTCGCCGCGCACCACGAGCAGGCCGTACGCACCCGAGTAGGTTGGTCCGCCGACGCGGTCGGAGAGCTCGTCGAGGTCGATCGTGGCGAGCTCGTTCCCGGTGGACGTGCGTCCGGCGATCCGGCCTTCACCCGCCTTCAGCCGCGCCTCGACGGCGACGCGTCCGGCCGGCGGCGCCGCGTACTCGCTCGGCCGACCATCGGAGTCCTGCGCGATCCAGCCGCGGTTCACCATGAACACGGTGCCGTCGTCGAGCCGGAACGGCGTGATCACCTCGAAGCCCGAACTGCCCTGTAACGGCCGGTTGCGCACGACGACCTCCTCGTCGGCCAGGTACTCGCCCGCGAGGGCGACGACCTGCCAGCGCTGGTCGGCGTCGAACCCGTCGGGATCGGGCAGGGCCTCGGCCACCGGGATCGCCTCGGCGTCGTAGTTGGCGTCGATCCGGGCGACCTCGGCGAGCGCCTCGGCACGGCGGTTGAGCTGCCACGTGCCGAGCGCGCAGCAGGCGATCGCGAACACGATCACGAGCGCCAGGTAGCCCGCCCAGCGCGGCGACCTGAGGAAGGACCACTCGCTCACGGCTCGGCCCCCGCCGCGGCATCCGTCACCGGGTCGAAGGCCGCGACGCGCACCGGGAAGGACCTGGCCTCGAGGAATCCGCGGAGGTACTCCACGTGCTCGTCGCACGCGAGCCAGGTCTTCCACCGGTCGCCGGTGTGGATGCGCGGGTTCTGCCAGTCGATGCGCCAGGTCGCGGGCTCACGGCACGCGGCGCGCGAGCAGACGTCCTGGGCGGGTTCCGCCCCGATCCCGCCGATCACGCGGCACCGCGCTCGTCGCCGTCGCGATCGGATGCTGCGGGGCCCGGGTCCTCGGCCGAGGTCTGCTCGTCCGTCGGCTCGCCGGCTCCGGGCGACGCGTCGTCGGGCCCGTCGGCGCCGGCTGCGTCGTCATCGGATCGGGCGTCGCCGTCGGGCGGCGTCCCGACCGGGACGATGCTTCCGGGCCGCAGGACCTCGTCGTTGCGCGTCGGACCGCTCACGTTGGCGAGCACGACCGCGACGTAGGGGAGGAACACCGCACCGGCGGCGAACACGGCGAGCCACCAGCCCTTCGCGAACAGCATGCAGAAGATGCACGCGACGCGGATGGACATCGCGACCGTGTACTTGATCATGCGCGAACGCCGCTCCGCTTCGGGCGAGGGCGGCAGCGTGGTGATCGACTGCTGCTTCATGCTGGTCGCCGTGGGTCTCGCGGCGCCCTCCTCATTCCTCAAGCCTACGTCCGTCCGGGCCGGACGGATGCCCCGATCGGCGAGCCTCTATGCTGGGACGGGCCGATCGGCCGGGGCGTCGCCCCTTCGCAGCAGGGCATCGCCCGATCGCACAGAACGGAGTCCAGCATGACGACGAGCCGCACCGTCCTCGTGACCGGTGGCAACCGGGGGATCGGCTATGCGATCGCCCAGGAGTTCCTCGCCGAGGGCCACCGGGTCGCGGTCACCGCGCGCTCGGGCGAGGGCCCGGAGGGTGCGCTCACGGTTCGGGCCGACGTCACGGATGCCGCGTCGGTCGACCAGGCGTTCACCGAGGTCGAGGCGGCCCTCGGTCCCGTCGAGGTGATCGTCGCGAACGCCGGCATCACGCGCGACACGCTCCTGCTCCGGATGACCGAGGACGAGTTCACGAGCGTCATCGACACGAACCTCACGGGAGCGTTCCGCGTGATCAAGCGCGCGTCGAAGGGCATGCTCAAGGCGCGCTTCGGACGCATCGTGCTCATCTCGAGCGTCGTGGGCCTCTACGGCTCGCCCGGGCAGGTCAACTACGCGGCGTCGAAGGCCGCCCTCGTGGGCATGGCCCGTTCGCTCACGCGCGAGCTCGGCGCACGCAACATCACCACGAACGTGGTGGCGCCCGGCTTCATCCAGACCGACATGACCGACGAGCTGTCCGAGTCGCAGCAGGCCGACTACCAGAAGACGATCCCCATGGGTCGCTTCGCGACGCCCGTCGAGGTCGCGAAGGTCGTCACCTGGCTCGCCGGCGACGACGCCGGCTACATCTCGGGCGCCGTGATCCCCGTCGACGGCGGCCTCGGGATGGGGCACTAGGCCCCACCGCTCGCTGCGACGCGACCGCTCAGCGATCGATGCGCACCACCGAGTACTCCGTGGTCGGCGTCGGCGGCGTGTCGAAGCGCGCGTTCGGGAGGAAGAGGCTCTTGCCGAACTTCGCGACGGTCGTGGGCACCCGGAAGTCGGAGTCCGTGATCGTGTCGACGACGGTGCCGCTCGAGCCGTCGGGGGCCAGTTCGACGACGGCGACCGCATTGCTGAAGTTCTGCACGACGTAGAGCGTGCGGCCGACCACGAGCAGACCGTCGCCGTTGTCCAGGGTCGCGCCGCCGAGATCGACGGCGGTGGCGTCACCGGTGGCGGGATCGACCCGGAACAGCGTCGCGGTCGCCGACTGGATGACGAGCAGCGCCGTGTGGTCCGGTGTCTCGGCGATGCCGTTCGCATTGAATGCGTTGGGGACCTGCGTCCAGTCGCCCGAGAGCGGCACCTTCTCGGCCTTGGCGGGCAGCGCTCCGGCCGGGCCGATAGGCAGGAAGTACAGCTCGGCGGCCGAGCTGTTCGTGAACCACGCGCCGTCGCGGGTCAGCACCACGTCGTTGATGAACGCGGGTCCGGTGGTCAGCTGGTAGTCCTTCAGCAGCGCTCCGGTCGACGCGTCGACGACGCGCGCATCGCCCGCCGGCCCGCCGGCGATGAAGAGCCGTCCCCGCTGGTCGACCTTCAAGCCCACCGACGGCGTGCCCGGGCCCTGGAGGGTCGTGACCTCTGCGCCCGTGCGCAGGTCGAAGACGTAGACGTCGCCGTCGGCGAGCGAGCCGACGTACGCCGTCGGTCCGTTGCCGATCGCGATCCCCTCGGGCTGGAACCCGTCGGGCAGGGAGATGACGTCCTCGACGGCGCCGCCTCCCGGCGGACTGCCTGCTGCCTGTGCGGTGCCGACCGCGCCGACGGCCATGAGCCCGGTCAGCGCGGCGGCGGCGAACGTACGTGCGACGATGCGACCGGACATGGGGTCAGGCTACGACCGATCCGCCATGGCGGTGCGGGTTCGGAGCAAGCTCCCAGCCCCCTTCGGAGCGGTCTCGCGCGAGGTGTCAGCCGCGGAGGCCGAGCAGGGGGAGCACGGTGCTGAGGTCGGGCACGTCGATCGCGACATCCGCCTGTCGCCGCACGACCGGCTTGGCGCAGAACGCGACTCCCAGGCGCGCGCGGCCGAGCATCTGCAGGTCGTTGGCGCCGTCGCCGACGGCGACCGTGCGCTCCAACGGGATGCCGCTCGCCGCCGCCCACTCCTCGAGCGCCGCGGCCTTGCCGCCCGCGTCGACGATGGCGCCGTCGACCCGACCCGAGAGGCGGCCGTCGACCACCTCCAGCCGGTTCGCGCGGCAGAAGTCGAGGCCCAGCCGCTCGGCGAGCGGATCGAGCAGCTCGTGGAAACCGCCGGAGACCACGCCGACCCGGCCGTCGATCGCGTGCACCCGCTCGATGAGCTCCTCGACGCCCGGCGTGGGCGTCATCCGGGCGCGGGCGCGCTCGAACTCGGCCACCTCGAGTCCGGCGAGCGTCGCGACGCGCTCGCGCAGGCTCGCCGCGAAGTCGAGCTCGCCGCGCATCGCGCGCTCGGTGACCTCGGCGACGAGCTCGAGGCTGCCCGCGGCATCCGCCAGCAGTTCGATCGCCTCTTCGCGGATGAGCGTGGAGTCGGCGTCGAGCACGACGAGGGGGCCGCTCGCGCGGCCGGCCGTGCCGCCCGTCACGCGGAGACCCGGACCCGGGAGCCCTTGCCGACGACGGTGATGCCGCTGTCGGTCACGATGAAGCCGCGCGCGAGGTCTTCTGCGCGGTCCACGCCGATGTGCGCACCGGCCTCGACGACGACCTCCTTGTCGAGGATCGCCCGCTGCACGGTCGCGCCCGCCTCGATGCGCGCGCGGTCGAACAGAATCGAGTCGGCGACGTGCGCCCCCGAGCCCACGATCGCCCACGGGCCGAGCACGCTGCGCTCGACGTGCGCGCCCGAGATCACGGACCCGAGCGACACGATCGAGTCGATGACCGTGCCGAGCGAGCCGCGGGCATCGCGCGTGAACTTCGCGGGCGGCGAGTTGAGCTGCTGGCTGAAGATCGGCCACTCGCGGTTGTAGAGGTTGAACACCGGCAGCACCGAGATGAGGTCCTGGTGCGCCTCGAAGAACGAGTCGATCGTCCCCACGTCGCGCCAGTAGTAGCGGTCGCGGTCGGTGGATCCGGGGACGTCGTTGCGCTTGAGGTCGTAGACGCCCGCGGCGCCCTGGGCGACGAAGGCGGGGATGATGTCGCCGCCCATGTCGTGGCTCGAGTCGGTGCGCTCTCCGTCGCGGAGCACGGCGTCGATGAGCGCGTCGGCGTCGAAGACGTAGTTGCCCATCGAGGCGAGCACCTCGTTGGGGGAGTCGGGCAGGCCGACCGGCTCCTTCGGCTTCTCGAGGAAGCGGTGGATGCGGTCGGGCTGCTCCTTGTCGACCTCGATGACGCCGAACTGGTCGGCGAGCGAGATGGGCTGACGGATCGCGGCGACCGTCGCCGCCTGGCCCGACTGGATGTGCGCGTCGATCATCTGGCTGAAGTCCATGCGGTACACGTGATCGGCGCCGACGACGACGATGATGTCGGGTTGCTCGTCGTAGATGAGGTTGAGGCTCTGCAGGATCGCGTCGGCCGACCCCGAGAACCAGCGCTTGCCGAGGCGCTGCTGCGCCGGCACGGAGGCCACGTAGGAGTTCAGCAGGCCGTTCATGCGCCAGGTCTGCGAGATGTGGCGGTCGAGGCTGTGCGACTTGTACTGGGTGAGCACCACGATCTGCCTGAGGCCCGAGTTCAGCAGGTTCGACAGGGCGAAGTCGATGAGCCGGTACTGTCCCCCGAACGGAACTGCGGGCTTGGCCCGGTCCTCCGTGAGGGGCATGAGCCGCTTGCCCTCGCCGCCGGCGAGCACGATGCCGAATACCTTGCGCGTGGCCATGGACCCCAGCGTAGTCAGAGGCCGTGCGATTTCGGGGGTCGATGTCTGCCCATGTCGCATGCGGCACGTGCTGCGCTACCGTGGCAGCATGCGTGTCGACCTGCTCACCCGCGAGTATCCGCCCGAGGTCTACGGAGGAGCGGGGGTGCATGTCGCCGAGCTCGTCAGGGCGCTGCGCCGCGACCTCGACGTGATCGTCCGCTGCTTCGGCGCACCACGCGACGAGCCCGGCACGATCGGCTACGCGACCCCCGCCGAGTTCGACGGCCGCAACGCCGCGCTCGGCACCATGGGCGTCGACCTGCTGATGGCCGGGGATGCCGCGGGCGCCGACCTCGTGCACTCGCACACCTGGTACGCCAACTTCGCCGGCTTCACCGCCAAGCGCCTGCACGACGTCCCGCACGTCGTCACCGCGCACAGCCTCGAGCCGCTGCGTCCGTGGAAGGCCGAGCAGCTCGGCGGCGGCTACCGCCTCTCGTCGTGGGTGGAGCGCACCGCATTCGAGGACGCCGACGCGGTGATCGCGGTGAGCGACGGCATGCGCCGCGACATCCTGCGCGCGTACCCCGCCATCGACCCCCAGCGCGTCGAGGTCGTCTACAACGGCATCGACCTCACCGACTGGAAGCCGAACCACGACGCCGATCTCGCGCGATCGCTGGGGCTCGACCCCGACCGGCCGTCGGTCATCTTCGTCGGCCGCATCACCCGGCAGAAGGGCCTCCCGTACCTGCTGCGCGCGGCGCGGATGCTGCCCGCCGACGTGCAGCTCGTGCTGTGCGCGGGCGCGCCCGACACCGAGGAGATCATGGCCGAGGTCACGGGCCTCGTCGAGGAGCTCAGCGCCGAGCGCGGCGGTGTCGTGTGGATCGACCGGCACCTCCCGCGGCCCGAGCTCACCGCGCTCCTCACCGCGGCGACCACCTTCGTGTGCCCCTCGGTGTACGAGCCGCTCGGCATCGTCAACCTCGAGGCGATGGCCTGCGGCGCACCCGTCGTGGGCACCGCCACGGGCGGCATCCCCGAGGTCGTCGAGGACGGCGTCACGGGCGTGCTCGTGCCCATCGAGCAGGTCGACGACGGCACCGGGACCCCGCTCGACCCCGACGCGTTCGTCGCCGATCTCGCCGCGGCGCTGACGCGCGTGGTGAGCGATCCGGCCACGGCGAAGGCGATGGGGGAGGCCGGTCGCCGACGCGCCGAGGAGCACTTCGCGTGGGACGCGATCGCGGCGCGCACGCGCGAGCTCTACGCCCGGGTCCTCGGGCGGTGAGCCGCCGAGCAGCGGCGTCGCTGACGATCGTGCGCGGACCGGAGGGCCCTTCCGGTCCCGATAGCATGGTGGGCATGGCGAGTACGGTGCTGCAGTTCCACGACGTGTCGGTGATCCGAGACGGGAATCCGATCCTCGACTCCGTGACGTGGAGCGTCGACTCCGACCAGCGCTGGGTCATCCTCGGTCCGAACGGGGCCGGCAAGACCACGCTGCTGCAGATCGCGGCCGCGGCGATGCACCCGACCAAGGGCACGGCCGACGTGCTCCAGGAGTCGCTCGGCAAGGTCGACGTCTTCGAACTGCGCCCGATGATCGGCTTCGCGTCGACCGCGATGGCCCGCAAGATCCCCAAGAACGAGACCGTGCTCGACGTGGTGCTCACGGCCGCCTACTCGGTCACCGGGCGCTGGAACGAGGAGTACGAGGAGATCGACCTCCGCCGCGCCCAGCGGGTGCTCGCCGAGTGGGGCCTCGAGGGCTTCGCGGAGCGCCGCTTCGGCAGCCTCTCCGACGGGGAGCAGAAGCGCGTGCAGATCGCCCGCTCGGTGATGACCGACCCCGAGCTGCTGCTCCTCGACGAGCCCGCCGCGAGCCTCGACCTCGGTGCCCGCGAGGAGCTCGTCGGCCTGCTCGGCGGCTACGCCTCGTCGCCGTCGTCGCCCGCGATCGTGATGGTCACCCACCACGTCGAGGAGATCCCGCAGGGCTTCACGCACGCGCTGCTGCTCTCGGACGGGAAGGTGGTCACGGCCGGTCCGCTCGCCGAGGCGCTCACGTCCGACAGCCTGAGCGAGACGTTCGGGATCTCGATCGACCTCTCCGAGGCCGAGGGGCGGTTCGCCGCACGTGCGGCCTGACGTGCGACCGCGTCGATTCTGCTAGACTCGATAGCTGGCCCGAGGGCCACGAAGCTTTCCCTGCGCCCAGTGCGCGGGATTCCCCGTCAGATCCGATCAACAAGGAAGTCTCCATGAAGACCGACATCCACCCCGAGTACAACGCGATCGTCTTCCGCGACCTCGCTTCGGGCGCCACGTTCCTCACCCGCTCGACCGCGACGAGCGACAAGACCATCGAGCTCGACGGTGTCACCTACCCGGTCATCGACGTCGAGATCTCGTCGGAGTCGCACCCGTTCTACACGGGCAAGCAGCGCATCATGGACTCGGCCGGCCGCGTCGAGAAGTTCAACCAGCGCTTCAAGAACTTCGGCAAGTAGTCCTGCCGACCGGAAGGGCGGGCGACTCAGGTCGCCCGCACTTCCGCATGCCCGGCGCAGATCACGTGCGGAGGGCCGACGGGATCAGGTCCCGTCCTCGGAGTCCTGCGACGGCACCCAGTAGGCGATCAGCGCGTCGCGCCGACGCTGGCGGTCGGCGGCCCATTCGGCACGGATCCGATCGAGCTCGGCCGGATCGAGGGCGAGCACCAGGGTGTCGAAGTCGGCGAGCGCGTCCGCCGGCTCCGATCGCGCGATCGCCTCGACGTCGAGGCGCTGCGTCCAGCGCGTCGCGGTGAGCGACCCCCACGTGGCCGCCGCCGTCTGTGGCCAGACTCCGCGGGCGTCGCGCAGGATCGCCGCGGCATCCCGACGCACGTTCGCTGCGAGGAGCAGGCACGCGGTGCACGCCGGAGCGGCCTCGGTCGTGGCGCTCTCGGCGTCGAACTCCTCGGGCGTCGGCGGACGGAGCTCCGCGGGGCGACTGCTCAGATCGCACAGCGAGCGCCCGTCGAGGAGCCAGACGTGCCGCAGGATCGGCTCGGAATCGGTCATGCCCGGAGCCTACGACCTCAGGGCGCGGCGGCAACCGCCTTGCGGACGCACCACGCGGTGTGGTGCAGCGAACGCAGGAAGAATGGGCCGACACGCCGCGACCGCGTCGGGAACACGCCGCGCCCCGACTGGTTCTTCCTGCATTCGTCCCGAGATGAGTGTTCCGAGAATCGAGAACAATCGAGAACACGCGTCAGAAGAGCATGTCGTCGGAACCGGGCGGCAGCGGTGCCTCGACGGTGGTCGGAGCATCGGGCGTCAGGGTCGCGACCGGCGCGACGAGGAGCACGGTGGCCGCGCGACGCACGGGCCACGAGCCCGACGTCGTGAACGTCGGCTCGCCGTTCGCCCGGCGATAGGCCTGGTAGCTCTCGGCCTGCTCGCGGCACCAGTCGACCTGCCGGTCGTGCAGGTCGCCGACGGCGAGTGCCGCGAGCTCGGGGAAGGTGCGCGCGATGGCCTGCGCCACCCGGCCGGCGGCGACCGCGTCGGCGCCCGCGTCGTGCGCGTCGAGGAGGGGCACGCCGTAGTGCGCGGCGGCGGCCGTGAGCGTGCGCTTGCCGCGGCGATAGCGGTCGACGGCCTTGTCGATCACGAGAGGATCGACGACGGGACCCGGTCCGGGCAGCGGCGCGTGCCCGTACCGCTCGGCCTCGCGCTCGAGCACGGTGAGGTCGTAGGCGGCGTTGTAGGCGACGATCGGCAGGCCGCGGCTCGCGGCATCCGTCAACGCGGCGATGATCTCGGCGACGGCCGTGACCGCCGACTGGCCTTCGAGGCGGGCGCGCTCGGTCGTGATGCCGTGGATGAGCGACGCGGCGGTGGGGATCTCGACCCCGGGATCGACGAGCCATTCCTCCTGCTCGAGCACCCCGCCGTCGGACCCGATGACGCCCACGTGGGCCGACACGATGCGGCACGTGTCGACGTCGATGCCCGTGGTCTCGAGGTCGAAGACGGCGAGGGTGTCGGCCCAGCGGGCGCTGCTCGAGGCATCCATGGTGGAAGGCTATGGGCGCCCACCCACGGACCCGGGGGAGCGCGCCGCGTGTGTCGCGAGCGCTGTGGAGGCCGGGCGTTCGCCCAGCCCCCGCGCCGTAGAATGTGCGGGATGATCGCCTCCCCGTACGACGAGCAGCTCGCTCGCATCCCCGTCAGCGAGCACCGCGTCGACGTCGACGGCACCGAGACCGCGTGGTGGGAGTACGGCCCGGCGGATGCCCCGGTGCTCGTGCTCGTGCACGGCTTCCGCGGCGACCACCACGGCCTCGAGCCCGTGGTCGCGCAGCTGCCGGGGTTCCGTTTCATCTCGCCCGACCTGCCGGGGTTCGGCGCGTCCGCGACCTTCGCCGACCGCCCGCACGACATCGACGCCTACGCCGACTGGCTCGCGGCGTTCATCGACGCCGTCGGCATCACGGGTCCCTACGCGCTGCTCGGCCACTCGTTCGGGTCGATCGTCTCGTCCGCCGCGGTCGCCCGGGGGCTGCGGCCCGAGCGGCTCGTGCTCGTCAACCCGATCGGCGCGCCCGCGCTCGAGGGCCCGCGCGGGGTCATGACGCGGCTCGCCGTGGGCTACTACCGCGCCGCGGCCGCGCTGCCCGAGAAGGCGGGCTTCGCGCTGCTGCGCAACGGCGCGATCGTGCGCGTCATGAGCGTGACCATGGCCAAGACGCGGTCCAAGTCGCTCCGCCGCTGGATCCACGACCAGCACGACCGCTACTTCTCGGCGTTCGGCGACCGCGACGCCGTGCTCGAGGCGTTCCGCGCGTCGGTCAGCCACGACGTGAGCGAGTACGCGCACGACATCGACGTGCCGACCCTGCTCGTCGCCGCAGAGCGCGACGACGTCACGCCGCTGGAGGAGCAGCACCGACTCGTGAGCCTGTTCCCCGACGCGACGCTCGAGGTGATCCCCGAGGTCGGGCACCTCATCCACTACGAGACGCCCGGCGACGCCGCGGCGCGCATCCTGCGGTTCCTCCGCTCGGGAGCGCACGCGTGAGGATCGTCGTCGACTGCCGGTACGTGCGCATCGGGCACCACGACGGCATCAGCCGCTTCACGGCGGGCATCGTCACGGAGCTCGCGAAGCGGCATCCGCTCACCATGCTCGTCAGCGACCACCGCCAACTCGAAATGCTGCCGGCGCTGCCGTGGCAGCTCGTGAGCTCGCCCACGAGCCCGCGCGAGCCGTTCGTGGCGCAGCAGGTCAAGCAGCTGCGGCCCGACATCGTCTTCACTCCGATGCAGACCATGGGCTCCTGGGGCCGCGACTACAAGCTGCTGCTGACGCTGCACGACCTCATCTACTACGAGAACCGCACGCCGCCGCGCGACCTCCCGTGGTTCGTGCGCATCCTGTGGCGGCTGTACCACCTGGCCTGGTGGCCCCAGCGGATGCTGCTGAACCGGGGCGACGCGGTCGTCACCGTGTCGCAGACCACCGCCGGCCTCATCCGGGAGCACCACCTCACCGACCGGCCCGTCACGGTGGTGTCCAACGCCGCCGACGACCTCGGAACGCCCGCGCTGCCGCGCGTCCGTCCCGAGGGTCACCGGCTCGTGTACATGGGCTCCTACATGCCGTACAAGAACGTCGACACGCTCGTGCGCGCGGTCGCGGCGCTGCCCGACCACGAGCTGCACCTCGCGAGCCGCATCGGCCGCGGCGAGCGCGAGCGACTCACCCGGCTCGCGCCGCAGGCCCGCCTCGTCTTCCACGACGGCGTCACGGATGCCGAGTACGCGGAGCTGCTGTCGGGTGCGACAGCGCTCGTGCACGCGTCCCGCGCCGAGGGCTTCGGCATCCCGCTCGTCGAGGCGATGCGACTGGGCACTCCCGTCGTCGTGAGCGACATCCCGATCTTCCGGGAGATCGGCGGCGACGCCGCCCTCTACTTCGACTCCGAGAACCCCGAGGCGCTCGTCGCCGCGCTGTGGTCGCTCGAACGGCCGGGGGAGTGGGAGCGGCGCTCCGCGGCATCCGTCGACGTCGCCGCCCGCTTCACCTGGGCGAAGTCGGCCGAGCAGCTGCTCGAGCTCATGCGCCGCACGGTGGCGCCGGGCACGCGGCGTCGTCGCGCCGGGCGTCGTCGCTGACGCGGTGTTCTCGCCGGGGCGCTGCCGCGCGCCGGCGGATCAGCCGTCCGTGCCCGTGAGCGTCTCGGGTGCCACGAGCTCGAGCCGACCGTCGGTGACGGTCACGAGGTGCACCGACCCGTTCCCGATGAGGTAGCCCGCTCCGGGCAGGCGCCAGTCGCTCAGGTGCTGGATGAGGGAGTGGATGACGCCGCCGTGGGTCACGACCACGACCGCGCCGCCGGGGTGCGCCGCGGCGATGTCCACGAGCGCCGCCGAGGCCCGCGCGACGACGGCCGAGCGGGTCTCGAGGCCGTCGATCGTCGCCGCCTGCGCCTCGACGGCTGCTCGACCGTGGTGGTCGAGGCCCTCGAGCACCCCGTAGCTGCGCTCGGCGAGCGCGTCCACGATATCGGGGCGCGGCAGCCCGAGCCGCTCGGCGATGAGCTCGGCGGTCTCCGACGCGCGGGACAACCCGCTCGAGTACACCGCGTCCCATCGCTCCGTCGCGAGTCGCTCGGCGGTCGCGATGCCCTGCGCTCGGCCGGCCTCGTTCAACGGGATGTCGGTGCGGCCCTGGATGCGCCCCGCGCGGTTCCACTCCGTCTCGCCGTGGCGGACGAGGGCGATGAGCACGGGCGTCGCCGGCAGGGCGGTGGCATCGGTCATCGGACCACTCTGGCAGATCGGCGGGCGCGGTCCGACCGTGCTGCGGCGGCACTCGTCGCGGGCGCGGTGGGCGTCGCCGTCAGCCGAGCAGTGCCTCGGCCATCGCGACGAGGGTCTCGCTCGTGCCGGCGTCGATCTTCACGGCGGCGCGGCTGTCGCCCTTCGTGATGCCGCGGTTCACGACGATGATCGGCATCCGGCGGCGGCGGGCGAGCTCGAGGAGCCGGACGCCCGAGTTCACGACGAGCGACGACCCGGCCACGAGCAGCGTGTCGGCCGCCTGCACGAGCGATGCGGCCGCCTGGTAGGTGTCGGCCGGCACGAACTCGCCGAAGAACACGACGTCGGGTTTCAGGATGCCGCCGCAGACCGTGCACGCCGGGATGACCATCGCGTCGACGTCGTCGACCTCCACGTCGCCGTCGGGCGCTATGCGGATCGCGACGTCGAGGTCGATCGCCGGGTTCAGCTCGGCGAGCCGGTCGGCGATGGCCTGGCGGGCGTAGTGCTGCCCGCACGTGAGGCAGAGCACGCGGTCCATGCCGCCGTGCAGCTCGACGACGTGTCGGCTGCCGGCGCGGCGGTGCAGGCCGTCGACGTTCTGCGTCACGATGCCAGGCACGACGCCACCGGCCTCGAGGTCGGCCAGCGCGACGTGGCCGACGTTGGGCTGGGCGGCGCCGAAGTTGCGCCAGCCGAGGTGGCTGCCCGCCCAGTAGCGCTTGCGTGCGGCCTCGGAGGACAGGAACGCCTGGAACGTCATGGGCGTGCGAACAGGGGCGCCCTCGCCGCGGTAGTCGGGGATGCCGGAGTCTGTGGACACGCCCGCACCCGTGAGCACCGCGACCCGCGCGCCGCGCATCAGGCCGACGGCCGCATCGAGCAGCTCGTCGGTCAGCATCGGGGCTTCGAGGCCAGGCGCCACCGTGTCTCCCTTCGACGGTGGTCCGATTCTAGACGCGTCGGTTTTCGGGATTGTTTCCGGCGCTGGCAGGCTGGAGGGGAGGAGGACCATGCACATCGAACGCGTCCGCGACGCGGCATCCGACGCCGTCGCCGACTACGCCGGGCTGACCGACGTGGCGCTGCGCAGCGCCCACGAGCCCGCCAACGGCCTCTACATCGCCGAGTCCGCGAAGGTCATCCGCCGCGCCATCGGCGCCGGGCACCGTCCGCGATCGGTGCTCATGGAGGAGAAGTGGCTGCCGGGGCTCGAGGCGGTGCTCGATCCGTTCGACATCCCCGTGCACCTGGCCGAGCCCGAGCAGCTCGAGGCGATCACGGGGTACCGCGTGCACCGCGGCGCCCTCGCCGCGTTCGAACGTCCGCGGCTGCCCGAGCCCGGCGAGCTGCTCGCGAGCGCGCGGCGGGTGGTCGTGCTCGAGGACATCGTCGACCACACGAACGTCGGCGCGATCTTCCGCTCGGTCGCCGCGCTGGGCGCCGACGCGGTGCTCGTCACGCCCCGGTGCGCCGACCCCCTCTACCGGCGCAGCGTCCGCGTGAGCATGGGCACCGTGTTCCAGGTGCCGTGGACCCGGCTGCCCGAGTGGCCCGAGGCGGCACGGATGCTGCAGTCCCACGGGTTCTCGACGGCCGCGCTCGCCCTGGCCGACGACGCCGTGTCCCTCCGCGACCTCGCGGCGGATCCGCCCGAGCGGCTCGCGCTCGTGTTCGGCGCGGAGGGCGACGGGCTGAGCGCTCGTGCGCTCGAGGCGGCCGACCGCGTCGTGACGATCCCCATGGCGCACGGCGTCGACTCGCTCAACGTCGCGGCGGCCGCGGCCGTGGTGCTCTACGCGCTCGCGGTCGACTGAGGCGTCACCGCCGCAGCCGTCGTCGTGCCGGCGTTCGCCGTCGCGTGACGCGGAACGGGGTCGGTGCGGCCACTGCCGCACCGACCCCGTGTGGGGTCCCGGGTCGAGTCCGTGGGGGCTAGACGCCCTCCTTCACCGAGTACACCTCGTCGGCGACGAGCCCGTGCGCCTGCTCGTGCACGTCGTTGACCGCCTCCGCGCTGGGTGCGTCGACGAGGCAGAAGATCCGCCCCTCCGACTCGGCGACCCAGTAGCGGAGGAACTGCACGTCGTGGGGCGCCTGGGCGCGCAGGTCGGCGGCGTGCGCCTGGGCGACGTCGTCCATCGCGACGGACTCGGACAGGGCGTGGACATCCATGTAGAGCGGCATCGTGTTCTCCTTCGAGTGGTGGTCGTGGTGCCGGAACCCAGTCCACCGCGGACGCGCGATCGCGGGATCCGCGCCCGCTACCCAGATTTTCCTGCTCGGCCACCCAGGTTCGATGCTCGAGGTCGGACGGGAGCATCTCGATACGCGTCCGCCTTCGGCGCTCGCTACTCGATGACCGGGGCTGGGCGGCCGCGGGGCTCGACGACGACGCCGCGTCAGGCGCTCTCGACGAGCCCGGTGGCGCGAGCGGCCTCGACGGCTTCCTGCCGCGAGGCCACCGCGAGCTTCGCGAGCACCGAGGAGACGTGGTGCTCGACGGTCCGCACCGACAGCACGAGCCGGTCGGCGATCTCCTCGTTGCTCAGCGACTCCGCGAGGAGCTCGAGGACCTCCTGCTCGCGACGGGTGAGTCCCGCGGCGTTGGCCCGCGTTGCCGTGCGGGAGCCCACCGGGATCGACCGGATCCCGAGCGACCGCATGCGCCGGCGGACGGCGGTGATCGCCGCGACCGCGCCCAGCCGGTCGAGGCGCGCGACGGCGTCGCGGAGGTCGGCCTCGTCGTCGGACCACGCGAGCACCAGCGCGGCCTCGTAGGGGCAGCCGAGCGCGTCCCACGCGGCCACCGCCTCGTCGAGGCGTCCGTCGACCTCGGCGCGGAACGGCGGCCGCAGGGGAGCGAGCAGCGAGAGCTCGGTGCCGAGGAGCCGTCGCGCCCACACGGCGAGCGGGCCGGCGTCGCCCGGCGAGAGCCGGTGCTCGTACTGCAGCACCGCCTCGAGCTCGGCGCGGGCGCTCGCCTCGTCGCCGTCGAGCCAGTGCACCTCCGCACGCGCCACGGCGTTCGGCACGAGATATTGCGGCTCGCCGATGCCCCGGACGTCGTCGCGCACGCCGTCGAGCGCGGGCCACACGTTCGCGTCGCCGCGGCGGGCCCGCAGGAGGACCCACGTCTCGAGCGCCTGGATGCGGTTCCACACGGACAGCTGCGAGCCCAGCACCTCGTCGCAGAGCTCGAACGCCTCGGGCCAGCGCCCGGTGAGCTCGAGGGCGTCGCAGCGCTCTCGCCGGAGGCACCAGCCCCAGAACGCCAGGTCGAGGCGGTCGCAGTACTCGCTGCCCTCGAGGAACACCCGGTCGGCGTCGTCGAAGCGGAGGTCGTCGAGGAGCAGCTCGTGCAGGTTGGAGAACGCGCGTCCGGCCTGCGGGCCGAGGCCGTGGTCGAGGGCCACCCGCACGGCGCGCTCGATCTCGGCGATGCCCGGCAGGCCGAGGGCGTTCACCGAGCATCCGCGGCTGTTGAGCGCATCGCTCAGCACGTCGGGGAGGTCGCGCCGCTCGGCGAGGTCGATCGCGCGGTCGGCGAGGGCGACCGCGTCCTCGTCGAGGTTGTCCATCATGCGGTTGCCTGCGAGGTTGCACAGCGCCCTCGCGAGCTCGTCGGACTCGCCGAGCGGCTCGAGCAGCGCGACCGCGCGTTCGAGCGCGGCGGTGCCCTCGTCGCCGCGAGCCACCCGCTGGAGGATCCCGCCGAGCTCGGAGAGCGCCGCCCCCTCGCCGAGCACGTCGCCGAGCTCGTGGCGGAGCTCGATGGCCTGGGAGATCGCCTCGAGCGCCCGCTCGCCGAGGTCGACGAGCGCCGCCTCGGTGCCGAGCGCGTGCAGGAGATCGGCCAGCTCGCGACGCGAGGATCGGTCGGCGTGGGCGACGGCACGTTCGTACTGGGCGACCGCCTCGCGGTGCGAGCCGAGCCCGGCGGCCTCGCGCGCCGCCCGCACGGCGAACCCGAGCGCCGCCTCGGCATCGCCGGCGCCGTCGGCGTGGAACGCGAGGCGCGCGGCATCCGTGACGCCGTCGTCGACCAGCACGTCGAGGATGCGCCGGTGCAGGGCCACGCGGCGGTGCGGCGGGATCGCGTCGTCGACGGCGAGGCGCGCGAGCTCGTGCCGGAACGCGAACCACTCGCCGTCGGAGCGCACGATCCCGCAGACGAGCATCTCGTCGATGTCCGCGGGACCGGCCGCCGTGACCTCGGCGAGGAGCGTCGGGCTCACCCGCCGGCCGAGCAGGGCCGCGGTGTCGAGGACGTCACGTGCCCGCTCGTGGAGCGCGGCCGCGCGCGCGAGCACCACGTCGCGGACCGACGGCTGGAGCACCTCGGCGGGCGTGTGCAGCACCTCGGTGGCGAAGTACGGATTGCCGCCCGTGAGCTCGAGGAGCGCGTCGGGATCCACGCCCGTGCCCGCGGCGAGCGCGGTGAGGCCGGGGAGCGAGAGCGGCAGCAGGCCGATCCGCCGGGTGCTGCGCTGGGCCGTGAGCTCGCCGATGGCGGACCGCAGCTCGTGGTCGGGCGCGAGCGCGTCGTCGCGATAGGTGGCGATGACCATCGCCCGCCGGTCGCGCAGCCGGCGCCCGAGGAAGCGGAGCAGGTCGAGCGTCGCCTCGTCGGCCCAGTGCACGTCCTCCACGACGAGCACGACCGGCGGATCCTCGGTGCCGCGGCGGGGAAGGCGCTCGAGCACGGCGTCGAAGAGCACCTCTCTGGGGGCTCCCGAGCGGCTGAGGCGCTCCAGGTCGTCGTCGAGGTCGCCCGCGAGGTCGAGCAGCGGCCCGAGCGGACGCGGGGTCGAGAGTCCGTCGCACGCGCCCCACGCCCAGCGCGCGGCATCCGATCGGGCCTCGAAGGCCTCGACGAGCGACGACTTGCCGACGCCCGCCTCGCCGGAGACGAGCACCATGCGCCCGCGCCCGGCGGCCGACTCGTCGGCGTAGTCGCGCAGCGCCGCGAGCTGCGCCTCCCGCTCCAGCAGCATCACGCCGTCGAGGCTAGACCTCCCGCGCGTGGCACGGCGGCCCCCGACCGAGGGACACCCGCGCCATTCCGGGGATCACCAGCCTCCACGGTTAAGCTCGTTGCGTGCCTTCCCCTGCCCTGAACGACGTCGATGCGCGTCGCCCGAGCGCCGCGGTCTACCGCCGGCGTCGCATCGTCGTGTTCGGCGTGCTCGCGCTCGTGGTCGCGCTGCTCACGACCGGAGGGGTGTACACCGCCGGCGCGCTCGGGGCACCCGTCCCGGCGGCCCAGCCCGCGGTCACCGATCCCGAGCCGGTCGCGGCCGCCCCGCAGGCGCTCGTGCTGCCCGGGTTCGGCACGTACGCAGTCGCGGCGGTGGGCTACGACGGGCTGCTCGCGGCGGGCAACGAGCAGGCGCCGATGGCGACGGCGAGCATCACGAAGGTGATCACGGCGCTCGTCGTGCTGGAGGAGCATCCGATCGCGGCCGGCGAGGGCGGCCCCGAGATCACCTACACCGACGCCGACGTCGACATCTACTGGGACATGATCGCCCAGAACGGCTCCGTCGCGCCGGTGCAGGCGGGCGCGACGCTGACCCTGCGCGAGAGCCTCGAGGCGATGCTGCTGCCGTCGGGCAACAACTACGCCATCTCGATCGCGAACTGGGCGTTCGGCTCGGTCGACGCCTTCCTCGAGCGGGCAGGCACCTGGCTCGACGCGCACGGGCTCGCGAACACGCGCATCGCCGACTCCAGCGGCCTGTCGCTCGACAACGTGAGCACCGCGGCCGACCTGGTGCAGCTCGGCGAGCTCGCGCTCGAGGACCCGGTGCTCGCCGAGATCGTCGCGACGCAGTCCGTCGACATCCCCGAGCTCGGCACGCTGAAGAACGGCAACAAGCTGCTTGGCACGCACGGCGTCGACGGCATCAAGACGGGCACGACGGATGACGCGGCCAACCTGCTGTTCTCGGCGGACTTCGCCGTGGGCGCGTCTTCCATCACGGTCGTGGGCGTGCTGCTCGGAGGCGAGACGCACGCCGTGCTGAACGACGCGATCGCCGCGCTCCTCGACTCCATCGCGCCCGGCTTCCACGAGGTGGCGCCGCTCGAGGCGAACGAGGCCCTCGCGACCTACGACACCGCGTGGGGCGACACCGCCCGCGCGCGCACGACGAGCGGGGCATCCGTCATCGTGTGGAACGACACGCCCGTCGACGTGGAGGTGCACGCCGACCCGGTGACGCTCGCCGGCCGTGGCGACGAGGTGGGCACGGCCGTCGTGCACGCCGGCACGCAGGAGATCACGGTGCCGCTCGTGCTCGACGCGTCCATCACCGACCCCGGCGCCTGGTGGCGGCTCACGCACCCGGGCGCGCTCGAGCCGGCGAGGCCGACGACGGCCGGTTGACGCGACTCAGTCGGGCAGGGTGTACGGCCCGGCATCCGGCCGCTTGGCGGAGATGAGGTCGCCCGACGACTGGTGCCGCACACGGCGGAGCACCCACGGCACGAGGTACTCGCGTGCCCACGCGAGGTCTTCGACGCGGGCCTGCCGCCAGGTGCCCTGCGGCAGCGGCTCGGGCTTCATGGGCTCGAGGTCGTTCTCGACGTTGAGCGACGCGAGCACCATGCGCGCGACCGTGTGGTGTCCGAGTGAGTTGAGGTGGAGGCGGTCGGGCGCCCACATGCGCTGGTCCTGGATCTCGGCGAGCGCCCACTGGTCGGCGACGATGCAGTCGTGCTTCGCGGCGATCGAGCGCAGGTTCTCGTTGTAGATCGCGACCTTGCCGCGGATGCCGCGGAAGACGGGGGAGAAGCCCACGTCGACGCCGGTGAACAGCACGATGGTCGCGTGGTCGCGGGAGAGCCGCTCGATCGCGTACTCGAACCGCGCCGCGATCTCGTCGGGGTCGGTGCCGGGCCGGATGACGTCGTTGCCGCCCGCGGAGATCGTGACGAGGTCGGGCCGCAGCGCCAGCGCCGGCTCGAGCTGCTCGTCGACGATCTGCTGGATGAGCCTGCCCCGCACGGCGAGGTTCGCGTACGCGAAGTCCTCGGTGCCCTGCGAGAGCACCTCGGCGACGCGGTCGGCCCAGCCGCGGTTCCCGCCCGGCACCGTGGGCTCGGGGTCGCCGATGCCCTCGGTGAAGGAGTCGCCGAGGGCGACGTAGCGGGACCACGGATGCTGCTGCTTGACCATGCCTCCATTGTGCCAACGGCGTCCGACGCGGTCGGTCACCGTGCCCGGCTGGTCGGTCGAGGGGGCCGGTTCGGGGGATGTCGGGGCCCTCCGCTACGCTCGGATCCAGTGAGCACAGCGACCCCCTCCGGCAACCTGCCGGGCACCTCGGCCGCCGAGCACCTCTCCCCGTCCTTCCCCGAGCGCGCCGCCTGGGGCACCGCGAGCAAGCTGCGCGCCTGGCAGGCCGAAGCCCTCGAGCAGTACCTCGCCGAGCTGCCGCGCGACTTCCTCGCGGCCGCGACGCCGGGCGCCGGCAAGACGACCTTCGCCCTGCGCCTCGCCGCCGAGCTGCGGCACCGCCGCATCATCGACCGCATCACCGTGGTCGCGCCGACCGACCACCTCAAACGCCAGTGGGCGGATGCCGCGGCGCGCGCCGGCATCCGACTCGACCCCGGGTTCCGCAACGCCCACGGCCAGACCGCACGCCACTTCCACGGCGTCGCGGTCACCTACGCGCAGGTCGCGATGCGCCCGGCGCTGCACCGCGAGCTCACGATCTCGGGGCGCACCCTCGTGATCCTCGACGAGGTGCACCACGGCGGCGACGCCCTCTCATGGGGCGACGCGATCCGCGAGGCGTTCGAGCCCGCGACGAAGCGGCTGTCGCTCACGGGCACGCCGTTCCGGTCCGACACGGCGCCCATCCCGTTCGTGCGGTACGAGCCCGACGCGAAGGGCATCCGGCTCTCGCAGACGGACTACGACTACGGCTACGGTCGGGCGCTGGCCGACGGCGTCGTGCGGCCCGTCATCTTCATGGTCTACGCCGGCCACATGCGGTGGCGCACGAAGGCCGGCGACGAGATGGAGGCGCGGCTCGGCGAGGACAACACGAAGGACATCACCTCGTCGGCGTGGCGCACCGCGCTCGAGCCGACGGGGGAGTGGATCCCGGCCGTGCTCGCATCGGCCGACCGCCGCCTCACCGAGGTCCGCCAGTCGATCCCCGACGCCGGCGGGCTCGTCATCGCGACCGACCAGACCGTCGCGCGGGCGTACGCGCAGATCCTCGAGGGCATCTGCGGCGAGCCCGTCACGGTCGTGCTCTCCGACGAGAAGGAGGCGAGCGCGCGCATCGAGGAGTTCTCGGGCAACGCGCGACGGTGGATGGTCGCGGTGCGCATGGTCTCCGAGGGCGTCGACGTGCCGCGCCTCGCCGTCGGGGTCTACGCGACGAGCGCCTCGACGCCGCTGTTCTTCGCGCAGGCGATCGGCCGCTTCGTGCGCGCCCGGCGCCGCGGCGAGACCGCGTCCGTGTTCCTGCCGAACGTGCCCGTGCTCATGGAGCTCGCGGCCCTGCTCGAGCTCGAGCGCGACCATGCGCTCGACCGCCGTGATGGCGATGGCGACGACGACGGCCTCGACGACAGCCTGCTCGAGTCGGCGAACCGCGAGGACCGTGCCTCGGAGGAACTCGGGCTCGGCACCTGGCAGGCGATCGCGTCGGATGCCGCGTTCGATCGCGTCGTCTTCGACGGCACCGAGTTCGGCACCCTCGCCGAGCCCGGCAGCGACGAGGAGTTCGACTTCATCGGCATCCCGGGACTTCTGGAGCCCGAGCAGGTCGCCGAGCTGCTTCGGCATCGGCAGGCCAGGCAGGCGCGCCGCGCGGGGGACCGACGCCGCCACGTGGCCGAGTCCGAGGCATCCGCCGACCCCGAGCCCGTCGCGCTCTACCGCACGCTCAAGGAGCAGCGGTCGCTGCTCAACTCCCTCGTCGGCCTCTACGCGCGACAGACCGGCACTGCGCACTCGCTCGTGCACGGCGAGCTGCGCCGCGCGTGCGGCGGCCCCGACGTCGCGCACGCGACGGTGACCCAGCTGCAGGCGCGCATCGAGCTGCTGCGCAAGCGGCTCGGCGGGCGCTGAGCGTGCACGTCCGAAGCGGCTCGGCGACGGCCTGAGCGCACGGGCTCGAGGGGCTCGGCGGACGTCGGCGGGGTGTGCCACCATGGGCGAGTGGACCGCCGCACCCGTGTGCTCATCGTCGCCATCGTCGTCTCGTTCATCGCGTTCCTCGACGGCGCGGTCATCAACGTCGCGCTGCCGTCGCTCGCCGCCGAGCTCGGGGGCGGCCTCGCGCTGCAGCAGTGGGCGGTCGACGCGTACCTGCTCACGCTCGGCGCGTTCATCCTGCTCGCGGGGTCGCTGTCCGACTCCTTCGGCCGGCTGCGCATCATCCGCATCGGGCTCTACGGCTTCGCCGTCACCTCGGTCATCTGCGCGATCGCGCCGAGCGGCATCGTCTTCATCATAGGCCGCGCCCTCCAGGGCGCGGCGGGCGCGCTGCTCGTGCCGAGCTCCCTCGCAATCATCATCGCGACCTTCTCGAAGTCCGAGCAGGGCCGCGCGATCGGGCAGTGGACCGCGTGGACGACGAGCGCCTTCCTCATCGGACCGCTCTTCGGCGGTCTCCTCGTCGACCTCGTGTCGTGGCGGCTCGTGTTCTGGATCAACGTCGTGCCGATCGCCGTCGTGCTCGTGATGATGCGGGCCCTGGGTCGCGACGAGCCGAACCCCGACCGCGAGCCGATCGACTGGGTCGGCGCCGCGCTCGGCATCGTGGGCCTCGGCGGCACGGTGTTCGCCCTCATCGAGCAGGGGCGGTTCGGGTGGGGTTCGCCCGTGGTCTGGGTCCCGCTCGTCGTCGGACTCGTCGCGCTCGTGGCGTTCGTGCTGTGGGAGCGCCGGTCGCGGCATCCGATGCTGCCGCTCTCGCTGTTCCAGGCGCGCAACTTCGCCTGGGGCAACGTCGCCACCCTCTTCATCTACGCCGCGTTCTCGCTCGGCCCCTTCGCGCTGACGATCTTCCTGCAGCAGTTCGCAGGGTTCTCGGCTACCATGGCCGGGCTCGCTACCCTGCCGCCCACGATCATGCTCGTGCTGTTCGGCTCCCGGTTCGGCACGCTCTCGACGCGCTACGGCCCGCGCATCTTCATGACCGTCGGGCCGCTCGTCGTCGGGGTCGGCTACCTGCTCACCGTCATGGTGCAGGAGGAGCTGAACTACTGGCTGCACCTCCTGCCCGGCATCCTGCTCATGGGGCTCGGCATGGCCATCACGGTGGCGCCGCTCACCGCCGCGATCCTCGGCGCGGTCGACCCCGCCCGCGCGGGCATCGGCTCCGCGGTCAACAACGCCGTGGCCCGCATCGCCGGACTCGTCGCCATCGCGAGCATCGGGGTGATCGTCGGCACGCAGCTCGACGTCGTCGGCTACCGCCGCGCCGCCGTCGCCACGGCGGTGTTCCTCGTCATCGGCGGCATCGTGTCGTGGCTCGGCATCCGGAACCCCGCGCCGTCCCCGGATGCGACAGGAGCGACGCCGCCGGCCGCCGATGCGCGGTCGACCGGTTCGACGCATGTGCCGCCGCACGCCGCGGACTGATCGCGGCGTGCGGCGTCGGCGCTCAGGCGAGCGACGCGTCGGCGTGCTCGGCGACCGCGAGCCCGCCGTGCTCCGCCGCGGCGTCGAGCGCCGCCATGAGGTCGGCCGTGAGGTCGTCGACGTGCTCGAGCCCGATCGAGAGGCGCACGACGGCCGCGTTCGGCTTCGCGTCGCCCGCGACCGGCCGGTGCGTCAACGACGCCGGGTGCTGCACCAGCGTGTCCACGCCGCCGAGCGAGACCGCGTGCGTGGCGAGCTCGCACGACTCCGTGAAGCGCGCCGCGGCGTCGTAGCCGCCCGCGAGCTCGATCGCGATGATCGACCCCGGACCCGAGAGCTGGGTGCCGACCAGGCCCTGCGGGTCCTGCCCGGGCAGCCCGGGGTAGCGCACGCGCGCCACCGCGGGGTGCGCAATCAGGCGCTCGGCGAGCACCCGTGCCGTCTCCTGCTGGGCACGGACGCGCACGGGCAGCGTGCGGAGGCCGCGGTGCAGCAGGTACGCCGCCATCGGGTGCAGGAGGCCGCCAGTGAGCGCGCGCACGCGACGGAGTCGCTCGACCCACTCGCGGTCGCCCGCGACGACGCCGCCCATGACATCGCCGTGTCCGCCGAGGTACTTCGTGGCGCTGTGCAGCACGAGCGTGGCGCCGTGCTCGGCCGGACGCTGCAGCACAGGGGTCGCGAACGTGTTGTCGACGAGCACGGGCACGTCGCCCGCGGCATCCGTCACGCGGCGCAGGTCGAGCAGCTCGAGCGTCGGGTTCGCAGGCGTCTCGACGATGACGAGCCCGGTGTCGGCCTCGATCGCGGCGGCGACGCCCTCGGCGTCGGTCCAGGTGACCCGGGTGCCGAGCAGGCCGCTCTCGAGCACGTGGTCGGTGCCGCCGTAGAGCGGGCGCACGGCGACGACGTGCGGCTTGCCGGCGGATGCCGTCGCGATGAGCGTCGCCGCGAGCGCCGCCATGCCGCTCGCGAACGCGACCGCGCCCTCGGTGCCCTCGAGGCCCGCGAGGGACTCCTCGAAGCGCGCGACGCCGGGCTGCCAGAGGCGCTGGTAGACGGCGGAGCGGCCGTCGCCGAGGTCGTGGCCGGTGGCGAGCTCCTCGTAGGAGAGGCCGCCGGTCTCGACCGAGCCGAGCGGATTCGTGGTGGAGAAGTCGATGACTGGGACGTGTGAACCGCTCGCCCGGACCCCGTCCATGCCGCCGTGCACGGCGCGGGTCTCGAACTGCGACGACGATGTCTGCATGCCTCGAATGAAGCAGGATCTGTGACAATTCGCAAACACGGATGCATGATCATCGCGATAGACTCGTAGCACCGAAGAATCTTCACGACACTCCGATAGGAGCCGAACCCATGGCGCAGAAACCCGAACTCGACCGCGTCGACCGTGCGCTGCTGCGCGCGCTCTCGGCGAATGCGAGGGCCTCGGGCGCCGCCCTCGCCGCCGAGGTCGGCGTCGCCGAGTCCACCGTATCGCTCCGGCTCCGCCGACTGCAGAGTCTCGGGACGGTCCGCGGCTACCACGTCGATGTCGACCTGGCCTCGCTCGGGGTGTCGCTGCAGGCGCTGATCGCGATACGCCTCGTGAAGCACGACCGCAGCGAGATCGACGCGTTCCGCGCCCAGGTGCCGCACCTGCCGGGCGTGCTCGGCGTGTTCCACATGGCGGGCGCCGAGGACTACCTGCTGCACGTGGCCGCACGCGACGCCGAGGAGCTCCGCGAGTTCGTGCTCGCGCACCTCACGGGGCATCCGGCCGTGGCGCACACCGAGACGAACCTCATCTTCGAGCACGTCGACGGCGACGGCTGGAACCGCCTCGTCGGCTAGGCCTCGGGTCCGGCTCCGGCCCGGCCCGGCCCGGGTCCGGGTCAGCCGATCGTCGCGCCGAACGCCAGGCCCAGCACGTACGTGACCGCGGCTGCGCCGAGGCCGATCGCGAGCTGGCGGAACGCGCGCTTCATCGGCGACGCGCCCGACAGCAGGCCGACGGTCGCGCCGGTCGCGAGGAGCGCGATGCTCACGAGCACGGTCGCCGTGATGATCGCAGCCGTGCCGCTGAGGCCGAGGATCCAGGGCAGCACCGGGATCAAGGCGCCGGACGCGAAGAAGAGGAAGCTCGAGATCGCGGCCGACATGCCCGTGCCGACGGCCTCGTCGTCGTGCGTCGCCGAGACGGCCAGCGCATCGGTCGGCGCCGCGAGCTGCTCGGCCGCGCGCACGCGGGCCATCACGAGCGCCGCGTGGTCGCGGGCGTCCTCCTCCTCCATGCCGCGCGCACGATAGACGAGGGCGAGCTCGTTGGCGTCGAGGTCGAGGTCGACGAGTGCCTCACGCGCGGTCGGGTCGGGGGCGGATGCCTCGAGCAGCTCGCGCTGCGACCGCACCGACACGTACTCGCCGGCACCCATCGAGAGCGCACCCGCGAGCAGTCCCGCGATGCCGGTGAACAGCACCACGGACGCCGGAACTCCCGTCGCGCCGATGCCGAGCACGAGCGCGAGGTTCGAGACGAGGCCGTCGTTCGCGCCGAACACCGCCGCGCGGAACGTGCCGGCGAGTCGGCGTCGACCGCGCGCGGCGAGCCCGCGCACGACCTCACCGTGGATGCGCTCGTCGGCGGCCATGGCGGCGGTCGCGTCGGGGTCGGTGGCATAGGGAGAGCGGGCCTCGGCGCGCTGGGCGAGCGCGAGCACGAAGATCGAGCCGAACCGGCGGGCGAGGCCGCCGAGCATCCGTGTCCGCAGATCGGCGCGGGGCACGCCGGAGTCGTCGCCGTCGAGCAGCCGGAGCCAGTGCGCCTCGTGCCGACCCTCGGCGGCCGCCAGCGCCAGGAGGATCTCCCGCTCCTCGCCATCGCGTCGTGCGGCGAGCTCGCGGTAGACGGCCGCCTCAGCCCGCTCGTCCGCGAGGTAGCGCCGCCAGCGTGCCCGGTCCGCCGCCGTTCCCGGCCGTTCGTCCGTCATGTGCTCCACATCCCATCGGGGAGCCGACGTCCGTCGCTCCCGCTCCGTCACGTCCTCGCCGCTCGCGCGGCCTCAGCCACGATATCGGCGCGCCGGGCGCCAACCGGCCGAACAGCCCGGATTGGCAGCATTTCGGAGCGCCGAACGGGTTTCGGGGAGCCGAAGGTCGCGCGGCCGCGCCACGGCTCGCTGGACGCCGCGAGCAGGGGCGCTCTACGTGCGCCGGCTCAGCCCTCCGCGGGGGCCGTCACGAAGTCGATGAGCTCCTCGACACGACCGAGGAGTGCGGGCTCGAGGTCGCCGTAGCCGCGCACGCGACCGAGGATGTGCTGCCAGGCCCGCGCGATGTCGGCCTGCTCGGCATGCGGCCAGCCGAACGCCTCGCACACGCCGTGCTTCCACTCGGTGCCGCGCGGGATGACCGGCCACGCGTCGCGGCCGAGGCGGGCGGGCTTCACGGCCTGCCAGACGTCGATGAACGGATGCCCCACCACGAGCACGTGCCGGCCATGCGGGCCGCGCGCGACCGCGCCGGCGATGCGCTGCTCCTTCGATCCCGCCACAAGGTGGTCGACGAGGATGCCGGCGCGGCGGCCGGGACCCGGACGGAACTCGTCGAGCTGTGCGGCGAGCACGTCCACGCCCTCGAGGTACTCGACCACGACGCCCTCGATGCGCAGGTCTGCGCCCCAGACCTTCTCGACGAGCTCGGCGTCGTGGCGGCCCTCGACGAAGATGCGGCTCGGCAGGGCGACGCGGGCGGGCGCCTGCTCGACGGCGAACGAGCCCGACGCGGTGCGGAGCCTCCCGGTCGGCGCCTTCGGCGTCGGGAACACGAGCTGCACGGCCTCGCCGTCGACGAGGAAGCCGTGCCCGAGCGGGAACAGGCGCTTCGCGCCGAACCGGTCCTCGAGCGTGACGTGCCGCTTGTCGACCGCGACGACGGCCCCGCAGAACCCGTCGGCGGCGAGCTCGACCACGAGGTCGCGCTCGGCCTCGACCGTCGGGATCGTACGGCGACCGCGAGCGCGCCAGTCGCCCGCGAGCACGTCGGTACCGTAGCGATCGGGTCCGTTCGGGTCGTGGGTCGGGTTCGGCACCGGTCGAGGCTAGCGGAAGTCGCGCGAGCGGCTCGGCGCCGACACGGTGAGGCGCTCGAATCGGTCGGCGACGAGGTTGACGACCCCCTCGGGCGAGCGCTCGAGGATGCCGCGCACGATCATCGCGGGTGCCTCGCGGGCGACGCGCCGGTAGCGGTTCCACACGCCGACCCCGGCGATCACGTTGAGCGTGCCCGACTCGTCCTCCACGTTCATGAACGTGATGCCGCTCGCCGTCGCGGGCCGCTGCCGGTGCGTGACGACGCCGCCCACCTCGATGCGCCGGCCGCTCTCGGTCTGTCGCAGGCGGTCGATGCGAATGGCCCCGCGCTCGTCGAGCTGCTCGCGGATGTGCCGGATCGGGTGGTCGTCGGGGGAGATGCCGGTCGCCCACAGGTCGTACACGACCTGTTCGGCGTCGCTCAGCATCGGCAGCAGCGGCGGCTGCACCACGACGACCGAGCCGGCGAGGTACTCCTCGCGGTCCTGCGCGGCCTCGCCCGCGAGCCAGAGGGCCTCGCGGCGCTCGAGCCCGAAGCCCGAGAACGCGCCGGCCGCGGCCAGTGCCTCGAGTTGCTCAGCG
The DNA here is from genome assembly GCF_042796995.1 of Agromyces sp. NPDC057865. Lineage (NCBI taxonomy): Bacteria > Bacillati > Actinomycetota > Actinomycetes > Micrococcales > Microbacteriaceae > Agromyces > Agromyces sp. NPDC057865. Next base: position 327,690 of record NZ_JBHVMJ010000002.1, on the reverse strand, counting down.
TCGAGGCCGGCCCGGCGGGAGACGTCGGCCATGTCGCGGTACGGGCCGCGGGCGTCGCGCTCGGCGATGATGCGCTCGGCCACGGCCGTGCCGATCGACGAGACGTCGGCGAGCCCGAGCCGTACGGCGTATGCGCCGTCACGCCGGTGCTCGGCGGAGCGGTCCGGCGCCTCCCGGTCGAAGCGGTCGACGGGCGGCTGCTCGGCGTCGACGCACGCGTCCATGCCGGTCGCCGCTGCTCCCTGAGCCCGTGCTGCTCCCTGAGCCCGTGCTGTTCCCTGAGCCCGTGCTGCTCCCTGAGCCCGTCGAAGGGAGCCGGCTTCGACGGGCTCAGCGGGCGATTCGATCGCCTCGAGCCGCGCGTCGACCCCCGAGCGCAGGATGTCGGGTCGCAGCATCCGCACGCCGTGCCGTCGCGCGTCGGCGGTGAGCGTCTGCGGCGAGTAGAAGCCCATCGGCTGCGCGCGCAGCAGCGCGGCGAGGAACGCGGCGGGGTAGTGCAGCTTCAGCCAGGAGCTCGCGTAGACGAGCAGCCCGAAGCTCAGGGCGTGGCTCTCGGCGAAGCCGAAGTTCGCGAACGCCTCGATCTTCTCGTAGATGGAGTCGGCCACGTCGAGGGCGATGCCGTTCTCGGCCATGCCGGCGTAGAGCTTCTCGCGGAGCCGCTCGATCTTCTCGATGCCGCGCTTGGAGCCCATCGCCCGGCGCAGCAGGTCGGCGTCGGCCGCGCTGCAATTGCCGACCGCGACCGCCATCTGCATGAGCTGCTCTTGGAAGAGCGGCACGCCGAGCGTGCGGGCGAGCACGGGCTCGAGCTTCGGGTGCAGGTAGCTCACCGGCTCCTCGCCCGTGCGCCGGCGGATGTACGGATGCACCGCCCCGCCCTGCACGGGACCGGGCCGGATGAGCGCGATCTCGACCACGAGGTCGTAGAAGCAGCGCGGCTGCAGCCGGGGGAGCGTGCCCATCTGCGCGCGGCTCTCGACCTGGAACACGCCCACCGAGTCGGCGCGGCAGAGCATGTCGTAGACGGCCGCCTCCTCCTTCGGGATGGTGGCGAGCTCCCACTCCTCGCCCGTCGTCTCGCGCACGAGGTCGAACGTGTACTGCAGCGCGGCGAGCATGCCGAGCCCGAGCAGGTCGAACTTCACGAGGCCCATCCATGCGCAGTCGTCCTTGTCCCACTGCAGCACCGTGCGGTTCTCCATGCGGGCATGCTCGATCGGGCACACCTCGCCGACGGGCCGGTCGGTGAGCACCATGCCGCCCGAGTGGATGCCGAGGTGCCGCGGGAACGTGAGCAGCTGCTCGGCGAGCTCGACGACCGGGGCGGGGATATCGTGGTCGTCGGTGGAGACCACGGCGCCCCACCGCTCGACCTGCTTCGACCAGGCGTCCTGCTGCCCGGTGGAGTACCCGAGCGCCTTCGCCATGTCGCGCACCGCGACCTTCGGGCGGTAGCTGATGACGTTCGCCACCTGCGCGGCGTTGTGGCGGCCGTACTTGCCGTAGACGTACTGGATGATCTCCTCGCGCCGGTCGGAGTCGAAGTCGACGTCGATGTCGGGCTCCTCGTCGCGCAGCGCCGACAGGAAGCGCTCGAACGGCAGGTCGAAGTAGATCGAGTCGACCGCGGTGATGTCGAGCACGTAGCAGACCGCCGAGTTCGCGGCCGAGCCGCGTCCCTGGCACAGGATGCCGCGACTGCGCGCCTCGCGCACGAGGTCGTACACGATGAGGAAGTAGCCGGGGAAGTCCTTCTGCTCGATGACGTCGAGCTCGCGGGCGAGGCGCTCGCGCACGTGGTCTGGGAGCCCGGGGTAGCGCCGCTCGGCGCCCGACCACACGAGCTCGCGCAGCCAGCTCATGGGCGTGTGCCCCTCGGGCACCTCCTGCCGGGGCAGCCGCGGGCGGGCGCTGCGCAGCCGGAACCCGAGCTCCTCGGCGAGCGTGACCGAGCGGGCGACGGCGCCCGGGTACCGGTCGAAGCGGCGCATCATCTCGGCGCCCGAGCGCAGGTGCAGCCCGTCGGAAGCGGGGAGCCACCCGTCGAGCTCGTCGAGGCTGCGCCGGGCGCGCACCGCCGCGAGCGCCGACGCGAGGCGGTGCTCGCCGGGCGTGGCGTAGTGCACCGCGTTGGTCGCGAGCAGCGGCACGCGGGCGCGCTCGGCGAGGGCCGCGAGGGCGTCGTTCGCGTCCTGGTCGTGCGGGTGCCCGTGATCGAAGAGCTCCACGACGACGTGGTCGCGGCCGAACAGCGCGACGAGCCGGTCGAGCTCGCGCCACGCGGCATCCGCCCCGCCGTCGGCCAGCGCGCGCCGCACGGCGCCCTTGCGGCATCCGGTGGGGATCACCCACTCGCCGCCCGACTGCGCCGCGAGCTCCTCGAGCGCGTAGACCGGTCGCCCCTTCTCGCCGCCCGCGAGCTGCCCCGCGGTGATCGCGCTCGCGAGCCGGTGGTAGCCCGCCTCCTGCCGGGCGAGCACGAGCAGGTGCTCGCCCTCGGGGTCGGCGACGCCCATCTGCGGCTCGGGGAGACCGAGCGAGAGCTCCGCCCCGAACACCGTGGTGAGCTCGGGGAAGCTCTCGGCCGCCTCGGCGAACCGCACGATGCCGTAGAAGCCGTCGTGATCGGTGATCGCGAGGCCCGAGAGCCCGAGCCGGTGCGCCTCCTCGACGAGCTGCTCGGGCGAGGAGGCGCCGTCGAGGAAGCTGAACGCGGAGTGCGCGTGCAGCTCGGCGTACGGCACGATCGGGCCGGCCGGCGCCTCGAGCCCCTCCGACGGGCGGTACGGATGCCGCTTGCGGCTCCACGCCGGGCTGTCGCCGCCGTCGGCGATGATCGGGGGCCCGCCCGGACGCCGCCGGTCGGAGAGCTTCTGCTCGAGCTCCGACCACGGGATCGACGGATTGTTCCAGCCCATCAGTCGTACCTCGCCTCGGCCCACCAGCCCTCGCGGTCGCGCACGAGGAGCCAGGCGCAGCCGTCGTCGTCGACGACCTGGAACCGGTGCACGCGCTTGGCCTGCTCGGCGTCCCACCAGCGCTCGACGACCGGCCAGGGACCGGCCCAGGCGCGCACCGGCGCGGCCTCCCCGCCGCCCACGGCGAACCGCTCGGGCGACGCCGAGATCGCGCCGCGGGCGTCGACGGCGACGAGCTCGCCGCGCGCGTCGAGGAGCGCGATCGGCAGCCGCTCGCGGAACACGCTCGCGGGCGCCAGCGCGGGCAGGCTCCCGGGCCACGGCGCGTCGCCGGCGCGCTCGGGCGGACGGTCGCCCCACGGCACGAGCACCTGCCGGTCGGCGAGCATGCGGCCGCCGCCGATCGCCGCGGTCACGACCGCCTCGTGCCCGAGCATGCTCTGCACGCGCGTGAGCCCGTGGTGCACGCGCTCGTCGGGGCCGCCGCCCCAGAGCCCCTCTTCATGGTTGCCCGTGGAGTCGACGCGCTCGGGCACGACCCGCAGCCGCACGATCGGCGAGGCGAGCCCGCTGTCGGCGGTGCCGGCGCCCTGCAGCTGCCAGCGCACCCGGTCGACGACGTCGGCGGGCGTGAACCAGCGCGGATGCAGCCAGCTGCGGCTGGAGTGGCCGCCGCCCTCGTCGTCGAGCTCGATGCGCAGGCCCGTGCACACCAGGCGCACGCCGCGCATGCGCTCGATGAACTCCTCGGCGCCCACGCGGAACGCGAAGGCGAGCTGGTCGATGCGGTCGAGCGGGGGCTCGAAGTGCTGCTCCACCTCGAACTCGGGCGGCGGCGTGCGCGCGACGACCCGTGCCTGCTCGCGACCGGCCGCCCGGTCGTGTGCGAGCGCCCCGGCCGCGCCGAACCGGCGCCGCACGTCGTCGGCGGGGAGCGCGGCGAACTCGCCGAGCGTGCGCACGCCGAGCCGGGTGAGCAGCGTCGTGGTGCGCGCGTCGACCACGAGGCCCACGGGCAGCGGTGCGATGAACTCGGCGGATGCCCCGGGCGGCACGACCGCGACCGACGACGTGCGCGCGGCCCGCGCCGCCTGCTCGGCCGCGAACGGCCCGTCGGCGATGCCGACCCTGGCGCCGGGCACCCCGACGGTCTCGAGGAGGGCCGCCGCCGCGGCCTCCTCGCCGCCGTAGTAACGCGCCGGACCGCGGGCGCGCATGGCGAGCGTGCCTGGGCGGATGAGCTGCACGCCGGGCACCGTGGCCTCGACGCGGCGCACCACGGGCTCGAAGACGCGCACGTCGAGGGCGATGTCGTAGTCGAGCACCGCGAGCGCAGGGGAGCGGTACTGCGCCTCGCGCAGCTTCAGCCCCCGCGCGACGCCGTCGCGGCGGGCGGCGGCCGAGCAGGCGAAGACGAGGCCCGCCTCGGTGAGCGCGAGCGGCTCGTCGGGATCGAGGCCGAGCTCGCGGCACACTGCGAGGATCGGCCAGTCGGGGCACCACAGCACGATGGTGCGGCCGGGGTCGACGGTCATCCGGTGGCCCTCCGCTCGAGGTCGTCGAGGCGGATCGGCTCGGCGGGCCGGGCGTCGGCCGCGACGGGCGCGAACCCGAGCGAGCGGTCGGGCAGCCGCAGCCGCGACCGGGTGCGGCGCACGAACTCGCCGCGGCCCGCGACGCTCACCACGACCTCGCGGCCGGCGAGGTGCCCGTGACCGCGCTCGAGCCCCTGCCACTCGCTCGCCTCGACGCCGAGCCGGGCGTCGCTGCCTGGCCATTCGCCCGCGACGAGGAGCGTGGTGCCGCGCTGGCGGAGCCGGGCCTGGAGTCGGCTCGTCTCGGCGGGGGAGACCCGCCCGGCGGGCCGCACCGCGACCACGGGGATGACGTCGGCGAGCGCGGCGACGACCGTGAGCCACTGACGCCCCGGGTCGGGCACGAGCACGAGCCGCTCGAGCGCGATGCCGAACCGCGAGGCCGCCTCGACCCCGAACTCGGGCATGCCCGCCACGGCGACCCAGCGGCCGCTCGCGCTCGGCCCCGCCAGCAGCGCCATGAGCAGCGTGGTCGACCCCTCGACCTGCACCACCGTGCCCTCGCGGAGCGTGCCGCCCGGCAGCACCGACTCGAGCGCCGGATGCGTCGGCACGGCCTTCGAGTCGAGCCGCGTCGCCTGCACCCCGCGGATGCGGGCCTGCAGCTCCTCGACGTGCGCCGGGCGGGGCGCTGGGGCGTCGAGGGGAGCGATCATGGTCATGCTCCAGTTTCGAACATATGTTCGAATCCGGCAAGTCCGCAGAGCCGACCGTCCACCCCGCGTTCCGGGGTCGTCGGCGTGTCGCGCCGGCCGGCACGAGTGTGGCGGATGCCGCCGACACCCGCACCTCGCAGTGCGTCGGCACGCGGCATCCGCCCGCCAACCGATCGTTTCTCAGGACGCGAGTCCCGGAATCACCCCGTTCTCAGGACGACACGCCCACGACCGGTGCCGACCCGCCCCGAATCTCCTGAGAAACGCACACGGGAGGGAAACGAAAGAAGGCCGGATCATGATGATCCGGCCTTCTTCACAACGCGTGCGCGAGGGGGGACTTGAACCCCCACGCCCGTTAGGGCACTAGCACCTCAAGCTAGCGCGTCTGCCATTTCCGCCACCCGCGCGTTGTGTCGGGCCCTCCGGTCTCCCGCAGGCCCGAGAGAAGACACTAGCACGGAATCCGGGGCGCCTCGTACACGCGCACCCCGGGCGGCGGGCTACGGTGAGACGCATGGCCGAGTCACCCGCAGCCCCGCAGACGACCCACTCCGGCACCGAGCTCGACGAGACCGCAGTGGTCGCCCGCGACCTCATCCGGTTCGACACGACCAACCACGGAGAGGGGCGCGCGAAGGGCGAGCGCGAGGCCGCCGAGTACGTCGAGGCGAGGCTCGCGGCGCTGGGCCTCGAGCCCCGGATGTTCGAGCCCGAGGCGCGCCGCACCAGCGTCGTCGCGCGCGTGCCCGGCCGTAATCCCGACAAGCCCGCGCTCGTGCTGCACGGGCACCTCGACGTCGTGCCGGCCGACCCGCGCAACTGGAGCGTCGACCCGTTCGCGGGGGAGATCCGCGACGGCATGCTCTGGGGCCGCGGCGCCGTGGACATGAAGGACATGGACGCCATGATCCTCACGGCCCTGGCGGACATCATCGGCAACGGGTCGCTGCCCGAGCGCGAGCTCGTCGTCGCCTTCTTCGCCGACGAGGAGGCGGGCGGCGGACGCGGCGCGAGCTGGCTCGTCGACCACCACCCCGAGCTCTTCGCGGGCGCCACCGAGGCGATCAGCGAGGTCGGCGGCTACTCGATCACCGTCGGCGGCACGCGCGCGTACCTCCTGCAGACGGGGGAGAAGTCGCTCATCTGGGTCCGGCTCATCGCCCGCGGCGTGGCCGCGCACGGCTCCCGCCTCGTCCGCGAGAACGCCGTGACCCGGCTCGCCGAGGCGATCGCGCGGCTCGGCCGCACCGAGTGGCCCCTCCACCTCACCGACACGACGCGCGAGCTCCTCGCCGCGATCGCCGGCGCGCTCGGGGTCGATCCCGAGCAGGTCTCGCCCGACGAGCTCGCGATGGCCACGGGCTCGGCGTCGGGCTTCATCACCGCGACGCTGCGCACCACGACGAACCCCACGGTCCTCGACGCGGGCTACAAGCACAACGTGATCCCCGACCGCGCGGAGGCGCTCGTCGACATCCGCACGATCCCCGGGCAGGAGGAGGCCGTGCTCGCCGAGGTGCGCGAGATCATCGGCGACGACATCGAGATCGAGTTCGTGCACAAGGACGTCGGGCTCGAGGCATCCACCCGCGGCCCCCTCGTCGACGCCGTGACCCGATCGCTCGGCCGGCACGACCCGGGCGCACCGGTCTTCCCGTACCTCCTCTCAGGTGGCACCGACAACAAGTCGCTGCACCGGCTCGGCATCGCGGGCTACGGGTTCTCGCCGCTGCGCCTGCCCGCCGACCTCGACTTCCCGGCGATGTTCCACGGCGTCGACGAGCGCGTGCCGCTCGACGCACTATCCTTCGGAAGACGGGTGCTCGAGGACCTCCTCCTCGACTACTGACCCCGACGGCTCACCGACGACGACTCCCGGCGCTCAGCGAGAGCCGGCGGAAGGCGGATTCCCCAACGTGCTCGAAGCGATCATCCTCGGCCTGGTGCAGGGCCTCACCGAGTTCCTCCCGATCTCGTCGAGCGCGCACCTCCGGATCCTCGGCGAGTTCCTGCCGAACGCGCAGGACCCCGGCGCCGCCTTCACCGCGATCACGCAGATCGGCACCGAGGCCGCCGTCGTCGTGTTCTTCTGGCGCGACATCGTGCGCATCGTCTCGCACTGGTTCGGGTCGCTGTTCGGCCGGGTGCCCCGACACGATCCCGACGCCCGGATGGGCTGGCTGATCATCATCGGCTCGATCCCGATCGTGGTGCTCGGCATCCTGTTCCAGGACCAGATCGAGACCGTGTTCCGGTCGCTCTGGATCGTGGCGACCATGCTCGTCGTGTTCGGCATCATCCTCGGCCTCGCCGATTGGGCGGGTGCCAAGCGCCGCAAACTCGACCAGATCACGGTGCCGCACGGCATCCTGTTCGGCTTCGCGCAGGCGCTCGCGCTCGTCCCCGGCGTCTCCCGCTCGGGCGGCACCATCACGATGGGCCTGTTCCTCGGCTACGAGCGCGCGGCCGCCGCACGGTACGCGTTCCTGCTCGCGATCCCGGCCGTGTTCGGCTCGGGGTTCTACCAGCTGTTCAAGAGCTGGGGCGAGCCCGCGGTCTACGGCCCCATCGAGACGGCCGCCGCGACGCTGGTCGCGTTCGTCGTCGCGATCCTCGTGATCGCGTTCTTCATGCAGTGGATCTCGCGGCACAGCTTCCTGCCGTTCGTGATCTACCGCATCCTCCTCGGCGGCACGATCTTCGCGCTGCTCGCGACGGGCACGATCAACGCGTGACGGATGCCGCGCAGTAGCGCATCGACGCTGGTTGAGGAGCGCCCGGCGTAACCGGGCGCGTCTCGAAACCCGAGCCCCCTCGACTCAGGCGCCGTCGCGCGGCCGCCATGGCTCGTCGCGGGGACCCTCGCGACCGTCGGCGCGCCCGCTCTCGGGGCCGTCGCCGCGGCGGCGCAGGTAGCGCTCGAACTCGCGCGCGATCGCCTCGCCACTCGCCTCGGGCGCGTCGACCGCGTCGCGCGCCTGCTCGAGCTGGGCGATGTAGCCCGCCATGTCCTCGTCGTCGGCGGCGAGGGCGTCGACGCCGGCCTCCCACGCCTTCGCCTCGGTCTCGAGCGAGCCGCGCGGGATGCTGAGCCCCGTCAGCTCCTCGAGCTTCGCGAGCAGGGCGAGCACGGCCTTCGGCGAGGGCGCGTTGTGCACGTAGTGCGGCACCGACGCCCACAGCGACACGGTGGGGATGCCGACGCGCTCGGCCTGGTCGGCGATCACGCTGAGGATGCCGACGGGGCCCTCGTAGCTCGACCGGTCGACGCCGAGCTCGTCGCGCACCTCGCGGTTCTCGCTCGAGGCGAAGACCGCCAGCGGACGCGTGTGCGGGGCGTCGGCGAGCATCGCGCCGAGCAGCACGATGCCCTCGACGTCGGCGGCCAGCGCCGCATCGACGAGCTCCGCGGCGAAGCCCTTCCAGCTGCGCGCGGGCTCGGACCCGAGCAGCACGTGGAGCGTGTCGGCGCCGGGGCCGGTCACCCGGTCCTCGTCGGCCGGCGCGGGCGGCCCGCCGGGGCCGAGGATCGCGGCGCCCGGCCACTCGAGCCGGCGCGCGCCGTCGTCGCCGACCGCGACGGTGGGCCGCGTGAACTGGTAGTCGAAGTACAGCTCGGGATCGACCGCGGCGATCTCGACGAGTCCGAGGCGCTCGGCCAGGAGCTTCGCCGCGCCGGTCGCGGCCTCTCCGGCGTCGTTCCAGCCCTCGAAGGCGACGACGAGGAGCCTTCCGCCCTCGAATCCGGCCCGCTGATCCACTGCAGGTGCCCCGCTCTCCGCCCCGGGTGGACCGGGGTCCCCTCCACAATAGGCCGTGCCCGTAGACTTGCGGGTTGTGACCACTCGCCTCCCCGCCGCCGTCCTCTGGGACATGGACGGCACCCTCGTCGACACCGAGCAGTACTGGATGGCGGCAGAGGTGGAGCTCGTCGAGTCCTTCGGCGGCCGCTGGACCCATGAGGACGGCCTCGGCCTCGTCGGCATGGGGCTCTGGGAGTCCGCCCGCGTGTTCCAGGCCGCGGGCGTCGACCTCGACGCCGACACCATCGTCCACCGCCTCACCGACCGCGTGAAGCAGCAACTCGTCGAGCAGGGCGTGCCGTGGCGCCCGGGCGCCCGCGAGCTCCTCGAGGCGCTGCGCGAGGCATCCGTGCCGACGGCGCTCGTGACCATGTCGATCCGATCGATGGCCGACGATGTGATCGCGGCCATCCCGTTCGATGCGTTCGACGCGATCGTCACGGGCGACGTCGTCGCGAACCCGAAGCCCCACCCCGAGCCCTACCTCGTGGCAGCGGCCGAGCTCGGCGTCGACGTGCGCGACTGCGTCGCGATCGAGGACTCGCCCGCCGGGCTCACCTCGGCGTGGTCCGCGGGCGCCGTCACCGTCGGCGTGCCGAACTTCCTCGCCCTCGAGGAGGCACCGGCGCACGTGCTGTGGCCGACGCTCGCCGACAAGTCGGTGGCGGATGTCGCGGAGCTCGTCGCCGTGCACGAGGGACGCGCATGAGCGGGAGTCGCGGAGAGCGCAGCGGGCCGTTCCGGGCGGGCGACCGCGTGCAGCTCACGGGCCCCAAGGGCCGGATGCACACGATCACGCTCGAGCCGGGCAAGCTGTTCCACTCCCACAAGGGACCGATCGCCCACGACGACCTCATCGGGCTGCCCGACGGCTCGGTGGTCGCGAACCAGGTCGGCGTCGAGTACCTCGCGCTGCGGCCGCTGCTCGGCGACTTCGTCATGTCGATGCCGCGCGGCGCGGCCATCGTCTACCCGAAGGACGCCGCGCAGATCCTCGCGCAGGCCGACGTCTTCCCCGGTGCCACGGTCGTGGAGGCCGGCGTCGGCTCGGGCGCGCTCTCGCTCTGGCTCCTGCGCGCGATCGGTCCGCAGGGGCGCCTCATGTCGTTCGAGCGCCGCGAGGAGTTCGCCGAGGTCGCCCGCGGCAACGTGGCGACCTTCCACGGCTTCGACCCCGAGAACTGGTCGATCACGCTCGGCGATCTGGCGGAGGCGCTGCCGCAGCAGGCGGCCGCGGCATCCGTCGACCGGGTCGTGCTCGACATGCTCGCGCCGTGGGAGTGCATCGACGTCGTCTCCGACGCGCTGAAGCCCGGGGGCGTGCTGCTCTGCTACATCGCCACCGCCACGCAGCTCTCGCGCGTGGCCGAGGCCGTCCGCGCGACGGGCCTCTACACCGACCCCGTGTCGAACGAGACGATGGTGCGCGGCTGGCACGTGCAGGGCTTGGCCGTGCGCCCCGACCACCGCATGATCGCGCACACCGGGTTCCTCATCACGGCGCGCAGGCTCGCGCCCGGCACCCTGCTGCCCGAGCTCAAGCGCCGCCCCTCGAAGAGCGACTTCAGCGACGAGGACGTCGAGGCCTGGACGCCCGGCGCCCTCGGGGAGCGCGTCGTGAGCGACAAGGCGCTTCGCAAGCGCGTGCGGGCAGCGGATGCCGCGGCCGAGCGCTCGCGCGCCGACGACGACGAGTCGGCCGACTCCGACCCCGCCAGCGCTGCCGATCCCGACTGACACCGAACCCACCGGAAACGGCGGGTAGGCTACCTACGCCCCTCAGCGACCCCCTTCGAAGAAACGAGGATCAGTGCGCTCGTCACTCGCGCTCATCGCCACCGTCGGCCTGGTCGCCGTCGCCCTGACCGGCTGCGCCACGGCGTCCGTTCCTGACGCAGCGCCGGGGCAGTCCTCCGACGCCGTCGTGGTGAAGGGCGACTTCGGCAAGGCGCCGCGCGTGGAGTTCCCCACGCCGCTCGTGCCGAAGAAGACGCAGTGCACCGAGGTCATCGCGGGCGAGGGGGAGTACGTCCAGGAGGGGCAGCAGGCGCTCGTCGGCCTCGCGGTCTACAACGGGGCGACCGGCGAGGAGCTGCAGGTCGCGGGCTTCGGCGACGATGACCCGATCTCGGTCACCAACTCGACGGCGATCCTGCCCGGCCTCCACAAGGCGCTGTCGTGCGCGAAGGTCGGCTCCCGCGTCGCGGTCGTCGTGCCGCCCGCCGACGGGTTCGGCGAGGCCGGCAACCCGTCGCTCAACATCTCGCCCGACGACAGCCTCGTGCTCGTCGTCGACGTCGACCGTGCGTTCCCGACGCGGGCCGACGGCGCGCCGCGCCTCAGCCGCGACGGCTTCCCGGCGGTCGTGCTCGCACCCGACGGCCGGCCCGGCATCACCGTGCCCGACAACGACCCGCCCGTGAAGGACCGCACCGAGGTCGAGGTCCTGAAGCAGGGCAACGGCCAGACCATCGAGGACGGCGACTCGGTCGTCGTGCAGTACACGGGCGTGCTCTGGGACGGCGGTACGGTGTTCGACTCCACGTGGGAGAACGGCGCGCCGGCCACGTTCGTCGTGACCAAGGGCTCCGACGCGCAGGTGATCCCGGGCTTCGCGGACGCGCTCATCGGGCAGCAGGTCGGCTCGCAGATCGGCGTGATCATCCCGCCGTCGCAGGGCTACGGCGATCAGGGGAACTCCCAGATCCCGGCGAATTCCACGCTCTTCTTCGTGATCGACGTCCTGGGCGTGATCTGAGCCGGCGGCGGCGGCCGGACGCCGCCCGCGGTTCAGTATGATCGCTCGTGTGGCTGGTGGAGGACGAACGGGCGAGCATCGCATCCCCGTCGAAGATCGGCTCTTCAGCCTCGTGCTGGCACTGCTCGCGACCGAGACGGGCCTGCTGAAGTCGGAGATCCTCTCGACCGTGCGCGGCTACGCCGAGCGGTACGACGAGTCCGGCCAGAACGCGAACCTCGAGCGGCAGTTCGAACGGGACAAGGACGACATCCGCGAGCTCGGCATCCCGCTCGAGACGGTGGAGTCGCCCGACCGGCCCGGCGACAACCAGGCGCTGCGCTATCGCATCCCGAAGGGCCAGTACGACCTGCCCGACGAGGTGCGGTTCACGCCCGACGAGCTCGCGCTGCTCGGCCTCGCCGCGGAGGTGTGGCGCGAGGCGTCGCTCTCGGCCGACTCGCAGCGCGCACTCACCAAGCTGCGCTCGCTCGGCATCGAGCCGCGCGAGCCCGTGATCGGCTACGCGCCGCGACTGCGCGTGCGGGATGCCGCGTTCGAGCCGCTGCGGCAGGCCCTCGACCGCCGCCAGGTCGTGCGCTTCCGCTACTTCAAGCCCGGTGAGGCAGCGCCCCGAGAGCGCACGGTGAATCCGCTCGCGGTCGTCCTGCACGAGGGGCGCTGGCACTTGCACGCCTTCGATCGCGACGCGCAGGGCCCGCGCACCTTCCTGCTCTCGCGCATCGTCGGCGCCGTCCAGCCGGTGGCGGGGCTCACGTTCGACGCACCGCCGCCCGGCATCCAGGACCGCATCCTCGCCGAGCTCGACGAGCTCCGGCTGCAGAACGCCGCCGACCTCGCGGTGACCGCGGGCAGCGACGCCGAGGTGCGCCTCGGCAAGCGCGCCGTGCTCCGCGACGAGGACGCCGGGGTCATCCGGCTGCACTACACGGATGCCGCGGTGTTCGCCGATGAGCTCGCCGCCTACGGTCCCGAGGTCCGCGTCATCGGCCCGGCGTCGCTGCGCGAGGCCGTGCGCACCCGGCTCGAGGCGGTCGTGGCCGCGCACCGGAACGGGGGAGTCGCGTGATGGCGAAGCGCCAGAAGCCGCTCAAGGCGCCCGACAAGCTCGTCTTCCTGCTCTCGTTCGTGCCGTACCTGCTCGAGCAGCGGGTCGTCGACGTGTCCGAGGCGGCGCAGCACTTCGGGATGACCGAGGAGGAGATCCGCGACGCCGTGCGGCTCATCGCGACCTCCGGGCTGCCGGGTGAGACCGGCACGTACCAGCCGAACGACCTCTTCGACATCGACTGGGACTCCTTCGAGGACGACGACGTCATCATCGTCGTGCACCACGTGGCGATCGACGACGCGCCGCGGCTCTCGGCGCGCGAGGCGGCCGCGCTCATCGCCGGGCTCCAGTACCTCTCGGCGTCGCCCGAGAACGCCGGGAGCGCGTCGCTCGCGTCGCTCATGGCCAAGCTGACCGCGGGCGCGTCGGCGGCGCCGAGCCGGCTCGCCGTCGCCGAGACCGAGGCCGACGCGTCGCTCGCCCTCATCCGCGAGGCCGTGGCCGAGGGACGCCAGCTCGAGTTCGACTACCTGAATGCCCGGGGCGAGAGCGGCCGGCGCCGTGCGGATCCGCTGCGGATCATCTCGCAGGACGCGGACTGGTACCTGCAGGCGTTCTGCCATACCCGCGAGGACGTGCGGAACTTCCGCGTCGACCGCATGAGCGACCTCGTGCTCACCGACGAGCCGATCGGCGACCATTCGGGTCGCACGGTGCCCGACACCCTGTTCCAGGGCTCGGAGTCCGACCTCGACGTCGTCGTCGACGTGGATCCCTCGGCGCTGCCGCTGCTCGCCGACTACCTCGCCGACTCGAGGACCCGCGAGGTCGACGGTCGCCTGCGCGTGACGCTGCGCCTCGCGCACGTCCACGGACTGAAGCGGCTCGTGGCCGGCCTGCCCGGCCTCGTCACGGTCGTCGCCCCGGTCGAGGCGCGCGCGGCCGTCGCCGAGTGGGCCGCCGCCGGGCTCGCGGGCTACGGCGACCGCGAGGCATCCGCCGCCCCTCGCTGACCTGCGGCTCGCGACACGCCGCTCACGGCCGGTGGGCCGCCCGGCCCGCGATTGTCTCGCCTGCGGGATTCGGCAGGTAGACTGGCCGCACGATCCCCCCGAGAACGGACGAACACCTATGTGGCAAGGCTTCACTGGTTGGCACGCGCTGATCATCCTCGTGGTCATCCTGCTGCTCTTCGGCGCCCCGAAGCTTCCCGCACTCGCCCGCAGCCTCGGGCAGTCGATGAAGATCCTCAAGAGCGAGGTCCGTCCCGAGAAGGACGACGCGGCGACTGACGCGACCGCGTCCGACGGCACCACGTCGGGCACGACGGCGACGACCGCCGCCACGACCGAGGTCGCCGGGGGCCAGGCCAAGACCGACGAGGCCGATACCGGCAAGAGCCGCTGACCCCGATGTCCGCGGTGAAGGATCGCGGGGAGAAGAACCGCGAGAAGCGGATGTCGCTCGGCGCGCACCTCATCGAGCTGCGCAAGCGCCTCTTCATCTCGGCCATCGCCATCGTCGTCGGCATGGCGCTGGGATGGTGGCTGACCGACGCCTTCGTTTGGGAAGCCATCCAGGAGCCGGTCGAGCGCGTCGCCGAGGCGCAGGGCAGCGACACGGCGATCATCTTCCCGACGATCTCGAGCGCCTTCGACCTGCGCCTGCAGATCGCGTTCACGCTCGGCATCGTGATCTCGGCTCCGGTCTGGCTCTACCAGATCTTCGCGTTCCTCGTTCCCGGCCTCAACAAGCGTGAGCGCAAGTTCACGCTCGCGTTCTTCGCGACCGCGATCCCGCTGTTCTTCGCGGGCTGCGCGGCCGGATGGCTCGTGCTGCCGAACATCGTGAAGCTCATGACGAGCTTCGTGCCCGAGGGTGCCGAATCGCTGCTCACGGCGAAGGAGTACATCGACTTCGTCACGAAGCTGGTCGTCGCGATCGGCATCGCGTTCGTCGTGCCCGTGTTCATCGTCCTGCTGAACTTCGCCGGCATCATCAGCGCCAAGGCGATCATCAAGTCGTGGCGCGTCGCGATCCTCGTGATCGTGCTCTTCACGGCCATCGCCACGCCGTCGGCCGACATCGTCTCGATGTTCATGCTCGCGATCCCGATGATCGCCCTGTACTTCGGCGCGTGGTTCATCGCGAACCTGCACGACCGCCGTGTCGAGCGGCGCAACCGCGTGGAGTTCGAAGCCGCTGTCTAGGCTGGAGGGGTGGAGACCCTTTCCCCGGCCGAGCGGTACGCGATCTCGCGCGAGCAGCGCCGCAAGCCCCGACTCGCCGACTTCGCCTCGCGACTGAAGTTCGACCTCGACCCCTTCCAGCAGGCCGGATGCGCCGCGCTCGACGAGGGGCGCAGCGTGCTCGTCGCCGCGCCCACGGGCGCCGGCAAGACCGTGGTCGCCGAGTTCTCGGTGTTCCTCGCCATGCAGGAGGAGAAGGCGAAGGTCTTCTACACGACCCCGATCAAGGCGCTCAGCAACCAGAAGTTCCAGGAGCTCGCCGACGAGTGGGGCGCCGACCAGGTGGGCCTGCTCACGGGCGACACGAACGTGAACTCCGGTGCGCGCATCGTGGTCATGACCACCGAGGTGCTGCGGAACATGCTGTACGCCGACTCGCCGCTCCTCGACCGACTCGCGTACGTCGTCATGGACGAGGTGCACTACCTCGCCGACCGGTTCCGCGGCGCGGTGTGGGAGGAGGTCATCATCCACCTCCCCGAGGAGGTGCGGCTCGTCTCGCTCTCGGCGACCGTGTCGAACGCCGAGGAGTTCGGCGACTGGCTCCAGGCCGTGCGCGGCGACACCGACGTGATCGTCTCCGAGGAGCGGCCGGTGCCGCTCGAGCAGCACGTGCTCGTGAAGGGCAAGCTCCTCGACCTGTTCGACTCATCGGGGCTCGCCGCGACGAACCGGGTGAATCCCGAGCTGCAGCGCCTGGCTCGCACGGGCGGGCGGTCGATCTCGTCCCGGTCCGCCAGAGGACGACGCGGGAGCGACCGCGGCCGCTTCCACCAGCAGGGCCAGCCGAGCGGCCGGATCGAGCGGCCCGACGTCGTCGAGCTGCTGCACGGCAAGCACCTGCTCCCGGCGATCGTGTTCATCTTCTCGCGCGCGGGCTGCGACCAGGCCGTGCGCCAGGTCCTCCGCTCCGGCATCCGCCTCACCGACGCCGAGGAGCGCGACGAGATCCGCGCCATCGTCGAGGAGCGGGCCCGGATGCTGCGCGACGAGGACCTCGCCGTGCTCGGCTACTGGGACTGGATCGAGGGACTCCAGCGCGGTGTCGCGGCGCACCACGCGGGGATGCTGCCCGCCTTCAAGGAGATCGTCGAAGAGCTGTTCCAGCTGAAGCTGCTGAAGGTCGTCTTCGCAACCGAGACGCTCGCCCTCGGGGTGAACATGCCGGCGCGATCGGTCGTGCTCGAGAAGCTCGAGAAGTTCAACGGCGAGGCGCGCGTGCCGATCACGCCGGGGGAGTACACCCAGCTCACGGGCCGCGCCGGACGACGCGGCATCGACGTGGAGGGCCACTCGGTGATCCAGTGGGCCGACGGACTCGACCCCGAGGCCGTCGCCGCGCTCGCGTCGCGTCGCAGCTACCCGCTGAACTCGAGCTTCAAGCCGACCTACAACATGGCCGTCAACCTCATCGACCAGTTCGGACGCGAGCGCACGCGCCAGATCCTCGAGCTGTCGTTCGCGCAGTTCCAGGCCGACCGCGCGGTCGTCGACCTCGCCCGCACCCTGCGCAAGCAGGAGGAGTCGATGTCGGGCTATGAGGAGGCCATGCGGTGCCACCTCGGCGACTTCGCGGAGTACGCCGCCATCCGGCGCCGCATCGGCGAGCTCGAGCGCCAGTCGTCGAAGGGCAACCCCACGCACGCGCAGCGCGAGCGGATGCAGCGGGAGCTCGTCGAGACGCGCAAGCAGCTGCGGGCGCATCCGTGCCACGGCTGCGCGGAGCGCGAGCAGCATGCGCGCTGGGCGGAGCGGTGGTGGCGCCTCAAGCAGGAGCACGACCAGCTCTCGCGGCAGATCCGCACCCGCACGGGCCAGGTCGCGAAGCGGTTCGATCGCGTCACCGAGGTGCTCGAGCAGCTCGGCTACCTCGAGCGCGACGCGACGGGTTCGCTCGTCTCCACGTCGGCCGGACGCATCCTGAAGCGCATCTACGGCGAACGCGACCTGCTCGTCGCCGAGTGCCTGCGGCAGGGGCTGTGGGACGGCCTCGACGTGCCGTCGATCGCCGCGATGGCCGCGGCGCTGGTGTACGAGCCGCGTCGGGACGACCGGGGCGTCGACTACCGGCTGCCGCGCGGCCGCTTCCGGGCGGCGTTCGAGGCGACCACCGACGTGTGGAGCCGCCTCGACGACCTCGAACGCGATCACCGGCTCACGGGAAGCGACCAGCCGTCGCCCGCGCTGGCGCTGGCGATGCACGCCTGGGCGGGCGGCGCGGGCCTCGGCACGGTGCTCGACGACACCGAGCTGGCGGCCGGCGACTTCGTGCGCCTGACCAAGCAGGTGGTCGACCTGCTCGACCAGGTCTCGATCGTGGCGGACGGGGAGCTCGGCGCGACCGCGCGGGCGGCCATCGACGCCGTCCGACGCGGCGTCGTGGCGTACGGCTCGGTCGCGTGAACGCCCGGGATCGTCGCCTAGGCTGAGCTGGTGCCCGAGAACGACCCGCGTCCGCTGCTGCCGTTGTGGGTCGCACTCCTCGCGGCGATCGCCGGGGGGCTCGTGTACGACCTCGGGTTCCCGGGCGGCGGCATCTGGCCGCTCGCCTTCGTCGGCATCGCCCTCGCCCTCCTCAGCCTGATCGGCCGCAGCGGATGGTCGGCCGCGCTCGTCGGCCTTGCATTCGGGCTCGCGTTCTACCTGCAACTCGTCTCGTGGACGTCCCTGTACCTCGGACCCGTGCCGTGGCTCGCGCTCTCGATCCTCGAGTCGCTCTTCGTCGCGGGCGGCGCCGTGCTCATCACGCTCGCGTATCGCTGGGTACCGCGGGCGAGCTCGTCGCGCTGGGTGCGCCTCATCTGGCTCCCGCTCCTCGTCGCGGGCCTGTGGTGCGTCCGCGAGGCCGC
Organism: Agromyces sp. NPDC057865; assembly: GCF_042796995.1. Taxonomy (NCBI): domain Bacteria; kingdom Bacillati; phylum Actinomycetota; class Actinomycetes; order Micrococcales; family Microbacteriaceae; genus Agromyces; species Agromyces sp. NPDC057865. The sequence goes on along the minus strand of NZ_JBHVMJ010000002.1, from coordinate 309,802 downwards.
GACGGGCACGCTGCCCTACGGCGGGTTCCCGTGGGGTCGGGCCGCGCAGAGCCAGTCGGAGAGCCCGCTCGCCGACGTGGTGTCGTGGGTCGGGTCGACCGGCCTCTCGTTCATCATGGTCGCACTCGTCGCCGGGATCATCGAGTGGGTGCGACTGCGCGGCTGGCAGGACCTGCGCTCGGCGGTGCCGGTGGCGGCGCTCGCGCTCGTCGCGCTGCTCGTCCCGGCCTGGCCGACGACGGCCGCGGGGGAACTCCGGGTGGCGAGCGTGCAGGGCAACGGCCCGGCGGGCTACTTCGACGAGCGCGCCCCCGGCGACGTGCTGCAGGCCCAGCTCGACGCGACCGAGCCGATCCTCGACGAGCCCGGCATCGACGTGCTGCTCTGGCCCGAGGGCGGGTCGGACATCGACCCGACGCGGAGCCCCGACGTCGCCGACATCTTCGACGACCTCAGCGAGCAGCTCGACGCGCCGCTCGTCCTCAACACCGTGACGACCCGCGACGACGAGTTCTTCAACACGTCGCTGCTCTGGCGGGCGGGGGAGGGCGTCGTGGACAGCTACGACAAGCGCAACCCGGTGCCGTTCGGCGAGTACATCCCCGATCGCGCGTTCTGGGAACCGCTCGCACCCGACCTCATCGGCCTGATCCAGCGCGGCTACACACCGGGCACGAACGCGCCCGTCTTCGACCTCGGCACGGCCGTGACCGGGCTCGCGATCTGCTTCGACGTGATCTACGACGAGCTCATCTGGGAGGGCGCACGCGACGGCGCCCAGCTGTACATGTTCCAGACGAACAACGCCGACTTCAACGGGACGGACGAGAACGAGCAGCAGCTCGCGATCGCGCGCCTGCGCGCCATCGAGACCGGCCGGTCGGTCGTGAACATCTCCACGGTGGGCACCAGCCAGGTCATCGACCCGACGGGTCGCACGATCGACGCGCTGCCGGCCTACGAGCCGGGCGCGATGGTCACCGACGTCGAGTTGCGCGAGGGCCTCACGCCGTCGGTCGTGCTCGGCGGCACGGTGCCGCTCCTCATCGTCGCGGGATCGCTCGGCGGCCTGATCGCCGCGGGCGTCATCGCACGGCGGCGTTCACGCCGCGACGTCGTCGATGAAGCGGACGGCGAGGGCTAGGCGCCGATCTTCTGCTGGCCGCGACGGGCGCGCAGGTAAGCGAGGCGCTCCTCGAGGAGCTCCTCGAGCTCGGCGCGGGTGCGGCGCTCGAGCAGCATGTCCCAGTGGGTACGGGCGACCTTCTCGCCGGAGCGGTCGATCTCGACCGGCTTCGAGTCGACGAGGAGAGTCGCAGCGGCGCCGCAGTAGCGGCACTCCCAGCTCTCGGGGAGCTCCGCCTCGGTGGAGAACGTCATCACGGTCTCGCGACCGCACGTCTCGCATCGGTACGTGTAGTCGGCACGGTCGGCGAAGACCACGCCGTCCTCACTCTGCAGGCTCTGGGCACCGATACGCATGCCCCGAAGGCTCCGGTCCGCCATGGCGTACTCCTCTCGATCGTCTACAGGTATAAACGATCAAGCTGGGCATTCCCTTGCCACCGACTGGGGGATTGCCGGGGAATTCTCAGGTACGCGCCTCGACGAGGGGCAGCGCGAGGTCGGCGCGGTCGGTCACGAGCCCGTCCACCCCGAGGTCGAGCAGCCGGGTCATGCTCGACGGGTGGTTCACCGTCCACACGTGCACCTCGAGGCCGGCGCGGTGCGCACGCTCCACGAACGGGCGCGTCACGACCGGCAGCGGCCCGATGCGCTCGGGCACCTGCAGCGCCACCGCTCCCCGCACCGCCCACCGGAGCGCCGCCGGGCCGAACGGGCCGGCGATGAGCGACCGGATGACGCCGGCCCGGCCGGGGGAGCTCACCGCGTCGACGACGAGGCCCGCGGCACGGCGGCGCCGTCCGTCGGTGAAGCTCGTGAGCAGCACGCGGGACGCCGCCCCCGTGCGACGGAGCGCAGCGACGGTCGGCGCGAGTGCGCCCTCCACCTTGACGTCGATGTTGAACCGCGTCTGCGGGAAGGCGTCGAGCGCCTCCTCGAGCGTGCAGTAGCCCTGACCGTGCCCGAGGTCGATCCGGCGGAGCTCGTCCATCGTGAGGTCGGACACCCGGAGGTCGTGCCCGGCCACCCGCCGCAGGCTCGGATCGTGCGAGACGACGGCGACGTGGTCATGCGACACGTGCACGTCGGTCTCGAGGTACGCCGCCCCGATCCCGACCGCCTTCGAGAACGCGAGTATCGTGTTCTCGGGCGCCTCGAGCGCGAGTCCGCGGTGCGCGAGCACGCGCGGTGTGGGCGGTTCGAGGTAGGTCGAGGCCACGCGGCTCAGGGCTGGTCGGGTGCCGGCGCAGCCGGGGGCCGCGTCGGCGCGGCATCCGTCGACGGGGTCACGGTCGCCGCGGTACCCGTCGGAGCACCCTGCGGGGGCGTGAACGCCTTGCCGATGCCCTTCAGGGCCTCGGTGAGCTCGCTCGGGATGATCCAGAGCTTGTTCGAGGCGCCCTCGGCGAGCTGCGGCAGCATCTGCAGGTACTGGTAGCCGAGCAGCTTCGGGTCGGGGTCGCCCTTGTGGATGGCGTCGAACACCGTGAGGATCGCCTCGGCCTCGCCCTGCGCGCGCAGGACCGCGGCCTTCGCGTCGCCCTCGGCCTGGAGGATCGCCGCCTGCCGCTGGCCCTCCGCGGTGAGGATCTGCGACTGCTTCGTGCCCTCCGCGGTGAGGATGAGCGCGCGGCGATCTCGCTCGGCGCGCATCTGCTTCTCCATGGAGTCCTGGATGCTCAGGGGCGGGTCGATCGCCTTGAGCTCGACCCGGGAGACGCGGATGCCCCACTTGCCGGTGGCCTCGTCGAGCACGATCCGCAGCTGGCCGTTGATGTTGTCGCGGGAGGTGAGCGCCTCCTCGAGGTTGAGCCCGCCGACGACGTTGCGCAGCGTCGTGGTCGTCAGCTGCTCCACCGCACCCAGGTAGTTCGCGATCTCGTACGTGGCCGCCCGAGCGTCGGTGACCTGGAAGTAGACCACGGTGTCGATCGAGACGACGAGGTTGTCCTCGGTGATCACCGGCTGCGGCGGGAACGACACCACCGTCTCGCGCAGGTCGACGAGCGGGCGGAGCCGGTCGATGAACGGCACCAGCAGGTTCAGTCCGGGCGTGAGCGTCTTGTGATAGCGGCCGAGTCGCTCGACGACCCCGGCGTAGGCCTGCGGGATGATGCGGATCGATCGCGCGAGGACGACGATCACGAAGATGGCGATGGCCGCGACGACAACCACGCCGATGATGGTGGAGACTTCGATCACTGGGGAGTGCTCCTCTCAACGGGCACGACGACGGCGGTCGCGCCATCGATGCCGGTGACGAGCACGCGCTGGCCGACCGCGACATCCAGCTGCTCGGTGATGGGGGAGAGGCGGGCCGTCCAGATCTCTCCATTCTGGAGACGAACCTGGCCGCCCGACGGCGTGACGGTGCGGACGACCGAGCCGTCGGCCCCGATGAGCGCATCGATGTTGCTTCGGGTCGGGTCACCACCGCGGCGCAGCAGCCGAAGCAGCGGCGGTCGCAGCGTGAGGATGAGCGCCACCGCGACGACCGCGGCGATGATGAACTGCGCCCACCACGGGATGCCGAACAGGCCGGAGAGCAGGCCCGCGACGCTGCCCAGTGCGAGCATCAGGAACGTCATCTCGAGCGTGAAGACCTCGATGGTCGCGAACACGAGGATCAGGACGAGCCAGACGATCCACGCGTATTGGGTCAGCACATCCAAGTCATGGTCTCCTTCGCACGCGTTCCCCGCTTCGAAACTAGCAGGGCGGATGCCGTGGCGGGTGAGTTGATAGTCTCGGTTCGGCGCATCGCCAGGACCTGTCGGTCCGTCCCAGAAGCCACGAGGAGTCCTCGCCGTGACCAACCCACTCGCCCCCGGATCGCTCGACGGTCGTGTCGCCCTCGTCACGGGCTCCTCGCGCGGCATCGGCGCCGACACCGCCCGGTACCTCGCGGCCGCGGGCGCCGCCGTGGTCGTCAACTACCGCAGCAAGGCCCCGCGTGCCGAGAAGGTCGCCGCCGAGATCACCGAGGCGGGCGGGAAGGCGATCGCCGTGGGTGCCGACCTCACCGACCCCGCCTCCGTGGCCGAGATGTTCGAGCGCACCGTCGCGGAGCTCGGCCCCATCGACATCCTCGTGCTGAACGCCTCCGGCGGCATGGAGTCGGGCATGGGCGAGGACTACGCGATGCGCCTCAACCGCGACGCGCAGGTCAACGTCGTCGAGGGTGCGCTGCCGCACCTCGCCGAGGGCGCGCGCATCGTCTTCGTCACCAGCCACCAGGCGCACTTCATCCGCACCACCCCGACCATGCCCGAGTATGAGCCCGTCGCGCTGTCGAAGCGCGCCGGCGAGGACGCGCTGCGGGCGAAGCTGCCCGAGTTCGCGGCATCCGGCGTCGAGTTCGTCGTCGTGTCGGGCGACATGATCGAGGGCACGATCACCGCCACGCTGCTCGAGCGCGCCAACCCCGGAGCGATCGCCGCGCGCCGCGAGGACGCGGGCCGCCTCTACAACGTGTCGGAGTTCGCCGCCGAGGTCGCGGCTGCGGTCGCCGAACCGATCCCGGCCGACAACACCCGCCTGGTCGGCGACACCTCGGGCTTCGCGCCCGAGAGCTGAGTCCCGCCGCACGATGAAGGCCGGTCGCGGAGCGCTCATGCGCTCCGGACCGGCGTTCGTCGTCGGATGCCGCGAGGCTACGCGGTCGCGGCCGCTCCGCCCGCGCCACGACCGAACGTGAACGCGCGCACGATCTGGATGATGCCGAGCACGATCAGCGCGATGCCCGCGATGACGAACAGCACCACGGCGCCCCAGAGCGGCGAGAACAGCACGATGATGCCGGCCACGACGCTCAGGATGCCGAAGAAGATCGTCCAGCCGCGCGACGGCGAGTCGCCCGACTGCACGAGCGCCACGATGCCCTCCACGATCCACAGGATTCCGATCAGGATGCCGAGGAACACGGCCAGGGCGGCCGCTGCCGTCTGGACGTTGAACAGGGCGATGACGCCACCGATGAGGAACAGCAGGCCGAGGATGATATCGAGCGTCCTGGCGCCGCCCGAGATGCCCTTGGAGAAGATGCCGAGGCCCAGATAGGCGAGTCCGGCGATGATGAAGTAGATGGCCAGGATGATCGTGAGCACGAGCGCCGAGTTCTTCGGCCAGAACGTGATGAGGATGCCCACGATGAGCGCGATGACCCCGCTGATGCCGAGGGTCGCGCGGACGGTGTTGATGGCGGACTTCGACAGGTTCGCTGAGTCGAGCGAGAAGGCGGCGAAGACCGTACTGGACTGCGGCGTCGACATGGGATGTCCTTTCTGAGGCGACGACTGAGGGGCGTTGCAAGCGTCAGGCTATGCCTCGACGACGCCTGAGCGTCGGATGTGTGTGCGCGCGTCCTCCCGTGTCGTCGCGTGACGGGGGAGTATCGGAGCGCCGCGATCGGCATCCATCCGCGGCCATCGGCGCACGTCGGCGCCCGGATGCCGCGTGGTCAGCCGCCGTCGGGGCCGAACAGGCCCTTGCCGTGCTGCTCGATGAAGTCGTGCGCCTGGCGGAACGTCGTGGGCAGGGGATCGCTGGTGCCGGCGTGGGCGCCGAGCAGCCCCATCAGGCCCCGTCCGGGCGGACTCAGTGGACGGTCGTCGTCGCCGGGCGGTACCGGATCCGATTCGGGGTTCCGCGGCGTGTACTGGGACAGCGTGTGCGGCCACGTGCTCGGCTGGCGCGGCTCGGTGGCCGTGAGCGCGTCGTCGAGCGTCGGGGCATCCGCGTCTCGTGCGGTCAGCGACTTCAGCTGGTACTTCTTCGCCAGCGTGCTGATGACGGTGCCGTGGTGGGCCGGTGAGTTGATCACGCTTCCGGCTGGCACGTAGGCCGAGATCGCGATCACGGGGACGCGGAGTCCGAGCCGGTCGAAGGTGAAGTCCATCTCGCCGGGTCCCGAGTCGTCGGGCGGTGTCGCCGAGGGCGGCGCCACGTGGTCGTAGGTGCCGCCGTGCTCGTCGAACGTGACGAGCAGCATCGTGTTGATCGCGTTCGAGCCGTCGGCGCTGCCGCCGTCGCGGACCGACGTGTACACCCGGTGCAGCAGCGCCTCGCCCGCGCGCACATCGGAGATCGCGCCGCCGGTCACCTCCGCCCCGTCGACGTCGGTCTGGTCGACCGTCCCCACGGGCGGGTGCATGTCGTTGTGGTCGTACACCATGCGCGGCTCCACGAACGCGTAGGCCGGGAGGGTCCCGTCGGCGCAGGCCTGGTAGAACGTGCTCATCGGGAAGAACCGGGTCTTCCAGTACTGCTCGAGCACCGGCTTGTGGATGAGCCCGGTCATCGACACGTGCTGCGAGTCGTCGTAGTACACGGCCCACGGGATGCCGGCGTCCTCGAGGCGGTTGAAGATCGTCGGCGACGCGACCTTGTTGCTGTGCCACTTCTTGTATCCACCGTTGTCGTGGTTCGTGACGAAGCCGTGCGACGTCGACGCATGGAAGAACGATCGGTTGCAGAACGTCGGCCCCGGAACCCCGCAGTGCCAGTGGTCGAACACCCCGAATCCCTGCGCGAGCGCCGAGAACACCGGGAGCATCTCCGGCCCGAAGGCGCCCATCGCGGCGGCGAGCTCGTCGGGCCTGGGCGCGCGGCCGTGCTCGGTCTGGAAGTTGTTGGCGTAGTCCTTGACGAAACCGTCCATCGTCGGGGTGGCGCTGTCGGAGGGCGCGTTGTACGGCTTCTTCATCTTCGCCACCGGCTGGCGGGCGTTGCCGGCCGGATGGACCGTGCCGAACAGCTGCGTGTTGACGTGCGGGTAGTCCTCGCCGGGGTCGGGGCGCGGGCTCGACATGATCTCGTCGGTCGAGCCGTCGAACGGATGCGCCGCCACCTGCTTCCCGTCATGGTCGGGATTGCTGTACTCGCCCTCGTTGAGTCCCGCGAATTGCTGCCCGGCCGGCACCTCTCCGGCGGCGTAGAGGTAGCCGAAGAGGTTGTCGAACGACCGGTTCTCGAACATGACGACGACGAGGTGGTCGAACCCGGCGCCGGCGGCGCGCGGGGGGAGTGACGCCGGCGGTGCGGCGGTCGACGACGCCCCGATGGAGTCCGACGACGTCGGACCCCCGCTGAATCCGCCGGCCGCAGCGGTGGCGGCGGCGTACCCGGCCGCACCGCCGACCACGGCACCGGTGGCGGCGGCCCCGCCCAGGCGCAGGAAGTCGCGTCGGGACGGCCCCGCGGCATCCGGGTCGGGCTTCGGATCGCCGGGCTTCGCGTCGTCGGACTTCGCGTCGTCGGTCATCGCCACCTCGCATCCCGTCCCGGACGACGTTCACGCGAGCGGGACAGGTCCAAGGTAACCCGCGACGGCCCCGATCAGTTGGTCTCGTCGCCCGCCGATTCGAACGCGGCCGCGAACCGCAGTCTGCCTCGTGGAGCCGGACCGCGGAAGACGATCCGCTGCACGAACGCGACGTCGAGCGACCGATAGGTCAGCAGGCCGTCGCTCTCGAACCCCATGCCGCGGTAGACGGCCGGGTTCCCGATGAGGGCGCAGCCCAATGCGCCCTCATCGCGGAGCTGCTGCAGCCCGATGCCGATCAAGGCGCTGCCGATCCCGCGGCGCTGCCGATCGGGCGCGACCGAGACCGGTCCGAGACCGAACCAGCCGTCGGATGCCCCGTCGATCGAGACGGGCGAGAAGGCGACGTGCCCGATGATCACGCCGTCCTCCTCCGCCACGAGCGAGATCGTGAGGTCGCCGTCCCCGCGCAGGGAGCGGACGATCGGCGCCTCCGTCCCGTCGCTGAACGGCATGGGCTCGAACGCGGCGAGCGTGAGCTCGTGGATCGCGTCCTCGTCGCCGGGTTGCTCGGGTCGTATGCGCACCTCCGGAGCCTATCGACGCGGTCCGGCGCAGTCGCCGCCATCTCGTCCTCGGCGGGTGGGCATCGTCGGCGGCGCGTGGCACGATCGAGGAGTGGACAGCAGCCCCGCCGACGAGCAGCGCCTTCGCGACCTGGCCCTGCTGCGACGCGTCCGCGATCGGATGGATCGCGAGTACGCCAAGCCCCTCGACGTCGACGCGCTGGCACGCGGCGTGAACATGTCGTCCGGGCACCTGAGCCGGGAGTTCAAGCGCGCCTACGGCGAGTCGCCGTACAGCTACCTGATGACCAGGCGGATCGAGCGCGCGATGGCCCTGCTCCAGCGCGGCGACCTCAGCGTCACCGAGGTGTGCTTCGAGGTCGGCTGCTCGTCGCTCGGCACGTTCAGCACGCGGTTCACCGAGCTGGTGGGCGTGCCGCCGAGCGTGTACCAGCGCGAGGCGCGAACCCCGGTCGAGGGCGTGTCGTCCGTGATGGCGGGGGTGCCGTCGGTGCTGGCGAAGCGGGTGGCGCGACCGGTCAGGAATCGAGAAGCAGCCGCAGGAGGGCAGCAGTAGCGTGGCGCACATGGACATCACGATTCAGTACACGTTCCTTCCGCACACGGATCCCGAGGCGTCGCTCGGCTTCTATCGCGACGTCCTCGGGTTCGAGGTGCGCAACGACGTCGGGTACGAGGGGATGCGGTGGATCACCGTCGGCCCGTCCGGCCAGCCCGGCACGTCGGTCGTGCTCTATCCGCCGACCGCCGACCCCGGCGTCACCGAGGACGAGGGCCGGACCATCGCCGAGATGATGGCGAAGGGCACCTACGCGAGCATCGTGCTCGCGACGACCGACGTCGACGGGACGTTCGAGCAGGTGCAGGCCAGCGGCGCCGAGGTCGCCCAGGAGCCGATCGACCAGCCCTACGGCGTGCGCGACTGCGCGTTCCGCGACCCGGCGGGCAACATGGTGAGGATCCAGGAGCCGCGCTGAGCACTCCCGGCCCCGATCCGAGGTCCTGCACGGATGCTGCCGTGCAGGACCTCCCGCACGTCCCAGACCACGCCCACCGCTTGGAGCACCGATGACGATCACCACGACCGACGACGCGACGAACGGGTCGCACCCGGCCGACCGCCACGACCTCATCCGCGTGCAGGGCGCGCGTGAGAACAACCTGAAGGACGTCAGCGTCGACATCCCCAAGCGGCGGCTCACCGTGTTCACCGGCGTCTCGGGCTCGGGCAAGAGCTCGCTGGTGTTCCAGACCATCGCCGCCGAGTCGCAGCGCATGATCAACGAGACCTACAGTGCGTTCGTGCAGGGCTTCATGCCGAGCCTCTCCCGTCCCGACGTCGACGTGCTCGACGGCCTGACGACGGCGATCATCGTCGACCAGGAGCGCATGGGTGCGAACGCCCGGTCGACGGTCGGCACCGTGACCGACGCGAACGCCCTGCTGCGCATCCTGTTCAGCCGCCTGGGTCGGCCGCACATCGGCTCGCCGCAGGCGTTCTCGTTCAACATCCCGACCGTGCAGGGGAGCGGCGCCATCACGGTGGAGGGCGGCGAGCAGAAGTCGATCGACTTCACCCAGCTCGGCGGCATGTGCCCCCGCTGCGAGGGCATGGGCACGGTCTCCGACATCGATCTCGGCCAGCTCTTCGACGCGACGAAGTCGCTGAACCAGGGGGCGATCACCGTGCCCGGCTACACGGCCGACGGGTGGTCGACCCGCCTGTACGCGGAGTCGGGGTTCTTCGACGGCGACACCCCGGTCGAGCGGTTCACCGAGGCCGAGCTGCACGACTTCCTCTACAAGGCGCCGACGAAGGTGAAGATCAACGGCATCAACCTCACCTACGAGGGTCTCGTGCCCAAGGTGCAGAAGTCGATGCTGTCGAAGGACCTCGACGCGATGCAGCCGCACATCCGGGCGTTCGTCGAGCGGGCCGTGACCTTCGCAGCGTGTCCCGAGTGCGGCGGCACGCGGCTCGCCGAGGGCGCGCGCTCCTCGAAGATCGACGGCATCAGCATCGCCGATGCGTGCGCCATGCAGATCAGCGACCTCGCGGAATGGGTGCGCAGCCTCGACCAGCCGACCGTCGCGCCGCTGCTCGCGAACCTGCAGCAGCTCATGGACTCGTTCGTCGAGATCGGGCTCGGCTACCTCTCGCTCGACCGTTCGTCGGGCACGCTGTCGGGCGGCGAGGCGCAGCGCACGAAGATGATCCGGCACCTCGGGTCGTCGCTGACGGATGTCACGTACGTCTTCGACGAGCCGACGGTGGGCCTGCACCCGCACGACATCCAGCGCATGAACGACCTGCTGCGGCAGCTGCGCGACAAGGGCAACACCGTGCTCGTCGTCGAGCACAAGCCCGAGGCCATCGAGATCGCCGACCACGTGGTCGACCTGGGCCCACGCGCCGGCGCCGGCGGCGGCGAGATCGTCTTCGAGGGGACGGTCGACGAGCTGCGCCGGAGCGGCACGCTGACCGGCAGGCACCTCGACGACCGTGCGGCGCTGAAGGCTGGGGTCCGCACGCCGTCGGGCGCGCTCGAGGTCCGCGGAGCCGACGCCAACAACCTGCAGGGGGTCGACGTCGACCTCCCCCTCGGCGTGCTCACCGTGGTGACCGGCGTCGCCGGGTCGGGCAAGAGCTCGCTCATCCACGGGTCGGTGTCGGGCCGCGAGGGCGTCGTCTCCATCGACCAGGGGGCGATCCGCGGATCGCGCCGCAGCAACCCCGCCACCTACACCGGCATGCTCGAGCCGATCCGCAAGGCGTTCGCCAAGGCCAACGGCGTCAAGCCGGCGCTGTTCAGCGCGAACTCCGAGGGCGCGTGCCCGAACTGCAACGGCAACGGCGTCGTCTACACCGACCTGGGTCCCATGGCGACCGTCGCATCGGTGTGCGAGGTGTGCGTCGGCAAGCGGTTCGACGCCTCGGTGCTCGATTACAAGCTCGGCGGCCGCGACATCAGCGAGGTGCTCGGGATGTCCGTGGACGAGGCGGAGGAGTTCTTCGGCGCGGGCGAGTCGCGCATTCCGGCCGCGCACGCGATCCTGCGGCGGCTCTCCGACGTCGGGCTCGGCTACCTCACGATCGGACAGCCCCTCACGACGCTGTCGGGCGGCGAGCGGCAGCGTCTGAAGCTCGCGGTGCACATGGGGGAGCAGGGCGGCGTCTACGTGCTCGACGAGCCGACGAGCGGCCTGCACCTCGCGGACGTGGAGCAGCTGCTCGGCCTGCTCGATCGGCTCGTGGACTCGGGCAAGTCGGTCATCGTGATCGAGCACCACCAGGCGGTCATGGCGCACGCGGACTGGATCATCGACCTCGGGCCGGGCGCCGGCCACGATGGCGGGCGGATCGTGTTCGAGGGAACGCCCGCCGACCTGGTCGCCGCCCGGTCGACCCTCACTGGCGAGCACCTCGCGGACTACATTGGCGCCTGATCCGCGCTCGGCAGGTCGTCTGGCGACCGCCGCCGCGAAACGCAGGGGGAGACAGCGTCGAGAAGTCGGAGCATACTGGCGGACGGGCGCTGCCCGGCCGATCATGGGCAGGCCCTCGAATCGGGGGAGGACGATGATGTCCGGGTATCGGAAGCTGCTGGCGGTCGGAGCGGGGCTCGGGATGCTGCTGGTCGGGGCCGTGGCGGCACCGGCGGCGGCGGACCCGCCGAACGACCCCGAGGTCATCCGGGTGCAGATCTACTCGGTGCGCTACGAGGGGCTCTGGGCCAACGCCAGGTTCAGCGGAGCATGCCCGGCGGACTTCCCGTATCTCACGGACAAGAAGTTCTCGAACGACCGCATCCTCCCGTTGGGCGTGATCATCGACACGGCGCCGTCCGTCGCCACGCTCGTGGTCGCGACCTCGTCCGAGAAGCGGATCGAGGGCAGGAAGGAGTTCGTCGCGGTCAAGTCCATCGAGGGCTCCTTCACGAATTGGTCCGTCGGCAGCGGAACGTTCACGGTCACGCTCGAGTGCACGAGCAACTGGAAGAAGGGCCGCCTCGAGGCGACCGACCGCTGAGTCGGGCACGTTCCGACGTCGAGCGGCGGAGACGCGCATGCGGTGGCGTGGGGCGCTCCTCGCGGCGGTGGCCGCATCCGCGGCCGTGGTCGGGCTGACGGGCGCGGTCGCCGCAACGGGCGCGTCGATCCGCGTCACCCGTGGCGCCGTCGACGACGTCGTCAACGGCAACTGCTCACTGGTGGAGGCGGTCATCGCGGCGAACACCGACGCGCCGCGCGACGCGTGCCGGGCGGGTTCCGGCGCCGACACGCTGCAGGCACCCGGCCGCTTCGTGCTCGTCGACGTGCCCGCCGGCGCCACGAGCCGAACCGGTCTGCCGACCGTCACGAGCGCCCTCACCATCATCGATGCCACGATCACAAGGGCCCCGGATGCCCCGGCGTTCCGGATCCTCCAGGTGGTCGACGGGGGTGCGCTGACGCTCGTGAACGGCCGCATCAGCGGCGGGAGCGCCGTCGATTGTCCAGATGGAGGCGCAACCACCTGCGCCGGGGGCATCCTGAACCTCGGAACGTTGACGCTGGTCAACAGTCGGGTGTCCGAGAACACCGCGGCGGGGAGCGGGTCGATCGTCGGCGGGGCCGGGATCGTCAACGGCGGCACGGCGTCGCTCACCAACTCGACCGTGAGCGACAACGTCGCCAGGGGCGATACCGCGGCGGTCGGGGGCGGCATCACGAACAACACCGGGGCGAACCTGACGCTCGTGAACAGCGCGCTGCGCGGCAATTCGTCGCTCGGCCCGGCGGGAGGCGTCGCCGTGGGCGGCGGCCTCGCGAACTTCGGGACGGCGTCGCTCACGACCAGCAGGGTGGCGCGCAACATCGCGCGTGCCCCCGACGGAACCGCCGCCGGCGGCGGCATCTACCAGGAGAACGCGTCCACGACGCTTCGGCTGACGCGCGTGAGCGGGAACTCGCCGAACGACTGCCGGCCGGCCATCGAGTCGGTCTGCGGGTGAGGTTGACGCAGCATCCGTTCGGCAAACGCTTTCCCACCGGTCCGGAAAGAACAGGGGAGTCGGCGGCCCTATCGTGGGGAACGTGACGGATTACGAGGTCCTGGAGATCGGCGGGCTCGACGACTGGCGCTCGCACTACGGCGGATTCCGACCCGAGAGCTCACGTGACGGCCGACGCGTCGTGGATCACGAGCTCACGATGCAGTACATCGGGCTGACAGCGAATGCGCTCGAGCCCGGCGAGGAAGCCGGTTACTGGCACCGGCATGCGCGTGTCGAGGAACTGTACGTGTTCCTCGACGGGCGCGGCCAGATGGGCCTGGACGATGACGTGGTCGACGTCAGCGCAGGAACGCTCGTGCGGGTCGGACAGGGCGTCTGGCGCACGTGGCGCTGCGCGCCCGACGGCTCCGAGCAGCTGCGCTGGTTGTGCATCCGGGCCGGCGGCAGCGAGCTCCCGGACTTCCCGGACGACTCGGAGCGGGCCGTCGATCGGCCGATGCCGTGGTGAATCGACGGTGACTCCGCCATGCGCCGATAATGCACATTATGTCGGTTAGTCCTCACCATCGTCCCGTCGCCACAGCATCGTCTCGTCGCCGGAGACGGGTCGAGAGCGTGGAGAACCGTTTCCGTCAGCTCCCCGCGTCGCCGCTGCCGGCCACGGCGCGTTCGATGACGTCGACCACGTCCTGCGGGTTGGTCTGCATGACCAGGTGCGGCGCCTCGAGCTCGGTGACATCGGCGATGCCGGCGCGCGTGTAGCCGAAACGTTCGACGTCGGGGTTGATGGTGTGGTCCGACGCCGAGACGATCCCCCACGCCGGCTTCGTCTTCCATGCGGCCGCCGGCGCCGCTTCTTCGAACACGGAAGCAGCCAGCGGGCGTTGTGAGACGGCGAGGACTTCGCTGACGCGCGGGTCGAGGCCCGCGGCGAAGATCTGCGGGAACGCGTCGATCTTCACGGAGACGTCGGAGCCGTCCTCCTGGCCAGGGATGGGGAACGGTGTGAAGACGAGGTTCGCGATGAGTTCCGAGTCGGGGAAGCCGCCTTGCAGCTTCGAGATGGTTTCGCCGGCATCCAGGGCGTAACCGGAGACGTAGACGAGTCCGACGACGTTGGCGGCCTCGCCGGCGATCGTGATCACCGCGCCGCCGTAGGAGTGGCCTGCGAGGAGGACCGGGCCTTCGATGTGCTCGACGAGAGCTCGGAGGGACGCGGCGTCGGCGACGAGGCTTCGCATGTAGAGCGGGGCTGCGATGACGGTGTGGCCCCGATCGAGCAGCAGGCGGGTGACCGGTGCCCAACTGGCGGCGTCGGCAAAGGCTCCGTGGACGAGGACGATGGTCGGGGTCGGCATGGCATCTTCTCCTATAACGTTGGAAGTGCTTGGCAGGTTAGGCCCCGCGCACCCTGGGCGGCAAGCGAATTCCGCGTGAACGGCCGTCCCCGCGAGGACGGCGTTGTGAACGAGGCCGACCGGAGCCGGATCGCGCGGCCGACCTCGCAGGTGTCTCCCCCACGCGGACGCACGACCCATGGGCTCCGCTGGCGCGTCAGCTCCAGAACTCGGCGATCTGCGCGGCGAGCGCTCGACCCTGGTCGTAGCCGGCTCGACCCGCAGGCGGCCGCAGCGACGGATCCATCGCATTCGCACCGAACAGGTGTTCGAATCCGCTGCCGGGGAAGATCGCTTCCACGCCACTCCCCCGTGCCCGCAGTCGGTCGAGTTGCGTCGCGAGATGCGTGCCCCACGACGCCGGCACCAGTGACCTGCCGCCGAACGGCGACAGCACGAGCACCCGCGCGTATCCGGCTGCCAGGTCGGCGTTCTCCGCGTTCGTGCGGTAACCCCCGTCGATGTACGCGCGACCACCGATCCGGTAGGCAGCGCCGCTGGAGCAACTGGCGGCCACGGCGTCCACGAGGTCGACGCCGCTCTCGCGGTCGAACGCGACCGGTTCACCGGTCTCGGCGTCCACGGCGGTGATGAGGATGCGGCGTCGTGGCCACTCCGGACTCGGCAGCCGCGACGCGACGGTGGCGCGCCACTGCGACTGCCGGGAGCCGCCCGATGCCGCCTCCAGTTCGAGCGCCCTCGCGCCGACCTTGCGGCGCAGGTCGGCCTGGTCCTCGGCGGAGGCGATGAGCGCACGCATGCGATCGAGGTGGTCCGTCACCGACCCGACCGAGCCACGCGGCTGAGGAGGCCGACCTCGGCCGGTGTCGAGCAGGGGCTCGGCGGTGAGGATGGCGGCGAAGAGCTCGGTCGGCGTCGCGCCGGCCACCTGCGCCGCGGCCGTCGATCCGGCCGAGGTCCCGATCGTCAGGTCGGCGTCGGTCACGTCGACGCCGGCCTCGAACAGGCCGGCGAGGACGCCGATCAGCCAGGCATTGCCGGTCGATCCGCCGCCGCCGAGGACCAGGGCGGTGCGGGTGGGGTGCGCGGAGACGTCATCGGAAGTCGGCTCCGCGTGGCGCTGAGAAGAAGGAGTCATGGTCGTCGCTTTCGGGGAGAGCAGTGCGGCGCTCCCCGCGACGGCTGCGTCAGTCGCGCGATCGTGAACTCGAAGGAGCGCCCGGAATGGACGTTGCGTGCATCGGGCTCACCTCCTCGACTCGTGTCACGTTCCCGTGAAGCCTACCGGGCGCGGGCCGGCATGGCGACGGTCGACAGCAGGTCCGGGATCTTCCGCGCGCACGCTCTCTGGGGCACGATCGAATCGGACCGCGATCATCGGGTGCAGGCCCGCGCGCTCCGGCAGGCTGGGTGCTCGAAGGAGGAACCGTGATCGCGATCCTCAACCGCGTCGTCGACGTCGTCGAGGACCACCTGACCGACGACCTCGACGTCGCAGGCCTGGCGAGCAGTTTGGGCACCACGGAGTACCATGTCCGGCGGATGTTCTCGTCGCTCGCCGGGATGCCACTCTCCGAATACGTCCGGCGGCGCCGCATGACGGTCGCCGCTGCCGACGTGCTCGGCGGCGGCGACCTGCTGGGCATCGCGGTCCGCTATGGCTATGGCTCGACCGAGGCGTTCGGTCGGGCGTTCCGGGCGGTGCACGGCGTCAGCCCAGCCGATGTGCGCCGAGACGGCGGTCCCCTTCGTACGCAACCGCAGCTCAGGTTCCGCCTGACCGTCGAAGGGAACACCCCCATGGACACCCGCATCACGGACCGACCGTCGTTTCGCCTCGTCGGTCACGCCGCCCGAGTGCCGCTCATCCACCACGGCGCCAATTCGCACATCCAGGCGCACATCGCCGCCCTGCCCGCCGCTGAGCACGCCCGACTGAAGGAGCTGAGCGACACGGAACCGGCGGGACTACTGCAAGTGAGCGACGACGTCGACCCCGATTACACCGAGGGCACCGAACTGACGTACCTCCATGGGGTCGCCCTCAACGCGGAGACGCCCGTGCCCGACCATCTTGACGCGATCGAGGTTCCGGCGGGCACCTGGGCGGTGTTCCGCACCGCGGGACCCTATCCGGCCGCGCTGCAGGCGACCTGGGCGGCGACGGCGAGCGACTGGTTCCCGTCCAATCCCTGGCGGCTGCGCGAAGGACCATCGATGGTCGCAGTGCTCGAGCGCTCCCCCGACTTCAGCACGGCGACGTGCGAGTTGTGGCTGCCGGTCGAGCGCGCGGAGTAGGCCGAGCCCGCCGCATGCGGGCCCTCCCGCAGCATCCGGCCTACGCGCGCTCGGCCTCGGCCTCTTCGCGCGCCTCGCGCTCCGCCTCTTCGCGGGCCTGCCGTTCCTCGTACTTCTCGAGCCGCCGCCCGGTCGCGGGCATGCCGAACTCGTTGAGCGGTCCGTTGGCGAGCGGCTCGGGCAGCCGCTCGTCGGTCGGGCACTCCATGATGACGTTGCCGTTCGTCTCCTCGAACGCATGCGAGGAGATCGGCTGTCCGCACACCGGGCACGGACGCGAGCGCAGCTCCTGCTCGTCGACCGGCGGCGAGTCGTCGACGAGCGGTGTCGTCGTGAAGATGGGCTCGAGCGCATTGTCGACCCGGACGAAGAATCTGGAGAAGGCGTTGCCGTCGCCTGAGCGAGCCGCCGCGTCGCGTGTCATGGGCCCGATGGTACGCCCGCTCCCCCGAGGCACGCCAGCATCCGCGCCGCCTCGTAGGGTGGTGGCATGCAGACGGATGCCGCGAACCGACCGGTCACGATCGTCACTGGCGGGAGCCGCGGCATCGGCGCCGCCATCGCCGAACGGCTCGCCGCCGACGGCCACGACCTCGTCCTCACGTACCGGGAGCGCGCAGACGAGGCCGAGGCGGTGCAGCGCGCCTGCGAGGCATCCGGTGCCAGTGTCCTACTGCACCAGGTCGACCTCGCCGACCTGGATGCCGCGGCCGGCGTGGTGCCCGCGGCCGTCGAGCACTTCGGAACGGTGACCGGCCTCGTCAACAACGCCGGCATCACCGGCCGCATCGGCGGCTTCCTCGACGGGTCGATCGACGAGTCCGAGCTGGTCTTCCGGATCAACGTGCTCGCCCCGATCGTGCTGACCCGCGCGGCGATCGCCCACATGGCGACCGACCGCGGCGGCGCGGGCGGCTCGATCGTCAACATCTCCTCGGGCGCCGCGACCACGGGTGCACCGAACACCTACATCCCCTACTCCATGAGCAAGGCCGCGCTCAACGCGCTCACGACCGGTGCGTCGAAGGAGTTCGGCCCGGTCGGCGTGCGCGTCAACACCGTCTCCCCCGGCACCACGCGAACCGAGATCCATGCGGCGGCCGGTCGTCCGGACGCGCCCGACGAACGTGCGCCCGGCATCCCGATGCGCCGCCCCGGCGAGGTCCACGAAGTCGCGGGCGCAGTCGCCTACCTGCTGTCGCCGGACGCCTCGTACACCTCCGGCGCCGACATCCGGGTCGCCGGCGGCAACTAGGCGACCGGCAACGAACCGAACATACGAGAACGTCCGTTCTCTTTTTGGGGAGAGTCCCCTCCCCTGCGGGACGGACGCGTCAGGCCTCGCCGAATCCCGACTCGGCCAGCGCCGCGATCGCGTCGACCGCCGCACCGCCCTCGGGATCGTCGCTCGCGATCTCGACCGTCGCGCCTTTCGTGAGCCCGAGCGACATGATGCTGAGCAGGCTCTTCGCGTCGGTCCCGTTGACCGTGACCTTCGGCCCGAACGTGCTCGCGAGCTTCACGAGCTCGGCCGCCGGGCGGGCGTGCAGGCCGTCGGCGTTCACGAGCGTCACCGTGCGCGAGTGGGCGTGAGCGGATGCCGCGGGCGAGGCCGCACTCGCCGACGGCTCCGGCGCGACGTCGACAGCCGCCAGCTCGGCGCCGGCGCCGCGCGCCGACTCCGCCGCGCTCACCACTTGGGCGAGGTCGTCACCCGACTCCGCAGCCACCGCCGCGGCGACCCCGCCTTCCACGAGCGGCGCATCCACGATGCGCACGCGCTCGCGCGTCTCGTCGTCGAGGAAGTCGAGCGCCGTCTCGGTCGTGAGGATCGCCGAGCCGAGATCGCACAGCACCACGACGCCGGCGCCCGAGTCCGCCTCGGCGATGCCGGAGCTCACCAGGTCGAAGCTCGTGCCGATGCGGCCGTCGTCGGTGCCGCCGGCGGCCACGAGGGCCGCCGACGGCGCCATCTGACGGGCGAGTTCCACGAGGCCCTCCGCGATGCGCGCGGAGTGCGAGACGAAGACGACGCCGACCTTTCCCGGGGTCGCCACCCTCACGCCCCCGCAGATGCCGACGCCGTGTCCGCCGCGGCCTGCAGGAGCAGGGCGGTCGACTCGGCGCCCGGATCGCGGTGTCCGGCCGAGCGCTCGCCGAGGTAGCTCGCACGGCCCTTGCGGGCGACGAGCGGCTCGGTGGCGACGGCGCCCTCGCGCGCGGCGGCGGCCGCAGCGGCGAGGACCTCCGCGGCATCCGCACCGCTCGCCGCGGCCGCATCTGCGGCGTCCACCGCAGGCGTCCAGGCGTCGACCATCGTCTTGTCGCCCGACTCCGCCTTGCCGCGCATCACGATGCCGTCGCGCGCCGCCGTCAGCACGGCGGCGATGGCCGGACCGTCGAGCGACGTCTCGGACCCCGCGGCCACGGCGCCCTTGAGGTAGGCGGTGCCGTACAGCGGACCCGCCGCGCCGCCCACCGTCGAGATGAGCGTGGTCGCCACGAGCTTCAGGACATCGCCCGGGGTGGACCCGGCCGGCAGGTCGTCGAGCTTCGGGAGCACGGCCTGGAAGCCGCGATCCATGTTCTCGCCGTGATCGCCGTCCCCGATCTCGCGGTCGAGCGTGATGAGCTCGACGCGGTGCTCGGAGATCACGTCAGCGCTTCGCCTGACCCAGTCCACCGCCCAGGTGATGTCCAGACCCACGGATGCCTCCTTCTATCGTCCCCACCGGAGCGCAGCCGTCTGCACGGGCGCATCCCACAGTTCGATCATCTCGTCATCGAGCTTCAGGAGCGTGATCGACATCCCCTGCATCTCGAGCGACGTGATGTAGTTGCCGACGAGCGACCGGGCGATGGTGATGTCGCGCTCGGCGAGCACCTCCGCCGCACGGCGGTACGCGAGGTACAGCTCGATGAGCGGCGTGCCGCCCATGCCGTTGACGAACAGCAGGACGCGGTCGCCACCGGAGTACGGCAGGTCCTCGAGGACGGGCTCGAGGAGGCGATCGACGAGGCGGTCGGCCGGTTCGAGCTTGATGCGCTCGCGACCCGGCTCGCCGTGGATGCCGATGCCGATCTCGATCTCGTCCTCGGCGAGCGTGAAGCTCGGCTCGCCGGCGTGCGGCACGATGCAGGGCGTGAGCGCGAGGCCCATCGACCGCGCGTTGGCGTTGACGCGTTCGGCGAGGTCGGCGACCTCGTCGAGCGAGTCGCCGCGCTCGGCGGCCGCGCCCGCGATCTTCTCCACCAGCACGGTGCCGGCCACCCCGCGGCGGCCCGCCGTGTAGAGGCTGTCCTTCACGGCCACGTCGTCGTTCGTGACGACCGCCCGCACGGTGATCCCGTCGGCGGCCGCCAGGTCGGCCGCGGTCTCGAAGTTGAGCACGTCGCCCGTGTAGTTCTTCACGATGTGCAGCACGCCCGCACCGCCGTCGACCGCCTTGGTGGCGGCGAGGATCGGGTCGGGGGTGGGCGAGGTGAAGACCGCACCGGGCACCGCGGCATCCAGCATGCCGAAGCCCACGTAGCCGGCGTGGAGCGGCTCGTGTCCGCTGCCGCCGCCGCTGACGATGCCGACCTTGCCGGCGATCGGGGCGTCAGCCCGCACGACATGGATCGGATCCATCTCGACGCGGACGATGTCGGCGTGGGCCAGGCCGAATCCGGCGACCGATTCGTCGACGACGCGCTTCGGATCGTTGATGATCTTCTTCACGGGCATCCCTTCACCATGGCTGCCGGACACCGCGCGACCATGCATCGGCGCCGTCGCAGCACTCCCCCATGAACCTACGCCCCAAGCGGCGCGCGAGGTAAGGGCATCGGGCAAATCGGAGGGCACTCTCCTCGAAATCCGATTCGCCCATTCCCCGCACCGAACGGCCTGAGTATCGTGGGCAGTGTTCCGCCCCTGGGCGACGCCCTGCGGGCCAAGCGAAAAGGATGGATGGTCGACGTGGACAATCTCGGAATATTGTTCCTCTCGGAACTCGTGGGGACCGCGATGCTGGTACTCCTCGGTTGCGGTGTCGTCGCCAACGTCGCCCTTGCGAAGACGAAGGGCTTCAACGGCGGATTCCTCATGGTGACCTTCGGCTGGGGCTTCGCGGTCTTCGCCGCCGTCATCGTCGCCTATGCATCGGGCGCGCACATCAACCCCGCCGTCACCCTCGGTCTCGTCGCGAACGGCGCCACGGAGTTCGGCAACGCCGGCCTCGGCCTCACCGTTCCGGTGAACTTCGTCTCGGTGATCGCGTACATCGGCGCGCAGCTGCTGGGCGCGATCCTCGGCGCGATCATCGTGTGGCTCGCCTACAAGCAGCACTTCGACGAGGAGCCCGACCCGGCGCCGAAGCTCGGCACCTTCTCGACGGGCCCCGGCATCCGCAACTACGCCTGGAACCTCATCACCGAGATCATCGGCACCTTCGTGCTGGTGTTCGTGGTCATCGGCTTCGGGCGTCAGGGCGACGCCTCCGGCCTCGCCTCCCTCGGCGCGCTGCCCGTCGCCCTCCTCGTGGTCGGCATCGGCGTGTCGCTCGGTGGTCCCACGGGCTACGCGATCAACCCGGCCCGTGACCTCGGCCCGCGCATCGCGCACGCCTTCCTCCCGATCAAGGGCAAGGGCGGCAGCGACTGGTCCTACTCGTGGGTCCCGGTCGTCGGTCCGATCATCGGCGGTGTCCTCGCCGGCTGGGCCGCGCTCCTGCTCCTTCCGGTCATCACCTGACCATCCTGCGGGACCGGCCCTGACGGGTCGGTCCCGCTTCCGTTTCCCCCGGCACGCGCCGACGCGCGTGCACCCCCGCCGACGCGGACGCCGGTGGGACATCCGCAACATTGAGAGGAAGTCATGGCTGACTACGTCCTGGCCATCGACCAGGGAACAACGAGCACACGCGCGATCGTCTTCGACAAGAAGGGCTCGATCGTGTCGACGGGACAGCTCGAGCACGAGCAGATCTTCCCGAGGCCGGGCTGGGTCGAGCACGACCCCATGGAGATCTGGCGCAACACCGGCGAGGTGATCGGCCAGGCCCTCGGCAAGAAGCAGCTCACCCGACACGACATCGCCGCGATCGGCATCACCAACCAGCGCGAGACCGCGGTGGTGTGGGACAAGAACACGGGCGAGCCCGTCTACAACGCGATCGTCTGGCAGGACACCCGCACGCAGCCGATCGTCGACCGCCTCGCGGCCGACGGCGGCGTCGAGCGGTTCAAGGACAAGGTCGGCCTGCCGCTGGCGACGTACTTCTCAGGCACCAAGATCGTCTGGATCCTCGAGAACGTCGAGGGCGCCCGTGAGAAAGCGGAGGCGGGAGACCTGATCTTCGGCAACACCGACACGTGGGTGCTGTGGAACCTCACGGGCGGCGTCGACGGCGGTGTGCATGCGACGGATGTCACGAACGCGAGCCGCACGATGTTCATGGACCTCGAGACCCTCCAGTGGGACGACGACATCCTCGCGGCGTTCAACGTTCCGAAGTCGATGCTCCCCGAGATCAAGCCCTCGTCGGGCGTGTTCGGTACGGCCCACGGGTCGAGCCTGCTCCGCGAGGTCCCGATCGCCGGCGACCTCGGCGATCAGCAGGCCGCGACGTTCGGCCAGGCCGCCTTCGATCCCGGCGAGTCCAAGAACACCTACGGCACGGGCAACTTCCTCATCTTCAACACGGGCACGGACATCGTGCACTCGAAGAACGGGCTGCTCACGACCCTCGGGTACAAGATCGGCGACGAGGCGCCGCACTACGCGCTCGAGGGCTCGATCGCGGTCACCGGTTCGCTGATCCAGTGGCTGCGCGACAACCTCGGGCTGATCTCGAGCGCCCCCGAGGTCGAGGAGCTCGCGAAGTCGGTCGAGGACAACGGCGGCGCGTACTTCGTGCCGGCGTTCTCGGGCCTGTTCGCGCCGTACTGGCGTGCGGATGCGCGCGGTGCCCTCGTGGGCCTCACGCGCTACGTGAACAAGGGCCACATCGCCCGTGCCGCCCTCGAGGCGACGGCGTTCCAGACGCGCGAGGTGCTCGACGCCGTCAACGCCGACTCGGGGGTCGAGCTCACCGAGCTCAAGGTCGACGGCGGCATGATCGCGAACAACACGCTCATGCAGTTCCAGGCCGACATCCTCGGCGTGCCGGTCGTCCGGCCGGTCGTCGCGGAGACCACGGCGCTCGGCGCGGCCTATGCGGCGGGCCTCGCGGTCGGCTTCTGGTCGGGCCTCGACGACCTCCGCGCCAACTGGCAGGAGGACCAGCGCTGGGAGCCCAAGATGGACGAGGCCGAGCGCGAGCGCCAGCTGCGCCTGTGGAAGAAGGCCGTCTCGAAGACCTTCGACTGGGTCGACGAGGACGTCTCGCACGAGTGATCCGAACGGCGAACGGCCCCGCGGATGCCGCGGGGCCGTTCGCATGCGCAGAGGCGATCAGGCCTTGGTGGCGGCGATCCACTCCTCGAGCTTGCGGGCGGCCGCCCCCCTGTCGATGGCCTCCTCGGCGACCGCCATCTTGTCGCGGAACCGGTCGAGGATCGCGCGCTGGAACTGGCTCGGGTCCTTCGCGAGCTCGAACGACACGAGCCCGGCCGCCGCGTTGAGCACGACGATGTCGCGCACGGGGCCGCGATCGCCCGCGAGCACGCGGTGCACGATCTCGGCGTTGTGGGCGGCGTCGCCGCCGACCAGGTCGTCGATCCTCGCGCGCGGGATGCCGAGCTCGCGCGGGTCGAGGTCGTGCTCCTTGACCGTGCCGCGGGACACCTCCCAGACGTGGCTGTGACCGGTCGTCGTGAGCTCGTCGAGCCCGTCGTCGCCGCGGAACACCAGCGCCGTCGCGCCGCGCGTCTGGAACACGCCGACGATGAGGGGCACGCGGTCGAGGTGGGCGACGCCGACCGCCGACGCCTCGGGCCGGGCCGGGTTGCAGAGCGGTCCGAGGAAGTTGAAGACCGTCGGCACGCCGAGCTGCGAGCGGACGGGCCCCGCGTGCTTGAAGCCGGGGTGGAACGCACCGGCGAACGCGAACGTGATGCCCGCCTCGTCGAGCACCTGCGCCACGCGGTCGGCGGGCAGGCCGAGGTCGAGCCCGAGCGCGGCCAGCACGTCGGAGGAGCCCGACGACGAGCTCGCCGCGCGGTTGCCGTGCTTGATGACGGGCACGCCGGATGCCGCGGCGATCACCGAGGCCATGGTCGACACGTTCACCGTGCCGAAGCGGTCGCCCCCGGTGCCCACGATGTCGAGCGCCATCGGGTCGACGTCCAGCGGCACCGCGTGCTCGAGGACGGCGTCGCGGAAGCCCACGATCTCGTCGACGGTCTCCCCCTTGACCCGCAGCGCGATGAGGAATCCGGCCAGCTGCGCGTCGGTCGCGGTGCCCGTCATGACCTGCTCCATGCACCACGCGGCATCCGAGACGCTGAGGTCCTCACCGTCCAGGAGCGTGGAGATGACGGCGGGCCAATTCTGTCGCTCGGGCATGCACCGATCCTAGCGACGGGGATTCAGGGCGGATTCGCGGCGGACACACACCGCAACTGAGGGTCGCCTAACCCGAAAGCACCGACACGACTCCCCCGGATGACGAAAACTCAGCCCCGATTTCAGCCATAATGGGGAGCGTGACGAGCACCTCAATCACTTATCAGGCGAGCGCGCCCGTGATCAAGCGACCGAACACCGTTGCGGTGGGCACGATCGTCTGGCTCGGCAGCGAGGTCATGTTCTTCGCGGGCCTCTTCGCGATCTACTTCACGCTGCGGTCGACGTCGCCCGAGCTGTGGGAGTTCGAGGCGAATCGACTGAACTTCCCGTTCTCGCTGACGAACACCATCATCCTCGTGCTCTCGTCGTTCACCTGCCAGTTCGGCGTGTTCGCGGCCGAGCGGCTGCAGCCCTACGCCACCGGGTGGAAGCCGTCGCAGTGGGGCATGGTCGAGTGGTTCTTCCTCACCTACGCCATGGGCGCGATCTTCGTCGCGGGTCAGATCTGGGAGTACGCCACGCTGGTCTCCGAGGGCATCGCCCTCGACTCCAACGCGTACGGCTCGGCCTTCTACCTCACGACGGGCTTCCACGGCCTCCACGTCACGGGCGGCCTCATCGCGTTCCTGCTCGTCATCGGCCGCGTGTTCGCGGTGAAGAACTTCGGCCACCGCGAAGCGACCAGCGCCATCGTCGTCTCGTACTACTGGCACTTCGTCGACGTCGTCTGGATCGGCCTGTTCCTCGTCATCTACGTCCTCAAATAGTCGCCAGCTGGAGCGCCCGAACCGCATGACCGCCAACAGGAAGAAACTGATGAACCGCTCGAAGCGACGCACCGGCCGCCGGCACCCGCTCGCCACCGTCGCGCTCCTCGCGCTCGGCCTCGTCTTCACGGGCGGCGCGTACGCCGCCCTGAGCACCGGCACCGCGGCGCAGGCCGAGAGCGAGCCCACGTCGCAGGAGACGATCGAGCAGGGCAAGAAGCTCTTCCAGGCGAACTGCGCAACCTGCCACGGCCTCGAGGCCCAGGGCACCGGCACGGGTCCGAGCCTCATCGGCGTCGGCGCCGCGGCGGTCGACTTCCAGGTCGGCACGGGCCGCATGCCCATGCAGATGCAGGGTCCCCAGGCGCAGCAGAAGCCGCCGCAGTTCACCGACGAGCAGGTCAAGCAGCTGGCGTACTACGTCGCCTCCCTCGGCCCCGGCCCCGACATCCCCGCCGACCACCTCGTCAACGGCGGCGGCGACGCCGCGAACGGCGCCGAGCTGTTCCGCATCAACTGCGCCATGTGCCACAACGTGGCCGGCGCCGGCGGCGCGCTCACCGAGGGCAAGTTCGCTCCCCCGCTCACCGACGTCTCGGGCGTGCACATCTACGAGGCCATGGTCACGGGCCCGCAGAACATGCCGGTGTTCAACGACCTGAACATCTCGCCTGAAGACAAGCGCGACATCATCACGTACCTCAAGTACGTCCAGGACAACCGCTCGCCCGGCGGTTTCGAGCTCGGCTCGCTCGGGCCGGTTGCAGAGGGCCTGTTCATCTGGATCTTCGGTCTCGGCGCCATCGTCGCGATCACCGTGTGGATCACGGCGAAGTCCAACTAGCACACGCCCCCGGCACCGAAGCAGCTAAGAAGGAGAACCATGGCACAGGACGACCACAGCGGCACTGACGTCGCCGCCGTCGACTCGTCGCACGCCGAGCACGACCTCGCCGTCTCGCCGGGCACCGCGATCATCGCGACCGACACGTTCGAGAACCCCGGCTTCCCGGCGCATCGCCCCCGCGTCGTCGACGAGGAGCCGAAGCGCGCCAAGCGCGCCCAGCGCACCGTCTACACGCTCTTCTACCTCTCGATCCTCGGCAGCGTCTGGGCGATCGCCGCGTACATGCTGTTCCCGATCGAGTCCAACGACGTCGGCATGGTCCGGCTGAACAACATGTTCGTCGGGCTCGGAGCGACGCTCGCACTGCTCGGCATCGGCTTCGGCGTCGTGCACTGGGGCAAGTCGGTCATGTCCGAGGTGGAGCTCGCCGACGAACGCCACCCGATCGGCGGCTCCCCCGAGACGCAGGCCGCCGCCGCGAAGGTGTTCTCCGATTCCGATCAGGAGTCCGGCTTCTCCCGCCGCGCCGTCATCCGCAACAGCCTCATCGGCGCGCTCCTCGTGTTCCCGCTGCCCGCCGTCGTGCTGTTCCGCGGATTCGCCCCGCAGGACCAGCTGCCCGTCGAGCTGCTCAGCCACACCATGTGGGCCAAGGGCACGCGCCTCACGCTCGACCCGTCGGGCGTGCCGATCAAGGCTGCCGACGTCACCATCGGCAGCGCGTTCCACGTCATCCCCGAGGGCCTCGCCGAGCTCGAGCACGGCCGGCTCGAGGAGAAGGCCAAGGCCGCCGTCCTCCTCATGCGCCTCGAGCCCAGCGAGCTCAACCAGGCGCCCGACCGCGAGTCGTGGTCGTACGACGGCATCGTCGCCTACTCGAAGATCTGCACCCACGTCGGATGCCCCGTGGCCCTCTACGAGCAGCACACCCACCACCTGCTCTGCCCCTGCCACCAGTCGCAGTTCGACGTGGCGAACCACTGCGAGGTCATCTTCGGCCCGGCCAAGCGCCCGCTGCCGCAGTTGCCCATCGCCGTCGACGACGAGGGCTACCTCGTGGCGCAGAGCGACTTCACCGAACCCGTCGGCCCGAGCTTCTGGGAGCGCAGTTGAGCACCGTCACTTCCCCCAACGGCACGCAGAAGCGGTCGTTCACGGCCGCCGCATCCGTCTACGTCAACGAGCGCACGAGCCTCGCGGGCTTCGTCAAGGAGCTCGGCCGCAAGGCCTTCCCCGACCACTGGTCGTTCCTGCTCGGCGAGATCGCGCTGTTCAGCTTCGTCGTCGTGCTCATCTCGGGCACGTTCCTGACGTTCTTCTTCCAGGCCTCGATGGCCGAGGTCCACTACGACGGCTCGTACGTACCCCTCAAGGGCGTCGAGATGTCGGTGGCCATGGCCTCGACGCTCGACATCTCGTTCGACATCCGCGGCGGCCTGTTCGTGCGTCAGATGCACCACTGGGCGGCGCTGCTCTTCGTGGCGGCCATCGGCCTGCACATGCTCCGCATCTTCTTCACGGGTGCGTTCCGCAAGCCGCGCGAGTTCAACTGGATCATCGGCTTCACCCTCTTCATCCTCGCGATGGGTGAGGGCTTCACCGGCTACTCGCTCCCCGACGACCTCCTCTCGGGCAACGGCCTCCGCATCATCGACGGCCTGATCAAGGGCATCCCGATCATCGGCACCTGGACCTCGTTCCTGCTCTTCGGCGGCGAGTTCCCAGGCACCGCGATCGTCGGCCGCTTGTACACGCTGCACATCCTGCTGCTGCCGGCGCTCGTCGTCGCGCTCATCGCGATCCACCTCGTGCTGGTGGTCGTGCACAAGCACACGCAGTACGCCGGGCCCGGCAAGACCGAGCGCAACGCGGTCGGTCCGCCCATCCTCCCGATCTACGCGGCCAAGGCCGGCGGCTTCATGTTCATCATCTGGGGCGTGATCGCGCTCATCGCCTCGATGTTCACGATCAACCCGATCTGGAACTACGGACCCTACGACCCGTCCCCGGTGTCGGCGGGCACGCAGCCCGACTGGTACATCGGCTTCGCCGACGGCGCGCTGCGCCTGATCCCGCCCGGCTGGGAGTTCGTGTGGCTCGACCGCACCTGGTCGTTCAACATCCTCGTGCCGCTGATCGCGATCGGCATCTTCATCCTGCTCGTCGTCGCGTACCCGTTCATCGAGGCGTGGGTCACCGGCGACAAGCGCGAACACCACATCGCCGACCGTCCGCGCAACGCGCCCACCCGCACCGCGATCGGCGCCGCCGGCGTCACGTTCTACGCGAGCCTCTGGGCCGCGGCGAGCTCCGACATCCTGGCGACGCACTTCTCGCTGACCATGGAGGGCGTCATCCACGCCCTCCAGTTCACGACGATCGTCGGCCCGTTCATCGCCTACTTCATCGCGAAGCGCGTCTGCATCGCGCTGCAGAAGAAGGATCGCGAGATCGTGCTGCACGGCTACGAGTCGGGCCGCATCGTCAAGCTGCCCGGTGGCGAGTTCATCGAGGTCCACCAGCCGCTCGACGAGTACGACCGCTGGCGCCTCGTGAGCTTCACGACGTACGAGCCGCTGATGATCCGCCCGAACTCGCGCGGCAAGATCACCGTCGGCCAGCGCGTCCGGGCCGGCCTGTCGCGCTGGTTCTTCGAGGACCGCATCGCGCCGGTTACGAAGGGCGAGCTCGAGGCGGCGCACCACTCGTCGCACCACTGAGCCGACCGCTCTCCCGATCGGGCACCGGTTCCATGTCGATCGACACGACATGGCTCCGGTGCCCGAACTGTCTCCTCGACCTCGACGCGGTCGAGCAGCGCACGCTCGGATGCCCGACCGGGCACCGCTTCGACCTCTCGAAGCACGGCATCGTCACGCTCCTCCCGCCGCGGGCGCCGAAGACGATCGGCGACGACCGGGCGATGCTCGACGCGCGGGCCGCGCTCCTCGACAGCGGGGCGTACGCACCGATCGCGACCGCGATCGCCGACGCCGTGAGTGCTGCCTGGGTCGACGGCGCAGCGGATGCCGCGCGCATCGCCGACCTCGGCTGCGGCACCGGGTACTACTCGGCGTTCCTCGCTGGTGCACTCCCCACGGCCGAGTTCCTGCTCGCCGACCGCTCAGTCGATGCGGTGCGGATGAGCCGACGCGCCGTCGCCCGGTCCACGGGCGTCGTGCTCGACACCTGGCGGCCGCTGCCCCTGCGCGACGCCGTCGCCGACGTCGTCCTCGACGTCTTCGCGCCGCGCAATCCTCCCGAGTTCGCGAGGATCCTCCGGCCCGGAGGCGTGATCGTCGTCGTGGTTCCGACCGCCGGCCACCTGCACGAGCTGCGCGCCGAGGGCGCGATGCTGGACGTGCCCGCTGAGAAGGCCGAGCTGGTGGCCGACCGCTTCCGAGCGGACGGGCTCGCGTATCGGGCACGCACCGAGGTGTCGTACGCACTCGAGGCGTCGGCCGCGACGCAGGCGCTGCTCTCCGACATGGGCCCCGCCGCGCATCACCCCGACCGCCGTCCGGCGTCGCCGGATCACGACCGCACGATCACGGTCTCCGTCGACGTGCTGGTGTTCGAGCACGCCACCGACGCCCACTGAAGATCCGTCGGCGCCGTCGCGCGTCGTCGGCGTCATACTGGGTGCATGTCGGGATGCTGCGGGCCCGAGGGGGACGGCCGCTACTCGGAGATCTTCGACGAGCGGTTCGCCAGCAGTCTCGCCCGTCGGTACCTACGACGCGGACCGACCGCGCCCGAGCGACGCATCGTCGACGCCCTGTCGGGGCTCGGCCTCCCGGGCCGGAGCGTGCTCGAGATCGGCGGCGGCGTCGGCGAGCTCCAGCTCGAGCTGCTCTCGCGCGGCGCGGCCGAGACCGTGAACCTCGAGCTGTCCGACGCGTACGAGGAGCAGGCGGACGAGCTGATGCGGGCGAGCGGCGTCGACGGCCGTGTCACCCGGATCGTCGGCGTGGACCTCGCCGCGGCATCCGACCCAGGCGTGGCACGAGCGGACTACGTGCTGCTGCACCGCGTGATCTGCTGCTATCCCGACTTCGCGGGCCTCCTCGGCGCCGCCGCCGACCATGCGAGGACGGCGGTGGTGTTCAGCCATCCGGCGCGGAACCTCTTCACCCGGGCCGCGGTGACGATGAGCAACGCCTGGATGGCGCTCACCGGTCGCCGGTATCGCGGGTACGTCCACTCCCCCGCGGGCATGCTGGCCGTGCTCAGCGCCCACGGCCTCTCGCTGACCACCTACGAGCGTTCGAAGCGCTGGCACATCGCCGTGGCCGTGCGGGAACCGGCCGCCGTCCGTGCGCCCGCAGGCGGGCACCTCTGACCTGCTCGGCCGCCGACGAGGCCCGCAGCGGCTCGCGGAACGACGAAGGGCCCGGCACCACGCGGTGCCGGGCCCTTCGAACGGGATCGCTCAGCGAGCGAAGTTTCCGCGGTAGTACTCGTACACCCAGCCGACGAGCGCGATGATGACGAGCGGGATCGCGATGAACGTGATCCAGAACCCGATCGCGAGCCCGAGGAAGCCGAGCGCGGCGCCCGACGCGAGGATGATCGGCCACCAGCTCCACGGGCTGAAGAAGCCGAGCTCGGCGTCGCCGTCGTCGATGTTGGCGTCGATGCGGTCCTCGGGCAGCTCAGCGCCCTGGGCCCGGTGCACACGACCGAGGTAGAAGGCGATGAACGCCGACAGGACGGTCGTGAGCGACAGCGCCACGGTGCCGGCCCACTCCATGCCCGGGTCGACCTCGTCGATCGCGCTCCAGGTTCCGTAGAGAATCGCCGAGAATCCGAAGAAGCCCGCGAGGATCCAGAACATGTTCACATTGGCGCGCATCTACTTGACTTCCTTCGTCGCGGCGTCGAACACCGGTGCCTGCGGGGCGTCCTTCGCGGGACCGATGCCCACCGGGATGCCGGCCTCGGGGTGGTTGAGGTCGAACGCCGGCGCCTCGGAGCGGATGCGCGGGATGGACGTGAAGTTGTGCCGCGGCGGCGGGCAGCTGGTCGCCCACTCGAGCGAGCGGCCGTAGCCCCACGGGTCGTTCACGGTCACCTTCGGCGCACGACGCGCGGTGATGTAGACGTTCAGGAAGAACGGGATGAGCGAGACCGCGAGGATGCCGGCGCCGATGGTCGACAGCTGGTTCATCCAGGTGATGTTGTCCTCGGGCAGGTACGAGTAGTACCGGCGCGGCATCGCGACGACGCCCAGCCAGTGCTGGATGAGGAACGTCGTGTGGAAGCCGATGAACAGGAGCCAGAAGTGCCACTTGCCGAGGGTCTCGTTCAGCATCTTGCCGGTCCACTTGGGCCACCAGAAGTAGAAGCCCGCGAACATCGCGAACACGACCGTGCCGAAGACGACGTAGTGGAAGTGCGCGACGACGAAGTACGTGTCGGAGACGTGGAAGTCGAGCGGCGGCGACGCCAGGATCACGCCGGTGAGACCACCGAACACGAACGTGATGAGGAAGCCGAGCGACCAGATCAGCGGTGTCTCGAACGTGATGGATCCGCGCCACATCGTGCCGATCCAGTTGAAGATCTTCACGCCGGTCGGCACCGCGATGAGCATCGTCATCAGGGCGAAGAACGGCAGCAGCACCGAGCCGGTGACGTACATGTGGTGCGCCCACACGGTGACCGAGAGGGCCGCGATCGCGATGGTGGCGTAGATCAGCGTCTTGTACCCGAAGATCGGCTTGCGGCTGAACACCGGGAAGATCTCGGAGACGATGCCGAAGAACGGCAGCGCGATGATGTACACCTCGGGATGGCCGAAGAACCAGAAGAGGTGCTGCCAGAGGATGACGCCGCCGTTGGCGGGATCGTAGATGTGCGCGCCGAAGATGCGGTCGGCACCGGCGGCGAGGATCGCGGCCGCGAGCACCGGGAACGCCATCAGGACGAGGATCGACGTGACGAGCGTGTTCCAGGTGAAGATCGGCATGCGGAACATGGTCATGCCGGGCGCGCGCATCGTGATGATCGTCGTGATGAAGTTCACCGCGCCGAGGATCGTGCCGAAGCCCGAGAGGCCGAGGCCCAGCATCCAGAGGTTGCCGCCGATGCCCGGCGAGAACGTGGTCGAAGCGAGGGGCTGGTAGGCGAACCATCCGAACGACGCCGCACCCTGCGGGGTGAAGAAGCCGGCGACGGCCATGAGCGAGCCGAAGTTGAACAACCAGTACGCGAGCGCGTTCAGTCGCGGGAACGCGACGTCGGGCGCGCCGATCTGCAGCGGCATGAGCACGTTCGCGAAGCCCGCGAACAGCGGCGTCGCGAACATCAGCAGCATGATCGTGCCGTGCATCGTGAACAGCTGGTTGTACTGCTCACGCGTCTGGATGATCTCGAGACCGGGCTCGAACAGCTGCGCGCGGATGATGAGGGCCATCACGCCGCCGATGCAGAAGTAGATGAACGAGGTGATCAGGTAGAGGTACCCGATGACCTTGTGGTCGGTGGAGGTGATCCACCGGACGAGGACGTTGCCCTTGCGCTCGACCCTGGGTGCGCCGAACGGCAGGCTGCTCGACTGCGGCCGAGCCGGTGCGGTCGTGGTGCTCATTCGGCTTCGTGCTCCTCTTTCAGTTCGGGCGCGCCCTTGCCGGGCTGGTTCTGGTTGCGGTCGTACTCGTTGGAGAGCTGGCCCTCCTGGCCGAGGTCGCGGAGCGACTGGATGTAGTCCTCGTACTCCGACTCGGAGACGACCTGGACGTTGAAGAGCATGAGCGAGTGGTACTCGCCGCAGAGCTCTGCGCACTTGCCCTCGTACGTGCCCTCGCGCTCGGGGACGAACGACATGTAGTTCGTCTTGCCGGGGAACATGTCCTTCTTGTAGAGGAAGTCAACGACCCAGAAGGAGTGGATCACGTCGCGCGACTCGAGCTCGATCTCGACGTTCTTGCCGACCGGCAGGTAGAGCGTGGGGAGCTCGGACTGGACGAGCGAGCCCGAGGGGCCCTCGTCGGAGAGCTGGCCCTGGATGCCGGGCGAGTAGACGTCCTCGTTGACGTAGTTGAAGTCCCAGGCCCACTGCTTGGCGATGACCTCGACCTTGACGTCGATGTCGTCCTCGGCGAAGCGCTGCTCGATGACCGCCTGGTCGCGAGCCGTGAAGGCGAAGAAGCCGAGCACCAGGATCAGGGGGACGATCGTGTAGAAGACCTCGATCGGCATGTTGTAGCGCAGCTGCACCGGGAGGCCGGTCTGGCCCTTGCGCCGCCGGTACGCGATGACGGCCCAGATCGTGAGGCCCCAGGTGATCACGCCGACGACGAGCAGCACGATCCACGACGTCACCCACAGGCCCGAGACGAGCTCGGTGTGGTTGGTGACGGGAGACTGGCCCTCCTCGAAGCCCGGAAGGAATCCGTTCAGCTGTGCCTGCGTGCATCCGGCGAGGACGAGGCTGAGCGACGCTGCGATCGGGATTGCAGCCCATCGGAGACGGCGATTGTGGCGCACCGGTGACCTTTCGGGAGACTCGAAGGCGCTTCACAGCGAAGCGCGGTGATCGGTCCCTAGCCTACTCCGACTCGACCCCCGGGGTGTGCACCCCGAGGCGGTGTCGGGCGCCGATGCGTGGATTCCCGAAACCACCTGCGGAAACGCCGAAGGGAGGCCGCCCGGGCGGCCTCCCTTCGGGAGCAGAGTCGACGAACCCTCAGTGGAAGGAGTCGCCGCACGCGCAGCTGCCCTGCGCGTTCGGGTTGTCGATGGTGAAGCCCTGCTTCTGGATCGTGTCCTCGAAGTCGATCGAGGCGCCGTCGAGATAGGGCACGCTCATCTTGTCGACCACGACCTCGACGCCCGAGAAGTCCACGACGGCGTCGCCGTCGAGCAGCCGCTCGTCGAAGTAGAGCTGGTAGATGAGCCCGGAGCATCCGCCGGGCTGCACCGCGACGCGCAGTCGCAGGTCGTCGCGCCCCTCCTGCTCGAGGAGGCTGCGGACCTTGTCGGCCGCGGGGTCGCTCAGCTTCACGCCGTGCGTCGTGTCGGTGATCGTGTCGCTCATGTCACTCCTCGGTGCGTCAGGTACACGTAAGCCTGCATCAATGGTAACCGCGGATCCTGAGTATGCGTCCGACAGGGACTCAGGGCGTCGCGCGTGTCGTCAGGACGCGTCGCCGCGCGCCTCGAGCCGGGCCAGGAACAGGGCCTCGCCGAGCAGGGCGCGCTTGAACACGCCGAGGTGCAGCGACTCGTTCGGGCTGTGCGCCTTGGACTCGGGGTCCTCCACGCCCGTCACGAGGATCTGGGCGCCCGGGAACTCCTCGACGAGCTCGGCGATGAACGGGATGGAGCCCCCGACGCCGATCTCGACGGGCTCGCGTCCCCACGCCTCGGCCATGGCCGCGCGCGTCTCGGCGACCGCCCAGCCGCTCGTGTCGACGAGGAACGGCTGGCCCGTGTCGACGTCCTCGAAGGCGAGGCGTGCGCCGAACGGCGCGTTGGCCTCGAGGTGGGCCCGGATCGCGACGAACGCCTCCTTGGCGTCCTGGCCGGGGGCGATGCGGGCGCTCACGCGCGCGCGGATGCCGGGCAGGAGCGTGTTCGAGGCGTTCGCGACATCCGGTGCATCGATGCCGGTGACGGTGATCGCGGGCTGCGACCAGATGCGCGACAGGATGGTGCCGTTGCCGATCGGCGCGACGCCCTCGAGGAGGCCGGCCTCGGAGCGCAGCTGCGCCTCGTCGTACGCGGGCGTCTCGAGCCCCGCATCGCGCAGGCCCTCGACCGCCACCGAGCCGTCGGCGTCCCAGAGGGTGTCGAGCAGGCGGATGCCGGCGAGCATCGCGTCCGGCACGGCGCCGCCGTACATGCCCGAGTGCGAGGCGTGCGCGAGCGTGTCGATCCGGAGGTTGAATGCGACGGCGCCGCGGAGCGCGACGGTGATGGCCGGCGTCTCGACGTCCCAGTTGCCGGAGTCGGCGACGATGATCGCGTCGGCGGCGAGGAGGTCCCGGTTCTCGCTGAGGAAGTTGGCGAACGAGCGCGAC
Organism: Agromyces sp. NPDC057865; assembly: GCF_042796995.1. Taxonomy (NCBI): domain Bacteria; kingdom Bacillati; phylum Actinomycetota; class Actinomycetes; order Micrococcales; family Microbacteriaceae; genus Agromyces; species Agromyces sp. NPDC057865. The sequence continues at coordinate 275,043 of NZ_JBHVMJ010000002.1, read as the reverse complement.
GCCCACTCCTCCTCCCCCTCGATGAAGACGGCGATGCCGAGGTCGAAGTCGCCCGCCGCCTCGGCGAACGCGCGGATGGCGCCGACGTGGGCCATGACGCCCGCCTTGTCGTCGGCGGCGCCGCGGCCGTGCAGGCGGTCGCCGCGCTGCGTGGGCTCGAACGGCGGCGTGTCCCAGTCCTCGTCCTTCCCGGGCGGCTGCACGTCGTGGTGCGCGTAGAGGAGGACCGTCGGGCGTCCGTTGCGCGCTGGGCGGCTCGCCACCACCGCGGGCTGGCCGAGCTCAGAGCCGTCCTCGACGGCCGCGCGTCGCACCTCGACGAGCTCGAACACCCCGGTCCCGCGGAGCAGCTCGGCGACGGCCTCGGCGCTCTCGGCGACGTGGGCCGGGTCGAACGCGGGCCACGAGACGGACGGGATCCGCACGAGGCGGGCGAGGTCGGCGACGGTCGCAGGGAAGCCGGCGTCCACGGCGCTGCGGATCGCCTCGGCGGCCTCGGTGGGCGCGATCGTGGATCCGGTGGGAGGGGGCTGGGTCATGCCGGTAATCTTAAGGGAACCGATCCGAGGACTCCCGTGGCCAAGAACTCCACCAATTCCCCCGCGCCCGAAGCCGGCGCCGACAACGCGGCATCCGAGTCGACCCCCAAGGTCGGCAAGGGAACGCCCACTCCGAGCCGTGCGGCCCAGGAGGCCGCGCGCAAGCGCCCGCTCGTGCCCGACGACCGCAAGGAGGCGGCGAAGCAGGCGCGCGCGAAGCAGACCGAGGCCCGTGAGCGGGCCCGTGTCGGCATGGCGATGGGCGACGACAAGTACCTGCCCGCGCGCGACCGCGGCCCGCAGAAGAAGTTCGTGCGCGACTACGTCGACGCGCGGTTCAGCATCGGCGAGATCCTGATCCCGGTGATGTTCCTCGTCATCGTGCTCACGCTGATCCCGAGCTACGAGGTGCAGACCATCGGCATCTTCGCGCTGTGGGGCTTCTTCCTCGTGTCCGTGATCGACGTGATCATCCTGGGCACGATCCTGACCCGCAAGATCAACGCCAAGTTCGGCGCGGGCAAGGCCGAGAAGGTCCGCTGGTACGCCGCGATGCGCGCGCTGCAGCTGCGTCCGCTGCGCCTGCCGAAGCCGCAGGTCAAGCGGGGCCAGTACCCGTCCTGACCCGCGTCCGGCGGTCCCGATCCGGGTTCGGCTCGCGATCGGGGTCGATCGGCGACGGATGCCGCGTCCGCGTGTCGGCGCGCCCTGACGCGCCGCGCTGCCGCTACGGGCGCGCGTACGCCCCCGCCCGGATGAGCGGGACCCGGGTCTCCTCGTCGGTGAGCGAGCCGTGCTGCCCGACCATGAGCTCGGCCTGCCGGTTCGGCTCGCGCCGGTCGTAGTAGGCGATCCCCGCTCGCGCCGCGATGAGCACGTCGCCGATCCGGCTCCGCACCTCGTCGGCGACCGTCGGGCCGTAGAGCCCCGACTCGATCGCCTCGTCGCGACCGAGCACCCACGCGCGGTGACCCTCGGCGGACCGCCAGCCCTCGACGAGCTGCGCCCGCGCCGGCTCGTCGAGCCCCGGCTCGGCGTAGAGCGAGAGGAATCGCGGCTCCCCGGCGACGTGGCGGATGCCGTCGAGGAGGTCGGGCCGGGCGTCGACGAACACGTGCCGGTGGGCGGGGACGTCGACCACGCCGTGGTCGGCCGTGACGAGCAGGCCCGTGCCACGCGGCATCCGTCGCTCGAACGCGGCGACCTCGGCGTCGAGCTGCTCGAGGAGGCCGAGCCAGCGGTCGGACTCCCAGCCGTGGGCGTGCGCGGCCTGGTCGAGCTCGGGCACGTAGAGGTAGACGAGGGCGCCATGGTGCTGCTCGAGCACCGACTGCGCCATCGCGAAGCGATCGGGCACGGATGCCGCGGCGCGGAACTCGGCCCCGCGCAGCACCGCCCGCGTGAAGCCGGAGTCCGCGTAGCGCGCGGCGCCGATCGCGAACGTCGGCACACCGTCGGCTGCCGCGGACTCGAAGAGCGTCTCGGAGCGCTGCCACGTCTCGGGCACCATGCCGGCGTCCCAGCCGTTGAGCTGGTTCACGACGCGGTCGTGCGACGCGTCGAGCACCTTGTAGCCGACGAGGCCGTGCTCCCCCGGCATCCGCCCGGTCGTGAAGCTCGCGAGGGCGGCGGCCGTCGTCGAGGGCAGCACCGTGCGGATCACGTCGCGTCGCGACATCCGCGTGCTCAGGAACCGGGCATGACCGGCGCGCGCCTGCAGGTTGCTTGCGCCGAGGCCGTCGACGAGCACGATGACCGCACCGGATGCCGCGGGCAGCTCGAACCCGTTCTGCACGCCCTGCAGGCTCGCCAGCGAACTCGCGAGGACCCCGGCAAGCCGCGGAACGGTGACGGCGGGCACCGGTAGCATGGCAGGCATCGCGCCCAGTCTGGCACAGGCCGGGCGCGCCCCCGTTCCCCCGCGTGCACCGCACGCCAGCACCAGAGACCACGGATGACCCGAGCCAAGAACCCGCCCGCCGACGAGCCGATCGTCGAACGCATCGAAGACGTCGACGTCGCCACCGAGATGCAGGGCTCGTTCCTCGAGTACGCCTACTCGGTCATCTACTCGCGGGCCCTCCCCGACGCGCGCGACGGCCTGAAGCCCGTGCAGCGTCGCATCCTGTACCAGATGGTCGAGATGGGACTGCGCCCCGATCGCGGCCACGTGAAGTCGGCGCGCGTCGTCGGCGAGGTCATGGGCAAGCTGCACCCGCACGGCGACACCGCCATCTACGACGCGCTCGTGCGCATGGCGCAGTCGTTCACGCTCCGCGTGCCGCTCGTCGACGGCCACGGCAACTTCGGCTCGCTCGACGACGGCCCGGCCGCGCCGCGGTACACCGAGGCCCGCCTCGCCTCCCCCGCCCTCGCGATGACCGAGGGGCTCGACGAGGACGTCGTCGACTTCGTGCCGAACTACGACAACCAGCTCACCCAGCCCGAGGTGCTCCCCGCGGCCTACCCGAACCTGCTCGTCAACGGCGCGAGCGGCATCGCGGTCGGCATGGCGACGAACATGGCGCCGCACAACCTCATCGAAGTGGTCGCGGCCGCACGGCATCTCATCGCCCACCCGAACGCGACGCTCGACGAGCTCATGGAGTACGTGCCCGGGCCCGACCTGCCGACCGGCGGCACGATCGTGGGCCTCGCCGGCATCAAGGACGCCTACGCGACCGGCCGCGGCAGCTTCAAGACCCGCGCGAAGGTCAGCGTCGAGAGCATCACCGCGCGCAAGACCGGGCTCGTGGTCACCGAGCTGCCCTACCTCGTCGGCCCCGAGAAGGTCATCGAGAAGATCAAGGACGGCGTCAACGCCAAGAAGATCAGCGGCATCTCCGACGTCACCGACCTCACCGACCGCACGAACGGCCTGCGCCTCGTCATCGGCATCAAGACGGGCTTCAGCCCAGAGGCCGTGCTCGAGCAGCTCTACCGCCTGACGCCGCTCGAGGACTCCTTCAACATCAACAACGTCGCGCTCGTCGACGGCGGCCCGCAGACGCTCGGCCTGCGCGAGCTCCTGCAGGTGTACGTCGCGCATCGCATCGAGGTGGTCACGCGGCGGTCGCAGTTCCGCCTGGCCCGCCGCAGGGAGCGCCTGCACCTCGTCGAGGGCCTGCTCATCGCGATCCTCGACATCGACGAGGTCATCCAGGTCATCCGCACGAGTGACGAGGCAGACCAGGCCCGCACCCGCCTGATGGACGTGTTCGACCTCAGCCAGGTGCAGGCCGAGTACATCCTCGAACTGCGCCTGCGTCGGCTCACGAAGTTCTCGCGCCTCGAGCTCGAGGCGGAGCGCGACAAGCTGCGTGCCGAGATCGAGGAGCTCGAGGCCCTGCTCGCGAGCCGGCACCGCATCGAGGCGCTCGTGTCCGACGAGCTCGCCGAGATCGCCGAGCGCTACGGCACGCCCCGGCGCACGCTGCTCACCGACGCGCGACCCAACATCGCCGGCACCCGCGCGAAGCACGCCGCCGCCGCCGCCCTCGAGGTGGCGGATGTCGCGTGCCGCGTGTTCCTCAGCGCGACGGGTCGCATCGCCCGCGTCGACCTGCCCGAGGGGCCCGACGGCCGGCCCACGATCACGCAGCCGGCGCGCCGCAGCAAGCACGACGCGATCCGCTCGACGCTCGACACCACGAGCCGCGCCGAGATCGGCGCGGTCACGAGCCTCGGCCGGCTCATCCGGTTCACGCCCGTCGACCTGCCGATGCTGCCGCCGACCTCGGTGCAGCTCGGTGCCGGCGTGCGAGTCGGCGACTACCTCGCGCTGCCGAACCGCGACGAGAAGGTGCTCGCGCTCGTGGCGCTCGACGGCGACCGCTCGATCGCGCTGGGCACGAAGCAGGGCGTCGTGAAGCGCGTCGCGACCAACGCCTATCCCAACAAGCCCGAGTTCGAGGTCATCGGCCTGAAGGCCGGCGACGAGGTCGTGGGCGCCGTGCAGGGCGACGAGACCGACGAGCTCGTGTTCGTGGCCGCCGACGCCCAGTTGCTGCGATTCCCCGCGGCATCCGTGCGCCCGCAGGGCTGCCCGGCGGGCGGCATGGCGGGCATCAACCTGACCTCGGGTGCGCACGTCGTGCACTTCACGAGCGTGCCGGCAGATGCCGCCGCCGACGCGGTGGTCGTCACGATCGCCGCGAGCAACGAGACGCTCCTCGGCACCGACCCGGGCAGCGCGAAGGTGAGCCCGTTCACGGAGTTCCCGGCCAAGGGTCGCGCCACCGGCGGCGTGCGGGCGCAGCGGTTCCTGAAGGGCGAGGACGCCCTGCACCTCGCCTGGGTCGGCTCCTCCCCCGCGCTCGCGGTCGCCGCAGACGGGTCCGCCCGGCAGCTGCCCGACGGCGGCGCGAAGCGCGACGGGTCGGGCCAGGCCCTCGAGGCCGTGGTGGCCGCGGTCGGTCGACGCATCGGCTGAGCGAGCGGCCGGCGGGCGACCCGCCCTTGACGCCGTGGACCGCGACCGGCATATTCGGCGGTGGCCGGCGCGGTGCGGGATCGCCCGCGGCATCCGGTCGAGGACGGCTGGGGGCGGCGATGACGCGTGCGGTGCTGGAGCAGACGATCGGCGGGCAGGTGCTCGCGCCGGGCGACGACGGCTACGACGAGGCGCGGACGGTGTGGAACGCCATGGTCGACCGGCATCCGAGGTTCGTCGTGCGGTGCTCCGACGCCGCTGACGTCGCCGCAGCCCTGCGGTACGCGCGCGAGCACGACCTCGAGGTCGGGATCCGCTGCGGCGGTCACGGCATCGTCGGCCACGCCGTGCCCGACGGCGGCCTCATGCTCGACCTCCGCCCGATGGGCGGGGTCGTGGTCGACCCCACGACGCGTCGCGCACGCGTGCAGGGCGGAGCCCTCCTCGGCGCGCTCGACGTGGCGGCGCAGGAGCACGGGCTCGCGACGACGGCCGGCAACGTGTCGCACACCGGGGTCGGCGGACTCACGCTCGGCGGCGGCATGGGGTGGCTGGCGCGGCGGCACGGCCTGTCGTGCGACAACGTCGTCTCGTTCGAGGTCGTGACGGCCGACGGCTCGATCATCCGCGCGAGCGCCGACGAGCATCCCGAGCTGTACTGGGCGCTGCGCGGCGGGGGCGGGAACTTCGGCGTCGTGACCGAGTTCGAGTTCGTGCTCCACCCGGAACCGGGCCGGGCGATCTCGGCGGAGTTCCACTACCCGGCCGATCAGGCGGACGCGCCGATGCGGCGCTGGCGCGACCTCAGCACCACCGCACCGCGGGAGGCGACGTTCTCCGCGACGATCGGCGGGCAGGACGTCGCGCTCGGGCTCGTCTGGGTCGGCGATCCCGACGCGGGAGCCGCTGCGATCGCGGACCTCGACGCCGAGCTCACGGCGGTGGCGGAACCCACGAGCCGAGTGGTGGAACCGATGTCCTACCTCGAGCTCCAGACTCGCGAGGACGACGTCAAGGGCTACACCTGGCGGCGGTACTGGAAGGGCCACTACTTCGACGTGCTCGGCGACGAGGTCATCGACGCGGTGCTCGCACGCGGCGCGGCCGACCTGCCGAACGTGAGCCTGCAGGCCTACGGCGGCGCGATCGCGGACGTGCCCGACGACGCGACCGCGTTCTCACGACGCGACGCGGCGTTCGAGTTCGTCGCCGCCTCGCTCTGGAAGGACCCCGCGAAGGACGAGGCGCGCATGGCGGCCGCACGTCGGTACGCCGGGACCATGGACCGGTTCGCGAACGGCGCGTACGTCAACGTGCTCGGCGACGACGGGGTCGCAGGCCTCCGGCGCGCCTACTCCGACGAGAAGCTCGCCCGGCTCACCGCGGTGAAGGACGAGTTCGACCCCGACAACGTGTTCCACCTGAACCAGAACATCCGGCCGTCGGCCGGCTGAGCGTCAGGCGTCGATGCGGTCGCGCTCGAGCGCGTCGGAGCTGTCGATGATGAACTCCTTGCGCGGCGCCACGTCGTTGCCCATGAGCAGCTCGAACACGCGCCCGGCGTTCTCGGCGTCGCCGAGGCCGACGCGGCGAAGCGTGCGGTGCCGCTTGTCCATGGTCGTCGTCGCGAGCTGGTCGGCGTCCATCTCGCCAAGGCCCTTGTAGCGCTGGATCGGATCCTGGTAGCGGCGGCCCTGCTTCTTCAGCTGCGCGAGCACGCCCTGGAGCTCGGCCTCGGAGTACGTGTAGATCGTCTCGTTCGGCTTCGTGCCCGGGTTCATCACGACCACGCGGTGCAGCGGCGGGACGGCCGCGAACACGCGGCCCTCCTCGATCATCGGCCGCATGTACCGGAAGAAGAGCGTGAGCAGCAGCGTCCGGATGTGCGCGCCGTCGACGTCGGCGTCGCTCATGATGATGACCTTGCCGTAGCGTGCCGACGCGAGGTCGAAGCTACGACCCGACCCGGCGCCGATGACCTGGATGATCGATGCGCACTCGGCGTTGCCGAGCATGTCGGACACGCTCGCCTTCTGCACGTTGAGGATCTTGCCACGGATCGGCAGCAGCGCCTGGTGCTCGCTGTCACGTGCGAGCTTGGCGGTGCCGAGCGCCGAGTCGCCCTCGACGATGAACAGCTCGCTGTGGGCGACGTCGCTGGAGCGGCAGTCGACGAGCTTCGCCGGCAGCGAGGAGCTCTCGAGCGCGTTCTTGCGCCGCTGGGTCTCTTTATGCGCACGAGCGGAGATGCGGGACTTCATCTCGGCGACGACCTTGTCGAGCAGCAGCGCGGACTGCGCCTTGTCGTCGCGCTTCGTCGAGGCGAACCGCGTGCCGAGCTCCTTCGTCAGCACGTTGGCCACGATGGCGCGCACGGCCGGCGTGCCGAGCACCTCCTTCGTCTGCCCCTCGAACTGCGGCTCGGGCAGGCGCACGGTGATGACCGCGGTGAGGCCGGCGAGCACGTCGTCCTTCTCGAGCTTGCCACCGTTGGTGAACGCAGCGCCGGCCTTCAGGCGCCGGGCGTTCTGCTCGACCTGCTGGCGCAGGAACCGGAGCAGCCCCTGGTCGAACCCGGTCTGGTGGGTGCCGCCCTTCGGCGTGGCGATGATGTTGACGAAGGACTTCACGATGGTCTCGTAGCCGGTGCCCCACCGCAGGGCGATGTCGACCTGGCACTCGCGCTGGAGCTCGGTCGGCACCATCGCGCCGCCGTCGGTGAGCACGGGCACGGTCTCGGTGAACCCGCCCGACCCGGTGATGCGCCAGATGTCGGTGAGCGGGGCATCCGTCGCCAGGTGCTCGGCGAACTCGGAGATGCCGCCCTCGAACTGGAAGGACGTGGTGTGCGGCTCGGCGCCGCGCTCGTCGGTGACGTCGATCGCGAGGCCGGGCACGAGGAAGGCGGTCTGGCGGGCGCGCCCGAGCAGCTCGTCGGTCTGGAACTCGGCCCCCTTCGTGAAGATCTGCCGGTCGGCCCAGTAGCGGATGCGCGTGCCGGTGACGCCCTTGGCGACCTTGCCGACGACCCGCAGTTCGCTGCGCTCCTCGAACGGCGTGAACGCGGCGTCGGGAGTCGGCGCGCCTCGGTCGGCGAACACGCCCGGCTCGCCGCGGTGGAACGACATGGCCCAGGTCTTGCCGTCGCGGTCGACCTCGACGTCGAGGCGCTCTGACAAGGCGTTCACGACCGACGCGCCGACGCCGTGCAGGCCGCCCGAGGCGGCGTACGAGCCCGAGCCGAACTTGCCGCCGGCGTGGAGCTTGGTGAACACGACCTCGACGCCCGTCAGGCCCGTCTTCGGCTCGATGTCGACGGGGATGCCGCGGGCGCGGTCGCGCACCTCGACGCTGCCGTCGGGGTGCAGCAGCACGCCGATCTCGCTGCCGTGCCCGGCGAGGGCCTCGTCGACCGAGTTGTCGATGATCTCCCAGAGGCAGTGCATGAGTCCGCGCGAGTCGGTCGACCCGATGTACATGCCGGGTCGCTTGCGGACCGCCTCGAGGCCCTCGAGGACGGAGAGGTGGCGGGCGGAATAGTCGGAGCTCACGTCGGATCACTCTACTGTCGCCCGCGGACACCGCCGCGCAGGCGCTACGCGCACAGCGAAATGCGGCGACCAACGGAAGGAACCGGGTCCGCCCCGTGTTTTCATTGATGAACGGAACATCGATCGTGAGCCAGGAGGAGGAGCCATGACGCAGTACACCGACAGCCCCGGTGCGGTCGACGAACTCGACACCCCCTACGAGCTCACCGCGCTCGACCGCTGCGACGCCTGCGGTGCGCAGGCCTACATCCGTGTCGTCGTCGCGAGCGGCGAGCTCCTGTTCTGCGCCCACCACGGCCGCAAGCACCAGGAGAAGCTCTCGCAGATCGCGCACAGCTGGCACGACGAGTCGAGCCGACTCCTCGTCGACGACCGCGACTGACGAAACGACGTGAACGCCCCGGCTCCGGCCGGGGCGTTCGTCGTCTGCGGGGCCTGCCCGCCGCGTGGGTGGCTCGCTCAGGCGTCGGCGACGGGTGCCGCGACCCGCGCCGCGGCGAGCTGCGCTTCGCGGGCGCCGGTCGCGTAGGCGTCGACGACGGCGGTCTGCTCGCCCGGAGCGTACGTGACGCCGGCGCGCTCGGCCATGATCCGCAGGAGGTGGTCGGCGAAGGCGGGGTTCTTGGCGAGCACCGGACCGTGCAGGTGTGTGCCGATCACGGCGCCCATGACGACGCCCTCCTGGCCGGAGTCGCGCCCGTTGCCGGCGCCGGCACGAACGCGCCCGAGCGGCGATCCCTCGGCGCCCACGTAGTCGCGGGCGTGGTTCTCGAACCCGACGAGGAGGCCGAACCGCGGCGATGCGATCACGAGGTCGTCGGTGACGCGCCCGTTGCGCGGGACCGCGCGGCCCGGGAGGATGCCGAGGCCCTCGAGGCTCGACCCGTCGGCGTGCTCGACGCCCCAGCTCAGCAGCTCCCACCCGGTGCCGATCGCGAGGATGGGGACGCCCTCGGTGCCCCAGGTGCGCAGCTCGTCGTGGAACGCGAGCAGGGCCGTGCGGCTCGCCTCGAGCGACGAGTCGCTGCCCGACCCGAGCACCACCGCGTCGACGCGGTCGGGGAGGTCGTCGCGCGACTCGACCGCGACCACGCGCGCGTCGAGTCCGGCCCAGCCCGCGCGACGGGCGAGCACGTGCGCGTTCTCGGCGTCGCCGTTCGTGTTCTGCAGCCCGGGCAGGAGCGCCACGATCGTGAGGGTGGTCATTCCGCTCCCGAGAGTCCGAGGTGGGCGCGCGTACGGCGCATCGAGTCGGCGGAGAACACGATCGTCTTCACGCCGGTCGCGGGCGCCGGCGCCGCGAGGAAGTCGTCGAGCGCGCGACCGAGGTCGGGCTCGACGCGGTCGATCTCCACGCCGTCGTACGCGAGCATCAGCGCGGCCTCGTGGGCCTTGGAGCCGCTCACGATCGCCACACGGCCGAGCGACGAGGCATCCGTGGGCCAGAAGTAGGAGGGGTCGCGCACGTCGGAGCCGATCGCGAAGAGGATCTGCTCGGTGTCCGGCTCAATGCTGTCGACGTTGAGCTGGTAGCTCGATGGGTTCTGCACGAGCACGAACTCCACGTCCTGGTCGCGCACGCGCACGCGCTCGCCGCGACCGAAGACGGCCGGGATCGCGCTGAGCGCAGCGGCCGCGGTCGTCGGCGAGAACCGCTCCCCCAGCACGGCCTTCGCCGTGGCGTAGGCGGCGGCCGCGTCGACGGCGTAGTGGGTGCCGCGGGCGGGCAGCGTGATGTCGACGTATGCCGCACCGTCGCGCAGCACCGCCGTCGCGCCGCTCACCGACTCGACGACCACGCCGGCGCCGGGGGCGAGGCGCTCGGGCGCCGTCCGGGTGTAGCCCAGACCCCGCGGCGAGCGTTCGAGGACCTCGGCTGCCACGCCGTAGCGGTGCACGGCGACCCCGGGGTCGGTGGCCGCGGCGAGGCGCTCGAGGTAGGCGTCGTCTGCGTTCACGACGACGGCCTCGTGGGCGCGGGCCGCGATGCGGCCCAGCATGCCGGCGACCATCTCTGAGTCGTGGAAGCGGTCGATCTGGTCGACCATGACGTTCGTGAGCGCGACGACGCGCGCGTCGATGCCCTGCATGACGACCGCGCCGTGACCCTCGTCCATCTCGAGCACCGCGACGTCGCCGGGCACGCGGCCCTGCCAGTCGGCGCGCTCGAGCAGCGCGGAGGTCAGGCCCTGGCTGATGTTCGCAGTCGACGGGTTCGTGAACACGTCGACGCCGTGCGCGCGCAGGATCGCGACGAGCATCTTGGTGGTGGTCGACTTGCCGCTCGAGCCCGAGACGACCACGAGGCCCTGCGGGAAGCCCGAGAGCGTGCGCTTCAGGTATCCGGGGGCGATGCGGTTGACGACGAGGCCGGGAACAGCCGATCCGCCGCCGGGCTTGCGCAGCCGGGCGGCGAATCGGGTGAGCCTGCCGACGAGGATCGCCGGCGCGTAGCGCACCGCCGGCCTACTCGAGGTAGTCGCGCAGCGACTGCGAGCGGGACGGGTGGCGCAGCTTCGCCATCGTCTTCGACTCGATCTGGCGGATGCGCTCGCGCGTCACGCCGAACGTGTCGCCGATCTGGTCGAGGGTCTTCGGCATGCCGTCGCCGAGGCCGAAGCGCATGCGGATGACGCCCGCCTCGCGCTCGCTCAGCGAGTCGAGCAGCGACTCCAGCTGCTTCTGCAGCATCGTGAAGCCGACCGCGTCGGCCGGAACGACCGCCTCGGTGTCCTCGATGAGGTCGCCGAACTCGCTGTCGCCGTCCTCGCCGAGCGGAGTGTGCAGCGAGATCGGCTCGCGGCCGTACTTCTGCACCTCGATGACCTTCTCGGGGGTCATGTCGAGTTCCTTCGACAACTCCTCGGGCGTGGGCTCGCGGCCCAGGTCCTGCAGCATCTGGCGCTGGACTCGGGCGAGCTTGTTGATGACCTCGACCATGTGCACCGGGATGCGGATGGTGCGGGCCTGGTCTGCCATGGCGCGGGTGATCGCCTGGCGGATCCACCACGTCGCGTAGGTCGAGAACTTGAAGCCCTTGGTGTAGTCGAACTTCTCGACCGCACGGATGAGGCCGAGGTTGCCCTCCTGGATCAGGTCGAGGAACTGCATGCCGCGACCCGTGTAGCGCTTCGCGAGCGAGACCACGAGGCGCAGGTTCGCGCCGAGCAGGTGGCTCTTCGCACGCTGCCCGTCCTTCGCGACCCACTGCAGCTCGCGGCCGAGCTGCGAGCGCTTCTCGGCGTCGCTCATGTGCGACAGCTTCTCCTCGGCGAACAGGCCGGCCTCGATGCGCATCGCGAGCTCGACCTCTTCGGCCGCGTTCAGGAGCGCGACCTTGCCGATCTGCTTCAGGTAGTCCTTGACCGGGTCGGCCGTCGCGCCGGTGATCGCGCTCGAGTAGACGGGGACCTCGTCCTCGTCGTCGACCGCGCGCAGCACGAGAGCACCCGTGGGGTGCGGCTCGACGGCGACCGCGGGCTTCGCGTCCTCTTCGTCGGCGTCGCCGGCGCCCTCGGCGTCGGCCTCGCCCTCGGATGCCGCGTCCGCGGTCCCCTCGGCGGCCTCGGCCCCGACCTCGACGTCGACCTCCTCGAGGTCCTCGGGGTCGAGCTCGTCCTCGTCGTCACCCGCGGCGCCGGCCTTGGCCCGGCCCTTGGGCTTCGCGCCCGCCTTGGCCGTGCTGGTGCGCGGCTTCTTGGTCGCCGGGGTCGCCGCGCTCTTGGACGCGGCCGCCTTCGTGGTGCCGGTCTTCGCGGCGGATGCCTTCGTCTTCGCCGCAGACGTCGCGGCGGTGGCCTTCGTGGCCGTCTTGGCGGCGGTCGACTTCGCGGCCGTCGTGCGCGTTGCAGCGGGCTTCTCCGCCTCGCTCTTCGCCGACGTCGCAGCCTTCGTCGTTGCCATTCGTTTGAACCTCTCCTACCGTCGCGCGGCGCGTGCCCTCTCGGACGTTCGGCTCGTGCTGTCGGTCCGGTCGATTTCGGACACTATGAGGACCCATGTCAAGTCCGCGTGAACCGGTGCGACGACGTCGCACCCGCGGACCAGAACGGGTCCTGCCTCCATTATACAGCCTGACGGCCCGTCCGACTCGCGGACGCCCGCGCTCTTCTCCCCGCTGAGTGCAACGCCCGGCACGCGCGGCGCATTCCCCCGCGGCCCGGGATTCCGCGGAACTCCCGCCCACGTCCGGCGGCGGCGTCGCGCGCTCGGCGCGCTCGGGCCTCAGCCGCCGAGCGGCGTGTCGTCGTCGCGAGTTCGGCGATAGGCGAGGAACTTCTCGAGCTCGGCCGCGATCTCGTCGGCGGACGGCAGCTCGCCGTCTTCGTCCGTGAGAGGCGAGCGCAGGGTCGTGCCCTCCATGTAGGAGTCGTGGCGCTCCTCGAGCGTGCCGACGAGCTTCGCGAGCTCGGCGTTCTCGGCGACCTGCTCGTCGATGCGGGCGACGAACTCCCGGCCCTGCTCGCGAAGCGCGTCGGTCGGGAAGATCCGGCCCGTGGACGCGCTGATGGCCTCGAGCGCCGCGATCGCCGCCGTCGGGTACTCCGCGTCGGAGAGGTAGTGCGGCACGAGGAGCACGAAGCCCGTCGTGGGGTGCTCCTCCTGCTGCAGCCGGTACTCCACGAGGTGCAGCGCGTTCGAGGGCACCTCGGTGGTCGGCCGCCAGATCGACATCGCCTCGATGAGGTCGGCGCGGTTGCCGCTCACCGTCATGCCGATCGGGCGGGTGTGCGGCACGGGCATGGGGATCGAGTTGATCCACGTCGTCGACGACACCTGGAGCTCGTCGATGAGCCCGAGCACGGCGGCGCCGAACCGCTCCCACTGGAAGTCGGGCTCGTAGCCCGTGAGCATGAGGAACTGCTGGCCGATCTCGTCGCGCGCGAGGTCGAGGCTCAGCCGCGGCGGACGGTAGTCGGCGAGGTGGTCGCCCTCGAACAGGATGATGGGGCGCCGCGCGCGGTAGTCGAGCAGCTCGTCGGCGTCGAAGGTCGCGACCACCGTGGTGTCGAGGGTCGTGAGCAGGTACTCCGTCGTCTGCGCGACCGCGGAGCCCGCGTCGGCGAACCCGGTCAGGCCCGCGATGAGCGGGAGCCCGGGCGGCACTTGGACGTCGGGATTGCGCTCGTAGAGGGAGCGTGGATCGCGCATGACTCCAGCCTAACGACGCCCCCGAAGCCGCCCGGCGGTCGCCGCGCGCGTCGGATGATGCCGAGAGCGAACACGTACGATCGGCTGCATGACCGTCCCCGTGCTCTCCGTCTCCCCCGCCCCCGCCGCCGAGTCCGGCGCCGATGCCGTGCTGCTCGCCACGACGAGCGGAGCGGACGGCGCCGATGTGCTCGCGGTCGAGGGGTTCGAGTGGGTCCCCGCCGCGATGACCGCGCTGGGGGCGAAGGGCACCGCCGAGGAGGTCGTCAAGGTCCCCGGTCCCGAGGGCGGCCCGCGCCTGGTCGTCGTGGTGGGCACGGGTGAGGCAGCGGATGCCGCGGCGCTCCGCCTCGCCGCCGGCAGTGCCGTGCGACAGCTCACGGGCGTGGCGACGCTCGCCGTGGCCATCCCGACCGACGACCCCGAGGTCGCGGCGGCGATCCTGGAGGGCGCGGCGCTCGGCGCCTACGCCTACACCGCGTACAAGGCCAAGCCGAAGACGCCCGTCGAGGACGTCACGCTGCACACCGCGCTCGACGGCGACGCCGTCGGACTCGACCGGGTGCGCGCCGTGGCCGCCGCGGTCGCACGCACCAAGGACCTCGTCAACACCTCACCCGCCGAGCTCTTCCCCGCGCGCCTCGCCGAGCTCGCCGTCGAGGCCGCGAGCGGCGCGGGCGTGGCCGCGAAGGTCTGGGACGAGGCTGCGCTCGCCGCCGACGGCTTCGGCGGGATCCTCGCCGTCGGGCAGGGCTCGAGCCGCGGGCCGCGGCTGGTGCGCCTCAAGTACGCGCCGGCCGGGGCATCCGTGCACCTCGCGCTCGTGGGCAAGGGCATCACGTTCGACTCCGGCGGGCTCTCGATCAAGCCGATGGCCTCGATGGTGGGCATGAAGACCGACATGGCCGGCGCGGCCGCCGTGCTCTCGGCGATCGTCGCGCTCGCCGAGCTGCAGGTGCCCGTGCGCGTGACCGGATGGCTCTGCCTCGCGGAGAACCTGCCGTCGGGCACGGCCGTGCGACCGAACGACGTGCTGCGGATCCACGGCGGCACGACGGTCGAGGTCCTGAACACCGACGCCGAGGGGCGCCTCGTGCTGGCCGACGGACTCGTCGCCGCGAGCGAGGAGCAGCCCGACGCGATCGTCGACGTCGCGACGCTCACGGGCGCGCAGGTCGTGGCGCTCGGCCACCGCATCGCGGGCCTCATGGGCGACGACGAGCTCGTCGGCACGGTGCGCGCCGCCTCGGACGCCGTCGGCGAGCCCACCTGGCCCATGCCGCTCCCCGCCGACCTGCTCGCACTCCTCAAGTCCGACGTCGCCGACCTCGCCAACACCAAGCTCGGGCAGACCGTGCCGGGGATGCTCCTGGCCGGCGTCTTCCTGCGCGAGTTCGTGGGCACGCGGGAGGGCTCGGAGGAGCGGATCCCCTGGGCGCACCTCGACATCGCGGGCCCCTCGAACAACGCCGGAGGGCCCTGGGGATTCACCGGCAGCGGGGCCACCGGAGCCGCCGTGCGCACGCTCGTCAAGCTGGGCGAGCGGCTCGCCGAAGGGTAGTAGGGTGCTATGGGCGAGATCGTCGCCCAGCACCCTGCCCCCGATCACCTAACGGGGTCAGTCCGTGTCGCAGATCGAATGCGCAAGGGAGATTGCGGTTGTCCGAGCAGAACTTCGACATTGTCATCCTCGGAGGCGGCAGCGGAGGGTACGCAGCGGCGCTGCGGGCCGTCGAGCTGGGCTTCACCGTCGGCCTGATCGAGAAGGACAAGCTCGGAGGCACGTGTCTCCACCGCGGTTGCATCCCGACGAAGGCGCTGCTGCACGCCGCCGAGATCGCCGACCACTCGCGTGAGTCGGCTCGCTTCGGCGTCCGCTCCACGTTCGAGGGCATCGACGTCCCCGCCGTGACGCAGTACCGCCAGAGCATCGTCGCCAGCAAGTTCAAGGGCCTCCAGGGCCTCGTCAAGGCCCGCGGCATCACCGTGATCGAGGGCGAGGGCCGCCTCGTCGCCGCCAACGCCGTGCAGGTCGGCGACGACCGCATCGTCGGCAAGAACGTCATCCTCGCGACCGGCTCCTACTCGCGCTCGCTGCCCGGCCTCGAGATCGGCGGCCGCGTGATCACGAGCGAGCAGGCGCTCGAGCTCGACTTCGTGCCGAAGAAGGTCGCCGTGCTCGGCGGCGGCGTCATCGGCGTCGAGTTCGCGAGCGTCTGGAAGTCGTTCGGCGCCGAGGTCACGATCATCGAGGCGCTCCCCCACCTCGTGCCCAACGAGGAGGAGTCGGTCTCGAAGCAGCTCGAGCGCGCGTTCCGCAAGCGCGGCATCGAGTACAAGCTCGGCGTGCGCTTCCAGGGCGTCACGCAGGACGACCAGGGCGTCGTCGTGACGCTCGAGAACGGCGAGACCGTCGAGGCCGAGCTGCTGCTGGTCGCCGTCGGCCGCGGCCCCGCGACGCAGGGCCTCGGCTACGAAGAGGTCGGCGTGAGCATGGACCGCGGCTTCGTCATCACGAACGAGCGCCTCGCGACCAACCTCCCGGGCGTCTACGCCGTCGGCGACATCGTCCCGGGCCTGCAGCTCGCGCACCGCGGCTTCCAGCAGGGCATCTTCGTCGCCGAGGAGATCGCCGGGCTCAACCCGATCCTCGTCGAGGACGTCAACATCCCCAAGGTCACGTACTGCGACCCCGAGGTCGCCTCGATCGGCTACACCGAGGCCCGCGCCGCCGAGAAGTTCGGCGCCGACCAGGTCTCGTCGTACGAGTACAACCTCGCCGGCAACGGCAAGAGCCACATCCTCGAGACGAGCGGCTCCATCAAGGTCGTGCGCGTGAACGACGGCCCCGTCGTCGGCGTGCACATGATCGGCGCCCGTGTCGGCGAGCTGATCGGCGAGGCCCAGCTGGCCGTGAACTGGGAGGCGTACCCCGAGGACATCGCCCCGTTCATCCACGCCCACCCCACCCAGAACGAGGCGCTGGGCGAGGCGTTCCTCAAGCTCGCCGGCAAGCCGCTGCACGCGCTCTGAGCCCGCGCCCGCGAACAACGACTGCAATAAGCTAGAAAGCGTCACACGCTGTGAAGGAGACAAGCGCATGAGCGAATCCGTCAGCCTCCCGGCACTCGGTGAGAGTGTCACGGAGGGCACGGTCACCCGATGGCTCAAGAACGTCGGCGACCGTGTGGAGGTCGACGAACCGCTGCTCGAGGTGTCGACCGACAAGGTCGACACGGAGATCCCGTCGCCGGTGGCCGGCGTGATCGAGGCGATCCTCGTCCAGGAGGACGAGACCGTCGAGGTCGGCACGGCGCTCGTCACGATCGGCGACGGATCCGGCGCTGCGGCGCCTGCAGAGGCGGCACCCGCGCCCGCCGAGGCGGCTCCGGCCGCACCGGCTCCGGCGCCCGCGCCCGCGCCTGAGGCTGCTCCGGCACCGGCGCCCGCCCCTGAGGCTGCTCCGGCACCGGCGCCCGCCCCGGCTGCTGAGGCCGCTCCGGCGCCGGCTGCCGCTCCGGCTCCCGAGGCGGCTCCCGCCGCTCCGGCACCTGCTCCCGAGGCGGCTCCGGCCGCTGAGGCCGCTCCGGTGCCTACCGCTGCTCCGGCTCCCGAGGCGGCTCCCGCCGCTCCGGCACCTGCTCCCGCGGCGGCTCCCGCCCCGGCACCCGCGCCCGAGGCGGCCCCGGCTGCTCCGGCTCCCGCCCCGGCACCTGAGGCCGCCGCTCCGGCGGCCCCGGCCGCTCCGGCGGCCCCGGCCGCTCCGGCGGCGCCGGACGCTGCTCAGGCACCGGCTGCCGCTCCGGCGGCTCCCGCAGCCGAGGCCGCCCCTGCAGGCGCCCACGCGGGCCCCAGCGGCTACGTGACCCCGATCGTGCGCAAGCTCGCCAACGAGCAGGGCGTCGACCTCGCCAGCGTGACCGGCACCGGCGTCGGCGGCCGCATCCGCAAGCAGGACGTCATGACCGCCGGCCAGGCGCCGGCCGCCGAGGCTCCCGCCGCGGCACCGGCCCGCACGCCGCTCGAGACGTCGCCGCTGCGCGGCACCACGGTGCCGATGACCCGCCTGCGCAAGGTGGTCGCCGAGCGCGCCGTCGTCTCGATGACGTCGACCGCGCAGCTGACCACCGTCGTCGAGGTCGACGTGACCCGGGTGGCCCGCCTCCGCGACCGCGTCAAGGGCGAGTTCCTCGAGAAGACGGGCAACAAGCTCTCCTTCCTGCCGTTCTTCGCCATGGCCGCGGCCGAGGCGCTCAAGGCGTACCCGATCGTCAACTCGACGGTCGACGGCGAGAGCATCGTCTACCCGGCGACCGAGAACATCAGCATCGCGGTCGACACCGAGCGCGGCCTGCTGACCCCGGTCATCCGCGACGCGGGCGAGCTCGACATCGCCCAGCTCGCCGCGCAGATCGCCGACCTCGCCGACCGCACCCGCAACAACCAGCTGAAGCCCGACGAGCTCTCGGGCGGCACGTTCACGCTGACCAACACCGGTTCGCGCGGCGCGCTGTTCGACACGCCGGTCGTCTTCCTCCCGCAGTCGGCGATCCTCGGCACCGGCATCGTGGTGAAGCGGCCCGTCGTCGTGAAGCAGGACGGCGAGGACGCGATCGCGATCCGCTCGATGGTCTACCTCGCGCTCTCGTACGACCACCGCATCATCGACGGTGCCGACGCCGCCCGTTTCCTCACCGCGGTCAAGGAGCGCCTCGAGGAGGGCGACTTCCAGTCGTCGCTCGGCATCTAGTCGAACACCTCGCGCAAGCGCCAGCCGGCCTCGCCCCTCACCATGAGGAGCGAGGCCGGCTCGCGTTCGGGGGCGACGCGAGCTCGCACCAGCACCGCGCCGCCCATCTCGGCGACGACCTCGACGGTGGCCGGATCGAACGCCGTCGGCGCCACCGCCTCGCCCTCGCGCGCGGCCGCCAGCGCCGCTCGATCCGACGCCTCGATCGCAGATCCCGGTTGCACGACCGTCTCCAGGCAGCGCAGGTCGAGCGCCGCGAAGCACGCCGCGCGCCGATCGAGCAGGTCGCGTGCCGCGGCCACTGGATCGTCAGCGGTCGGCGTTCCGCCCACTTCGGCGGACCCCGACGCATCGGAGGCCGACTCCGGAACCCCTGACGCCGACTCCGGCGGAGGCGCCTCCTCGGCCTGCTCCTCAGCCGCCGGACCCTCCTCCGCTTCGCGCTCCCCGACCGACGCGTCCGACGTCTTCGACGCGCCATCTCCCTCCGCGCTCGCCGGCGGCACGAGGGTGAGCATCAGGACGAGCGCGGCTCCCCCGAGGAGCGCCCCGACCGTGATGGCGCGGCCGCGGCTTCGCACCAGCGCCGCGAGCCGGCCCCGGCCATTCGCGACCCGATCGATGTCGGCTGCGGCGGCGAGCTGCTCGACGACGCCCTCTGGCGCCTGGACGAGCGCGAGCCATCGCCGCAGTCCACCGCCGACGGCGACGCCTTCCCTCGACGGCGCGGCGCCGGCATCCGGGTCCTCCTCCGCCGACGGGAGGATCGGGGACATGACCCGAGCGGGCACCCGACGCGGCATCGCGGCGGTGGCGACCCCCCGCACGGGCTCCGGCGTCGCCAGCCCGAACAGGCGCCGCTCGAGCTCGGCCTCGCACGGCGCGAACGGACGGACCACGAGCCGCGAACGGATCAGGTCGACGGCGCTGCCGAGGGCGCCCGGCGGCATCACCGCGGCGGCGACATCCTCGACGAGATCAGCGAGCCGCTCGTGGGCCACGCGACGCAGCGCCGTGCGCTCGGCGCCGCGATCGGGCAGGCGCTGCAGCGCGCCGAGTCCCACGAGACGCGGACGACCGCCGTCGTCGAAGACGATGTCGCTCACCGCGAGTCGCGTGTGCACGAATCCGCGCCGGGCGAGGTCGTCCACGGCGACGACCACGGGCGCGAGGATCGTCACGGCCTCCCCCGCGGTGATCGTGCGGCTCGAGAGGGTCCGCGCGAGCGAACCGCCGCCGAGCCGCTCGACGACCACGCAGCAGCGGCCGTCGGGCAGGGTGGCGACGTCGTGGAGCCGCGGGAGGGCGCCCGCGGCATCCGTCGACATCGCCTCGAGCTCGCGCGTGATCGCGTCGTCGTCGGCCTCGGCGCCGTAGACGCGGAGCACCACGAGCGACGGGATGCCGTGCGCCGCACCGGCGACCCGGGTCGGGTCGGCCAAGTCGGCTCCGACGGCCCCATCGGCATCGGATGCCTCGGATCGCCCGAGGGCCGCGAGGTAGACGTCGGCCCGCTCCCCCGACGCGA
The DNA here is from genome assembly GCF_042796995.1 of Agromyces sp. NPDC057865. Taxonomy (NCBI): domain Bacteria; kingdom Bacillati; phylum Actinomycetota; class Actinomycetes; order Micrococcales; family Microbacteriaceae; genus Agromyces; species Agromyces sp. NPDC057865. The sequence continues at coordinate 255,092 of NZ_JBHVMJ010000002.1, read as the reverse complement.
TCCGCCGGATCAGCCGATAGCCCACGAGCCGGCCGTCGAGCGGTGCCGCTCCGAGGCCGCGCGCGTCCGCCTCGGGGCGGCGCTCGGTCGGGTGGTCGCGGCGCGGACGACGGCTCATGCATGCAAGGATTCCGCGCCGCCGGACGCCGACCGACGCCGAGCGACGGCACCGGCACCGACCGGACGGGCCGCCTCCGTGGGGAGGACGAGTCGGGGCATCCGCCCGCCTAGACTGGACGGCATGCTCGACTTCGTCGTCGCGGGGCTAAGCGCCAACTCCGTGCCGTACATCGAGGGTCTCGACCTTCAGCGCGCCGTCCATCGCGCGGTCGTCGGGGGCGAACGCCCCGACACCGTCATCCTCTTGGAACACCCCTCCGTCTACACCGCCGGCAAGCGCACCGCGCCCGACGAGCGGCCGACCGACGGAACCCCCGTCATCGACGTCGACCGCGGCGGCAAGATCACGTGGCACGGACCGGGCCAGCTCGTCGGCTACCCGATCCTCCGGCTCGCCGAGCCGGTCGACGTGGTCGGCTACGTGCGTCGCATCGAGGGCATCCTCATCGACGTGCTCGCCGAGCTCGGCGTCGACGGACGCCGGGTCGACGGCCGCTCGGGCGTCTGGGTCGGCGAACCGGGCCGCGAGAACAAGATCGCGGCCATCGGCATCCGGGTCGCCGACGGCGTCACGATGCACGGGTTCGCGCTGAACTGCTCGAACTCGCTCGAGCCCTACGAGAAGATCGTGGCCTGCGGCATCCGCGACGCCGGCGTGACGACCATCTCGCGCGAGCTCGGTCGCGAGGTCGCGCCCGAAGACCTGGTCGACCCGATCACCCGGCGATTCCGTGCAGAGGCCGAGGCGGCGGTCGCCGCATGAGCACCGCACCCGGGGGGCGCCGGATGCTGCGCCTCGAGGTCCGCAACGCCCAGACGCCGATCGAGCGCAAGCCCGAGTGGATCAAGACGCGGGCGAAGATGGGGCCCGAGTACCGCCAGCTGCAGCAGCTCGTGAAGGGCGAGGAGCTGCACACGGTCTGCCAGGAGGCGGGCTGCCCGAACATCTACGAGTGCTGGGAGGACCGCGAGGCCACGTTCCTCATCGGCGGCTCCCAGTGCACGCGCCGATGCGACTTCTGCCAGATCGACACCGGCAAGCCCGCCGACTACGACGTCGACGAGCCGCGCCGCGTCGCGGAGTCGGTGGTGCGGATGCAGCTGCGCTACTCCACGGTCACCGGCGTCGCCCGCGACGACCTGCCCGACGAGGGCGCCTGGCTCTACGCGGAGACGATCCGCGAGATCCACCGCCAGTCGCCCGGCACAGGCGTCGAGATCCTCGTCCCCGACTTCTCGGGCAACCCCGAGCACCTCGGCGAGGTGTTCTCTGCGCGTCCCGAGGTGTTCGCCCACAACGTCGAGACGGTGCCGCGCATCTTCAAGCGCATTCGACCGGCGTTCCGCTACGAGCGGTCGCTCGACGTGATCACGCAGGGTCGCGACGCGGGCCTGATCACGAAGTCGAACCTCATCCTCGGCATGGGCGAGGAGCGTGCCGAGGTGACGCAGGCCCTGCAGGACCTGCACGACGCCGGCACCGACATCATCACGATCACCCAGTACCTCCGCCCGAGCCCGCGGCACCTGCCGGTCGACCGCTGGGTGCGGCCCGAGGAGTTCGTCGAGCTCAAGCAGGAGGCCGAGGAGATCGGCTTCCTCGGCGTGCTCGCCGGCCCTCTTGTGCGCTCGTCGTACCGCGCGGGCCGCCTCTGGGCGCAGTCGATGCACGCGAAGGGCCGCGAGCTGCCCGCGGAGCTCTCCCACCTCGCCGACGCGTCGCTCGGCTTCGCGCAGGCGGTCGGCTGAGGCGTCCGGATGCCGCCTCCGCCGTCGGTGAACGCGGTCGGAGGCGGCGTCCGCCGCCGCTATCCTTGAGACCATGGCACGCACGAAGGACAAGCCGTCCGCTCCGAAGGAGCCCGGCCGCATGAAGCAGATGTGGCAGGTCTTCCAGATGACCCGCCGCTACGACTCGAGCGCGCAGTGGCTCATGCTCCTCGGCTTCCTCGCGCCCGTGCTCGTCGGCCTCGCGCTCGCGCTGTGGCTCGGCGAGGGCAACGGCTTCACGATCGCACTCTGGATCGTCGCCGGCGTGCTCGCGGGCTTCCTGCTCGCCCTGGTCATCCTCGGGCGCCGTGCCGAGCGCGCCGCCTACTCGCAGATCGACGGGCAGCCCGGCGCGGTCGGCGCCGTCCTCCGCAGCGGCCTGCGCCGCGGCTGGGTCGGCAACGAGATGCCGGTCGCCGTGAACGGCAAGACGCAGGACGCCGTGTACCGCGCGGTCGGCCGCGGCGGCGTCGTGCTCATCAGCGAGGGCCCGGTCAGCCGCACGCAGCGCATGCTCGACGAGGAGAAGCGCAAAGTCACCCGCATCCTCCCCAACGTCCCCGTGACGCTCATCGCCGTCGGCCACGAGGAGGGCTCCGTGGAGCTCCACCGCCTCGCCGCGACCATGCGCAAGACCAAGCGCACGCTCACCAAGCCCGAGGTGCTCGCGGTGTCGAACCGCCTGAACTCGCTCCAGACCGCGCTGCCGATCCCGAAGGGCATCGACCCGATGAAGGTCCGGCCCCAGCGCGGCAAGATGCGCTGACCCGAACGACCAGCGAGCGGCATCCGTCATCGGCGGATGCCGCTGCTGCATGTCCGGGGTTAGGCCCGGATCAGCACCGTGCCGGCGACCTTGTCGTGGAACCCGCGCTGGTCGGAGTCCCACACGATCGCCGGGATCACGATGACGAGCAGCAGCGTGCGCACGACGGGCCGCCAGAATCCGACCCATCCGCCCGAGATCGGCACGACGCGCATGCCGAGGAGACGGTGGCCGACGCTGCCGCCGATCGTCGGGATGAAGAGCACCTGCATGAGCGCGAAGATCGCGAGCGTGAGCCACGAGTGCAGCACCGAGCTGTAGGGCGCGAACAGCAGCGCGATCAGCGTCGCCGACGCCCAGTCGATCGCGATCGCCGCGATGCGCCGACCGACGCGGCCGACGGATCCCGGGCCGGAATCGGGGAGCCCGAGCCGCTCCCCCGGCCACCGGCTGGGTTCGAGGTCGCCGAAGGTTCGGGGTTTCGCGTCAGGCACCCGACGAGTCTACCGAGCCCTCCTGCGCGTAACATGGCGGAAACATTCGCGTCACGGTCGGGAAACGGCGACTCGCTAGCGTCGGGTACGGCTGTCGACGTCCGTCCGGTCCCACTCGCCCCCTCTTGGAGATTCCGACACATGTTCAGTGATTCGTCCGAAGTGCTCAAGTTCATCAAGGAGACGGATGTCAAGTTCCTCGACATCCGCTTCACCGACCTCCCGGGCGTGCAGCAGCACTTCAACATCCCGGCGTCGACCGTCGACGAGGAGTTCTTCACCGTCGGCCAGCTCTTCGACGGATCGTCGATCCGCGGCTTCGCCTCCATCCACGAGTCGGACATGCAGCTCATCCCCGACGTCTCCACCGCGTACGTCGACCCGTTCCGCGCCGAGCGCACGCTGGTCATGATCTTCGACATCTACAACCCGCGCAACGGCGAGATCTACGCGAAGGACCCGCGCCAGGTCGCGAAGAAGGCGGAGAAGTACCTCGCGTCGACCGGCATCGCCGACACCGCGTACTTCGCGCCCGAGGCGGAGTTCTACATCTTCGACGACGTGCGCTACGAGGTGAAGCAGAACGCGAGCTTCTACTCGGTGGACTCGCACGAGGGCGCCTGGAACTCGGGTCGCACCGAGGAGGGCGGCAACCTCGGCAACAAGACGCCCTACAAGGGCGGCTACTTCCCCGTCTCCCCCGTCGACAAGCAGGCCGACCTCCGCGACGACATCTCGCTGAAGCTCATCGAGGCGGGGCTCATCCTCGAGCGCGCCCACCACGAGGTCGGCACCGGCGGCCAGGCCGAGATCAACTACCGCTTCGACACGATGGTGCACGCGGCCGACGACATCCTGAAGTTCAAGTACATCGTCAAGAACACCGCCGACGAGTGGGGCAAGACGGCCACCTTCATGCCGAAGCCCCTCTTCGGCGACAACGGCTCGGGCATGCACACGCACCAGTCGCTGTGGAACGAGGGCAAGCCCCTGTTCTACGACGAGGCGGGCTACGGCGGCCTCTCCGACGTCGCACGCTGGTACATCGGCGGCATCCTGCGTCACGCGCCGGCGCTGCTCGCCTTCACCAACCCGACGGTGAACTCCTACCACCGCCTCGTGCCGGGCTTCGAGGCCCCCGTCAACCTGGTCTACTCGGCGGGCAACCGTTCCGCGGCCATCCGCATCCCGATCACGGGCACCAACCCGAAGGCCAAGCGCATCGAGTTCCGTGCGCCGGATGCCTCGGGCAACCCCTACCTCGCGTTCGCCGCGCAGCTCATGGCCGGCCTCGACGGCATCAAGAACCGCATCGAGCCGCACGAGCCCGTCGACAAGGACCTCTACGAGCTCCCGCCCGAGGAGGCCAAGTCGATCCCCCAGGTGCCGGGTTCGCTCGACGCCGTGCTCGACGCGCTCGAGGCCGACCACGACTTCCTCCTCGAGGGCGGCGTGTTCACCAAGGAGCTCATCGAGACCTGGATCGACTACAAGCGCGAGAAGGAGCTGAAGCCGCTGGCCCAGCGCCCCCACCCGTTCGAGTTCGAGCTCTACTACGGCGTTTGACCCGCAATCACAGCTGATCGGTGGTTCAGGTCCCCCTCCCCAGGATCGAGAGCTCCCGAGACCCGAACACGAAGCCCCTTCCGGTTCGCCGGGAGGGGCTTCGTCGTGCGGAAGGGTTCGGTCGTCTGCAGATAGTCGCGAGGAATCCTCGGTTTGATGGTCCGTCGCGAGTAGCCTGAGCGGCATGGACACGTGGCTCCCGTTCGCGATCGTCGTCGTCCTCCTGCTCGCCGGCATCGCGGTCCTCGTCATGAGGGTCGTGCGGAACCGGAGCGAGCCGCACGACGCCGACGACGACGCGATGCGGAGGGAGGGCTCCGACGCGTACTACCGTTCGCAGCGCGACCAGACCGACCTGCCGCCTGGCATCGGTCGGCCCGACCGTCCACCGAAGGGCCCGTAGGCGTCAGGCCGGTCAGGCTGCTGACGCCCCCGACGCTCAGCCCGTGGTCGGCTCGCGACGCGGCTCGACGCCGTAGAACCCGCGCTCGAAGACGGTGCGCGCGCGGCGCGTGAGCGCGAGGTAGTCGCTCTCGAGGCTCGACGCCGAGCCGGGCGGGTAGCCCATGATGCGGGCGACGCCCTCGAGCTGCGAGCGCTCGACCGGCAGCACGTCGGTCGTGCGATCGAGCCAGAGCGTGAGCGCCGAGCGGGCCCGCGACGCGAACATCCACGCGGCGCGCAGCGTCTCCGCATCGCGCGCCGGGATGTGGCGGTGCTCGACGGCCGCCGCCAGCGCGTCCAGGGTCGACGGCGTGCGGAGCGACGGCTCCTCCGCCCCGTGCTGGAGCTGCACGAGCTGCACGAACCACTCGACGTCCGACAGCGAGCCCCGACCCAGCTTGAGGTGACGCGTGGGATCGGCGCCCTGGGGCAGCCGCTCGTTCTCGACGCGCGCCTTGATGCGCTTGACCTCGCGGACGTCGCGCTCCGAGATCTCCGCGGGGTAGCGCACCGAGTCGGCGAGCTCCATGAAGTCGCGGATGAGCGCCTCGTCGCCGGCGACGCCCCGGGCGCGGAGCAGCGCCTGCGCCTCCCACGTGAGCGACCAGCGCGCGTAGTAGGCGCGGTAGGCGTCGAGCGACCGCGCGACGACGCCGTTCCGCCCCTCTGGGCGCAGGTCGGCGTCGAGCTCGAACGGCAGCCGTGCGTCCTCGGTGAGCCGCACGAGGTCGGCCACGATGCGCAGCGCGCGGGCTTGCGCGGCCTCGGGCTCCGCGCCCGCCGGCCGGAACACGTAGACGATGTCGGCGTCCGATCCGATGCCGAGCTCGCGCCCGCCGAACCGGCCCATGCCGATGACCGCGAACTCGACGCCGTCGGGCTCCTCGCCGCGGATCGCCTCGACGATCGCGGCGATGTGGCTCTGCGTGACGTCGGAGAGGCCGTGTCCGAGCTCCTCGACCGTGCAGACGTCGAGGATCGCCGACAGCGCGAGGCGCAGCACCTCGCGGCGGCGGATGGCGCGGAACACCTTCACTGCGGCATCCGCGTCGCCGTGCCGGCCGAGCACCGCCCGCTTCTCGTCGTCGAGCGCGGCGAGCGAGCGGGGGCGGAGCTCGTCGAGGTCCTCGAGCCAGGCCACGGCCTCGGGGATGCGCTCGAGGAGCTCACCCGCGAAGCGCGATCCCGAGAGCACGCGCGTGAGGCGCAGCGCGGCATCGGACGAGTCGCGCAGCAGTCGCAGGTACCAGTGCGTGGTGCCGAGCGTGTCGCTCACGCGGCGGAACGCGAGCAGCCCGTAGTCGGGATCGGCCCCGTCGGCGAACCACGAGATGAGCACCGGCATGAGGTGTCGTTGGATGGTCGCGCGGCGCGAGACGCCCGCGGTGAGCGCGCCGATGTGCGCGAGGGCGCCGCGCGGGTCGCGGAAGCCGATGGCACGCAGGCGCGCCTCCGCCTGCTCGCTCGTGAGCCCGAGGCCCTCTGCGGGCAGCGCGGCCACCGCCGAGAGCAGCGGGCGGTAGAAGAGCCGCTCGTGGAGGCCCCGCACGCGCTGCCGGGTCGCCTGCCACCTGGCCGTGAGGTCGTCGGCGCTGCGTCCGAGGCCCGATGACCGCGCGAGTGCGCGCAGCTCGGCGGCACCGCGGGGCATCAGGTGCGTGCGGCGCAGCCGGGCGAGCTGCAGCCGGTGCTCGAGCACGCGCAGGATGCGGTAGTCCCGGGCGAACTCCGCCGCCTCCTCGCGACCGACGTAGCCGTGCTCGGCGAGTGCCGCCAGGGCGGGCAGTGTGCCGGGCTGGCGGATCGCGGCATCCGTCGCCCCGTGCACGAGCTGCAGCAGCTGCACGGTGAACTCGATGTCGCGCAGGCCGCCCGGACCGAGCTTCAGCTGCACGTCGACCTCGTCGGCCGGGATGTGCTGGGTGACCCGCTCGCGCATGCGCTGCACCGACTCGACGAAGCCCTCACGGCTGGAGCTCGCCCACACCTTGGGCGCGACGCCGGCGGCGTACCGCTCCCCCAGCTCCCGATCGCCGGCGAGCGGGCGGGCCTTCAGGAGCGCCTGGAACTCCCAGCTCTTCGCCCAGCGGTCGTAGTACTGCAGGTGCGAGTCGAGCGTGCGCACGAGCGCGCCGTCCTTGCCCTCGGGGCGGAGGTTCGGGTCGACCTCCCAGAGCGGCGGCTCGATGCCGGGCTCGGAGATGACGCGCATGGCGACCATGGCGAGCCGCGTGGCGATGTCGAGGGCGCGCGGGGTCGCGACGGCGTCCTCGTCGGCCGACTCCGCGACGAAGATGACGTCGACGTCGCTCACGTAGTTGAGCTCGCGCGCCCCGGCCTTGCCCATGCCGATGACCGCGAGACGGGTCGACTCCACCTCGGCGGCGGGATACCTCCCCGGACCGGCGGCCTCGCCCTCCGCCCGCGCGGTCGCCCGTCGCGCCGCGACGAGGGCAGCGTCGAGGGTCGCGCCCGCGAGGTCGGCAAGACCCGACGCGACCGTGTCGACGGCCTCGATCGCGTCGGCGCGCGTCAGGTCGTACACGGCGATCGCCGCGAGGAGCCGCCGGTAGCGCACCCGGATCGCGGCCGCGGCCGCCTCGAGGTAGCGCGCGGCCGGCACGTCGACCTCGTCGAGGGCCTGCAGCAGCACGACCCGCGCCTCGTCGGTGCCGAGGGGCGCCATCGGCACCTGCTGCAGCACGGCGAGCTCGTGCGGATGCCGCGCCAGCACGTCGGCGAAGCCGCGGGAGGCGCCGAGCAGCCGCGCCAGGCGCTCGGCCGACGCGTCGTGCGCGAGCACCGCCGCCACGTCGTCGGGCACTCGCTCCTGCAGGCGCCGGGTCGCGCTCAGCGCCTCGTCGGGATCGCCGGCGTGGCTGAACGCCTCGAGCAGCGCCTCGACGTCGAGGCCCGTCGCCGAGGCGAGGGCCTCCAGTCCGGCCGCGGCGCGGTCGAGGTCGTCGAAGCCCGCGCGTGCGAGCCGGCCGAGGGTCTGGGCCTGGCGTGACATCCGGTGCTGGTCAGAGGATCTCGAGGTTGCGCTGCAGCTCGAACGTCGTCACCTGCGAACGGTAGTCGCGCCATTCGGAGCGCTTGTTCGCGAGCACGTAGTTGAAGACCTGCTCGCCGAGCGTCTCGGCGACGAGCTCCGACTCCTCCATGTACTCGATCGCGTGGTCGAGGCTCGCGGGCAGCGGGTGGTAGCCCAGCGCGCGGCGCTCGCTGTCCGTGAGGGCCCACACGTCGTCCTCCGCCTCCTGCGGGAGGTCGTAGCCCTCCTCGATGCCCTTCATGCCCGCCGCGAGCAGCAGCGAGAACGCCAGGTACGGGTTGGCCGCGGAGTCGATCGCGCGGTACTCGACGCGCGCGCTCTGGCCCTTGTTGGGCTTGTAGAGCGGCACGCGCACGAGCGCGGAGCGGTTGTTGTGGCCCCAGCAGATGAAGCTCGGCGCCTCGTCGCCGCCCCAGAGGCGCTTGTACGAGTTCACGAACTGGTTGGTGACGGCCGAGATCTCGTTCGCGTGGCGCAGCAGGCCGGCGATGAACTGGCGGCCGATCTTCGACAGCTGGTACTGGGCGCCGGCCTCGTAGAACGCGTTGGTGTCGCCCTCGAACAGCGAGAGGTGCGTGTGCATGCCGCTGCCGGGATACTGCGAGAACGGCTTCGGCATGAACGTGGCGTATACGCCCTGCTCGATCGCGACCTCCTTCACGACCGTGCGGAAGGTCATGATGTTGTCGGCCGTGGTGAGCGCGTCGGCGTAGCGCAGGTCGATCTCGTTCTGGCCGGGCCCGGCCTCGTGGTGGCTGAACTCGACCGAGATGCCCAGGTCCTCGAGCATCCGCACGCTGCGACGGCGGAAGTCGTGCGCGGTGCCGCCCGGCACGTTGTCGAAGTAGCCCGCCGAGTCGACGGGCACGGGGCCCTCCTCGCCGTACTTCGACGAGCGCAGCAGGTAGAACTCGATCTCGGGGTGCGTGTAGAACGTGAACCCGCGGTCGGCGGCGCGTGCGAGCGTGCGCTTGAGGACGTTGCGCGGGTCGGCGACGGCGGGCTCACCGTCGGGCGTCGTGATGTCGCAGAACATGCGCGCGGTGGGATCGATGTCGCCGCGCCACGGGAGCGTCTGGAAGGTCGTCGGGTCGGGGAAGGCCAGCAGGTCGGACTCGAAGGTGCGGCTGAGGCCCTCGATCGCGGACCCGTCGAACCCGATTCCCTCGGTGAACGCCCCCTCGACCTCCGCGGGTGCGATCGCCACCGATTTCAGGGTGCCGACCACGTCGGTGAACCAGAGTCGTACGAACTTGACTCCTCGTTCCTCGATGGTCCGGAGAACGAAGTCGCGCTGCTTATCCATCCACACCCTCTCTCGCACCTCTCAGGGTAGCGGCTCGGGGCCGGGCGAGACGCCGGGCACGGATGCCGCGTGTGCCAGACTGGCGGCATGTCAGAGCAGCCCGTCGACGACGCAGCATCCGGGGCCCAGCCCGTGGCCGAGACGAATCCGTACGGGGGCGCCGCGGCATCCGGAGGACCGAAGCGGGTGCGCACCCGCCACTTCCAGAACGCGAAGCGCGAGGGCATCAAGATCACCGGCCTCACGAGCTACGACATGCTCACCGCGCGCATCTTCGACGAGGCGGGCATCGACTTCCTGCTGGTCGGCGACTCGGCCGGCAACAACGTGCTCGGCTACGACACCACGCTGCGCGTCACCATCGACGACCTCATCCCGCTGACGCGGGCGGTCGCCGGCGCCGTCAGGCGCGCGTTCGTCGTGGCCGACATGCCGTTCGGCTCCTACGAGAACGGCCCCGAGGACGCGCTGCACACCGCGGTGCGCTTCATGAAGGAGACCGGCGCCCACGCCGTGAAGCTCGAGGGCGGGGAACGCAGTCACAAGCAGATCCGCCGCATCGTGCAGGCGGGCATCCCCGTCATGGCCCACATCGGCTACACGCCGCAGAGCGAGCACGGCCTCGGCGGACACGTCATCCAGGGGCGGGGCGAGGGCGTGCAGCAGCTGCTCGCCGACGCGAAGTCGGTGCAGGATGCCGGCGCGTTCGCAGTCGTGCTCGAGATGGTGCCCGCCGACGCGGCGCGCCAGGTGACGGAGCTCCTCGAGATCCCCACCATCAGCGTCGGCGCCGGCCCGCACACCGACGGGCAGCTCCTCGTCTGGACCGACTGGGCCGGTCTCACGGTCGGGCGCGTGCCGAAGTTCGTCAAGCAGTACGCCGACCTGTCGGGCACCCTCGCCCAGGCCGCGCGCGAGTGGCGCGCCGACGTCGAGGCGGGCAGCTACCCGAACGCCGAGCACAGCTACGAGTGACCGACGCGGCCGCCTGACGGTCGCGATGGAGACGAGCGCCGTGGCGCCCGGCGCCGACTAGTCCTCGGCGGCCTCCTCCTCGGCCCACTTGGCGCTGTTCGCACGGAGGATCTCCAAGGCGCGCTCGGCCTCGGCGCGGGTCTCGAAGGGCCCGACACGGTCAGGGGCGGGCGACTGGAAGCCCTGCTCCACCTCGCCGGTCTTCATGTTGTACCAATACTGGTGCTCCACATCCTGCGCCATAGGGTGATCCTATGCCCAAGGATGCCGCCGGCCACCTCATCCCCGGACGCCTGTCGCCGCAGCGCCGGGTCCCCGCCGGCATCCCCCGACCCGAGTACGTGGGGCGCCCCGCGCCGGCGCCGAACACGGCCGGCGACCGCTACGCGCCCGACGAGGTGGAGCGCATCCGCGCCGCCGGGAGGATCGCCGCGCAGGCGATCGAGGCGGCGGCATCCGCCATCGCGCCCGGCGTCACGACCGACGAGCTCGACCGCATCGCGCACGACCACGTCGTGGCCCACGGCGCCTACCCCTCCACGCTCGGCTACCGCGGCTACCCGAAGTCGTCGTGCACGTCGGTGAACGAGGTGATCTGCCACGGCATCCCCGACGACACGGTGCTCGAGGACGGCGACCTCGTGAACCTCGACGTCACCGCCTACCTCGACGGCTACCACGGCGACCTCAACCGCACGTTCCTCGTCGGCGAGGCGAGCGAGGAGGCGTCACTGCTCGTGGAGCGGACCGAGCAGGCGCTCGCCCGCGGCATCCGCGCGGTGGCCCCCGGCCGGCAGGTGAACGTCATCGGCCGTGCGATCGAGGCGTACGCGAAGCGGTTCGGGTACGGGGTCGTGCGCGACTACACCGGTCACGGGGTGGGCCGCGCGTTCCACACGGGCCTCGTGATCCCGCACTACGACGCCCCCGAGTTCGACACGGTCATGGAGCCCGGGATGGTGTTCACCATCGAGCCGATGCTGACGCTCGGCACCATCGAATGGGACGTCTGGGACGACGACTGGACGGTCGTCACGCGCGATCGCGCGCTCACCGCGCAGTTCGAGCACACCCTCGTCGTGACCGAGCGCGGCGCCGAGATCCTGACGCTCCCCTGAGGCACCGCCAGGGCGCGGCGGCATCCGGCGATGGTCGCGCGATAGTGTGGCGCCATGGCGACTGACCACGCGATCGGCATCGACATCGGCGGCACGGGCATCAAGGGGGCGGTCGTCGACCTCGGCACCGGCGAGCTCGTCACCGAGCGGCTCAAGGTGAAGACCCCAGAGGGCGGACGCCCGAAGGACATGCTCACGGCCACCGAGGAGCTCGTCGACCAGATCGACGCGCAGCTGTCGGGCAGCGAGAAGCTCCCGCTCGGCGTGTGCTTCCCCGCGATCGTGAAGCGCGGCTACACGTTGTCGGCTGCGAACATCTCGGACGAGTGGATCGGCCTGCAGGCCGAGGACCTCTTCGAGCAGGCGCTCGGCCGCGAGATCCACTTCATCAACGACGCGGATGCCGCGGGCTTCGCCGAGCTCCGCTACGGCGCGGCCGCCGGGGTCGACGGGCTCGTGATCCTCACCACGCTCGGCACCGGCATCGGCTCGGCGCTCATCTACGACGGCGTGCTGGTGCCGAACACCGAGCTCGGGCACCTCGAGATCGACGGGCACGACGCCGAGAAGAAGGCGGCGTACGCCGCGATGGAGCGCGAGTCGCTGAGCTGGGAGAAGTGGGCGAAGCGGCTGCAGCGCTACTACTCGTTCGTCGAGTTCCTGTTCACGCCCGACCTGTTCATCGTCGGCGGCGGCGTGTCGAAGCACAGCGAGGAGTTCCTGCCGCTGCTCGACCTGAAGACGAAGATCGTTCCTGCGGTGCACCGAAACAACGCCGGCATCCTGGGCGCCGCGGCACTCGCCACGCGCTGACGGGCGTCACGCCGACCGGGTGGTGCGAGCGGGCCGGCTGATACGCCGGGTTCTGTTCACCGGGCGCTTGCGCGACACCGGCTGGACGGCCATCTCTCTCGGAGCTGCGTCGCCGCAGCCCTCCAGCGGCCTACCCGGGAACGGGACGGGCAGCCCCATCGTTCCCTGTCTGGCCTTGCTCCGGACGAGGTTTACCGAGCCGACCGCGTCACCGCGGCCGCTGGTGGGCTCTTACCCCACCGTTTCACCCTTACCCCGGACTCGCGTCCGAGGCGGTCTGCTTTCTGTGGCACTGTCTCGCGGGTTGCCCCGGGTGGGTGTTACCCACCGTCCTGCCCTGCGGAGCCCGGACGTTCCTCGGCATCCGATCGCTCGGATGACGCGACCGTCTTGCCGACCCGCTCGCCCTCCAAGGCTACAGGGCGGAGCTGTGCCCGGGCTCGACGCCTCGACTCGACCGCCGCGGGCCCGGTCGGCCGGCGCGCCTCAGAGCCCCGACTCGTCGGTGCGCACGAGGATGCGGTCGCACTCGGGGCACTGCAGGACGTCGTCGGGCGCCGCGCGCCGCACCTGCTCGAGGTCGGAGCCGGTGAGCGTGATCGTGCAGCCGCTGCAGGTGCGCTGGCGCAGGAGGGCGGCGCCGACTCCCCCGCCGCGGAGGCGACGCTGCTCGTAGAAGGTGAGGAGCTCGGCCGGCACGCCCCCCGCGACGACGGCCCGGTCGCGCTCGGCGGCGTCGCGCTCGGTGCCGAGCCCGGATGCCGCCTCGTCGCGCTCGGCCTCGAGGGCCGCGGCCTCCGAGGCGATGGTCGCGCGCTCGGCGTCGATGCCGGCGACGGCCGCCTCGGCCGTCTCGACCTTCTCCATCACCGCGAGCTCCTGGTCCTCGAGGTCGGAGAGCCGTCGGGCGAGCGAGGCGAGCTCCGCCTCGAGCGCGGCGACGTCCTTCGTCGACGAGGTGTGCTGCAGGCGGTCGCCGTCGCGCGCGATGCGCGCCTCGACCACGGCCACGTCGGACTCCAGCCGCGTCAGCTCGGCGCGCGCGTCCTCGAGTCCGCCCACGGCCTCGGCCCGGGTGCCGCGCACGGCGGCGTCGCGCTTCGCGAGCTCGGCGAGCGGGGCGGCCTGCGGCAGGGCGCCGAGTCGGTGCGCGAGCTGCTGCAGTCGGGTGTCGAGGGACTGCAGCCTGAGCAGTTCCTGCTGGTCGGCGGGGCTGGCCTTCACGTGGTGCTCCTCGTGGGGGACGGTGCGGGAGTGGTCATCATTGCACGACCTGGAAGTCCCAGGGGTCGGTGCGGAGCTCGCTCACGCGGACGTCGAGCTCGGGGTGGGCGTCGCGGAGCTCCGCGGCGGCGGCATCGAGCCAGAGCCACTCGCTCGCCCAATGGGACACGTCGATGAGGGCCGGTCCCCCGCCCAGGAGCGCCTGCTCGCGCGCCTCGGAGGCCGGGTGGTGCCGGAGGTCGGCCGTGATGTAGACGTCGGCGCCGCGCACGAGCGGGTCGCCGAGCAGCGAGTCGCCGGCGCCGCCGCAGAGCGCGACGACCTCGACCGGGTCGTCGAAGCCGCCCGCGGCACGAACGCCCGTGGCGGTCGGCGGCAGGATCTCCGCGAGGACGCGCGCCAGCCGGCCGAGGCTCATCGGCTCGGCCAGCCGGCCGATACGGCCGAGCCCGAGCGCGGGGTCCGTGCCGGGCACGATCGGCCGCACGTCGACGAGCCCGAGTCGGGACGCGAGCACGGCCGAGGTGCCCTGGTCGACCACGTCGGCGTTCGTGTGGGCGGCGACGAGCGCGCAGCCGGCGCGGACGAGCCGGGCCAGGAGGGCGCCCTTGTAGCGGTCCTCGGCGATCGACGTGACGCCGCGCAGCAGCAGCGGGTGGTGGGCGATGAGCAGATCCGCGCCGAGCTCCACCGCCTCGTCGACCGTGCCCGCGACGGCGTCCACGGTGAAGAGCACCCGCTCGATCGCGGCGGCGGGATCGCCCGTGACGAGCCCCGGGGCATCCCACGGCTCGGCGCCCTCGAGCGGCCAGAGCCGATCGATCGTGGTCAAGACCTCGGCGAGAACGACTGGCACGCGCCCCAGCCTAGCGGCGCGGCTCGGCGTCACGGCCGGAGCAGCGGCCCGCGGCATCCGACGGTGGGCCCTGCCGGGCTCGAACCGACGACATCCACGGTGTAAACGTGGCGCTCTACCAACTGAGCTAAAGGCCCCCTGCGAACGCGACGGGCTCGCGCCCACGCCGCGCGGCGCACGCCCATGCTATCGGAGCGTCCATAGACTCACGCCCATGGAGGTCGTGGCGCAGCATCCGAGTCGCACGGCCCAGCCCGAGTACCGGTGGCCGGCCGTCGTCGCGCTGGTGTCGGCGCTGGCGCTCTACGCGTTCCTGCCGAACGAGATCTTCGGAAGCCAGCGATTCGTCCTCGTGGCGGCCGGCCTCGCCTTCCTCGTGACGCTGAGCTTCCTCAATCCGCACCGGCTGCGCAAGCAGACGCGGTGGTACCGCATGGTGTCGGTCGCCTTCGTCGCGCTGCTCGTGCTGATCAACCAGGTCGCGCTCGTGATCCTCGTGTACAAGCTCGTCGAGGGCCACCACAACGCCCCCGGGCTGCTGCTCGCCGCACTGCAGGTGTGGGTCGCGAACGTGATCGGGTTCGCGCTGCTCTACTGGGAGCTCGACCGCGGAGGACCCGTCGTGCGCACCGCGTGGGCCCGCACCGAGATCCCGCCGGCCGACTTCCGCTTCTCGCAGGACGAGGACGAGACGACCATCGAAGAGGTGGCCAAGGGCTCGGCGGCGCGCGTCGACTGGACGCCGCGCTTCATCGACTACCTCTACACCTCGCTGTCGAACAGCATGGCGTTCAGCGCCAGCGACGCGATGCCGCTGCGACAGCGCACGAAGCTCCTCATGGGGCTGCAGGCGTTCGGCGGGTTCGTGATCCTCGCGCTCGTGATCGCGCGGTCGGTCGGCATCCTCGACTGACGGCGGTCGGATGCCGCGGCATCCGTCAGCCGGCGAGGGCCGCCCGGTACTGCTCGAGTGTGCGCGCCTCGCCGGGCGCGGTCGCGAAGCTCGAGCGGATGACGCCGTCGACGTCGATCACGAACGTGGCCCGATTGGCGTAGCCGCGCTCGTCGAGGAACGCGCCGTACGCGCGCGCCACCTCGCCGTGCGGCCAGAAGTCCGCGAGCAGCTGGAAGCCGTAGCCCTGCTCCTCCGCCCACGCCCGCAGCGCGTGCTTCGAGTCCACCGAGACGCCGAGCAGCTCGGTGCCCGAGTCCTCGAACAGCTCGAGGTGGTCGCGGAGCTCGCAGAGCTCGCCCTGGCAGGTGCGCGAGAACGCGAGCGGGAAGAACACGAGCGTCACCGGCATCACGCCGCGGAAGTCCGCGAGCGAGACGGGCTGGCCGAACTGGTTGGCGAGCGTGAAATCGGGGGCGATCGCGCCGGGGCCGAGGATCATCGGGCCGTTCCTCCCAGTGGAGACGGGGGCTGGACGGCGCCCAGCCTAGCCCCGACGCACCGGGCATAGAATCACTAGGATGGCGTGGTGCCACCCGACCGCGAACCGGTCGCTTCGTCGTGCGCACGCCCCCAGCCGCAGGCAAGACCTGCTGAAGAGAGAGGTCGAGTGTGACTGTCAACGACCAGGACCCCTACTCGGTCGAGGCGATGGACTCCGATCCCGAGGAGACCTCGGAATGGGCCGAATCGCTCGACGCGCTCGTCGCCGAGAAGGGGCACCAGCGCGGGCGCGAGATCATGCTCAGCCTGTTGAAGCGCTCGAAGGAGCTGCACCTCGGCGTGCCGATGGTGCCCACCACCGACTACCTCAACACGATCGCCCCTGAGAACGAGCCCGAGTTCCCCGGCGACGAGGAGGTCGAGCGCCGCTACCGCGCCTGGATCCGCTGGAACGCCGCGATGCTCGTGCACCGCGCGCAGCGTCCCGGCATCGCCGTCGGCGGCCACATCTCGACGTACGCCTCGAGCGCCGCGCTCTACGAGGTCGGCTTCAACCACTTCTTCCGCGGCCCCGACCACGCCGGCGGCGGCGACCAGGTGTTCTTCCAGGGCCACGCCTCCCCCGGCATGTACGCCCGTGCCTTCCTCGAGGGCCGGCTCAGCTCCGACCAGCTCGACGGCTTCCGCCAGGAGAAGTCGCACGCGCCCAACGGCCTGTCGTCGTACCCGCACCCGCGGCTCATGCCCGACTTCTGGCAGTTCCCGACCGTGTCGATGGGCCTCGGCCCGATCAACGCGATCTACCAGGCGCAGCTCAGCAAGTACCTCACCAACCGCGGCATCAAGGACGCGTCCGACCAGCACGTCTGGGCGTTCCTCGGCGACGGCGAGATGGACGAGGTCGAGAGCCGCGGCCAGCTGCAGGTCGCCGCGAACGAGGGCCTCGACAACCTCACGTTCGTCATCAACTGCAACCTCCAGCGCCTCGACGGACCGGTGCGCGGCAACGGCAAGATCATCCAGGAGCTCGAGAGCTTCTTCCGCGGCGCCGGCTGGAACGTGATCAAGGTCGTCTGGGGCCGCGAGTGGGACGACCTGCTCGCCCGCGACCACGACGGCGCCCTGCGCAACCTCATGAACGTCACGCCCGACGGCGACTACCAGACCTACAAGGCGGAGTCCGGCGCGTACGTGCGCGAGAACTTCTTCGGCCGCGACCCGCGTGCGCTCGAGCTCGTCAAGGACCTCTCCGACGAGCAGATCTGGAACCTCAAGCGCGGCGGCCACGACTACCGCAAGGTCTATGCGGCGTTCAAGGCGGCGACCGAGCACAAGGGCCAGCCGACGGTCATCCTCGCGAAGACGATCAAGGGCTATGGCCTGGGTCCGTCGTTCGAGGGTCGCAACGCGACCCACCAGATGAAGAAGATGACCCTCGACAACCTCAAGACCTTCCGCGACGCGATGCGCATCCCGATCAGCGACGCGCAGCTCGAGGAGAACCCGTACCTGCCCCCGTACTACCACCCGGGCAACGACGACGAGTCGATCCGCTACCTCCACGAGCGCCGGCGCGAGCTCGGCGGCTACCTGCCCGAGCGCCGCACGAGCCACACCGCCATCACGCTGCCCGACGACTCGGCGTACGCGATCGCGAAGAAGGGCTCGGGCACGCAGGAGATCGCCACGACCATGGCGTTCGTGCGACTCCTGAAGGACCTCATGCGGGCGAAGGACTTCGGCAACCGCATCGTGCCGATCATCCCCGACGAGGCGCGCACGTTCGGCATGGACGCGTTCTTCCCGAACGCGAAGATCTACAACCCGAACGGCCAGCACTACACCTCGGTCGACCGCGAGCTGCTCCTCGCCTACAAGGAGAGCCCGCAGGGCCAGATCGTGCACGTCGGCATCAACGAGGCGGGCGCGCTCGCCGCGTTCACCGCGGTCGGCACGTCGTACGCCACCGAGGGCGAGCCGCTCATCCCGATCTACGTGTTCTACTCGATGTTCGGGTTCCAGCGCACGGGCGACGCGATCTGGGCGGCGGGCGACCAGATGGCGCGCGGCTTCATGATCGGCGCCACCGCCGGCCGCACGACGCTGACCGGCGAGGGCCTGCAGCACGCCGACGGACACTCGCCGCTGCTCGCATCGACGAACCCGGCGGTCGTCTCGTACGACCCCGCCTACGGCTACGAGATCGGGCACATCGTGCGCTCGGGCCTCGACCGCATGTACGGCGGCAACCACCCCGATCCCAACGTCATGTACTACCTCACGGTGTACAACGAGCCGCTCGTGCAGCCCGCCGAGCCCGAGGGCGTCGACGTCGAGGGCATCGTTCGCGGCATCCACCGCCTCTCGGAGTCGAACGTGCAGGGGCCGAAGGCCCAGCTGCTCGCCTCGGGCGTCGCGGTGCCGTGGATCATCGAGGCCCAGGAGCTGCTCGCGAACGACTGGGGCGTGTCGGCGGATGTCTGGTCGGTCACGAGCTGGGCCGAGCTCCGTCGCGACGGCGTGGCCGCCGACGAGCACAACTTCCTCAACCCCGACGCCGAGCGCCGCAGCGCGTACGTGACGCAGAAGCTCTCGGGCTCGGGCGGACCGTTCGTCGCCGTGTCGGACTACATGCACGCCGTCCCCGACCAGATCCGCGCCTACGTGCCCGGCGACTTCGCGACGCTCGGCGCCGACGACTTCGGGTTCTCGGACACGCGTCCGGCGGCGCGTCGCTTCTTCAAGATCGACGGACCGTCGGTCGTGGTGCGCACGCTTCAGTCCCTCGCCGACCGCGGCGAGGTCGACCGGTCGCTCCCGGCGCAGGCCATCGAGAAGTACCGGCTCCACGACGTGAACGCCGGCACCACCGGAACGGCCGGCGGCGAGAGCTAGCAGGCGACCCAGGTGGCGACGAAGCCCAGGACGAAGGCGGAGACGCTCGCATGGTTGCGCACCATCGCGGGCGAACTGTCGACCCAGACGCTGAAGCGCCTGGAGGACACGCTCCCGTGGTACGGCGACATGCCGCCGAGCCGCCGTTCGGCCGTGGGCCTCGTCGCCCAGGCGGGCATCTCGTCGTTCATCGCCTGGTACGACGATCCGCGGTCGACGCCGTGGATCGCGGCCGACGTCTTCGGCGCGGCGCCACGGGAGCTCCTCCGCTCGGTGAGCCTGCAGCAGACGCTGCAGCTCATCCGGGTGGTCGTCGAGGTCGTCGAGGAGCGGGTCAAGAACGGCGGCGGCGAGGAGCTGCGCGAGGCGATCCTGCTGTACTCCCGCGAGATCGCGTTCGCCGCGGCCGACGTGTACGCGCGCGCCGCGGAGGCGCGCGGGCTCTGGGACGCCCGGCTCGAGGCGCTCGTCGTCGACTCGATCCTCTCGGGCGAGTACGACGACGAGCTCCCGAGCCGCATCGCGGCGCTCGGCTGGCACGGACACGGCGAGGTCGCCGTGCTCGTGGGCACGGCGCCGAAGCAGCTCGACGTCGACCACGTGCGCCGAGCCGCCCGGCACATGCACGCCGACGTGCTCATCGGCGTGCAGGGCAACCGGCTCGTGCTCGTGATCGGCCGGTCCGACCCCCTCGGCCGCGAGCCCGAGGAGACCATCGGCACCTCCCCCGCGCTCACCTTCATGGAGATCGCCACGCAGCTCGAGCCGCACTTCGGCCCTGGGCACCTGGTGCTCGGCCACGAGGTGCCGAACCTCGTCGACGCGTCGAAGAGCGCCAAGGCGGCACTCGCGGGCTTCGCCGTGGCCCGGTCGTGGCGGCACGCGCCGCGGCCGGTGCACGCCGACGACCTGCTGCCCGAGCGGGCGCTCGCCGGCGACCCGCTGGCCCGCGCCACGCTCGTGCACCGCATCTACCGGCCGCTGCAGGCGCACTCGACCGAGCTCCTCACGACCCTGTGGAGCTACCTCGACAACGGGCGGTCCCTCGAGGCCACCGCCCGAGAGCTGTTCGTGCACCCCAACACCGTGCGCTACCGGCTGAAGCGCGTCTCCGACGTCATCGGGTGGGATGCCACGGGCGCCCGCGAGGCGCTCATCCTGCAATCCGCGCTCATCATCGGATCGATGAGCGATCACGAGCACCAGCCGCGCCGACGCCAGGGCTGACGTCGATCCGGCCGGTTCGGCGGCATCCGTCACGCCCTGCCTGTCGGGCACGCACAAGGGTTCTTGCGAGAGCTTGTCGCAATGACACACACCCGAGGTGGCGGTCATTGGCAGGATAGGGAGGGTGATCGTCGTCGTCTGCCCTGGACAGGGCTCGCAGACCCCCGGATTCCTCGCACCCTGGCTCGCCGACCCCGCCGCGGCGGAGCAGCTCGCCGCCTACTCCGAGGCCGCCGGCGTCGACCTCGCGACGCACGGCACCGAGAGCGACGCCGACACGATCCGCGACACCGCGATCGCCCAGCCCCTCATCGTGGCCGCGGGCCTGCTCGCCCTCGCGCCGCTCCTCGCCGACGGCCGTCGCGACCGCATCGGCGGCATCGCGGGCCACTCGGTCGGCGAGATCACGGCCGCGGCCGGCGCCGGCGTGCTCGCCGAGGCCGACGCGACGCGCTTCGTCGCCGAGCGCGGCCGTGCGATGGCGGATGCCGCGGCGCTCGAGGCGACCGGCATGAGCGCCGTCATCGGCGCCGACGAGGCGGAGCTCACCACCCGCCTCGACGAGCTCGGACTCGAGCCCGCGAACTTCAACGGCGGCGGCCAGATCGTCGTCGCCGGCGCCCTCGACGCGCTCGACCGTCTCCGGGCCGAGCCGCCGGCCGGCGCACGGGTCATCCCGCTGCAGGTCGCGGGCGCCTTCCACACGCGCTACATGCGCCCCGCGGTCGACCGCCTCGCGCTCGTCGCGGCCGAGCTCGACGTGTCGGACCCCGGCATCACGCTCTGGACCAACCGCGACGGCACCGTCGTCAGGTCGGGCCGGGAGTTCGTCGACCTCCTGGTCGGGCAGGTCTCGTCGCCCGTGCGCTGGGACAAGGACATGGCGTCGTTCGCGGCCGCGGGCATCACGGGCCTCATCGAGGTGGCTCCGGCCGGCGCGCTCGTCGGCCTCGCGAAGCGTGCCCTCAAGGGCGTGCCCACCGTGGCCGTGAAGACCCCCGACGACCTGCCCGCGGCCATCGAGCTCATCGAGCAGGCCGCCTGACCGGGCACGACGATCCTCCAACGGGCGCACAGAGAAAGCCGAGCATGACGAAACCCACTCTCCAGCAGTCGCACGGACCCGCCTACACGCGCATCTACGCGATCGGGGCCGCCCGCGGCGAGAACGCGGTGCCGAACGACGACCTCGTGGGCCCGATCAACTCCTCCGACGAGTGGATCCAGCAGCGCACGGGCATCGTGACCCGCGCCCGCGCCGGCGCCGACGTGTCCGCGCTCGACCTGGCGACGGATGCCGCGAAGGAGGCGATCGCGAAGTCGGGCGTCGCGCCCGAGCTCATCGACCTCGTCATCGTCGCCACGATCTCCAACGTGCAGCAGACCCCGTCGATGGCGGCCGTCGTCGCCGACCGGGTGGGTTCGAACCCCGCGGCCGCGTACGACACGAACGCCGCCTGCGCCGGCTACGCCTACGCCGTGGCGCAGGCCGACGCCCTCATCCGCACGGGGGTCGCTCATTACGCCCTCGTGATCGGCGCCGAGAAGCTCTCCGACGTCGTCGACCCGACGGATCGCTCGATCTCGTTCCTGCTCGGCGACGGTGCGGGCGCGGTCGTCATCGGACCGAGCGACTTCCCCGGCATCGCCCGCACCATCTGGGGCTCCGACGGCTCGAAGGCCGACGCGGTCGGCATGAACCACACGCTCACGGAGTTCCGCGACGGGGCGGCCGAGTGGCCCACCCTCCGCCAGGAGGGGCAGACCGTCTTCCGCTGGGCCGTGTGGGACATGGCCAAGGTCGCGAAGCAGGCGCTGGATGCCGCGGGCGTGACGAGCGCCGACCTGTCGGCGTTCATCCCGCATCAGGCCAACATGCGCATCATCGACGAGTTCGCGAAGCAGCTGAAGCTGCCCGAGACCGTCGTCATCGCGCACGACATCGCGACCACCGGCAACACGTCGGCGGCGTCGATCCCGCTCGCGACCCACCGGCTGCTCGAGGAGCACCCGGAACTCTCGGGAGGGCTCGCCCTCCAGATCGGCTTCGGCGCCGGCCTCGTGTTCGGCGCCCAAGTGGTGGTTCTTCCCTGAACCGCCGTTCATCGTCCATCTAGACTGAGTCTCGGTCAAACGAGACACCCCCAAGGAGAAGAACCATGGCATTGTCCACCGAAGAAGTACTTGCCGGCCTGGCCGAGCTCATCAACGACGAGACCGGCATCGCGACCGACACGGTTGAGCTGGACAAGTCGTTCACGGATGACCTCGACATCGACTCCATCTCGATGATGACGATCGTCGTCAACGCCGAGGAGAAGTTCGACGTCAAGATCCCCGACGAGGAGGTCAAGAACCTCAAGACCGTCGGCGACGCCGTCGACTTCATCGTCAAGGCCCAGGCCTAGTCGCTGACCCGAGCGGGCCGGCCTGACGGTCCGGCCCGCTCGATCACGTTGCCCTCTTCCATCCTGGAGTGATTCTCGAATGACCAACAAGATCGTCATCACAGGCATCGGTGCGACCTCCCCGCTCGGGGGCACCGCCCGCGACACCTGGACGAACCTGCTCGCAGGCGAGTCCGGCGCCCGCACCATCGAGCAGGACTGGGTGGCCCAGTACGAGCTGCCCGTCACCTTCGCCGCCAACGCCAAGGTGCAGCCGGCCGACGTGCTTGAGCGCCACGAGATCAAGCGCCTCGACCCGTCGAGCCAGTTCGCCCTCATCGCCGGCCGCGAGGCCTGGGCCGACGCGGGCGCGCCCGACGTGCCGTCCGACCGCCTCGCGATCGACTGGGCGACCGGCATCGGCGGCGTGTGGACGCTGCTCGACGCGTGGGACACCCTGCGCGAGCGCGGACCCCGCCGCGTCCTCCCGATGACCGTGCCGATGCTCATGCCGAACGGCCCGGGGGCGGCCGTGGGCATGGACCTGCACGCGCGTGCGGGCATCCGCACCGTCGTCTCCGCGTGCGCGTCGAGCACCGAGGCGCTCGTGAACGCGTACGACCACCTCCAGGCCGGACTCGCCGACGTGGTCATCGCGGGCGGCTCGGAGTCCGCCATCCACCCGATCACGATCGCCTCGTTCAACTCGATGCAGGCGCTCTCGCGCAACAACGACGACCCGGCGCACGCGTCGCGGCCGTACGACGTGGCGCGCGACGGCTTCGTGATGGGCGAGGGCGCCGCGGCGCTCGTCGTCGAGACCGAGGAGCACGCGAAGGCGCGCGGCGCGCGCATCTACGCCGAGCTCATCGGCGGCGCGGTCACGAGCGACGCGTACCACATCACGGCTCCCGACCCCGAGGGCACCGGCGCCGCCCGAGCGATGCGCACGACCCTCGAGCAGGCCGGCGTCGGCCTCGACGAGGTCGCGCACATCAACGTGCACGCGACGAGCACGCCGGTCGGCGACATCGCCGAGTACACGGCCCTGGCCGCGGTCTTCGGCGAGCACCTCCCGAACATCGCCGTGAGCGCGACGAAGGCATCGACCGGGCACCTGCTCGGCGGCGCCGGCGCCATCGAGGCGATGTTCACGGTGCTCGCGCTGCACCACCGCACCGCTCCCCCGACGATCAACGTCACCGAGCTCGACCCCGAGATCGACCTCGACGTGGTGCGCGAACCCCGCGCCCTCGGCGACGGCCCGCTCGTGGCGATCTCGAACTCGTTCGGCTTCGGCGGGCACAACGCGGTGGTCGGCTTCCGCACCGCCTGATCCGCACGGCTCATGGAACGGGCCCCGACGCCTCCCGGCGCGGGGCCCGTTTCGTCGCCGCCCACTGCTTCGCTCGTGCGGTCGCCGGGAAGGGTCATCCGACGTCCGCGTCGCGCCGCTCGGGCGGCGTCGCCGCTCAGCCCACCTGGTGCAACCAGACGACCGGGGCGAAGTCGCTCGCGTGGCGGAACGGCTCGAGCTCGTCGTCCCACGCCTGGCCGAGCGCGAGACGCAGCTCGCGATGCAGCTCGACCGCGTCGTGGCCCGCGACCTCCATCGCGTAGCGGATGCGGTCCTCGGGGATGACGGTGTTGCCGGCCGTGTCCGTCTGCGCGAAGTAGACGCCGAGCTCGGGCGTGTGCATCCACCGCGCGCCGTCGGACCCTGGCGTCGGGTCCTCGCTCACCTCGAAGCGCAGCTGGTCCCAGCCCCGCAGCGCGGAGGCCAGCTTCGCGCCGGTGCCGGCCTCGCCCTCCCAGTAGAACTCGGCACGCAGGAGACCGCGGTAGACCGGCTGTTCCGACCAGTCGAAATTCACGGCCGTGCCGAGCGCACGCCCGGCAGCCCACTCCACATGCGGGCACAGCGCCCGCGGCGAGGAGTGCACGAACAGCACGCCTCGCGCGGCGCGCACGGCCCGCGTGACCTTCTCCGCCATCTCCGTCTCCGTTCTCGAGGTGCGTCTTCCCCTACGACCTCGGAACCGCCGGACAGCGGGTGTTCGATTGTGGACGGCGAGCCGTCTTCGACGAGTATGCCGCGGAATCCCGGCCCTGACAAGGATCCGCGCCGGTCGGCGCCCCATTCCGCGACCTCTGGCGACATGCCGCGACTCCGGACGACACGGAACAGTATGCTCGGTGAAGCGTTCCCGATCCCCCAGCCGGAGGTGCACATGGCCGTGCGCGACGCGCTCCTCGCGCTCCTCACCGCGGGTCCTGCGTACGGGTTCCAACTGCACGGCGGCCTCGCGACCCGCACGGGCGGCCGGCGCAGCATCAACGTCGGCCAGACCTATGCCACGCTCGAGCGCCTGCAGAAGCAGGGGCTCGTCGAGCCCGCGGGCACGACCGACGACGGCCTCCCCCTCTACGGCCTCACGTCCGCGGGTGCGACCGCGGCGCGATCCTGGCTCGAGGGCACGGATGCCGCGGGCGCCGATCCGTGGGACGAGACGCTCGACCGCGTGCTCATCGCCCGCTCGCTGCCGGGGGTCGATGCCGACGCGGTGCTCGTCGCGGAGCGGGGTCGCTGGACTCGGCGTCGTGACGCGGCATCCGATTCGGACGAGCGATCGACCGTCGCCGCGGCCGGCACGTCGAGCGACGAGCCGGCGCCCGCCGAGGGCGAGCGGGAGCTCGTCTCGCTCGTCACGGCGGCCGAGCGGTCGCGCGCGGTGGCGGTGCTCGGCTGGCTCGACGAGGTGTCGGCGCAGGAGCGGATCCCGTTCGCGCCCCGTGCGGAGCGGCCCAGGCGCGGACGACGCCCGGGTACGGCATCCGTCTCGGCCGAGCCCAGCGACGCAAACGACGCCGTTCAGCCCGCCGACGCGTAGCTCTCGACGATCGCGAGGTCGAGCGGGAAGTCGACCGGGAAGTCGCCGAAGAGCAGGCGCCCCGACGCCGCAGCGGTCTCCTCGACGGCGGCGGCGACCGCGTCGGCCGTCTCGCGAGGGGCGTGCACGATGATCTCGTCGTGCAGGAAGTACACGAGGTGCGGCGTCCGGCCGAACACCGGGCCCGAGGCGACCGCGTCGGGCGTGGCATCCGTCACCGTCGAGCCGATCTCGGCGAGGCGGCCGCGCAGCGCGGCCATCCAGCAGAGCGACCACTCCGCCGCACTGCCCTGCACCACGAAGTTGCGGGTGAACCGACCCCAGTCGCGGGCCCGCGAGCGCGCTCGTCGTTCGTCGACGGCGGTGGCGTCGGGCTCGCTCGCTCGGGCCTGCACCGCCCGCCACTCCGCCGACGGGAGCGGTGAGGACCGCCCGAGGAGCGTCGTGACCGGGAGTCCGCGCTCGCCGTCGGCCGCGGCCCGGTCGACGAGGCCCATCGCCCGCGGGAACGCACGGGCGAGGCGCGGCACGAGGCGCCCGCTGTCGCCCGTCGTCGCCCCGTACATGGCGCCGAGGATCGCGACCTTCGCCTCGTCGCGCGTGCCCACGACACCGCCGTCGACGAGTCCGCGGTAGATGTCGCGTCCGCGCGCCGCCTCGGCCATGGCCTCGTCGCGCGCCATCGCCGCGAGCACGCGCGGCTCGAGCTGCGCCGCGTCGGCCACGACGAGCGTCCAGCCCGGATCCGCGACCACCGCGCTGCGCACGTTCTTGGGCAACTGCAGCGCTCCCCCGCCCGACGTCGCCCACCGCCCCGTGGCCGTGCCCCCGGGCACGTACTCGGGCCGGAACCGTCCGTCGAGGATCCACTCGTCGAGCCACGTCCAGCCGTTCGCGCTGAGCAGCCGCGAGAGCTTCTTGTACGCGATGAGCGGCTCGATCGCGGGGTGGTCGTGGTCGCGCAGCTCCCAGCGCGCGGTCGACTCGACCGGGATGCCCGCGCCGCGCAGCGCGCGCAGCAGGTCGGCCTGCGAGTCGAGGTTCACGGATGCCGCGCCGAGCTCCTCGCGCACCCGGCTCGCCAGGGCCTCCATGCGCACCGGCTTCCATCCGGGCGAGGGGCGCGGCCCGAGCTCCGACTCGAGCACGGCCTCGTGCACGGCGCGGTCCCACGGCAGGCCGGCGGCCTGCAGCTCGGCGCCGATGAGCGCCCCCGCGGACTCCGCCGCGAGCAGGAGCCGGAGGCGTCGGGGATCGTCGCCCTCGGCGACGAGGGCGAGCTGGCGTGCGAGCTCGGCCGCGACCGCGTCGACCGGGACGAATGCCCCCGACGCGCGCGCCGCGGCATCCGTGGAAGGTGCGGGGGCAGCACCGATCGCAGGCTCTGGGGCGTTGCCGAGGCCGACCGCCGAGTCGCCGCCGAAGTCGTCGAGGTCGAAGAGGGCGCTGTGCGCGGCCACCGCCGGAGTCGTGGTCGTGGCGGCCGCGCCGCCGGCCTCGGCCGGTCCGGGCGGGAGCCACCCGGGCCGCGCGTGCCGCCCGCCCGCACGCGCCCACTCGGTGATCGTCGATCGGTCGAGGATGGCGCCGCAGAGCCGCAGGTCGTGGCACCGCTCGACCCGGACGCCTGCATCGAGGAGGCGCGGATACCAGCGGCGCGTCTCCGTCCACACCCAGCGCGGATGCTCGCGCGCCTCGAGCGCGCGGACGGCGTCGGCGAACCCGTCGGGCTCGACCTCGGCGAGGGGTTTGGCGGGGTCGTCGGGGTCGACCAGGACGATCCGCCCCTGGGCTCCCGCACCGACCACCACGTGCACGGCTCCATTCTCGCCGCGGCCGGTGACACCGGCAGTCCGGCCGACGCCGTCGAGAGAGTGTCGGCGGGATGCCGCACCATGGGTCCCATGGAGCAACGAGAGGTCCGATCGTGGTCGCGGTGAGCTTCCGGTGCGGCCACGGTGCCGTCGCCGGCACCGACGGGGTCGTCGCCCTCCGGCGCGTGTGTCCCCTGTGCATGCTCATCGACGAGACCCACCGCAGCCGTGGCGAGCTCCTCGGCCGCGTCGCGCCCGCACAGCGATCGGCGTTGGCCCGCGAGACGCGGATCGGCGCCACGTACGACTGGCGCTGCGCGCGCGGACATGATCGATACGCCGCCACGATCAGCGAGGTGCTCACCGGCCCCGGCTGCCCGAAGTGCAGGGTCAACGCGGGCGGTCCCACCGCCGCACGCGAGGCCGGTGTCGCCTACATGAACCCGGGCCTGCGCACGCGCACCTCGCAGACCGAGCAGCGGCTCAGGATGCTGCTGGGCGAGCGCATCCGGCTGCACCAGGGCGTCAACGCGGTGCGCATCGCCCGCACGTTCTACGGTCGCCAGGAGGTCTGGCCCGACATCCTCGTGCCGCAGCTGCGCATCGCGATCGAGTACGACGATCCCGGCCGCTCCCGGCGGGCCCACCGCGGGCTCAAGGAGGGCTCCGATCTCGAGAAGGACGAGGCGCTCCGCGAGGTGGGCTGGGAGGTCGTGCGCATCCGCGCGGGCGGCCTCGCCGCCGTCGGCCGGAACAGCGTCGTCTGCACAGCGCTCTCCCCCGCGGTCGTCGACGAGGTCGTGGCGTGCATGCGCCGGATCCGCGGCGACGCGGCCGTCGACGCCCTCTCGCTCGGCCATCCGGCGCTCCCGTGACGCCGGTGCGACGAAGGTGCGCACGAGTGATGCGCGGACGACCCCGTCGCCGGTAGGGTGAGTGCACCCGCGGGTGGTCGCCCGCGGGATTCGTGCGCACGAGAGGCTCCCCGACGTTGCTCCTCCCCTTCCTGATCGTCGGAGGCCTCGGCCTCGTGCTGCTCGTCATCTCGCTCGTGCTCGGCGACATCCTCGACCACTTCGACATCGGCGACGGAGCCATCTCGAGCACGGCGCTCGCCGTGGGCCTCGTGGTCTTCGGCGCGGCCGGAGCGCTCACGGTGACCTGGGGTCTCGACCTCGTCTGGGCGTACGTGCTGGCCGCGGTGCTCGCCGTCGTCGCCTACCTGCTCAGCGCAATGGCCGTCCGCAGCCTGACGCGCAGTTCGGACGGGGTGCCCGCCTCGGCCCTCGGGCTCACGGGCGTCGCGAAGTCCGACGTGTCGTCGTCGGGCGGCGAGGTCAGCCTCGACGGCCCCGGCGAGATCGAACGCCGTCTCGCCTGGTCCGACGCCCCGATCGTCGAGGGCGCACGGATCCGCGTGATCGAGCACGCCGGCACGCGCGTCAAGGTCGTCGCCGACTGACGGCCGCCCCGAGCAGGACCCAGACCCCCTCGAGTTCCACCCCCGTCATCCTCCGGAACCCTGAAAGGACCGCCCGTGCTCGACCCCTTCCTGGTGCAGGTGATCTCGATCGTCGCGATCGCGATCGCGCTCATCGCCCTGCTCACCTTCATCGCCCGTCGCATCCGGCGCGTCCCGCCGAACGAGGCCCTCGTGATCGTCGGTCGCGGCGCCGGACGCCCCGCGCCCGGCGAGGCGCCCATCGGACAGCGGGTCATCATCGGCGGCCGCACGTTCGTGTGGCCGATCCTCCAGCAGGGCTTCGCGATCTCGCTCGAGCAGCGCCAGATCGGGATCACCGTCGAGGGCGTCGACAAGAACCGCATCAAGATCGCGATCAAGGCCTCGATCAACTTCAAGGTCAGCGGCAACGAGGACGGGGTGCGGCGGGCCGCCCAGCGCTTCCTGTCGCAGCAGGACCTCCTCACCGAGATCATCAAGGAGTCCCTCGAGGGATCGTTGCGCTCGATCGTCGGCGACATGACCATCGAGCAGATCATCTCCGACCGCAAGAGCCTCTCCGACCGGGTCGTTGCCGAGACGAAGGCCGACCTCGTCGAGCAGGGCCTCCAGGTCGACCTGCTGAACATCTCGGACATCTCGACGCCCGGCAGCGACTACCTGGGCAACCTCGGTCGCGCCGAGGCCGCCCGTGCCCGCCAGGTCGCCGAGATCAGCGAGACGGATGCCGCGCGCGCCGCCGAGTTCGCGCGCATCGAGGCGGCGGAGCAGATCGCCGAGCGCCAGAAGGCCCTCAGCCTGAAGCAGGCGATCATCAAGGCCGAGACCGACAAGGCGAACGCGGAGGCCGAGGCTGCCGGACAGCTCGCGAAGGCGGAGCAGGACAAGCTGGTCGCCGTGCAGGAGCGCGACGCGCTCGCCGAGCAGGCGCTCGTGACCCAGGAACGCCTCGACATCGACATCCGCAAGCCCGCCGAGGCGGCGGCCTATGCCGAGGTGCAGCGCGCCACCGCGCAGCGCGACGCCGCGAACGCCGCAACCGAGGCCGACGCCTACAAGCGCACGAAGATCGCCGAGGCGAACAAGGTCGCGGCGGTGCAGGACGCCGAGGCCTCGGCCACGGCCGTCCGCGTGTCGGGCGAGGCCGAGCGCGACCGCCAGGTGGCCCTCGCCGCCGGCATCCGCGCCGAGGGCGAGGCTCGCGCCGCCGCGATCCAGGCCGAGGGCATCGCGGATGCCGCCGCGACCGACGCGAAGGCGATCGCCCTGAAGAAGTACGGCGAGGCGGCCCTCGCGCAGGAGATCATCTCCCGCCTGCCCGAGATCGTACGCGCCGCCGCGGAGCCGATCGGCAACATCGACACGCTCACCGTCGTCTCGACCGACGGCGCGAGCGCGATCACGAAGACCGTCGGCCAGGTGCTCGGGGAGGGCACCGAGGTCGTCAAGTCGCTCACCGGGCTCGACGTCGGCGCGATCCTCGCCGGTCTGGCAGGCGGTCAACTCGTGAAGGCCGACCTCGCGAAGGACTGACGCGATCGGGCGGGCCGGCCGGACTCATCGATCCGCGCCGGTTCGCCCGTCCAGGGCCAGGTCGAGCGCCGCGCCCCGGGAGAGGGCACGTCCTTCGGCCCGCGCGGCCTCGAACGACTCGGCCCACTCCGAGGCGAGGATCCGCTGCACGAACGGCGCATGCGTCATCCGCGCCCGCTGGTCGGCCATGCCCGTGCGGGTGCGCGAGGCCTCGGCCGCCCCCAGCAGCACCCCGCTGCGCGCGACGTCCCCGCTCGACGCGGCGCATGCCGCCAGCCCCTCGAGCGCGTAGCCGTTGCCGTCCTCGAAGCCGAGCTGCAATGAGAGCTCCAGCCCTCGCGTGAAGAGCTCTGGGCGCGCCTCGCCCAGGCCGAGCCGTCCCCAGCCCGCGTTCGTGAGCGCGATCGACTCCACGAAGCGGTCGCCGAACCCGACGGCCTCCGCGATCACGGTCTCCGCGACCTCGAGCGAGCCGCGGGCATTCCCGCGATAGAGCTGGATCGTGCCGAGGCTGGACCTGAAGAAGGCGTTGAACGTGGGATCCAGCTCCGGTCCGACGAGCTCGACCGCTCGTCGTTGCAAGGCCTCCGCGCGGTCCAGCTCGGGCGGCCACCGATAGGTGCACGCGATGCTCAGCACCGTCAGCGAGCAGCCCTCCCCGAACGCGTCGCCGAGGTCGTGGAACAGCTCGACGCTCTCCTCGATCGGGGCGAGGTCGATCTCGGCCGTCGGTTGCAGCAGCGAGACCCAGGCCGAGATCGCATTCGCGATCGCACGGGTGCGGGGGGCGAGCGGTGGGCCGGCACGGAGCACGTCTCCCATCCAGGCCTTCGCTTCGGGAAGCAGGTTCCGGATCCACCAGTACAGCAGCAGGCGCCACACCGCATCGACCACGGCCTCCGTCTCGCCGAGGTCGATGAGATGGCGATACCCCGATCGGATGTTGTCACGCTCCGCCTCGAGCCGGTCGAGCGCCGCGAGCTGCGTGGCTCCCCGCAGCTTCGGCTCGATCTCGGCGGCGAGGCGGACGTAGTGGTCGGCATGCGCACGTCGGGTTGCCGTGGCATCCGGGTCGCGCTCGAGCCTCGCGGTCGCGATCTCGCGCACCGGGACGAGCATCGAGAAGAACGGGACACCGGCGTCGTCGTGCTGCCGGAGGAGGCTGCCGTCGACGAGCTCCGCGATCGCGTCGAACGCCGCCTCGGCCAGCGGCGTGCCGTCGACGACCGCCTCGACCGCGTCGAGGCTGAAGTCGCCCGTGAACACGCCGAGGCGAGTGAACAGCGCCTGCGCTTCGGCGGTCTGCAGGTCGATGCTCCACTCCACCGTGGCCCGGATGGTCTGCTGGCGCTCGGGCACATCCCGGGCGCCCGTGGCGAGGACCGGGAGGACGCGATCGAGGCGCGACACCAACGCCTCGGGAGTGAGGACGCGGATGCGGGTCGCCGCGAGCTCGATCGCCAGCGGCACGCCGTCGAGCGCTCGGCAGATGCGGGCCACGGCCTCGGCGTTCCGCTCGGTGAGGTCGAATCGGGGATCCGCCGCTCGCGCGCGGTCCCGGAACAGGCGGACCGCCGGAGACGACAGGATCTCCTGCAGCGGGGTGCCGTCGGCTCCGACCGGCAGTGCCAGCGGGTCGACGTCGTACACCTGCTCGTCCCGCAGCCGGAGCCGCGCCCGACTCGTCACGAGCACCGTCGCATCGGGCAGGCCCGCCAGGAGCGTCGCGACCACCGGCGCGGATGCGACCACCTGCTCGAAGTTGTCGAGCACGATCAGGTCCCGCCGGCCGGCACGCGCGGCGACGATCCGGTCGAGCATGGGCTGCTCCCCCACGTCTCGGACCCCGAACGCCCGGGCGATCGCGGGCACCACGTCGCGGTCCTCCTGGACGTGCTCCAGTGCGACGAACGTCACCCGGTCGAATCGGTCGCTCGCGCGGCGGGCGACCTCGAGCGCCAGGCGCGTCTTGCCGATGCCTCCTGCGCCGACCAGCGTGACGAGCCTCGGACCGTCGTCGACACCGATCCAGCCGAGCAGCGTCGCGACATCGGCGTCGCGTCCCAGCACGTCGGTCGCCGGCAGCGGCAGCCTTTCCGCTGCGACGTCATGGGATTCGGCATCGGCTCCGTGCGACCCACGTGAGGCGTCGAACCGCTCGGCGAGGAGTGTCGAGAGATCGGCCTCGATGAGCCGTGCGAGATGGTCGGCATCGGTGAACGGCAGGTATGACGCGGCGTCGTCGTCCCGGATCCGCTGCACGAGCGCGGCGAGGCGTTCCTCGCGCGCAGCGGGCTGCTTGAGGTAGATCAGCTTCGGCATGTCGGGTGGCGCGAGGCGGTACTCGTCCTCGAGCCCCGAGATGTCCTCGCCCGGGGCGATCCAGCCGTACTGCTGCCAGTACACGCCGACGAACACGTCGCTCTGCGCGAGGTAGGAACGGTAGAGCTCGCGGGGCGGATGCGGGCGCGCACCGAGCTCGAACATGACCGGGGCGAGATGCAGGCGCTCGATCGCACGCCGCGCGGCCGCCCGCTCTGGCTCGAGCTCGCGGAGCGTCGAGCTCACGAAGATCCGCAGCAGCCGGTCGGGCGTGCGGATCGACGGACCGTCGATGCCATCGCTCACGTCGACGTCACCTGATTCGTGCGCTCGAGCGCCATGGCCAGCGCGTCGGGTCGCGGCATCCGGCGACCCGCCTCGCGCGCCGCCTCGAAGTCGGCCGCCCGGTCGCTCGCGAGGATCGCGTCCACGACGGGTTGGTACGAGCGGTACTCGCGCTGGTCCATCAGCCCGGTCCGCGAACGCAGGCTCTCCGCGGCACCGAGCAGCGTTCCGGCCCGCTCGAGGTCGCCGGTCGTGCCCGCCGTGGCGGCGAGCCCTTCGAAGGCGAAGGCGATCCCACCGACATTGTCGAGACCCGTCGCGATCTCGAGCGCGCGCAGGAACGCATCGGGACGGGGGTCGCCGAGGGCCAGGCGAGCCCAGCCCACCTGCGTCACGGCGATGCTCTCGACGAAGAGGTCGCCCGCCTCCACGGCGACGTCGCGCGACTGCTCGAAGACCTCGAGGGCCGCGGTCGGATCGCCGCTGTGGAACAGCACTCGCCCCAGCCCCGTGAGCAGCACGGCGAGGAACGTCGGGTTCGCCTGCACCGCGGGAAGGTCCAGCGCCTCCTGCTGGCCCTCCAGCGCACGACGGAGCTGCGGCGGCGAGACCGACATGCAGCAGAGCGAGAGGATGGCCAGAGCGAGGGCCTCGGAGAATTCGTCGCCCTCGGCGCGGAACAGCTCCACGCTCTCGGCCGCGGGTTCGGTCGTCACCGACGGATCCCGCTGCCAGACGGAGACCCACGAGGAGTAGGCGAGGGCGATCGCCCGCGCCCGCCGCGACAGCGGCACGTGTGCGTCGAGCACCTCCTCCATCCACGCCCGCGCCTCGGGCATGAGGCTGCGGATCCACCAGTAGAGGAAGGTCTGCCACACGGCCTCGGCCACCGCGTCGCCCTCGCCGAGGGCGATGAGGTGCCGGTACGCGGCCCGCAGGTTGTCGCGCTCAGCTTCGAGACGGGCGACGGCGGCAGGCTGGGTCGGCCCCCGGAGGAGCGGTTCCGCCGCGAGGGACAGCTCCACGTAGAAGTCGGCATGCGCGCGGTACACGGCGGCGACATCCGCTCCCCCGGCGAATCGTGCGGCCGCGAGCTCCCGCACGGGAACGAGCATGGAGAAGAACGGGACGCCGGCCTCGTCGTGCTGGCGGACGAGGCTGCCGTCGACGAGCTCGAGGAGCGTACCCAACAGGTCGGTCGCCCACGGCGCTCCAGCGGTGACCGCTTCGGCGGCGTCGAGGCTGAAGTCGCCCGAGAACACGCCGAGGCAGGTGAACATGGATCTCGCATCGGGGCTCAGCAGGTCGATGCTCCACTCGACCGTCGCGCGGATCGTGCGCTGACGCTCCGGGACGTCCCGGTCGCCGGTCGTGAGCAGCGGGAGCACGCGATCGAGTCGCGCCAGCATCGCGGCCGGGGTCAGGATGCGGATGCGCGCCGCGGCGAGCTCGAGCGCGAGCGGCACGCCCTCGAGCGCCTGGCAGATGCTCGCGACATCCGCCGCGTTCTCCGCGGTCAGTTCGAACCTGGGGTCCGCCGCCTCGGCACGATCCCGGAACATTCGCACGGCCGGGGCTTCGAGCAGCTGCTCGACCGACGGCGGGGCGTTCGCGTCCGGCAGCACGAGCGGTTCGACGTCGAAGACGTGTTCGCCGCGCACCCGCAACCGCGCACGGCTCGTCACGAGGAAGGTCGCGCCGGGGAGGGCGTTCAGCAGGGCGAGGACGTCCATGGCGGCGGGGAGCACCTGCTCGAAGTTGTCGAGCACGATGAGGTCGACCCTGCCGGTGCGCGCCGACCCGATCTGCTGGACGAGGGGGCGATCCCGCGTGTCGCGCACCCCGAGATCGCGGGCGATCGCCGGCAGCACGTCACCGGATTCGGCCACCTCGGCGAGGCGGACGAACGTCACGCGGTCGAACCGGTCCTGGGCGAGACGTGCGACCTCGACGGCGAGACGCGTCTTGCCGATCCCGCCGGGACCGACGAGGGTGACGAGTCGCTTCGCGTCCGTGCCCAGCCACTCCAGGAGGGTCGCGATCGCGGTCTCCCGGCCGACGGCGTCGGTGGACGTGACGGGGATGCGGCCACCCACGGCGGGCACGTCGACGGCCGCGCCCGACCCGGCATCCGGACTCGGAGCCGGCTCCGAACGCGACGCGTCGAACCGCTCGGCGAGCAGGCTCGCGAGGTCGGACTCCACGAGGCTCGCGAGCTCGTCGGCGGTCTCGAACGACATGTACGAGGTGCCGTCGTCGTCCCGGATCCGCTCGAGGAGCGCGGCGAGGCGAGGCTCCCGCTCGGCTGACCGCTTGACATAGATGAGCTTCGGCATGTCGCGCGGCGCGAGGCAGTACTCGTCCTCGAGGCCGGAGATCGCTTCGCCCGGGGCGATCCAGCCGTACTGCTGCCAGTACACGCCGACGAAGACGTCGCTCTGCGCGAGGTAGGCGCGATAGAGGTCGCGAGGCGGGTGCGCTCGGGCGCCGAGCTCGAACATCACCGGCGCGAGACGGAGCCGCTCGATCGCACGCCGCGCGGCCGCCCGCTCGGGCTCGAGCTCGCGGAGCGTGGAGCTCACGAAGACCCGCAGCAGCTGGTCGGGCGTGCGGATCCCCCGCTCATCGGTGGGGCTGTTCACGACGATTCCGCCGACGATGACCACGCGCACCAGGACCGGCGCCACATGAGGCCCATTCTCGTGCGCCCGGCGTGGCGCGTCCAGTGCGCCCGGGCGTGCCGGACGCTCGCGCCGGCTGCATGGAGCGACTCGGCGGGACGGACGGCATCCGAATCCCGCGCACGGCGGCTACGGACCCAATGTCGACGCGAGACGCCCGAGCGCCGCCCCCGCGGCCTGGAGCGCTGCCGTGATGTCGGCGTTCCAGCTGCGCTCAGGGCCCGTGAAGAGCGGGCCGGCGAAATACACCCTCACATCGCCGAGTATGTCATCGGGGGTGCGCTTCGGCGTCGTCGAATTCGCGCCGCAGGTACCTCGGAGCCTGGATGCGCCACGCCTCGGTCACGAGCTCGGCGAGATGGTCGTCGTCGATGCCGGCCATGCGGAACGCGACCTTGGGCTCGCCCCACCTCGTCGTCGTGCGCAGGAACACGTCGGGTGCCATCTCGACGAGTGCGAGCGCGTCGATGGGATCGGCGACCTTGACGCCGACGACGAGCTCGGCCGCGATGATCGCGCGCATGTCGTCGGGGATGCTCGGCCAAGGATGGCACTCCCACGCGTAGAGCTTGCCGCGCACGAACCACGCCGCGCCGCCGGTGGTCGCGCGTTCCTCGCTGCCGGGCAGCCCGACGGCGGCGCGGCGCAGGTCGTCGAGGGTGGCCACGGTCCGAGGCTATCCCGCACGTCCGACATCGATCACGTCAGCCGTCGTCGCGGAGCCAGCCCACGACGTGCGCCGGCGCCGTGTCGGCGGCCTCGAGCCCGAATGCGAGGTGCGAGCCGTCCATCCAGTGGAGCTCGGCGCCGGCGATGTGCTCGTGGGCGTACTCGGCGCTCGCGGGCGGAACCGTCTTGTCCGAGCGCCCGTGCACGATCAGCGTCGGACACGTGATCCGTTCCAGGGGCGCCGGAGTGAACACGGTGAAGTCGTTCTTCATCCCCGGGCGTCGCCGTGCCGAGCCGAGGGACGCGCAGCGTCGCCTCCAGCGACGCCGTGCTGCCGGGCTCCGCAGCGAGCCGCGCGGCCCGATCCGCCGCGACCGCCTTGGTGTCGCTGCCGGCGACGCGGAACAGTGTGGTGAGCGTCCGCTTCGTCGCGTGCGTGAGGAACCAGAGCTGCGCCCTGGCGACGGCATCCGTCGCCAGGAGCTGCGTTGCCGCCCTCGGAATCGGGCCGGGAATGCAGACCCCGTCGACCTGGACGAGCCGGCTCACACGATGCGGGTGCCGAGCTGCGAGCTCGTATGCCGCAGGCCCGCCGCCCGAGACGGCGAACACGATGATGCGGTCGATCTCGAGCGTGTCGAGCAGCGCGGCCATCGCATCGCCCTGCTCCGCGAAGGTCGGTCCCGTCGACAGCGGCGTCCCCAGGTATCCGGGGCGGCTCGGCGCGATGATCCGGTACCCGTTCACGCGCAGGAACTCGGCCGACACGAGCCCCTGGTCCCATCCCCCGAGGGTGCCGTGGAGCACGAGTACCGGCTCGCCACGCCCGCGTTCGGCGACCTCGACCGGCCCCACGGGCGTGGCGACGGTTCGCGGGGTCTCCGCGAGGCATGCGCGGTAATCCTCCACCGAGGGCGACCTCCGCTCGATGGCCATGGTCCACTCTGGCATCGGGACGCGCGCGTCGGCCACTCGCGGCGCACGAGGCGGCCCGTGTCCTCGGTGCGTGCGACGATCCGCAGTAGGTGACGGCAGGAGGACGGGATGCGGGGCGAGGCCACCGTGCTGCATGCGGATCTCGACGCGTTCTACGCCTCGGTCGAGCAGCGTGACGCGCCCGAGCTCCGCGGCCGGCCGGTCATCGTCGGCGGCGGTGTCGTGCTGGCGGCGAGTTACGAGGCGAAGGCCCGTGGCGTGCGCACCGCGATGGGCGGCCGGCAGGCGCGCGACCTGTGCCCCGACGCCGTCGTCGTCGCTCCACGGATGGAGGCATACTCGGAGGCCAGCAAGGCCGTGTTCGCGATCTTCCGCGATACGACGCCCCTCGTGGAGGGGCTCTCGATCGACGAGGCGTTCCTGGAGGTCGGGGGGCTCCGTCGCATCGCGGGCACGCCCGAGCAGATCGCGGTGCGCCTGCGTGAGCGGGTTCGTGCCGAGGTCGGGTTGCCCATCTCGGTCGGGATCGCACGGACCAAGTTCCTCGCGAAGGTCGCCAGCGCGGTCAGCAAGCCCGACGGGCTGCTCGTGGTCGAGCCCGAACGGGAACAGGAGTTCCTGCTCCCGCTGCCGGTCGAACGGTTGTGGGGCGTCGGTGCCGTGACCGCCGAGAAGCTGCACCGGCTCGGCATCCGCACGGTCGGGCAACTGGCCGAGCTCGAGGCCGCGGCCGCCGAACGGCTGCTGGGCAAGGCCACCGGCGCGCATCTGCACGCGCTGGCCCGGCTTCGGGATCCGCGTCCGGTGGACAGCACGCACCGCCGCGGCTCGATCGGCTCGCAACGCGCGCTCGGCACCCGCCCGCGCTCGCCCGAGGAGCTGGACGTCATCCTCACCCAGATCATGGATCGGCTCGCCCGCCGCCTCCGCGACAAGGACCGGGTGTGCCGAACGGTCGTGCTGCGGCTCCGCTACGGCGACTTCGCGAAGGCCACTCGGTCGCGGACCCTGCGTTCCGCGACCGACCGCACGTCGGTGCTGCTCGCGATCGCACAGGGGTTGCTCGCCGGCGCCCAGCCGCTGATCGCCGAGCGCGGCATCACCCTGATCGGCGTCTCGCTGTCGCAACTGGCGCGCGCCGACAGCGTCCAGCCCGAGCTGCCGTTCGACTGGGACGACGGAATGCGCCTCGACACGGTGCTCGACGCGGTCCGCGATCGCTTCGGCGCGGCATCGGTCTCGCGAGCCGCGCAACTCGGTCGCGACCCGGGTTGGTCGACGCCGCTGCTGCCCGAACACGAGTGAACGCTGGGAACGAGCACCCCAGGGGGAGCACCCCCGGCGGGTGCTCCCCCGTAGCGCCGACCAGTCGTGACGACGGGCGCGACGAACCGGATGTGACGGCTTCCCGAGCCGGGAGCTCGTCCTGGACCGCTCCCAGCTCGGAGTCACGCCGGTGGCGGCACCCAGGCTGGAAATCACGGCGGCTCGGTTGGCTCGGTGTGTAAGCCCGGCGTGATCCACCGCAATCGAGTCGACTCGCGTCGCGACACCGTCGAAGCATGCTCGTCCGCACACACCACGGAGGCCCGATTCGCAAGGGGTTTCTGCCGTCCAGCTCGAGAAGTACGGTGTGACCACCGGAGAGGGGACTCGGATGACTGGCAACGACGATGAACGGCCCGTGACGTCATCACCGACCGGGCAGCTGGCGCCCGCACTCGAGATCGACGCCCGGCTCACCGAGATCGAGCGCCGCGTGAACCTGCTCGTCAACGTCACGCCACTCAACGCGGCGGAGGCGTGGACGGACTTCGAACGCAGTGACTTCGGCGCCGCCCCCACGCTGCGGCTGCGTCCGTTGGACTTCGATCCGGACCTGGCACAGCGTGACCTGTACGACCTCCAGGTCGAGAACGTGGACGACCCGGCGCTGCACACGCTCTTCCGGGCGAAGCGAGACGAGATCGCCCGGCAGATCACCGCGCTGGAGGACCGCGACACGTCACGGTTCCTCTACGGGTCGCTCCAGCTCTACGGAACGGTGGCCCCTCCGCTGGCCGCGGCGGCGGAGGAGCTGCTCGAGACCATCCCCCCGCAGGCGCCCAGCACCCAGACCGTCACGGCCGGGGCCTTCGCCGACGCGGCCCGTGCGGAGTTCGAGCGCTACCGCGCCGTGTACCCGGACTTCCCGGTCAACGTGGAGGTACGGGACGACATCTCCGAGCTGATGGTGTCGTTCGGCCACCTGCTCATACCGGAGTCCGCCGCCTTCCGGGCCGACCGGGTCGAGCCGTTGCTGCACCACGAGGTCGGCACCCACGTGGTCACGTACCAGAACGGTGCCCGGCAGCCACTGACCCTGCTGACCATCGGCCTGCCCGGCTACGACGAGACCCAGGAGGGCCTCGCCGTGCTCGCCGAGTACCTGACCGGCGGCTTGGACCCACGGCGGCTGCGCGTGCTCGCGGCGCGAGTGGTCGCGGTCGGCAAGATGCTCGACGGCGCCGGTTTCCAGGACATCTTCGAGTCGCTGCGGGGCGACCACCGAATGCCCGCACGGACCGCATGGTCCATCGCCATCCGGGTCGTCGTCGGGGGCGGGTTCGTGAAGGACGCGATCTACCTGCGCGGGATCACGCGCATCCTCGACGCCCTCGCAGAGGGCAGCCGCCTCGACGTCCTGCTCGTCGGCAAGCTCGCGTTGGACCACATCCCCCTGGTGCAGGACCTGCTCGACCGCGAGGTGCTCCATGCGCCGTGGGTTCGGCCACGCTGGCTGGACGTGCCCGGTGCACCAGAGCGCCTGGACAGGCTCCGCGCGGGCGCGACGGTCACCGACCTCTACGAGGGGAGCGCAGCGGCATGAGGCTCGCATTCCTCGTCAACGACGTCGACACCGAGATCGACGAGTACACGACCACCCGGCTCGCCAGGGCCGCGGCCAGGGGCGGGCACGAGACCTGGTACGTCGGCGTCGGGGACCTCGAGTTCGGCAGCAGCGACGGGCTGTTCGCGGCGCGTGCCCGCGCCGCGAGGTGGAAGAGCGAGGACACCCTCGCGAGCTTCATGGAAGGGATCAAGTCCCGTGACGCCGAGCGGATCGTCATGGATGACCTGGATGCGCTCGTCCTGCGCAACGAGTCGATCGACGACCTGCAGGAGCGCCCGTGGGCCAGCCCGATGGGCGTGGTCTTCGGACAGATGCTCGCGGACCGAGGCGTGACGGTGGTCAACGACCCGAACACGCTCCATCGAGCGACCAGCAAGCTCTACTTGGAGGAGTTCCCCGAGACGATCCGACCACGGTCGCTGGTGACACGGGATCCGGCGGCGATCGAGCGATTCGTCGACGAAGTCGGCCACTGCGTCGTCAAACCGCTGTACGGGGCCAAGGGCCGCAACGTCTTCATGATCGAGGGCCCGGAGGAGACCAACCTCGCGCAGATGACGGAGGCGGTCCTGCAGGACGGCTACGCCATCATCCAGGAGTTCATCGACGGAGCCGAGGACGGCGACGCCCGGATCTTCCTGCTGGACGGCCGCATCCTCGAGCGCGACGGCAGGCCGGCCGCCTTCCGACGCGTGCCCAGCGGCAACGACCCCCGCGCCAACATCAGCACCGGAGGTCGGTCGGTGCCCCTCGAGGTCGGTGAGGCAGAGCTCGGCATCGTCGAGGCGATGGGCGACAAGCTGGTCGCCGATGGCATGTTCCTCGTGGGCATCGACGTGATCGGCAGCCAGGTGGTGGAGATCAATGCGGAGAGCCCCGGCGGGTTCCAGAGCGTCGAGCGGCTCTACGACATCGACATCGCCGAGACCGTCATCGAAGCCCTGGAGCGCCGCGCGGGCCCGGGGTCCTGAGCCGTTCCGCCGATCAGCACACTGAAGAGCACGACGGTGAGTGCGTTCCGGGTCACGGTGGCGAGTATGCCACGACCGGATGTCGCAGACGGTACACGCCGCGGCGGCCGACGTGGCCATCAGACGTGCGGTCCGTACCACCGCATGGAAGGTGGGCACGGCATCGGTTGAAACGCGTGATGCCAGGTGGGCGTCGGCGATGATGTCATCGTGGAGTATGTGTCGAGGGTGCCCGGTCCGCCGCTGGACGGGCTGATCGACGACCTCTACTCCTTGGAGGGCGCCCCGCCGTACTCCCGGTTGTTGCTTCCGGCGGCGCCCGCGCCGTTGCTCATCGTCAACCTCGGGTCGCCGTTCCTCATCCGGGCAGGGACCGACGTGGAGGCCGTGGAGTATGTCGACGGCTGCGCGGTCACCACGCCCACGCGTGCATGGGAGTTCGGCTACCCGACCCCGACCCGGTCCGTCGGCGTGCACTTCAAGCCGTGGGGGCTTGCACCGTTCCTTCCGATGCCCGCGGCCGAGTTGTGCGACCGACCTGCGACCGTGGAGCAGATCTGGGGAAAGTCCGCTGTCACCGAGTTGCACGACCGACTGGCCTCCGCTGACGCACCGCACGAAATGCTGATGCTGCTCGAAGAGGAACTGGTCCGACGGATGCGCGCGATCGACGGCCTGGACATCGTCCGCCACGTGAGCACCGCCATCGCGGAGACCGGCGGAGCGGTGCCGATCAGCGACCTCGGCGTGACAGCCCGCGCCAGCAGCACGTACGTCGCGAAGCGGTTCAAGGAGATCATCGGCGTCACGCCGAAGCGGCTGGCGCGCAGCTACCGATTCACCTTCACCGTGTTGGCGCTCGATGTGGCCGCACCGATCGACTGGAGCGACGTCGCCGCCCGCGCGGGCTACTTCGACCAGGCCCACTTCGTCCACGAGTTCCGGGAATTCACCGGGCTCACGCCGACCCGGTATGTCGAAGTCCGGCAACGCTTCCTACGCGAACATCCCGACCACGCGCTGGATGGCTGGCCGCTGCCGGCCGATTGATTTCTTACAAGAGCGACCACTCACGACACACGAGACTTGCGACGGCAGACAGAGGAGGAACCCATGGGGAACGTGGTCATGAATGCGTCGGTCTCGGTGGACGGCTTCATCGCGGACGAGAACGACGATCCCGGTCCACTGTTCGAATGGTTGGTCAGCGGTGACGTGGCGTTGGACGACAGCGGCGTGCTGAACGTGTCGCAAGCGTCCTACGACCACATCCGGCCGTACTGGGACCAGATCGCGGTGACGATCGCGGGCCGCCACGTCTTCGACATCACGGACGGCTGGGACGGGACGCCTCCGAGCGGGGTCGACCACGTCGTCGTCGTGACGCACCGGCCGGCGCCCGAGGGCTGGGACCGCAACGCCTCGTTCCACTTCGTCGACGGCATCGAGGCGGCGGTGACCAAGGCGAAGGAACTGGCGGGTGACCGCACTGTCGAGATCGCTGCCGGCGACGTCGGCGGCCAGATGCTCGCCGCAGGGCTGGTCGACGAGGTGCGCATGGACGTCGCACCCGTCGTGCTCGGCTCCGGCAAGCGCTACTTCGGCTCGGTCGACGCGCAGCACCTGCTGGAGGACCCAGACATCGTTGTGCAGGGCAACCGGGTGCTCCACCTGCGCTTTCGAGTGCGCCATTGACCCATCCGATACAGATCACCTTCCGAGGGATGAGCCGCTGTTCCCTCGGGCAGTGTGCCGGTCACGCCTCGGGGTGACGCACCTCCGAATCCGGTTGCGGGACCGTTTCAACTGAATCGCCATTCGACGAGGCCCATGTTCCGAGCAGGAGGAGAGCATCCTGGTCCTGGGATCCGGGCTTCGCGCTCAGCACGGTGAGTTGCACCGCTGGCTGCCCGACGAGATCGAGCCCGTCGTAGTGCAACGTGAGGTCGCCGACCACGTGATGATGGACGCGCTTGACGCCGGTCTCGTGGTGCCAGACGTCGTGACGACCCCACAGCGCGCGGAAGTGATCGCTCCGCGTCGACAGTTCACCGACGAGGTCATGGAGTCGCTTGTCGTGCGGGTCCCGGCCGGCTTCAGTGCGGAGTTGGGCGACATTCGTCCGCGCTGCGGCGTCCCAGTCCGGGTAGAACCGGCGCGCGACCGGCTCCAGGAAGATGAACCTCGCGAAGTTCGGTGGCGAGGTCGTCGCGGTCGTGATCATCTCATGCATCAGTGCGCCACCGAGCGCGTTCCATGCGAGCAGGTCGGTGCGCCCATTGCCGATCAGGGCGGCTGCGGACGTCATCGAGTCGAGGACCCACTGGATGCTCTCCGACGGTCGCCAGGCGAGCGGAGGCGTGCGACTCGTGCGGCGTCCCACTCCGACACCGTCGGCCTGGCGGGCGAGGCGATAGAGGTGCTCGCGTTCGGCGTCATCCATGAGCAGGGACTTGGCGAGTCCGTCCAGCACGGCGTCGGATGCTCCGGCGAGTCCGCCGCGCTCCAGGCGCGCGTAGTACTCCACGCTGACGCCGGCAAGCGCGGCGGCCTCGCCACGCCGGAGCCCGGGTACCCGTCGGTCGCCGCCGGGAGCGAGGCCGACCTGCTCGGGTTCGACTCGCGCGCGACGCGACATCAGGAACTCGCGTACCTCCGAACGGTGATCCACGTTCCAAGGCTAGGCGGGCGCTTCCGGCGGTGGGATGCCCTGCGAGGACACCTCAGGCCCGGGACTCCCGCGCGCATTCAACAGACCGGATCCTCAGGTCATGACCTTCCGAATGCTCGCACCGATCGTTGCCGCTCTCCTGCTCGCGGGCGCGCCGGCGTGTTCGGCCATTCCTGACCGGCCTGCGCCGGCCGTCGCCGTCTTGGACATCCCGGCGACTCAGCTCGAGGAGCGCCTTCCGGTCGATCTCGAGCTCGACGACCGGATGGGCACTGCACAGGTGGCCCAGCTCGCCGCTGCGCTCGACGCCGCCGGAGCCGTTCCAGTCGACGGCTACCGCGCGGGCGACGTGGCGTACTCGGCCGCCGAGCAGAGCCTGATCGTCTTCCTCGTCGATGGCACCGCCGAGCCGTCGGATGGCCTGGTCGACGTCGGGCGAGTCACGTCGGGAATGGACAGCCTTGCGAGCTGCGCTCGCGCGTGCACACTTCGCCTCTCGTCTCCTCGCGACTGAAGATCGACGTCGGATGCGGACCCCGCCGGGCTCATCCTGGGCCGTGGGGATTCGCAAGATCGTAGGCGCGGGAGACCTTCTGGGGGACGACCATGCGCCAGGCGTCGACCACGAACTCGCGCGCCTCGCTCGGCTCCAGCGCCGCGAGGTCGGCGTGAACCCAGTTGAAGCGCATGTCGGCCGCGGTCGGCATCTGGAACTTGTGCGGCTGGCCCCCGACGAGTGCTGCCCGCTCTTCCCGCGGAAACGCGAAGCCCATCACCGTCTCGTCGAGGGAGAACGCGACGTAGACCAGCTGTCCGACGCGGAACTTCAACCTGCCGCGCACATACACCTCGTACGACCGCTCGAGCTCGGTGCCCAGACGACGTACGTCTTCGAGTCGCGCCATTCGTGAACCCTACTTCCCCGGAACCCACTCGGCGACGAACCCCTCGCGGAGTGGACGAACGTCGATCAGCGACGTCACGAGCGACCGGTATCCGCCCAGTCGTTCTCCAACTCGACGCCGTTTCCGTCGAGCGCCGACTCGAACGTGATGAACACGTCGACGAGTGCATCCCGGTCGGTGAAGTACCGCGCGTAGTAGGCCTCGAGCTCGGGGGCGAACCCGCCGTCGAGCTCGACCTGGGATCCGAGGTAGGCGAACAGCTCGTTTGCACGGCTCTCGGACCGGTCCCCGACCGACGCCGCGATCTGTCCGTGCACGACGTCGTCGGCGGGCACCCGCACGATCTCCGCCTCGACGAGCGCATCGACCTCATCGCGCTCGGCGGGATCCAGCCGGGCATACACGGCGTGCAGCAGCTCGTGCGCGGCCGTCGTCACCATCATCGGCCGCAGTCGCGCATCGTCGGGCTTGAAGATCGAGATGACGTCGTACCCGCTGTAGCACCCGACCGTCGTGCCGCCGTCGGACTCATCGGG
Source organism: Agromyces sp. NPDC057865 (assembly GCF_042796995.1). Taxonomy (NCBI): domain Bacteria; kingdom Bacillati; phylum Actinomycetota; class Actinomycetes; order Micrococcales; family Microbacteriaceae; genus Agromyces; species Agromyces sp. NPDC057865. The sequence continues at coordinate 210,111 of NZ_JBHVMJ010000002.1, read as the reverse complement.
CTCGGATGCGCGCTGGTCGCAGGCCTGAGACACCTCGTCCTCGTCGCGGAATCGTGGTCGGGCATCGAAGAAGATCTCACGTCCCTCAGCCGTGAGGAACGCCTCATCGGCGAGAGCCGCGATCTCGTCGTCGGGTCGGTCGAAGATGAGCCCCCCGGGAGTGGTGAGCTCGACCATGACCAGGAGTCCGCCGAAGGTCAGCACACTGACGAGCACGACGGTGAGTGCGTTCCGGGTCACGGTGGCGAGTATGCCACGACCGGATGTCGCAGACGGCATGGGAGGCCATCCGGCGGGGCGGACGGGACGTGAACCCGTGACCGAGGGATCTACCCGGCCCCGACCCGCCGTCTCCGCAGAGGCCGGGACGCACCGTCGAGGCGGATGTCGTGCGAGCCCTGCGCGGTGGGTCAACCGCGGCGCGCACTGCGACAAGCCGCCGCGCACCGGCGTCCATAGCGTGGATGGTCACGACTCGATGTGGAGGAGACATGACCATCGACACCCCGATCCGCGTTCTCGAGGCACCGTACGCCGACCTCCTGGACGCGATCACGCCCGACGTGGGCGAGCTGCGCGACATCCTCGACCCGGCGACCGGCGAAGTGATCGGCCGGGCGCCCGTGCAGGGCGTCGACGACCTCGACCGCGCCGTCGCCACGGCGAAGGCGGCGCAGCCCGCGTGGGCCGCGCTCGGGCACGAGCGCCGCAGCGAACTGCTCCTGGCAGCGGCCGAGGCGATCGACGCCAACGCCGAGGCGCTCGCCCAGCTGCTGTCGCGCGAGCAGGGCAAGCCGCTCAACGGCCCGAACGCGCGATTCGAGGTGGGCGGGGCATCCGGGTGGATGCGCGCCGCGGCCGCGACGCCACTCGAGGCCGAGGTGGTGTTCGACGACGGGCAGACCCACGCTCAGCTGACCTACCGCCCGATCGGCGTCGTCGGCGCGATCGGTCCGTGGAACTGGCCGCAGATGATCACCGTGTGGCAGATCGCCCCCGCGCTGCGCATGGGCAACACCGTCGTCGTCAAGCCGTCGGAGTACACGCCGCTCAGCGTGCTGGCGCTCGTGCACGTCGTGAACTCCGTGCTGCCCGAGGGCGTGCTGCACGTCGTCAGCGGCGGACGCGACGTCGGCGCGGCGCTCTCGACGCACCCCGAGGTCGGCAAGGTCATGTTCACGGGCTCGACCGCGACGGGCAAGTCGATCATCCGCAGCTCGGCCGACACGGTCAAGCGCCTCACGCTCGAGCTCGGCGGCAACGACGCCGGCATCGTGCTGCCCGACGTCGACCCGACGGCGATCGCCGAGGGCCTGTTCTGGGGCGCGTTCATCAACACGGGGCAGACCTGCGCCGCCCTCAAGCGCCTCTACGTGCACGAGGACGTCTACGACGCCGTGTGCGACGCGCTCGTCGACGTCGCCCGCACGATGCCCATGGGCGTCGGCCTCGAGGAGCGGAACGTGCTCGGCCCGCTGCAGAACCGGCAGCAGTTCGACATCGTCGACCGCCTCGTCGAGGCGGCGAAGGCGTCGGGCGCGCGAGTGCTCCTCGGCGGCGAACCCGACCGCGACCAGCCGGGCAACTTCTACCCGACGACGCTGATCGCCGATATCCACGAGGGCACCCCCCTGGTGGACGAGGAGCAGTTCGGCCCCGCGCTGCCGATCATCCGCTACCGCGACCTGGACGAGGTGATCGAGAAGGCCAACGGCCTGGACGTCGGGCTCGGCGCCTCGGTCTGGTCGTCCGACCGCGAGAAGGCCCGCGCCGTCGCCGCCCGCATCGACGCCGGCACGGTGTGGATCAACTCGCACGGTGTCGTGCACCCGATGGTGCCGTTCGGCGGCGCCAAGCAGTCCGGGTACGGGCTCGAGTTCGGCGTCGAGGGGCTGAAGGCCCTCGGCGTGCCGCAGGTGATCAACGGCTGACCCGCCACCACGACGGCGGCCGCACGGGGACCCTCCCGTGCGGCCGCCGCCGTCGTCGTTCCCCGTATCGTGGAGAGCGACCGCACCGACACCCGGGAGACGCCATGCCGAAGATCGTCGACCACGATGAGCGACGTCTCTCGATCGTGCACGCCACCTGGCGGCTCATCGCCGCCAAGGGGTTCCGCGCCACGACCATGCGCGAGATCGCCAAGGCGTCGGGCGTCGCCAATGGCGGCCTGTTCCCGTACTTCCGGAACAAGGAGGAGTTGATCGGCGCGACGTTCGAGCACGTCTTCGAGGCGACGAACGAGCGCTTCGCCGCCGTCCGCGCCGACCTCGAGGGCCTCCCGGCCCTGCGCGCGCTGATGCTCCAGATCTTCCCGCTCGACGAGGAGCGGCTGCTCGAGGCGCGCATCGTGATCCCGTTCTGGGAGTACGCCGCCAACGAGCCCGAGCTGCTGGAGCTCCACGAGCGCACCATGCAGCAGTGGCGCGGCGAGATCTCGGACCACCTCGAGACGGCCAATCGGCTGGGCCAGATCCGCGACGACGTTGAGGTCGCGAGGGTCACGGATCTCTTCATGGCGCTGCTCGACGGCGTCCAGGTCGTCGCCGTCGTGTCGCCGGGCACCTCGTCGCCCGACCGGCTCACCGGCCTCCTCGACGGCTACCTCGACCTGCTGCGGTGACGAGACGGCGAGGGGCGGATGGCGCCGCTCGCGCCATCCGCCCCTCGTGTCGTGCCCGCTCAGTGCGCGTGCGATGAACCGCCGCGGGTCGGTCCGTACCCGTGGTGGTCGTGTCCGTGGTCGTGCTGCCCGCCCTCGTGCTGCGCGTGCCCCGCGGCATCCGCGTGGCAGGCCATGCCGATCGTCTCGGAGCTCGGCACGTTCAACGTGGGGTTGCGGTCGAAGAACCCGTAGGGCTTGAGGGTGAACTTCGCGTAGTCGACGGGCATGACCGGCCAGTCCTCCACGCGCGGGAAGTGCGTGGGACCGAAGGTGTGCCAGACGATGATGTCCTCGCCGTCGATCGAGCGGTCGGCCGCCGCATAGCGGGGCAGGCCGTCGCCGCCCGGATTCTGGTTCACGAGGTCGCCCGCGGGGTAGCGCTCGTCCCGCGCGTAGCGCGTGACCCACAGGTGGTTGCGCGTGAAGCCGGCGCGCTTGGCGATGACCGACTCGGGGTCGGCCATGAGCGTCGGCAGGCCCTGCGCGAGCAGCTCGTAGGCGACGGGTTGGCCGAGCCGGTTCGTCTTCTCGGTGCTCACGATGTGCCACGCGCGGCCCACGCCGAGGTCGGCGTCGCGCACGCCCTCCGATTCGGTGCGCAGGCGCGTGCGCTTCTTGGTGAACGCGTTGCCGTACTCGTTGCCCTCGCCCATCGGGAGGCGGACGGCATCGACCTCGTCGACCGCGTTCGCGACGCCGTCGACCATCATGTCGAGCCGCGCGCTGAACAGGTGCTGGTGGTAGGGCGCGCCGAGCCCGGGCGCGACCTGGCTGGCATGGTCCCCGCCCGCGGGATCGTAGGCCGACGTGAACAGCACGCCCGTGAGCTTCGCCTCGCACTCGATCGTGCCGTCGAGGTAGAGATACCAGTAGAACCCGTAGTCGTAATTGCCCACAGTCGTGAAGAAGCTGATCACGAGGCGGCGCTGGCGACGCACCTCGTTCGACCCCGTGTAGATGTCGGTGTGCTTCCAGAGGGTGCCGTAGTCCTCCTCGTGCATGCAGATCGCGTTCGGGATGACGCGGGGGTTGCCGAACTCGTCGGCGAGCGTGGCGTCGAAGTAGCGGATCTCGCCGAGGCAGTCGCAGCCGAGCACGAGCGAGTTGGCGTACCGGCCGAAGACGTACTCCCCCGTGTCGAAGTAGTTCTGCCAGAAGCGCGCCGGAGACGGGTCGCCGTACGGCACCACCATCTCGGCGATCGAGGCGCGGTAGACGATGTCGCGCTCGGCGCCGCCCTGGTCGGCGTCCACGAAGCGGATGCGGCGCAGCACGAGGCCCTCGCGAGCGTCGAAGGCGATCGAGAACCGCCAGTTCGCCCACGACACCTCGTCGCCCTCGACGGTGAAGCTCGGCCCCTCGGGCTGCGTGATCGCGATCGGCTTCAGTGTGTCGAGCGGCGCGCCCTGCACCTGGGGGTCGTCGAAGTTGCCGCCCTCGGCCGGGATGTCGTAGACCTTGTGGTCGACCAGCCGGAACATCCGGCCCTCGACCATGTCGACGTACGCGCACAGCCCGTCGACCGGGTGCGCCCAGCAGTGGTCCTGCTCGAACTGCCGCATGAAGGCGAGCACCCGGATGACGCGGCGCCCCCGCTCGTCCTCGAAGCCGTACTGGCCTGCCGAGAGCGGCGCGAGCGCGACCTGGTCGTGCCTGATGCCGCGCTTCGCCAGCGCGGCGTGCCACTCGTCCTCGCGGCCGAGCAGGTCGTAGATCGCCTCGAACTCCACGTCGAGGATCGGCAACTGGCCCGCTGCGCCGTCGATCTCGTCGGCGCGCACGACCTTGCAGGCGGTGAGCGACACGCGCGCGTCGTGGGCGGCGCCGGTGGCCTGGTCGAGCAGCAGGGCGCGGATGACGCGGGGCAGGTCGCGCCCCGCGAGGACGTCGCTCTTGTCGGGCTCGTCGACGCCCATGTAGACGAACCGGGTCGATTCGTGCACGAGGCCCGCCTCGGCGAGGATCTCGCGCGTCGAGACGATCTCGTCGGCGGCGAGGCCGCGCAGCGGATCGCCGGAGATGGTGTGGGCACCGGCGATGTCCGTCGCCGACGCGGCGGAGTTGTCGGCGTGCGAGTGGTGGGCCTGAGCGGCAGACGTCGTCGTCATGCTGGTTCCTTTTTCTCTACGTTTGTTGAGTAATATAGCTCGCAATCACGAGACAGGGAAGTCCGGAGATGAGCGAACTCGCACATGGCGCGATGCTGGTCGGCGCACTGGGCGCCGCGGCCTGCGTCGCGACGGGCCGACGCACGGCGCTCGACGTCGCGGCATCCGCGGCCATGCTCGCCGCCATGACCGACATGGCCTTCACCCGGCTCGTGCCGCCGCTCGCGTGGACGGGGGTGCTCGCCGGCCTCGGCATCGCGCTCGGGGCGCGCCTGCGGCCCGCGCGCGGCATCGCGCGCTCCGCCGGTCGACGCCCGCACGCGCTGCATCGGGCGCTCGCGTTCATCGTCGGCGCGTGGTCGTTCGCGGCCGTCGGTGGCGCCCCCAGCGCGGTCCCCCACCTGGGAGGACACCTGCATGCCGATGCCGCCGGCGGCGGCCTCGCCTTCGCCGCCGCCATGGTGGCGATGACGGCGTTCGGCGGATGGCTCGCGGCCGACGAGCTGCGGAGGTGGACGCCCGAGCGCGGCTCGCGAACCCGGGCCGGGATGCGCGGATCCGCCCGGCACGCGGCGGAGGCGGCGAGCACGACCGTCATGCTCGCCGCCATGGCCGTTCCGGGCGTGCTCGCTGCGCTCGCCTAGATGCCGCGGTGCGGTTCGTGGTCGAACGCCGCGGCCTCGGCCTCCTCGATGCCGTGCCCGATCCTGCGGTACAGCTTCGGGTCGCGCCTGCGCAGCACGAAGGCCCACACCACGCCGAGGATGCCCGGGACGATCAGCAGGGCCGGCAGCACGAAGGTGAGCGCCGAGGGCTCGGACTGGCCGAGCAGCACATCGAAGTTCGCGACGATGAGCACGAACACCGCGAACAGCACGATCGCGGCGATGCCCGGTGCGATGACGGCCGCCCAGGTGCTGACGCCCCGGCGGTCGCGACGGAAGAAACCGATCACCGCGATGGCGATGATGCCCATGAGCAGCACGAGCCCCATCGCGCCGGTGTTGGTCAGCCAGGTGAACATCGTGAGCACGGGGTAGAGGAACTCGACGGGCGCGAAGTCGGCCTTGAGGCCGAGGCCCTCGCCGGCGAAGACGAACGCGAGCGTCACGACGAGCGCGATGACGCTCTGGGCGACCGACCCGGCCCACGGTGCGCGCGAGCCCACGCGGACGGCGCCGAGCCCGCGGTGCAGCACCCCTTCGCGCCCGAGCGAGTAGAAATAGCGGGCGACCGCGTTGTGGAACGACTGGAGGGCCGCGAACAGGCTCGTGAGGAACAGCACCTGCATGATGTCGCTGATGATCATCGGCGCGTGCTCGCCCATGAAGGCGAACATCAGGTCGGGTCCGGCCGTCGCCGAGGCCTCGACGATCTGCGACGGGCCGATGCCGATCGTGAAGGCCCAGGCGCTGAACGCGTAGAACACGCCGATGATGGCGACCGCGGAGTACGTGGCGCGGGCGACCGTGCGCTTCGGGTCCTTGGCCTCCTCGCCGTAGATGGCGGCCGACTCGAATCCCATGAACGCGGCGATGCCGAACGCGAGCACCGCGCCGACGCCGGGCACGAAGAGGCTCGACGGCTGCAGCGCCACGGTGCTGATGCCCTCGGGCGCGACTGCCAGCGAGACGATGTCGAAGACGAGCACGGCGACGAACTCGAGCGCGACGAGCGCGCCGAGCACCTTCGCCGAGAGGTCGACGCGGTTCACGCCGAGAATGCCGACGATGACGATGCAGACGAGGATCCAGAGCCACCACGGCGTGACGATCCCGAGCTTCGCCTCGAGGAACATCGAGGCCTGGAAGCCGAACAGGCCGTAGATGCCGATCTGCATCGCGTTGTACGACACGAGCGCGACCAGCGACGCACCGACGCCGAACGGCCGGCCGAGCCCCTGGGCGATGTACGCGTAGAAGGCGCCGGCGTTGGTCACGTACCGGCTCATCGCCGCGTAGCCGACGGCGAACACGGCGAGTGCGGCGGCCAGCAGGATGAACGAGAGCGGCACGCCGATGACGCCGGTCACGGCGAAGGTCGTGGTCACCCCGCCGGCGACCACGGTGAGCGGCGCGGAGGCCGCGATGATCATGAAGGTGACGGCGGGCACGCCGAGGCGGCGGTGACCGAGGTCACTCGTCGTCGTCGTCGGCGGCATCGTCGGCGCTGAGGTCATGGCAGAGAGCCCTTCGTTGGGTCGGAGCGAAGCCGGGGCAGCCTCGCACGATGCCCGTCATCATCGTCGCGCATCGGCGGCTCCGGTTGTCGGAGCGCGAACGCTGCTTGTCCCGGGATGCACGCTCGCCTCTCGCTTTTTGGCCCTACAGGCGTAGAATAACCGGACCCGTGCCGGACGACGACGTCCGGAGGAAGACCGAGGTCATCCCGTGCCCCACGTCCCCGAGACATCCGCCCACGTCACCGCCGCGTCGCTCGACTTCACCGAGTTCAGCGCGGTCGTGTCGCAGTCGTTCGTGCCGCTGCGCGTGCACTCGGACCGTCCGGAGCCGTTCCGGGGAGACATCCGCACCGCGGCGTCCGACGAGGTCCACCTCTCGGTCGTGACCGCCGACGCCCACGACATCCAGCGCACGCCGGCGCTCGTCGCCCGCAAGGAGCAGCGGTTCTTCAAGCTCGGGCTTCAGCTGTCGGGTACGGGCCTGCTCATCCAGGACGGACGCGAGGCGGTCGTGCGCCCCGGGGACCTGGCCATCTACGACACCAACACGCCCTACACGCTCGTGTTCGAGGAGCGCTTCAGCACAGCCGTCCTCATGGTGCCGCAACGCCTCATCGAGCTGCCCACGGACGCGGTGCGCGGCATGACCGCGACGACGCTCTCCGGCGAGGAGGGCCTCGCGCGCGTGGTCTCGGGCTTCCTCGGCGGCCTCGCGGGCCAGCTCGACCAGTTCGACGGCCCGGTCGGCGCCAGGCTCGCGCGCAATGCGGTCGACCTCGTCACCACGATGTACGCGCAGCAGCTCGACCTCGCCCGCGACGCCGACAAGCCGCACCGCCCGATGCTGCGGCGGGTGCAGGCGTACATCGACGAGCATCTGCCGCTGCCCGACCTGAACCCCTCGACCATCGCGGCGGCGCACTTCATCTCGACGCGCCACCTGCACGCGATCTTCCACGAGGAGGGGCTGACGGTCTCGACCTGGATCCGCACGCGCCGCCTCGACCACTGCCGGCGCGAGCTCGTCGACCCGCTCGCCGCGCGCCGGCCGGTGGGCGAGGTGGCGGCCCGTTGGGGCTTCCCGGATGCCGCGCACTTCAGCCGTGCGTTCCGCGCCGAGTTCGGCGAGCCGCCGTCGGCCATCCGGGCCCGGGCCCTCGCGGGCTGACCCCGCTTCGCAACGAAGAATTCGACCTGATCAGAGACGTTTCGGTAGGGCGGACGGGACTTGAACCCGTGACCGATGGATTATGAGTCCACTGCTCTGACCGGCTGAGCTACCGCCCCTCGCGGCGCGTCACTCGGGAAGGGCGACCGGCGCGACATCGGTGACCGGATCGGTCACCGGCTTCCCACGATACAGGCTCTCGAACGTCGACAGCGTGCGCTGGATGTCGTGCGCCGCGATGAGGCGGATCGACTCCTCCTTGAGCGCGCGGTACTCGTCGGGCGAGGCCTCGAGCACCGTCCGGAGCTTCGCCGCGAGGTCCTCGTGGCTGCCCGGCTCGAAGAGGTAGCCGTTCTCGCCGTCGTGCACGAGGTGCGGCAGCGCCATCGCGTTCGCGGCCACGACCGGCAGCGCCGAGGCCATGGCCTCCATGGTCACGATCGACTGCAGCTCGGCGATCGACGGCATCGCGAGCACGGATGCTCGGTGGTAGGCCTCGCGCAGCTCGTCGTCGGTCACGTAGCCGGTGAACGTCACCCGGTCGGCGATGCCGAGCTCGGAGGCGAGGTGCTGCAGGTTGCGCATCTGGTCGCCGCCGCCGACGATCTCGACCTTGGCGTCGAGGTCGGCGGGCAGGAGCGTGAGCGCCCGCAGGAGCACGTCGATGTGCTTCTCGCCGGTGACGCGGCCCACGAAGAGGATGCGGTTCTCGGTGCGCGGCGCCCAATTGGGCGAGTACTTGTGCGCGTCGATGCCGCAGGAGATGGCGTGCACGTTCTCGAGGCCGGTGTGCTTCTCGAGGAACTGCGCCGCCTTGCGGGTCGGCGTGGTCACGGCCTCCGCGCGGCCGAACGTGCGGCCGGCGGCCTTCCAGGCGAGCCCGACCGCGAATTCCTGCACCGCCTTCGGCAGCAGCGTGAACTCGAGCATGTTCTCGGGCATGAAGTGGTTGGTGCCGATGATGCGGATGCCGCGCTTCTGCGCCTCGACCGAGAGGCCGCGGCCCACCACGATGTGCGACTGGAAGTGCACGACGTCGGGCTTGACCGCGTCGATGACCCGCGCGCTGTTCTGCTTGATGCGCCACGGCAGGGCGAAGCGCAGCCAGTCGTGCGGGTACCAGCGCCAGCTGCGCAGGCGGTGCGCGGTGACCTCCTGGCCCTCGTGCACCTCTTTCCACGTGCCGTGCTTGCGGCTCGCGGCGGGTGCCATGACGTGCACGTCGTGGCCGCGCTCGACGAGGCCGGCGGCGAGGCGCTCGGCGAAGCGGGCGGCGCCGTTGACGTCGGGGGCGAACGTGTCGGCGCCGATCAGGATGGTGAGCGGGCGTTCCGTCTCTGCGCCGTCGGTGCCGGCGGGGGTAGTCGCACCGGGTGTGTCAGACACGTGGTGTTGTTCCTCACAGTTCGTCGGATGGAGGCGATCGGCCTCTGGGATCACGGCGCAGGGGTCAGGCGCGGGGTTTGGATCCGACCATAGTCTACGCATCGCCGCCTGCGCGTTGCCCGGGTCGCATGTCGTGAGCCCGGCTCGGATGCGCGGTCGGGCGGCGTTCAGAGGCGAGTCTGCGGGTGGTTGCGCGCCAGCATGAAGACGCCCCACACGGCGATCGCTCCCGCGACGGCGAACACCAGGTTCGCCCACAGCGGCGCCTGCGACGCCTCGCCGAGCACGACGATGCCGATGACCACGGCGACCATGGGGTCCACCACGGTGAGCCCGGCGATGACGAGGTCGGGTGGTCCGGTCGCGTAGGCGTTCTGCACGAAGTAGGCGCCGAGCGCCGTCGCGAGGAGCAGGCCGATGAGGCACGTGAACGTCAGCCACTCGAACTCGCCCTGCTGGATCCGACCAAGCACGACCTTCGCGAGGGTGGCCACGAAGCCGTAGAGCACGCCGGCCATGATGACGTAGAAGACGGCCCGGATGCGGCGGCGGAACAGCGCGAACGCCACGCCCGCGAGAGCCAGGACCACCGCGAGGATGATGAGGATCGTGATGAGCTGGTCGTCGGTGACCGGCTTGTCGACGGCCGTGAATGCGGCGACGCCGACGAAGAGGAACACACCGCCGACGCACATCACGATGGCGATGATCGACTTGCGGTTCAGCTTCACGTGGTTGATGCGCGAGTTCAGGATGGACGTGATCACCAGGGCGATGGCGCCGAGCGGCTGCACCACGATGATGGGGGCGAAGTAGAGGCTGCCGAGCTGGAACATGATGGCGAGCCCGAGCATGAGCGTCCCGATGACCCACGACGGCCGGGCCAGCAGCAGCGCGAGCTGCTTGCCGTTGAGGCCCTTCCCGAGCGTGTCGACAGTGCGCGCCTCGACCTTGACGACGCCGCGGTGCTGGAACTGCGCCCCGAGCGAGAGGAACACCGCTCCGACCAGCGCGAGCGGGATTCCGATGAACGACGTGGGGTCGAGCGCGATCTGCTCGGAGAGGTCGCTCAGGTCCGGATCCACGGTGACGACCCTACCCGTTGCGTCGCCGATATCCTTGCCGAATGGCCGTGCTCCCCATACGCATCACCGGCGACCCGGTGCTGCACTCCCCCGCCCTTCCGGTCGAGACGATCGACGACGAGCTGCGCGCGCTCGTCCGCGACATGTTCGAGACCATGGATGCCGCGCCGGGCGTCGGGCTCGCAGGGCCGCAGGTCGGGGTGCCGCTCCGCCTGTTCACGTACGGGTGGGTCGACGAGGCGGGCACGAAGTGGCGCGGCGTCGCGATCAACCCCGAGCTGTGGATCTCGCCGCCGCCCGCCGGTGAGCCCGACCTCGACGAGGAGTCCGAGGGCTGCCTCTCGTTCCCCGGCGAGCGGTTCGGCCTGCGTCGCGCCGATCGGGCCATCCTCCGGGCGACCGACCTCGAGGGGCAGCCGTTCGAGATCGACGCCGAGGGCTGGCTCGCGCGCATCTTCCAGCACGAGTACGACCACCTCGACGGCACCCTGTACGTCGACCGCCTCGGCGAGAAGGACCAGCGCATCGTCGCGAAGATCACCCGCAAGCTCGGCTGGGGCAAGCCCGGCGTCTCGTGGCTGCCCGGCGTCGACCACCTCGAGGACTGAGCGCGACGAACGGCCAGTCCGGCGGGCGGCCGATGGTCTGGCGCCGAGGCTCTCGACGGCGTCAGATGAACGCCCTGATCCCGGCTGCGACGAGCGCCGCGACGATCACGACGACGAGGAACGGCACCCGCAGCGCGAACAGCGCGGCCGCGACGATGACGGCCGGCACGCGTGCGTCGAACACGATCGCCTGCCCCGCGCCGAGCGTCTGCACGGCGATGAGCGCCGCGAGCAGCGCCACGGTGAGGAGGTCGGCGATGCGGGCGGGACGCTCCCGTTCGAGCAGCCCGGCGGGCACGAGGTAGCCGCCGAGCTTGAGGGCCAGCGTCGCCGCGGAGGCGATGAGGATGACGTGCCACGTGGTCATGACGCGCTCCTCCGCGAGAACAGGTCGAACCAGCCGACGACGACCGCGACGAGCGCCGCCACGAGCACGGGCAGTCCCGGCATGAGCACCGGCGTGGTCAGCGTCGCGACGAGCGCCGCGGCGACCGCCACGGCGCCGGCCTGGAAGCGCTTCAGTCGCGGCCACAGGAGCCCGAGGAAGGCTGCGGCGGCCGCGGCATCCAGCCCCCACGCCCTGGTGTCGCCGAGCGCGTCGCCGATGAGGGCGCCGGCGAGGGTGGTCAGGTTCCATCCGACGAAGATGACGGTCCCGGTGAGCCAGAAGCCGCGCCGAGCGGCCCGATCGTCCGTCTGCGCGAGCGCGACGGCGGTCGACTCGTCGATCGTGATCCACGCCGCCGCGATCCGCTGCGCGAGCCCGCCGCGGTCGACGAGGGGCTTCATGCGCATGCCGTACACGACGTTGCGGATGCCGAGGAGCGCCGCCGTGGCGATCGCCGAGCCGCCGGCCGCCAAACCTCCCGATGCCAGCACGCCCACGAGCGCGAACTGCGACCCGCCCGTGAACATCACGAGGCTGAGGAAGCACGTCTGCCAGACGTCGAGTCCCGCGGCCACCGAGAGCGCGCCGAACGAGATGCCGTAGGCGGCCGTCGCGAGACCGACGCCGACGCTGTCGCGCAGCACCGTGGTGCGCCCGGTCGACGTGTCGCGCTCCTCCACGAATCCCTCCCGAGTCGACGAAAGGGCCGCCCGGTGCATCCGGACGGCCCTTGCTGCTCCCCCACTTGGACTCGAACCAAGAACCTATCGGTTAACAGCCGATTGCTCTGCCAATTGAGCTATGGAGGATCGCGTGTTTCAGCAGAGTCACTCTAGCAAAGGGAGCCGCGGACTCCCAATCCGAGCGCCCCTCGCATCCGGCGACCCGTCAGTACCCCGCGTGGAGGTCGATCCGGCCCTCGAGCGGCAGCCCGTCGAGGAAGGCGCGGACGTTGCGCGCGACCCGCTCGGCGAAGAGCGGCACGACCATCTCCTCCGTGTCGGCGACGTGCGGCGTGATGAGGCAGTTCGGCGACGACCAGAGCGGATGCCCTGCCGGCAGCGGCTCGGGATCCGTCACGTCGAGGCCTGCCCCGCCCAGCCTTCCCGTCCCCAGCGCGCCGACGAGCGCGTCGGTGTCGACCACGGCGCCCCGGGCCACGTTGACGAGGACGGCACCGCGCGGCATCCGCTCGAACTCGTCGGCGCCGATGAGGCCCCGCGATGCGTCGGTGAGCGCCGCGGCCACGAACACCACGTCGGCCCGCGCCAGCGCGTCGCCCAGGCCGGCCTCGGTCACGGTGCGGGTGGCACCGGCGACCGGCTCGTCGCGCCGACGCACGACGGTCGTGCGCACGTCGAACGGGGCGAGGAGCCGGAGGAGTTCCATCCCGATCCCGCCCGCGCCCACGACGACGACCTGGGCGCCGAACAGCGTGCGGCCCCGCTCGTCGACCTCCCAGCGATTCGCCCGCACGCGGTGCGGCACCTCGCGGAGCACGGCGAGGGCGAGCATGAGCGCGTGCTCGGCGACGGGCTGCGCGTAGGCGCCCTTCGCGCTCGTCCACGTGCGGCCGTCGTCGCGGTGACGGCGGAGCACGTCGGCGAACGCGTCGACGCCAGCCCACGGCAGCTGCACCCAGGCGATGTGCGGGTGCACGGCGAGCACGGCGTCGAGGTCGCCGGCATCGGATGCCGCGGTCCACACGAGCCCGCGCGTCGCATCGTCGAGCGGCCGCACCTCGCCATGGGCGCCGAGCACCGCCGCGACGACCGCGTCGTCGTGGGGCAGCACCGCGATCGGACCCGGCTCGGGCGCGCCGACGCCGGACGCCGACGGCGGCGGCTCGGACCCGGCGACGGCTCGGTGCCGCGGGCGCGCCGCCGCGGCATCCGTCATACCGCTGGACCCTCGTCGAGCTCGTCGATCACCGCGTGCCCGCCGTCGAGCGCGCCCGCGAGGGCCATGACGTACGGGTGGCCCGGGTCGTGGAACACCTCGTCGATCGTGCCGATCGCGGCGAGCTCGCCCTTGTCGAGCACCGCGATGCGATCGGCCGTGCGCCGCAGCACGGGCAGGTCGTGGCTGATGATGAGCGCCGAGAACGTGCCGTGCTCGCGGTCGCGCAGCTCGGTGATGAGCTGCGCGACCGCGTCGCGCACGGTGAGGTCGATGCCCGCTGTGGGCTCGTCGGCGATGAGCAGCGCCGGACCGAGCACGAGCGCGCGGGCGAGCGCCACGCGCTGGCGCTGCCCGCCGCTCAGTTCGTAGGGGAACCTGTCGAGCATGCTGAGCGGGAGTCGCACCGCGTCGATCATCGTCGCGACCCGGGTCGCCAGCGCGCGCCGATTGTAGCGGCGGTCGCGCTCGAGGATCGGCTCGCCGACGATCTCCGCGACGGTGCGGTCGGGCGGGAGGGTCGCCGCGGCATCCTGCGGCAGGTAGCCGACGTGGAACCGGAACTCGTCGACCTTGCGCCTGGGCAGCGTGCGCAGCCGGCGGCCGAGCACGTTCGCCTCGCCGCCTGTGATCACCGGCCGCACGTCGCCGCCGCGGACCTGCTCGAACGCCGATCCCGAGAGCACCTTCGCGAGCGTCGACTTGCCGCTGCCCGCGCTGCCGAGGAGGCCGAGGACCTCGCCCGGCTCGACGGTCAGCGTGAGCCCGTGCAGTGCGACATGCGCCGGGCTCGCGCCGTGGGCCGGGTACTCGAGCGTGAGGTCGCTGAGCACGATCGGGAAGCCGTGTGCTGCTCCGCGCATCACACCGCCTCCCGGAGCCGGCGCAGTTCCTCTCGTCGTTCGGCCTGGGCGATCGGGTCGGGCACGGGGAGCGACGCCAGCAGGCGCTGGGTGTAGTCCTCCTTCGGCGCGCCGAGGACCTCGACGCCCGTTCCCTCCTCTACGAGCTTCCCGTGGTAGAGCACCGCGATCCGGTCGGCGAGCAGGTCGACGACGGCGAGGTCGTGGCTGATGAACAGCGACGCGAAGCCGAACTCGAGCTGCAGCTCGCCGAACAGCTCGAGCACGCGCGCCTGCACCGAGACGTCGAGCGCCGAGGTGGGCTCGTCGGCGATGAGCAGCTCGGGGCCGAGGGCGAGCGCCCGCGCGAGGCTGGCGCGCTGGCGCTGGCCGCCGCTGAGCTCGTGCGGGAACCGGTCGCCGTACGCGCGCGGCAGCTGCACCGCCTCGAGGAGCTCGTCCACGCGCTTGCGGGCGGAACCGGGGTCCTTCGCGCGCCCGTGGATCACGAGCGGCTCGGCGACGCACTCCGCGATCGTGAGCAGCGGGTTGAAGCTCGAGGCCGGGTCCTGGAACACGAACCCGATGCGACTGCGGAGCGGACGGAACTGCCGCTCGCGGATGCCGTTCATCTCGGCGCCGAGCACCTTCAGCGAGCCGCCGGTGACCTTCGTGAGCCCCGCGATCGCGCGGCCAATGGTGGTCTTGCCCGAACCGGACTCGCCGACCAGTCCGAGCACTTCGCCCGGGCGGATGACGAGGTCGACGCCGTCGACCGCGCGGAACCCCTCGCGGCCGAAGCGGCCGGGGTAGACGATCTCGAGCCCGCGCGCCTCGACGACGGGCGTCTGCTCGGCCCATTCGACGGGACGCTCTGCGGCCCGTTCGGCCGCGCGCACGGTGCCGTGGCCCACGTACGGTACGGCCGCGAGCAGCGCCTTCGTGTAGTCGTCCTTCGGCGCCGCGAACAGCGTCTTGACGTCGGCCTCCTCGACGACCTTGCCCTGGTACATGACCGCGACCCGGTCGGCGAGGTCGGCCACGACGCCCATGTTGTGGGTGATGAGCACGATCGCGGTGCCGAACTCGTCGCGGACCCGGCGGAGCAGGTCGAGGATCTCGGCCTGCACGGTGACGTCGAGCGCGGTCGTGGGCTCGTCGGCGACGATGAGGCCCGGTTCGAGCACGAGCGCCATCGCGATGACCACGCGCTGCTTCTGCCCGCCCGAGAACTGGTGCGGGAAGTGGTCGACGCGGTGCTCGGGGTCGGGGATGCCGACGCGGCGGAGGATGTCGATCGCCTTGGCGCGCGCCTCCTTCTTCGACACCTCGCCGTGGGCGCGGATGCCCTCCATGATCTGCCAGCCGACCGTGTAGACGGGGTTCAGCGCCGTCGACGGCTCCTGGAACACCATCGCGACGTCCTCGCCGCGCATCTCGCGCAGCTTCTGCTTCGACAGGCTGATCACGTCCTGTGCGCGGCCGCCGTCGCGGTCGGACAGCAGCACCGCGCCGCGCGTCGTCGCCGTCTCGGGCAGCAGGCCGAGGATCGTCTTCGCCGTCACGGACTTGCCGCTGCCGGACTCGCCGACGATGGCGAGCACCTCGCCGCGGTCGACCGAGAGGGACACGTCGTCGACGGCCTTCACGGCTCCGGCGTCGGTGGAGAACGAGACGCCGAGGTTCTTGATGTCGACCACCGTGCTCATCGCTTGACCTCGATTCCGTGCTCGTCGAATGTCTCCCCGTCTTCGAGGCCGGTCAGCCCGCCCGGGCCGGCGGTCAGCGTGCCGCCGGGGACCACCGAGGTCTCGGCGACCTGTCCGGCCGCCTGCGCGACGCGTCGGCGGCTGCGCAGGCGCGGGTCGGCCAGGTCGTTCAGGCTCTCGCCGACGAGCATGATGCCGAGCACGGCCAGCACGATGGCGAGACCCGGGAACGTCGCCGTCCACCAGATGCCGCTCGTGACATCCGACTGCGCCTTGTTGAGGTCGTAGCCCCAGTCGGCGGCGGCGGTGGGCTCGATGCCGAACCCGATGAAGCCGAGCGCCGCGAGGGTCAGGATCGCCTCGGCGGAGTTCAGCGTGATGATCAGCGGCAGCGTGCGCGTCGCGTTGCGGAACACGTGCTTGAACACGATGCGCGAGTTGGACGCCCCGAGCACCTTCGCCGACTCGACGAAGGGCTCGGCCTTGATGCGCACCGTCTCCGCGCGGATGACGCGGAAGTACTGCGGGATGAAGACCACGACGATCGAGCCGCCGGCCGCGAGCACGCCGCCCCACAGGCTCGACTGCCCGCCCGAGATGACGATCGACAGCACGATGGCGAGCAGCAGCGACGGGAAGGCATAGATCGCGTCGAAGACCACGACCATCGTCTTGTCGATCCAGCCGCCGAAGTAGCCGGCGTACAGGCCGAGCGCGACGCCGATGAACAGCGAGAGCACGACCGCGATGACGACCACGAGCAGGGCGGTCTGCGCGCCGAAGATGACGCGGGAGAGCACGTCGTACCCGCCGACGGTGGTGCCGAACCAGTGCTCCGCCGAGGGCGGCTGCTGCGTGCCGAACGCGCCATCGGCGTCCGCGCGCTGCGCGAAGCCGTAGGGAGCGAGCAGCGGCGCGAAGATCGCGAGGATGATGAAGACGACCATCATGACGAGGCCGGCGACGAGCATGCCTCGCTGGAGGCCGACGCTCTGGCGCAGCTGGTGGACGACCGGGAGTCGGTCGCGAAGCCGGCGCTTCGGGGCGGCCGGCGTGACGGATGCCGCGGTCATGTCAGTACCTCACCCTCGGGTCGATGAACGCCGCGATGATGTCGACGATGAAGTTCGTGAGGGCCACGATGACGGCGAGCATCACGACGACGCCCTGCACGGCCACGTAGTCGCGGTTCTCGATGAACTCCACGAGGATGAAGCCGAGGCCCTTCCACTCGAAGGTCGTCTCGGTGAGCACGGCGCCAGCGAGGAGCAGCGCGATCTGCAGGCCGATGACGGTGATGATCGGGATGAGCGCCGGACGGTAGGCGTGCTTGCGGAGCAGCCGGAGCTCCCCCACGCCGCGCGAGCGGGCGGCGTCGACGTAGTCGGTGGACAGCGTGCCGATGACGTTCGTGCGCACCAGGCGGAGGAAGATGCCCGCCGTGTAGAGGCCCAGCGCGATCGACGGGAGCACCGCATGCGACAGCACGTCGCCGAGCACCTCGGGGTTGCCCGTGAGGAGGGCGTCGATCGTGTAGAACCCGGTCTTGTTCGGCAGGGCCTGCATCTGCAGCTCGGCGCCCACGCTGGCGCGGCCCGCGACCGGGAACCAGTGCAGCCAGACCGAGAAGATGAGCTTCAGGATGAGGCCGGCGAAGAAGATCGGCACCGCGTACCAGTAGATCGCGAAGACGCGGAAGACGGCGTCCTGCGGCTTGTCGCGGTAGTAGGCCGTGAGCAGTCCGAGCGGGATGCCGACGACGAACGCGACGATGAGCGAGTAGAACGCGAGCTCGAAGGTCGCCGGGCCGTACGTCGCGAGCACCTCGAGGACCGGGCGGCCGGTCGTGATGGTCTCGCCGAAGTTGCCGGTGAGGAGCTGGCCGATGTACTCGAAGTACTGGATGAGGATCGGACGGTCGTACCCGGCCGCGTGCCGCAGCTCTGCGAGGGCCTCCGGTCCGAGGCGACCGCCCTGCGAGGCGGTGATCGGGTCGCCCGTGGTGCGCATCAGGAAGAAGACCAGGGTGACCAGGATGAAGATGGTCGGGAAGATCAGCAGGAAGCGGACGAGCAGGTATCGCCCGAACCCGCCTCCTTGCGACTTCGGCTTCGGCCGTGCGGCGGCGGGGAGGTCCTCCGTCGGGGCCGTGGTGTCAAGTGTGCTCATGGGTTCCTCAGGGGCTGCAGGGGAACGGGGGCGACCCGCGGTTGCAGGTCGCCCCCGTCGTCGAGCTTCAACGACTCTAGTCCGTCATCAACCCTTCGAGAGGGCTGCGTAGCGGAACTTGAACGAGGCGTCCAGCGTGTCCTCGGTGCCCTCGACGTCCGTGCCGACGACCGCCACCTGCGCACCCTGCATGTAGGGGATCGTGGACAGGTCGGCTGCGACCTTGTCCTGGATCTCCTCGATGATGGCGGTGCGGGCGTCGGGGTCGGCGGTGACGGCCTGCTCCAGGATCAGGTCGTTCACCTCGGGGTTGTCGTAGTGGTTCGAGAGGAAGTTCTCCGTGAGGAAGAACGGGGTGAGGTAGTTGTCGGCGTCCGAGTAGTCGGGGAACCAACCCAGCTGGTAGGCCGGGTAGAGGTCCGCGACGCGGTCCTTCGAGTACTGGACCCACTCGGTCGACTGCAGGTTCACCTTGAACAGGCCGCTCGACTCGAGGTTGTCCTTGATCACCGCGTACTCGTCGCTCGACGACGGTCCGTAGCGCTCGGCCACGTACTGGATCGAGATGTCGAGCGGCGTCGTGACGCCGGCCGCGGAGAGACGCTCGGCCGCCTTGTCGGGGTCGGGCGCGCCGTTGCCGTCGCCGTAGAGGCCCTTCAGCGACTCGGTGGCGCCGGTGAGGCCCTCGGGGATGTACGAGTACAGCGGCGTGAAGGTGCCCTTGTACACGTCCTCCGAGATGGCGTCGCGGTCGATGAGGTCGGCGATCGCCTGGCGGACCGCGAGCGCCTTGGCCGGGTCGGCCTCGGCGGTCGTGGCGCCGAACGGCATCGTGTTGAAGTTGAACACGAGGTAGCGGATCTCGCCGCCGGGGCCGTCGACGACCTTGACCTTGTCGTTGCCGCGGAGGTCCTCGATGTCCGTCGCGCTGAGCGTGCGGTTGGCCACGTCGATGTTGCCCTCCTGCACGTCGAGCTTCAGGTTCGAGGCATCCGTGTAGTACTTCACGTTGACCGTGTCGGTCTTCGCGGCGCCGAGGAGACCCTCGTAGTCGGGGTTCGCCTTGTACGAGATCAGGTTGTTGAAGTCGTAGCTCGTGATGACGTACTGGCCGGCGAACGCCTTGCCCGCGACGATGTCGTCGTCGGAGGTGACCGAGTCGGCCGAGAAGACGTCCTCGTCGACGATCGGGCCCGCCGGGCTCGACAGGATCTGCGGGAAGATCTGGTCGTTCTCCGACTTCAGGTTGAACACGACGGTGGTGTCGTCGGGCGCGTCGACCGAGTCGAGGTTGTAGAGGAGCGACGACGGGCCGTTCTCGTCGGCGATCGCCAGCTGGCGGTCGAACGTGAACTTCACGTCGGACGAGGTGAGGTCGTTGCCGTTCGCCCACTTGAGGCCCGGCTTCAGCGTGACCGTGTACTCGGTCGGGCTGGTGAACTCGGCCTTCTCGGCGATGTCGGGCTCCACGTCGGGGCTGCCGTACGGGGTGTTCATGAGGAACGGGTAAATCTGGTTCATCACGGTGAACGAACCGTTGTCGTACGCGCCCGCCGGGTCGAGCGACGTGACCTGCTCGGTCGTGCCGACCGTGAGGGTGCCGCCGGCCGCGTCGGTGCTCCCGCCGCCGCCCGCCGTGCAGCCCGCGAGGGCGAGCGCGGCGGCGGACAGGCCCGCTGCGAGGGCGATGGCGCGCCCGCGGTTCATGGATGCGGATGTCATATCCGTCTACCTCTTCCTGTGGATGCTGTCACGGCGTGCCGCCTGGGCGACCACCGCGGCTGTGTGCCGGCGCGTCCCGACGCAAGAGACGGGCGGGCCGGTGCCTCGGCCTCCGCCCGGGGTTGGATGGGGCCGTCGACCCGCTCGTGAGAGCGGCTCGCTGGCGATGATTCCAGTCCTAGCACGGGGTGCCACATTACCGATGCGCTGTTATCCGAACGTGACGTTCTCGATTCCCGAACGATACTCGTCGGAAATCCCCATCCATGTCATCGGCCGAAGCTGGAAAGCTCACAGCATTCGGAAAGCGACTTCCGTTAGCCGACCGGATCCACGCGGGCCCGCCCGCGGCGGCCACATCAATGGAGGGTGAAACGTGCAACGAACCGGAACACTTCGAACACGACGGAGATCCGCACTCGTGAGCCTCGCGGTGGCGGGCGGGATGCTGGCGCTGGCGGCCGTGCCGGCCACGCCGGCGCTCGCGGCGCCGCCGGAGCAGATCGATCCGTCCGTCCTCGACCCGATCGACCCGCAGGTCTGGGAGAACATGGACGACATGACCTGGGACGACTACGTCGGCGTCCCGGGCACCGACTGGGCGAACGACACCGAGGGCTCGAGCCGCCAGTTCAACGGCGCGATCGTGCTGCTGGACTTCGAGAACCAGCCGTTCCTCGTCACGCAGCCCGAGGGGTCGCACCCCTTCGGCGACCCGTCGGGCCTCGCCAACGGCCTCGACCGCGAGGACGTGCCGCAGTTCTACCTCGACCTGCTCAACAAGCCCAACGACCTGAACCACGGCCGCACCATCAACGAGTACTGGATGGAGCAGTCGGGCGGTCGCCTCAGCGTGCAGATGGAGGCGTTCGGCCCCTACAAGCTCCCCGGCAACATCGAAGAGTACGGCCTGAACGACTCGTTCAACCGGCCGAACCAGGCGTTCTGCCCGCAGGGCCTCTCGTGCGACAAGAACATCCGCACCGACGCCAACGCGCTCTGGTCCGCCGACCTCGGCGTTCCCGACCCGCTGCGCGAGTTCGACCAGGTCTTCTACGTCACCGCCGGCCACGACGAGTCGTCGACGTGGGAGGAGTTCGGGCAGATGCTGTTCGAGTCCCCCGAGGACGTGACCGACGACTTCGGTCCGCCGCGTGACGCGAACGGCCAGGCGCTCGACCAGAACGGGCAGCCGATGGCGAACTGGGCGAAGACCCGCTACATCCCGTGGACGTCGTGGCAGGGCGCGATCAACCACTGGCCGAACGCGAACTTCCCCTCGAACGGACGCGCCGGCAACTCGACGCAGGCCGAGTCCTCGGGCATGGGCACCTTCGCGCACGAGTTCTCGCACATCCTCGGCATCTCCGACAACTACGGCAACCCGTACGGCACGGATGCCGCGGACGGCGGTCCGCTCCGCGACACGAGCGGCCCGTTCGACGTGCTCGCACGCGGCTCGTTCAACGGCCCCGGCGGCACGCACCAGCGCTGGAGCGTCCCGTCGGTCGCCGGCGGCTCGCAGCCCGCGGGTGTCGCGCTCCGCAACCGGATCAAGCTCGGCATCATCGACCAGGCACAGTACCTGAACCTGCAGGAGGCCGACGTCGACGCAGCAGGCGCCGTCGTCACCGAGGTCACCTCGCGCGCCGTGATGCGCCCGGGTGAGCTCACCGGCATCAACCTCGTGTTCGACAAGCCCACCTCGGCCGCGGCCGACAACTCGACCGGCTCGTGCACGCGCGTCGGCAAGTGGGACTGCGACGGCGGCTCGTTCGACAACTACACCGTCGAGGTCATCGACCGGATGGGCACGGACTCGTTCCAGCCCGACCATGGCGTCATGATCTCGAAGACGAAGAACGCCGACCGCAACCCGTTCATCTGGACGATCGACGCGAACCCGCAGGACATCGCCACGGTGGACTACGTCCGTCCCGACGGCACGCCCGTGATGATCACCCGCGGCGACCAGCGCCAGCTGAACGACGCGCTGTTCCACGCGGGCAACAATTCGGGTTCCGAGTACGAGTACGTCGACCAGGCGAACGGCCTGCACTTCTACGTGGTGGACACGCACCGCGACGCCGACGGCATCCTCAAGTACGAGGTCGCGGTCCGCTCGCTCGTGAGCGCCGGCCCGCAGGCTCGTGGCGTCGCCCTCGGCGAGGCCGAGGTCAGCGGCAACCTCGCCAACCTCAACGGCAAGGCGACGTCGGCGGCGGCGAACGGCAAGGGCGGCGCGGCGATCGCGAAGTGCACCGTGCCGCTCACCAACTCGGGCGCGGCCGTGGCCGACGCGAAGGCGAACAGCGACATCTACCGCCTCGCGACGTCCGTCCAGGGTGCCGGCTGGTCGGTCTCGACCCCGAGCACCATCGTGACGGCGGCGGCCGGCGAGACGATCGAGGTTCCGGTGTACGCCACGCGCGGCGCCGACGCCTCGCGCGACGCCACCGTGACGGTCACCGCGACCTCCGAGAACAACCCCTCGGCGACCGCGACCGTCACCTGCTCGATCGACGCACCGGGCAAGGCGAAGTAGTCCCACCGAATCAGGTGCGGGGCGGGACCTGGTCCCGCCCCGCACCACCCGTTCCGATACGATCCGGTGCCGAACGTCCGGCTCCGAACGTCCGGCTCCCGACGGCACCGTTCCACACACCGTTCCACACCCAGGCAGGCAGATCCATGACCTCACGTGCGACCAGGGCTGCGGCGAGCGTCGCGATCGCCATCGCCGCCGCCGCGCTCGTCGGCTGCGCCGGCGCATCGGATGCCGCGTCCGACCCCGATCTCCAGCTCGTCGTGCGCGACGGCAACCTCCGCGCCCTCGGCGACGCCTGCGCGGGCGCGCGACCCTTCGACGACATCCATCCCGGCGCGGAACTGGTGCTGCGCGCCGGCGACGGCGCCGACGTCCTCACCACCGCCCTGCCCGACGGGGAGGCGGTGAAGATCGACGACATCGACTACGGCAACGCGCCACGCGTGCCGAGCTTCTGCCGCTTCGCACTCACGCCGACGGGCGACCTGCCCGACGGCCCGCTCACGGTCCTCATCGACGGCGAGGTCGTCGCCGAGGGGGCCACGGTCAACGACGAGGGCATGGTGTTCGTGCCGCCGCTCGCCGACGTCACCGGGGAGGGATCCGAATGAGGCTCGCACGCGGCATCCGATCGGCCGTGATCGCAGCGACACTGATCGCCGCGCTCGCCGCCTGCGGCGCGGAGCCGCGCGGTGGCGCGGAGCGCATGCCCGGCGAGCTGTCCGACGGCGCATCCTTCACCGCCGTGGACGACGCGCCCGGCGCGCCCTCGCTCGAGGGAAAGCTCGTCGACGGCACGCCCGTCGACCTGGACGCACTCGCGGCCGGACGGCCGCTGCTGGTGCAGTTCGCCGCAACGTGGTGCACGACCTGCGCCGACCAGGAGGCCGCGCTCGCGGCCGTGGCTCGCGAGTACGGCGACGACCTCGCGATCGCGATCGTCACCGGCGACGAGCAGCCCGCCGACGTCACGGCCTACCTCGACCGGCGCGGACTCCCCTACCCCGTGATCGCCGATCCCGACCTGCGGATCTGGCGCGCGTACGCCGTGACCGAGCCCCCCGCGACGGCACTCATCGACGCCCAGGGCGGGCTCGTGCGCGTCTGGCCCGGCGGTGCGGTGGAGTCGACCATGCGCGAGCAGCTCGACCGGATCATCACCGGCTGAGTCTCTGCCCGCAGTCCGCGGGCGATGCGGCGATCAGTCGCCGCGCAGCGCCCGCCGCTCCTGCTCGAGCGTGACGAGCGCCTGCTGCACGGCGGCGAAGGTGGCCGTGTCGCTGCGGTCGGTGCGCTGGAGGCGGCCGAGCAGCTCCTGCTTCTGCCGGAGCAGCTCGCGGTCGACGAGGCCGGCGACGACGCCGCGCACGTACGAGGTCAGCTCGGCGTCGCCGCGCTGGGGCACCGGCAGCACGGCGAGCTGTTGCACGATCGACGCGAACGGCGCCGGCACCTCGGCCACGACCCGGTCCACGGTGAACGTGCCGCCGCCGGCGTTCGCCGGTGCCGCGGCCATCGCGGAGGCGATCCCGTCGCGCACCACCGCGAGCGTGGCGTTGCCGAACCGGCAGTCGACGCCCTGCCGGAGCAGCTCCGAACCGACGGTGTCGGGGTACTGCAGCATCGCCTGGAGCGCATCGCGCTCGAGCCGCGTGGCGGGGTCGTTCGGCAGCTGCGCGATCGAGAACGGCCGCTCGGATGCCGCAGGGCCGCCGTCCATCGCACCGGACTGCGCGCCTGCTCCCCCGTTCGACTCGGGGCGGCCGGCGCCGTGCGCCTCGGAACGGGGACCTCGCTCGCCGCCCCGATCGCCTTCGCGCGTGCCGCCCGGCCGTCCGCCGGAGGATCGCACCGCCCGGGTGACCTCGGCGAGCTCCATTCCGAGCATGCGCGCGAGCTCGCGCGTGTAGCCGGGGCGGAGCGCCGGGTCGCGGATCTCGGCGACGACCGGCGCAGCCGCACGCAGCGCGGACACCCGGCCCTCGACGGTCTCGAGGTCGTAGCGCGCGAGCGTGTGCCGGAGCACGAACTCGAACATGGGCGTCTTCGTCTCGACGAGGGCGCGCACCGCTGCATCACCGCGGGCGAGCCGCAGGTCGCACGGGTCGAGCCCGTCGGGCGCGACGGCGACGTAGGTCTGCGCGGCGAAGCGCTGCTCCTCGGCGAACGCGCGCATGGCGGCCTGCTGCCCCGCCGCGTCGCCGTCGAAGGTGAACACGACCTCGCCGACGTTGGAGTCGTCGCCGAGCACACGGCGGAGCACCTTGATGTGGTCGACGCCGAACGACGTGCCCGACGTGGCGATGGCGGTCGTGACGCCGGCCAGGTGGCACGCCATGACATCGGTGTAGCCCTCGACGAGCACCACCCGGCGGGTCTTCGCGATGTCGCGCTTCGCGAGGTCGAGCCCGTAGAGCACCTGCGCCTTGTGGTAGATCGCGGTCTCGGGGGTGTTCAGGTACTTCGGGCCCTGGTCGTCGTCGAGCAGGCGACGTGCGCCGAAGCCGACGGTCTGCCCGGTCACGTCGCGGATCGGCCAGATCAGGCGCCCCCGGAACCGGTCGTACACACCCCGGTCGCCCTGCGAGACGAGCCCCGCGGCGGCGAGCTCCTCGGTGCTGAAGCCGCGGCCCTTCAGGTGGTTCGTGAGCGCGTCCCAGCTCTTCGGCGCGAAGCCGACGCCGAAGTGCCGCGCCGCCTCGGCGTCGAACCCGCGCTCGCCGAGAAAGCGGCGGCCCGGCTCGGCCTCGGGCGAGGAGAGCCGGTCGACGAAGAACTCCCAAGCTGCCTGGTTCGCGGCGAGCAGCCGAGCGCGGTTGCCGTGGTCGGACGCCGGCCCTCCGTCTTCGTAGTGGAGCTCGAGGCCGATGCGGCCCGCGAGCCGCTCGACGGCCTCGGCGAAGGTGACGTGGTCCATGCGCTGCAGGAACGTGTAGACGTCGCCAGACTCGCCGCATCCGAAGCAGTGGTAGTAGCCGAGCTGGGGCCGCACGTGGAAGCTCGGGCTGCGCTCGTCGTGGAACGGGCAGAGGCCCTTGAGCGAGCCGACGCCCGCGGACTTCAGGCTGACGTGCTCGCCGACGATGTCGGCGATGTTCGTGCGGGCCTTGACCTCATCGACATCGCTCTGTCGAATGCGGCCCGCCATGGCTCTCATCCTATTGCGCGCAACGGATGCCGCGGCCGGACGCGCGTGGCTACCGGCACAGCCGTTCGTACCAGGCGAGGGCCGACTGGTCGGTGAGGCTCGCGACCTGGTCGACGACGACCCGCTTGCGTGCGGCGTCGTCGTGTGCGGCGTTCCAGTCGGCGGCGAAGCCGGGGTCGAGGTGCTCGTCGCCCGACGCGAAGAGCACCTCGGCGAGCGACGCGAGCACCTGGCGCTGCTGGGCGTAGATCGGCTGGCGCGTGTTCCTCGACATCACGAAGGCGGCGACGATGCCCTTGAGCACGGCGATCTCGGCCTGGATATCGCGCGGCACCACCACGTCGGCGTCGAACCGGATCAGGCTCGCGAGCGGGAACGCCGAGCGCGTCGCCTCGGTGGCGGCGTGCGCGAATCGTCCGATGAGTTGGCTCGTGAGGTTCTTCAGCTGGCCCTGCTCGCGCCGGCTGCCGCTCCACGACTCGAGCCAGCCGTCGAGGGAGTCGAGCCGGTCGAACGCGGCGATCAGCTCGTCGTGCGGGATCGCTCCGCCGATCCAGTCGTGCATGGAGGACACGAGCGCGTCGTGGTCGACCCGGGCGCCGAGCGCCTCGACGTCGACGTAGCCGTTCACGATCGCGTCCTCGAAGTCGTGCACGGAGTAGGCGATGTCGTCGGAGAGGTCCATGACCTGGGCCTCGATGCAGAGGCGGCGCTCGGGCGCACCGGCGCGCATCCACTGGAACACCTCGAGGTCGTCGCGGTAGAAGCCGAACTTGGCCCGCCCGCTCGGATCGGCGACCGACGTGGCCTCTGGCCACGGGTACTTGCAGCTCGCGTCGAGGCTCGCCCGGGTCAGGTTGAGTCCGTAGCTGCGCCCGTCGGGGCCGAACACCTTGGGCTCGAGCCGGGTCAGGATGCGCAGCGTCTGCGCGTTGCCCTCGAACCCGCCGACGTCGGCCGCCCAGGTGTTGAGGGCGCGCTCGCCGTTGTGCCCGAATGGCGGGTGGCCGAGGTCGTGGGCGAGGCACGCGGTGTCGACGACATCGGGATCGAGCCCGAGGCTGGCCGCGAGCTCGCGACCGACCTGCGCGACCTCGAGCGAGTGCGTGAGCCGGTTGCGCGCGAAGTCGAGGCCCGCGGTGGGACTCAGCACCTGCGTCTTCGCGGCGAGGCGGCGCAGCGAGCTCGAATGCAGCAGGCGGGCACGGTCGCGGGCGAAGTCGCTGCGGGGGCTGGTGTGCTCTTCAGGCAGCCAGCGCTGGGTGTCGGCGTCGTCGTAGCCGCCGAAGAGTCGCTCCCGCACGTCAGCCGCCGCTCGTGTCGAGCTCGGCGTCGACGAGCGTGACCCGGTCGTGCCCGGCGAGCTCCTGCGACGTGAGCCAACCGTCGGGCAGCGACGGGTTCTTCGGGGTGCCTGCGCGGCCGCGCGGGCCCTCGGCGCCCTCGCCGGGGTACGGCATCGACCAGTCGAGCGTGCCGAGCAGGTCGTCGAGCATGGCGAGCGACTCGACCGTGGCGAGCTTCGCGCGCAGCTCGCCGCCGACCGGGTAGCCCTTGAAGTACCAGGCGACGTGCTTGCGGATGTCGCGGCAACCGCGCTCCTCGCTGTCGAAGAACTCGGCCAGCAGCTCGGCGTGCCGGCGGAACGTGCGCGCGACGTCGCCGAGGCTCGGCTCGGCCTTGCGAATGGTCCCTGAGCCCGTCGACGCGCGGAACGCCGCCGCGAGATCGCCGAACAGCCACGGGCGCCCGAGGCAGCCGCGCCCGACGACGACGCCGTCGCAGCCGGTCTCGGCGACC
This sequence comes from Agromyces sp. NPDC057865, assembly GCF_042796995.1. Taxonomy (NCBI): domain Bacteria; kingdom Bacillati; phylum Actinomycetota; class Actinomycetes; order Micrococcales; family Microbacteriaceae; genus Agromyces; species Agromyces sp. NPDC057865. Next base: position 182,684 of record NZ_JBHVMJ010000002.1, on the reverse strand, counting down.
ATGCGCAACGCGTCTTCGGCCGACCAGATGTCGCCGTTGCCGAGCACCGGCACGCTCGTGACCGTCTGCTTGAGCTTCGCGATGGCCGACCAGTCGGCCTGGCCGGAGTAGAACTCGGCCGCGGTGCGTGCATGCAGGGCGATGGATGCCACGCCGGCGCCCTCGGCGATGCGCCCCGCCTCGAGGTAGGTGAGGTGGTCGGCGTCGATGCCCTTGCGCATCTTCACCGTGAGCGGGACGTCGCCGGCAGCCTGCACGGCGCCCTCGACGATGTCGCGGAAGAGCCCGCTCTTCCACGGCAGCGCCGCTCCCCCGCCCTTGCGGGTGACCTTCGGCACGGGGCATCCGAAGTTCAGGTCGATGTGGTCGGCGCGGTCTTCGGCGACGAGCATGGTGACCGCCTCGGAGACCGTCTTGGGGTCGACGCCGTAGAGCTGGATGGAGCGCGGGGTCTCGGACTCGTGGTGCGTGATGAGCCGCATCGACTCCGGCGTGCGCTCGACGAGCGCGCGCGACGTGATCATCTCGCTGACGTAGAGCCCGGCGCCGAACTCGCGGCAGAGCCGCCGGAATGCGGTGTTCGTGATGCCGGCCATGGGGGCGAGCACGACGGGCACGTCGAGGGCGAGGTCGCCGATCACGAGCGGACCGGCCGGAAGCGTGGTGGAAGCGGACATCACCCTCGATTCTCCCAGAGAACCGGGGCCGGTCGCCCGGTGCCCCCGCCGCGCGCCTAGGATGCACCTGCAGGACGACGTGTGGAGGACGAGATGGGCGACGGCGGGCAGGCGACGGGCGACGGGCTGACGGGTGCCGACCGGGTGCGAGCGGATGCCGCGGCGCGCGGCCTCGACGTCGAGATCATCGAGCGCCCGGCCGCACGAAGCCTCGAGGAGGCCGCGGAGCTCATGGGCATCACGCCCGCCGACATCGTGAAGTCGCTCGTCGTGAAGCGCAGCGACGACACGTACGTGTTCGCGCTCGTGCCCGGCGGCCGAAAGATCTCGTGGCCGAAGCTGCGGTCCCTGCTCGGCGTCAACAAGCTCCAGCTGCCGGATGCCTCGCTCGCCCTCGCGGCGACCGGCTACGAGCGCGGCACGATCACACCGCTCGGCTCCACCACCGCGTGGCCCGTCGTCGTCGACGAGACGATCCCGGGGCGACGTGTGTCGATGGGCGCGGGCGAGCACGGCCGCAGCCTGTTCGTCGACGCCGACCGGCTCGTCGAGGCCTTCGACGCGACCGTCGCCGACATCAGCGAGCCCGAGTAGGCCTCCGGTCATCGAGTAGCGCCCGCCGAAGGCGGACGCGTCCCGGTCATCGAGTAGCGCCCGCCGAAGGCGGACGCGTCCCGGTCATCGAGTAGCGCCCGCCGAAGGCGGACGCGTATCGAGATGCCCGTGTCCGATCTCGATACGCGTCGGGCTCCGCCCGCCGCTACTCGATCACCGGGGTGGGCACGAAGCAGACGTCTCCCTCGCAGACGACGCCCTCGCCGCCGACCATGGTGAACGTCGCCGGCGTCGCCGGCGCGTCGCTCACGCGGCCGCTCCGTCGCGCTCGCCGGCGACCTGCGTGAGCACCTGGGAGAAGACCTCCGCGGGCTGGGCGCCCGAGACGCCGTACTTGCCCTCGAAGACGAAGAACGGCACGCCGCGGATCCCGTAGGCACCGGCCTGCGCGATGTCGGCCCGCACCGCCGTGCCGTAGCGGCCCGACTCGAGCGCCTCGCGCGCGGCATCCGCGTCGAGCCCGACCTCGGCGGCCAGCTCGACGAGCTCGTCGGTCCGACCGACGTCGCGGCCCTCGGTGAAGTACGCGCGGAACAGGCGCTCGGACAGCTCGAGCTGCTTGCCCTGCTCCTTCGCGAAGTGCAGCAGCTCGTGCGCCTTCAGCGTCTTGGTGTGCTGCAGCGCGTCGTAGTCGTAGTCGAGGCCGGCCTGGGCGGCGACACCGGTGACGCGGTCGATCATCATGCGGGCCTGCTCCACCGGGATGCCCTTGTGCCCGGCGAGGAAGTCCACCTCCGACCCCTCGAAGTCGACGGGCGTGTCGGGGGCGAGCTCGAACGAGTGGTACTCGATCTCCACCTCCGGCGCGTCGTCGCCGAGCGCGGCGAGGCCGCCCTCGAGGTGGCGCTTGCCGATGTAGCACCACGGGCAGGCGATGTCGGACCAGATGTCGATCTTGATGGGGGACGTCACGTTCAATGCGAACGGATGCACCGACGCCGGTATTCCCGACGCGGCATCGGTCGCGGCATCCGCTCGCCCGCCCTTACGCCGTCGGCGCGTCGATCGCGCCGCCGAAGCGGCGGTTGCGGCCCGCGTAGAGCTCGATCGCCTTCCACAGCTCGACGCGCGAGAAGTCAGGCCAGAGCGTGTCGAGGAACACCATCTCGGCGTAGGCCGACTGCCAGAGCAGGAAGTTCGAGGTGCGCTGCTCCCCCGAGCTGCGCACGAAGAGGTCGACGTCGGGCATGTCGGGCACGTAGAGGCGCTTGGCGATGAGCTTATCCGAGACGGCCGACGCACGCAGGCGCCCCGCCGCGACGTCGTCGGCGATCGACTGCACGGCGTCGACGAGCTCGTTGCGTCCGCCGTAGTTCACGCACATCGTGAACTGCAGCCCCGTGTTGGCGGCGGTGAGCCGCTCGGCGTACTGGAGCTCGTCGATCACCGACTTCCACAGCCGCGGCTTGCGCCCCGCCCAGCGGATCCGCACGTTCCACTCGTTGAGCTGGTCGCGACGGCGGTGCAGCACGTCGCGGTTGTAGCCCATGAGGAAGCGCACCTCGTCGGGCGACCGCTTCCAGTTCTCGGTCGAGAACGCGTACACCGAGAGGTGCTTCACGCCGATCTGGACGGCGCCCGCGACGACGTCGAGCAGCACCTCCTCGCCGGCCTTGTGGCCCTCGATGCGGGTGAGTCCCTGCTTGTTCGCCCAGCGGCCGTTGCCGTCCATGACGATCGCGACGTGGTTCGGCACGGCGCCCTTCGGCAGGTTCGGCGGATACAGGCCCGTCCAGTCGAGCGGCCGGTAGGGCACGGCGTCTTTGTGCGTGTAGGGCTTGGGCGTCACGTGGGGGTCGCTTCCCTCGGGATCGATGCGGTCGGGGTCGTCTCCCGGGAGACGTGCGGCAGCGAGCGCAGCCCGCGCTCGAGGTGCCACTGGGTGTAGGCGGCGACGATGCCGCTCGCCTGGTTGCGGTCGGATGCCCCGGATGACTCCGCGTACTCCCAGTCGCCCGAGAGCAGGGCGCCGAGCAGCGCCACCGTGGAGCGCGCGATGCGCGGCGTGCCGGGTGGCGCGCACTCGTCGCACACCACGCCGCCGAGCTGCACGACGACGGCCGTGTGCTCGCCGGTGCGGCCGCAGCGTGCGCAGTCCTGGAAGCTCGGCGCCCAGCCCGCGAGGGCGAGCGCCCGCAGCAGGTAGGAGTCGAGCGTGAGGCTCGCGCCGTGCTCGGCGCGCGCGAGCGAGCGCAGCGCGCCGACGAGCAGCAGGTACTGCTGCAGCGAGCCCTCGGCCTCGGTGAGCTTGTCGGCCGCCTCGACCATGGCGTTCGCGGCCGTGTACGACGCGTAGTCCTGCGTGATCTCGGCGCCGTAGGAGCCGAGCGACTCGGCCTGGGTGACCACGTCGAGCGTGCGGCCCTCGTAGAGCTGCAGGTCGGCGACCATGAACGGCTCGAGCCGTGCGCCGAACTTCGAACCCGTGCGTCGCACGCCCTTCGCGACCGCGCGCACCTTGCCGTGACGCCGCGTCAGCAGGGTGAGGATGCGATCGGCCTCGCCCAGCTTGTGGGTGCGCAGCACGACGGCTTCATCTCGGTAGACGGGCACCCTTCATCATCCCACGGCCCGCAGACCCGACGGCCGAGCCCCGCGGATGCCGCGGCGCCCGCTCAGGCGTCATGCGGGTGCCGCAGGTGGTTCACTGGTGCCGTGTCCTCCGCGCTCTTCACCATCCCGCTCTGGCTCGACCTCACCGCCGTCGCGATCGGCGCCATCCAGGGCGCGATGTTCGCGGCCCGGCTCACCGAGCGCCGCATCGACCTGCTCGGCGTCGCGCTCATCGGCGTGATCGTGGGCCTCGGCGGCGGCCTCATGCGCGACATCCTGCTGAACCAGCTGCCGGCCGCGATCTCCGACAACTGGTACCTGCCGATCGCGACCGCGGCGGCGCTGCTCGGGATGCTGCTGCTGCGCCTGTTCACCCGGCTGAACGGGCTCATCATCGCGCTCGACGCCGTGACGATCGGCCTGTTCGGCGCGATCGGCACGTCGAAGGCGCTCGCGTACGGCGTCCCGGTGGTCCCCGCCGTGTTCGTCGGCGTGCTCTCGGCGGTCGGCGGCTCCATCCTGCGCGACGTCACGCTGAACCTGCCCATCGCGCTCATGCACGTGGGCTCGCTCTACGCGATCGCCGCGACCGCCGGCACCATCCTGCTCGTCGTGCTCGTGGCCGTCGGCGTGAACATCGTGATCGCCGGCACGGCGTGCGTGCTGGTGACGACGCTCATCCGCCTCGGGTCGGTGCGCTTCGGCTGGAGCCTCCCCGAGCAGCGAGCGCTCGGAAGCTGGCGGGTGTGGCGGCGGGCGTGAACGTGCCGGTGGTCGAGAAGCGCCGCGCGAAGCGCGACGCGTATCGAGACCCGTGGGAGGGTCTCGATACGCCTGCTTCGCGGGCTACTCGACCACCGGAAACGGTGTCAGACCCCGACGACCTCGCGCTCGACCTCGGCGGCCGCGGTGACCCGCAGCGCGCGGTTCACTGCGGAGACCACGGCCTTCAGCGACGCGGTCGAGATGTCGGCGTCGATGCCCACGCCCCACAGGACGCGGCCCTCGACCTCGAGCTCGACGTAGGCAGCCGCCAGCGAGTCGCCGCTCGCCGCGAGCGTGTGCTCGACGTAGTCGCGCAGCTTCACGTCGACGCCCTCGGCGCCGAGCACCGCGAGGAACGCGGAGATCGGGCCGTTGCCGCTCGCGTCGGCCTCGACCCGCTCGTCGCCGTCGCGCAGGCCGACCCGCACGTTGACGATGCCGTCGAGCTCGCTCGAGGTGCGCAGCGACAGCAGTTCGAACCGGCCCCACTTCTCTTCAGGACGCTCGGCCGGAGCGGGCAGGTACTCGTCGTTGAAGACGCGCCAGATCTCCTCGCTCGTGACCTCGCCGCCCTCGGCGTCGGTCTTGGCCTGCACGACGCCTGAGAACTCGATCTGCAGCCGGCGCGGCAGGTCGAGCGCATGATCGGTCTTCAGCAGGTAGGCCACGCCGCCCTTGCCCGACTGCGAGTTGACGCGGATGACCGCCTCGTAGCTGCGGCCGAGGTCCTTCGGGTCGACCGGCAGATACGGCACCGCCCAGTGCATCTGGTCGACCGGGATGCCGCGGCGCTCCGCCTCGGCGTCCATGGCCTCGAAGCCCTTCTTGATGGCGTCCTGGTGCGAGCCGCTGAACGCGGTGTAGACCAGGTCGCCCGCCCAGGGGCTGCGTTCGTGCACCGGCAGCTGGTTGCAGTACTCGGCCGTGCGCTTGACGTCGTCGACGTCGGAGAAGTCGATCTGCGGGTCGATGCCCTGCGTGAACAGGTTGATGCCGAGCGCGACCAGGTCGACGTTGCCGGTGCGCTCGCCGTTGCCGAAGAGGCATCCCTCGATGCGGTCGGCGCCGGCCATGTACCCGAGCTCGGCGGCCGCGATCGCGGTGCCCCGGTCGTTGTGCGGATGCAGCGAGAGGATGACGTTCTCGCGGTACGCGAGGCGCCGGCTCATCCACTCGATCGAGTCGGCGTAGACGTTGGGCGTGGCCATCTCGACCGTCGCCGGCAGGTTGATGATGACCTTGCGCTCGGGCGTCGGCTCGAAGATCTCCAGCACCTGGTTGCAGACGTCGACGGCGAACTCGAGCTCGGTGCCCGTGTAGCTCTCGGGCGAGTACTCGTAGTAGACGGTCGTGCCCGGGACGGTCGACTCCATCTCGCGACACTTCCGGGCGCCGTGCAGGGCGATGTCGATGATGCCCTGCTGGTCGGTGCGGAAGACCACCTCGCGCTGCAGCACGCTCGTCGAGTTGTAGAGGTGCACGATCGCCTGCCTGGCGCCGCGGATCGACTCGTAGGTGCGCTCGATGAGGTGGTCACGGGCCTGGGTGAGGACCTGGATCGTGACGTCCTCGGGGATCGCACCCTCCTCGATGAGGCTGCGCACGAAGTCGAAGTCGGTCTGGCTCGCGCTCGGGAACCCGACCTCGATCTCCTTGTAGCCCATGCGCACGAGCAGGTCGAACATGATGCGCTTGCGCTCGGGGCTCATCGGGTCGATGAGGGCCTGGTTGCCGTCGCGCAGGTCGACGGCGCACCAGCGCGGCGCCTTCTCGATGCGGGTGGACGGCCACGTGCGGTCGGGCAGGTCGACGCGGATCTGCTCGTGGAACGGGCGATACCGATGCACGGGCATCGGCGACGGCTTCTGGTGGTTCTGCATGGGGTGCTCTTCTCGCTACTCGGGGGTTTCAGCCGACGACGAACTCCGCAGCGAGGGAGGCCTGTGAACTAGGACTCGCTGCGGCAGCTAAGGAGGAGCAGGCCGCGAAGCACGACCTCAGGCTAACACCTGCGTCGCGCACGTGCGCAACCATGACGAAATGGGCGGATGCCGCGGGGCCGCGGCATCCGCCCGTTCACGTCGTCGGCCCGGTCCCTACTCGACCGCGAGCGCGACGACCGGCGCGACCCGCATCGCGCGGCGCGCCGGCGCGATCGACGCGGCCAGCGTGAGGACGCCCGCGGCCACGAGGAGGACGCCGAACATCGCCCACGGGATGCCCGGGAGCACGATGGTCCCCTCGCCCTGTGCGCCGCCGAGCAGCGACTGGGCCCCCGCCCAGCCGTAGCCGAATCCGAGCACGATGCCGGTGACCGTGGCCGCGAGGGTGAGCGCCGCGCTCTCGGCCACGATCATCCAGCGCAGCTGGCGTCGCTCGAAGCCGAGCGCGCGCAGCAGGCCGAGCTCGCGGGTGCGCTGCATGACGCTGAGCGACAGCGTGTTGACCATGCCGATCGCGGCGATGAGCGCGCTGAATCCGATGAGCACCGTGAACACCGCGACCGTCACGTCGAGCATCTGGTCGACGCCCTGGTACACCTCGGGCTGGGCGCGCTGCGCGGCGCGGATCAGCTCGCGGTACGACTCCATGGTCACGGCGAACGTCGTGACGAGCGTCACGCCGATGACCAGGCCGATCGTCATGCGCGAGCTGCGCTCGGGGTGACGCACGGCGTTCTCGGCTGCGAGGCGGGCCGCGGGCGACGTGCCGAACGCGCGGCCGACGAGCCGCAGCACGGGCGGCATGACGACGTGGGCACCGAGCACGATGCCGGTGAACGAGAGGATGCCGCCGCCCATCGCCACGAGCACGCCGTAGGGCTCGGTGAGGCCCCACAGGATGCCGGCGACGAGGAGCCCGAGGCCGAGCACGACGAGCACGATCGCGGCGATGTTGCGCACCCGATGGCGGGCGAGCTCCTCACGGTCCTGCTCGTGGGAGTCCCCGATCGCCTGGATCGGGCGCACGCGCAGGACGCGTCGCGAACCCACCCACGCCGAGAGCCACGTCGTGATCACGACGGCCACGGCGGGAAGCACGACCGCCGGGTTGAGGTAGTCGTAGTCCGTCGCGGGCATGAGCTCGGTCGCCACCGCGACCTGCTCGAGCAGCATCGCGGCACCCGTGCCCGCGCCCACGCCGATCACGGCGCCGACGAGGCCGACCAGCAGGCCCTCCTTCGCGATCTGGGCGCGCTGCGAGCGAGCGCTCGAGCCGATGAGGCGCAGGAGCGCGATGAGGCGCGTGCGGCCCGCGACGACCGTGGCGACGGTGTTCGCCGTCACGATCGCGCTCACGTAGACCGCGATCACGATGAACACGCTCGCGACGATGCCGAGGATGAGCGTCACGGTCGCGCTTTCCCCGGTGACGTCGTCGGCCGCGATCGCCGCGCCGAGCAGTCCCGTCACGTGCAGCAGTGCCACGCCGAACGTGCCGGCGAGGGCCGCAACGAGCAGGGTCGGCCACTGGTCCCGGATCCGGGTGCGCATCAGGCCGCGACCTCCATCGACAGCATGAACGCCGAGATCTCCTCGGCCGACGAGCGCCCGGTGTCCCGCACGATGCGTCCGTCGGCGAGGAACAGGATGCGGTCCGCGTGGCTGGCGGCCACCGGGTCGTGCGTGACCATGGCGATCGACTGTCCATAGTTCGCGCTCGCCGTCGCCAGGAGGCCGAGCACCTCGCGACCCGTGCGCGAGTCGAGGTTGCCCGTCGGCTCGTCGGCGAAGACGAGGTCGGGACGCGTCGCGAGGGCGCGTGCGATGGCGACGCGCTGCTGCTGCCCGCCCGAGAGCTCGTGCGGCCGGTGCCGCAGGCGGGCGCCGAGCCCGAGCGTATCGATGAGCTCGTCGATCCACGCCTGCTCGTCGCGGCTCGGCCGGCGCCCGTCGAGCTCGAACGGCAGCAGCACGTTGCCGCGCACGTCGAGCGTCGGCACCAGGTTGAACGACTGGAACACGAACCCGATCCGGCGCCGGCGCAGCACGGTGAGCGCGGAGTCGGAGAGCTCGGTGATGTCGGTGTCGCCGAGCCAGACGCAGCCGGCGGTCGGCGAGTCGAGCCCCGCCATGATGTGCATGAGCGTGGACTTGCCCGAGCCCGACGGGCCCATGATCGCGGTGAACTCGCCGCGGCGGAGGCCGAGCGAGACGTCGTCGAGGGCGGTGACGGTTCCGGCGCCGTGTCCGTAGCGCTTGCCGAGGCCCGTCACGCGGGCGATGAGACCGAGGTCGGAGGGTTGGATCTGCATGCCTCCGACGCTACGGACGGAGGTGCCGGCGGGTCATCGGGCGGTCGGATGGTCGTGGGTCATCCTCTGGGATGACTCCCCCGCCCGGTGGTCGAGTAGCGCCGCGCAGCGACGCGCTCCTCGCCGGTCGTCGAGTAGCGCCGCGCAGCGACGCGCTCCCTTGCCGGTCGTCGAGTAGCGCCGCGCAGCGACGCGCTCCCTTGCCGGTCGTCGAGTAGCGCCGCGCAGCGACGCGTATCGAGACGCAGCACGTACGGTCTCGATACGCGTCGGCCTCCGGCCGGCGCTACTCGACCACCGGAGGCGGCGGCCGGCGCTACTCGACCACCGGAGGCTACTCGGCAAGTGGCAGGTCGTGCTCGTAGGCGAACACCACGAGCTGCACGCGGTCGCGCAGGCCGAGCTTCGCGAGGATGCGGCTGACGTGCGTCTTCACGGTCGCCTCGGAGAGGTACTCGGATGCCGCGATCTCGGCGTTCGAGAGCCCTCGGGCCGCCAGCGCGAAGATCTCCCGCTCCCGCGGGGTGAGCTCCGTCCACGCGGCGGGCGCCGGACGCCGTCCGCTCCCCCGCCCGACGTGCGCGAACAGCTCGCGCGTGGCGCTCGCCGCGATCACCTGGTTCCCCTGGTGCACGGTGCGGATCGCGGCCAGCAGGAACTCGGGGTCGGCGTCCTTGAGCACGAACCCGCTGGCGCCGGCCCGGATGGCCCGGGCGGCGTTCTCGTCGAGGTCGAAGGTCGTGAGCACGAGGATGCGCGGGGGCGTGCGCCCGTCGCGGTCCGCCTCGGCGAGGATCCGCTCGGTCGCGGCGATGCCGTCCTGCAGCGGCATGCGGACGTCCATGAGCATCACGTCGGGCTGGGCGCGGGCGGCGAGCTCGACCGCGGCGACCCCGTCGCCCGCCTCCCCCGCCACCGCGAGGTCGGGCTGCGACTCCACGAGCATGCGGACGCCGGCGCGGAACAGCGCCTGGTCGTCGACGAGGGCGACGCGGATGCCGCTCACGCGGGCCTCCCCGCCACGGCGGGGATGCGCGCGCGCATCCGGAACATCCCGTCCGCACCCGCGTCGGCCGTGAGGGTGCCGCCGGCGAGCTGGGCGCGCTCGCGCATGCCCGGGATGCCGTGCCGGATCCCGTGCGATTCCGGCGCGGTCGCGGCATCCGCTCGCATCGCGTTGACGACCTCGAGGTCGACGCCGCCCTCGTCCCAGCGCAGGTCGAGGTCGACGGGGGCCGAGACGTCGCCGTGCCGGAGCGCGTTCGTGAGGCCCTCCTGCGCGATGCGGTAGACCGCGATCTGGTGGCCGGTGCCGAGCGGGAGTCGCTCCCCGGTCTCGGTGAACCGCACGTCGAGCCCGGCGTCGCGGACGCGTTCGAGCAGCCCGTCGAGGTCGTCGAGCACGGGCTGCGGGGCATCCGCCTCGTCGTGGCGGAGCTCGGCGAGGAGCACGCGCACGTCGCCGAGCGCGCTGCGCGCGACGCCCCCGATGGTGTCGAGCGCGCCGACGGCCGCCTCGGGGCGGGTACGCGCCGCGAAGCGCGCTCCGTCCGCCTGCGCGATGACGACCGCGAGCGAGTGGGCGACGACGTCGTGCATGTCGCGCGCGATGCGATTGCGCTCCTGCTCGACCGCGTAGCGGTACTCGACGAGGGTGCGTTCGCGGTTCGCGAGGTCCTCACGACGTCGCACCTCGCGGGCGTCGCGCACCGAGCGGGCGAGGAGGCCGGCCGTCCAGGCGAGCACGAGCACGGCGATCGAGGCGACGAAGAGGAAGCCGATCATGAAGGTCACGCCGAACGCGTCGCCGGTTCCGCCGATGAACGCGGCACCGCCGAGCAGGGGCTTCACGACGCCGAGGTACACCGTCGCGATGATCGCGCCGGCTCCCGCGCTCGCGAGGCCCGCCCACTTCACCACGCGACCGCCGTGCGCGGCCGTCGAGTAGAGCACGCCGAGCACGGCCGCGTCGGAGAGTTGCAGGTCGCGCAGCGCGACCATCTGCAGGATCGCCGCGGCCCAGGCGATGCCGAGCGACCAGCCCGGCGCGAGCCGGCGCACCGCGAGCGCCCCGACGAACCCGATGAGGACGATGACGTCGACGGCGTTGCCGAGCAGCGCGAACGGGAGGGCGAAGACCCCGAACACGACGGCGAGGACGATGTCGGTCGTCAGCCTGCCGCGGCTCAGGGAGGTGTGCACCGAACCACCGTACGCGGTCCGCCCGAGCCGGATCGGCGGCCCGGACCGGAATCATCCTCGAGTCGTACGCGCGACCCGTGCGTCCTGAGCCCGCCCCGACGAACGACGCACCGAAAACGTTGGGTCGCGATCCGGGCTCCCCATCGAGATGATGTCGGTGGAGGGTCGCATGGGACATCGGACGATCGGCGCGATGCTTGCGGCGTCGGTCGTGCTCCTGCTCGCGGCCTGCGCCGGAGCAGCCGACGCTGTCGGCAGCGTCACGAGCATCGAGGCGAAGGACGAGTGGACGCCGGCGCGCGCGAGCGTGCCCGCGGCGGTGACCGCCTCGGGGATGGTGCTGGAGGACTCGGACGGTCCTCGATTGTGCGCCGGCATGATCGCGGACTCGCTCCCGCCGCAGTGCACGGGTCCGGCCATCATCGGCTGGGACTGGGACGTTGTCGACGGCGAGACCACGGCCGCCGGAACGACCTGGGGCGAGTACCGGATGGAGGGCATGTGGGACGGCGACGCGTTCACCCTGGGTCGGCCGGCCGAGCAGCGGGCCGTCACGCAGGAGACCTACGAGCCGAACGCACCCGTGCCGACCCGGGCACCCGATCCGGCATGCGAGTCCAAGGCGACGCTGCCGCACCTGCGTGACGCCGTGCCCGACATCGTCTCCGTCATGTTCGACCTCGCCGACGAGTGCGTGACCGTCCACGTCCTCTACGACGACGGCACGTTGCAGGCGTCCGTCGACGAACGCTTCGGCACGGGCGCGCTGAAGATCGCGTCGACGTTCACGCCTGCGCACGACTAGTCGCGGAGTGCGTCAGAACCCGAGCTTCCCCAGCTGCTTGGGATCGCGCTGCCAGTCCTTGGCGACCTTCACGTGCAGCGCGAGGAACACCTTGCGCCCGAGCAGCCGCTCGATCTGGGTGCGCGCGGTCGCGCCGACCTCCTTCAGCCGGGACCCGCCCTTGCCGATGATGATGCCCTTCTGGCTGTCGCGCTCGACGTAGAGGTTCGCGTAGACCTCGACGAGGTCCTTGTCCTCGCGCTCGATGAGGTCGTCGACGGTCACCGCGATCGAGTGCGGCAGCTCGTCGGACACGCCCTCGAGCGCCGCCTCTCGCACGAACTCGGCGATGCGCTCGGTGACGTCCTCGTCGGTCAGGGTCTCTGCCGGGTAGAGCGGATGCTCCGACTCTGGCATGAGCGTGAGCAGTTCGTCGACGAGCACCTCGAGCTGCTCGCCCTTGGGCGCCGAGACCGGCACGATGGCGGCCCACTCGCGCAGCTCGGACACGGCGAGCAGCTGCTCGGCCACCTTCGCCTTCGACGTGGCATCCGTCTTCGTGACGATCGCCACCTTCTTCGCGTTCGGATACTGGTCGAGCTGCTCGTTGATGAAGCGGTCGCCGGGGCCGATGGGCTCGTTCGCAGGCACGCAGAACGCGATGACGTCGACGTCGCCGAGGGTCGACTGCACGAGCGAGTTGAGGCGCTCGCCGAGGAGCGTGCGCGGGCGGTGCAGGCCCGGGGTGTCGACGAGGATCAGCTGCCCGTGCGGGCGGTGCACGATGCCGCGTATGGCCCGGCGGGTCGTCTGCGGCTTCGAGCTCGTGATGGCCACCTTCTCGCCGACCAGCGCGTTCGTGAGCGTCGACTTGCCTACGTTGGGGCGCCCGACGATCGAGACGAATCCGGCCCGGTACTCAGCCACGGTGGCTCCTTCCCTCGAACTCCCCGGTCTCGAACGCGGCCTGCGCGTCGATGAGGGCCTGGTCGCGCTCGACGAGGATCGTCGCGATGCGCTTGCGCCGCCCCTCGGTGCGCTCGGCCTCGAGGATGAGCCCCGAGACCGTCACGCGCTCGCCGGAAAGCGGGAGGTGCCCGAGCTCCTTCGCGAGCAGGCCGCCGGCGCTGTCGACGTCCTCATCCTCGAGGTCGAGGCCGAAGAGCTCGCCGAGCTCGTCGATCGGCAGGCGGGCGTTGACGCGGTAGCGGCCGTCGCCCAGCTCTTCCACCTGCGCGGCCTCGCGGTCGTACTCGTCGGAGATGTCGCCCACGAGCTCCTCGATCAGGTCTTCGAGGGTCACGAGGCCGGCGATGCCGCCGTACTCGTCGACGATCATCGCGAGGTGGTTGGACTCGCTCTGCATCTTTCGCAGGAGCGCGTCGGCCTTCATCGAGTCGGGCACGAAGACCGCGGGCCGCACGAGCTCGCCGACCGTGAGGCCCTCGGCGTCGAGGGGGCGCTCGAACCCGAGCCGGGCGAGGTCGCGCAGGTACAGGATGCCGGTGACGTCGTCGGCGTCGCGCTCGATGACCGGGATGCGGGAGTACCCGGCCTTCAGGAACAGCGCCATCGCCTGGGGCAGGTGCGCGGTCGAGTCGATCGTCACCATGTCGGTGCGGGCCACCATGACCTCGCGCACCACGGTGTCGTTGAACTCGAAGATCGAGTGGATGAGCTCACGATCGCTCGGCTCGAGCACCTCGAGCTCCGCGGCCTCGTCGACCATGCTGAGCAGCTGCTCCTCGCTGGACACGCCCGCGAACCGCAGGCGCCCGGGCGTCACGCGGTTGCCGAGCGACACGAGGGCGTTCGCCAGCGGGCCGAGCAGTACACGGAGGAAGTGCACGACGGGCGCGGTGAGCCGCAGCACCGTCGGCGCGTGCGCGCGTCCGACGCTGCGCGGGCTGGCGCCCACGAGCACGAACGACACGGCCGTCATGATGAGCGCCGAGTAGAGCAGCACGAGCCACACGTTGTCGAGGAACGACGTGAACGCGAGCGTGACGAGCACCGCCGCGGTCGTCTCCGCGATGATGCGGACGAAGTTGACGGCGTTGACGTGGGCGCCCGTGTCGTCGGCGATCGCAAGGAGCGAGCGGCGGGCACGTGAGGTGAGCGCGAGGTCCGTGACATCCGCTCGGCTGGAAGCGGCGAGGGCGGAGTCGACCGCCGCCATGAGGCCGCCGAATGCGACGAGCACGAACGCGACGCCGAGGAAGAGCCAGGGCTGCATGGTCAGCGGCGTCGCTCCTGCATCGCGAAGCCCACGAGGATGTCGCGCTGGATGCCGAACATCTCCTTCTCCTCCGCCGGCTCGGCGTGGTCGAAGCCGAGCAGGTGCAGGATGCCGTGCGTCGTGAGCAGCAGCAGCTCGTCCATGAGGGGATGCCCCGCTGACTTCGCCTGGGTCTCGGCGACCTGCGGGCACAGCACGACGTCGCCGAGCAGGCCGGGCGGTGCGGGCTGGTCCTCGGTGCCCGGTCGGAGCTCGTCCATCGGGAAGCTCAGCACGTCGGTGGGCCCGGGCTCGTCCATCCACTGCACGTGGAGCTGCTCCATCGCGCCCTCGTCGACGAGCACGATCGCGAGCTCGGCGTCGGGGTGCACGTGCATCGCGTCGAGGGCGTAGACGGCGAGCCGCTGCAGCGCGGCCTCGTCGACCTCGATCGCGGACTCGTTGTTGACCTCGATGCTCACGTGCTCTCGCCCTTCCGGCTCACGCCTTGCCCTTGCGCGGCAGGTGGTCGCGCGGCGCGTTGCCCCGGCGCTCGGCCCGGTTCGCGAACTCGCGGGCCTGGTCGCGCTCGAATCGCTGCGCCTGCTGGCGCTGGTCGAACTCGGTGTACGCGTCGACGATGCGCCCCACGAGGCTGTGCCGCACGACGTCGTCGCTCGTCAGCCGGGAGAAGTGGATGTCGTCGACCTGGTCGAGGATGCGCGTGACGATCCGCAGTCCGCTGGCGCCGCCCGGCAGGTCGATCTGCGTGATGTCGCCGGTGACGACCATCTTCGAGCCGAACCCGAGCCGGGTGAGGAACATCTTCATCTGCTCGGGCGTGGTGTTCTGCGCCTCGTCGAGCACGACGAAGGAGTCGTTGAGCGTCCGGCCGCGCATGTAGGCCAGCGGGGCGACCTCGACGGTGCCCGAGGCGAGCAGCTTCGGCACGACCTCGGGGTCCATCATCTCGTTGAGCGCGTCGTAGAGCGGCCGCAGGTACGGGTCGATCTTGTCGGTGAGCGTGCCGGGCAGGAAGCCGAGCCGCTCCCCCGCCTCGACGGCCGGCCGGGTCAGGATGATGCGGCTGACCTCCTTGCGCTGCAGTGCCTGCACGGCCTTCGCCATGGCGAGGTAGGTCTTGCCGGTGCCGGCGGGGCCGATGCCGAAGACGATGGTGTTCTCGTCGATGGCGTCGACGTACTCGCGCTGGCCCTCGGTCTTGGGCCGGATGGTGCGTCCGCGCGCGGACACGATGACCTGTCCGAGCAACTCGGACGGCCGGGAGTTGGGATCGGCATCGAGCATTCGGGCCGAGCTCCTCACTTCGGTGGGTGTCGGATCCTGGCCGGCTCGCACGAGCTCCAGGAGTTCTTCGATCAGGCGGCGCACGCGGGTGCGCTGGTCGGCGTCGCCGCGGATGGCGATCTCGTTGCCGCGCACGTGCACCTCGACGCCGGGGTACTCGCGCTGGATCGACGTGAGCAGCCGGTCCTGCGGGCCGAGCAGCCGCACCATCGCGATGCCGTCGATGCGGAGACGTTCCTCGTCGTCGCGGACGGGCTGCCGCGCAGCCGCGTCGGGACCTTCAGGGTCAGCCGGCAAGCGATCCCTCCTCGAGGCCGCCCGCGAGGACGTGGGCGTGCACGTGGAAGACGGTCTGCCCGGCGTTGCCGCCCGTGTTGAACACGAGGCGGAAGTCGCCGTCGGAGAGCTCGTCGGCGACGTCGCGGGCCACCGCCACGAGCTCGGCGAGCAGCGCCGGGTCGCCCGCGGCGAGCTCGACGACGTCGCGGTAGCCGCCCTGCTCCTTCGTGGTCACGACGACGTGCACGGGCGCCTTGGGCGCGATGTCGTGGAACGCGATCACGCGGTCGGTCTCGGCCACGATCTGCGCGGGGATCTCACGCGCGGCGATCCGCTCGAAGAGGGTCGGCTCAGCGTGTTCGGTCATCCCACCATCGTAGCGACGGATGACTCACCACCGCCCGAAGCGTGCGTTGAGCACGGCGATCGCCGCGGGCCCCGCCGTCGAGGTGCGCAGCACGGATGCCCCCAGCCGCACGGGCTCGGCGCCGGCCGCCACGAGGCGCTCCAGCTCGGCCGGCGCGATCCCGCCTTCGGGGCCGACGACGAGGGCGAGGTCGCGGCCGTCGGACTCGAGCTCGGTGAGCGCGGTCGTCGCCGTCGGCTCGAGCAGCAGCATCCGGCTGCCGTCCAGTTGCGCGGCCAGGCCGGCGGTCGCGGTGACCGGCGCGACGGGCGGCACCCACGATCGGATCGACTGCTTCACGGCCTCGCGCACGATCGTCGCCCAGCGCTGGCGCCCCTTCTCGGCCTTCGGGCCCTCCCAGCGCGACACCGAGCGCGCGGCCTGCCACGGCACGATCGCGTCGACGCCGAGCTCGGTCGCGGCCTGCACCGCGAGCTCGTCGCGGTCGCCCTTCGCGAGGGCCTGCACGAGGATGAGACGCGGCGAGGCCGCCGGCTCGACGACCACCTCGTCGACCTCGAGCGCGAGCTCGCGCGGTCCGGTCGACGCGACCACGCCGTGCACGAGCGTGCCGCGGCCGTCGCCGATCGCGATGCGCTCCCCCGCCCGCACGCGCGAGACGGTGACCGCATGGCGCGCCTCGTCGCCCGCGAGCTCTACGAGAGAGCCGGGCGCGGCGGCGGCGAGGTCGAGCGACTCGTCGAGGTAGAGGTGGCTCATCGCGGCATCCGTCAGCCCAGGAACCGATCGCGCAGGCGCGCGAACAGCCCCTGCTGGAAGTGCGTGAGCTCGGGCTTCTGCGGCTTCTTCGACGAGGCGAACTGGTGGATGAGGTCGCGCTCCTTCGACGAGAGCTTCGTGGGCGTGTGCACCTGCACGCCGATGCGGAGGTCGCCGCGGCCGGAGCCGCGGAGCTTCGTCACGCCGCGGTCCTTCACGGTGAGGACCTCGCCGCTCTGGAGTCCGGGGTGCAGCTCGACCTCGACATCGCCGTCGAGCGCCGGGATCGAGGTCGTCGTGCCGAGGATCGCATCGGTCATCGCGACCTCGAGCGTGCAGAGCAGGTCGTCGCCGTTGCGGCTGAAAACCTCGTGGTTCTTCACCTTGATCTCGAGGTAGAGGTCGCCGTTCGGGCCGCCGGCGGGGCCGGCCTCGCCGGAGCCCGGCATCTGCAGCCGCACGCCGGTGTCGACGCCCGCGGGGATGTCGACGGGCACCGTGCGACGTGCGCGCACGCGGCCCTGGCCCTGGCACGTGACGCACGGAGTGGCGATGATCGTGCCGTAGCCGCGGCAGGTGCCGCAGGGGCTCGACGTCATGACGTTGCCGAGCAGCGAGCGCACCGAGCGCTGGATCGAGCCGGTGCCGTGGCAGATGTCGCACGTGACCGGGGCCGTGCCGGGCTGGCAGCACGAGCCGTGGCACGTCTCGCACGTGACGGCCGTGTCGACCTCGATGTCGCGGTGCGTGCCGAAGATCACCTCGTCGAGGCCGACCTCGACGCGGATAAGGGCGTCCTGGCCGCGTTCGCGCCGCGAGCGGGGTCCGCGGCTCTGCTGCCCGGCACCGAAGAACGTCTCGAAGATGTCGCCGAATCCGCCGAAGCCCTGGTCGCCGCCGAAGCCGCCCCGGCCGCCCAGGTCGTACTGCTGGCGCTGCTTCGGGTCGGAGAGCACGTCGTACGCGTGCGTGACCTGCTTGAAGCGCTCGGATGCCTCGGCGCCGGGATTGACGTCGGGGTGGAGTTCGCGCGCGAGTCGACGGTAGGCCTTCTTGATCTCGTCGGGGGTGGCGTCGCGTGAGACGCCGAGGACCTCGTAGTGGTCTGCCACGGAGGGCGTGTCCTTTCGATTGCCGGATGCCGAGCGGGTGGGTCGGCAGCGGGAGTCAGCTCTCGCCGAGGGTGCGGGAGAGATAGCGGGCGACGGCTCGCACGGCCGCCATGCTGGTGGTGTAGTCCATGCGCGTGGGACCCACGACGCCGAGGCGCGACACGTCGCGGCCCGGGATCTCGAACGCGCTGGAGACGATCGAGGTCTCGCCGAGGCCGAACGAGGCGTTCTCACGGCCGATGCGCACGGCGACCGCGTGCTCGTCGCCCGACATCTCGCCGAAGAGCTTCAGCAGCACGACCTGTTCCTCGATCGCCTCGATGACGTCGAGGATCGACCCGGCGAAGTCCTGCTCGGTGCGCACGAGGTTGGCGGCGCCGGCGACGACGAGCCGGTCGCTGCGCTGCACTCGGGCCTGCTCGGCGAGGGTCGCGGCGAGGGTGTGCAGCACGAGCGTGTGACGCCGGTCGGCATCGGGGATCGCGCCCGAGAGCGCCACCGCGGCATCCGCCATCGTGTGCCCGCCGGCGATCTCGTTGAGCCGCACTCGCAGCCCTGCGAGGGTCTCCTCGTCGACGGGCTGCTCGAGCTCGACGAGCCGCTGCTCGACCTGGCCGGAATCGGCGATGAGGATGCACAGCACGCGTGCGGGCGCCAGCGAGACGAGCTCGACGTGCCGCACGCGGGCGCTGCCGAAGCTCGGGTACTGCACGACGGCGAGCTGCTTGGTGAGCGACGCGATCAGCCGCACCGTTCGGGCGAGGAGCTCGTCGAGGTCGCTCGACTCGCCGAGGAAGGTCTCGATCGCCTGGCGCTGCGCCCGGGTGAGCGGCCGAACATCGCTGAGCTGGTCGACGAAGACGCGGTAACCCTTGTCGGTCGGGATGCGACCCGACGAGGTGTGGGGTGCCGCGATGAGCTCCTCCTCCTCGAGGAGGGCCATGTCGTTGCGGATCGTCGCCGCGGAGACGCCGAACGCGTGTCGCTCCACGATGGTCTTCGAACCCACCGGCTCACGCGACGCGACGTAGTCCTGCACGATGGCGCGGAGCACCTCGAGACCGCGTTCGGAGACCATGTTCCTCGCTTCCCTCACCGCTTAGCACTCGTTCTTCCTGAGTGCCAATCCTATCGCGACATGCTGCGACCCGGCCGTTGCCGACCGTCGGGCGCGGCGATACCGTATGGGTACTCCGCGAGTCACCCCGGCTGCGATCCTCCCTGCTCGCAGCCCGCGGTTCACCCCTGAACCCCCGAAAGGCACGCAATGACGGACCCCAACGCGCAGTCTCCTGATCCGAACGTCCCGCCGCCTCCGCCCCAGCAGCCGGCTTCGGCCCCGTCGGGCGCCGCACCGCTCACCCCCGAGCAGGACGTCCAGTGGGGCTCGTTCGCCCACCTCGGCGGCGTCCTCGGCATCCTGCCGTCGCTCATCATCTGGCTGGTCTTCAAGGACCGCGGCTCCTTCACGAACACCGAGGCGAAGGAGGCGCTGAACTTCCAGATCACGCTCATCTTCGGCTACCTGATCTCGTGGATCCTCGTGATCGTGTTCATCGGCGCGATCCTCGTCTGGGCGGTGTGGATCGTGGGCGTCGTGTTCTCGATCATCGCCTTCCTGCAGGCGAAGGACGGCAAGCACTACCGCTACCCCTTCGCGATCCGCCTCATCAAGTAGCGCGCAGGCGTCGCAACGTTACGCCCGCCGCGGGAGTGCCTACTCCCGCGGCGGGCGTCGCTGTGCCAGCATGAGAATCGACAGAGTCTCGCTCAGAGGCCCCGAAGAAGGAGTCAGCGCATGTCCGACACGCCCCCGCCTCCCCCGCCGCCCCAGAGCCCACCGCCGCCGCCCCCGCCCTCGCAGGGGCCCCCGCCGCCGCCTCCCGGGCAGCCGCCGCAGGGTCCGCCTCCGCCGCAGGAGCCGTACGGGGGTCAGACTCCACAGCAGCTCAGCCCGGCAGACGAGAAGCTGTGGGCGACGCTCATCAACGTGGGCGGCATCTTCTTCTACTTCGTGCCCGCGCTCATCGGCTACCTCGTCCTCAAGGACAAGGGCCCGTTCGTGCGCCACCACACCGCGACCGCGCTCAACTTCCAGATCACGATCGCGATCGCGCTCGTGGTGAGCTACATCCTGATCTTCCTCTTCATCGGCATCCTGCTCGTGATCGCCATCGAGATCGTGAAGATCGTCTTCAGCATCATCGCGGCCATCAAGGCCAACCAGGGCCAGCTCTACACCTACCCGCTCTCGATCAAGTTCGTGAGCTGACGGCCGCCGGCGTCGGTCGCCGGTCTCCACCGCACGAAAGCCCGCCCACGGTGCGCACGCACCGTCGGGGCGGGCTTTCGCGTTGTCCGCGCGCGCCGTCGCCAGAGCGAGCGGATGCCGCGTGGCGGACGGGGTTCCCCAGTTCAATCCGATCCGCCGCGGTTCAATTCGATCCCGCCGCGGCGGCCGCCGTCGCTCCCATCACATCCGAATGCAGGAAGAACCCGTCCGTACGCGGCGCGGCGAGACTCGACACGCCGGCGGACTTCCGATTCTTCCTGCATGCGCCGCGAACGATGTCGGCTCCGGCCAGCAACGGGAGACCGCAGCATCCCGAACACTTGCACGTCAAGTACTGTGTCAGATACAGTACTCGTCATGACCAAGCAACCCGCCATGGGCGCCGACGACGCGTTCGCCGCCGACCTGCTGCGCGGGCACACCGACACGATCGTGCTCGGCGTGCTCCGCGGGCGCGACCGCTACGGCCTCGAGATCTACAAGACCATCCGCGACCAGACGGGCGGCCGCTACGAGATCAAGGAGGCCACGCTCTACGCCGTGTACCGGCGGCTCCTCAAGGAGGGGCTCGCCGAGGCGTACTGGGGCGACGAGAGCCAGGGCGGGCGCCGCAAGTACTACCGCATCACCGACGCTGGTCGCGCCGTCTACGACCGCAACCTCGCCGCGTGGGTCGCGACCCGCGACATCATCGACTCCCTCCTCGACCTGCGCGCCGATGCGCGCGGCACCTCCGAAAGGCACCCCTCATGACCACCGAACCGTTCCACCGAGCCGCCGGCGGCTCCGTCCACCGCCTCCTCGACGAGGCGTTCGCGGGCGTCAAGATGACGCCCGACCTGCAGGACCTCAAGGAGGAGATCCGCGCCAACCTCGCCGTCCGGGCCGACGAGCTCATGGTCGACGGCCGCTCCCCCGAACAGGCCGCGCGACAGGCGTTCGACGAGCTCGGCGACCTCGGCGCACTCATCGCCGAGACGCAGGGGGTCGACGCTCCCGAGACCGGCGCCCGCTCGCGCCTCGCGGAGCACCTCGCCCGCCGGGTCCGGCCGCGGCCCGCCTTCGTCGTGCGCACGGTGCTGCTCTGCCTCGTCGCACTCGCCGGCCTCGTCGTGCTCGTGCTCGACGGCTTCGGGGTGCTCACCGCCTCCCTCGGCCTGCTGGTCGCGGCCGTAGCCGCCGTGGCGCTGCCGCTCGGCTGGGTCACCGCCGACGCGCTGCGCCAGGAGACGACGTCGAGCTTCCCGCTGCCGGTGCGACGCGCGGTCGGGTTCGGCGTCGGGGTCGGCCTCATCCTCGCGGGCCTCGGCGTCGGCTGGCTCGTCGTGCAGGGCGTCGCCGTCGCCTGGCTGGTGCTTGCGGCGGCCGCGGTCGTCGGCGGCATCGCGCTGCTCTCCTACCTCGGCGCGACGAAGACGAACCGGCACAAGCCGTGGGTCCTGGCGCAATCCGCCGACTTCGAGGACCGGTTCAGCAGCGATCCCGCGGCCGCGGCCCGCTTCGGCATCTACACGGCCGTGCTCTGGACGGCCGCGTTCGCCCTCTTCATCGTGCTGAGCTTCACCGTCGGCTGGGCGTGGTCGTGGCTCGCGCTCGTCGTCGGGTTCCTCGTCATGCTCGTGATCCTCGCGCGCATGCTGTTCCCGCTGAAGGGCTGAGCTACGGCCTGTCGGTCGGCTTCGGCCGGCCTCAGGCGTCGAGCAGCCTCCGGACCACCGCGTCCGCCAGCAGCCGTCCTCGACGGGTGAGCGTCAGCCGCCCGCCGAGGGCGGCTCTCGCGTCGACGAGGTCGTCGGCGATGAGCCCGGCGACCGCGTGGCGCCCGCCGGCGTGCAGCGACGGGAGGTCGATGCCCTCGCGGATCCGCGTGAGCAGCAGCACCCGCTCGGTCTCGCGGGTCGGCTCGTCGAGCACCTCGCGCCCCACCGCCGGCGAGAGCCCGGCCGTCACGCGCTCCGCGTACGCGGCCGGATGCTTCGCGTTCCACCAGCGCACGCCGCCGACGTGGCTGTGCGCGCCGGGACCGACGCCCCACCAGTCGTCGCCGCGCCAGTACCCGAGGTTGTGGCGCGAGCGATGCTCGGGCGTCGTCGCCCAGTTGCTCACCTCGTACCACTCGTAGCCGGCCGCGCCGAGCACGTCGTCGACGAGCTCGTACATGTCGGCCTCGAGGTCGTCGTCGGGCTGGGCGAGCTCGCCGCGGCGGATCTGCCGCGCCAGCTTCGTGCCCTGCTCCACGATGAGGGCGTAGGCGCTGACATGGTCGGGCCGCTCGGCCACGACCGCCTCGACGCTCCGTCGCCAGTCCGCGAGCGACTCCCCCGGCGTGCCGTAGATGAGGTCGAGGCTCACGTCGAGCCCGGCGCCGCGGGCCCAGCCGACCACGAGGGGAATCCGCTCGGGATCGTGCGTGCGGTCGAGTGCCGCCAGCACGTGGGGCACCGCGGACTGCATGCCGAACGACACGCGGGTGAAGCCTCCGTCGGCGAGCCGGCGGAGGTCCTCGGGCCCCACCGAGTCGGGGTTCGCCTCGGTCGTGACCTCCGCATCCGCCTCGAGGCCGAACTCGTCACGGACCGCGTCCAGCATGCGCACGAGGTCGTCGGCCGGCAGCAGCGTGGGGGTGCCTCCGCCGAAGAAGACGGTCGAGGCGGCACGGGCAGGCACGCCGGATGCCTCGAGCACACGTCGTGACATCCGGACCTCGGCGATGGCGTGGTCGGCGTAGTCCGCCTGGCGCGCACCGCGCAGCTCGTCGGACGTGTACGTGTTGAAGTCGCAGTACCCGCAGCGGACCCGGCAGAACGGGACGTGCAGGTACACGCCGAACGCCCGGTCGGCGGCGCCGACGGCGGCCGACGCGGGCAGCAGCCCGTCGAGCGGGGCCGGCTCGCCGAGCGGAAGGGCCGAGCCCACGATCAGCTCGGGAACGCGGGATGCAGCGCGCGCAGTTCGCGCGTCGTGAGCTCGCGGCGCTTGCGCCGCTGGCGACCTGCGCCGAGCCGTCGCACGCCGCCGCGACCACCGAGGATCGATCGGATCGTGAGCCATACGCCGTCATCCTCGCGGTGCTCGAGGATGAACGACTCCTCGCCGCTCTCGGGGCCGTCGGCCGTCGTGCCGTAGGCGAAGCCGATGCGCTGCGGCTCGTCGATCACGTAGACCACGAGCACGGGAGTGTCGCGGTGCCCGATGCGGCCGCGGCGGCGCAGCGTGGCGGTCATGCCCGCCGTGATGTACGGCGTGCCGTCGGCGCCGAAGCGGTCCTCGGTGCGCGGCGCGGGCTGGTCGGCGAGCGGGGCGCCCTCGGCGTCGTACACGATGCCGGGGTACTGCGCGCCCGTGCCCTCGGAGATGTCGACCACCTCGAAGCCGGCACCGCGCTGGATGCCCCACGTCATGAGCGCCTCGGCGGCCCGCTCGAAGCGATCGGCGCCGCTGCCGAGCCGCACGGAGTCCTCAGCGGGACGGTAGCCGGTCGGCGGATACCGCAGGAGATCGGGCGCCAGGGTCGCGCCGATCGCGCCGTACGTGACCGACTGGTCGGTGAAGGTGCTGCGTCGGGTCATCCGTCGATTCTACGGAACTCGCCTGCGCTACTTCTTCTTGGCGTCCTTGGACTCGGTCTCGCCCGAGAGCGCGGCGATGAACGCCTCCTGGGGCACCTCGACGCGGCCGACCATCTTCATGCGCTTCTTGCCCTCCTTCTGCTTCTCGAGGAGCTTGCGCTTACGCGTGATGTCGCCGCCGTAGCACTTCGCGAGCACGTCCTTGCGCATCGCGCGGATGGACTCGCGGGCGATGATGCGCGCGCCGATCGCGGCCTGGATCGGGACCTCGAACTGCTGGCGCGGGATGAGCTCGCGAAGGCGACCGGTCATGAGCACGCCGTAGGCGTAGGCCTTGTCGCGGTGCACGATGGCGCTGAACGCGTCGACCTGCTCGCCCTGGAGCAGGATGTCGACCTTCACGAGGTCGGCGGCCTGCTCGCCCGAGGGCTCGTAGTCGAGGCTCGCGTAGCCGGCGGTCTTCGACTTCAGCTGGTCGAAGAAGTCGAACACGATCTCGCCGAGCGGCATGTTGTAGCGGATCTCGACGCGGTCCTCGCCGAGGTACTCCATGCCGAGCAGCGTGCCGCGGCGCGACTGGCAGAGCTCCATGATCGTGCCGACGTAGTCCTTCGGAGCGAGGATGGCCGCCTTCACCATGGGCTCGCGGACCTCGGCGATCTTGCCGCCCGTCGGGAACTCGCTCGGGTTGGTCACCGTGACGCTCTTCTTGTCCTCCGTCGTCACCTCGTAGACCACCGAGGGCGCCGTGTTGATGATGTCGAGCCCGAACTCGCGCCGCAGGCGCTCGGTCACGATCTCGAGGTGCAGGAGGCCGAGGAAGCCGGCGCGGAACCCGAAGCCGAGGGCGACCGAGGTCTCGGGCTCGTAGACGAGCGCGGCATCCGACAGCTTGAGCTTGTCGAGCGCCTCGCGGAGCTCGGGGTAGTCGCTGCCGTCGATCGGGTAGAGCCCCGAGAACACCATCGGCAGCGGCTCGGTGTAGCCGGAGAGCGGCTCGGTGGCGGACTTGACCGCCGTCGTCACGGTGTCGCCGACCTTCGACTGGCGCACGTCCTTCACGCCGGTGATGAGGTAGCCGACCTCGCCGACGCCGAGGCCCTTCGTGGGCGTGGGCTCGGGCGCGCTCACGCCGATCTCGAGGATCTCGTGGGTCGCCTTCGTCGACATCATCTGGATGCGCTCGCGCGGGTTGAGCTTGCCGTCGACCATGCGCACGTACGTGACGACGCCGCGGTAGCTGTCGTAGACGGAGTCGAAGATCATCGCGCGGGCCGGGGCGTCCGCGTTGCCGACCGGAGCCGGGATGCGCTCGACGACGCGGTCGAGCAGGTCCTCGACGCCCATGCCGGTCTTGCCCGAGACGCGCAGCACGTCGTCGGGCGACCCGCCGATGAGGTCGGCGAGCTCCCTCGCGTACTTCTCGGGCTCGGCGGCCGGGAGGTCGATCTTGTTGAGCACGGGGATGATCTCGAGGTCGTTCTCGAGCGCGAGGTAGAGGTTCGCGAGCGTCTGCGCCTCGATGCCCTGCGCCGCGTCGACGAGCAGGATCGCGCCCTCGCACGCCGCGAGCGACCGCGAGACCTCGTAGCTGAAGTCGACGTGCCCTGGGGTGTCGATCATGTTGAGCGCGTACGAGACGTCGGGTCCCTCAGCCTGTCGAAGGGCCCAGGGCATGCGCACGGCCTGGCTCTTGATGGTGATGCCGCGCTCGCGCTCGATGTCCATGCGGTCGAGGTACTGCGCGCGCATGTCGCGGTCGGACACGATGCCCGTGATCTGCAGCATGCGGTCCGCGAGCGTCGACTTGCCGTGGTCGATGTGCGCGATGATGCAGAAGTTGCGGATCAGCGCGGGATCGGTGGCGGCGGGCACCGGCGGGTCAGAGGCTCTCGGAGACATCCTGACGATTCTCCCATGACTCGCGGCACCGCTCTCCCGCACGGATGCCGCGGGGCTCCGTTCGCTCGCAGCGCGCGTTCACCCATGGCTTGCGGTCCCACTTTCGACGGATGCCGCCCGCAGGCGGCGGGATTACGCTCGAAGCACCATGACCGTGATCGACGTGCCCGACGCGCGCGTGGCGCCATCCGCCCTGCGCCCGGTGTTCCTGACGCTCCGGCTCGGCCTCCACGTGCTCGTCGCGGGCCTCACGCTGTTCGTGGTGGTCCGGGCGCTGCTCGACGACGCGCCCGCCGAGGTCCCCGTCACGGTCCTCGCGATCGCCTTCCTCGCCTGGTACGCCGCGGGCGTCGCCGCCGCCCACCGGCACTTCCCGATGTGGGCGCGCATCGCCTGGCTCATCGCCCTGCTCGGACTGTGGGTCGCCCTGTCGGCCCTGACCCCGGATGCCGCGTTCCTCGCGTTCCCCCTCTTCTTCATCGAGCTGCACGTGCTGCCGGCCGTCGTCGCCGTGCCGCTCGTCGTCGTCACGTTCGGCATCTCCGTCTGGGGCGCGGCGACCCACCTCGGACTCGCGGTCGGCACGATCCTCGGCCCCCTCATCAGCGCGGGGGTCGCGATCGTGATCGGCTTGGGCTACCGCGCCATGTCCCAGGAGACCCGCGACCGGCAGGCGCTCATCCTCGACCTGCTCGCCACCCGCGAGGAGCTCGCGGCCGCGAGCCGCGAGGCCGGCACGCTCGCCGAGCGCGAGCGCATCGCCCGCGAGATCCACGACACCGTCGCGCAGGGGCTCTCGAGCATCCAGATGCTGCTGCACGCCGCCGAGCGCGACGTCGACGACGAGCCGACGCGCGAGAAGCTGCGGCTCGCCCGCGAGACGGCGGCCGAGAACCTCGGCGAGACGCGCCGGTTCATCCGCGAGCTCACCCCGCCCTCGCTCGATGAGCAGACCCTGCCCGCCGCGCTCGGACGACTCACCGAGGCCGTGAACGAGCAGGCCGAGCAGTCGGGGTCGGCGACGCGCGTGAGCTTCCGCACGAGCGGCGAGCCCACGATGCTGCCCATGGCGGTGGACGCGACGCTGCTGCGCATCGCGCAGGGCGCGCTCGCCAACGTGCTCCGCCACGCGGACGCGACGCGCGCCGAGCTCACGCTGAGCTACCTCGGCGACGAAGTCGCGCTCGACGTCGTCGACGACGGCGTGGGCTTCGACGCCGCGGCCGCCCAGCGCGAGGAAGTCGACGGCGTCGCGTTCGGCCTGCGGGCGATGCGCCAGCGCGCCGAGCGCCAGGGCGGGTCGATCGAGCTCGAGTCGGCGCCAGGCGAAGGCACCGCGGTGTCCGTGCGCATCCCGGCAGGGCCGGCATGATCCGGCTGCTGCTGGGCGACGACCACCCCGTGGTCCGGGCGGGCATCCGGGCGATGCTCGAGTCCGAACCCGACCTCGAGGTGGTCGGCGAGGCGGCGACCGCTGAGGACGCGGTGCGGCTCGCCGCGGCATCCGACGTCGACCTCGTGCTCATGGACCTGCAGTTCCCCGGCGCGATGCAGGGCGCGGAGGCGACCCGGCGCATCCGCTCGCACGACGCCGCGCCCCGCGTGCTCGTGCTGACGAACTACGACACCGACGCCGACATCCTCGGCGCCATCGAGGCGGGCGCGAGCGGGTACCTGCTCAAGGATGCCCCGCCCGGCGAGCTCGTCGCGGCCGTCCGCGCGGCGGCGACCGGCGAGTCCGCGCTCGCGCCCGCCGTCTCGTCGCGACTGCGCGCCTCGCGCGAAGCCGCCGACAGCCTCACCGCACGCGAGGCGGAGGTGCTCACGCTCGTCGCGGAGGGCCGCTCCAACCGCGACATCGGCCGCACGCTCTTCCTCAGCGAGGCGACCGTGAAGTCGCACCTCGTGCACATCTTCACGAAGCTCGGCGTCGGCTCGCGCACGGCCGCGGTGGCCCGGGCCCGCGAGCTCGGGGCGATCAGGGCGGGCTGACGGATGCCGCGCGCCCACGTCGTGCTCGTGCACGGACTCCGCACCTCGGCGACGATGTGGCGCCGCCAGCTGGCGGCCCTCGAGCACCGCGGCATCGACGCGGTCGCGGTGGACCTGCCCGGGCACGGTACGCGGATGGACGAGCCGTTCTCGATCGAGGCCGCGATGCGGGTGATCGACGACGCGTTCCCCGCGGATGCCTCGGGCGAGGCCGACGCCGGCGACGGCGCGGGCCCTGGCGGGTCCGGCCGCACCCCGCGGCTCCTCGTGGGGCTCAGCCTCGGCGGCTACCTCGGCATCGAGTACGCGGCGACGCATCCGGGCCGGATCGACGGCCTCGTCGCCGCCTCGTGCGGCACAAGGCCGCGCGGTGCGGGGCTCGCGGGATACCGGCGGCTCGCGGACGCGATCGGCCGCCTGCCCGACCGCGGGCGGGCGCTCAACGACCTGATGGTGCGCGTCTTCCTGCCCCGCGAGAGCGTCGACGACGTGCTCGCGGGCGGCGTCGCGCTCGACGTGATGGCGCCCGCACTCGGCGCGGTCGGCACGCTCGACCCCGAGGACGCACTCGCCCGTATCGACGTTCCCGTGTGGCTCGTGAACGGCCGCTTCGACCACTTCCGCATCGAGGAGCGGCGGATGCTGCGCGCCACCCGCGACGGGCGCCTCGTCGTGGTGCCCGGTGCGACCCACCTCGTGAGCCTCGCCCGGCCCGAGGACTTCACCGCCGCGGTGCTCGGGGCCGTCGCCGAGCTCGAACGGCGCGCGTCGGTGGCGCGCCGGCGCACCGCGACGGCCGGGTAGGCCCTCCGCGACGCCCGCCAACCCCTTGCGGTCGGGCATCAGTTCGACGAGGGTCGTGCACGACGAGGTGATCCGATGCACGAGACGAGGACGTATCCCGAGGGCGTACCCTCATGGATCGATATCGAGCAACCCGATCTCCCGGCGGCCATGGCGTTCTACGGGGGCCTCTTCGGCTGGAGCTTCGAGTCCGCCGAGGGTCCGCATGGCGACGCGGCCTACGTGGTGGCGCGGCACGACGGCCGGGAGGCTGCGGGGCTCGCGGCGCACGACGCGTCGCCTGATGCGCCGCCGACGTGGAACACGTACGTCGCCGTCACCGACGCCGAGGCCGCCGCGCAGCGGATCGTCGACGCCGGCGGGACGGTCCGGACGGGGCCGGTCGAGGCGGGCCGGGCCGGTCGCGCCGTCATGGCGATCGATCCCGCCGGCGCGGCCTTCCGGCTCTGGGAGGCCGGGACCCTCGCCGGCGTCCAGGCCGTGAACGAGCCCGGAGCGTGGAACTTCGCGTACCTGCAGACGACGGATGCCGCCGAGCCCGCGTTCTACACGCGGGTGTTCGGCTGGGAGTTCGCCGACCTCGGCTTCTCGACGCTCATCCGGGCGCCCGGCTACGGCGACCACCTCGCGGCGACCGTCGACCCGCACATCCGCGAACGCCAGGCTGGTGTTGCGACGCCGCAGGGGTTCGAGGACGCGATGGCGTGGCTCGCTCCCCCGCCGGCCGACGAGCCGTCGCAGTGGCACATCAGCTTCACCGTGGCCGACCGGGACGACACCGCGGCCGCCGCCGAACGACTGGGCGGACGCGTGCTGTCGTCCATCGACACGGACTGGACGCGCGACGCCGTCATCCGGGACCCGCAGGGCGGCCGGTTCACCGCCAGCCAGTTCGTCCCGCCCGGGCGCTGAGGGGTCCGAGTCACCCGGCATCGCTCGCTTTGGTGCCGTCGTGGACGAACTGGTATCGTTGTCTGTTGGCTTGCGTGTGGGTCCCACCCCGCACGAGACGCCGCGTCGGCCCCTCTACCGCGCGCGGCACATCCGGTACCCGCACACGAACGAAAGAACGAACCACGTGGCAAACATCAAGTCGCAGATCAAGCGCATCCGCACCAACCGCAAGGCCGAGGAGCGCAACAAGGCCGTCAAGAGCGAGCTGAAGACCGTCGTCCGCGCCGCCCGCGAGGCGATCGCCGCCGGCGACAAGGACAAGGCGACCGCCGCCGTGCGCGTCGCGTCGCGCAAGCTCGACAAGGCCGTCTCCAAGGGCGTCATCCACCAGAACCAGGCCGCGAACCGCAAGTCGGCGATCGCGAAGCAGGCTGCCGCGCTCTGACGCACCACGCACCTGATGAAGGCCCCGCACCTCGTGCGGGGCCTTCGTCGTTCCCGGGCGCACTCGTTCCCCGGGACATCGCCGGCGGAACGCCGCGACGGTCAGGCGAGGTCGCGACCGCGCGCGGAGATGACGCCGATGAGGCGTTCGAGCGCGAACACCGGATCGCGCTCGGCGCCCTTCACCGCGGCATCCGCGGCGGCCAATGAGCTGATGGCGCGCTGGAGGCCCTCATCGGTCCAGCCGGCGAGGTCGCGACGGGCGCGATCGACCTGCCACGGCGCCAGGCCGAGCGAGGATGCGACCTGGGGTCCGCCGCCGCGCACGCCCGAGACGCGCGCCAACGTGCGCACCTTCATCGCGAACGCGGCAACGATCGGCACCGGGTCGGCGCCGCTGTCGAGCGCGTGCCGGAGTGCGATCAGCGCCTCGCCGTGACGTCCGGCGATCGCCGCGTCGGCGACCGCGAACGCGTTCGTCTCGACGCGCCCGCCGTAGTAGCGCGCGACCACCTGCTCGGTGATCTCGCCCGGGGCATCCGCGATCAGCTGCCGGCACGCCGCGGACAGCTCGCCGAGGTCGTCGCTGAACGCCGCGACGAGCGACCGGAGCGCCCGCGCGTTGATGCTGCGCCCGGCCGCGCGGAACTCGGCCACCACGAAGTCCTGCTTCTCGGTCTCGCGCTTCAGCTCGGCGCACACGATCTCGATGCCGCCGCCCGTGCCCGCGCGGATGGCGTCGAGGAGCTTCTTGCCGCGCTGCCCGCCCGCGTGCCGGAGCACGAGCGTCGTGGACTCCGCGGTCTGCTCGAGGTAGTCGAGGGCGTCGAGGAGGAAGTCGTCGCTCGCCCGCTCGACGGCACCGACGCGGATGAGGCGCGGCTCGCCGAAGAGCGACGGACTCGCGAGCGTGAGGAGCTCGCCGCGGCGGTAGCCGTCGGCCTCGAGGTCGCTCACCTCGAGCGACGGGTCCTCGGAGCGGAGGAAGTCGCGCAGCATGCCGCTCGCGCGCTCGGCGAGCACGCTCTCGGGGCCGGAGATGAGCACGATCGGGGCGGGTCGCACCTCGTTCCATGCCAACTGCGGGATCGCGACCTTGGCACGCGACGGCGCCCCGGATCGTGCCGAGCCTGCCCTCGACGTGCCTGTACGTGCCGCCACCGCACCTCCCGTTCCGCTCAAGTCTACGAGCGGGCACCGACGGCCCCGCTCTCGGACCAGAGGCGGAAGCCGCCGTCCCCGTCGGCCGTCAGGGTCGAGGTGCCCGAGCGGTCGGTGCGCACGACGGTCGTGCGGGATGCCCCGAGGAGCTCGAGCAGGTGCGCGGTCGGGTGCCCGTAGCCGTTGTCCGCGCCCACGCCGATGAGCCCGACCGTGGCGCCGAGCTCCTCGTAGAGCCGCGCGCTCTGGTCGGCGGAGCCGTGATGGGCGACCTTCACGACGTCGACCCGGCCGAGTTCGGTCGACCGCAGGAGTCGTGCCTGCGCCTCCTCGCCGAGGTCGCCCAGGAAGACCGCGCGATAGCCGGATGCCTCGAGCTCGAGCACGACGCTGGCGTCGTTGCCCGGCGCGGCATCCGGCCTCGGCCATTCGATCCGCCACGACGCGTCGCCCAGCGTGCCGTGATCGCCGGCGACGACCTCGATCGATTCGGCACCGGCGTCGCCGAGCGGCTCGAGCACGCGGTCGGAGCGGTCGCCGTCGAGCGGCCCGTGCAGCACGGTGTCGACCCGGCCGGCCACGGCCGCCGCGCCACCGGCATGGTCGGCGTCCCAGTGCGTGATGACGAGGAGGTCGATCCGGCCGATGCCGAGCAGGGCGAGGCAACGGTCGAGGGCGGCGGGATCGGGGCCGGTGTCGATGAGGGCGATCGCCGCGTCGACGCGCACGAGCATCGCGTCGCCCTGTCCCACGTCGCACGCCGCGAGGTCCCAGTCGCCCGGACGCGTCGCGCCGACGACGAGCGGGCCGCCGACGGAGATCCCGACGGGCACGGCGACGCCGACCGCGAGCACCGCGGCCGCCCACGCCCGCGTGCGTGATCGCGTGGCGAAGACCAGCACCAGCGCGAGGGCGGTGCAGACCGCGAGCAGCAGGGCGCCCGGCGCATCGGGCAGCCACGACAGCCGTCCGCCGGGGAGCGACGACGCCCCGTGGGCCACGAGCGCGATCCAGGAGGCCGGCAGCCACGCCAGCTGCACGAGGGCGGCGCCGACCGCGGGGAGCACCGGGAGGATCAGGCAGGCGATGAGGCCCACGACCGTGCCGACGGGCGCCGCAGGTGCCGCGAGCAGGTTCGCGGGTACCCCGTAGAGCGCGATCGCCGGGTCGAGCAGCACGAGGATCGGCTGGCAGGCGAGCTGCGCTGCGAGCGGCACGGCGAGTCCGATGGCGAGCGGCACCGGCATCACGCGCGCGAGGCGTGCGGCCAGCGGCCCGGCCAGCAGGATCAGACCGGCGGTCGCGGCCGCGGAGAGCGCGAACCCGTAGTCGCGGGCGAGCCACGGATCGAAGGCCAAGAGGCCGATGACGGCGACCGAGAGGGCGGCCACTCCCCCGCCCGGACGCCCGGATGCGATCGCGATGAGCACCGCCACGGCCATCGCGCCGGCGCGGACGACGCTCGGCTGCGGCGTCACGAGCACGATGAAGCCCGCCAGCGCGACGAGCGCCGCCACCACGCGGATGGACCGTCGAGCGCCGCAGAGCGCCGCGAGCCCGAACGCCGCCGCCGTGACGATCGCGCAGTTGGCGCCCGACACGGCCGTCAGGTGGCTCAACGAGCTCGCGCGCATGG
The DNA here is from genome assembly GCF_042796995.1 of Agromyces sp. NPDC057865. Lineage (NCBI taxonomy): Bacteria > Bacillati > Actinomycetota > Actinomycetes > Micrococcales > Microbacteriaceae > Agromyces > Agromyces sp. NPDC057865. The sequence continues at coordinate 150,095 of NZ_JBHVMJ010000002.1, read as the reverse complement.
CCGTGTCGAGGTCGGCACCGACCGCGGTCGTGTCGCCGATCGCGAGGCCGGGCACAAGGGCGGCGCCGTCGCCGTCGAGGCGGGTCGCGGCATCCGCGAGGTCGCTGCGCGGGACGACGGCCCACGCGAGCCAGGCCGGCGGCGCGCCCTGGATCGTGGGCTCGCTCTCGGGCCGGAGCCGGAAGGCGCTCTGCTCGGCGCCGGGAAGCGCCGCCACCCGGGCGGCGAATGCGACCCGGACGCCCAGGGAGAGGTCGCGAGCCGGGAGGTCGAGCGTCGTCGTGACGGGGACGGGCACCACCGCCCGTCCGTCGACGGCGACGACCCGCGCGTCGACCCGCAGGGTCGGCGCTTCGCCCGCCTCGGCCCACATCGCCCGCATCGGCCGGGGCGCCGCCACGACCTCGATCACCACGTCCGCGCTGATGTGCGACGCTGCGATCGCGGCGAGGGGCGACTCGGCTCGCCGATCGAGCTGGACCGCCGCCGACGTCGCCGCGAGCCCCGCGGCGGCGCACACGACCAACCCGATCGCCGCGAACGCCGCGAGTCGCCGCCGTCGCCGCGCGACGAACACCGTGGCGAGCAGTGCGACCGCGGCCGACCAGATCGACCCGGCGACGATCACCGGATCGAGACCGGCATCGGATGCCGCGACGGCGCACCACGCGACGATCCACGTGCCGACGGCGGGAAGCAGCAGGCGGACGTCGCCCACTCAGAGCGCGACCCGGTCGGCGAGCCCCGAGAAGACCGCGTCGCCGATGCCCGCCACGTCGAGCAGCTGGTCGACGCTCGTGAACGGCCCGTTCGCCTCCCGCCAGTCGATGATCCGCTGGGCGAGCGCCGGACCGATGCGCGGCAGCGTGTCGAGCGCGGCCACGTCGGCGGTGTTGAGGTGCACTTTCCCGTCGCCCACGGCTGCGCCGGACCCGCCGGCAGCGCCGACGGCCCCGGTGGAGCTCCCGGCCGGCGGCGCCTCCCCGACGGCGAGCACCACGAGCTGCTCGCCGTCGACCACCGGGCGTGCGAGGTTCACGGCCGCGGGATCGGCCTCGGGCGTGAAGCCGCCGGCCGCGGCGACGGCGTCCACCACACGGGCACCGGGCGCGAGCTCGACGAGCCCCGGCGCGGCGACGGCGCCCAGCACGTGCACCAGCAGCGGCGCGGCCGCCGCTCCCGTCGCGACCTCGACGCCACCGGCCGATGAGGCGGGATCGGCCTCGGCCGGGACGATCGAGCCCTGCGCACCGCCGCCGCCGGACGCGACCGACAGCACGGCGGCGATCGCGACGGCGCCCACGAACAGCACCACCGCGGCCCCGACCGCAATGCGGACGCGCGGCGCCGCCCGCCGCGCACGAGGGTCGAGCGCGCCGAGCGGATCGTCATCACGGGTCGCGGGCATGCCCGCAGGCTAGGCGGCAGCGAAGCCTGGCATCGTGGCGAGAGCGCCGGCGATCAGCCGATCAGCCGCTCACACGACCTGTCGAGGACGGGTCGGCGACGCGTCAGCGACAGGTCAGCGCCGCGTCGCGATGTTCACGAGTCGCGGAGCGCGCACGATGACGTTCGCGATCTCCTTCTCGCCGATCGCACGCGCCACGCCGACGGATCCGCGAGCGAGCGCCTCGAGCTCCTCGCCCGAGATCTTCGGCGAGACCTCGAGCCGGTCGCGCACCTTGCCGTCGACCTGCACGATCGCGGTGACCGATTCCTCGACGAGCAGCGCGGGGTCGGCCTTGCGCCACGTCACGAGCGCGACGCTCGGCTCGTACCCGAGGCGCTCCCACATGTCCTCGGCCGTGTACGGCGCGAAGAGGTCGAGGATCATCGCCGTGACCTCCGCGGCCTCCCGCACCGCGGCATCCGCGGCACCGGGACCCGAGTCGATCGCCTTGCGGGTCGCGTTGACGAGCTCCATGAGGCGCGCCACGACGACGTTGAACTTGAACGCCTCGACGAGGGCCGGGGCATCCGCCAGCAGTCGGTGCGTCAGGCGGCGCAGGCTCGCGTCGCCCGACTTCCACTCGACGTCGGGGCTCGAGGTGACCTCGCCCGAGATGCGCCAGGCACGGGCGAGGAACTTCGCCGCGCCGACGGGCGAGACGTCCGCCCAGTCGATGTCGTCTTCGGGCGGTCCGGCGAACGCGAGCGTCACGCGGAGCGCATCGGCGCCGTGCTGGCCGAGCTCGCTCGCGAACTCGACGAGGTTGCCCTTGGACTTCGACATCTTCGCGCCGTCCATGATCACCATGCCCTGGTTGAGCAGGGAGGTGAACGGCTCCGTGAAGCTCAGGTAGCCGAGGTCGAACAGCACCTTGGTGATGAAGCGCGAGTAGAGCAGGTGCAGGATCGCGTGCTCGACGCCGCCCACGTACTGGTCGACCGGGAGCCACTTCTCGGCCTCGGCGACGTCGAACGCCTGGCCGTCGTCGTTCGGGCTGAGGTAGCGCAGGTAGTACCAGGAGCTGTCGACGAACGTGTCCATGGTGTCGGAGTCGCGCCGAGCCGCGCCCCCGCAGTTCGGGCACGCGACGTTCGCCCAGTCGTCGGCCGCACCGAGCGGGCTCGCGCCCTTCGGCTTGAGGTCGAGGCCCGCGGCATCGGGCAGCCGCACCGGCAGCTCGTGCTCGGGCACGGGCACCTCGCCGCACTCGTCGCAGTGGATGATCGGAATGGGCGTGCCCCAGTAGCGCTGCCGCGAGATCAGCCAGTCGCGCAGGCGGAAGTTCTTCGCGGCGCGGCCGGTGCCGCGCTGCTCGAGCACCTCGATGATGCGGCGGATCGCGTTCGACTTCGAGAGCCCGTCGAGCGGCCCCGAGTTGATGAGGCGTCCCTCGCCGGGCAGGGCGACGCCGGTCGCGGCGGGGTCGAGCTCGGGCAGGTCCTCGGGCAGGATCGGCTCACCCTCGTCGTCGAGCTGGATCACCGGGATCACCCCCGTGACCGGCTGGTTCGTGTCGACGACGACGCGCACGGGCAGGTCGAACGCGCGGGCGAAGTCGAGGTCGCGCTGGTCGTGCGCGGGCACGGCCATGATCGCGCCGTGGCCGTAGTCGGCCAGCACGTAGTCGGCGGCCCAGATCGGGAGCCGCTCGCCGTTCACGGGGTTCTCGGCGTAGCGCTCGAGGAACACGCCCGTCTTCGGCCGCTCCGTCGAGAGGCGGTCGATGTCACTCTCGGCGCGCACCGAGTCGAGGTAGTCCTGGAATCGGGTCTGCACCTCGGCGGATGCCCCCGCCGCGAGCTCGGCCGCGATCTCCGAGTCGGGCGCGACGACCATGAAGGTCGCGCCGTAGAGCGTGTCGGGGCGCGTGGTGAACACCGAGACGGGCTCGTCACGGCCCTCGATGCGGAACTCGACGTCGGCGCCTGCGGACCGGCCGATCCAGTTGCGCTGCATCGTGACGACCTTCGACGGCCACGAGCCCTCGAGCTGGTTGAGGTCGTCGAGCAGGCGGTCGGCGTAGTCGGTGACGCGGAAGTACCACTGGGTCAGGGCCTTCTTCGTCACCACGGCGCCGCAGCGCTCGCAGTGGCCGTCGACGACCTGCTCGTTCGCGAGCACGGTCTGGTCGACCGGGCACCAGTTCACGAGGCCCGCCTTGCGGTAGGCGATGCCCTTCTCGTAGAGCTTCAGGAACAGCCACTGGTTCCAGCGGTAGTACTCGGGGTCGCTCGTGTGCAGCTCACGGGACCAGTCGAACGACGGCGCATACTGGCGGAACGAGCGCTTCTGCTGCTCGATGTTGTCGTACGTCCAGCCGCGCGGGTCGATGCCGCGCTTGATCGCGGCGTTCTCGGCGGGCAGGCCGAACGAGTCCCAGCCGACCGGGTGCAGCACGTCGAAGCCCTGGTGGCGCCAGTAGCGGGCCACGGTGTCGCCGTAGCCGAACGCCTCGGCGTGGCCCATGTGCAGGTCGCCCGACGGGTACGGGAACATGTCGAGGATGTACTTGCGCGGCTTCGTCTCGCCCGGCCGGCCGGCGACGAAGGGGGCGAGCTCGTCCCACACGGGAAGCCACTTCGCCTGGAGGGCTGCGAAGTCGTACGCGCCGGCGTCGGCGTGGGCCTGGTCCTGATCGTGTGCCACGTGACTCTCAATCGTGTGTCGCTGCGGTGGGGGCATCCGCGCATCTCTGGGCGCGCCGGAACGCGGCACGCACTCGGGAATCCAGCCTACCTACTCGAGGGCCGCCGCCGCCCGCGTTCGCGGTGGGCCGACAGGCTGCGGCTCCGCCGGGTCGTCAGCCTGCGACGGATGCCGCGCCGAGCACGGCGAGGAGGGCACGCGCCTTGACTCTCGTCTCCTCGATCTCCTCCGCCGCCACCGACAGCGCGGTGATCCCGCCGCCCGTGCCGACGCTCGCCCCCGCCGGGGTGAGCACGACCGACCGGATGACCATCGCGAGGTCGGCGCTGCCGTCGACGCCGAGGTAGCCGAAGGCGCCCGAATAGACGCCGCGCGGTCCCGCCTCGAGCTCGTGCAGGATCGTCATCGCGCTGCGCTTGGGCGCCCCGGTCATCGACCCGGCGGGGAACGCGGACTGCACCACGTCGAGCACGGTGAGCGGATGCCGGATGCGGGCGCGCACGGTCGAGACGAGCTGGTGCACGTGCGCGTACTCCTCCACCTCGAGGAGGCTCGGCACGGTGACGGTGCCGAGCTCGGCGATGCGCCCGAGGTCGTTGCGCATGAGGTCCACGATCATGAGGTTCTCGGCGCGCTCCTTGTCGCTCTCGAGGAGCTCGCGGCGCAGCCGCTCGTCGACGGCGGGGTCGGCTCCGCGCGGGCGCGTGCCCTTCATCGGCTTGGTCGACACGATGCCGTCGCGGTCGACGTGCAGGAACTGCTCGGGCGACGCGCTGAGCAGCGCGACGTCGCCGAAGCGCACGTACCCGCCGTGATGCGTGGGGCTGGAGGCGCGGAGCGCGAGGTAGGCGTGGGCCGGATCGGGCCGCACGTCGACGTCGACGCGGTTCGTGAGGCAGAGCTGGTAGGCGTCGCCGCGCACGATCGCGGCCTGGCACTCGCCGATGAGGTGGGCATAGTGCGCGGGGTCGTGACGCCAGCGGATGGCCGGGGCTTCGCCAGCCGCGGGCATCGGCGATCGCGCCGCGGTCGAGCCGTCGAGCCCGTCGAGCCCGTCGAGCGCGTCGAGGGCCGCCGCGATCTCGTCGGCCCACGCTTCCGCTTCGCCGGCTGCATCTCCCGCGGCGGCGTCGTCCTCGAGCCACACGAGCCGCACCGCGCGGGCCGCGTGGTCGAACACCACCGCGCGATCGACGAACAGGAAGGCGGCATCCGGCGTCTCGGCCGGCGCGATCGGCACGTCGTTCAGGCTCGCGCCGAGCTCGTAGCCGAACCAGCCGAACCAGCCGAGCGGGCCGTCATCGCCGGGTTCGTCGACCGGGTCCGTCAACTCCTCGGCGAGTACGTCGAACACGGATGCCTCGCGCGTCTCCCGCGCATCGTCGGGGCCGGCTGGCGTGCTCGTCGTGACCGTGCCCTGCACGATGTCGGCCGTGACGAACCGACTGCCGGGGTGCGCGGCGGCGAGGACGCTCACGCCGGTCGCGGCATCCGTGCCCCCGTCGAGCCAGACGACGTGCGTCGCGTCGGCGAACCGGTCCCGGAAGACGAGCTCGGGGTCGCGCCACGCCTCGACCGGGCGGGTGCGGATGCGACGCGGCATCCTCCCAGCCTACGGCCGGGCGGCATACGGAAGGGGCGGTGCGGTCGCCCGCACCGCCCCTCCGAGCGCCGGATCGATCGGGCTAGCGGAGTGCCTGATGACCCTTGAACGCCGGGTCGAACTGCCCGACGGCCTTGCCCTTGCCGGTGCCGTTGACCGCCGACGTCGTCTTGGCGAAGACGAGGGTCGAGTGGGCCACGGCGTCGGACATCAGGCCGAGCGTGTCGTCGTCGAGGTTCGCGTACGTGTCGCACGCCGAGTGATAGCAGGGGTCGTAGGCCTCCCCTGCGGTCCCGCCGAAGATCGCCGCCTGCTCGGCCGACTTGATGCCCTCGGCGCCCGTGAACAGGCCGCCCGCCGGGATGCCCGCCTCGATGAAGCCGAAGTAGTCACTGCGGCCGTCGAAGTCGGTCGGCTCCGTCGGCTGGCCCTGCGAGGCGAAGAAGTCGTTGAAGACCCCCTCGATCGTGCCCGAGCCGTTCGGGCCCGAGACGCCGAGCGCGTTCCCGTCGCCGTCGTAGACGAAGTTGACGGGGTTCGGCGAGCCGATCATGTCGAAGTTGAGGTTGAGGGCCGTGCCCTTGACCTCCTTCGCCGACAGCTGCGAGACGTAGTAGCTCGACCCGATGAGGCCGTCCTCCTCGCCGCTCCAGAACGCGAAGCGCACGCGGTTCTCGGGCCTGACGCCGAGCTTCGCCATCTGGATCGCGGTCTCGAGGATGGCGGCGGTGCCGGAGCCGTTGTCGTTGATGCCGGGTCCCTCCGCCACCGAGTCGAGGTGGCCGCCGACGACGACCGTGCGGTCGGTGCGACCCGCCGTATCGGCCCAGATGTTCTGCGTCGTGACCGGAACGACGGTGATCTGCACGCTCAGGCTGAGGTGCAGGTTCGACGTGTTCACCCACTCCGCGCCGAGCTCGAACGGCGCACTGACGACGGGGAGGTTCTCGTCGATGATCGAGCCGAGCGTCCCGCCGAAGAGGCCGAAGCGGTCGTCGCCCGGCACATCGTTGCCCTGGTTGAACACGATCACGCCGACGGCCCCTGCGTCGAGGGCGTTCTGGGCCTTCACCGCGAAGTCGCACGACCCGCGCTGGATGAGTGCGATATCGCCTGCGGGGAAGGCGCCGAAGTCGCCCGGCTCGCAGCCGCTGGTCGAAGCCCGGTCGCCGCCGAGGTTGACGTCGACCGCAGTCACGTGCACGTTCGTCAGGTTCCCGCCGCCGGTGTAGTCCATCGGGAAGTAGTCGACGCCGAGCGCATAGGTGTCCGGGTTGGGCGAGACCTGCGACATCGAGGTCCCGGTGAAGTCCGTGCGTTCGTAGGTGAACGGCTGGACGGTCGTCGTGTAACCGGCCGCCTCCAGCTTCTGCTTGACGTACGCCAGCGAGGCCGCGTGTCCCGGCGTGCCGGCCGCGCGGTTGCCACCATTGGCCGACGCGATCGACTGGAACGCCGCGAGGTGCGACTTCACGCCGTCGAGCGTGACCGCGGCGCGCAACGCCGACGTGTCGGTGACGACAGCGGCCTGGGCGGGGCCGGCGATCGCGAGCGTCGCACAGACGGCTGCCGACGCCGCGACGGCGGCGACACGCAGTGTGTTTCGGGTTGGGTGATTCACAGGTGCTCCTTCGGGTTGAGGGAGGTGCTCGGCACACGTCGAACGGCGCGTGCCGTTGACGGCGACCGTAGCGCACGGCTCGCGGCCGCGGGAAGGCTTCGGCGGGCGATGCGCACGACGCGTGCGCGACACGCGTGATTCCGCGCGTCGTGAGCGATGCGGAGATCAGGTTCCGCTTCGCAGGGCGCCGATCACCGCGCCCGCGTCGAGCGTGACGGTGCGGTCGACGAGCCCGTCGGGGGCTCCCGTATGGGAGATGAGCACGACGGTGCGGCCGGTGCGGCCCGCGGCATCCGCGAGGTCACGAAGCAGAGCGTCGGCGCGCGCCGGGTCGACGCTCGCGGTGGGCTCGTCGAGCACGAGCACCGGGAAGTCGGCGAGCATGGCCCGCGCGAGCGCGATGCGCTGGGCCTGGCCGCCCGAGACGAGCGCCCCGCGCTCCCCCACCCGTGCGTCGAGTCCGCCGCGCTCCTCGACCCACTCGCGCAGGCCGACGCGGGCGAGTACGTCGAGGAGGTCGGCGTCGGTCGCGGTGTCGCGGGCGAACAGCAGGTTCTGCCGCACGTCCTCGTCGAACAGCCACGGCCGCTGCTCGACGAGGCCCACGATGCGGCGCACCGCCGCCGGTTCGAGGTCGGATGCCTCGACGCCGCCGAGCCGGTAGGAGCCCTCGTACGCCAGGAACCGCACCAGCACGTGCGCGAGCGTCGTCTTGCCCGCACCCGAGCCCCCGCGAACGAGGACGCGTTCGCCGGGCGCGATCGTCAGGTCGAGGTCGTCGAGCGCGGCCGGTCGCGGGTCGGATGCCGCGGCACCGGCACTGTCGGACGTGGGACGGTGTCGGGCACCGTCGCCCGCCGCGTGGTCTCCGGTCGCCTCCGGCCACCACGCGCGGATGCCGCGGAGTTCGATCGCAGGAGACGGCTCGACGGCGGGCGGCACGGCCGGCTCGGCTGGCGGCACCGGGATCTCCGCGGGCACGGCGGCCGGCACGGCGTTCGCGACCCTCGCGGCGCTCGCGCGGGCGAGGCGGAGCGCGCTCGTGGCCAGCGGGATCGCCCCGGCGACCTCGGCGATCGCGAGCGGCAGGAGGCAGAGCACCGCGAACGTGGGCCCGTCGATGCGGCCGCCTTCGAGCAGCGGCGCCGCGGCCATGAGGCTCGCGGCCACCGCGAACCCGCCGATCGCCGCCGTGAGCGCGGAGGCCGCGCCCGTCGCCGCGGCGCGGGCCCGCGTCGCCCGGGCGAGGCGCGCGCCGATCGCGTCGATCCGGCGCCGTCCGGCCTCGGCGGCGTCGAACGCGACGAGGACGTCGAGTGCCTGCACGTGCTCGACCACGGCGGCCTGCAGCTCGCCGCGGAGCGGGGCGAGCGTGCGTTCCGCGCGCACCGCGGCGGCGCGCTGCACGAGCAGCGTCAGGCCGATGCCGGCCGCGAGGCACGCGAGCACGGCGAGTGCGGACCCGGGTGCGAGCAGGGCGACGCCCGCGATCGCGAGTGCCAGCACGAGCACGGCGCTCACGAGCGGCTGCACCGCGCGCAGGGCGACGTTCTGCAGCTCGTCGACGTCGTCGACGAATCGGGTGAGCAGGTCCCCACGCCGACTGGAGGCCAGCCCGTCGGGCGCGAGCGGCAGCATCCGTCCGTAGACGCCCGCTCGGATCGCGGCGAGCTGCCGGAACGAGGCATCGTGCCCGACGAGCCGCTCGAGGTAGCGGAAGACGGCACGACCGAGCGCGAACGCGCGCACGCCGACCACGGCGAGCGAGAGGTACAGCACGGGCGGCTGCTCGGCGGCCCGCGCGATGAGCCACGCCGAGCACGCGAGGAGCGCGACGCTCGACGCCGCCGACGCCACGCCGAGGAGCACCGCGAGGGCGAGCCGCCGCGCGGGCGGCACGGCGCTGCGAAGCACGGCGCGGGTGGGATCAGGCATGCACCACCGCCAGGTCGATCACGCGGTCGGCGGCGTCGGCGAGGCCCGAGCGATGCGTCGTCACGAGCACGACGCGTCCCTCGTCCGCGAGGATGCGCAGCTGCGCCGCCAGGCGCGCCTCGCGCTCGGGATCCTGCGCCGAGCCCGGCTCGTCGAGGAGCAGGAGGCGCGCGTCCCGTGCGAGCATGCGGTGGATCGCGCGCGCCGTGGCGACGCGCTGCGCCTGCCCGCCGGACAGCCCGCCACCGCTCGGTCCGAGCCGGAGGCCCGGCGCGAGGTCGACCCCGGCGAGATCCAGGGCGCGGGCGAGCAGCGCCGGATCGGCGTGCTCGTCGCCGAGCCGCACGTTGTCGGCCACCGTGCCCGCCACGAGCGACGGCGCCTGGCCCGACCACGCGATCGACGAGCGGTCGCCGCGCACGAGCCGACGTCCGTCCAGCCGGACGCCGCCGTCCGCCTCGGCGAACCCGAGCAGCGCCGCGAACAGGCTCGACTTGCCCGAGCCGCTCTCCCCCGTGATCGCCACGACGTCGCCGGGGCGCGCCTCGAGGTCGAATCCGTCGAGGACGACGCGGTCGCCGCGGCGTACGCGCAGTCCGCGGATGACGAGGCCGCCCGGGGCATCCGTCGGCCCCTCGTCGACGACCGCGCCGCCCGCGCCCCCGGCACCCGGCGACCCCTCGGCCGCCGCGAGCAGGTCGAACGCGTCGGCCGAGGCCGTCACGCCCGCCGCCGACGAGTGGAACGCCGCGCCCACGTTGCGCAGCGGCAGGAACACCTCGGGCGCGAGCACGAGCACGAAGAGCCCCGGCAGCAGCGTCATATCGCCCGCCACGAGCCGCAGGCCGATCGACACCGCCACGAGCGCGACCGAGAGGCTCGCCGCGAGCTCGAGCGCGAACCCCGACAGGAACGTGACCCGGAGCACCTTCATCGTTCCGCGCCGGTACTCGTCGGTGATGCGGCGGATGCGGACGGTCTGCCGTTCGGCGCGGCCGAACACGACCAGCGTGGACAGCCCGCCGACGACCTCGAGGAACCCCCGCGAGAGCGCGCTGAGACTGTCCCACTGGCGACGCTGCACCGCCGCCGTCGCCATGCCGATGAGGGCCATGAAGATCGGGATGAGCGGCAGCACGATCACGAGGATCAGGCCCGAGAGCGGGTCGGCGATCCAGGCCGCGACGATGACCGCCGGCGTCGCGATGACGGTGAGCACGAGCTGCGGCAGGTATCGGCCGAAGTACTCGTCGAGCGCGTCCAGCCCGGGGCCGAGCAGCGTCGCGATGCGGGCGGTCGGGAAGCCCGGCACGCCGCCGGGGCGCCCCTCGACGGCGCGCAGCAGTTCGCTGCGCAGCTCCGCCTTCACGCGCGTGGCGCCGGTGGAGCCGACGACGTCCCAGAGCCAGGCGGCGCCGGCGCGAGCGGATGCCGCGACGAGCAGCACGCCGAGGAGCGGCCACGCCTGCGGCATCCGCATGCCGTCGATGAACCCCGCGACGAGCGACGCGAGCGACCACGCGAACGCGATGATCGCCGCCGCCTGCACGACCGCGAGGGCCGCGCCGGCGAGGAGGAACCATCGCGCCGCGTGCGAGCGGCGGACGAGCCGGGGATCGAGGGGCTTCACGGGATCAGTGCGCGGCGGCCTCGATGGAGGCGCGCGTCACGCGCTTGCGGAACACCCAGTACGTCCACGCCTGGTACGCGAGCACGAGCGGCAGGAAGACGACCGCCACCCAGCTCATGACCGTGAGCGTGTACTCCGAGCTTGACGCGTTCTCGATCGTCAGGCTGTTCGCCGGGTCGTTCGAGGCGGGCATCACGTCGGGGAACAGCGCGGCGAAGAGCGCGAACACGGCCGCCGCGACCGTGACCGCGAGGAGCGTGAACGAGACGCCCTCGGCGCCGCGGAGGTTCGCGAGCCAGCCGCCGATGAGCGCGACCGCTGCGACGCCCGCGAGGATCCAGAACCACGTGGTGCCGAACGCGAGCCCGGTCCAGAGCAGGAACAGCGCGGCGACGACGATCGTGACGACGCCCGCACGGCTCGCGAGCCGGCGCGCCCGCTCGCGGATCTCGCCCTCGGTCTTCAGGGAGACGAACACGACGCCGTGCGTGAAGAACAACAGGAGTGTCGTGAGCCCGCCGAGCAGCGCGTACGGGTTGAGCAGATCGAACAGCGTGCCCGTGTAGTTGTGGTCGGCGTCGAGCGGGACGCCCTGCACGATGTTGGCGAACGCGACGCCCCAGAGCAGCGCGGGCACCGCGGAGCCGACGACGATCATGCCGTCGAACCATCGCTTCCACCGCGACTCGGGCCGCTGGTGCCGGTACTCGAACGAGACGCCGCGGGCGATGAGCGCGAGGAGGATGAGGAGCAGCGCGAGGTAGAACCCCGAGAACAGGGTCGCGTACCACTCGGGGAACGCCGCGAACAGTGATGCGCCCGCCACGATGACCCAGGTCTCGTTGAGGTCCCAGACCGGGCCGATCGTGTTGATGAGTACACGGCGGTCGGTGTCGTCCCTGCCGAGGAACGGCAGCGACATCCCGACGCCGAAGTCGAACCCGTCGAGCACGAAGTAGCCCACGAAGAGGAATGCGACGACCCAGAACCAGACGATCGAGAGATCCATGTCGGCTTCCTCCTAGTACACCGTGGTCGCGGGCTCGACCCGGCCGGTCTCGGGATGGGGCTCGCCCACCTCGGGCGGCCCCTTCTTGATCGCGCGGACGACGAGGCGCACCTCGACCACCGCGAGGGCGCCGTAGATCAGCGTGAAGGCGACGAGCGAGATGAGCACGTCGAGCCCGGTGACGTTCGGCGAGACCGCGGACTCGGTCCAGAGCAGGCTGAACACGATCCAGGGCTGCCGGCCCATCTCCGTGAAGATCCAGCCGACGATCATGGCGGCGAGCGAGAGCGGGAAGCTCCAGATCGCGACCTTCCAGATCCATGCCTGCTTCGGCATGCGACCCTTTCGCGTGAGCCAGAGGCCGACGACCGCGATGATCACGTGGAGCAGGCCGAGGCCGATCATCCAGCGGAAGGCCCAATAGGTGACCCAGATGATCGGGGCGTAGTCGCCGGGACCGTACAGGGCGGTGTACTGGGCCTGCAGGTCGTTGATGCCCTCCACGCAGCCGTCGAAGCTGTGCGTCGACAGGAGCGAGAGCAGGTAGGGCACCCGGATCGAGAACAGCTCGGACGTGCCGTCGGGCGTGCCCAGCGTGAAGAGCGAGAACGAGGCATCCGCCCCGCAGACCGTGTCGTACGTCGCCTCGGCGGCGGCCATCTTCATGGGCTGCGTGGCCACCATCGCGAGGCTCAGCTGGTCGCCGAAGAACGTCGTGAGGATGCCGGCGGCGACCATCGTCCAGAGTCCGAACTTCAGCGCAGGACGCATGGTGTCGAGGTGCTGGTTGCGGGCGAGGTGCCAGGCGGCGGCGGTGATCACGAGGCCCGACGACACCATGAAGGACGCCGCGATGGTGTGCGGGAAGGCGGCCAGCGCGACCGGGTTGGTGAGCAGCGCCCCGATGTCGACGAGCTCCGCGCGCCCCTTCTCGGCGTTCATCTCGTAGCCGACCGGGTTCTGCATGAACGCGTTCGCAGCGATGATGAAGTACGCCGAGAGGATGCTCCCGATCGCGGTCGCCCAGATCGTGGCGAGGTGGAGGCCGCGCGGGAGCTTGTCCCAGCCGAAGATCCAGAGCCCGATGAACGTCGCCTCGAAGAAGAAGGCCAACAGTCCCTCGAGGGCGAGCGGGGCGCCGAACACGTCGCCCACGAAGCGGGAGTACTCCGACCAGTTCATCCCGAACTGGAACTCCTGCACGATGCCCGTGACCACGCCCATCGCGAAGTTGATGAGGAAGATCGAGCCGAAGAACCGCGTGATGCGGAGGTACTCGGCCTTGCCGGTGCGGTACCACGCGGTCTGGAACACCGCCGTGGTGGTGGCGAGTCCGATCGTGAGCGGGACGAAGAGGAAGTGGTAGACGGTAGTGAGGCCGAACTGCCACCTGGCGAGCAGCAACGGGTCGAGCAGTTCGTTCACGGATGCCCCTTTCGGAAGCGCCGAGGTCCCAGGAGGAGATTTCTACACGTCGTAGATGTTTCTTCTACGAAGCGTAGAACATTCGGGCCGCCGACGGTAGTCTGGAGGCATGGCGAGTCTTGGCGAGTTGGAGCGCTCCGTGATGGAGGTGCTCTGGACGACCGACGCCGCGCTCACCGCGAACGAGCTGCGCGACACGCTCGCCGTGCGCGACGAGCCCGGTCGCACGGTGGCCACGACCACCATGCTCACGGTGCTCTCGCGCCTCGAGCGCAAGGGCTTCGTCGCACGCACCCGCGATGTGCGCCCGCACCGCTACCACGCGCTGCTCAGCCGCGAGGAGCACACCGCCGAGCTCATGCACGAGGTGCTCGACAGGTCCGCCGACCGCGACGCCGCACTCGCCCGGTTCGTGAGCACCGCCACGGCCGGCGAAGCCGCCACGCTGCGCCGCCTGCTCGACGAGCTCGCACACCGCTGACCATGCTCGCCGTCTCGGCGGTGCTCGGGATCCTCGCCCTCGCGCTCGCCTGGCCCGTGCCCGTGGCGCTCTCACGCGCCGACTGGCCGGCGCGCACCCCCGCCGCGGCCCTCGCGCTCTGGCAGGCGATCGCGCTCGCCGGCGGCCTGTCGATGATCGGATGCCTCCTGGCCTACGGCTCGTCGCCCGAGGGCTCGCTGCCCGCCACCGTGGTCGCGCTCGCGCCGCACCTGTTCGACGGCCCGCTCCCACCCGGATTCGGCGCCGCCGAGATCGCCGCGCTGACGCTCGCGGTCGCCGTCACGCTGCTCCTGCTCCTCAACCTCGCGCTCGTCGCCGTGCGCGCGGAACGAGAGCGCCGCCGGCAGCACCAGCTCATCGACCTCCTCAGCGACCCGCTGCCCGGGGAGCCACGCACGCGCGTCATCGCCACGCCCGTGCCGCTCGCCTACTGCGTGCCGGGCATCCGCACCGCGACGGTGCTCACCGACGGCCTCATCGACGCCCTCTCCCCCGACGAGCTCGGCGCCGTGATCGTGCACGAGCGCACGCACCTCGACCAGCTGCACCACCTCGTGCGCCTCGCGTTCCGGGCCTGGCACAGCGCCATCCCGTGGTTCCCCATCGCGAACCGCGCCGAGCGCTCGGTCGTGACCCTCACCGAGATGCTGGCCGACGACGGCGCGCGTCGCGCGAAGGGCGACGAGGCGCTCCGGAGCGCGCTCGAGCGGGTGGGCAACGCGGGCGAGTCCGCGTCGTTCGCGGATGCCGCCTCGGGCGCCGATCCCGACGCCGCGATGCTCGCCGCCCGCCTCGATCGGCTCGGCTCCGGGTCGAACGCGTCGCGCGGCGCCCGCGGACCCCGCATCGCCGCCCTCGCGGCATCCGTCGTGCTGGTCGCCGTGCCCCTCGCGGGGTATGCCGCGATCCTCGGAATCGTCCCCTAGGGTGACGCGCCGCGGGCTCGCCGTGGATACGCTCGAACGGTGAACGAGCTCCTCGACTGGATCCTCGACACGGTGCAGGCCGTGGATCCGGTCGTGCGCACGCTGCTCGCGGGGCTCGGCATCATGCTCGAGACGTCGGTGCTCATCGGGCTCGTCGTGCCGGGCGACACCATCGTCCTCGTCGCGTCGACCGCGGTCGACGGCGCCGGCGAGTACCTCGCGCTCGCGTTCGCGGTCATCGTGGGCGCGCTCGTCGGCGAGAGCATCGGCTTCGCCCTCGGCAGGTGGTTCGGACCCCACATCCACGCCTCCCGACTCGGACGGCGCATCGGCGACGAGAACTGGGCGCGCGCGCAGCGCTACCTCGACCGACGGGGTGGCCCGGCGGTCTTCCTCTCGCGCTTCCTGCCCGTGCTGCACTCGCTCGTCCCGCTCACCGTCGGCATGAGCACGATGACCTACCGCCGGTTCATGACGTGGACGGTGCCGGCGTGCATCCTGTGGGCGTTCGCGTACGTCACGGTCGGCTGGCTCGCCGCGGGCAGCTACCGCGAGCTGAGCCGCGACCTGCACTGGGCGGGCTACATCTTCGTCGCCGTCATCGCGGTGTTCCTGATCGCGGTGTGGGCGGCGAAGAAGCTCATCCTCCGCGTGGAGTCGCGCCACATGGAGGCGCCGGCCGCGGGCGCAGCCGACGGCGCCGGTGACGGCGCGGCGGCACCGACGGCCGCCGTCGCCGAGGCCCCGGGAGCGCCGGCGCCCGCCGCGACCCCCAACGGGCCCGCGCTCCGTACGACCGAGGGGCCGGACGCCGAAGCATCCGACCCCTCGAGCCGCGACGGGAGCCGCTAGGACGCGGCCGCGCCGGAGCGATCACGTCAGAACAGGTTCTGCTCCGAGAGCCAGTCCTTCGCGATCTGCTCGGCGGACTCCTGGTCGTTGACGCTCAACGAGTTGAGCTTCACGAGATCCTCGGCCGTGAGCGCCGCGCTGACCGTGTTGATGACGTCGGCGGCCTCATCGGTGACCTTCTCGCTCACGACGGGCACGACGTTCGAGGCGAGGAAGAGGCCCTCGGGGTCCTCGAGCGTCACGAGGTCGTTCGCCGCGATGTTCGGGTCGGCGCTGTAGATGTTCACCATCTGCACCTGGTTGTCGACGAGCGCCTTCAGCGTGAGCGGGCCGCCGCTGTCCTCGATCGGGGTGAACCCGACGTCGACGCCGTAGACCTTCTTCAGGCCCTCGGGCCCGTAGGGTCGGGTCGCCAGCTCGGAGTTGCCGCCGAGCGTGATCGGCGTGGTCACGTTCTTCAGGTCCGCGAGGCTCGTGACGTCGTTCTCGTCGGAGAACTTCTTCGTCACGTTGTAGGAGTCCTGGTCGGTCGCGGGCGACTGGTCGAGCACGCGCAGCCCCTCGGGCAGCGACGTCTCGAGCTCGGCGTAGACGGCGTCGCTCGTGGTGGCCGTCGTGTCGGGCACGTAGTACTGCAGCAGGTTGCCCGTGTACTCGGGGAAGACGTCGATCGCGCCGCTCTCGATCTCGGGGATGTACACCTCACGCTGGCCGATGCGGAACTGCCGGTCGACCGTGAAGCCGTTCTCCTCGAGTGCCTGGGCGTAGATCTCGGCGATGATCTCGTTCGAGTAGTAGTCCTGCGAGCCGATGACGAGCGTCTCCGACGTCGCCTCTCCTGTCGACCCGTTGTCGAGCGGGTTGCCCGACGCGCACCCTGCCAGGGCCACTGTCGCCCCGACCGCGACCGCTGCAAGCGCAACGAGCCGGCCTTTTCCTGCGGTGATCATGATCGATTCCCTTCATTGATGGGTTGCCCCAGTGCCGCTCGGGACCGGGTCGGTCGCGAACGGAGCTCGGTGGACCTCGCGGCCCGCACGCCGGCGGGCACCACGAGGCGCTGGGTGAGGGCGAAGCATCCGTCGACGACCAGCGCGAGGATGATCACGAGGATGGAGCCGCCGAGCATCTCGGCGTAGTTCCTGGTCTTCAGCCCCTCGAAGATGAAGCGGCCGAGGCCCTCGTCGGCGATGTACGCCGCGAGGGTGGCGGTCGCGATGATCTGCAGTGTGGCCGAGCGGATGCCGCCCACGACGATCGGCATGCCGAGCGGCAGCTCGACCTTGCCCACGATCTGGCCCTCGCGCATGCCCATCGCGCGCGCCGCGTCGATGGTGCGCCGGTCGACGGACTCGAAGCCGGCGTAGGCGCCGGCGAGGAGCGGCGGGATCGCGAGGATCACGAGCGCGATGATCGGTGCGGCGAGGCCGATGCCCAACCAGAGGCCGAAGAGCGTCAGCGCGCCGAGCGTGGGCAGCGCGCGCAAGCCGCCCGAGAGGCTCACGGCGAGGTTCTTGCCCCGGCCGGTGTGGCCGACGACCCCGCCGAGCGGCAGGGCGATGACGGCGGCGATGACGAGCACGACGGCCGAGATGGCGAGGTGCTGGGCGATGCGGATGGGGATGCTGCCGGGCCCGGTCCAGTTCACGGGGTCGAGGATCCACGCGATGCCCTCGAGGAACAGGTTCATGCGTCGACCTGCCTCGCCACGGGCACCACCGCCGACGAGCGGCGGACCACGGCGCCGACCCGGGTCCACGGCATGAGCATGCGGCCGATGAGCACCGCGGCGCCGTCGAGCGCAAGTGCGAGGACGATCGTCATCACGATGCCGGTGGCGATCTCGACCTGGATGCCGCGCTGGAACCCGTCGGTGAACAGGCTGCCGAGGCTCGGCACGCCGATCACCGCGCCGACGGTGACGAGGCTCACCGTGCTCACGATCACGACGCGCAGGCCCGACAGCAGCACGGGGCCGGCCAACGGCAGCTCGACGCCCCAGAACCGGCCCCTCGCGGAGTAGCCCACGGCGGTGGCCGACTGGCGCACGTCGGGCGCGACCGCGTCGAACGCGTCGGCGGCGGTGCGGACGAGCACGGCGATGCCGTAGAGCGTCAGGGCGATCACGAGGTTCAGCGGCGACCGGAGGCTGAGTCCGGTGATCGGCGGCAGCGCGATGAAGAGCGCGAGCGACGGGATGGCGTAGAGCAGGCCGCACAGCGACAGCAGCACGCCCCTCGACCACCGGTAGCGGTACGCGAGCCACCCGATCGGGACGGAGATCACGAAACTCAGTATGACCGCGGGCACCGACAACGCCAGATGCACCAGGGTGAGCTGTGCGACGAGGTCGAGGTTCGACCAGAGCCAGTTCACGAGGTCAGGACCCCCGCCGGCCGGCCGTCGGCGTCGACCACGACGCGGCGACCGTCGACCTCGGTCACGTGCAGCGCCCGCTTGCCGCGGTCCGCGCCCACGAAGTCGGCGACGAACGCGTCGGCCGGCTGGGCGAGGATCTCCGCGGGCGAGGCCGCCTGCGAGATCCGGCCCCCCTGCTGCATGATCACGACCTGATCGCCGAGGAGGAAGGCCTCGTCGATGTCGTGGGTCACGAAGACGACCGTCTTGCCGAGCTCGCCCTGCAGCCGGAGCAGCTCCTGCTGGAGCTCGGCGCGCACGATGGGGTCGACCGCGCCGAACGGCTCGTCCATGAGGAGGATGTTGGGGTCGACCGCGAGCCCGCGCGCCACGCCGACGCGCTGCTGCTGGCCGCCCGAGAGCTGGCTCGGGTAGCGGTCGGCGAGCGAGCGGTCGAGGCCGACCGTGTCGAGGAGCTCGAGCGCGCGGGCGTACGCCTCGCGCTTGCGGGTGCCGCGCAGCAGCGGCACGGTCGCGACGTTGTCGATCACCTTCCGGTGCGGCAGCAGGCCCGAGTTCTGCATCACGTAGCCGATGCCACGGCGCAGCTGCACGGGGTCGACCGTCGCGACGTCCGTGCCGTCGATGAGCACCTCGCCCGACGTGGGGTCGACCATGCGGTTGATCATGCGCAGCAGCGTCGTCTTGCCCGAGCCCGACGAGCCGACCAGCACCGTCGTCTTGTGCGGCGGGATGATGATATCGACGTCCTCCACTGCGAGGGTGCCGTCGGGATACTGCTTCGTGACACGGCGGAACTCGATCATGGCTGCCTCACTCCGGCTCGGGGCGATCGCCCGCACGCCGGAATGCAAGCCAAACACCATTCATGTCTCTAGACAACGCAGGTGACACGGCGGGTCTTCCCGCTACGATGCGCGTCGTTCCGCGACGTCGCGCGTCGATCGAGCATGCCGAATCGCGCCCCGACGAGCGGATGCCGCGAAGGCTCGTCAGGCGGCCGAGCCGGCGACGTGCACCGAGCCGAGATGCTCGGCGAGGTAGTCGTGCACGACGCGCTTGGCCTCGGCGAGGTAGCGCTGGTCGCCGCCGACCTCGCGCTCGTACGCCCGGTTGATGAGCGCGTCGCCGAGCTCGATGGCGACGCCGAGTCGGAACCGGAGCTCGGGGTCGGACGACTCGTGGTCGAACTCCGCCTCGATGAGCATCGCCATGCGGTGCGCGAACTCGGGCTCGGTGCCGTCGTCGGCGGTCTCGCGCTGGGCGGCGTGCACCACGCTGAAGCCGGGCTCGTCGCGGTAGAGCGCGATCGAGGCGTCGAGCGCGACGTCGACGACATCCCACCAGGTGCGCAGCTCGGTGTTCGCCATGTCGACGGCGACCCGCTCGCGGTAGCGGCGGACCGAACGCTCGCGGAGCGCGTGCAGCACCGCCACGCGGTCGGGGAAGTACCGGTAGACCGTGCCGATCGACGCGCCGGCGCGCTCGGCCACCATCTGCGTCGTGAGTCGTTCGAATCCGATCTCGTCGACGATCTCAGCCGCGGCATCCAGCAGCGCATCGAGTCGCTGTGTGCTGCGTCGCTGCGTCGGCTCGGTGCGAACCACGCGCTTCCGGCTTGGATCGGCCCCGAGGAGCAGGTCGATATTCGGCACGGATCCTCCCTCTTGTGCGGCTCCACTCTACCGGTCGCGGCACCCGATCCCCGACACGACGGGCGGGACCCCGTTTTCCGACCCGCCGGGAGCGCATGACAGACTGAGTGGATGCCGGCGAGCCCCCCGACCCCGGCCGGATCCAAGGAACGCGAGGTCCGGCACCGCGCCGCGCGCCTCGAGGACTGGATCCACGACGTGCGCGAGCGCTGGGCGCGCCGTCGCGGCCACGTCCCGACGGTGGTCCCGTACACGGGCTACGGGTCGTCGGAATGGGTCCGCGTGCTCTGCCGCGTGCTGCTCTCGAAGCCCATCGCCCCCGACGAGCCCTCGAAGCGGCGCCGGCGGCGTCGCGAGCAGGGCATCCGCGGATGGCGCAGCTTCACGAGCGTGCCGGTTGGCGACGTGCCCGTCGTCATCGAGATCGGGGGCGAGCGGATCGAGGTGCTCGCCGACCGCGGCGGCGTCGTCGACACGCGGGTGCCCGTGGCCCTGTCGCCCGGGTGGCACCAGGCGACGCTGCGCACCGAGGGCGCGGAACCGGTCGAGGCGCCGATCTGGATCGTCGGCACCGACGTGGAGTTCGGCCTCATCTCCGACGTCGACGACACGGTCATGGTCACGGCGCTCCCCCGCCCGCTCGTCGCGGCGTGGAACACGTTCGTGCTCGACGAGCACGCCCGCATCCCGACCCCGGGCATGGCCGTGCTGTACGAGCGCATCGTGCGGGCCCACCCCGGCGCGCCCGTCATCTACCTCTCCACGGGGGCCTGGAACGTCGCGCCCACGCTCACCCGCTTCCTCTCCCGCAACCTCTACCCCGCGGGTCCCCTGCTCCTCACCGACTGGGGGCCCACGCACGATCGCCTGTTCCGCAGCGGGCGGGCCCACAAGGAGGAGAACCTCCGACGGCTCGCCGAGGAGTTCCCGCACGTCAGGTGGCTCCTCATCGGCGATGACGGGCAGCACGACGAGGAGCTCTACGCCCGCTTCGCGGCCGAGCATCCCGAGCGCGTCGCCGCGGTCGCGATCCGTCGCCTGTCGACCGGCGAGGCCGTGCTCGCCGGCGGCCGCACCAAGGCCGAGCAGCACGGCGTCGACGTGCCGTGGGTGTCGGCGAGCGACGGAGCGACGCTGGCCGACCAGCTCGCCGACCTCGGCATCCTCTGACCCGAGACGCCCCGGCCCGGCGACTCCGGCGGATGCCGCGTCAGCTCACGCCGACGCGGCGACGGCCGTGGCGTGCCGGGCGCGCGACCTCCGGATACGCACGAGACCCCGGTTGACCTGGCGCGCCCAGAGCGGCCCGCGGTAGATGAAGGCCGAGTAGCCCTGCACGAGCGTGGCGCCGGCGTCGAGCCGGTCCTGCACGTCGGCGGCGGTCTCGACGCCCCCGACGGACACGACGCAGAGCCCGGCGGGCACGTTCGCGCGCACCAGCCGCAGCACCTCGAGCGACCTGGCGGCCAGCGGTGCGCCCGACAGGCCGCCGGCGCCGATGGCCTCGACGACGGATGCCGCGGCGCGCAGCCCCTCACGCGAGATCGTGGTGTTCGTGGCGATGATCCCGTCGAGGCCCAGGCGCGTCGCGAGTTCGCAGATGCGCACCACCTCGGCGTCGTCGAGGTCGGGCGCGATCTTCACGAGCAGCGGGGTGTCGCCCGACGTCGCACGCACGGCCTCGAGCAGCGGCGCGAGCGCGTCGAGCTCCTGCAGTCCCCGGAGGCCCGGAGTGTTCGGCGAGCTCACGTTGACCACGAGGTAGTCGGCGTACGGGGCGAGCACGCGCGCGCTCCGCTCGTAGTCGCCGATCGCGTCCTCGACGGGGGTCACGCGGCTCTTGCCGATGTTGACGCCGAGCACCGGACGGTGCTTCCGGCGTGCGAGCCGCGAGACGCGGCCCACCGCGGCATCCGCCCCGCCGTTGTTGAAGCCCATGCGGTTCACGAGCGCGCGGTCGTCGATGAGCCGGAACAGGCGCGGGCGCTCGTTGCCGGGCTGCGCCACCGCGGTGATCGTGCCGATCTCGACGTGGCCGAACCCGAGCTGGCCGAGGCCGCGCACGGCGAGGCCGTCCTTGTCGAAGCCCGCCGCGACGCCGAACGGCGACGGGAACGTGCGACCGAGCGCCTGCACCTCGAGCGAGCGGTCGGGCCGGGTGAACAGCTCGACGAGCCGGCCGAATCCGAGGGTGGGCAGTGCCCGGATGACGCGGAACGCGAGGTGATGGGCGTCCTCGGGGTCCATGCGGGAGAAGACGAGGGAGAAGAGGAGTCGGTACATGCCGGGACTCAGGCTATCGGAGAAGCCGCGGCGGCCGACGCGCGCTTCACTCGACGGGACGGGCGGGCAGGCGGCCGTGCTCCTCGCGCAGCAGGTCGATGGCCGACTCGAAGTCGTCGAGCGACTCGAACGCCTGGTACACGCTCGCGAAGCGCAGGTAGGCGACCTCGTCGAGCTCGCGCAAGGGCGGCAGGATCGCGAGGCCGATGTCGTTCGCCTCGATCTGCGACGCGCCCGTCGAGCGGATGGTCTCCTCGACCTTCTGGGCGAGCACCGCGAGGTCGGAGTCGGTGACCGGGCGCCCCTGGCAGGCCTTCTTCACGCCGAGCACGACCTTCTCGCGGCTGAACGGCTCGATGACGCCGCTGCGCTTGATCACGGAGAGGCTCGCGGTCTCGGTCGTCGAGAAGCGGCGGCCGCACTCGGGGCACTGCCGACGGCGCCGGATCGAGAGTCCGTCGTCGCTCGTGCGGGAGTCGATGACACGGGAATCCGGGTGGCGGCAGAACGGACAGTACATGGTGCTCCCAGCCTAGCGGCGCCGTCAGGGACGCTCGCCGAACCGGGCGGTCACGGCCTCGCCGTGCGCCGGGAGCCCCTCCTCGTCGGAGAGCGTCGCGATCACCGGCGCGACCTCGCGCAGGGCCGCCTCGTCGTATCGCACGACCTGCTGCGGGCGCAGGAAGGTCGCGGCCGACAGGCCCGAGGCGTAGCGCGCCATGCCGCCCGTGGGCAGCACGTGGTTCGAGCCGGCGGCGTAGTCGCCCAGGCTCACGGGCGAGTACGGCCCGATGAAGATCGCGCCGGCGTTCTCGATGCGTGCGAGCGTGGCGTCGGCGTCGCGCACCTGGATCTCGAGGTGCTCGGCGCCGAACGCGTTCGCGAACGCCGCGGCCTGCTCGAGGTCGTCCACGAGCACGACGGCGGACTGGGCGCCCGTCAGGGCGGTGCGTACGCGGTCGGCGTGCCGGGTCGCATCGGCGCGGACCGCGACGCGCTCCCGCACGCGCTCGGCGAACGCGGCGTCGTCGGTCACGAGCACGGCCGCGGCGAGCTCGTCGTGCTCGGCCTGGCTCACGAGGTCGGAGGCCACGAAATCGGCGTCGGCCGAGTCGTCGGCGATGACGAGGATGTCGGTCGGTCCGGCCTCGGCGTCGATGCCCGTGACGCCCGCGACGGCGCGCTTGGCGGCGGCGACGAAGACGTTGCCCGGACCGGTCACCCGCTGCACGGGCACGAGCCCGAGGTCGGGCACGCCGTAGGCGAACGCGCCGATCGCGCCGGCACCGCCCATCGCGTAGACCTCGTCGATGCCGAGCAGGGCCGCCACGCCCGCGATCGTCGGGTGGATGCGACCCCCGAACGCGGCCTGGGGCGGCGACGCGAGTGCGATCGAGCGCACGCCGGCGATCTGGGCGGGCACGACGTTCATGATGACGCTCGACGGGTAGACGAGCTTGCCGCCCGGGACGTAGAGCCCGACGCGCTCGACGGGTTGCCAGCGCTGCTCGACCACGGCGCCGTCTCCCAAGCGGGTGACGACGGGCGCGGGCACCTGCGCCGCGCTCGCGGCGCGGACGCGCTCGATGGTCGACTCGACCGCGCGGCGCACCTCGGGCGAGAGCGCGTCGCGCGCGGCTGCGAGCTCGTCGGCCGGCACGCGCACCGACGGCGGGCGTCCGCCGTCGAACCGGTCGGCCTGGTCGTCGAGGGCCGCGGACCCGTCGCGACGTACGTCGTCGATGAGCCCCCGCGCGATGTCGTACGCGGCCGACACGTCCATCGCGGCGCGCGGCACGAGCCCGAGCAGTTCGGAGACGGACGGGCGGGTTCCGCGGAGGTCGATGGTGCGCAGCATGATCATCCAGCGTACCGACGTGGGCGACCCCGGCCCGCGGTCGACGTCACACCAGGCAGTTCGGGCCGAGCAGGCTCTTGATCTCGCCGTAGAAGTCGGCGGTGACCTTCACCGGGTACGGCAGCTCGAAGACCCGCGCCGTGCGGCCCTTCACGAGCTTCAGCCGCACCTCGGTGTCGCCCGCGTGCCGGATGAGCACGTCGCCGAGCGCCGTGATCGTGTCGGTCGTGGCGCGCACGTCGGGCAGCGAGATGACGACCGGACCGGACTCGTCGCCCTGGCCGAGCTCGGGCGAGAACACGCTGTAGGCGTGCAGGTTCATGCCGTCGTCGCGGAGGCTCACGCGACCGCGCACGACGACGATCGAGTCGCCCCGCAGCCCGGGCGCGAACTCCTGGTACGCCTTGCCCATGAACATGACCGTGATCTCGCCCGAGAAGTCCTCGACCTGGATCATGCCGTACTGGTTGCCGCTCTGGCGGGCCACGCGGTGCTGCACGCTCGTGACGAGGCCGGCGATCGTGACGGTCTCGCCGTCCTGCGTGGCATCCGACGACACCAGCTCGGTGATGGTGGTCGACGCGTGCTTCGCGAGCGGCGCCTCGAGCCCGGCGAGCGGGTGATCGGAGACGTAGAGCCCGAGCATCTCGCGCTCGAACGCCAGCTTGTCGCGCTTGGCCCACTCGGGCCGGTCGGGCACGAGCGACGGCGCCGCCTCGCGCTCGTGGTCCTCGAAGAGGCTGTCGAAGTCGAAGCCGACGTCGCCGACCTCCTCGGCCCGCTTCTCCTTCACGGCCGACTCGACCGCGCCCTCGTGGATCTCGACGAGCGCCCGGCGCGTGTGCCCGAGCGAGTCGAACGCGCCCGCCTTGACCAGCGACTCGACGGTGCGCTTGTTCGCGACCTGGATCGGCACCTTCTTCAGGAAGTCGTGGAACGACTCGAACCGACCCTTCGCCTCGCGCGCGGCCCGGATGGCGTCGACCACGTTGAAGCCCACGTTGCGCACCGCGCCGAGCCCGAACCGGATGTCGTCGCCGACGGCCGCGAAGAACCCGATGGACTCGTTCACGTCGGGCGGCAGCACCTTGATGCCCATGCGGCGGCACTCGTTGAGGTAGAGCGCGAGCTTGTCGCGCGCGTCTCCGACGCTCGTGAGCAGGGCCGCCATGTACTCGGCCGGGTAGTGCGCCTTGAGGTACGCGGTCCAGTAGCTGAGCACGCCGTAGGCGGCCGAGTGCGCCTTGTTGAACGCGTAGTCGGAGAAGGGCAGCAGGATGTCCCACAGGGTCTTCACCGCGGCATCCGAGTAGCCGTTGTCGTGCATGCCCTTCGAGAAGCCCTCGTACTGCTTGTCGAGCTCGGACTTCTTCTTCTTGCCCATCGCGCGGCGCAGGATGTCGGCCTGTCCGAGCGAGAACCCGGCGACGCGCTGGGCGATCGCCATCACCTGCTCCTGGTAGATGATGAGGCCGTAGCTCGTGTCGAGGATGTCCTTCAACGGCTCCTCGAGCTGCGCGTGGATGGGCGTGATGGGCTGGAGCGCGTTCTTGCGGAGCGCGTAGTTGATGTGCGAGTTCGCGCCCATCGGGCCCGGACGGTACAGCGCGATGACGGCGGAGATGTCCTCGAAGTTGTCGGGCTTCATCTGCCGCAGCAGCGAGCGCATCGGGCCGCCGTCGAGCTGGAACACGCCGAGGGTGTCGCCGCGCGAGAGCAGCGCGTACGCCTCGGGGTCGTCGAGCTCGAGGTCTTCGAGCACCGGGCGGAAGCCGCGGTTCGCCTCGATGTTGTCGAGGGCGTCGTCGATGATCGTGAGGTTGCGCAGCCCCAGGAAGTCCATCTTGATGAGGCCGAGCGACTCGCACGCCGGGTAGTCGAACTGCGTGACGATCTGGCCGTCCTGCTCCCGCTTCATGATCGGGATGATGTCGATGAGCGGGTCGCTCGACATGATGACGCCCGCGGCGTGCACGCCCCACTGGCGCTTGAGGTTCTCGAGGCCGAGCGCCGTGTCGAAGACCGTCTTCGCCTCGGCATCCGTCTCGATGAGCGCGCGGATGTCGCCCGCCTCCTTGTAGCGCGGGTGGGCGGAGTCGACGATGCCCGACAGCGGGATGTCCTTGCCCATGATCGCGGGCGGCATCGCCTTGGTGAGCTTCTCCCCCATGCCGAACGGGAAGCCGAGCACGCGGCTCGAGTCCTTGAGGGCCTGCTTCGCCTTGATCGTGCCGTACGTCACGATCTGCGCGACGCGCTCGTCGCCGTACTTCTCGGTGACGTAGCGGATCACCTCGCCGCGCCGGCGCTCGTCGAAGTCCACGTCGAAGTCGGGCATCGACACGCGATCGGGGTTGAGGAAGCGCTCGAAGATGAGCCCGTGCCGCAGCGGGTCGAGGTCGGTGATGCGCATGGCGTAGGCCGCCATGGAGCCGGCGCCCGAGCCGCGGCCCGGGCCGACGCGGATGCCGTTGCGCTTCGACCAGTTGATGAAGTCGGCGACCACGAGGAAGTACCCGGGGAAGCCCATCTGCGAGATGACGCCGACCTCGTAGTCGGCCTGCGCGCGGACGTCGTCGGGGATGCCGTTCGGGTAGCGCACGTGGAGGCCGCGCTCGACCTCCTTCACGAACCAGCTCTCCTCGCTCTCGCCCTCGGGCACGGGGAACCGCGGCATGTAGTTGGCGCTCGTGTTGAACTGCACGTTCGCCCGCTCGGCGATGAGCAGGGTGTTGTCGCACGCCTCGGGGTGGTCCCGGAACAGGTGCCGCATCTCGGCCGCGGTCTTGAGGTAGAACTCGTCGGCATCGAACTTGAAGCGGTTGGGGTCGTCGAGCGTCGAGCCCGACTGCACGCAGAGCAGCGCCGCGTGGCTCTTCGCGTCGTGCGCGTGCGTGTAGTGCAGGTCGTTGGTGGCGACGAGCGGCAGGTCGAGCTGCTTCGCCAGGCGCAGCAGGTCGTCCATGATGCGCTTCTCGATGCCGAGCCCGTGGTCCATGATCTCGGCGAAGTAGTTCTCGCGGCCGAAGAGGTCGCGATACTCGGATGCCGCCTTCACCGCCTCGTCGTACTGGCCGAGCCGCAGGCGCGTCTGCACCTCGCCGCTGGGGCATCCGGTCGTGGCGATGAGCCCGGTGGAGTACTGCGAGAGCAGCTCGCGGTCCATGCGCGGCTTGAAGTAGTAGCCCTCGATCGAGGCGCGGCTCGAGAGCCGGAACAGGTTGTGCATGCCCTCGGTCGTTTCGGACAGCAGGGTCATGTGCGTGTACGCACCGGAGCCGGACACGTCGTCTTCACCGCCGTTGCCCCAGCGCACGCGGGTGCGGTCGCCGCGCGCCGTGCCCGGCGTGATGTACGCCTCGGTGCCGATGATCGGCTTGATGCCGGCGTCGGTCGCCTGCTTCCAGAAGTCGTAGGCGCCGAACACGTTGCCGTGGTCGGTGATCGCGACCGCGGGCATCTCCTGCTCCTGCGCGGCCTTGATGAGCTCCCCCACCCGAGCGGCGCCGTCGAGCATCGAGTACTCGGAATGGACGTGCAGGTGGACGAAGGAATCGGCGGCCACGGGGCTCCTCATCAGGTACTGCGGGTGGATCTCGGGGGTGCTCCGAGTCTACGGCGACCCTGCGACGCGGAGGGCAGGACGCGCCCTCGCCCGTGGTCGCCTCAGTCGCCGCGCAGCACGTCGAGCGCGTGCGCGAGGTCGGCCGGGTACTCCGACTCGAAGGTGGTCCAGTGGCCGGTCCCCGGATGCGTCAGCGAGAGCTCCTTCGCGTGCAGCCATTGCCGGGTCAGGCCGAGCCTCGCCGAGAGCGTCGGGTCGGCGCCGTACATGGCGTCGCCGGCGCACGGATGCCGCTGGGCCGCCATGTGCACGCGGATCTGGTGCGTGCGGCCGGTCTCGAGGTGCACCTCGAGCAGCGACGCGAACGGGAACGCCTCGATGGTCTCGTAGTGCGTGACCGCGTGCTTGCCGTCGGCCGTGACGGCGAACTTCCACTCCGACCTCGGGTGGCGGCCGACCGGCGCGTCGATCGTGCCGGCCAGCGGATCGGGGTGCCCCTGCACGACCGTGTGGTAGATCTTCTCGACCTCGCGGTCGTGGAACTGGCGCTTCAGCTCGGTGTAGGCGCGCTCGGACTTCGCGACGACCATGAGCCCGCTCGTGCCGGCGTCGAGCCGGTGCACCACGCCCTGCCGTTCGGGCGCGCCCGACGTCGAGATGCGGAAGCCGGCCGCGGCGAGGGCGCCGACGACCGTGGGCCCGTCCCAGCCGAGCGACGGATGCGCCGCGACGCCCGCAGGCTTGTCGACGACCACGAGGTCGTCGTCGTCGTGCACGATGCCGAGGTCGGGCACGGCGACCGGCACCACCTCGAGGGTGCGCGGCGGCTCCCAGCTGACCTCGAGCCACGCACCGGCGCGGAGCCGATCGGACTTGTCGACCGTGGCGCCGTCGAGCGCGGCTCCCCCGGCGGCCGCGATGTCCGCGGCCTGGGTGCGCGAGAACCCGAGGAGCTTCGCGAGCCCCTGGTCGACGCGCACGCCGTCGAGCCCGTCGGGCACGGGGAACGAGCGATGCTCCATGCTCAGGACTCGGCGGCGAGCTGCGTGCCCGCGAGCGGGGTCCTGCCGTCGCCCGTGGCCGGAGCGCCGTCGACGCCGTCGGCCGTCGCCGCACCGGGTGCCGCCGCGTCGGGACCGGAGCCCGCCTCGGCGTCGACCTCGGCCTCCGCGTCGCGCGCGGCATCCGATCGCTTCGACTCACGAGTGCCGTCGAGGCCGACGCCGCGGATCGTGAGGATCATGAAGAGCACCATGCTCGACACGATGGAGATGTCGGCGACGTTGTAGATCGCCGGCAGCATCCACGGGGTCGAGATGAAGTCGATCACGTGGCCGAGTCCGAAGCTCGGCTCGCGCAGGAGCCGGTCGGTGAGGTTGCCCAGCACGCCGCCGAGCAGGAGCCCGAAGACGAGCGCCCACGCGACGGAGTGGATGCGGCGGGCGAACCACACGATGAACGTGATGACGCCGGCCGCGAGGATCGTGAAGATCCACGTCATGCCGCTCGCGAGCGAGAAGGCCGCACCGGGGTTGCGCACGAACTGCCACTGCAGCACCGGTCCGAGCACCTGCACGACCTCACCCTCGGTGAGGTTCGTGACGACGAGGTACTTGCTCAGTTGGTCGAGCCCGTAGACCGCGAGGGCGGCGCCGAGCAGGATGAGGAGCGCAGCGGTGGTGCCGACCTTCGCGGCCCGCTCAGCCGCCAAAGCCCTGGAAGGTCGGAGCGGGGGTCTGCTCGGCGGGGATGCCCGAGGAGAAGCCCTGGTTGCCCGAGACCTGCACCGGCGCGGCGGTGTCGAGGTCGCGCAGCTGGCCCTCGATATAGCTCTTCAGCTTGGCGCGGTAGTCGCGCTCGAACACGCGGAGCTCGTCGACGCGCTTCTCGAGCGCGATGCGCTCCTGGTCGAGGATGCCCATCTGCTGGCGCTGCTTGGCCTCGGCCTCGGCGACGACGCGCGCGGCGGTGGCGTGGCCCTCGGCGATCAGCGCGTCGCGCTTCTCGATGCCCTCGCGCACGTGCTCCTCGTGGAGGCGGCGGGCGAGCTGCAGGAGGTTCGTGGTCGAGGTCTGCTCGTCGAGCTCGGACTGCGGCGCGGCGGGCGCCTGCGTCGGCACGGCGACGGTGGGCGGCGGGGCGGCCGGCTCGGTGTAGACCGCGGCGGGGGCCGGCGCGGCGGGAGCGCTCTTCGACGCGTCCGCGGCACGGGCCTCGGCCGCGGCCAGGCGCTGGCGCAGCTCCTCGTTCTCGCCGTTCAGCCGGCGGAGCTCGACGACGACCTCGTCGAGGAAGTCATCGACCTCGTCCTGGTCGTAGCCCTCCCGGAACTTCGTCGCCTGGAAGCGCTTGTTGACCACATCTTCCGGAGTTAGCGCCATGGCTTCCCATCCCTCGAATCTGTCGGACCGTTTCGATCACGTTCTGCTAACGGTAGCAAAGACCTCATGAGGGCCGCAGTGCCGAACGTCACGGCGTGCCACCCTCGCAGGAGATCGTCAGCCGGATGCCGCGGCTCCGGCCGCCAGCCAGGACACCACGGTCATGGCGACGATGACGAGCAGCATGGCCAGGCTCCACCCGAGGTCGAGTGCGACCTGCCCGATGCGTATCGGCGGCACGAGCCGCCGGAAGAAGCGCACGGGCGGATCCGTGACGCTGTAGATGACCTCCACGAGCACGAGCCAGAATCCGCGTGGACGCCAGGTGCGATTGAACGTGCGCACCAGGTCGAGCACGAACCGCGCCCACATCACGAAGAAGTAGATGAGCAGGAGCGTGTAGAGGATGTTCCAGACGACGGCCAGTGCGCCCACAAGCGGCTACGCGTGGGTGAAGAAGGACGCGTCGACGTCTCCGTCGGCCTCGCCCGCCTCGCCCGACACCACGACGTGGGCCGGCGAGAGCAGGAACACCTTGCTCGTCACCCGTTCGATCTTGCCGTAGAGGCCCTGCGAAAGTCCACTCGCGAAGTCGATCAGGCGACGCGCGTCGCCGTCCGACATCTGCGAGAGGTTGATGATGACCGGTACTCCCTCTCGGAAGGACTCGGCGATGACCTGCGCGTCACGGTATTGACGCGGGTGCACGGTGAGGATCTCGTTCATCTCCGCCTGCGGTGTGCTCGGGGGTACCTGGTGCTTGCGCAGCGGCGTCACGGCCGCTCCGGTCTTGGGTGCGGGGGCTGGTGCCGCCGCGTGCACGATCGGTGCAGCGGGCGCCGGCGCGGCCTGGGCTGCCTCGTGCTCGAGCTCCTCATCGGCGAGTCCGAGGTAGACCATGGTCTTCTTGAGCGGGTTCGACATCGCTGCCTCCGTCTTCGATCCGTCTCTTCGAGGCTAACCGGCATCCGGCCGATTGCCGGTGATTGCAGTGCCGATCCTCAGGTGTGTCGCGCCCTCCAAGATGGCGTCCCGGAAATCGTGGGACATCCCCATGGACAGCGAGCCCGCCTCGGGAGCGATCCGCTGCACGCGCTCCGACAGCAGGCGCACCCGGGCGAACGCCGGACGCGGCGGCTCGCCGAGCGGCGCGACCGCCATGAGCCCGCGCAGCCGGAGGCCCGGCGTGGCGAGCACGTGCTCCACGAGCGCGTCGAGGTCGTCGGGCTGCACGCCGCCGCGCTTCGGGTCGTCCGTCAGGTTCACCTGCACGAAGCAGTCGACGGATGCCTCGTCGGACCGCAGCGCGTCGACGAGCGACGTCCGGTCCACCGAGTGGATCGCCGACGCGTACGCACGCACCTGCCGCGCCTTCTTGCCCTGCAGCTGCCCGACGAAGTGCCAGCGCACGTCGTCGTCGGCGAGCTCGGCGGCCTTCTGCTGCGCCTCCTGGTGCCGGTTCTCGCCGATGTCGCGCACGCCGAGCTCCACGAGGTCGCGGATGAGCGACACCGGCTGGAACTTCGTCACGACGATGGTGGTCACCTCGTGCGGGTTCCGGCCGGCGTCCCGCGCGGCATCCGC
The DNA here is from genome assembly GCF_042796995.1 of Agromyces sp. NPDC057865. Lineage (NCBI taxonomy): Bacteria > Bacillati > Actinomycetota > Actinomycetes > Micrococcales > Microbacteriaceae > Agromyces > Agromyces sp. NPDC057865. Next base: position 118,791 of record NZ_JBHVMJ010000002.1, on the reverse strand, counting down.
GATGCTGCCCTGCACCGAGGCGAGCCGTTCGGCGAGGTCGCTCATCGACCTCTCCGCACGACCCGCCGCTCGGGCATCACTTGAGGAAGTCGGGGATGTCGAGGTCGTCGCCGTCGTCTTCGAACGCGGGATCCGAGACGATCTGGTCGGCGGCCGCCGTCGGCGCCTCGCCCCAGTTGGCGGTCTCGACGAGCTCGTCGATGTCGATCTCGCCGATCACGTCGGCGGCCTCGCCGCCGAGTGACGAGCCACCGAGCGACGACCCGCCGACGGCGGCTCCGCCGACCGCCGCCCCGACCGCCGCGCCGACCGCGGCCGGCACGAAGTTCGTCCGCCTCGCCTCGACCGGCTGCTTCGCGTTCGGCTCGCCACCGTCGAAGCCCGCCGCGATGACCGTGACGCGCACCTCGTCGCCGAGGGTGTCGTCGATGACGGCGCCGAAGATGATGTTCGCCTCGGGGTGCACGGCCTCCTGGACGAGGCGCGCCGCGTCGTTGATCTCGAAGATGCCGAGGTTCGAGCCGCCCTGGATCGAGAGCAGCACGCCGTGGGCGCCGTCGATCGATGCCTCGAGCAGCGGGCTCGCGACGGCGAGCTCCGCAGCCTTGATCGCCCGGTCGGCGCCGCGCGAGGACCCGATGCCCATGAGGGCGGAGCCCGCCCCCTGCATGACGGACTTCACGTCGGCGAAGTCGAGGTTGATCAGGCCGGGGGTCGTGATGAGGTCGGTGATGCCCTGGACACCGGCGAGGAGCACCTGGTCGGCCGTGGCGAACGCCTCGAGCATCGAGATCCCACGATCGCTGATCTCGAGCAGGCGGTCGTTGGGCACGACGATGAGGGTGTCGACCTCCTCCTTCAGGCGGGCCACGCCCTGCTCGGCCTGCGTCTGGCGCCGCTTGCCCTCGAAGCCGAACGGCTTCGTCACGACGCCGATGGTGAGGGCTCCGATCGACTTCGCGATGCGCGCGACGACGGGAGCGCCGCCCGTGCCGGTGCCGCCGCCCTCGCCCGCGGTGACGAAGACCATGTCGGCGCCCGCGAGCGCCTCCTCGATCTCCTCCGCGTGGTCCTCGGCGGCGCGCCGTCCGACCTCGGGGTCGGCACCCGCGCCGAGGCCACGGGTCAGGTCGCGGCCGACGTCGAGCTTGACGTCCGCGTCCGACATGAGCAGGGCCTGCGCGTCGGTGTTGATCGCGATGAACTCGACGCCCCGCAGGCCGAGCTCGATCATGCGGTTGACGGCGTTGACACCGCCGCCGCCGATGCCGACGACCTTGATCACTGCGAGGTAGTTCTGGTTAGTCGACATGTCCGGCCCTCCGTGCGAACTCTGAACCTTGAACCTCTAGTCGAAGGTTAAAGTCTTGCTGAGTATGCAATTCCTGATTCGAAGGTAGGTGCCTGTCGCGCACGGCTCGGCAATGACGCCCCGCGTGTCGCGAACCGTCGGCGAAGGACGCTGCGATCAGCCCGCCTCGAGCACGATCCGGCTCCCGTTCGACCCCGATCGGCGATCAGGAGTCGTCGGCGCTCAGGACGTCACGGGGCTCGTCGGCGCCGACACGTCGTACTGCGCGACCGTGTCGGGCGGCGCCGCGCGCATGAGCGCGGCGAGCACCGTGGCCTTCAGCGCGGAGTCCTCCGCGCTCCCCCACACGACGTTCGCGCCGCCTTCGAGCTCGAGGCGCACGTCGTCGGCGGTGTCCGCGGTGGCGCGCGCGAGCTGCGCCCGCACGTCGGCCGGAAGGCTCCGCACGACTCCCGCGACGGCGCGGAAGCCCGCACCGGCCACGCCGCCCTCGACCTCGATGAGCGGCTGTCCTGGCGGGCGCTCGTCGGGGCGTTCGATCACGACGCCCGCGCCGTCGACGAGCTCGAGCCCCGACCCGGTGTCGATCACGCCCACGGGCGTGCGCTCGACGATGCGCACCACCAGGGTGCCGGGCGGGATCGTCTCGGTCGCGTACGTCTCGATGAGCGGGAAGCGCTCGAGCGCCGCCTGCACCTCGGCGCCGTCGATGAGCGGGAGCGGCGTGCCGAGCAACGTCGCGAACGCGCCCTGCACCTGATCGGCCGGGATGCGCTGCGCGCCCTCGACGCGCACCTCGCGCAGGGCCATGAGCGGGGAGTACGCGCCGATGCCGACCACCGCGACGACGGCGAGCACGGCGCCGACGGCCACGGCCCAGGTGATCCGGCGGCGACGCGAACGCTTGGTGAAGCGGCGCACCTCCTGGCGCTCGTAGCGGCGTCGCTCGCGTGCCGCGGCGGCCAGGGCGCGCTTCGCGGCGCGGGGACTGCGAGGTTCGTCGGCGGCTCCCCCGACGCCGTCGCCGGCGAGGTCGCGCAGGTCGGTCGCCCCCGGCGATCCGGCCGACCCCCGCGGGTCGCCGAGATCGCGCAGGTCGGGCAGCACCTCGGTCGCGCTCGTCGCCGACGACGGTCGCGACACCGCGGGCGCCGGCGAGGTCACGACGGGGTTCGAGGCGGTGGGGCGAACCGGGGCGCCGACGACCACGGGGATCGGCTCGGTGGAGGTGCGGTCGGCGGCGGGCGGCGCAGCACCCGACGACGACGTCGCGTCGGACGACGACGTGCCCTGGCCCCGCACCGCCCCGCGGTCGGCCGCCCGCGGCGCGGGAGCCCGGTCGAAGCCCTGGGGGCGCTTCACGCGCGGGGCATCCTCACTCGCGCTCCCGCTCGAGCGAGCCGAGCAGCTGCGGCACGATGCGGTAGACGTCGCCGCAGCCGAGCGTGATCACGAAGTCGCCGTCGCGCGCGATCTTCGCCGTGTGGTCGGCGGCCTCCTGCCAGTCGACGATGAACGCGACCTTCGAGGCGTCCGCGAACCGCTCGCTGACGAGCGCGCCGGTCACGCCGGGCACGGGGTCCTCGCGCGCGCCGTACACGTCGAGCACCACGGTCTCGTCGGCGTACTGCTCGAGCACGTCGGCGAACTCCTGCGCGAAGGCCTGGGTGCGGCTGTAGGTATGCGGCTGGTGCACGGCGATGATCCGACCGTCGCCCACGACGGTGCGCGCCGCGGCCAGGGCGGCGGCGACCTCGGTCGGGTGGTGCGCGTAGTCGTCGTAGACGCTCACGCCGCCGACGGTGCCGTGCAGCTCGAAGCGCCGGCCCGTGCCGCCGAAGCGCTCGATGCCCGCGAGCGCCGCGGCCGGGTCGTGGCCGAGGCCGACGAGCACGGCGAACGCGCCCGCCGCGTTGATCGCGTTGTGGCGTCCGGGGATGCGCAGGCGCGCGGTGTAGGTCGCGCCGTCGTAGTCGATCGCGAAGGCCACGGGACCGTCGGTCTCGACGGAGTGCACGCGCACCGTGGCATCCGCCGCCTCGCCGAACGTCACGACGCTGCCGTGCGAGAGCCGCTCGCGCACGCGCGTGGCGCCCGGGTCGTCGGACGAGATGACGACGAGCTCGCGCGCGCGGTCGGCGAAGTCGACGAACGCCTGCTCGAAGGCGTCGCGTGAGCCGTAGTGGTCGAGGTGGTCGGGGTCGACGTTCGTGATGAGCGCGATCGAGGTGTCGTAGAGCAGGAACGAGCCGTCGGACTCGTCGGCCTCGACGACGAACAGCTCGGCGTCGCCCGCGGCCGAGCTCACGCCGAGGTCGGCGATCACGCCGCCGTTCACGAAGCTCGGGTCCTCGCCGAGCTCGAGCAGCCCCGTCACGATCATGCCGGTGGAGGTGGTCTTGCCGTGCGCGCCCGCGACCGAGACGAGACGACGGCCGCCGATGAGCGCCGCGAGCGCCTGCGACCGGTGCAGCACGGGCAGGCCGCGCTGCAGCGCGAGCTGGTACTCGGGGTTGTCCTGCCAGAGCGCGCCCGTCACGACGACCGTGTCGACGTCGTCGGGCAGGTTCGCGGCGTCGTGCCCGATGGCGACCACGGCGCCGAGCTCGCGCAGCGCCGCGATGTTCGCGGAGTCGCGCACGTCGGATCCGGTGACCCGGTGCCCGTCGCCGAGCACGAGTCGGGCGATGCCGCTCATGCCCGAGCCGCCGATGCCGACGAAGTGCACGGCGCCGAGGTCGGCGGGGATCTGGGCGGTGGGGTCGGGCTTGATGGTCACTGCGGCGGTTCTTCCTCGGGGCGATGGGTGCGAAGCGATGCGTGCGTTGCGTTCGATGCGGTCCGGTCGGCGGGTGGCGGATGCCGCGGCATCCGCTCACTCAACGTTACGCGCTGCCGGCCGAGTCGCCGGCACCCCCGCCGAGTGCCGCGTCGACGAGCGCCACCATCCGGTCGGTGCCGTCGCGATGGCCGACGGATGCCGCGGCCGCGGCCATGGCGTCGACCCGGCCGCGATCGCCGAGCAGCGGCACGAGCTCGGCCGCGACCCACTCGGGCGTGAAGTCGGCGTCGTCGACGAGGATGCCGCCGCCCGCGCCGACCACGTCGGCCGCATTGAACCGCTGTTCGCCGTTGCCGACCGGGTACGGCACGTACACCGCCGGGATGCCGAGCGCGGCGAGCTCGCTCACGGTCGCGGCGCCCGCGCGGGACACGGCGAAGTCGGCCAGGGCGAGCGCGAGGTCCATGCGGTCGGCGTACTCGGCCATGCGGTAGTCGGGCAGGCCGGGGTCCTCCACATCGGAGGACGCGCCCGTGATGTGCAGCACCTGCCAGCCGGTGGCCGCGAGGGCCGCGGCGCTCGCCACCATGGTGCGGTTGATGCGCCGCGCTCCGAGCGAGCCGCCCGTCGCGAGCAGGACCGGACGCGCCGGGTCGAGCCCGTACAGCGCGGCGGCCTCCTCGCGGAGCCTCGCACGGTCGAGCCCCTCGATCTCGCGGCGCAGCGGCATGCCGACGACCTCCGCGTGCTTCAGGGGCGTGCCCCCGAACGCGACGCCGACGCCCGCGGCCCACCGCGAGCCGAGCCGGTTCGCGAGCCCGGGCTTCGCGTTGGCCTCGTGGATGGCGACCGGCACGTCGGCGCGGCGCGCCGCGAGGTAGGCGGGCGTGGCGACGTAGCCGCCGAAGCCGACGACGACGTCGACGCCGCGCTCCTCGATGATCGTCCGCACGTCGTCGATCGACCGGCGGAAGCGCGAGGGGAACGCGACGGCCGCGCGGTTCGGACGGCGTGGGAACGGGACCTTCGCGATCGTGAGCAGCTCGTAGCCGCGCTGGGGCACGAGCCGGGACTCGAGCCCCTCCGCGGTGCCGAGCACGAGCACCTCGTCGTCGGGGTTCCGCTCGCGGAGCCGGTCGGCGACGGCGAGCAGCGGGTTCACGTGGCCGGCGGTCCCTCCGCCGGCCAGCAGGTACGTGGTCATCGCGCCGGCCGCCCGGTCGATCGGGCCGTGGCGCGGGCCTGCGCGCGAGCGGCCGCACGCACGGATGCCTCGGGGTCGCGCGCGACCGACAGCACCACGCCGATCGCGAAGAGCGTCGTGAGCAGGGCGGTGCCGCCCGCAGACACGAGTGGAAGGGGGACGCCGAGGACGGGGAAGACTCCGAGCACGACACCGATATTGACACAGGCCTGGCCGACGACCCACACGAGGACGGCTGCGGTGACGGCCTTCGCGAACGGCGTGCGGGCGGCGCGCAGCACGCGCGCGAATGCGATCGCGAGCAGCACGAACAGGCCGATCACGACGACCGCGCCGATGAGGCCGAGCTCCTCGCCGATGATCGCGAAGATGAAGTCGTTGTCGGCCGCGGGCAGCCACGACCACTTCGCGGTCGAGTTGCCGAGCCCGACGCCGAAGATCCCGCCGTTGGCGAGCGCGAACCGGCCGTGCTGGATCTGCCAGCAGTCGTCGTTGTCGAACTGCGTGCAGTTCTCCTGCAGGAACGCGGTGATGCGACGCATCCGGCTGTCGCTCGACACCGCGACGATCACGAAGACGGTGGCGCCGAGGAGGACGACGGGCAGCAGGAGCCGGAGGCGCACCCCGATGAGGAAGAGCGCGCCGATGAGCATCGCGCCCATGATCATGACCGTGCCGAGGTCGCCGCCGATGAGCACGAGTCCGATCGCGCCGCCACCGACGAGGAGGATCGGCAGGATGCCCCGACCGAAGTCGTCGAGCAGTCCCTGTTTCTTCGTCACGATGAAGCCCAGCCAGATCACGAGCGCGACCTTGATGAGCTCCGACGGCTGGAACTGCACCGAGCCGATGGCGAGCCAGTTGGTGTTGCCGCCCACCGTGATGCCGAGCGGCGTCGCGACGACGAGCAGCTGCAGCACGCACGACACGAGCAGCAGCGGCCAGGCGGCCACCATCCACGCACGTTCGGGCATCCGACTCGCGATGAGCATGATCGGCACGCCGAACAGCGCGTACAGGCCCTGCCGCTGGGCCTGCACGAAGAACCCGCCGTCCTCGAGGTTCGACTCGACCGACGACGACGACAGCACCATCACGAGGCCGAACACCACGAGGAAGATCGTCGTGCCGAGCAGCAGGAAGTAGTCCTTCGACTCGACGCGGAAGACGCGCCCGAGCCGGATGCGGGCGGCGGAGACGCCCGCGGCCTCAGCCTTCGGGGGTCGGGCCGTGCGGGGCGGAGTCGCCATCCGCCTCACCTCCCAGCCTCGCCCTGACCGCCTCGTGGAACCGCCGGCCTCGGTCGGCGTAGTCGGCGAACTGATCCATGGACGCCGCGGCGGGCGCGAGGAGGACCGTGTCCCCCTCTTCCGCCACGGCGGCGGCCAGCGCGACCGCCTCGGGCATCACCGTCTCAGTGTCGTCGGTGGCCACCTCGAACAGGGGCAGCTCGGGCGCGTGTCGCCGGAACGCCGCGACGAGCGCGGCCCGGTCGACGCCGATCACGATCGCGGCGCGCAGCCGGCTGGCGTGCGCGGCGACGAGCGCGTCCGCATCGACGCCCTTGAGCAGGCCGCCCACGATCCAGACGACGCGGCCGAACGCGCGCAGCGACGCCTCGGCGGCATGCGGATTGGTGGCCTTCGAGTCGTCGATCCAGCGGATGCCGCCGGCCACCGCGACCGTCTCGATGCGGTGCGCGTCGAGCCGGAACTCCCCCAGCGCGTCGTGGATCACGCCCACGGGCACGCCGTACGAGCGCGCGAGGGCGGACGCCGCGAGGATGTTCTGCACGACGTGCGGCGCGGACAGCCCGTGCGGCTCGAGCTCGGACACCGTGACGATCTCGAGCGCGGCCGTGCGTCGCTCTTCGAGGAACGCCCGGTCGCAGAGGATCCCCTCGACGACGCCGAAGTCGCTCGGCCCCGGCACGTCGAGCCCGAACCCGATGGCGCGGGCGCCCTCCTCGACGTCGGCCTCCTCGACCATGTGCATGGTCGCCTCGTCGGCCCGGTTGTAGACGCAGGCGACCTTCGTGTTCTCGTAGACGGTCGCCTTCGCCGCGCGGTAGGCCTCGGCCGAGCCGTGCCAGTCGAGGTGGTCGTCGGCGATGTTGAGGCACACGCTGGCCCACGGATGCAGCGCACCCGGCCCCGTCTTCGGGAGGTGGTGCAGCTGGTAGCTCGACAGCTCGACCACGAGCACGTCGAACCCGCCCGGGTCGCGGACGGCGTCGAGCACGGGCACGCCGATGTTGCCGCACGGCGCGGCGCGCAGGCCGTTGGCCGCGAGGAACGTGGCGGCGAGCTGCACGGTCGTGGTCTTGCCGTTCGTGCCGGTCACGAGGATCCACTCGGCGGCGTTCACCTTGTCGCGCACGCGCCAGGCGAGCTCGATGTCGCCCCAGACGGCGACGTCGTTCGCGGACGCCCACTCGAGCACGGGGTGATCGGGGTGGAAGCCGGGCGACGCGACGACGAGCTCGGGCTCGAACGCGACGAGCTCGTCGGGTACCGCGTCGAGCGGATGCCGCACCAGCCGAGCCCCGATGACCTCGAGGATGCGGGCTCGGTCGTCGTCGACGGCCGGTGCGAGCACCAGCACCTCCGCGCCGAGCTCGGTCAGCGTGTCCGCGACGGCGAACCCGGTGACGCCGAGTCCGAGCACCGCGACGCGGAGCCCGCGCCAGTCGGCGTTCCAGCTCGTGAGGGTCTCGAGGCGGGCGGCGACGCGCGCGGCATCCGGGTCGGTCAACTCTGCAGCCATTCGAAGTAGAAGCTCCCGACGCCGGCCGCCACGAACAGGCCCGCGATGATCCAGAACCGCACGACGATCGTGACCTCGGCCCAGCCCTTGAGCTCGAAGTGGTGGTGGATCGGACTCATGAGGAACACGCGCTTGCCGCCCGAGAGCTTGAAGTACGCCCGCTGCACGATGACCGAGCCGGTCTCGATGACGAAGAGGCCGCCGATGAGGAGCAGAAGCAGCTCGGTGTGGCTCACGATCGCGAGCGCCGCGAGGGCGCCGCCGAGCGCGAGCGAACCGGTGTCGCCCATGTAGATGTGCGCCGGGTTCGTGTTCCACCAGAGGAAGCCGATGAGGCCGCCGACGATGGCCGTCGCCACGATCGCGATGTCGAGCGGGTCGCGCACCTCGTAGCAGCGGTACGCGTCGCTCGGGTTGAGGTTCTCGCTGAAGCACGACTGGTTGAACTGCCAGAAGCCGATGATGACGAACGAGCCGATGGCCAGGATCGACGCGCCGCCCGCCAGGCCGTCGAGGCCGTCGGTGACGTTCACGCCGTTCGACGCCGCGACCGTGAGGAGGCAGATCCAGATGACGTAGAGGATCACGCCGACGATCGTGCCGAACACCATGAAGTCGAGCGGCAGGTCGCGGATGAACGAGATGCTCGTGTTCGCCGGCGTGACCGCATGGTCGTTCGGGAACTGCAGCGCGAGCAGCGCGAACGCCGTCGCCACCACGACCTGGCCGAGGATCTTCGCCCATCCGCCGAGGCCGAGGCTCTGCTTCTTGCGGGTCTTCAGGAAGTCGTCGATGAACCCGACGATGCCGAGCCCGACCATCATGAACAGGATGAGCATGGCCGACGCGGTCGGCGGCTCGCCGCTCACGAGGAACGTCGCCCCGAAGTAGCCGAACAGGCTGCCGAGGATGAAGATGATGCCGCCCATCGTGGGCGTGCCGCGCTTGACGTGGTGGCTCTTCGGCCCGTCGTCGCGGATGAACTGGCCCCATCCGATGCGCGTGAACAGCCGGATGAACAGCGGCGTGAGGAACAGCGTGAAGGCGAGCGACAACGCTCCGGCGGTCAGCAGAGCTCTCACGCGAACCATTCTCCAAATCGGTCGCCGAGCAGGCGGATCGTCAGTGCTGCGCCGCCGCTCATGCGAACCATTCTCCCAGTCGGTCGCCGAGCAGGCGGAGACCCGCCGAGTTCGACGATTTCACCAGCACGGTGTCGCCCGGCCGGGCGATCGAGGTCACGAGGTCGAACGCCTCGTCGGCGGTCTCGACGTAGGCGGACTCGCCGTCCCACGACCCCTCGTTGATGGCCGTGATGTGGAGGCGACGCGCGCCGGGACCCACCACGACGAGCTGCGAGATGCCGAGCCGCACGGCGAGCAGGCCGATGCGGTCGTGCTCCTCGCCCGAGAACTCGCCGAGCTCGCTCATCTCGCCGAGCACCGCGATGGTGCGCGTGCCCGGCTCCTGGACCTGGGCGAGCGTCTTGAGCGCGGCCGACATCGAGTCGGGGCTCGCGTTGTAGGCGTCGTTGATGATCGTGACGTCGTCGCGCCCGCCCATGACCTCCATGCGCCAGCGCTCGGCGAGGGTCACGGACTCGAGCGCCTCGACGATCGCCGGCAGCGGCACGCCGAGCTCGAGCGCCGCGGCGGTGGCCGCGAGGGCGTTCATGATGTGGTGCTCGCCGAGCACGCCGAAGCGCACGCGGACGGATGCCCCGCCGGGAGCCGTGACCGTGAACTCCGTGCCGCGCGCGTGCACCACCAGGTCGGTCGCCCGCACGTCGGCGCGCTCGCCGAGGCCGAACCACACGACGCGGGCCGCGGTGACGTCGGCCATCGAGGCGACGCGCGGGTCGTCGGCGTTCAGCACGGCGACCTCGTCGGCCGTGAGCTCGGTCACCATCTCGGACTTGGCGCGCACGGTCTGCTCGATGCCGCCGAACTCGCCGGCATGGGCGAGGCCGACCTTCAGCACGATGCCGATGTCGGGGTGCGCCATGCGCACGAGCCGGGCGATCTCGCCGACGGCCGACGCGCCCATCTCGGCGACGAGGAACTCCGTGTCGTCGGTGAGCTCGAGCGCCGTGATCGGGCCGCCGACCTCGTTGTTGAACGACTTCCGTGAGGCGACGGTGTCGCCCTGCGCGGTGAGGATCTCGCGGAGGAGGTTCTTCGTCGTGGTCTTGCCGTTCGAGCCGGTGACGCCGACGATCCGCAGGCGCCCGCGGGCCCGCACCCGACGCACGACCTCGGTCGCGAGGGCGCCGAGCGCGTCGACCGAGTCGGCGACGACGACCTGCGGAACGGGAAGCTCGAGGACCCGCTCGACGACGAGCAGTGCTGCGCCCTGCTCGACGGCGGCCGGCGCGAACCGGTGTCCGTCATCGAACTCGCCGCGCTTGGCGAAGAACAGGTCACCCGACCCGACCTCGCGGGAGTCGGTGGTCACGACGCCGTCGACGACCGTGTCGGCCGTGGCATCCGTGCCCTGGAGGTGCAGCATGCCGTCGACCGCCGAGGCGATCTCGGCGAGGGTGAGGGCGATCATGCGTCCCAGCCCGCCTCGCGCAGTGCCTGCTTCGCGTCGTCTCTGGCTGAGTACGGGATCTTCACGCCCTTCACCTCGTGGTAGTCCTCATGGCCCGGTCCGGCATAGAGGATCGCGTCCCCCTCGCCGGCGAGGGCGACCGCGGCGCGGAACGCCTCGCGCGGATCCGCGATCTCGTGGACCTCGCGATCGGGCACGGCCTCGCGGGCGCCCGCGATGAGCGCGGCGCGGATGGCGGCCGGGTCCTCCCACCGCGGGTGGAAGTCGGTGATCACCACGACGTCGGCGCCGCGGGCGGCGATCGCGCCCATCTCGGCGCGCTTCGTGGTGTCGCGGTCGCCGTCGGCGCCGAACACCATGACGACGCGGCCCGTCGTGAACCGGCGGATGGCGCCGAGCGTCTGCAGGAACGCGTCGGGGCTGTGCCCGTAGTCGATGTAGACGAGCGGCCCGCGCTCCCCCGAGATGCGCTCGGCGCGGCCCGGAATGTACGCGTCGATGCCGCCGTCGCGCTCGAGCACATGCGCGACCTGCTCGAGGTCGTAGCCCGACTCGACGAGCATGACGATCGCGAGGGCGGCGTTCGCCGCCATGTACCAGCCGAGGAGCGGCACGCGGGTCTCGAGGCGTCGTCCGCCCGGGCCCTCGAGCACGAACGAGGTGTACGTCGCGGTCTCCTCGAGCAACTGGAGGCGCCAGTCCGCGTCGACCGCGGGGTCGGTCGAGAGGGTCGTGACGGGGATGCGCGACTCGGCGACGAGGCGACGGCCCCAGTCGGAGTCGATCGTGACGACGCCTCGGCGCGAGCGCTCGGGCTGGAACAGCTCGCGCTTCGCCTCGAAGTACAGGTCCATCGACGCGTAGTCGTCGAGGTGGTCGTGCGAGAGGTTCGTGAAGCCGACGACGTCGAACACGAGTCCGTCGACGCGGTGCCGCGAGAGCGCCTGCGCGGAGACCTCGATGCCGACAGCGCGCACGTCGACCTCCTGCATGCGCGCGAGCAGGGCGTGCAGCTCGCTCGCCTCGGGGGTCGTCAGCGAGCTCGTGACCGCCTCGTCGCCGATGCGGCGCTCGGCCGTCGACGTGAGGCCGGCCACCACGCCGAGCTGGCGCAGGATGCCGTAGAGCAGGTAGACGACGCTGGTCTTGCCGTTGGTGCCGGTCACGGCGAAGAGCGTGGCGGGGTTGTCGGCGGTGCGGTGGATCCAGGCGGCGACCTCGCCGAGCGCGGCGCGGGCGTCGGGGGTGACGAGGAGCGGCAGGCCCGACTCGGCGGCGAGGTCGGCCCCGGCCGGGTCGGTGAGCACGGCCACGGCGCCGCCGTCGCGGGCGGCCGCGGCGAACGACGCGCCGTGCGCGTTGCGGCCGGGCACGCCGACGTAGAGGTCGCCGGGGCGGACGGCCCCGGAGTTGAGCACGACGCCGGTGACCTCGAGGTCGTCGATGTCGCCGCGCACGTCGAGGTCGAACGTCTCGGCCAGGCCGTGAAGCGATCGAGGGCTCGGATGCTGCGGCCGGAGGGCCGTTGGAGGCGATCCGGTCACGAACCCAACTTTCTCACCAGGTGGCTGGCAGCTCGGGCGCCGGGGCGCCGGATGGAACGGTCCGATACTTCTTCAGCACCTGGCTCATCACCTGTTGGAAGACGGGAGCGGATGCGGCGGACGAGTTCATCTTAACGGGATTCATGATGCTCACCGAAACGACGAACTGGGGATCGTCGGCCGGCGCGAACCCAGACACCGACACGAGGTAGCCGCTCAGGTAGCCCCCGTTCCCATCGGGAACCTGGGCCGTGCCGGTCTTCGCGGCGACGCGGTAGCCCGGGATCTCCCACTTGTCGGCGAGCCAGCCCTCGAGGTACACGCGCTCGAGCATGGCGCTCGTCTGCTGCGACGCGGCGGCCGAGATGACCCGCTCGCCCTCGGACTGCGCCGGGGTGTCGTCGCCGCATCCGTCGACGAGCCGAACCGGCATCCGCACGCCGCCGTTGGCGATCGTCTGGTACACGCTCGCGATCTGCACCGCGGTCGTCGTGAGGCCCTGCCCGAACATGGTGGCGTACTTCGTCTGGTTGTCCCAGCCCTCGGGTCCGCCGTGCAGGTCGCCCGGCTCCTCGCCCGGGAAGCCCACCTCGGTGCGCTCCCCCAGCCCGAAGGCGAGCATGTCGTCGTAGCGCTCCTGGTCGCTCAGCCGCTCGCCGAACTGCGACATGCCGGTGTTCGACGACTCGATGAGCACGCCCGTGAGCGTGAGCCGCTCGTCGCCGTGGAATCCGCTGTCGTTGATGTTCGCGCCGTTCGGCGGCAGGTAGCGGTAGGGCGCGACGATCTGGCTGACCGGGTCGGCCTTGCCGGCGTCGATGACGGATGCCGCGGTGAGCGCCTTGAACGTCGAGCCGGGCTCGAACGGCGCGGTGAACGCGCGCGACCCGCGGTTCGCCGAGTCCGTCGCCGACGGCGCGTTCGGATCGACCGTCGGCACGTCGGCGACGGCGAGCAGCCGCCCGGTCTTCGCCTCCATGACCGTGACGGTCGCCCAGTCGGCGCCGACCGCCTGCACCTGCGCCTCGGCGATCCGCTGCACCATCCACTGCAGGTCCGAGTCGATCGTGAGCTTCAGCGTGCCGCCGTCGTGCGCCTGCTCGTGCACGACCTCGGTGCCCGGGATCTGCACCCAGTCCTCGAGGCTGTGCAGGTAGCTGTACGCCCCGTCCTGCCCGGCGAGGCACTCGTCCTCCGAGTACTCGAGGCCCGCGACGGCGTTGCCGTCGGGGTCGACGAAGCCGATCAGGTTGCCGCCCACCGCGCCGTTCGGGTAGTAGCGGCTGGGGTGCTCCCACGGCACGACCCACGGGATGTCGAGCTCCTTCACGCGCTCGTAGGTGTCGGTGTCGACGAGCTTGGCGACATAGGCGAAGTCCGACTCGGCGTTCTCGGCGAGCGAGTCGGCGATGATCTGCTGCACCTGCTCGCCGGTCAGTCCGATGACGGCGCCGAGCTCGGCCGCGGACTGCTCCAGCGGCACGTCGACCTGCACGGTCTTCGACGGATCGTCCGGATCGGGCTCCTCGCGCGTGATGGGCCCCGCGTTCGCGTTCTTCGGCGACACCGCGATGTCGTACCGCATGACGGTGTCGGCGAGGACCGTGCCGTTGCGGTCGACGATGTCACCGCGCGCGCCGTACACCGTGACCGACGTCGAGCGTCGGCCCTCGGCCTCCTCGCTGAGCTCCGCGGCCCGCACGACCTGGAGGTCGACGAGCCGCACCACGAACACGCCGACGAGCGCGACCAGCACGACCGCGGCGAGGAGGATCCGGCGCATCGGGTGGCGGCTGGTGCCGTTCATTCGAGCCTTTCCTCGGGGGATCAGTGCGTGGCGGGCGTCGGGAGGCCTTCGGCGGGCGGCGGCGGGACGACCGGCGGTGCATCGGCTGCGGTCGCCGGCGCCTCCCCCGAGGTCCCTCCGTTCGGAGTCTGCCCCTGCTGCTGCTCGGTCACGAGCGGCACGCCGTCGATGAGCGCATTGGGCACGAGCGGGGCGGATGCCGCGGCGGCGCCGGTCGCGGGCGTCGGCTGGCCGAGCACCGCCCCGTCGGACAGGCGCAGGTACACCGGGTCGGCGTTCGGCACCATGCCGAGCGCCTCGGCGTTGCTCGCGAGGTACTGCGGGGACTCGACGCGGTCGAGGTCCTCGGAGAGCTTCTGGTGCTCGCGTGCGAGCTCCGCCTGCTGCACCTGGTAGGCGTCGATCTCGTACGCGCCCTGCGCGACGGCGATCGAGAGCAGCAGCTGGACGGCGACGATGAGCGCGACCCCGCCGAGCGCGATCACCGCATAGGCCAGCCGGGGCTTCGCGCGGCGGCCGGGTTCGGGCGCCGGGCGGAGGCGGCGCTCGGGCTTCGGGGCGGAGGTCCTCCGGGGTGCGGGGGCGGACTGGGCCGGCAGTGCGGTCACGACGGCCTCCTCACTCGTTCCGCGGCGCGCAGGCGCACCGGCTTCGCACGCGGGTTCTCCGCCTGCTCGGATTCGCTCGCCAGCTCGGCGCCCCGGACGAGGAGGCGGAACTGCGGCTTGTGCTCGGGCAGCTCCATCGGCAGCCCGGGAGGAGCCGAGGAGGTGGACGCCGTCGCGAGCACCCGCTTCACGATGCGGTCCTCCAGCGACTGGTACGCCAGGACGACGATCCGGCCGCCGAGGGCGATCGAGTCGAGCGCGGCCGGCATCGCGCGCTGGAGCACGGACAGCTCCTCGTTCACCTCGATGCGCAGCGCCTGGAAGACCCGCTTGGCGGGGTGCCCCTGCCGCTGCACGGCGACGGGCGTGGCATCCGTGAGGATCGCGACGAGCTGCCCCGAGCGCGTGATGGGCTCCTCGGCGCGCGCCCGGACGATCGCCCGGGCGTAGCGCTGGGCGAGCTTCTCCTCCCCGTACTCCTGGAAGATGCGGCGCAGGTCCTGCTCGCTCGACTCGGCGATCACGTCGGCCGCGGTGCGGCCCCGCGTGGAGTCCATCCGCATGTCCAGCGGGGCATCCTTCGCGTACGCGAACCCGCGCTCGGCGCGATCGAGCTGCAGCGACGAGACGCCGAGGTCGAAGAGCACGCCCTGCACCTCGTCGAAGCCCTCGGACCGGATCGCCTCGGCGATGCCGTCGTAGACCGTGTGGACGAACCGGGCGCGGTCGCCGAACGCGGCGAGCCGCTCACGCGCGATGGCGAGGGCGTCGGTGTCGCGGTCGAGGCCGATGACCGTGAGCCTCGGGAACCGCTCGAGGAACGCGCGACTGTGGCCGCCCATGCCGAGCGTGGCATCGACGAGCACCGCGCCCTCCGACTCGATGGCGGGGGCGAGCAGCTCGACGGTGCGTTCGAGCATGACGGGGGTGTGGATGCGTTCGATGTCCATGATTCCTTCGGGACCGGTTCCCGGACTCCGATCCCCATCCGTTCGTCCTGGTGCGGGGAAGTGCATCAGGCGCGCACGGCTGGGAGTCGCAATCCGGGACTAGAACAGCCCGGGGATCACCTCCTCCGCCGTCTCCGCGAAGGCCGCCTCCTGCTCGGCGAGGTATGTCTGCCATGCCTCGGCATCCCAGATCTCCACCCGGCTGCCGGCGCCGATGACCGCGAGGTCTCGGTCGAGCCCCGCATAGCTGCGGAGCGTGGCGGGGATGGTGACCCGATGCTGCTTGTCGGGGGTCTCCGCGGATGCCCCCGAGAGGAAGACGCGCATGTAGTCGCGCGCCTGCTTGCTCGTCACGGGGGCCTGGCGGATCTTGTCGCTCATCTGCTCGAACTCCCGTGCGCTGAACACGTAGATGCAGCGCTCCTGCCCGCGCGTGAGCACCAGGCCGGTCGAGAGCTCCTCCCGGAACTTCGCCGGAAGAATGACGCGACCCTTCTCATCGAGCTTCGGTTCGTAGGTTCCGAGGAACATCGCGCCACCCCCTTTCCTCCGGCCAGGATCCAGGTGACCCCACTTTACTCCACTCTCATCCACCGATCAACGACATTCGCTCGTTTCCGGGCACGCCGCGGTGTGAGATCCCTGTGAATACGGGGCGATCCGGTCGTGGAGCCCAGTGGAGGGAATTCACCCAACCGGGACGAGATCGGGCGTGCTCGGGGTGTTCCCGGGGAGGATTCGGGCCGTTCCGGGCCGCTTCAGGGGCAGAGACGGGCGATGCGGGGCATCCGGATGCCGCTCAGGAGACGAGAAACGGGCCGATCCGAAGATCGACCCGTCGAGGTGGTGGGAAGTGGAGGGCGGCTAGTCCCGACCCTCCTGCCTGCGGTCCCAGCGGTCGTTCAGGCGGTCCATGAACCCGCCGCCCGAGCGCTTGCCCTTCGACGAGCCCGACGTGGGCTCGGCCGGGGCCGGCGCGGCTGCGCCGCGCTTGCCGGGGGTGATGGCCAGGAGCACGCCGCCGAACATGAGCGCGAAGCCGATGACGCCGACGATCAGCAGCTGGAGCGCGACGCCGGCGATGAGGGCGCCGATACCCGCGACCGCGAGCAGGACGCCGAGCACGATGGA
The DNA here is from genome assembly GCF_042796995.1 of Agromyces sp. NPDC057865. Lineage (NCBI taxonomy): Bacteria > Bacillati > Actinomycetota > Actinomycetes > Micrococcales > Microbacteriaceae > Agromyces > Agromyces sp. NPDC057865. The sequence goes on along the minus strand of NZ_JBHVMJ010000002.1, from coordinate 102,134 downwards.
ACGATAGTTGGGCCGACGACCCCGAACGCCACCCACCGCATGCACGAAATCCGCGTCGTTGCGATAGAGGTTGCGCTCCATCTCCTCGAGAAGACGTTGCTCCTGCTCTGAAAGCGGCATCTCATTCCCCTCAGGCTCGGGATCGACGCATCCGTGGTCATTCTAGCGCCGCGTCGCCTCGCTAGGCTAGGCGGGTGGCTCGTGGTTCCCGGCTCGTCGATCTGGTCCAAACGCGCATCGAGGACTTCCTCGCTGAACGCACTTCCATTCTCCGCTCCATCAGCCCCGACCTCGACCCGCTCGACGAGTTCTCAAGGCGCTTTCTCAGCGGCGGCAAGCGCTTCCGGGCGCTGTTTTGCTACTGGGGATGGGAGGCGGTCGCGGGGCGCGGGTTCGACCCGTTCGAGTCCGACGGCGGACGCGATCACTACCCCGTCGTCTCGGCCGCCTCGGCCCTCGAGCTGTTCCACGCGGCGGCGCTCGTGCACGACGACATCATCGACAACTCCGACACCCGTCGCGGAGCCCCCTCGGCGCACCGGCTCTTCGAGTCGCTGCACGCCGAGTCGGGCTGGGCGGGCGGCTCGGCGGACTTCGGACGCGCGTCGGCGATCCTGCTCGGCGACCTCCTCCTCGGCTGGAGCGACGAGCTGCTCGGCGAGGGGCTCGACGCGGTGGCCGATCGCGAGGCGGCGCGTGCCGCTCGCGCCGAGTTCATGCGCATGCGCACGGAGGTGACGTCGGGGCAGTACCTCGACATCCTCGAGGAGCGGGCCTGGCTCGTGCAGCCCGAGGCGCAGCAGCGCACCCGCGCCGAGCGCGTGATCGTCTACAAGTCGGCGAAGTACTCGATCGAGTCGCCGCTCGTCATCGGCGGCGCGCTGGCCGGCGCGTCCGCTGCGCAGCTCGCCGCGTTGCGGGGGTTCGGCCTCCCGCTCGGCATCGCGTACCAACTGCGCGACGACCTGCTCGGCGTCTTCGGCGACCCCGAGGTCACCGGCAAGCCGAGCGGCGACGACCTCCGCGAGGGCAAGCGCACGATGCTCGTCGCGATCGCTCGCGAACGGCTGGCGCCCGGGCAGCGCCGGCTCCTCGACGAACTGCTCGGCGATCCCGACCTCGGCGCCGACCAGGTGCGGATGCTGCAGCGCACGATCTCCGAGTGCGGCGCCGTGGAGGAGATCGAGGCCATGATCGCCGACAACGTCGCTCGTGCGACGGCGGTGCTCGAGGAGGCCCCGATCAGCCGCGACGCGCGGGCAGAGCTCGGCTCGCTCGCCAGGGCCGTGACGCGCCGCACGAGCTGACCCGGAGGCGGGCGCGCGATCGCGCGATCGCGCTGCAGCCGTTCCGGGTCAGGCCAGGGCCTGGGCGACCCGGCGCACCTCGGACTTGCGACCCGCGCGCAGCGCGGCGATGGGGCTCGTGCCGAGGCTGTCGTCCTCGCCGATCAGCCACTCGAGCGCCTCGGCATCGCTGAAGCCGGCGTCGGCGAGCACCACGGCGGTACCGTGCAGCTCGGGCAGCGGCGCGTCGTCGCGGAGGAAGGACGCGGGCACCTTCAGCACGCCGTCGACGCGCGCCGCCAGCAGGTGGCGGTCGTCGATGAGCTTGCGGATGCGGCTCGGGGTCTGCCCGAGCCGCTCGACGAGGTCGGGAACGGTCAGCCACTCGATCTGGTCGTCGTCGGTCACGGGACCAGCCTGCCAGAGGAATGCGGCGCATCGGAAGCACCCCCGCCGCGACGCGCGGAGCCGTTCGACCCGGAGTCCGGGGACTCGCGGCGAGGTCGTTGACTCGCCCCACCCCCTGTGGGACGTTGGCGACGGACGAGGGGGTCCGGCCCGAGGGGGGATCATGTCGGACGGCACGGAGGCGGTTCGCTGGGGGCGTTCGCGCCGTACCGGCGCCGCGACCGGAGGCGCGGGGCGTCGCGGCATCCGCTCGGTGCTCGCCGTGCCGATCGCCATCGTGAGCACGGTCGCCGTGACCCTGGGCATCGCGCAGCCGGCCGACGCCGCGCCCGCACCGCTCCCGAAGCGGCAGCTGAAGCCGAAGTCGGTGGGCTCGGCGCCCCACGTCGGCGCCGCGGTCCCTGCCTCCGTGCCGGCGCCGCCCGAGTACGTCGTGGCCGAGGGCGACACCGTGAGCGGCATCGCCGAGCGGTTCGGGCTCGCGACCGCCGAGGTGCTCGCCGCGAACGGGCTCGGCTGGTCGAGCCTCATCTTCCCCGGCCAGCGGCTCGCGCTCCCCGGCGGCTCCGAGGGCGGATCGGCGCCCGCCCACCCGCCGCCGTCCGCGCCCGAGATCGCGCGCCACGTCGTCGTCGAGGGCGACACCGTGAGCAGCATCGCCGCCGCGTACGGACTCGACTCCGCCGACGTGCTGAGCGCCAACGGCCTCGGGCCGACGAGCCTGATCTTCCCCGGCGAGACCGTCGTGCTGCCGCTGGCCGACCCGTCGCAGACGCAGCCGGTGCCGCCGCCCGCGCCGCCCGCCGCCCCCGCCGAGCCCGAGTCCGACGACGCCGCCCTGCCGGTCGCGTCCGTGAGCGTGCCGCTCACCGACGAGATGCGGGCGAACGCGCGGATCGTCATCGACCTCGGACGCGCCCTCGGCGTGCCCGACCAGGGCATCGTGATCGCCCTCGCGGCCGCCGCGCAGGAGTCGGGCCTGCGCAACCTGCACCACGGCGACGGCGACTCGCTCGGCCTCTTCCAGCAGCGGCCGAGCGAGGGCTGGGGCGTGCCCGAGCAGGTGCTCGACCCCGTTCGCGCCACGACCGCGTTCTACGGCGGCGCGGCGAACCCGAATCCCGGTCGCACGAGCGGCCTGCTCGACATCGTCGGCTGGGAGGGCATGTCGGTCACCCAGGCGGCCCAGGCGGTGCAGCTCTCCGCGCACCCCGATCACTACGCGAAGTGGGAGGCGTCGGCGCGGGCCTGGCTGTCCGAGCTCGGCTGACGGCGGCGGGCTCGGCGAGACCTCGCCGCTCGGGGCGCTCTCGTCGTCATCCGGGGTCACGAAGCCGTTGCGATTCCTCCGTTCCTCGGCGTTTAGTCGGGTTGGGGCATGCACGGGTTCGTACACTCGAACGGTGACCACCGCGCCCGCCGACCCGATGATCGGCCGTCTCGTCGACGGCCGCTATCAGGTGCGCTCGCGGATCGCCCGCGGGGGCATGGCCACGGTCTACCTCGCGACCGACCTGCGCCTCGAGCGCCGCGTCGCGATCAAGATCATGCACGGCCACCTCGCCGACGACAACACGTTCAAGACCCGCTTCGTGCAGGAGGCGCGCTCGGCCGCACGGCTCGCGCACCCGAACGTCGTGAACGTGTTCGACCAGGGCCAGGACTCCGACATGGCCTACCTAGTCATGGAGTACCTGCCCGGCATCACGCTGCGCGAGCTGCTGAAGGACTACAAGAAGCTCACCCCCGAGCAGACCGTCGACATCATGGACGCGGTGCTGGCCGGCCTCGCCGCCGCGCACAAGGCCGGCATCGTGCACCGCGACCTCAAGCCCGAGAACGTGCTGCTGGCCGACGACGGGCGCATCAAGCTCGGCGACTTCGGCCTCGCGCGCGCCGCGAGCGCGAACACCGCGACCGGACAGGCCCTGCTCGGCACCATCGCGTACCTGTCCCCCGAACTCGTGACCCGCGGCGTCGCCGACGCGCGGAGCGACATCTACGCGGTGGGCATCATGATGTACGAGATGCTCACCGGCGAGCAGCCCTACGTGGGCGAGGCGCCGATGCAGATCGCCTACCAGCACGCCAACGACACCGTGCCGACGCCGAGCTCGAAGAACCCGTCGGTGCCCGTCGAGCTCGACGAGCTCGTGCTCTGGGCGACGGCGCGCGACCCCGAGGAGCGTCCGCACGACGCGCGCGACATGCTCGACCGGCTCCGCGAGGTCGAGCCCGCGATCCGCGCGCCGCGGCAGGCGCCGCGCACGCAGGCCACGGTCGTGCTCCCCGACGCGGCGATGCCCGTGGGCGTCGCGACGGCCGCGACCACCGTCATCGGCGGCGGCCCCGTGATCGCGGCGGCGCCCCCCGAGGCATCCGACGACGAGGCGGCGACCGCCCTGTCGGCGAGCTCCGACCGCCGTCGGCGTCGCGGCTACTGGATCTTCGCGCTCGTGCTGCTGCTCACCGGGCTCGCGGCGGGCACCGGCTGGTACTTCGGCGCCGGGCCCGGAGCCATGGCGACCGTCCCCGAGACGGCGACCCTGCTGCCCGACAACGCCCGCCAGGTGCTCGCCGAGGAGGGCTTCCAGGTCGCCGACGCCGAGCGCAACGACCCGCGGGTGCCGGCGGGACAGGTCTCGGGCACCGATCCGGCCGCGGGTGAGCAGGCCCGGCGCGGATCGACCGTGACCATGTTCGTCTCGCTCGGCCCGCGCATGCTGCCCATGCCCCAGGTGGTGGGCCAGCCCGAGGCCGACGCACGCGCCGCCCTCGGCGACTTCACGGTCGCCGAGCAGGCCGCGCAGCAGTTCTCCGGCGACATCGCGGCGGGCTCGGTCATCGCGGTCCTCGGGGCCGACGGCAACCCCGTGGGAGCCGAGTACCCCGAGCTCGGCGACCTCACGCTCGTCGTCTCCGTGGGCGCGATCCCCGACGTGACGGGCATGCCCGTCGCCGACGCCGAAGCCGCCATCACCGGTGCGGGACTCGTGGTGGGCACCGCCGATCCCGAGTTCAACGACGAGGTGCCCGCCGATCACGTGATCTCATGGGCCCCGGCGACCGATCCGGTCCGCCCCGGCGACACCATCGTGATCACCGTGTCGAAGGGTCCCGACCTCATCGAGGTGCCCAACGTCATCACGGGCCAGACCGTCGCCTCGGCACGCCAGCAGCTCGAGGCGCTCGGGTTCACGGTGACGTCGAACGTGCCCGGCTTCCTCGAGGGCGCCGTCGTCGCGTCGGTGCAGAGCCCGGCGGCCGGCGAGAAGCTCAAGCGCGGCTCAGAGGTCACGGTCAACTTCGGCTGAGCCCGAGCGGATGCCTCGGGGCATCCGTCGGTGCACACGACGACGGCGGGGCATCCGTCGGCGCACACGACGACGGCGGGGCATCCGCCTGGACGCCCCGCCGTCGGCCGTCAGCGTGCGGTGAGCTCCTCGGCCACGAGGAAGGCCAGCTCGAGCGACTGCATGTGGTTGAGACGCGGGTCGCAGAGCGACTCGTAGCGCGTCGCGAGGGTCTCCTCGTCGATGTGCTCCGAGCCGCCGAGGCACTCGGTCACGTCGTCGCCCGTGAGCTCCACGTGGATGCCGCCCGGGTACGTGCCCGCGGCGCGGTGCGCGTCGAAGAACCCGCGGACCTCGTCGACCACGTCGTCGAAGCGGCGCGTCTTGTAGCCGTTCGGCGTCGTGATGCCGTTGCCGTGCATCGGGTCGGTGACCCACAGCGGATTGGCGTCGCTGCGCTTGATCGCCTCGAGCAGCGGCGGCAGGGCGTCGCGGATCTTGCCGGCGCCCATGCGCGTGATGAACGTGAGGCGGCCCGGCTCGCGGTGCGGGTCGAGCTTCTCGACGAGCTCGATCATCGTCTCGGGCGTCGTGGACGGCCCGAGCTTCACGCCGATCGGGTTGCGGACCCGCGACAGGAAGTCGACGTGCGCGCCGTCGAGGTCGCGCGTGCGCTCCCCGATCCAGATGAAGTGGCCCGAGGTGAGGTACGGCGTGCCGGTGCGCGAGTCGATGCGGGTCATCGGGCGCTCGTAGTCCATGAGCAGGCCCTCGTGGCCCGTGTAGAACTCGGTGTGCTTCAGCGCCTCGAAGTCGGCCCCGCACGCCTCCATGAACTTGATCGCGCGGTCGATCTCACGCGCGAGCGTCTCGTACCGGGCGTTCGCCGGGTTTGCCGAGAAGCCCTGGTTCCACGAGTGCACCTGGCGGAGGTCGGCGAACCCGCCCTGCGTGAACGCACGGATGAGGTTCAGGGTCGACGCGGCCATGTGGTAGCCGCGCACGAGCCGAGCGGGGTCGGCCTGACGCGACTCGGGCGTGAAGTCGTAGCCGTTCACGATGTCGCCGCGGTACGCGGGAAGCGTGACGCCGCCGCGCGTCTCGGTGTCGCTCGAGCGCGGCTTCGCGAACTGGCCCGCCATGCGGCCCATCTTCACGACCGGCATCGAGGCGCCGTAGGTGAGCACGACGGCCATCTGCAGCACCGTCTTCACGCGGTTGCGGATCTGGTCGGCGGTCGCCCCGGCGAACGTCTCCGCGCAGTCGCCGCCCTGCAGCAGGAACGACTCGCCGCGCGACGCGGCGGCCAGCCGGGTGCGCAGCATGTCGACCTCGCCGGCGAACACCAGCGGGGGCAGGGTCGCGAGCTCGGCGGATGCCGCGTGCGCCGCTTCGGCGTCGGGCCACGTGGGCTGCTGCTTGATCGGCAGCGTGCGCCAATAGTCGAGGCCGTCGATCACGGAGGGATCAGCGTTGACGACGGGCTCGAGGAGCTGTACCACGGGAGTGTCCTGAGGGGTCGGGGCGCGGGCGCGCCGGAACGGGAAACGCGGCGTCGCCTGCGCGCCGCCGCTTCCTCGAGCCTACCCCGATTGCGCGGCCCGCTGCTCCCGCACGGAGCTGGCGTACACGTCGACGTACTCCTGGCCGCTCAGCGACCGGAGTTCGTAGACGAGCTCGTCCGTCACGGAGCGCAACACGAACCGGTCGCCCTCGAGGCCCTCGAACCGCGAGAAGTCGAGCGGCTCGCCGATGATGATGCCGATGCGGCGCACCTTCGGCAGCCGCGTGCCGATCGGCATGACCTTCTCGGTGCCGATCATCGCGACGGGGATCACGGGCACGCCGGCCTCGAGCACCATGCGGGCCACTCCGGTGCGACCGCGGTACAGCCGCGCGTCGGGGCTGCGCGTGCCCTCCGGGTAGATGCCGAGGATGCCGCCCTCCCCGAGCACCCGGAGGCCGGTCGCGAGCGAGGCCTCGGACGCCTTGCCGCCCGAGCGGTCGATGGGAAGCTGCCCCGCTGCCTGGAAGAACGTGCGCGTCGCCCAGCCCTTCAGGCCCTTGCCGGTGAAGTACTCGCTCTTCGCGAGGAAGATCACTCGGCGGTCGACGATGAGCGGGAGGAAGATCGAGTCGATGAACGAGAGGTGGTTCGACGCGAGGATGACCGCGCCGTCCTTCGGGACGTTCTGGAGGCCGACGACCCAGGGCCGGAAGATCGCCAGCAGGATCGGCCCGATGACGATGTTCTTCATGATCCAGTAGAACACCCGGACCTCCCCTCGTCGCCGAACGAACGATTCAGCCTAGCGCCGAGCGGCTCAGGCGTGCTCCTCGACCCACACGCGCGCCAGGTCGGCCGCGCCGACCACGCCGGCGTCGTTCACGAGCTCCGCGATGACGAAGTCGGGCTCGGGGTGGTAGCCGCGCGCCGGGAGGTGCTGGAGGTATGCCTCGCGGATCGGGCCGAGCAGCAACTCCCCCGCGACGGCGACACCGCCGCCGAATACGAAGCGCTGCGGGTCGAGCACCGCCGACAGCGACGCCGACGCCTCGCCGAGCCAGTGGCCGAGCTGCCGGAGCGCGGCCACGGCCCCCGGGTCCTCCTGCTCGATGAGCCCGCCGACGATCGTGCCGTCGAGCGCGCCGCGCTCCTCGCGGGCGGCGGCGAGCTCCCGTCCGATGCCGCCGGCGTCGGCGATCTCGTTGGCCATGCGCAGCAGCGCGCGGCCCGAGCCGTACTGCTCGAGGCATCCGTACTGGCCGCAGCCGCAGGCGATGCCGCCGGGGACGAGGCGCATGTGGCCGAGCTCGGCGCCGGCGCCGAAGCCGCCGCGGAAGAGCCGGTCGCCGGCGACGATCGCCCCGCCGACGCCCGTGCCGACGGTGAGCATGACCATGTCGCTCACGAGGCGGCCGGCGCCGAACCGGAACTCGGCCCAGCCGGCGGCATTCGCATCGTTGTCGACGACCACGGTCGTGCCGACGCGGGCCTCGAGCTTCTCGCGGAACGGCTCGTTGCGCCAGTGGATGTTCGGGGCGTAGTAGACGGTCGACTGCGCGGCGTCGATGAAGCCCGCGGCGGCCACGCCCACCGCGGCGGCCGGTCCGTCGTCGGACAGCGACTCGATCATGGCGACGACCGCGTCCTCGAGGAGCTGCGGATCGCCCGCCGGCGTGGGCACGCGCTCCGACCGCACGATGGCGCCGAACTCGTCCACGACGGCCCCTGCGATCTTCGTCCCGCCGATGTCGATGCCGATCGCGTGCACGAGGGAGCCGCCTTTCGCAGGGGTTGGGACCGAGCACGCCCGAGCCCTCGTGGCCGCACGCGCAACGGCTAGAGTGTAGTCGACCCCAATGCCGAGGTTCGCGCGCCCCGTCGCGCCCGAGCTTCCCCGGTGCCGAAGGAGCTACCGTGATCCAATTCGATACCCCCGCCGTCGTCCCAGCCGACCCCGACGCGAATGTCACGGACCTCCTCGTGCAGCGCGTCGCGGCGACGCCCGACTCGGTGCTGTTCTCCCTCCCCACCGGCGACGGTGGCTGGTCCCCGGTCACGACCAAGGAGTTCCACGACCAGGTCGTGGCCCTCGCCAAGGGCCTCGTCGCCGCGGGCATCCAGCCCGGCGACAAGATCGGCCTCATGTGCAAGACGCGCTACGAGTGGACCCTCATCGACTTCGCGACATGGTTCGCCGGCGCCGTGCTCGTTCCGATCTACGAGACCAGCTCGCCCTCGCAGGTCAAGTGGAACGTCAGCGACTCCGGGGCGATCGCCGTCATCGTCGAGACGCCCGACCACTTCGCCCGCTTCGACGAGGTGCACCCCGAGCTGCCCGCCATCCGCAACGTGTGGCAGATCGACCTCGGCGACCTCGACAAGCTCGCGGCATCGGGCACCGGGGTCTCCGACGAGGAGATCGAGCGCCGCCGCAACATCGCGGTCGGCTCCGACATCGCCACGCTCATCTACACTTCGGGCTCCACCGGCAAGCCCAAGGGCTGCGTGCTCACCCACTCCAACTTCGTCGAGCTCTGCCGCAATGCCGCGGTTGCGCTCAAGGAGGTCGTGGCCGACCCCGACGGCGCCTCGACGCTGCTCTTCATCACCACCGCGCACATCTTCGCCCGCTTCATCGCGGTCCTGTCGGTGCACGCCGGCGTCCGCGTCGGTCACCAGCCCGACACGAAGCAGCTCCTCCCGTCGCTCGGGAGCTTCAAGCCGACCTTCCTGCTCGCAGTGCCGCGGGTCTTCGAGAAGGTCTACAACGTCTCGGAGCAGAAGGCCGAGGCCGGCGGCAAGGGCAAGATCTTCCGCGCCGCCGCCGACACCGCCGTCGCGTACTCGACGGCCAAGGAGGCGGGCAAGGTCCCGTTCGGCCTCAAGCTGAAGTTCATGCTCTTCGACCGGCTCGTGTACGGCAAGCTCCGTCATGCGATGGGCGGAAACGTGAAGTACGCCGTCTCGGGCTCGGCCCCGCTCGGTCCGCGCCTCGGCCACTTCTACCACGCGCTCGGCATCACGATCCTCGAGGGCTACGGCCTCACCGAGACCACGGCCCCGGCGACGGTCAACCTCGCGACCAAGTCGAAGATCGGCACGGTCGGCCCGGCCCTCCCGGGTGTCTCGGTGCGTATCGCCGACGACGGCGAGATCCAGGTCAAGGGCGTCGACGTCTTCAAGGAGTACTGGAAGAACCCCGAGGCGACCGCCGAGGCGTTCGACGGCGAGTGGTTCAAGACGGGCGACCTCGGCAGCTTCGACGCCGACGGCTTCCTGTCGATCACCGGCCGCAAGAAGGAGATCATCGTCACGGCCGGCGGCAAGAACGTCGCCCCGGCCGCGCTCGAGGACCCGATCCGCGCCAACCCGCTCGTCGGCCAGGTCGTGGTGGTCGGCGACAAGAAGCCGTTCATCTCGGCGCTCGTGACGCTCGACCCCGAGATGCTCCCGGTCTGGCTGAACAACAACGACGAGGACGCGGGCATGAGCCTCGAGGAGGCCACGAACAACGCGGCCGTCCTCGCCGAGGTGCAGCGGGCGATCGACGCGGCGAACGAGCACGTGTCTCGCGCCGAGTCCATCCGCAAGTTCACGATCCTGCCGACCGAGCTCACCGAAGCGAGTGGGCACCTCACGCCGAAGCTCAGCATCAAGCGCAACGTGATCCTCGAGGACTTCTCCATCGAGATCGAGACGATGTACTCGGGCGCTCCCGCGACCGAGGGCCACTCGATCGTGCACTGAGCCGCTTCCACGACACGAGAGGGCCCCGCGGATGCCGCGGGGCCCTCTCGCGTGTCGGGTCGGCGGCATCCGCCGTGCCCGGGTCGCGTGCGCGGTCAGAACCAGTCCGACTCGCGCACCTCCTTCATCGCCGCACGGCGCTCGTCCTTCTCGAGCCGGTCGAGGTAGAGGATGCCGTCGAGGTGGTCGGTCTCGTGCTGCAGCGCCTGCGCCATGAGGCCCGTGCCCGAGACCTCGATCTCGTTGCCGTCGAGGTCGATGCCGCGAACGCGGGCGAACGGATGGCGCGGCGTCTTGTGCCACAGGCCCGGGACCGAGAGGCATCCCTCGTCGATGAGCTCGCGGTCGCCCGTGACCTCGACGATCTCGGGGTTGATGACGTAGCCGACGTCGCCGTCGATGTTGTAGCTGAACACCCGCAGGTTGACGCCGATCTGCGATGCGGCGACGCCGGCGCGACCCGGCAGCCGCACGCTGTCGACGAGGTCGGCGACGAGCGCGCGCACCCGATCGTCGATCTGTTCGACGGGGGCTGAGACGGTCTTCAGGACGGGGTCGCCGAACAGGCGAATGGGACGTTCTGGCAATTGCGCTCCGATCAGTGCCCGCGGTCCACGGGCAGGCCTTCGACCACGAGCGCGGCGAGCTCGCGGGCCGCGTGCTGCGTCACGGGACGCAGCTCGTCCCAGTGCACGACGGATCCGGCGGCGAGCTGCGGGTCGTACGGGATCCGCACGATCTCGCGCACGCGCGAGGCGAAGTGGGCCTCGATCTCGTCGACCTTGACGAGATGGGTGCCCTGCGTCGCCAGGTTGATCGCGACCACGGCGTTGCGCACGAGCTCGCCGTAGCCGTTGGCCTCGAGCCAGGTCAGCGTCTCGGACGCGAGTCGCGCCTCGTCGACGCTGCCGCCCGAGACGACGACGATCGAGTCGGCGCGCTGGAGCGTCGCCCGCATCACCGAGTGCACGATTCCAGTGCCGCAGTCGGTGAGCACGATCGAGTAGTAGCGCGCCGCCAGGCCGGCCACGACGTTGTAGTCGTCGTCGTCGAACGCCTCGGAGAGCGTCGGGTCGGTGTCCGACGCGAGGATGTCGAGCCGCGTCTCGTCGCGGGAGACGAAGTTGGAGAAGTCGGTGTAGCCGCCGATCGAGGACGCCTTGTTCACGACGTCGCGCACGGTCTCGCGGGTCTGCCGGTCGACGCGCTCGGCGAGCGTGCCGCGGTCGGGGTTCGCGTCGATGGCGACGATGCGGTCGTCGCGCGCGTTGGCGAGGGCCATGCCGAGCAGGGTCGTCACGGTCGTCTTGCCCACGCCGCCCTTGCGCGTGAGCACGGGCACGAAGCGCGCGCCGCCCTCGAAGCGCCGCTGGATGCGTCCGCTGAGCTCCTTGTACGCCCGGACCTTCGCCGAGTCGCCGAGGTTCACCAGGTGCAGCGACGCCTCGTAGAGGAACCGGTTGAAGCCGCCGTGCGGCGCCGGACGGGTCGTGCGGTTGAGGTCGATGAGCCGGTCGGCGGTCAGGGACTCCGACGGCTCGGGCAGCTCGGCCGGGACGACCTCGGCGTCGGGCACGTCGACGATCGCGACGTGGCTGCCCGTGTCGGTCGTGACGCGCTCACGACGGAGGCGGGACTCGTCGGCGGCCAGCAGCGCGCCGTAGGGCGAGGTGTCGCGACGATACGACTGCCGGTAGCCCGCCGCCGAGAGGGCGGGGGTCACGACCTCGACCGACGTGGTGCTCGGCCCCCCGTCGGTCACGGCGGGGTTCACGGCGACGTCGTCGATCGCGACCGCCACCTCGTCTTCCGGCATCTCGGGTCGCGGAGCGGGTGGGAGGTCGACGCGGATGTTCAGGCTGTCGGGCAGCGCCGACGCGGCGTGCGCACCGGTGGACGGCGCCAGCCGGCCGTGGTCGACGGCTGCGGCGTGCCCCCCGGTCGCGCGGCGTGTCGTGTCGTGGTCATCGCCCCTGTCGTCTGACACCGATACCCCTCCTCATCAGTGCGGAATGCAGTGCGGAGTTCAGTGCGAACTCACCGACAGCCTATCGCGGGCGCACCACGACGAGCAGATCGCCGGCCTCCACCTGCTGGGTCTTCGGGATCGCGACGCGCTCCACGACGCCCGCCACGGGCGACGTGATCGCGGCCTCCATCTTCATCGCCTCGATCGACGCGACGCTCTGCCCGGCCGCGATCTCGGCGCCCGGCTCGACCTGCAGCGTGACCACGCCCGAGAACGGCGCGGCGACGTGGCCGGGCTGCGAGGCATCCGCCTTCTCGGCCGAGCGGGTCTCGACGACGATGCTGCGGTCGCGCACGAACACGGGGCGCAGCTGGCCGTTGAGGATGGTCATGACCGTGCGCATGCCCTTCTCGTCGGCCTCGCCGATCGCCTCGAGGCCCGCGTAGAGGCGCACGCCCTTCTCGATCTCGATCACGTGCTCGGCGCCGGGGTGCAGGCCGTAGAGGTAGTCGGACGTGTCGACGACCGAGAGGTCGCCGAACAGCTCGCGGATCTGCTCGTACTGGCGGGTCGGCGCCGGGAACAGCAGCGTGTTGAGCGTCGCGCGACGCGTCGCGCTGTCGGCCTCGAGGGCGCCGCGCTGGTCGTCGGTGAGCTCGGTCACGCCGATGCGCACATCCTTGCCGGCGAGCACCTTCGAGCGGAACGGCTCGGGCCAGCCGCCCGGCAGGTCGCCGAGCTCGCCCGCCATGAAGCCGATGACCGAGTCGGGCACGTCGTACTTCTCCGGGTGCTCGGCGAAGTCGGCCGGGTCGGCCTTCACCGCGGCGAGGTGCAGGGCGAGGTCGCCGACGACCTTCGACGACGGCGTGACCTTCGGCACCCGGCCGAGGATGTCGTTCGCCGCCGCGTACATGTCCTCGATGAGTTCGAAGTCGTCGGCCAGGCCGAGCGCGATGGCCTGCTGGCGCAGGTTGGACAGCTGGCCGCCCGGGATCTCGTGGTGGTACACGCGGCCGGTGGGACCGGGCAGGCCCGACTCGAACGGCTTGTAGATGCGGCGCACGGCCTCCCAGTAGGGCTCGAGGTCGGCGACGGCCTGCAGGGAGATGCCCGTGTCGCGCTCGGTGTGCGCAAGCGCGGCGACGAGCGAGGATGCCGACGGCTGGCTCGTGGTGCCCGCCATCGGGGCGCTGGCGACGTCGACCGCGTCGACGCCCGCGCGGCTCGCCGCGAGGAGCGTGGCGAGCTGGCCGCCCGCCGTGTCGTGGGTGTGCAGGTGCACGGGCAGGTCGAACCGCTCGCGGAGCGCCCCGACGAGCTTCTCCGCGGCGGTCGGGCGCAGCAGGCCCGCCATGTCCTTGATCGCGATGATGTGCGCACCCGCGGCCACGATCTCGTCGGCCAGGCGCAGGTAGTAGTCGAGCGTGTAGAGGTCCTCGGACGGGTCGAGCAGGTCGCCCGTGTAGCAGAGCGCGACCTCGGCGACGGCATGGCCCGTGGCGAGCACCGAGTCGATCGCCGGACGCATCTGGTCGACGTCGTTCAGCGCATCGAAGATGCGGAAGATGTCGACGCCCGTGGCCGCAGCCTCCCGCACGAACGCGTCCGTCACCTCGGTCGGGTACGGCGTGTAGCCGACCGTGTTGCGGCCGCGCAGCAGCATCTGGATGTTGATGTTCGGCAGCGCCTCGCGCAGCGTCGCGAGCCGCTCCCACGGGTCCTCGCCGAGGAAGCGCAGCGCCACGTCGTAGGTGGCGCCGCCCCAGGCCTCGACCGAGAGCAGCTGCGGGGTCATGCGGGCGACGTAGGGCGCGACCGCCACGAGGTCGCGGGTGCGCACGCGCGTCGCGAGGAGCGACTGGTGGGCGTCGCGGAACGTGGTCTCGGTCACCGCGAGGGGCGTCTGCGCGCGAAGGGCCGACGCGAACCCGACCGGGCCGAGTTCGAGCAGCCGCTGGCGGGAGCCGTCGGGTGCCGGCTGCGAGAGGTCGAGCTCGGGCAGCTTCTCGGCGGGATGCACGGTCGTCGGGGCGGGGCCGTTCGGCTGGTTGACCGTGACGTCCGCGAGCCAGTTCAGGATCTTCGTGCCGCGGTCCTTCGAGACGCGGCCGCGCAGCAGCTGCGGGCGCTCGTCGATGAACGACGTGCTGAGGTCGCCCGCGATGAACGCCGGGTCCTCGAGCACGGCCTGGAGGAACGGGATGTTCGTGGAGACGCCGCGGATGCGGAACTCGGCCAACGCGCGCTTGGCGCGGGCGACCGCGGCCGGGTAGTCGCGGCCGCGGCAGGTGAGCTTCGCGAGCATCGAGTCGAAGTGGGGGCTGATCTGGGCGCCCGGGTTCACGGTGCCGCCGTCGAGGCGGATGCCGGCGCCGCCCGGCGAGCGGTACGTGGTGATCTTGCCCGTGTCGGGGCGGAACCCGGCGGTCGGGTCCTCGGTCGTGATGCGGCACTGCAGCGCAGCGCCGCGGAGGCGGATCTGGTCCTGGGCGAGGCCGAGGTGCTCGAGCGTCTCCCCCGCCGCGATGCGGATCTGCGAGACGACGAGGTCGACGTCGGTGACCTCCTCGGTCACGGTGTGCTCGACCTGGATGCGCGGGTTCATCTCGATGAACACATGCTGGCCGGCGCGCTCGCCCGCGGTGTCGAGCAGGAACTCGACGGTGCCGGCGTTGACGTAGCCGATCGACTTCGCGAACGCGATCGCGTCGCGGTACAGCGAGTGTCGGACATCGTCGGAGAGGTTCGGGGCCGGTGCGATCTCGATGACCTTCTGGTGACGGCGCTGCACCGAGCAGTCGCGCTCGAAGAGGTGCACGGTCTCGCCCGCGGCATCCGCGAGCACCTGGACCTCGATGTGGCGCGGGCGCAGCACGGCCTGCTCGAGGAACATCGTGGGGTCGCCGAACGCGCTGTCGGCCTCGCGCATGGCCTCCTCGAGGGACGAACGGAGGTCGTCCTTCGAGTTCACGCGACGCATGCCACGGCCGCCGCCGCCGGCGACCGCCTTCGCGAAGATGGGGAAGCCGATCTCGTCAGCCTGGGCGACGAGCTCCTCGATGTCGCGCGACGGGGGCGTCGACTTGAGCACCGGCACGCCGGCGGCGATCGCGTGCTCCTTGGCCGTGACCTTGTTGCCGGCCATCTCGAGCACCTGCTTGGGCGGGCCGATGAAGGTGATCCCGGCCTCGGCGGCAGCCTGGGCCAGCTCGGGGTTCTCGGAGAGGAAGCCGTAGCCCGGGTAGATGGCGTCGGCACCCGACTCCTTCGCGACGCGGATGATCTCCGACACGTCGAGGTAGGCGCGCACCGGATGCCCCGGGGTGCCGATCTGGTAGGCCTCGTCCGCCTTCAGGCGGTGCAGCGAGTTGCGGTCCTCGAACGGGTACACGGCGACGGTCTTCGCGCCGAGCTCGACGGCTGCGCGGAAGGCCCGGATGGCGATCTCTCCGCGATTGGCTACCAGGATCTTCGTGAACATGCAGGCCTTTCCGAGGGTTTCCGCACAGCGAACATTTAGGTATCGCCCGAGGTCTAAAGGTAACGTATCTGTTCGTGCACGTTCTCTCCGTCAGCTCCCTCAAGGGTGGCGTCGGCAAGACCACCGTGACCCTCGGACTGGCGTCGGCGGCCTTCGCCCGCGGCGTCCGCACGTTGGTCGTCGACCTCGATCCGCAGTCCGACGTCTCCACCGGCATGGACATCCAGATGGCCGGTCATCTCAACGTCGCCGACGTGCTCGCGTCCCCGAAGGAGAAGATCGTCCGCTCGGCGATCGCCCCCAGCGGGTGGGCCCGGTCCAACCCGAGCTCCACCATCGACGTGATGATCGGCAGCCCCTCGGCGATCAACTACGACGGGCCGCACCCGTCGATCCGCGACATCTGGAAGCTCGAGGAGGCGCTCGCCAACGTCGAGGCCGACTACGAGCTCGTCCTCATCGACTGCGCTCCTTCGCTCAACGCGCTGACCCGCACCGCCTGGGCCGCCAGCGATCGCGTGGCCGTCGTCACGGAGCCCGGCCTGTTCTCGGTGGCCGCCGCCGACCGCGCCCTCCGCGCGATCGAGGAGATCCGCCGTGGCCTCTCCCCCCGGCTCCAGCCGCTCGGCATCATCGTGAACCGTGCGCGCGTGCAGTCGCTGGAGCACCAGTTCCGCATCAAGGAGCTGCGCGACATGTTCGGCCCGCTCGTGCTGTCGCCGCAGCTGCCCGAGCGCACCTCGCTCCAGCAGGCGCAGGGCGCCGCGAAGCCGCTGCACATGTGGCCGGGCGAGAGCGCCGAGGAGATGTCGCACCACTTCGACCAGCTGCTCGACCGGGTGCTGCGCACGGCGCGCATCGGCGAGTACGCGGGTACCCCGCTCGAACTCCAGTCGCCCGTCATCTGACGGGCGTCGGACGCCCGAAGTCGGTCGCGGGATCGGCGTCACGCGACGTCATGAAGCCCGTCACGGGGCACCCGTCGACCTGAATCGCGTACGCGCGCTCGACTGCAGCGCACCCGAGGGCGCCGAGCGGAAGCCGCGTCAGGAGATCTTGCGCGACCGCGAGCCGCGACGCGCGGCGAGCTCGTCCAGGGGGTCGGCCGGCTGCGTGTCGAGCTCGACGAGCGTCGACTCCACCTCGCGCAGCACCTTGCCGACGGCGATGCCGAAGACGCCCTGGCCGCGGTTGACCAGATCGATGACCTCGTCGTCGGACGTGCAGAGGTAGACGCTCGCGCCATCGCTCATGAGCGTCGTCTGCGCGAGGTCCTCGATGCCCGCCTCGCGGAGCTGCGTGACCGCGGTGCGGATCTGCTGGAGCGAGATGCCGGTGTCGAGCAGTCGCTTCACGAGCTTCAGCACGAGGATGTCGCGGAAGCCGTAGAGGCGCTGCGACCCGGAGCCGGCCGCACCGCGCACCGTGGGCTCCACGAGCTGCGTGCGCGCCCAGTAGTCGAGCTGCCGGTAGCTGATGCCGGCCGCGCGGGCGGCGACCGCTCCACGGTAGCCGGTGCCGTCGTCGTGCTCGGGCATCCCGTCGGTGAAGAGCAGGCCGAGGTCGTAGCGTTCGCTCCGGTCGAGCTCACTCATCCGATCGCCCCTCACTCCCACGCAGCACCCCGGCGGCGCGTCTCCCACGCTACCCATCCGGGGGGTTCCGGCCAAACACATCGGGCCGAACGTCACGGCGTGTCGCGGATCAGCGCGCGAGGGTCGAGAGCGCGCTGCGGACGACCGACGTGCGGACCGTCTCGAGGTGTCCGGCGAGCTCGAGCGCGGCCTCCGCGGCGCGGGCCTTGTCGGCGGGATCCGACCGCCGGGACGGCGCGATCGCGCGTTCGACGAGGGCGGCCTCCCGCTCGGCGGCGGCCCGCAGTCCGCGCAGGTGGCGCGCCTCGATGCCGACACCGCGGAGCGCGACGAGCGCGGTCAGCACGCCGAGCGCGTCGTCGCCGTAGTGCTCCGCTGCCGGCAGCAGCGACGCCGAGATCGCCTCGTCGAGCAGCGCGCGGGTCGCGCCCGCGGCCTGGATGAGCTCGGCGCGCCGGTAGCGGCGCGCGCCGGCCAGGAACGACGATGCGTTGACGGCGCCCGGCAGCGCCGGCGTCTCGCCGGCGTCGATGGACTCGAGGTGGGCGCGGATGACCTTGAGCGGCAGGTAGTGGTCGCGCTGCATCGACAGCACGACGGTGATGCGGTCGACGTCGGCGTCCGAGAACTTGCGGTACCCGGCGGCCGTGCGCGCCGGCGACACGAGGCCCTGCTCTTCGAGGAACCGCAGCTTCGACGGCGTCAGCTCGGGGAACTCGGGCTGCAGCAGCGCGAGGACCTGGCCGATGCCGTGGAGCCGACCTTGGCCGCTCGCGTTCGCGGACGCGGCGGTGCCCGGCACTAGCCGCTCGCCAGCGGCGCCAGGTCGCGTCGGGAGGCGTAGAAGGTGAGCCGGTACTTGCCGATCTGCACCTCGGCGCCGTCGCTGAGGAGCGCGGTGTCGATGCGCACGCCGTCGAAGTAGGTGCCGTTCAGCGACGACAGGTCCTTCACCTCGAACGCGGTGCGGTGGCGGAGGAACTCCGCGTGACGACGCGACACGGTCACGTCGTCGAGGAAGATGTCGGCGTCGGGATGACGGCCCACGGTCGTGACGTCGGTGTCGAGCAGGAACCGCGCACCCGTGTTGGGGCCGCGGCGCACGATGAGCAGCGCGGACCCCGAGGGCAGGGCGGCGATGGCCTCCTGCTCCTCGGCCGAGATGTCGGTGTCGACGGCCGAGAGCTGCGCCGCAGCCTCACGACTGAAGCCGATCGTCGTGTCGGCCGTGTTGTCGCCGACGATGCTGTTCGACGAGGTGTCGGGGGCGACGCCGTCGGCCTCGCCGGTTCCGCCAGCCTGAATGTTGTCGGTATCCGCCACGGCTAACCTCCTTGTTCCAGCGTATCCGATCGGGACTCGTCCGCCGCAAGCGGCAGGCGGATGACCCGACCCGTCTCGATCGCGTAGATGATCCCCGCCCACCAGTAGAGGAACGCACCCCAGAGCGTGATCGCCCAGCCCACCGGCTCGCTCACCGGCTCGACCGACGGGAAGGCGAGCCCGAGCATGATGACGGGCAGCCCGAAGAAGAGCGCGAAGGTCGCGACCTTGCCGAGCTGGTGCACGGGCAGCGGTCCGTAGCCGTGGTTGGCGAGGACGATCCCGAGGATGAGGAGGAACACGTCGCGGGCCACGATGACCACGACGATCCACCACGGGACGAGGCTGTTCGCGGCGAGCCCCACCAGCGCCGCGAAGATGTACAGGCGGTCGGCCGCGGGGTCGAGGAGCTGGCCGAGCCGGGTGACCTGGCCGAGCCGGCGGGCGAGGTAGCCGTCGAGGAGGTCGGTCAGGCTCGCGACGATGAGCACGACGAGCGCCGACACGTAGTCGCCGATCACGATGAACACGAGGAAGACCGGCACGAGCGCGAGCCGGAGCATGCTCAGCACGTTGGGGATCGTCCAGATCCTGGTCCCCACCGCCCCCGCGCTGTCCCCGGCCACGTTGCGATCCTATCGAGCCCTAGAATGCGGCCATGGGTCCCCTCGGCGTGTGTCTCGTCATCTGCGCGGCGGTCACCGCCGCGACCTGGATCGCCTCGGTGGCGACGCGCGAGTACTCCTGGGTCGACCGCATCTGGTCGATCGTGCCGGTGGCGTACGTGTGGGTGTTCGCGGCATGGGGCTACTTCGACGCGCGGCTCGTGCTCATGGCCGTGCTGGTGACGCTCTGGGGCATCCGGCTGACGTTCAACTACGGGCGGAAGGGCGGCTACCGGCCCGGCGGCGAGGACTACCGTTGGGCGGTGCTGCGCGGGCGGATGGCGCCGTGGCAGTACCAGCTGTTCAACGTGTTCTTCATCTCGATCTACCAGAACGCGCTCATCCTGCTCTTCTGCCTGCCGGCGTTCACCGCGTACGAGGCCGCCGGGACGCCGCTCGGCGTATGGGACGTCGTGCTCGCGGTCGTGTTCCTCGGCTTCCTCGCGGGCGAGACGGTGGCCGACCAGCAGCAGTGGGCGTTCCACCGGTGGAAGGCGGCCGAGCGCACGGCCGGGCGCACCCCCGAGCCCGGGTTCCTGCAGACGGGGATGTTCAAGTACTCGCGGCATCCGAACTTCTTCTTCGAGCAGGCGCAGTGGTGGGTCTTCTACGGGTTCGCGGTGGCGGCCACGGGCGTCTGGCTGCACTGGACGATCGCGGGCGCGGTGCTGCTCACGCTGCTGTTCATCGGCTCGACGATCTTCACCGAGTCGATCTCGCGCGCGAAGTACCCCGAGTACGACGCCTACCGGGCGCGGACGTCGGCGATCGTGCCGTGGTTCCCTCGTCCGCAGGCCGCCGCGGGCGAGCGCACCGCCTGAATCCTCCGTCGGAGGCGCGCGGACGGCTTCAGAGCCGCTCGCGCAGGCCCGGCCAGGCCTCGGCGAAACGCGGGTGCAGCGGGAGGTCGTCGACGTCGGCGATCGGCACCCAGCGCAGCTCGATACTCTCGGGGTCGCTCACGACGGGCGTGAAGCGGTCGGCGGCGTCGGCGACGACCGTGGTGTACGACCAGTAGCCGAGGTCGAGCACCGAGGTGAAGCGCACGTGCAGGGCGTCGGCGGGGACGCCCGCCTCCTCGCCGGCCTCGCGCACGGCGGCGTCGACGGCGCTCTCCCCCTCGTGTCGGGCACCGCCGGGCACGCCCCACGTGCCGCCGAAGTGGCTCCACGCGGCGCGGTGCTGCAGCAGCACCTCGGACCGCGGGCTCACGACGAGCAGGCCCGCGGCGCCGAAGCGCCCCCAGTACCTCGCGCCGTCGGGGCCCTCGACCCAGGTGTCGCCGCTCCCTCTGTGCATTGCTCCAGCATGACGCACTCCCCCGCCGGCGCGATCATCGTCCGCAATCCCGGGTCATGCCGGATCGGTGTTCGGCGCGGTCTCGACGACCTCGACCAGGCCGTCGAGGAAGCGGACGATCACCTCGCGCTCGACGTGGTCGAACGACGACGCGAGCCGCAGCATCCGCTCGTGCATCGGGCCGAGCGCCTTGCGCACGCGCTCGTGGGCGCCGGGCAGCGTGCCGAGCAGCAGCACCCGCCGGTCCGACGGATGCCGCGTGCGCTCGATGTAGCCGCCCTCGCTGAGCCGCGCGACGACCTTCACGGTCGCGGCCGTGGTGATGCCGAGGGCACGTGAGAGTCCGGCGCTCGTGGCCGGGCGGCCGTCGCGCTCCTCGCGGATGAGCCACCGCAGCGCGGCGAGGTCGGTGTCGCCCATGTCCATGTCCTCGCGCATGCGCCGGCGCATGAGCGCCTCGGCGGCGCGGTGGCGGCGGACCGCCTCGAGCACCTCGAGGGCCGACTCGTCGACGCGACCGTACCAGTAGTGGTCGTCACTCCGACTTTCGGTTGTTCCCTTCGGCATACGCCGATGCTATCGTCAAATCACTAACCAAGTTAGTGAATTCGTCATCGCCACGCTGGAGGGGCCATGTCACAGACACAGACGATCGAAGCGATCGACGACGAGGTCGTGCTCCTCGACGAGGCGGGCAGCCCCATCGGCCGTGCGCTCAAGAGCGCCGCCCACGGGCCCGACACCGCCCTGCACCTCGCCTTCTCGTGCCACGTCGTGAACGCGCTCGGCGAGGTGCTCGTCACGCGCCGCGCGCTCACGAAGCAGGCCTGGCCCGGCGTCTGGACCAACTCGTTCTGCGGACACCCGAAGCCGGCCGAGTCGCTCGTCGCCGCCGTGCGCCGCCGTGCCGACTTCGAGCTCGGCATCGACCTCGGCGACGTGGAGCTCGCGCTCCCCCTGTTCCGGTACCGCGCGACCGACGCGAACGGCATCGTCGAGAACGAGGTGTGCCCGGTCTACGTCGCGACCACGAACGACGAGCCCGATCCGAACCCGCGAGAGGTCGCGGAGTTCGCGTGGATCCCGCCGCACGACCTCGTGCGCGCCGTCGAGTCCGCCCCGTGGGCGTTCAGCCCGTGGCTCGTGCTGCAGGCGCGGGAGCTGGAGCTGTTCCGGTGACCGACCTGCTCTCCCCCTCGGTCGACGAGGAGCTCCGCGCGTTCTTCGCCGACGCCCGCGAGCGCGCCGGCGAATACGGCCAGCACTACGCGGCGCTCTGGGAGTCGCTCGAGCAGCAGAGCTCGGGCGGCAAGCGGATCCGGCCGAAGCTCGTGTACGCCGCCTACCAGGGGTTCGGCGGTGACGACCGGCCGGTCGCGACGCGCGTCGCGCTCGCGTTCGAGCTGCTGCACACGGCCTTCCTCATCCACGACGACGTCATCGACCGCGACACCGTGCGGCGGGGCGCGCCGAACATCGCGGCGCGGTTCGCGGGGCGGGCCCGCGCGCAGGGGGCCGACGACCGCGTCAGCGAGGTGTGGGGCGAGACCGCCGCGGTGCTGGCGGGCGACCTCGCGCTCAGCCGCGCGCACCGCGAGATCGCCACGCTGCCGGTGGACCCGGGCCGCCGGGCGGCCCTCCTCGACATCCTCGACCGGGCCGTGTTCGTGTCGGCGGCCGGCGAGCTCGCCGACGTGGTGCACGCCGGCTCGCACCACCCGCCCGAGGTGGCGCGCGTGGTGGCGACGCTCGAGCAGAAGACGGCGGTGTACTCGTTCGAGTGCCCGCTCACGGCCGGTGCCGTGCTGGCGGGCGCGGACGACGCCGCGATCGGCGCGCTCGCCCGGTACGGACGCCTGGTCGGCGTCGCCTTCCAGATCACCGACGACATCCTCGGCGTGTTCGGCGATCCTGCGGTGACCGGCAAGTCCACGGCGTCCGACCTGCGCGAGGGCAAGCAGACGGCGCTCACCGCGCACGCGGCGACCACCGACGCCTGGCCCGCCATCGCCTCGCGCCTCGGGGACCCCGACCTCGACGACGCCGGCGCCGACGTGCTGCGCGAGGCGCTCCGCGGCTGCGGCGCCCTCGAGGCCGCGCGCCGGCTGGCCGACGAGTACGTGACGCTCGCGCGGTACGAGCTGGACGCCGAGGACCTGCCGGCCCCGTTGCGCGCCGAGCTGGGCGAGCTCGCGCAGCGAGCAGCGGAGCGTGCGCGATGAGCCGCGAGGCCACGCCGCTCGACCGCTACGACCACGCGGCGGAGGCGAGCGCGGCCGTGGTCATCGGACGGTACTCCACGTCGTTCGGCGCGGCGGCCCGCCTGCTCGACCCGAATGCGCGTCGCCGGATCCGCTCGATCTACGCGCTCGTGCGCGTGGCCGACGAGGTTGTCGACGGGACCGCCCGGGCGGCCGGCCTCGACGACGGCGAGCTCCTCGACGTGCTCGACGAGCTCGAGTCCGAGACCGAGACGGCGGTGCGCCGCGGCTACTCCGCGAACCTCGTGGTGCACGCGTTCGCCGTCACCGCCCGCGACGCGGGCATCGGCGCGCAGCTTACCCGTCCGTTCTTCGCGTCGATGCGCCGCGACCTCGACCCGTCGCCGATCCGTGCCGAGGAGGTCGGGCCGTACATCCACGGCTCGGCCGAGGTGGTCGGGCTCATGTGCCTCGCGGTCTTCCTGATGGACGAGCCGCCGGATGCCCCGCGCCGGGCGCGCCTCGAGGAAGGAGCCGCGCACCTCGGCGCCGCGTTCCAGAAGATCAACTTCCTGCGCGACCTCGCGGTGGACTGGCAGGAGCTCGGGCGCAACTACTTCCCGTGGGTCGACCCCGACGCGTTCACCGAGTCCGACAAGGCGGACATCCTCGCGGACATCGACCGCGACCTCGAGATCTCGGGCCGCACGATCCGGGAGCTGCCGCGCCGGGCCCGCGCGGCGGTGGCCGCGGCGCACGGCCTCTTCTCCCGGCTGGCCGAGCGCTGCCGCGAGACGCCGGCCCAACGGCTCATCGCCACGCGCATCCGCGTGCCCGATCCCGAGAAGCTCGCGATCGCGGTGCGGTCGGCCATCGCTCCCGGCGGGATCGGGCGATGACCGCGACATCCGAGCGCGTCGTGGTCGTCGGCGGCGGCATCGCCGGGCTGGCGTCGGCGGCGCTACTCGCCCGCGACGGGCATCACGTGACGCTGCTCGAGGCCCGGGGCGAGCTGGGCGGGCGCGCCGGCACGTGGGAGCGGCGGGGCTTCCGGTTCGACACCGGCCCGTCGTGGTACCTGATGCCCGACGTCTTCGACCACTTCTTCCGCATGTTCGGCACGAGCGCGGCGGACGAGCTCGACCTCGTGCGACTCGACCCCGGCTACCGCGTGTACGCCGACGGGTACGACGCCCCGCTCGACGTGCGCGCGAGGCGCGACGAGAACGTCGCGATGTTCGAATCGGTCGAGCCGGGCGCCGGCGCGGCGCTCGAACGCTACCTCGACTCGGCCGCCTCGACGTACGACGTGGCGGTGCGGCGCTTCCTCTACACGAACTTCGACGACCCCCGTGCGTTCCTCGCGCCGGAGGTGCTCGGGCGGGCCGGCCGCCTGGCGCACCTGCTCACCACGCCGCTCGACCGGTTCGCCGCGCACGCGGTGCGCGACCGCCGGCTCCGCCAGGTGCTCGGATATCCCGCGGTGTTCCTCGGGTCGTCTCCCTCGACCACGCCCGCGATGTACCACCTCATGAGCCACATGGACCTCGAGGAGGGCGTGTTCTACCCGCAGGGCGGGTTCGGTCACCTCATGGCACGGATCGCCGGGATCGCCGCGGCCGCGGGCGTGGAGCTGGTGACGGAGGCGCGGGTCGAGGCCATCGAGGTGACGGGCGACGCGACGCCGACGGTCACGGGCGTGCGCTACGCCGACGCCACCGGGTCGGTGCATCGCGCCGCAGCCGACCGGGTCGTGTCGGCCGCCGACCTGCACCACACCGAGACCGAACTGCTTCCCCGGCACGCGCAGACGTATCCCGAATCGTGGTGGGAGCGACGGACCTCGGGTCCCGGTGCGGTCCTCGCGATGCTCGGGGTGCGCGGGCACGTGCCCGGGCTCGCCCACCACACGCTGTTCTTCACCGAGGACTGGAACGCGAACTTCGACCGCATCTTCGGCGACGACCCGGGCATCCCCGATCCGGCGTCGTTCTACGCCTGCATGCCGAGCGCCACGGACCCGACCGTCGCACCGGCGGGCGACACGAACCTGTTCATCCTCGTCCCGGTCCCCGCCGACGTGTCGATCGGCCGCGGCGGGGAGGACGGCACGGGCGACCGGCTCGTCGAGGACGCGACCGACCGCGCCGTCGCCCGCATCGCCTCGGCGACCGGCACCGGCGACCTCGCACAGCGCATCGTCGTGCGCCGGACGGTCGGGCCCGCGGACTTCGCCGAGGACCTGCACTCCTGGCGCGGCGGCGCCCTCGGACCGGCGCACACCCTGCGGCAGAGCGCCTTCCTGCGCGGATCGAACCGCTCCCGCCGCGTGCGCGGCCTGTACTACGCGGGCGGATCGAGCGTGCCCGGGATCGGGCTGCCGATGTGCCTCATCGGAGCCGAGAACGTGCTGAAGCGCGTGCGCGGCGACCGGTCGAGCGGGCCGCTCCCCGAACCCCCCGCGGCCCGCCCGACCCCTCCGGCCGTCGTGCCCGACCTGATCGACGCCGCCGCACTCGACCCTCGCGCACTCGACGCCCGCCCACTCGACCGGAACCGCGGATGACCGGCTTCACCTACCTCGGCGCGCTCCTGCTCTCGATCGCCGCGATGGCCCTGATCGACGTCCGCTGGCGACTCGCGTTCCGACGTGCGCCGGCCGCCTCGGCGCTCGCGGTCGGCGCGGGCACGCTCGCGCTCCTCGCCTGGGACCTCGCAGGCATCGGCTTCAGCGTGTTCTTCCGCGGCGACTCCGCCTGGGCCAGCGGCGTGCTGCTGGCGCCAGACCTGCCGCTCGAGGAGCCCGTGTTCCTCGTGTTCCTCTGCTACCTCTCGCTCGTCGCGGTGCTCGGCGTCGAGCGGATGCTCGAACGGCGATCGGGTGCACCGGGCGGTGGTGCGGCGTCCGATGCGGTGACGGACGCCGCGACGCGGCCGAGCGAAGCGGATGCCGCGACGCGGACCACCGAGACGAACGCGGCCGCACGCTCTGGCGGGAGGCCGTCATGACCTACTCGCTGATCTGCCTGCCATTCCTCGCCGTCGCGGTGGTGCTGTCGCTCGCGGCGGCCCGACGGCTTCCGCCGGCTGCACGGCGCCGGCGCTGGCTCGCCATCGGGTTCGCGGGCGCGCTCGTGCTCGTGCTGACCGGCGTCTTCGACTCGCTCATGATCGCCGCGGGCCTGTTCGGCTACGCCGCGGGCACCCGCCTCGGGCCGACCATCGGACTGGCGCCGATCGAGGACTTCGCGTACCCGATCGTCACGGTACTGCTGGTGCCGGCGATCTGGACGCTCGCGCGGCGGCGCCGGGCGAGGGGCGGTCGTGATGAGGACTGACGTCGTGCGCCCGGGACTCCGTCACGTGATCGGCCAGGTCGTGCTGTCGTCGCGGCCGATCAGCTGGATCAACACCGCGTTCCCGTTCGCCGCCGCGTACCTGCTCACGACGGGATCGGTCGACGCCCTGCTCGTCGTGGGCACGCTGTTCTTCCTCATCCCGTACAACCTGCTCATGTACGGCGTGAACGACGTGTTCGACTACGAGTCCGACCTGCGGAACCCGCGCAAGGGCGGGTCGGAGGGCGCCCTCCTCGAACCGCGCCTGCATCGCGCCGTCGTCTGGACGGGCATCGTCACGGCGGCTCCGCTCGTCATCGCGATGCTGTGGCTCGGCGGCACGGGGCATCCGTGGTCGTGGGCCGTGCTCGCGGTGAGCCTGTTCGCGGTGTTCGCCTACTCGGTGCCCGGGCTGCGGTTCAAGGAGGTGCCGGTGCTCGACTCGATCACGTCGAGCACGCACTTCGTGAGCCCCGCGGTCTACGGCCTCGCGGTGGCGGGCGCCGTGCCGACGCCGCGGCTGGGCGCCGTCGTCGCGGCGTTCTTCTGCTGGGGCATGGCGAGCCACGCGTTCGGCGCCGTGCAGGACGTCGTGCCCGACCGGGAGGCGGGCATCGCGTCGATCGCGACCGCGTTCGGGGCGCGCGCCACCGTGCGGATCGCGCTCGGGCTCTGGATCTCGGCGGGCGTGCTGATGCTCGCCACATCCTGGCCGGGCCCGCTCGCGGCGCTGCTCGTGCTGCCGTACGTCGTGACGGCGTGGCCGTACCGCTCGGTGAGCGACGCGGAGTCGGGCACGGCGAACCGCGGCTGGCGGCGGTTCATCGCGCTCAACTACGCGGTCGGCTTCCTCGTGACCATGCTGCTCATCTGGTGGTCGTTCGCGCGGCCGTAGGCTGGCTGCATGTCCGACTCCCCCGTGCGCACGAACCCCGTGCGCGTGGACCCCGTGCGAATCGACGCCTGGCTCTGGGCGGTGCGGCAGTTCAAGACGCGCTCGGCCGCGACGGCCGCGTGCCGCGCCGGGCACGTGCGGGTCAACGGTGAGCGAGCCAAGGCGGCCCAGCCGGTGCGGCCGGGCGACGAGGTGCGCGTGCGGGTCGACGGGTTCGACCGGATGCTGGTGGTGCGCCAGACCCTGGTGAAGCGCGTCTCGGCGACCGTCGCCGCCACGGCCGTCGACGACCGCACGCCGGCCCGACCGCCCCGGGAGGCCGTGCCGACCGTGCCCGTGCGCGAACGCGGTGCGGGGCGCCCCACCAAGCGCGAGCGCCGCGATCTCGACCGGCTCCGCGGGCGCTGACGGCGCGAGTACGACCCGTCGCCCGCACCCGCTGCCCCCGACGCGCCGTGCGGGTGGGCGCCTGCCGAGGGACCCACGATCCGGGCGTAGCCTGAAGCGGTGCAGAAGGAACTGAGCCACGAACCGGACGCCCGACGCTACGTGCTGCGCCTCGACGGCGACATCGCGAGCGTGCTCGACTACCGCGTGCTCGGCGATTCGGTCGCGTTCACACGTGCCTTCACCAATCCGCCGTACCGGGGCAGCGGGCTCGCGGGCGAGCTCGTCGCCTTCGCCGTCGACGACGTCGAGGCGACGTCCGACCGCCGGATCGTGCCGAGCTGCTGGTACGTCGGCGAGTGGTTCGACCGGCACCCCGATCGACGCGCCCTGCTCGATCCCCGGACGGCCTGATCGTGGTCGCCGGCTACTCCGCGGCCCAGGTCCGCGCCGCGGAGGCACCGCACCTCGCGGCCGGCGAGCCGCTGATGCGGCGTGCGGCGGCGGCCCTCGCGGCGACGCTGCGCCGCGAACTGGCGGAGCTCGGTGCGCCCGACGGTCCGGTCGTGCTCCTCGTGGGCTCGGGCGACAACGGCGGTGACGCACTGTGGGCCGGCGCGGAGCTCGCCGCGGCGGGCGTCGCCGTCACCGCGATCCCGACGTCGGAGCGGATGCACGACGAGGGCGCGCAGGCCGCGCGGAATGCCGGCGCCCGCATCCTCGAGCCGACGGGCGCCGACGACGACACGATCGCCGCCGCGTTCGACGGCGCTGCCGTCATCGTCGACGGGATCCTCGGCACCGGCACCAGTGCGTCCCCAGCACTGCGCGGTCGTGCGCGTGAACTCGTCGGCGCGGCGAGCCGTGCGATCGAACCGCGCGGCATCCGGGTGGTCGCGGTGGACCTGCCGAGCGGCATCCAGCCCGACGACGGCAGCGTGCCCGACCCGACGGTGCTCCGCGCCGATGTCACGGTCACGTTCGGTGCGATCAAGGCCGGCCTGCTGCGGGAGCCCGCCGCCGGCTACGCCGGCCGGATCGAGCTCGTCGACCTCGGCCTCGGTCCCGAGCTCGCTTCCATGACGCCGCTCGTCACCGTCGACTGACGACGAAGCGGGCCGGGGTCCACGACCCCGGCCCGCTCACGATTCCGTCGTTCGCCGGATCAGTACCAGTTCATCGACTGGGAGTGCGACCACGCGCTGCACGGCGTGCCGTACGCGCCGCTGATGTAGCCGAGGCCCCAGCGGATCTGCGTGGCGGCGCTGGTCTCCCAGTCGTCGCCGGCGGTCGCCATCTTGCTGCCGGGCAGCGACTGCGGGATGCCCGTCGCGCCGCTCGACGCGTTGTAGGCTTGGTAGTTCCAGCCCGACTCCTTCTGCCAGAGCTTGTCGAGGCACTGGAACTGGTCGCCGCCCCAGCCGTACTGCGAAGCGGCGAAGTCGGCGGCGTACGCGCGCGCGCCGTCGGGCGTGTTCGCGTTGGCGAGCGCCTGCGCGGCGGCCGCGGCGGCCGCTGCGGCCGCCTCGACCTGCGCCTGGTCGTAGGCGGCGATGGCGGCAGTGGTCTTCGCCGCCTCGGCACGGGTCACCTTCGTGAGGTCGAGGACCTTCTCGGTCGAGATCTTCTTGTAGTCGCTGAGGGACGCGACCGAGGCCGCGAGGCCGGATGCGTCGGCCTTGCCGTCCGCGGCGGCGAGGGTCTCGTTCGCGGCGGTGATGGTGTCCTTCGCGTTGTCGATGGCCTTGGCGGCCGCGACGCCGGCGTAGGCGCCGAGCTGCTCGTGGCGGAAGCCGCTGGTCGCGTTGAGCGCCTGCGTGGCGTTGATCCGCTCCTGCGTGGCCACTGCGCTCTGCACCGAGAAGCCGGTGCCGACGAGGAGGCCGGCTGCGGCGATGGCGCCCGCGACGATGAGGCGCTTGCGGCCGGTGCGGCGGCGGCGGAGGTCGCGACGCGAGGTCGCCGCGGTGTCGGTGGGAACGGAGTTCGTGTCGGTCTGGGCGTGCGTGTTGGAGGTGTCGTTTCGCATAGATTCAGAGATGCTCGGAACAGGAAGTCGTCGGAGGAATCGTCAGGGGCGTGCCACCGAGCACGGCACAAGTCCCCTACCCTGCACGACGAAACTGAGCAGTTCCTCACTTTTGCCTGTGCAATCCATGTCCATGCATGGTTCGCGCCCGGGCATACTGGGGCCATGTCCGACGCCCCGGTCGCCTTCCCTGCGCCGTCGCCGACCGATCGCTGCCCCTGCCTCAGCGGCGAGGTGTTCGGCGCGTGCTGCGACCGATTCCTGGGCGGCGCGGCGGATGCCCCGACGGCCGAGCAGCTCATGCGATCGCGCTACTCGGCCTTCGTCGTCGGCGATGCCGCCTACCTGCTCGCGACGTGGCATCCGTCGACCCGGCCCGGCGAACTCGAGCTCGACCCGGCGATGCGCTGGTTCCGCCTCGACGTCGAGCGACGCGAGCGCGGCGGGCCGCTCGACCGCGACGGGATCGTCGAGTTCACGGCCTACTACCGCCACGACGGGCAGCGCGGCGAGCAGCACGAGGCGAGCGCGTTCGTGCGCGAGGGCGGGCGCTGGAGCTACGTCGGCCCCGTCGGCTGACGGCCCGGCGTCGGGCGAGCGGGGTCAGTCGCCCGGCATCGCGTCGTCGCCGCTGCGCTCGGCGTCGGTCGAGAACCCGTCGAGCACCGCGCGTTCGCCCGAGTCGAGCAGCTCCTGGAACAGCGTGACCTGGACCCCGGCCGGCGCGTCGAGCCGCGAGTTCAGCGACTGCCACGGCGTGATCACCGGCGAGGCGACGACCCGCCCGCCCGCGGCCTCGAGCCGCCGCGTGGCGCCCTCGGTGTCGGTGACCTCGAACGCGAGCCTGATGTGCGGGCTCTCGGCGCCGCCCGCCTCGATGCGGTCGATCGCCTGCTTGTGCACGGGGTTCGCGATCTCGAGCGTGGCGCGGCCCGCGTCGAGGATGACGACGCGCTCGTCGCCGCCCTCGGCGAAGGCGAGGTACTCGGGCAGGCCGAGGGTGTCGCGGAAGAATGCGACCGCCTGGTCGTAGTCGACGGCCTCCACGACGACGCGGAGCTGGAGGACCGAGGGCGTTGCGGCATCCGTCATGCCCGAATCCTCCCAGCCGCGGCCGACATCCGCGCGGGTCGTCAGGACGCGGGCGGCGCGGGGTACGGCTCCTGGGCGAGCAGCCGCGCGAGGTGCACGGCGTTGCGCACGAGCGACGCGTTCGCCTGCGCGACGGGCTCGGGGGTCTCGGGAAGGTCCTTGTAGTCGGTCTTCTCCATCGCCGCGCCGTTCCAGTAGGTGCCGCCCTGCGCCGGCATGGTGAACCCGACGTCGTTGAGGGCCTGGTGCAGGTCGGCCGTGATCTTGTGCGCGCCGTCCTCGTTGCCGAGCACGGCGGTCACGGCCACGCGGCCGTACAGGATGGGACGGCCCTGGTCGTCGGTGGCCGACAACTCGGCGTCGAGCCGCTCGAGCACGCGCTGCGCGACGCTCGACATGTGCCCGAGCCAGGTCGGCGTGCAGACCGCGAGGATTTCGGCGGCCAGGATGCGTTCGCGCAGGCCCGGCCACTCGTCGCCGTCCCCCATGTCCGCATCGACGCCCGGCGCGACCTCGAGGTCGACCACCCGCACGATGTCGCCGTCGAGGCCGTGCCCCGCGAAACCGCCGAGGAGCTGCTCGGCGATGAGCTGGCAACTGGATGCCTCGGGCGCGTGCTTGAGGGTGCAGTTCAACAGGAGCACGGACAGGTCGGTGGTCGGCATGCGATGGCCTCTCCGGCGCGGGTCGACGCGCCACTCCCTTGTCTAGGCGCCGGCCGCGACCCGCTGCAGGGGGTTGACACCCCGTGGGGCGTCGGCGGGGTCAGCCGGCGGGCTCGTCGTCGAGCGGCAGCCCGTCGAGGGCCGCGTACGCGCGCTCGATCGCGCCGACGAGCCCCTCCACCGGCACGGGCCACTCGGCGTGGGCGGCCAGCGCCTCGGCGGCGCCGAGTCCCGCGTCGTGCGCGTCGACGAACCGGTTCGCGATCACTCGGAGTGCATCGGCCTGACGCGCGACGAACTCGCGGCGCACCACGCCGCCGTGCCCGGGGATGACGAGGTCGCCGGCCTCGAGCTCGTCGCCGAGCGCATCGAGCACGCCGGGCCAGTCGAGCGGGTAGCAGCCCGAGCCGTACATCGGCGGCCCCGACTCCTCGATCAGGTCGCCGACGACCCAGACCCGCTCCTCGGGCAGGAGCAGCACGAGGTCGGTGTCGGTGTGCGCCGGCGACTGCGGCCGCAGCTCCACGAGGCGGCCGCCGAGGTCGAGCGTCGTCGCGGTCGCGATCGGATGCGTCGGCGGCACGAGGCGCAGGTCCTCCCATCGCCGATCGGGCTCGAGGGCGTGGTCCTCGCGCCACGCCGCGACCCGGGGACCCTCATACCGTTCGAAGTGCCACGCGATCGCCGCATGCCCGTGGATCGCGGCATCCGTCGCTGAGCCCGGGCCGGACACCTGGTTGCCGAACGTGTGGTCGAAGTGGGCGTGCGTGTTCACGAGCGCGACGACGGGCCGCGCGAACCGGGCCGTGACGTCGGCCAGGATCTCGGCGCCCTCGACCGGGTCGGCGCCGGAGTCCACGATGAGGAGGCCGTCGTCGCCCTCGACGACGACCACCGAGAGGTCGAAGGGGCCGCCGCGCCGCTGGTGGATGCCGTGCGCGACGGTGGTCCAGGTGGCCATGCCCCGAGCCTACGACCCGCTCGCGTCCCTGGCGCGGTCGACGGCACGGTCGCGGTCCGGGACGCCGCCGCGGCTCATGGCCCGATCAAAGGGAATCCCGAGGTTCGGCCCGTAGCGTCGAGCACGTGACCCCGCTCGACGGCATCCCCTCCCAACGGCATCCCGACGCTCCCCACCTGCTGACGCCACGGGCGCAGCGCACGCTCGAGGCGATCGACGGTCGCACGCTCGACGAGATGCGCGCCCTGCGCGACGAGACCGAGCGCTTCATGCTCCGCTACAAGTTCGGCATGGACGAGGTGATCACGAAGCTCTCGATCCTGCGCGAGGAGTTCAGCCAGAACCACGACTACAACCCGATCGAGCACATCTCGAGCCGGCTGAAGAGCCTCGACAGCGTCATCGCGAAGATGCAGCGCAAGGGCATCGAGCCGACCTTCGACACGATCCGCGACACCGTCACCGACATCGCGGGCGTGCGCGTCACGTGCAGCTTCGTGTCCGACGCGTACCGGCTCGCCGAGCTCCTCACCGAGCAGCCCGACATCCGGGTGCTCAAGGTGAAGGACTACATCGCCGAGCCGAAGGAGAACGGCTACCAGAGCCTGCACCTCATCGTCGAGGTGCCGGTGTTCCTCTCCACGGGCGCCCACCCGGTCGCCGTCGAGGTGCAGATCCGCACCATCGCGATGGACTTCTGGGCCAGCCTCGAGCACAAGATCTACTACAAGTACGACCGTCAGGTGCCGCAGGAGCTCCTCGACGGGTTGACGGATGCCGCGCACACCGCCGCCGAGCTCGACTCGCGCATGGAGCGCCTGCACCGCGAGGTGCACGGGGCGCCGGTGCACCGGCGCGGCACGATCGCGATCTGACCCGTCAGCGCAGTGCGACGAGCGCCGGGCGCCCCTCGTCGGTGATGCGCAGCGAGCGGTCGCCGGCCACTCGCGACACCCACCCCTCGGCGAGCAGGGTGTCGAGGAGGTGGGCGCCGAGTCGCCCGGCGATGTGCGGCCGCCGCTCGGTCCAGTCGAGGCATCCGCGCACCGCCGGCCGGCGCCCGTCGGGGTCGACGGCGCGCAGGTGCAGGGTCGCCGCGAGTGCGCCTTCGACGTCGAGGATCCGTCCGGTGTTCCCGGCTTCGAGCGGCGACAGCGACCCTTCGGCCACGAGCGCGTCGGCGAGGCGCAGCGCAGTGCGGCCGGCGAGGTGGTCGTAGCAGGAGCGCGCCTCGGCGAGGCGCTCCGCCGCGGCGGACTGCCGGTACGACCGCACGGCCTGCCTGGGCGCGATGCGCTGCAGCGCCTCGACCGCGTCGGCGACCTCGGGTCCCGCGAGCGTGAAGTACCGATGCCGGCCGAGCCGTCGGTCGGTCACGAGCCCGCCGGCGACGAGCTGCGCGAGGTGGGCGCTCGCGGTCGGCGCCTTCACGCCCGCGATCGCGGCGAGCTCGCTCGCGGGCAGCGAACGGCCGTCGAGGAGCGCGACGAGCATCGCGGCTCGTGCCGGCTCTCCCATGAGTCGGGCCGGGGTGGCGACGTCGGCGTCTCCGTCCATGGACTCCACGGTACGACCGCCAAGGTTCGTCCATCATCGAAACGTGCCACGCGTAGCGTCGAGGCATGGACGTCGTCGCCGAGCGCTCCGAGGTCGAGCGCATCCTCGAGGATCCCGCCTACGTCGTGCCCGAGGCGGATGCCGCGTCGAACGGTCCGGGCGACCGGTTCCGTGCGAGCGCGTCCCGCTTCGTCAACGGCGCGACGCATGCAGCGCGACGGCACCGCCTCGACGTGCTGCTCGCCGGGATCGATGTCGACGAGCTCTCGCTCGACGCCGCGGCGCGGACCCGGGCGATGCTGCCGGCCGCGATCGACGAGATCGCCGCCCAGGTGCCGGTCGCATGCCTCGCCGCCCGGCTCGGATTCGCCGATCCCGATGCTGCGCCCGCGTGGGTGGCAGCGCTCGCGGCGCACTACCCGACGGGTGGGCCGTCGTCGTCGGCGGATGCCGCGGCGACCCGGCTCATCGCCGCGGCCGACGACGTGCGAGGCGGCCTCGACGGCGACCTCGACGGCGACGCCGAGCTGCGCGTGCAACTCCTCGTGCAGGCTCACGCCGCCACCGCCGGGCTCATCGCCGCGGCGGTGCGCCTGCCCGCCGCACGGGACGGTGGCGTGCCGACCGCCGACCTCCTCGCGGCCGTGCTGCGCGACGCACTGCCCGTGCGGCAGACGAAGCGGCTCGCACCCGACGGCGAAGTGCTCGTGCTCCGCCTCGACGGCGCCGACCACGGCTCGCCGCACGATCCGCGCACCCTGGCGTTCGGCGCCGGTCCGCGCGCCTGCCCCGCCGTGAGGCACGCGATCGCGATCGCCACCGCCGTCGTCGACGAGGTGCGCGCATGCTGACGCCGGACGAGTTCCGCGAGCTGCATCGACCGGGCGAACCGTTCGTCCTGCCGAACGCCTGGGACCTCGCGTCAGCACGGTGGCTGCACGCGGACGGCCACCCGGTCGTCGGCACGACGAGCCTCGGCGTCGCGTTCGCCGCAGGGCGCGCCGACGGTACCGGCGAGACCGCCGCCGAGACCCTCGACCTCGCCCGTCGGATCACCGGCGCCGGCATCGCCGTCACCGTCGACATCGAGGCCGGATTCTCCGACGAGCCCGACGAGGTCGGCCGCTACGCGGCGAAGCTCGCGCGCCTCGGCGTGGTCGGCGTCAACCTCGAGGACTCGGATGCCACAGGCCGGCTCGTCGATCCCGAGGTCGCCACCCGGAAGATCGAAGCGGTCGCCGCGGCAGCGCCCGGGCTCTACCTCAACGCGCGCACCGACCCGTTCTGGATCGACGGGGACGCCGACCAGGCCACCCGCACCCACGAGGCGCTGGAGCGGTCGCACCGCTACGTCGCGGCGGGCGCCACGGGCGTGTTCGTGCCGGGCGCGATCCCGCTCGAGATCATCGCGGCACTCGCGCGCGACCTCTCCGCGCCGGTGAACGTCCTGGTGCAGCCGGGCGTGCCGGTGCACGACCTGGCCGCCGCCGGGGTCGCGCGCATCAGCACCGGATCGCTGCTGTTCCGCCTCACCCTCGGCGCGATCGCCGCGGCCGCACGGCGCGTCAGGGACGACCGGTACCTTCCTGAGCCCGGAACGCCGTCCTACGACGAGGTGGCGGACCTTCCCTGACGGGCCGCGACCGCGCGCGGCATCCGCTCACTCGGGGTTGCGGGCCCGGCTCGGCTGCACGCGCATCGGCTCGCCCGGCATCTTCGGGAAGTCGGGCGGGAACGGCAGCTCGCCGAGGCCGTCGTCGAGGTCGCGCTGCCACCACTCGAGCAGCGTGTCGATGCGGCCGAGCTGCGACTGCATACCTGCCCACGGGTCGCCGACGTCGCGCAGCCGGTCGGGCATGGAGCGGATCGTGAACTCGCGCGGGTCGGCGGACTCGACCTCGTCCCATGCGAGCGGACAGGACACCGGCGCGTGCGGGAGCGGACGCGGGCTGTAGGCGCCCGCCATCGTGCGGTCGCGGTTGGCCTGGTTGAAGTCGATGAAGATGCGGTCGCCGCGCTCCTCCTTCCACCACGCGGTGGTGAGCTCGGCGGGCATGCGCCGCTCGAGCTCGCGGGCGAGGGCGATCACGGCGTGCCGCACGTCGAGGAACTCGTGCTCGGGCTCGATGGGCGCGAAGACGTGGATGCCGCGATTTCCCGACGTCTTCACGAACGGGGTCAGCCCGACCTCGCCCATGAGGTCGCGCAGCGCGAGCGCGGCGGGCACCGCCTCGGCGAAACCCGTGCCGGGCTGCGGGTCGAGGTCGATGCGCAGCTGGTCGGGGTTGTCGGTGTTCGCGGTGCTCGACGCCCACGGGTGGAACACGATCGTGTTCATCTGCGCGGCCCAGACCGCGGCGGCCGGCTCGTCGAGCACGACCTGCGGATGCCGCCGGCCGCTCGGGTACGTCACCGTCACCGATCGCACCCAGGCCGGCGCGCCCTTCGGCGGGTTCTTCGAGAAGAACTGCTCGCCGTCGATGCCCTCGGGGAACCGCTGGAGCGACACGGGCCGATCGCCGTTCGCCTCGATGAAGGGGCCCCCCACGGCGACGAGGTACTCGGCGAGCTCGAGCTTCGTGATGCCCGGATCGGGCCAGATCACTCGGTTCGGCGACGAGATGCGGACCTCCCGATCGCCGTCGGGACCGGGCACGGTGAGGGTGACAGCTTCGGCGGCCATGGTGCGACGCTACCGTGCCGGGGTGACACCGCGACAGGGCGGCCGGCGCGGCGGCCGTGCGCGTGCCCGTGCCCGCCGGACGCCGGTCACGCGCTGAACGTCGCGTACCGCTTCTCGGCCCGGGCTCGCGCCTTCGCTGCCTCGATGTCGCGGTCCTTCGGCGGCGCATGCGTCACGAGGTCGTCGAGGAGATGCCGCGTGATGTGCGCGATCTCGTGCACGGCGCGGTCGAACGCCTCGGCGTTCGCCTTCGACGGCTTGGTCGATCCGCTCACCTTGCGCACGAACTGCAGTGCGGCCGCGTGCACCTCGTCGTCCGTCGCGGCGGGCTCGAAGTTGTGGAGGGGGTGGATGTTCCGGCACATGCGACGAGCCTAACCCCGGGCGGTTGAGGGTGCCTCGGTTCCCGAGGTGATCCGGTACGACGGGAGCCCGCGGCGGCGGATCAGCCATTCCGCGACGACGAGGTTCGGCAGCCAGGCGAGGAACGGCACCACGCCGTAGGCGTTCGCGAACGCGGCGTCGAAGTCGAAGTCGCCGGGGATCGCCTGCAGGCCGATGAGCAGGCCGAGCCAGAGCCGCAGTGTCACGGCGGCGTAGG
Source organism: Agromyces sp. NPDC057865 (assembly GCF_042796995.1). Classification (NCBI taxonomy): domain Bacteria; kingdom Bacillati; phylum Actinomycetota; class Actinomycetes; order Micrococcales; family Microbacteriaceae; genus Agromyces; species Agromyces sp. NPDC057865. Next base: position 65,149 of record NZ_JBHVMJ010000002.1, on the reverse strand, counting down.
TGAGCGCGAAGTTGCGCATCATCCAGGCCCGGTGGCTCGCGACGTCGCGCGCGCGGATCGCCCGGTACGCCCGCCACGCAGTCAGGAGCCAGAGCACGGCGAGCGTGCCGAAGCCGACGAACCCCGCGAGGCCCGCCTCGCTGAACGGGGCGATCACGAGGCCCGAGACACCCGCGATCGCCACGGCCGCGAGGTACCCGCGCCCGATCCACCGGTGCACGGCGCGGTACCGGTCGCGGAGTCCGCGCCAGAACTGGAACGGACCGGCGACGAGGGCCAGGCCGCCCGCCACGATGTGCGCGTAGAACGCCGCCTGCACGACGGCCGGTCGGCCGTCGTAGTTGCCCGCGAGGCCAGCGCCCGACTCCGAGAGCTCAGCGAGCGAGGCCGTGAGGTACGGCACGACGGCGAACGCGGCGATGGCGAGCGACGAGAGGACGATCCAGGCCCATCCCGCCCGGGTCGCGACGAGGCGCGGCGTCGCCCCGCGCGGGGGTCCGGCGGCGGCCGGCTGTGACGGACGTGCGGTTCCGGTGGTCATGCGGCTGACGCTAGGAGCGCCGCCGCACCGCCGGTATCGGGTCAACCCCCCGATCGGATGCCACGATCCCCCCGTCGTCGGACGCACCGGATGCCGCGGCATCCGCCTCGACCGCGACCGCGACCGACGCAGCGGGCCCGAGCCGTCGGCGGCGGCGCAGCTGCCCGACCGCCACGCCGCCGACGAGGAGCGCGCTCCCGGCGAGCTCGAGGGCGTTCGGCACCTGGCCGAGTGCGAGGGCCGCGGCGGCGAGCCCGATCGGTGGAGTGAGCAGCGCGAACGGCGCCACCATCGCGGCCGGGTACCAGCCGAGCAGCATGTTCCAGATCGTGTAGCCCACGAGCGACGCCATGCCCGCCGTGAAGCCGACGCTCGCGATCGTCTCCCAGCCGATCGTGGCGAACGCCTCGCCGACCGCCGCCGGTCCGTCGAGCAGGAGGCTGAGCGCGAGCACGGGCAACGGCACGAACAGGGCGGACCAGACGACGATCCCGAAGCCGTCGGCACCGGCCGCCGACCGGGAGATCACGTTGCCGATGCCCCAGCTGAGGCCCGCCGCGACGCAGATGAGGAGCGGCACGATCGCCGTGAGCCCCGGCGCGCCCTCGAGGCGGCCGAGCGCGACGATCCCGAGCCCGGCGACGCCGAGGAGCGCGCCGAGCAGCTGCATCCGGGTCGGGCGCTCGCGCAGCACGACCGCGCCGATCACGAGCGTGAAGATCATCTGGCACTGCAGCACGACCGCGGCGAGGCCCGCGGGCAGGCCGAGGTGCATCGCGGTGAAGAGCAGGCCGAACTGGCCGGCGCTCATGAACAGGCCGATGCCCGCGATGACGCGCCACGGGGCATCCGGTCGGGGGACGAAGAACACGAGCGGCACGGCGACGAGGGAGAATCGCAGCGCCACGAGCACGAGCGGCAGGGTGTCGCGCAGGCCGAGGTCGATGGCCACGAAGTTGACGCCCCAGATGAGGGCGACGAGGAGGCCGAGCAGGAGGTGTCGCGGGGTCACGACTCCAGCCAAGCAGCCGAATGGATTCAGCACCAGTTCCGAATTCTTCGGCTGATCACGTACGATCACTACATGATCGATCTGCAGGGACTGCGGGCGCTCGTCGCCGTCGACCGGGCGGGATCGGTGGTGGCCGCGGCCGACCAGCTCGGCTACACGCCGTCGGCGGTGTCGCAGCAGGTGAAGAAGCTCGAGCGCGACCTCGACGCCGTGCTGCTCGAGCGACGCGGCCGCGGCGTGCTGCTCACGGAGCGCGGTCGCACGCTCGCGAGCGAGGGCCGCGAGCTGCTCGACGGCCTCGAACGGCTCGAGTCGGTGGCCGCGAGCGGCGCCCGGCCGACCGCTCCGCTGCGCATCGCCTCGTTCTCGACCGCCACGCGAGGGCTGCTCGGCCCGGTGCTCGGCGAACTGCGCGATGCGGATGCCGCGGTGCTTGCGACCGTGACGAGCGTCGACCCCGTCGACGCCATGGCCATGGTCGCCTCAGGCTCCGCCGACCTCGCCGTCGTGCACAACTGGAACTCGGTGCCGCTCATCGCGCCGTCGCACGTCGCCACCGAGCACGTGTGCCACGACGAGGCCGATGTCGTGCTCCCCGTCGACCACCCGCTCGCCGGCCGCGCCGAGCTCGAGCGCGCCGACCTCGTCGGCGAGGCATGGGCGAGCACGCCGAAGGGCGCCATCTGCCACGAGGCGCTCATGCGGATCTTCGCCGACCTCGACGCGGTCCCACGGGTCGTCGCCGAGGATCCCGACTTCGCCTCCCTCATCGAGCTCGCGCGGCAGGGCGTCGCGATCGCGCTGGTCCCCCGGCTCGGCCGGTCGAACCTGCCCGACGGCGTCGTCGCGCGTCCGCTCGCCGACCACAGCCAGGTGCGCGACATCCGCGTCGCCTACCGCCGGTCGATGGCCGAGAGTGCGGGCATCCGCCGCGCGGTGCGACTGCTCCTCGACGCCGGACGACGAATCGAGGCATCCGCGATCACCTGACCGACGGGGTCGTCGCGAACGGCGACCGGGCCTGCGTCACATCGACGCGTCGTGCGGACCCGTGACGGGCTGCAGGCGGAAGAGCCGCACGATGCGGCCCGAGTCGCGCTCGTACCCGCGGTAGCCGGGCCACTGCGCCTCGATGCGCGCCCACGCGGCGTCGCGTTCGTCGTCGGGGATGCGGCTCGCGCGCACGTGCAGGCGTCGGCCGCGCACGGTGATCGACGCGTCGGGGTGAGCGAGCAGGTTGTAGGTCCAGGCGGGATGCCGCTCCTGCGCGAACGTGGTGCCGGCGACGATCGCACGACCACGCCCGTCGGGCGTGTACATGAGGTACGTCTCGCGGGGCTCGCCCGACTTCGCGCCGACCGTGTGGAGCACGAGCGACGGCACGAGGAGCCCGCTGAGCTGCACGCGCCCGCCGGTGAGCCACGCCACCAGGCGCTCGGCCGGCGGGAGCAGCGCGGGGCCGATCGCGCGGAACAGCCGCGTGCGCGTGATGGGCGCGATGACGGACCGGACGACCTGCTGCACGGTGGGCACGTGCCCATTCTGCTCGCGGCGGCCGACCGCGGAAAGGACTCGTCCGCCCGATCGCCGCTTCGGCGCCGGACGCGGCCCGAGGGGCTACCGCGCCGTCGGCGGCACGTCAATCCCCTGCGCCCGCGCCGCGCCCGGCCGTACCGTGGGGCGCAGGCCGACCGACCGGCGGATCGGCCGTGACGATCGGAGGAACCATGTCGGACGTACGACCGGGAGAGCCCTTCGAGGGCGAGTACACGGACGCGGAGCTGCCGCTCAGCGCGGAGCTGCCGAAGGAGGAGTACGAAGAGGTCGAGGAGGTCGTCGACGCGGACGGGAAACGGCTCGACGATGACGACGTCGTCGTCGAGGAGGTCGAGGTCGTCGAGATCGTCGACGACGGCACCGCGTACCCCGAACGCTGACCCCAGGACGGGCGGCCGGGCGCGGGACTGCAGGGACCAGCGCCCGGCCGTCGCCCGTGTCCGGCTTCCGAGGCGCTGCCGCCGGCCCGTCAGGACTTCGGTGGATGCTGCGCCGCCAGCTCCTTCTCGACCGCCTCGCGGGCCGAGGCGAGCTCGGTCGCGGCATCCGTCGCCCGACGCTCGGCCCGCTGCAGCCGCCGCAGGGCGAGCGTCGGTGCGCCGTGCCGAGCGTGCACGCGGTCCTGCTCCTCGTCGACGGCCGCCACGATGAAGGCACCCGCGATCAGGATCACCTGCGCCGACAGGTTGATCCAGAGCAGCAGGGCGATCAGCGACGCGAACGAGGCGAGCAGTGGGTTCGCGTTGGCGCCGCCGACGAAGAGGCTCGAGAGCAGCTGCAGCGCGAGCAGCCCCGCGCCGCCGAGCAGCGAACCCGCCCACAGCGACCGACCGCTCGGCCGGAGCCCCGAGAGGATCCGGAACATGGCTGCGATGACGACCGTGTCGATCGCGAAGATGACGATCCCCGAGCCGATCCGGACGAGGACGTCGAAGGCCGGCTCGCGCGTCGAGATCTCGAGCCAGCCAAAGAACGTGGTGAGGGCGTTCGTGCTCACGAACGTCACGACGGCCGCTAGCGTGAGCGCGGCGCCGAAGCCGACCGCGAGCACGAAGTCCCGCAGCAGCACCCACACGAAGAACGTCTGGTCGTCGGGCTGGTCGGCGAGGTCGCGGAACGCGATGCGCAGCGACCCCACGGCGCCGATGGCGGCGCCCACCAGGCCGACGAGCGCGAAGACGCCCGCGATGCTGAGCGTGATGGGCTGGATCAGGTCGTCGGGATTGATGACGCCGTTCTCGCCGATCAGGCCCGGGATCGCCATCTCGATGGTCGCGACCAGGGCGTCGAGGGCGTCGGGGCTGCCGGCGAGCCAGATGCCGCCGATCGCGAACCCGAGGAAGACGCCCGCGAACACCGAGAAGAGGGTGCGGTACGTCACGCTGTCGGCGAGCATCGGCCCGTGATGCTCCAGGTAGATGAACCACGCGCGCACGGGCCTGGTCGCGAGCGCCCACGCCGTGACCTTCGTGCCCCACGCGACGATCCCGGCGAACGGACCCCCCGGTCGTCGCTGCGTCTGCTGGTCGGCCATGCGGTCAGGCTATCGAGGCGCGGGTGGGGATCGCAGTCGCTTGACACGCCCCCGGCCGGAATGGGATGACGGGACCCATGGACGGACTCATCCTCGTCGTGGTGCTCGGCGCCACGATCCTCGGCGGCGGCATGCTTGCGAGACGGATCCGCGTGCCTGCGCCGCTCGTCCTCCTCGTGGCCGGTGCGGCGCTCAGCTTCGTCCCGGCGCTCGGCGACGTCGAGCTGCCGCCCGAGCTCGTACTGCTCCTGTTCCTCCCCGCGCTGCTCTACTGGGAGTCGCTCAACACCTCGCTCCGCGAGATCCGCGACAACCTCCGCGTCATCGTGCTGCTCGCGATCGTGCTCGTGTTCGTGACGGCCTTCGCGATCGCGTGGCTCGCGGCGTCGCTCGGCCTGCCGTGGGCCATGGCCCTCGCGCTCGGGGCGATCCTCTCGCCGACGGATGCCACGGCGGTCGCCGCCGTCGTCCGGAGCCTGCCACGGCGGCAGGGCACGATCCTCCGCGCCGAGAGCCTGCTCAACGACGGGACCGCGCTGGTGCTCTACAGCGTCGCGGTCGGCGCGGCGACCGCCGGCGCGTCGATCTCGTTCGTCGACCTCAGCCTGCAGTTCACCTACGCGTACGCGCTCGGCATCGCCATCGGCCTGGTGATCGGCTACGGCGTGTACCTGCTCCGACGCGTCATCCGCGACGACCGGCTGCTGAGCGGCACGCTGAGCATGCTGACGCCGTTCCTCGCCTACCTGCCCGCAGAGCTCGTGGGGGCGTCGGGCGTGGTCGCGGTCGTGGTCTGCGGCCTCGTCGTCAGCCACTTCGGCCCGCGGATCATCACGGCGGCGACGCGCGCGCAGACCTACGGCTTCTGGCAGCTGGCGAGTTACGTGCTGAACGGCTCCCTGTTCGTGCTGATCGGACTCGAGCTGAAGCCGGTGCTCGACAGCTTGGGACCCGCATGGCCCGAGGCGCTGCTGTTCGGGCTCGCGTGCGCGGTCGGCGTCATGGCGGTTCGACTGCTCTGGGGCGTCACCACGCCCTACCTCATCCGCGCCCTCGACCGCCGCCCGGCGCAGCGCCTGCGGCGCATCGGCTTCCGCCAGCGCTTCCCGTTGAGCTGGGCGGGCTTCCGCGGGGCCGTCTCGCTCGCCGCGGCGCTTGCCCTGCCCGAGGAGACCGCCGCCGGCGATCCGCTGCCGGGGCGCGACCTCGTGATCGCCGTCACGTTCGTCGTGATCCTGTTCACGCTCGTCGTGCAGGGGCTCACCCTGCCCGCGATCGTGCGCTGGTCCCATCTCGGGCCCGACCCGCGCGAGCTCGACGAGGAGTTGCTGGGCGAGCAGCGGATGCTGCGCGCCGCCCTCGACGCGCTGCCGGGCACGGCCGTCGAGCTCGGGTCGGACGACGCGGTGGTCGACGCGCTCCGCGTCGGCTACGAGGAGCGGCTCACGCTCATCCACCGCGAGGACGGACGCCCTGAGGCCGCCGCGCGCGACGGAAGCCGCGCCGACGAGGAGGACGAGCTCCGCCTCGCCCTGCTCCCGGTGAAGCGGGAGGCGCTCATCGCCCTCCGCCACGAACGGCGCATCGACGACGTCATCCTCCGTCGGCTGCAGGCGCGCCTCGACCTCGAGGAGCTGCGCCTGTCGCGGCCGCCCGACGACGAGTGACGCCCGAACGAGGGAACGCCCCCGACCGCGCTGCGGTCGGGGGCGTTCCCTGGGGGTCGCTTCGGGTCGGCGACGGGATCAGTACCAGCCCTGCGAGTTGAAGGCGTCCCAGGCACCGCACGGGGTGCCGTAGCGGCCGGTGATGTAGCCGAGGCCCCACGAGATCTGCGTGGCGGGGTTCGACTCCCAGTCGGGGCCGGCCGAGGCCATCTTGCTGCCGGGCAGCGCCTGCGGGATGCCGTACGCGCCACTCGGGTTCGAGGCGTAGACGTTCCAGCCGGACTCGTGGTTCCAGAGCTCGACGAGGCAGCCGAACTGGTCGTCGCCCCAGCCGCGCTGGAGCAGCATGTCGCGGGCGATGGCCTGGGCGGCGGTCGGGTTGGCGGGCGCGCCGGGGCGCGAGGACGACGACGATGACGCCTGCTGCGCCTCGGCGGCGGCAGCGGCCTCGGCGGCGGCCTTCGCGGCGGCTGCAGCAGCGGCAGCAGCGGCGGCCTGCTCCGCGGCGACGCGGTCGACCTCCGCCACGGCGGCGCGCACGGTCTCGGCGTGCGCCTGCGTCGAGTCGACGAGGTCGAACACGCGCTCGGGCGCGAGGAGCTTGTAGTCGCCGAGCGCGGAGACCTCGGCGACGAGCGCCGTGGCATCCGTCTTGCCCTGCGCGGCCGTGATGGTGTCGTTGGCGCCGGCGAGGGTCTCCTCAGCCTGCTTCACCGCGCGGGCCTCGAGGATGCCGCCGTGCGCGTCGAGCTGCTGCACGTCGCTGTTCGCGGCGTCGGTGAGCGCTCGGGTCTCGGCGATGCGGTCGTTCTGGGCGGCGACGGCCCCCTGCACGGCGAAGCCGGTGCCGACCATGGCGCCGATCGCGACGACTGCGCCGGCGGCGAGCCATGCTCCGCGGCGCCTGCCGCGGCGGCCGCGCTGATCGCGGCGGGGGACGGTCTCGGGATCGACCGTCTGGAGTGAGCTGGAGTTGTCAGGTGTGGAGGAAGACTGGTTCTGCATGACTTTCACGGGGGGCGGCTCTCGGGCGGGGCTGCCGCGTGAACCTTGACTCGACGTTCCGCGGGCGCGGGGGCGCCCGGGCGAAGTGGCCAGTCTGCCGAGGGCTTCTGTATAAACCCTCATGTGTTCCTGTGAATGTCCTCCACGTTCTTGACCTTTGCTCACGATTTCCGCGACCGAGTTCGCATTCTGCGTGGTCCCGAACGGCGCGTGACTCGAGTTTCCGGGAAACGGTTGCCGAGCACGGCGGGAGGTCGAACCCCGCGGAGGCCGCAGTCAGGCCTCGTCCTGGTGCGCCCGCCGCAGCTCCATGCTGATCTGGTCGGCGTCGAGGGTCTCGAGCGCACCCGTGAGCACTGACGCGCTGAAGGTGCCCTCGTCGCGGACCGAGAGGAGGGCCTCGCGCTGAGCCGCGATGATGTCCAGTCGGAGGGTACGGTAGAGCTCGCGATCGGCCTCGGCGTCGCGTGGGCCCGAGGGTTCCCCCGCCGCCGCGCGGGCCTCGCGGTGCTCGCGCACGACGTCGTCGGCGACGCCGCGGAGCATCTCGAGCAGGTCCGCGCGTTCGGTGCGCGCGGCTTCCCGGTCGACGCCGGCTGGCTTGACGAGCCGCACCAGCCACGGGAGCGTCGCGCCCTGGATGATGAGCGATCCGGCCGCGACGAGGAATGCGATGAAGATCACGAGCGAGCGGTCGGGCGTGCCCTGCGGCAGTGTCTGCGCCGCGGCGAGCGTGATGGCGCCGCGCATGCCCGCCCACACGATGACGGTGCCCTCGCGCCAGCCCAGCGGCTCCGCCATGAAGTAGTCGATGTCGGCGACCTTGCGTCGCAGTCGCGACTGGAAGCGCTGCAGCGACGCTGACGAGATCGCCCGGTCGGGTGGCCGGCGCCGGAACCGGCGACGGCGATGGTCGGCCGCCTGCTCGCCGACGGCGACCTCGTCGTCGGTCGGCGGGTCGGCGTCGGGGTCGGCGGCCTCGGCCGGCTCCGGCATGCTGCCCGCGCGCGCGGCGTCCGCCCTCGCGGCATCGAGCATGAGGTCGGCCTGGGTCGGGTCCACCCCCTCCAGCCGTTCCTGCACGGCGGTGAGGTGCGGCTTCATCCGCTCGCCGCGCCGGAAGCTCCGGCGCTGCAGCCCGAGCATGGGGAACACGAACAGCGCCCGAACGACGACGACGCCGAGGAGCGTGATCCCCGCGACGCGGGCGCCGAGCTCGATGCCGCGCACCTCGTTCGTCAGGTCGCTGACGATCGTGGACAGCTCGAGCCCCATGACGAGGAAGACCGCTCCCTCGAGGATGAGCTCGATCGTGCGCCAGTTCTGCACGTCCGACATGCGGTGCTGCGGCGAGAGGCTGCGGATCGCGCCGCGGCCCGTCACGAGCCCCGCGACGACTGCCGCGACGAGCCCGGATGCCCCGAGCGCCTCGCACGGAACCGCGGCGACGAACGGCACGGCGAAGGAGATGACCGTGTTCACCGTGGCATCCGTGACCCGCGACCGGACCCACAGGTTGACCTTGCCCACCGCGTACCCGACGACCACCGCGACCGTGACGGCGAACACGAAGTCGCCGACGATCTCCCAGAACGTGATCGACGCGGCGGTCGCGGCGATGGCCGAGCGCAGCAGCACCAGCGCCGTCGCGTCGTTGAGCAGGCTCTCGCCCTCGAGCACCGTCACGATGCGCGGCGTCACCCCGACGCGCTTCACGATCGAGGTCGCGACGGCGTCGGTGGGGCTGACGATGGCGCCGAGCGCGATGCCGGCCGCGAGGCTGAGGCCAGGCACGATCCAGGTGAACAGCAGCCCCATCGCGACCGAGCTCACCACGACGAGCGACACGGAGAGTCCGCTGATCGCCCCGAACTCGCGGCGGAACTCCATCGAGGGCATCGCGACGGACGCCGAGTAGAGCAGTGGCGGCAGCACCCCCGCGATGATCCACTCGGGGTCGATCTCGATCTCGGGCACGAACGGCAGGAAGCTCACGAGGATGCCGACGATCACGAGCAGCAGCGGCGGGGACACCCGCACGCGCGGACCGAGCGCCGTCGCGGCGGCGATGCCGAGGAGGCCGAGCACGCCGACGACCAGGAGCTCCACCGACGCTCACCTCCCCCGGGATCCTGCCGCCAAGTCTGGCGCATGACCGCCTACCGACGCGACGAGGGCTCGGGGATCGTGGCGAGCGAACGTCCCTCGTGGATCGTGCCTCAGCGATCGTGGAAGTCGGGATACCCCGGCCAGTCCCCCGGGCCGTGCGACCGCACGAACGCGTGGTGCACCTGCTCGCACGCGCCGCGCAGGGTGGTGCCCCAGCCGAGCAGCCGTCCGCCGAACTCGGCGCGGTACCGCACCCGGCCGCCGACGCGCACGATCGTGACCGTGCCGTACTCGCGACCGGAGCTGTCGATGAGGCGCCAGCGCCCCGGTTCGGGTTCGGCCGCAGCGAGGATCGGGTGCCAGGTGGTGGCCAGTGCTGCTCCTTCCAGAGCGCCCCGGCCGGCGTGGCTCCATCGTACGTCCGCGGGGCGACGGCGACACGTCCGCCGGGTACGGACGGTGCTCACAGGGAAGTCACAGCGGGGAGGCCCGAACGGCGGAACAGGACCGCCTCCCCGACTGTTTCCTCTGGTGACGCCGTGAATCGCCAGCCGGTCGAGCGTGCGTCGAGCGCCGCAGCCAGCGGCGCCCGCGAAGGAGGATACGAAGTGCCACAGGACTACCGCAGGACTCCCGAGGCGGTCTCCCGCCTCACCCCCCAGCAGTACCGGGTCACGCAGGAGGACGCCACCGAGCCGGCGTTCCGCAACCAGTACTGGAACAACCACGAGCCCGGCATCTACGTGGACGTCGTCTCGGGGCAGCCGCTGTTCGCCTCGACCGACAAGTACGACAGCCGTTCGGGCTGGCCGAGCTTCACGCGGCCGATCGAGCCCGACGCCGTCACCGAGAAGGTCGACCGGACGCTCTGGATGAAGCGCACCGAGGTGCGCTCCTCGGGCGCCGACAGCCACCTCGGGCACGTGTTCGACGACGGCCCGATCGAGGAGGGCGGCCTGCGCTACTGCATGAACTCGGCCGCGATGCGGTTCATTCCCGCCGCCGACCTCGAGGCGGAGGGGTACGGCCAGTACCGCTCGCTGTTCCCGACCACGACCCCGGATGCCGCGGCATCCGAGAAGGAGGACGCATCATGACCAACCCCGGCGAGATCACCAGCATCCCCGGCACCGAGACCGCCGTCCTGGCGGGCGGCTGCTTCTGGGGCATGGAGGACCTGCTCCGCAAGCGCCCGGGCGTGATCGACACGCGCGTGGGCTACACCGGCGGCGACGTGCCGAACGCGACGTACCGCAACCACGGCAGCCACGCCGAGGCGCTCGAGATCGTGTACGACCCGTCGAAGGTGTCGTACCGCGACCTGCTCGAGTTCTTCTTCCAGATCCACGACCCGTCGACGCGGAACCGCCAGGGCAACGACATCGGGATGAGCTATCGCTCGGCGATCTTCCCGACGACGCCCGAGCAGGAGGTCACCGCGTACGAGACCATCGCCGACGTCGACGCCTCCGGCATCTGGCCGGGGCCGGCGACCACCGAGGTCTCCCCCGCGGGCGCGTTCTGGGAGGCGGAGCCCGAGCACCAGGACTACCTGGAGCGCTACCCGAACGGGTACACGTGCCACTACGTGCGACCCGGCTGGAAGCTGCCGAAGCGCGACGCGGAGACCGTCGCATAGCCACCGGCAGGTGAAGTGACGCGAACGGCCCCGGCGGGATCTCCCGCCGGGGCCGTTTCCGTGCTCGGCCGTCCGTGCCGAGCCGTCCGTGGTCAGCCCGCGACGATGCCGCGCACGGCCCACGCGCGGGCCACGAGCCGGATCGTCCCGTCGTCCTCGACGGGGAGGAGCTTGCGCAGCCGCTCCCGCAGCCGACCACGGGCCGATTCGTCGAGCATCATCGCGTAGGCCGGCGCGACCCCCTGCCCGCCGAGGAACGGCGTCCAGTAGTCGTCGAAGTCGCGGAACACCGTCGGGATCTCGATGCCCGTCGTCTCCACGTCGAGCAGGCCCGCGCCTGCGAAGCGCCACGTGAGCGCCTCGGGCGTGAACTCCGCGAACCGCTCGCGCTCGTCGAGCTCCGCGGCCACGGGGTCGAGATCGCCCGCTGCATCCCAGAACCACCGCATGAGCTCCATGCGCTCGGCGTAGTCCCACACGTAGGCGGCCACGACACCGCCGCCGACCGCGACCCGCGTCATCTCGGCGAGCCCGCGGTCGGGATCGGGCACGAAGTTGAGGGCGAGCCCCGACACCACGACGTCGATGGAATCGTCGTCGATCGGCAGCGCCTCCGCCCCGGCCCGGTGGAAGGTGACGCGGTTGCCGAGCTCGGTGACCGCCGCCTCGAGGAAGCCCTCCGAGGGGTCGACGCCGTCGACGGTGGCGGGCATCGCCTGCTCGATGATGGCGGCGCTGAGCGCACCCGTGCCGCATCCGACGTCGAGCCACCGCAGCCCCGGCGGCTGCCGCAGCCACTCGAGGAAGCGCGGGGCGATCTCGCGACTCCACCGTCCGACGTAGGACTCGTACGCGCGTCCGTGCGCCCACGTGTCGGGCTCGCGTTGCTGAGCCATGCCCTTCACGCTACCCGGGCACGCCGATGCGGTCGAGCGCGTCCTGCACGATCGTCAGGCCGTCGAGTCCCGGCATCCCGCTGATGCTGTCGTCGACCTTGCGTGCCGCCCGCCGCCCTTCGGGGCCGCTCATGAGGTGCGTCATGACGTGCCGGACGTCATCGTCGGACGAGATGCTCGAGCCGACCGGCGCCCAGAACCGGCTCAGCGCGAAGCGCGTCACCTTCCGCGCCTTCGCGCTCGCCGCCAGCCGTTCGCGCGCCTGCGAGGTGTAGAACGCGACGTGCCTGGCCTCCTGCTTCGCGATGCGGCGCAGCAGCTCGGCGAGCACCGGATGCTCCTCGAGGTCGGCCATGCGCTGGTACGCCGTGATCGCCGACCACTCGTTCGCCGCGCCCCACGACATGTGCACCGCGACGAAGTCCGAGCCGACGAGGGAGCCGAGCACGGACTGCTTGATCGGGTCGAGCCGGTCGCGCCAGCCGAGCTTCAGCCGGCTCGCCTTCAGGGCGTCGTAGTCGACGGTGACGTCGTGCATCGCGAGCACCGCCGCGAGCGCCTCGCCGTGCCAGAACTCCTCGCGGTTCCACATCGTCATGAACGCGCTGACGTCGGCCTCGCGATGCGACGGCGTGGTGAGCAGGTCGCGGGTGTAGCAGACGGTGTGGTACTCCACGTCGGCCATGTAGCGCAGGGTGCGCAGCGACTCGGCCGGCAGCGGCGAATCGCGGAACGACTCGAGGTCCAGGTCGTCCCAGTGCACGCTCACCGAGGTCGCCGTGTAGCGGTCGATGTCGAACGCCATCAGGCCCCCTTCCCGCCTGCGACCATGCAATCACGCCGCGGGCCGGGCCGCGAGGGCGGCGAGGCTTGCGTTGACGGATGCCGCGGTGCGGGTGTCGAGGCCCGGCAGCCCCCGGATCTCGTGCTCGAGCCCGCGCAGCGCGGCGCGGCCGGCATCGCCGCCGAACGCGAACCGCCCGAACGCGTCGAGCTCCGCCGGCTCGAGCGCCGACCCGCCGAGGGGCCACGAGGTGCGACGCAGCTCGCGACGGGCGAGCCGTGCCGCACGCGCGGAGGTCCCGAGCCGCGCCCGCGCCTCCCCCTCGAAGAACTCCGCGTGGCGAGCCTTCACCCGCAGGATGCGGTCCACCGCGTCGGCGAGCGGTGGGCTGCCCGCGACGTCGACGACGCGCAGGTGGGCGGCGCGCAGCATCCGGTCGTCGACGAAGCCGACGGCCATGTGCACGCCGACCACGGCCCAGCCCTGCGTGAATCCCGCGAGCGCGCGGCGCACCGGCCCGCGCCCGGCGGATGCCGCAACCCGGCCGGTCGGCGCAGGCGCCGCGTCGGGCTCGCCGGCCGAGGCCGGCTCTTCGCCGGCGCCCGCCGCGACGATCGCGCGCAGCGCGTCTGCGATCCAGAACTTCTCGAACGCCCAGGTGACGAGGAACGCGGTCACCCGGGCGTCCTTGTGCGTCGAGGTCACGAGCACGTTGCGGAGGTGCGCCATCGTGGCGCCCTCGAGCAGGGCGAGGGCCGCGAGCGTGCGCGCGACCTCGTGCGAGAGCGGCTCGGCGGCGATCGCCGGGAGGTCGAGGTCGTCGCGCAGGCTCCCCTGCGCGGTGCGGGCGAACTCGCGCACGTCGAATGCAGGCGGCTCATGGTGGGCCGCGCTCACCGTCATGGGCCGAGGCTACTCCCAGCTTCCGGCTCTGGCGGCGCGATGCGGGCTGCCGTAGCGTTCGGCGTGGCGACCGGAGACGAGTCGCCGCTTCGTATCGAGGAGGGGAAACGACATGACGGATGCGACGACGAAGCCCACGATCGTGCTGGTGCACGGGGCGTGGGCCGACGGTTCCAGCTGGGACGCCGTGACGAGGGCGTTGCAGGCGCAGGGCTATACCGTGCTGGTGCCGCCGAACCTGTTGCGCGGACTCGCCGACGACGCCGCGTACGTGGCGTCGTTCCTCGCCCAGCGGACGAGCGGGCCGGTCGTGCTCGTCGGCCACTCCTACGGTGGCGCCGTCATCACGAACGCGGGGAACCAGGCCGGCGATGTCCGAGCGCTGGTGTACGTGAACGCCTTCATGCCCGATGAGGGCGAGAGCGTGCTGCAGATCCTCGAGGGGTCGTCGTCCGCGCTCGCCGTCGCGGACCCTACCACGGTGTTCGACATCGCGGGCTATCCCGGCGCTCCCGAGGGCGCGGCCGAAGTCTTCCTGAAGCCCGAGGTCGTGCACGGGTCGTTCGCGCAGGACCTGCCCGAGGCCGACCGCTGGACCATCGTCGCGAGCCAACGGCCGGCGTCGCTCGTGGCGAACGTCGTCCCGTCGGGGCCACCCGCCTGGCGCACCATCCCCAGCTGGGCGGTGATCGGTACGGCCGACCGAGTCATCCCGGTCGATGTCCTCCGCCGCCTGGCGGAGCGCGCCGGGTCGACGGTGAGCGAACTCGACGCGTCCCACGTGTCGATGGTGTCGCATCCGGATGCGGCGGTGGACGCCATCCTCGCCGCAGCAGGTTCGATCGAGCCGTAGCCCGGTCCCGAGCGCCCCGGCCGCCGCGGCTGCGGCGCGGCCGGGGCGCTCGTCGTCGGAACGGCTAGAACTTCTCGCCGAGCGCCTTGCGCTTCAGCGCGTCGTACTCGCCCGCGCTGATGACCCCTTGGTCGCGTAGCGCAGCGGCCTTCGCGATCTCCTCCGACGGACTCGCGAACGAGATCTTGCGCAGCTCCTCGTCGGAGTACTCGACGTACTGCGGCCGGCGCTCGGCCGAGCGCTCGGCCATGCCCTTGCCGCGCGCGATGAGGTAGACGAGCGCCGTGATGAACGGCACGAAGATCAGGAAGATCAGCCAGACGGCCTTCAGCCAGCCGTTCAGCGAGTGGTCGCGGAAGATGTCGATGACGATGTAGATCAGCACGAAGAGGTAGGCGACCCACACGAACACCCAGAAGAAGAACCAGAAGATGTCCCAGACACTGCCGATGAAGTTCATCGATTCCCTTTCGCCCCGCCCCAGGACCCGCCGGCGCGGCAGGTCGTCACATGCGACAACCTACTCGCGGGGTGCGATCGGGCGCTCGTGAATTCCGTGTCGGCGTGTCGTGCAACTCGCGGCGGGCTCACAGGATCGATCGGATACAGTCCCGTCGGGAGCCCTGAGTTCCACCCCCGCCGCGCGAGGGATCCGAGGAGTCGACGAGGACGTCGGCGGCCTCGTCGAGAACTCGCGCGGCGGCACAGCGGGTGTCGCGTGTCGAGCTCGCGCGCACCGCATCGGCTGCTCAGTGCGTCGCGGCCAGCCCCGTCAGGAGCGCCCGCACCGACCTGCGGAACTGCTCCTCGGAGCCGTAGTCGGCGAGCGTCTCGGCCGCGGCGGCGGTGTGCGGCAGCCCCTCGACGTCGCGGATGCGCCCCACGACCTCGTCGCGCTCCTGCGCGTCGGGCGAGTGGCCGGCCGCGGTGGTGAACGCCGCCGTGCCGTAGACCACGGCGAGGGTCGCCGTGAACGCGACCGCCGCCGTGCGGGGATCGAGCCCGCGTGCGAAGGTACGGAGGTAGTGCTCCCCCGCCATCGCCGCCGCCGGGCCCGGGTTCGGGCGTGCGAGCAGCACGGGCACGGCCCATGGGTGCGCCGTGAGCACTGCGAGGTGCGCGGACGCCCGGTCGACGCCAGCGTCGATCCAGTCGCCGGTGCCGTCGTCGGGACCGGGGAGCTCCGCGAGCACGCGGTCCGCGACGGCGTCGAGCAGGTCGGCCTTGGTGGCGATGTGTGCGTACAGTCCCATCGGCGACGCGCCGATCCGAGCGGCGACGCTCCGCAGGCTCACGTCGGTCGCGCCCTCCTGGTACAGGTCGAACGCCGCGGAGACGATCTCGTCGCGGCTGAGGCTGTTCCGCCGTCGTCTGGCGATCGGCCCGCTCGTCGTTTCCATAACGTACATCGTACGCTATGCTTTGCCGCATGATCGCGCTCGCCGTGCTGCTCATCGCCACACCGCTCCTGTTCAACGCGGGCTACGCCGGCCTCGCCGTCCGCTTCGACTATCCGGGCATCCTGCGCCGGCCCACGGGCGAGATCCTCGAGCGCTTCCGCGCGGGCGGCACCGGGCTCGTGCTCCTCTGGTTCGCGTTCGCCTGGTCGGCACTGCTGTTCATCCCCGTCGCGGTGCTCGCCGGCGGGCTCATCGCCGACCCCGGGCTCGCCGCGCTCGCGGTCGCGGTGGGCGTGATCGCCGGCACGGTGCAGGCGCTCGGGCTGCTGCGCTGGGTCTTCGTCGTGCCGTTCCTCGCGCGCGAGCATGCGGCGGGAGCCGACCGACCGACGGTCGACCTCGTGTTCCAGGTGCAGCACCGCTACCTCGGCGTCGCCGTCGGCGAGCACCTCGGGTACCTCACGACCGGTGCGTGGACCATCCTCGTCGCCGCGGCCGGCGGTCTCCCGCTCTGGCTCGCGATCCCCGGCATCGTGATCGGTGCGATGCTCGCCCTCGGCTCGCTCGAGTTCGTGGGTCCGTTCGAGCAGCGCGGCTGGTCGGTCGCCGGCGTGCTGGTGCCGATCGGCTACACGCTCTGGTCGCTGTGGCTCATCGCGCTGGGTGTGCTCCTGCTCGTGCGCTGACCGCGAGCGGGGATCAGGCGCCCAGCAGGTCGTCGCGCTCGACGACGCGCTCCTCGTCCCACGGCTCGACCCAGCCGAGCTCGTCGAACATGCGCGACAGCATCAGCCCGGTCACGCCCCACACGACGCGCCCGCCGACCTCGAATGCCGGCGATCGCCAGGTGCGGCCCTGGTAACTGCCGACCACGTTGCCGCGGTTCGCGGGATCGAGCAGGTCGGCCACGGGCACGCGGAACACCTCGACCGACTCGTCGTGGTCGACCGCCGCGACCTCCGACGGACGCGTCCACCAGGCCGGCACGGGTGTCACGACGTGGTTGCTCACGGGCACCGGCATCGGCGGCAGCGTGCCGAGCGGATCGATGCCGTCGGGGTCGAGCCCGGTCTCCTCGACCGCCTCCCGCAGGGCTGCGGCGATCGGGCCGTCGTCGGATGCCTCGAGGCGCCCGCCCGGGAAGGCGATCTGCCCCGCGTGGCTGGCGAGCGTCGCCGCCCGCCGGAGCAGCAGCACGTCGAGGTCACGTGGCATCGTGCCGGCCGATCGGGCGGGCACGGAATCGAGGACGCCGAACAGCACGAGCACCGCGGCCGGACGCGCTCCCCCGGCATCCGCCAACGCCCGCGTGAGGTCGGGCCGCCACTCGAGGCCCCGCTCGCACAGCGCCACGAGCTCGGACCGGGGATCTGCTGACGTCGGCGGCATGGGTTCATGCTACGAGGGCTCTCGGCCGGTCAGTCCACCGGCCGCTCGCTCGCCGGCTCGGGTCGATCGGGAAGGACGCCCGCGGCCCGGGCCGGTTCGGCGTACGCGCACGCCAGGTCGGCGACCGTCGCGTGCGCGTTGAGCCCGCTCGGGTTCGGCACGACCCAGAGTTGCGCGTCGGCGATCGGCTCGTCCTGCCGCCCGGCGCGGGACTTCGGGCGGTCGAAGCCCTGGCGGTACGCGGTGAGGCCGACGATGGCCACGACGCGGGGCCGCCAGCGCGCCACGTCGTCGGCCAGGCGCGCGGCGCCCGCGCGCAGCTCGGCTCGGTCGAGCTCGTCGGCGCGGGCGGTCGCGCGGTGCACGAGGTTCGAGATGCCGATGCCGGCATCGAGGAACATCCGCTGGTCGGCCTCGCTGAGCCCGTTCGCGAACTCGGGGACCCGCGGGATGATGCCGGCCGCGGCGAGCGCCGGATAGAAGCGGTTGCCCGGGTACGCGAAGTGCGAGCCGGTCGCCGCCGTCCACAGCCCGGGGTTGATGCCGACGAAGACGAGCCTCGGATGCTCGGGCATCAGGTCGGCGACGCTCGCTCCGCGGAACGACTCGAGCTCCGCACGCGTGAATCCCATGAGACGATTCTGCGGCCCGCGTGTGACCTTCGCCTCGCCGGCGACATTTCCAAGGTGAGGAGGTGCACGTGGATGCAGAGGAGGACACCGATGCCGAGCTCTTGCGGAGAGTGGCGGTCGGTGACCAGAAGGCGTTGTCGATCGTGTTCGATCGCCACGCGAAGGCCGTGACCCGGTACGCGTGGGCGCTGGCCCCGAGCCGCATGGACGTCGAGGAGGTCGTGCAGGACACGTTCGTCACGATGTGGCGCAAGGCGGCAACGATCACGATCGCCGAGGCGTCGCTGCTGCCGTGGCTGCTGGTGACCTGCCGGTTCCTGGCGCAGAACGCCGTCCGCAAGGCGGCGCGCAACCGGGCGGACGCCCTGCCCGAGGAGCACTCGCGCGACCTGCTCGCGCTCGGCGGCCGGCGCGACGACGCGGATCGTGCGCGTGAGGACCTGCGGTGGGTGCTCGAGGAGATCGAGCGACTCGATCCGATCGATCGTCAGGTGTGCGAGCTGTGCCTCGTCGAGGGCGTGCCCTACGCCCAGGTCGCACGCCGGATGAACCTCACCGTGGGTGCGGTGAAGCAACGGGTGTCCCGAAG
Source organism: Agromyces sp. NPDC057865 (assembly GCF_042796995.1). Classification (NCBI taxonomy): domain Bacteria; kingdom Bacillati; phylum Actinomycetota; class Actinomycetes; order Micrococcales; family Microbacteriaceae; genus Agromyces; species Agromyces sp. NPDC057865. The sequence goes on along the minus strand of NZ_JBHVMJ010000002.1, from coordinate 46,639 downwards.
CCGGGCACGACTGCGGAAGGCGGTGACCGTCGATGAGAACTGATCCTCCCAAGGGCGACGAGCTCGATCGCATGCTCGCTGACCTCAAGGGCCGGGTGCTGGATGCCGCGGCGCACACTCCTGCGTCCCGTCGCACGCGATTCGACCGCATCGTCGGCGCCGTCGTGGCGGCGGTCCTGGCGCTCGGGCTCGGATCCGCCGGTGCGGCCTTCGCGTTCGGGATCCTGCCGCAGGGCCCGGCGGCTCCGCCCGTCGCTACGACGGTCGCGAGCCCGACCGCCACCGCACCTCCTGCACGCACGTTCCCGGTCGAGACGGCACCGCCGGTAGCGGTCGATCCCGGGCCGACGCCCCGGATCGGGCTGACCTGCGACGACCTCGTCGACACGGCCAGGCTCGACACGTTCCTCGGCGATCGAGGGGTTCCGCTCACTGGGCCGATGAGCCCGTTGACGGTACCGGCAGGAACGGGGCTGTCGAGCGCGGATCGCGCTGCGGGCGAGCAGCTCGGTGCACTGGAATGCGAATGGCGGAGCGGCTCCGACGACGTGTGGGCCGCCGGTACCGGTGGGCAGGCCTTTCTCCTCCGCGTGCTGCCGGAAGGCACCGAGGACGCCGTCCGCTACATCGACGATTTTCAGCTCCGAGACCCGACGTACGGACCGAACGTGCAAGGGCCGCGTTGCCTGTCGGATGGGGGCGGCATCGGCGTGGGCTACTGCGAGCTCTTCGGCGTGATCGGCTCAACCTGGGTCGAGCTGCACGCTTCGGGGATCGTCGCCGTCGGAGTCTCCGACGAGGAGTTGCGTGCATCGTTCCTTGCCGTCACCGATCCGCTCGTGGAGCGCCTGAGGAACGCGTCGATCTCCGACCGGTGGGTCCCGCGGACGACGAGTCCGACCTCCTCCGCCGACTGCGACGCGATCGCGGCGACCAGCGTCGTTGCTCCCCTCACCGGTGTGGACGACCTCCACGTGGCCGAATGGTGGGACGGACCGAGGATCGGACAGTACTGGTACGCGAAGGGGCAGGTGGGAGCTCAGAGCTGCTCGCTCCAATTCGGCACGGGCGATGCGTCTCTCGGCGCCATCGGAGTCCTGCCGAACGGTGCTTGGGCCGTCGCGCGACACGCCGAGGCATGGTTGTCCGACGGTGGCCGAAGGATCGAACTGCCAGCTGCGACGACCGGATCGGCCATTCTCCGATGCGGCGATATTGGCAGCGTGTGCCGTCTCGACTTCGTCGCGGGCGACGACTGGGTGAGCGTTCTCGTCCCCCCGTCCCCGGAGGGAGAGGGTGTGGATCGCGCGCCATTCGAGACGACCCGGGCCAACATCCTCGCCATCGGGACGATCGTGGCCGAGCGGATCGCGGCGCTGTCGAAGTAGGTCCGACAGACGGAGCTCTGGTGGACACCTGTCCACCAGGGCTCCGTCGTGCCCCGTGCGGCGCGTCAGCCGACCAACTCGTCGGTACCCATCTCGCGGGCGATGACCTCGAAGTCGTGCTTCGTGAGCTCGAGGTGACCGCGCCGCAACTGGAAGCCCCAGTTCGCGTTGCCGCGCGTCAGGTCGAGCACCGGCAGGAGCGGGGCGATAAGCGCGGCGTGGGCGTGAGACGAGTAGGCCACCGCACGCCGCCACGGGCGGAATCCGGCCATGAGGTTCGGGTCCGACTCGGCCTGGTAGACGTCGCCGTCGGCGACCCGGCCGATCGCGGTGAACTCGCGGAGCGGGTCGCCGTCGGGGTGGCTCGTCTTCGGCGAGTAGTACACGAACCCGTCGCCCGGCTGCATCCGCTGCACGCCGGCCCGCTTGCCGTGGTTGGTCTGCGCGATCCCCCACTCGACGCCGAGCAGTACGTGCGCACGCTGCACCACGCCGAGCCAGTACCTCGTCATGCGCACATCGTGTCACCGACCTCGGACACGGCGACGCGGCATCCGAGCGGCCTCGGTCTCATCGATCGCTGAACGCTTCGAGGAATCGGTCGCGGAAGTCGTTCATCGGCCAGACGGGCGCGTCGGGCGACGGCAGCATCCCGTCCTGCCAGCGCCATCCGTCGATCGCTGCGAGCACGGCCGGGTCCTTCGCGATGATGCTGATCGGCACGTCGTGGCCGGCGCCCTGCCCGCTCACGATCGTCGCCGGCTGGTGGTCGCCGAGCACGACGATCACGAGGTTCGGATCATCGGCCTGGTGCAGGAAGTCGAACGTCGCGCCGAGCGAGTACTCGACGGACTGCCCGTACGCCTGGCGCACCCGGTCGGGATCCCGCCAGACCTCGGTCGCCGACGGCCCCTGTTCCGGCTGAGGATCGAAGACGGAACCGTCGCCGATCTCGGACCAGGGCACCAGCTTCGGGAGCGGCGCCCACGGGGTGTGCGAGGAGACGAGGTCGATCTCGGCCATGACCGGCCGGTCGTCCCGGGCGAGCTCGGTGTCGGCGAAGTGCTTCCAGGTGTACTGGTCGGGGATCCGCGCGTACCCGAAGGACGGGCCGCCGTAGCCCATGTTGTGCGCATCGAGCAGCGTGTCCCAGTGGTAGAACGACGTGCCGAACGGCCACGGGTCGGTGTTCGACGGGATGACGCTCACCGTGCGCCATCCGGCCGCACCGAAGGCGTCGCTCAGCGTGAACCGATCGCTCCGGATCAGCTTGCTGTAGAGGGGCTGCCGGTCGATCCACAGCCCGGTCTGGAGCGTCGAGTGCGCGAGCCAGCTGAGCCCGCCGAAGGTCGGCGAGGTGAGGAACGCGCTTCGGGAGGCGTAGCCGTCGGCGCGGAGCTGCTCCTCGCCGTCGCGCAGCACCCGCCGGACGCCGGCCGAGAGGTCGGAGCCCTCGACCGCGACCCGGCCGTAGCTCTCGACGAAGGCGAACACGACGTCCTTGCCCTTCAGCGCGGTCAGGAGCTCGGAGCCGGGGACGCCGCGGTAGGGATCCGTCGCGATCTGCTGCGAGAGCTCGGCGACCGCGGCGATCCCCTCGGCGGCCTGCGTGGTCGATGCGGAGATCGAGCCGAATGAGGCGGCCGCGGCGGTCGGCTGGCCCGCCACGATGTGAGCGCCGACCAGGGCTGCGATGATCCAGGCCGCGGCGATCGCCGAGAGCACCGCTGTGCCGCGCACGCGCGGCCGAAGCACGCCGGCCACGCGGAGCGCCGCCCATGAGAGCCCGACGATCGTGCCGACGGCGACGAGCACGAGCAGGGCGAGCAGCGCGCTCGCGGCGGGCCCGCCGACCGACCCTTGGACGACCCCGTATGCGTCGCTCAGCTGCTGCCAGTCGAGCGGATCGAAGTGGATGTCGAGCACCGTCCGGTAGCCGGAGTCGATCGCGGCGAGCACGAGCGCGAGCACGATGAGGACCCCGAAGCCGACCGCCACCACGACGCGTGCCACCCGCCAGGAAAGCAGCACGAGCAGGGCCAACACGATGATCGACTCCACCGGAAGCCCGATGAGCGGCGCCGGCGAGCCGTGGGTGATCGCTGCCGGCGCGAGCGGCACCTCGACGAGGATCAGGACGGCAACGACGAGCCAGACGACCTTCCACGCGGTCAGCCTCGGCGCGGGTGAACCCTTTGGGCCGCCGTCTCGTGTCACTCCTAGCGTCTCCGCCGGAGGCTTCGATCGGAAGCGAGTCTGACCATGACTGGAAACACTGGCACGACCATGACCCGAACCCCCAACACGACCCTCCTCTGGGTCATGCGGATCCTCAGCGCGATCGTGCTCCTCGCCGTCGGCGGGATCCACCTCTACCTGGTCTTCGTCGGCGTCGGCGGCCTGCTCGGCGTGCTGTTCGTGCTCAACGCCATCGCGGCGCTCGTGCTGGCGATCGGCATGCTGTTCCTGCGCGGACGGCTGCTGAGCATCACCACGGTGCTGAGCCTGCTGTTCGTGATCGCGACGCTCTCGTCGCTCCTGCTCGCGCTGACGGTCGGCTTCTTCGGCATCACCGAGGTGTGGAGCTTCACCCTCGTCCCCGAGACCGTGATCATCGAGTCGATCGGCATCGTGGTGCTCGCGATCGCCACGGCCGTCGTGCTCCGCGCCCCGCGGACGGCATGACCGCTGCTCCTCCTCGGCCGGTTCGGCGGGTGCATCGATCACGGCGCATCCACCTCGGCTGGGCGCGCTCCGTCGCCGGCGAGGGTCCGAGCGGTGCCACGGCGGCGCAGCGCGAGCCAGATCACGTCGCGACCGAACGACTCGACGAGCAGGGCCAGCGCGATCGCCACCCCCACGCCGGCGAGCATCGGCGCCAGTCCGGATGCCGCGAGCGCCAGCGCGATCCCCTGCACGGCGGTCACGACCTTGCGCCAGTACCGCGGCGGGAGGTGCCCGCGCATCCAGGGCAGCACCCATCCGGCGACGACGAAGGCGTACCGCATCAGCCCGATCGCGAGCACCCATGGCCCCAGGAGCTGCGCCACGAACGCGCTGAGCACGAGGAGGAGGAACGCGTCCACCTCCATGTCGAACCGCGCGCCGAGTTCGGTGATGGAGTCGGTACGACGCGCGACCCAGCCGTCCACGGCGTCGAGCGCGAGCGCGGGCACGGCCAGTCCGATGAGCAGCCCAACCGGGATCGGCTCGATGAAGGAGGCGACGACCAGTCCGGTGATGATGCCGACCAGCGCCGATCTCGTGGCTGTGACGACATTCGCCCAGCCGAATCGAACCGCCTGGCCGCGTCGCAGCCCACGCAGCAGCAGCGCGGTGCTCACCACGAGGTACGTCAGCGCCGCCCACCAGCCGACGGCGGGCAGCGCATCGGCGGCCCAGATCGCCGTGACGCCTCCGGCGCCGAGGGCGGCCAGCGCGACGGGTGGGAGCTGAACCTCGTCGCTCGCCATCACGTGTCCTTGTTCAAGAGCGTCGCACGGAGCATATTCATGAATACGGAGGAGATCGTCGGATGGTTCATCGAGGGAGACGTGTCGGTGCGTGAGGCCGTGGCCTTCTGGGTCGACGAGCCGGGCGTCGGGGACCTGCGCCGCGAGTCGATCGCCGGCGCGAGCGAGGGCGAGGTGCTGGTGCGCACCCGGTGGACGGGCGTCAGTCGCGGCACCGAGGCATCCGTCTTCCTGGGGCATGTGCCGCCGAGCGAGCGGGAGCGGATGCGCGCGCCGTTCCAGGAGGGCGACTTCCCCGGACCAGTGAAGTACGGCTACCTCAATGTCGGCGTCGTCGAACAGGGGCCCGACGCGCTCCTCGGGCGCACGGTCTTCACGCTGTTCCCGCACCAGTCCGCCTTCGTCGTCCCCGCCGAGGCCGTGGTGCCGGTCCCCGACGGCGTTCCCGCTCGCCGCGCGGTGCTCGCCGGCGCCCTCGAGACCGCCGTGAACGTGCTCTGGGATGCCGCTCCCCTCGTCGGCGACCGGGTCACCGTCGTCGGTGCCGGCATGATCGGATGCTGCGTGGCGCGCCTGGCCGGCGGCATCCCGAGCCTCGACGTCGTGCTCGTCGACGTGGACCCGTCGCGTCGTGCGGTCGCCGACCGACTCGGGGTCGGCTTCGCGGAACCCGGCGACGCACCGGGCGACCGCGACCTCGTCGTGAACACGAGCGGGTCGGAGGCCGGGCTGCAGCTCGCGCTCGAGTCCGTCGTGGCGGACGGCGAGGTGATCGAGGCCAGTTGGTACGGCGACCGGCCCGTGACGCTCGCCCTCGGCGCGGACTTCCACTCGCGCCGGCTGACGATCCGGTCGAGCCAGGTGGGCGCCGTTGCCCGACGTCGACGCGGAACACGTTCGACGCGCGATCGGCTGGCGCTCGCGCTCGACCTGCTGCAGGACGACGCCTTCGACGCCCTGCTCACCGGCGATTCCCCGTGGAGCGAGCTGCCCGCGGTCATGGCGGAGCTCGCCGAACGACCGGGCCCCGAACTCTGCCACACGATCGATTGGACGGACGCCTCGTGACCTTCACCGTGACCGTGCGAGACCACATCATGATCGCCCACAGCTTCACCGGGGAGATGTTCGGCCCCGCGCAGCGCCTGCACGGGGCGACCTTCGTCGTCGACGCGTCGTTCCGCGCGAGTGAGCTCGACTCCGACGGCGTGGTCGTCGACATCGGGCTGGCGTCCGAGGTCCTGGCCGAGATCACGGGCGCGCTGACCTACCGCAACCTCGACGACGAGCCTGAGTTCGCCGGGGTGAACACGACCACCGAGCGGCTGTGCCAGGTCATCGCCGACCGCCTCGCCGAACGCGTCGCCGACGGTCGGCTCGGGGCATCCGCCGCTCGGCTCTCGTCGATCGAGGTGACCCTCCACGAGTCGCACATCGCGTGGGCGAGCTACGAGCGCGAGGTGTGAGCGGATGACGGACGCGACCGTGCACTTCCTCGTCCCCGACGGTTTCGACGACGACGAGCGCGTCAGCGGCGGCAACGTCTACGACCGGCGACTCGCCGAGACGCTGCGAGCTCGAGGCTGCGACGTGCGGATGGTTCCCGTGGCGGTCACCCGAGTGACGGATGCCGCGCGCGCGATGTCGGCGCTCCCCCACGACGCGCTCGTGCTCGTCGACGGCCTGCTCGCCGTCGCGGCATCCGCCGTGCTGGAGGCTCAGGCGAGCCGGCTTCGGATGGTCGTGCTCGCGCACATGGTGGCGAGCGCCCTGCCGGGCACGCCGGGCCATGCGCGAACCGCCGAGCGGGAACGCGTCGCCCTCGGTGCCGCGCGACGCGTGATCACCACCAGCGAGTGGACCCGTTCCGAGCTGGTCGCGCGGGGGCTCGCGGACGCGGATCGGATCACGGTCGCCCTGCCGGGCACGTCCCCGGCGACGGCGGCTTCCGGCTCCGGATCGGGAGGCCACCTGCTCAGCGTCGGCGCCGTCGTCCGGCACAAGGGGCAGGACGTGCTCGTCAACGCGCTGGCGGGCATGACCGACCTGCCCCGCTGGCGTTGCACGATCGTGGGCTCGCTCGATGCCGATCCCGAGTTCGCGGATCGCGTGAGGGGCGTGATCCGCTCCGGCGGGCTCGTGGATCGAGTCGTCCTCACGGGCGTGCTCACCGGCGGCCGGCTCGAGGATGCGTACCGCACCGCGGACCTCGTCGTCGCGCCGTCGCGGTCGGAGAGCTACGGGATGGTCGTCGCCGACGCGCTCGCCCGTGGCATCCCGGTCGTGGCCGCGCAGGTGGGCGGGGTGCCGGAGTCGATCGCCGGCAGCCGGGGCGGCATCCTCACGCGACCCGACGATCCGGTGGCGCTGCGCGCGGTCCTGCGGCGGTGGCAGGTGGATCGCGGATGGAGTGCCGTGCTCGAGGCGGAGGCGATGCGCTCGCGGACGGTCTTCGCGACGCGGACCTGGGATGCCACGGCGACGATCGTCACCGCGGTCCTGGGTGAGCTCCGCAAGGCGGCCGACGTCGAGTTCGAACGGCGGCGCACCGCATGAACGAGATCATCGAGGTCAGCAGCGACTGGCTCGCGCTGCGCGAACCCGAGGACGCGCGGGCGCGGTCCCGCGAGCTCGCCGTCGCGGCATCCGGCCTGCTCCGACCCGGCCCCGTCGAGGTCCACGACCTGGGCAGCGGCACGGGCTCGATGATGCGGTGGCTGGCGCCGCTGCTGCCGGGCCCGCAGACGTGGGTCCTGCACGACTGGAACCCCGACCTCGTCGAGCTCGCGACGAACGGCGCGGCGCCGCTCGACCGTGACGGGAGGTCCGTCGCCGTCCGCACGCGAACGGGCGCGCTCGGGGCGCTCGACGCCGGCGAGCTCGACGGCGCGTCCCTCGTGACCGCGTCGGCGCTGCTCGATGTGCTCACCTTCGAGGAGCTCCGCGCGATCGCACGGGCGATCATCGCGGTCGGATGCCCCGTGCTCCTGAGCCTGAGCGTGACCGGCGACGTGCTGCTCGATCCGCCCGATCCTCGCGACGCCGGGGTCGCGGCCGCGTTCAACGCGCACCAGGAACGCCTCGTCGGCGGGCGCCGGCTCCTCGGGCCCTCCGCCGCCGCACTCGCGCAACTCGTGTTCCGCGAGGCGGGCTGGAACGTCCGCACCGCCGAGACCCGCTGGCGGCTCGGCCCGCACGAGCCGGACCTCCTCGAGCAGTGGTTCGACGGCTGGATCGATGCGGCGCTCGAGCAGCGTCGCGACCTCGAGGGCGAGTGTGCCGCCTACCGCGCGCTCCGGTCCGGACAGTTGCGGCGCGGCGCGCTCTCCGCCGTCGTCGTGCACGCCGATCTCCTCGCGTGGCCGTGATGTCCGCGTCGACGAGCGCCCCTCGGATCCGCGCGATCCTGTCGTCGACGTGGTTCCGGCTCGCCGCGCGTTCGCTCGTGGGCATCGTCGTGCTGGTCGCGGTCATCGCGCAGGTGGGGTCCGGGCCGTTCCTGGAGGGACTGGCCGGCATCGACCTCCGCGTGATCGCGCTCGCGCTCGCGCTCTCGTTCGTCGCCACGGTCGCGGCGGCCTGGCGCTGGAGCATCATCGCCGGGCGGCTCGGCGTCGGCCTTCCCCTCCGGCAGGCCGTCGGCCTGTACTACCGCTCGCAGTTCTTCAACACGGTGCTCCCCGGCGGCGTGGTCGGCGACGTGCAGCGGGCGGTCACGCAGGGTCGCGACGCAGGCAACGTCGCGCAGGGCGCCCGCGCCGTCGTCATCGAGCGCACCATGGGCCAGGTGGTGCAGATCGTGATCGCGGTCGTCGTGCTCGCCGCCTTCGGCTTGGAGTTCGAGGGGTACGTGCTCCCCGCGCTCGGCATCGTCCTCGCGGTGATCGCCCTCGCCGTGTTCGTGACCACCGCGACGAGCGCTCGTGCGCGGCGCGCGCTGCGACGCGAGCTCGGCGAACTGTCGGCGGGCGTGGGCTCCCCCGGTGCGTTCGTGCGCGTCGTCGCCGCCTCGATCTTGGTGGTCGGATGCCACGTCGCGACCCTCGGCATCGCGGTCGCCGCCGTCGGGGCGAGCGTGCCGCCGCTCCGCCTCGCCGCGCTCGCGCTCGTGATCCTGCTCGCCGCGTCCATCCCGTTCAACGTCGGAGGCTGGGGTCCGCGTGAGGGCATCGCCGGCTGGACGTTCGCCGTCGCCGGCCTGGGCGCAGCGACCGGGGTCGCGGCATCCGCGCTCTTCGGCGTGCTCGCCATGATCGCCGTCGCACCCGGGCTCGTGCTCGCCGTGGCCTCCGCGGTTCGCCGGACTCGAACCCCGGAACCGGCATCGGCGGTCGAGCTCGCCGGTGCGCGTGGCAGGGTGGACTCGTGAGCGATCGGCCCTATGTGATCCTCAGCGCCGCGATGTCGATCGACGGCTACCTCGACACCGCAGCCCCTCCGCGCCTCGCGCTCTCGAATGCGGCGGACTTCGACCGGGTCGACGAGGTGCGCGCGCACAGCGACGCCATCCTGGTCGGTGCGCGCACCGTGCGCCTCGACAATCCACGGCTACTGGTGCGCAGCGACGAGCGACGGACCCGGCGCGAGGCGGAGGGCCTGACGCCCACACCCGTGAAGGTGACCGTGACCGCGACCGGCGACCTCGATCCAGCCTCGGCGTTCTTCGCCACGGGGCCGACGGAGAAGCTCGTGTACTGCCCGCGATCGGCGGCCCGCGGGATCCGTGACCGGCTCGGTGAGCTCGCCACCGTGGTCGGGCTGGGCGAGGAGGTCACGATGGCCGACCTCGTCGACGACCTGGGCGACCGGGGCGTACGCGCGCTGCTGGTCGAGGGCGGGCGGACGATGATCACGCAGTTCCTGGCGTCCGACCTCGTCGACGAGCTCCAGCTGGCCATCGCCCCGTTCTTCGTCGGCGACCCGCGAGCTCCGCGGCTGATCGGCGACGGCACGTTCCCGTGGACGCCCGAGCGTCACGCCGTGCTCGCCGAGAGCCGCCAGGTCGGCGACATGGTGCTGCTGCGGTACGCCCTCTCGGAGCGCTGCGTCACCCGCTCGTGAATCCGGAAGTCAGCGGGTCCGCATGCTCCGCTTCGCGAACTCGTCGAGGTTGCGGATCACGTCCTGCGCCACCCACAGGCGGTTGCGGCTCTGCGACGTCGTCTCGGTGAGCACGCCCCGCTCGACCAGCTGGTCGAGGCCGCGGAACACCGCCGGCCCCGACCTGTCGACCTCGGCGCGCACGAAGGTGGAGGTCAGCACGGGGTGGCCGATGGCGAGCCGGGCGATCTCGCGGGCCGCCGAGTCCGAGCGCAGCCCCGACATCCGCTCGGCACAGTGCTCCTGGGTCGCCTCGATGTCGTCGACCAGCTGTCGCCCGTTGACGATCGCCAGCACGGCGCCGTCGGCGAACACCCGGACGATCGGCTCGACCTCGCCGGAGCGGTAGGCGTCCAGCGCGTCGAAGTACCGGTTCCGCTGCTGCAGGATGCCCGACGAGATCGGGACCGTCACGCTGCGCGTCAGGCCGGTGCGACGGAGCGCGGCCTGCACCAGCGCTCGCCCGGTGCGCCCGTTGCCGTCGGGGAACGGGTGGATCGTCTCGAACTGGGCGTGCGCGACCGCGATGCTCGCGAGCGGGAGGGTCGCCACCCGGCCCGAGTACGCCTCGAAGTCCGCCATGGCGGCCACGACGCGATCGTGGTGCGGCGGGATGAAGTCCGCGTCGTGCGGGCTGTAGCTGCCGCCGCCGATCCACACCTGCTGGGTGCGGTACGTGCCGGTGATGTCGGGATCCGTCCGGAACAGCAGCTCACGATGCATCCGGATGATCGTCTCGGCGTTCAGGTCGTCGGCCGCGTCGAGCGCAGCCTGCAGCGCGCGGACGTTGTTCACGATGAGCGGCGCGTTGCCGTCGGCGCGCTCGCCGAGCTCCGCCTCGGCGATCGCCCGCGCCCCGCTGGTGAGGTTCTCGATCTGCGAGCTCGACGCCGACTCGCTCCGCAGCAGGATCGACGCGAACGGCGCCGTGACCGACCCCACCTCCGTGTCGAACCGCACGAGCTGCTGCTGCGCGTTCGTCACGTCCTCGACGAGCTCGTCGGGCAGGTCGAACTCGAGGCCCGCGATGACGGCCGGCACGGATGCCTCGTAGGGCCGCGTGATCCGCTCCCAGACGCGTCGACTGACCACGTCCTGCGCGATCGTCGGGCGCCACGGGCGCGACTCGAAGCCCACGGCCGTCCCGGCGGCGGACTGGTGCGAGATCGACGCTGCCATCCACGTATCCTTCATCACGAAGCGAACGTGGTTAACGTTATCGCATAAACGCAACTATGGCGACGCCACGGTCAATGATGCGGCATCCGCCCGAATGCGCTACGAAAGAAGACCGATGAACATCGCAGACTCCCCCGACATGCAGCCCCGACTGATGAAGGCCCTCCGAGCCCACGCCCGGGGCGGGCCCGAGCAGCTCGTCTACGAGGACGCGCCGCTGCCGCCGCCGCCCACCGGCTCCGATGTCTGCGCCCGGGTGACGGCGGCCGCCGTCACGTTCGACGAGCTGACGTGGCCCGAGACCTGGGAGTCCGACGGAGTCGACCGGACCCCGATCATCCCGTCGCACGAGTTCGCGGGGGTGGTCTTCGCCGTCGGGCCCGACGTGCACGACTACTCGATCGGCGACCAGGTCTTCGGCCTCGTGCCCTTCGACCAGGACGGTGCCGCAGCGGAGGTCGTTCGCCTCCCGGCCGCCAACCTCGCCCGCAAGCCGGCGAACGTCTCGGACGTCGTGGCGGCCGCAGCGGTGCTCCCCGCACTCACGGCGATGGAGGCGGTCGAGGAACACCTGCGACTCGAGTCCGGGCAGCGGCTGCTCATCCGCGGCGGCACCGGCGCGGTGGGCTCGTTCCTGATCCAGTTCGCGCACCGCGCGGGGATCGCGGTCACCGCGATCGTGCGGTCCCGCGACGCGGTCGAGGTCGTCGAGCGGCTCGGTGCGCGGGAAGTGCTCGTCGGCGACGAACCCGACGAGGTCGCGCCGGCGAGCTTCGACGCCTCGATCGACTCGGTCGGAGCGGGAACTCCCGAGTGGTTGTATCGGGCGGTTCGTCCTCGGGGGCGGGTCATCACACTGCAAGAGGCACCGGATGCCGCGCTTGCCGAGGCGTTCGACGTCGATGCGCAGTTCTTCGTCGTCAGCCCCGACGCCGAGCACCTCGATCGACTCGCCGCGCTGCTCTCCGACGGAGGCATCGAGGTCGCCGTGGCGCAGACCTATCCGCTCTCCGAGGGGCGCGCCGCCTACACCGACCGGGGTCGGGCGGGCCGTCTCGGGAAGACCGTCCTCGAGGTGCCGACGTCGTCGGAGTGAGTCGAGCGGACATGCCGAGGGTGCTTCTTCCGCGCCCTTGCGGCCGTGGCCCCGCAGTGCGATCCTGCTGATAATCCGCACGTGCGGAATTCCTTGGTCCGAAGGACGAGGCAGATGGGCGAAGCGAGCCGGGCACTCTCCGTCGACGAGGACGTCGCCCTCGTCCTCGATCTCGCGCAACTGTCGGCCGACGACCTCGCGGCCGTCGGCGGCAAGGCCGCGAACCTCGGCGAGCTGATCCGCGCGGGCTTCGACGTGCCGCCCGGCTTCTGCATCACCACCGAGGCCTATCGGCTGGCCGTACGGGGAACGACCGTCGAGGCCGGCACGGGCACGGATGCTGCGGCGGCGCGTGCGGCAGTGCTCGATGCACCCTTCCCCGAGTCGGTGGCCGCCGCAGTGCGGGACGCGTACGCCCACCTGGAGTCCGGCACCGACGGACCGGTCGCGGTGCGATCGTCCGCCACCGCCGAGGACCTGCCCGGCGCGAGCTTCGCCGGCCAGCAGGACACCTACCTGAACGTGAGCGGCATCGACGACGTGCTCGACGCCGTGCAGCGCTGCTGGGCGTCGCTCTGGACCGATCGGGCGGTCGCCTATCGCGCGGCCCAGGGCATCGACGGCTCCGGGGTCGCGCTGGCCGTCGTCGTGCAGCGGATGGTGGACGCCGAGTCGGCGGGCGTGCTGTTCACGGCCGATCCCGTGACCGGCCGGCGACGGCAGGCCGTCCTGGATGCCGCGCGCGGCCTCGGCGAGGCGGTGGTGTCGGGTGCCGTGGACCCCGACCACTTCGTCGTCGACACCGGAACCGGGCGGATCCTCGACCGGCGGCGGGGCATCCCCTCCACTGGACAGGCGGCCGTCACGGACACCGAGGTGCGAGCGCTGGCATCGCTCGGCGACCGCGTGGAAGTCGCGTTCGGCAGCCCGCAGGACGTCGAGTGGGCCGTGGACGAGGACGGACACCCGTGGCTGACGCAGTCCCGGCCGATCACGACGCTGTATCCGGTCCCGGTGCGCGCAGTGCCACCGCCCACGGACGAAATCCGTGCCTTCTTCTGCATCACGCTTGCGCAGGGCCTCCACCGGCCCGTCACGCCGATGGGCATCGCCGCGCTCCGGGTGATCGGCTCGGGATTCCTGAACCTCGTCGGCCGTCCACCCGAGCGGATCGTCGACGGGCCCGGCGGGTTCGCCGTCTCCGGGGGTCGCATCTTCGTCGATGCCACGCCAATCCTACGTTCGTCGGTGGGCCGGGAGATCTTCCCCCGCGCGCTGGACGTCATGGAGGCGCGCTCGGCCGTCGTGCTCCGAGGGTTGTTCGACGACCCGCGGTTCTCCGTGCTGCCGAGGTCACGGCGCCGCTTCGCGGGACCCGCACTGCGTCTTGCCGCCCGGGTCCGGCTGCCGCTTCTCGTCGCGCAGGCACTTGCCAGCCCGGCGGCGGCCCAGCGCCGCGTGCGGCGACTCGCGGATGAGGTGCGCGCCGGGGCCGTGCCGGCGGGCGACATCCGGACGCGCGTCGACGGCGTCGTCGACCTGCTCTTCCGCGCGATGCCGCTCGCTCCGCGCAGCCTGCCCGGAGCGGTCGTCGGCTTCGGCATGCTCGGGCTCGCGGGGCGCCTGCTGCGAGGATCGGCGCAACCGGGCGACCTGCAGACGGTCCTCCGAAGCGCGCCCGACAACGTGACCACCGAAATGGATCTCGACCTGTGGAACGTCGCCCTGCGCGCGCGGGACGACGCCGACTCCGCGGCCGCGCTGCGCACGCAGACCGGACGCGAGCTCGCCGACGCCTACCGCGGCGGCGGCCTGCCCACCGTGCTGCAGCGCGCCATTACGGCCTTCCTGGACCGTTACGGCCATCGCGCCGTCGCCGAGATCGACCTCGGGATGCCGCGGTGGTCCGAAGACCCCACGCACCTGTTCGGCGTGCTCTCGGGGTACCTCCGCCTCGACCCCGACGCGGCCACGCCCCAACAGCACTTCGCCGACGGCGCGCGCGACGCCAAGGCCATGATGCGCACGCTGGTCGGGCGTGCACGGCGGCGCGGCCCCATTCGTGCCGCGGCGGTCCGGTTCTGCCTGCGGCGCGCCCGGGCGCTCGTCGGGATGCGCGAGATGCCCAAGTTCCTCGTCATCACGGCGATGAGCGGGGCGCGAGCGACGATGTCGCAGATCGGGCGCGAGCTGGCCGAGTCGGGCCGCATCGCTGAGCCCGAGGACGTGTTCTTCCTCGACTTCGACGAGACGAAGCGTGCCGCCGCGGGCGACGACCTGCGGGCGACGGTCACCGAGCGACGGGAACGCTACGACGCCGAGCTGCGGCGCCGGCACGTGCCACGGGTCCTGCTGTCGGACGGGACCGAGCCCGAGGCCGTCGGCTCCGCGTCGGCGGTCGCCGCGGGGGCGTTGCGCGGAACCCCCGCGTCGGCCGGGACCGTCACCGCGCCAGCCCGCGTCATCCTGGACCCGGTCGGCGCACACCTCGAGCCGGGCGAGATCCTGGTGGCACCGTCCACCGACCCGGGCTGGACGCCGCTCTTCCTCACGGCCGGCGGGCTCGTCATGGAGATGGGCGGCGCGAACAGCCACGGCGCGGTGGTCGCGCGCGAGTACGGCATCCCCGCGGTCGTCGGCGTGCCGCGAGCGACGGAGGCGATCGCGACCGGTGCCGAGGTGACCGTCGACGGAGCCGCGGGCGTGGTGAGCCTCGCGACGCCTGACACCGAGTCGAGTGGCGATACCGCGTAGGCTCGCTCACCATGGCGACTGGCGCAACGATCCACACCTTCGCGGTACAGCTGGCCGACATGGACCGCGGTGTCTACGAGGACCTCACGCTCCGCGTCGCACGCCATCCCTCAGAGACGGACGCGTTCATGTTGACGCGCCTGCTCGCGTACTGCCTCCAATTCCAGGAGGGGATCGCGTTCAGCGACGGCATCTCGGCGACGGACGAGCCGGCCGTGTACGTACGCGACCTCAGCGGCAAGCTCATCGCGTGGATCGAGGTCGGCGCACCGGACGCGACCCGGCTGCACTCCGGGAGCATGCAGGCCGAGCGGACCGTCGTGTACACGCACCGCGACCCGGCGAAGGTCGCCGCACCGTGGGCGGGCAAGCGGATCCACAGAGCGGACGAGATCGCCCTGTTCAGCTTCGACCACGGCTTCCTCGACGCCGCCACCGCGCTGCTGGAACGACGCAACTCGATCGCGCTCTCGATCACCGAGCACCGCATGTACCTCGAGATCAACGGCACGATGCTGGAGTCGGTCGTCCACGAGTACCCCGTCGCATAGCGGCGCTGCGAAATGGGTGTCCGGACATCTGAACACAGTGGGAGGAAGGCGGGATGCTCGAGATTCTCACGTTCCCTGATCAGCTGCGGCTGATCGACGAACGGTCGGCCGCCTTCCTCGCTGCGGTCGCCGCAGCACCCAGCCTCGACGTGCAGATGCCGACCCATCCCGAGCGGACGCTGTTCGATCACGTGGAACACGTGGGCATGGGCCGCCGCAAGGCAGCCGCAATCGTCGCCGCCGGACCCGCGGACGCTCCGCCGGACGAGTCCGCATGGGGAGGCGGCACGGGTGCGCCTCGGGAGCGCGAGGCGCTCCTGGCCTGGTGGGTCGAGTCCGTCGAGCACCTGGCGAGCGTGCTTCGCGAGGCGGGCCCGGATCGCGCCTGCTGGACCTGGTGGGGTGACTCGCCGTCACCGCAGACCTCCGGGGCCTGGGCGCGGCGCCAGCTCCACGAGATCGCGGTGCACACCTACGACGTCCAACTCTCCGGGGGCGCCCCGCAGCCGATACCGGAACGAATCGCCCTCGACGGTTTCGACGACTGCCAGTTCACCCTCTGCGCGACGACGGTCGCCTGGCCGCACGACCCCGCCCTCGTCGACTACCACGCAACCGAGGGCCCATCCTGGCGCCTCCGGCTGTCCCACGACGGCGCACAGGTCGCCCGCCTCACGCCCGCCGCCGGCGAGGACCCCGACACGGCCGACGCCTCCGCCCGGGGCACGGCCAGTGACCTGGTCCTGTTCTTCTACGGCCGCATACCGCTGGATCCGCTGGAGTTCGACGGCGATCGCCGTATCTTCGATCAGCTCGCGGCCTGGGACCCGTCGGTGTGACACCCTGGCGGGACGACGAAGGCCCGGCAAGATTTGCGTCTCACCGGGCCTTTCCCGCGTCGGGCTGACAGGATTTGAACCTGCGACCCCTTGACCCCCAGTCAAGTGCGCTACCAAGCTGCGCCACAGCCCGATGCCGACCGATTCCTCGGAAGGCAACTCGACCATCATAGCGGCATCCGGAGGCGTGCTCGTGCACGCACGGGCCCGCGAGCAGCACTCGGCAGCACGACGAGCCGCCCAGCCGATGCATCGTCCGGACATACCTCCCTCATAGGGTTCGGGCATAGGCTCTCCACAATCCATGCGTTCGATCGTCGAACGCCCGCGCCCGCGCGGACCATTTCCCCGGAGGACACCTTGCCTGACGCCACGCCCCGCCGCCTCGCCCTGAACATCCCGCTCATCGTGCTGTGGGTCGCCTCGATCGCCGTCGGCGCGATCGGCTACTGGCAGCTGCGCACGGGCAACGCCGGCCAGGCCGACTTCTACAACAACGGCGGATCCGACTACCTCACCTACCTCGACCTGCAGACGCAGTCGACGGTCGGTGGGATGCTGCTCATCGCCGGCATCGTCGGCGTGCTCGTCGCGCTGGCCGTGCACGCGCGCAACCGCCACGCGTCGGTCGTCGCACGCGAGGCGCTCGCCGCCGCGGCGCCCGTCGGCTTCGTCGAGGTCGACGAGTACGAGCTCGACGACCTCGACGAGGCGGATGCCGCGACCGACGTCCCGGCCCGCGACGAGGCCGTTGCTGCGGTTCCCGCCGCCGCATCCGCCGAGACCGCGAGCGACGTGCCGGCCGAGGCATCCGCCGCCGTCACCGCGACGGAGGCGCCCGGCCCCGACGCCGAGCCCGCTGCGGCCGAGACCGCCGACGTCGCGGCATCCGATGCCCCCGTTGCCGACGCCCCCGTCGCCGACGGCGCGCCCGCCTCGACCGAGACCGACGGCGACACCCCGAAGGCCTGACCCGCGGGTCGCCGCCCGGAGGCGTTCAGAGGTGCTTGCGCACCTCGTCCATGAACGCCTTCGGGTCGTCGGCCCAGATCCGCACCGCGGTGATCTGCTGCGCACCGCCCTTGGGGGGATGACCCGGCAGGCGCACGATCGTCGGTCGCTCGAGCTCGATCTCGATGACCGTCTCGTCCTGCATCCGGAACGTGAGCGCCCGCCCGGCCTCCGTCTCCACGATGCGCAGTGACTTCGGCTCGTCGACGCGCTTCACGCGCGCGACCGACGCGATGTCGTCCCAGGCGAGCGGGAGGTCGACCTCGAGCCCCTGTCGCACGCGGATGCCGTCGGGCCCGACGGTGTGCGGCCGCATGAGGTAGGCGCTGAGCAGCCCGAACATCCAGGTGACGCCCCAGATCCCGAGGACGAGGAACCCGATTCGGACGGCCGGCCACCGGTGCACGATCAGGTCGACGATCGGGATCTCGACCGCCGACAGCACGATGAAGATGACGAGCACGGTCAGCACCGGCCTGTGGTAGCCGAACCCGGCCGCACCGCGCGGGATCGCCGGGCGGCGGGCGATGAACCGCCCGATGTTCGCGTAGATGCCGAGTTCGACGCGCAGCGCCCGCTGCAGGAACGACCCGGTGCGCCGCCAGACGGATGCCGCGGGGCGGCGCTCGATCGAGACGCTCATGCCCCGGCCGCCTCACGCGCGGCCCGCGCGGCGACATCGGCCGCGACGAGCTCGCGCAGGCGTGCGGCGATCGCGTCGACGCCGCGCTCGAGCGCCGACCGGTCGGCGGGGTCGACGGCGCCGAGCAGGTCGGCGGTGAGCTCGGCGTGCTCGCGCTGCATCTCGCGCATGCGTCGGCGAGCCTGCGCCGTGAGCGACACGATCGTGGCCCGGCGATCGGTCGGATGCGGCGACCTCGCCACGTGACCGCCGTCCTCGAGTGCGTCGACCAGGCCCGTGATGTTGCGGGCGCTCACCTCGAGGCGCGTGGCGAGGGCCTGCTGCGTCATCGGACCCGCGTGCGACAGCTCCCAGAGCACGCGCACCCGCGCCGGCGTGAGCGACGTGCCCTCGAACGCCCGCGCCATGTCGTGCTGGAACAGTTCGCCGATCTCGAGCAGGCGATCGAGCACGGTCGGGATCGGCGCTGCGGAGCCGCCGTGTGCACCGTGTGCGACGGGCTCGGTGGGGGGCATATCGTGATGCTACTACATCGTTACCTCACTTCACGAGTTGCCCGATCGACGCTCCGTCGGCAACGGGTCGACGGATGTCGCACGCCCGCGTTACGGTGACGACATGCAGCCTGCGACGACCGACGACCCGCGCACCGACGACCTCCGCGTCGTGCCCGCGCAGGAGGCGCCCTTCGCCGACGTCGAGGCCGTGTTCGGCACCAGGGGCGACCCCGCGCACTGCTGGTGCCAGTGGTACAAGATCCCCGGCAGCAATTGGCGATCCGTGGGCGACGAGGCCCTGCGCGGCCGGCTCGAGGCGCAGCTCGCCACCTCCGACAGCGGCCCTGGGCTGCTCGCCTACGACGGGGACACGCCCGTCGGGTGGTGCGCCGTCGAACCGCGCGCCAACCTCGTGCGACTGCCCCACAGCCGCATCGTCGCGGGCGGCACGCCCGACCCCGACTTCGACGATCCCGGCATCTGGGCCGTCTCGTGCTTCGTGGTGCCGCGGGCCTACCGCAAGCGCGGCGTCGGCGGAGCCCTCGCCGAGGCGGCGGTCGCGTACGCGCGCGAGCACGGCGCGCGCGTGCTCGAGGCCTACGCCATCGATCCCACCGCGCGCGAGAAGGTCCCCGCAGCCGAGCTCTTCCACGGCACCGTCGGCATGTTCGAGCGCGCGGGCTTCACTGAGGTGGCGCGCCCGACGCGTGACCGGGCGATCATGCAGCTGCGCCTGCGCGACTGACTGCGACTGCCCGTCACCGCGATGACCACGCCTTCGACGCGGACTCGAGGTCGTGCACGACCTTCGTCAGGTGGTCGAGCCGATCGTCGGCCCGCCGGTCTGCCGCCTCGGCGAGCCGCTCGTAGGCGTCCACCGGCTCGCCGTCGTGCCCGGCGTGCGCGCCCGCGCGGCGCACGTGCTCCGCGAACAGCACCTCGTCGCGGTGGTCGCCGAGCACGTCGTGCACGGCCTCCCCGGCCTCCGCGAGGGCCGCGGCGTGGTCGCCGAACAGCACCAGCGGCTCCTCGGTGACGGCTTCGGCCGCGTATCGCAGCCGCCGGCCGGCCTTGCGGGCGTCGTGCAGCCGCTCGGTTCCGGATGCCGCGTCGACGCGTCGCCCTCGGCGCACGGCGCGCTTCGCCTCACGCTCCAGCAGGTGCGCGAGTTCCTCGCGAGCGGGCTCGTCGGCGCGCAAGGTTCGGGCGGGCGCCTCGAGGAAGGAATCGAGGGTGCCCCGTCGGGCGGCCGCCCGCGGCATCCGCTGGCGTTCGACGAGGCGTGCGTGCGCGAGCCGGTGCGCCTCGACCTCGTCGTCGACCAGGCGTGAGCGCATCGACGCGATGACCGCGGCGTCGATCCCCCACTCGTCCTCGGCCTGCTGGACCGCCGTCTCGGCGACCTGCACGCGCACCTCGATGTCCCGGACCGTGCCGAGCTCGTGTCCGAGCTCGCGGAACGACTGCCGCACGGACTGCACCACGCCCGTGTCGAAGAGGGGCGCGTAGGCCGCGAGCACGCTGCGCAGGCGCCGCACCTGCGTCCGGAGCTGGTGCACGGCGTCGGGCTCGTCCACGAGCGCCGCCGGCTCGAGTTCCTCGAGCCGTTCGCCGATCGCGCGGATCGCGGTCAGCGCCGCATCGCCGGCGTCCATCGCGTCGAGGTCGGACTTCCACGCCGCGCCGTCGCCGCCGTCCTCGTCGCGATCGCCCATGGCGCCATCGTAGGCGCGGGCGCCGGGAACCGTCAGTCGACCCCGCCGACGGCCACGCGCTTGATGCGCGCGGTGTGACCGCGGAGGATCACGACGTCGCTCCGGCGCACGCCGTAGTGCGCGGCCAGGGCGCGGATGACGCCCTCGTTCGCCGCACCGTCGACGGCGCGCTCGCGAACGTGCACGGTCGCCGACGCGTCGGGATCCTCGGGCGTCTCGTCCACGAACGGGCCGCGCCGGCTGCCGGGCTTCACGCGGACGGTGATCTCCATGGGTCTCCTCCGTGGTGCGATCGCCCCGCCTGCGGAATCCCCCGTGGCCTGCCGCGATGCTACCGCTGGCGTCGCTCGCGCACCCGCATGTTCAGCACGATCGGCGAGCCCTCGAAGCCGTAGATCTCGCGCAGGCGCCGCTGGATGAACCGGCGGTAGCCCGGGTCGAGGAACCCGGTCGTGAACAGCACGAACGTCGGCGGCCGGGTCGCGGCCTGGGTGCCGAACAGGATGCGCGGCTGCTTGCCACCGCGCACCGGGTGCGGGTGCTCCTGCGTGAGCTCGGTGAGGAAGGCGTTGAACTTGCCCGTGGGGATGCGCGTGTCCCACGAGTCGAGCGCGAGCTCGAGGGCGGGCACGAGCTTCTCGAGGTGGCGCCCGGTCTTCGCCGAGATGTTCACCCGCGGCGCCCACGACACGTGATGGAGGTCCTGCTCGATCTCGCGCTCGAGGTACCGGCGACGGTCGTCGTCGAGCAGGTCCCACTTGTTGTACGCGAGCACGAGCGCCCGGCCCGACTCGAGCACGAGGTCGATGATGCGCACGTCCTGCTCGGAGATCGGCTGCGAGACGTCGAGCAGCACGACCGCGACCTCGGCCTTCTCGAGGGCGGCCTGAGTGCGCAGCGACGCATAGAAGTCGGCGCCCTGCTGCAGGTGCACGCGACGACGGATGCCGGCGGTGTCCACGAACCGCCAAATCTTGCCGCCCAGCTCGACCTGCTCGTCGACGGGGTCGCGGGTCGTGCCGGCGAGCTCGTTGACGACCACGCGCTCCTCGCCCGCGGACTTGTTCAGCAGGCTCGACTTGCCCACGTTCGGTCGGCCGAGGATGGCGACTCGGCGGGGTCCGCCGAATTCGTCCTTCGCCACCGCGGAGACCTGCGGCAGCACCTTGAAGACCTCGTCGAGCAGGTCGGCCACGCCTCGGCCGTGCAGCGCCGAGACGGGGTACGGCTCGCCGAGGCCGAGGTTCCAGAGGGCGGCGGCCTCGGGCTCCTGGCGTGCGTCGTCGACCTTGTTGGCCACGAGGAAGACGGGCTTCTTCGTCTTGCGCAGCAGCCGCACGACGTGCTCGTCGGTCGCGGTCGCGCCGACCATGGCATCGACCACGAACAGCACGACGTCGGACAGGTCGATCGCGACCTCCGCCTGCGCCGCGACCGAGGCGTCGATGCCCTTGGCGTCGGGCTCCCACCCGCCGGTGTCGACGAGCGTGAAGCGCCGGTCGAGCCACTCGCCCTTGTAGGACACGCGGTCGCGCGTGACGCCCGGGGTGTCCTCGACGACGGCCTCGCGACGGCCGAGGATGCGGTTCACGAGGGCCGACTTGCCCACGTTGGGCCGGCCGACGATCGCGATGACGGGGAGCGCCGGGAGGTAGCGGATGCCCTCCTCGCCCTCCTCCGACAGCTCGAGCACGTCGAGGTCGTCCTCGTCGAGCTCGTAGTCGGAGAGGCCCGACCGCAGGGCGGCCGCGCGCTGCTCGGCGAGATCCTCGTCGACGTCGGCGAGGCGCTCGGCCAGGTCGTCCTCGGCGATGGACTCGTCGTCGTACTCGTCGCGCTGGTCGGTCATGGTCTCTCCTCGGAAGTCTTGATGGGCCGGGCTCCGGCCCGTCGCGGCGCTAGCGCACCGCCTCGGGCTGCGCGGCCCGGATCACGCCGATCACGGCCTCGACCGTCTGGTCGAAGTCGAGCTCGGTCGAGTCGACGGTCGTCACGCCGTCGGCGGCGGTCATGAAGTCGACCACCTTGGCGTCGGCCTCGTCGCGCCGGCGCAGCTGCTCCCCCGTGTACTGGGCCGGAACGTCGGCGAGCTCAGCGGAGCGCCGAGCAATTCTAACCTCCTCCGACGCGGTGAGCAGGATCCGCACCGGCGCATCGGGCGCCACGACCGTCGTGATGTCGCGGCCCTCGACGACGACGCCCGGATGCCGTTCGTCGGCCATGACGCCGCGGAACAGCTCGATGAGGTGCGTACGCACCTCGGGAACCCGGGCTACGCGGCTCACGATGGCCGAGATGTGCGGCTCGCGGATCGCGGTGGTCACATCGACGTCGCCGACGTGCACGGCGTAGCCGGTCGGGTCGGTGCCGATGCGGTAGGCGAAGGTCGACAGGCTCGAGACGACGGATGCCGCGTCGTCGGTGTCGATGCCGGATGCCTCGGCGTGCCACGCCAGCGCGCGGTAGGCGGCACCCGTGTCGAGGAATCCGTAGCCGAGACGGCGCGCAACCTCCTTGGAGACGCTCGACTTGCCGCTGCCTGCGGGGCCGTCGACGGCGACGACGAGGGGAATGACGGGGGTGTGGGGCACGTTCATCCTGCGATCCGCCAGCCGCGGTCGGCCAGCTCGTTGGTGAGTCGGTCGGCCGCCTCGGGGAGCACGGCGATCTCGGCGAGGCCGACCTGCCGACCGGGCGAGTGCTCGAGCCGGAGGTCCTCGAGGTTGACGCCGATCTCGCCGATCTCGGCGAGGAGGCGCGCGAGCTGGCCGGGGCGGTCGTCGACCATGACGATGACCGTCGTGAAGCGCTTGTCGGTGCCGTGCTTGCCCGGCAGGCGCTCGACGCCGGTGTTGCCGCCGGTGAGCTCCTCGGCCACGCGTCGACGGGCTCCGGGCGCGGCCGGGTCGGCGAGCGCGTCGATGAAGCGGTCGAGGTCCTCGCGGTAGGCGAGGAGGATGTCGCGGACGGGTGCTGCGTTCGCACCGAGGATCTGCACCCAGAGGTCGGGATCGCTCGCGGCGATGCGCGTGACGTCGCGCACGCCCTGGCCGGCGAGCCCGAGGGCCGCGTTCGGCGCCTCGATGAAGCGCCGGGCCATGATGCTCGAGACCACTTGCGGCACGTGCGAGATGAGCGCGACGCCACGGTCGTGCTCGTCGGGCGTCATCTCCACGAGGGTCGCGCCGAGGTCGAGGATGAGGTCGTCGATCGCGCTCGCGCGCCGGTAGCTGATCTCGTCGTGCGCGGCGACCACCCAGGGGCGGCCCGCGAAGAGGTCGGCGCGCGCGGCCAGGGGTCCGCCGCGCTCCCGCCCGGCGAGGGGGTGCGAGCCGATGTACCGCGACACGTCGGCCCCGGCGGCCACGAGCTCGTCGAGGATGCCGGCCTTCACGCTCGCGACATCCGTCACGATCGCCTCTGGGAATGCGGCCAGCTCGGCCGCGACGACCGAGGCCGTGACATCGGGCGGCACGGCGACCACGATGAGCTGCGGGGCGTCGTCGGGCTGGGACCGGCGTCCGGCGCCGAGGTCGACGGCGATGGCGACGTGCGTGGGCGAGGCGTCGGCGAGGATCACGTCGATGCCGCGGGCGCGGAGTCCGAGCGCCACGCTCGTGCCGAGCAGCCCGGCCCCGACGACGCGCACGGGCCCGATCAGCCGTGATTCGACCACGTCAGCGCTTCCCCTTCCGGCCGGCGTCCGCCGCACGGGAGAGGGTGAGGAGCTGGCCGAGTTCCACCTTAGTCAACTCGCGCATGGCGCCCGACCGCAGGGTTCCGAGGTTGAGCGGCCCGAAGCTGCGGCGCACGAGGTCGACCACCGGATGCCCCACCGCGTCGAGCATCCGCCGCACGATGCGGTTGCGACCGGAGTGCAGCGTGAGCTCCACCATGGAGTGGCGCGCGTCGCCCTGGGCCTGCAGGATCCGCGCCCGGTCGGCGTGGATCGGTCCGTCGTCGAGCTCGATGCCGGTCTTCAACCGCTGCAGCGTCGCCGGCGTCACACGGCCGCGCACCTTCGCGATGTACGTCTTCTCCACGCCGAAGGACGGATGCGCGAGCACGTGCGCGAGCTCGCCGTCGTTCGTGAGCAGCAGCAGTCCACTGGTCTCGGCGTCGAGGCGGCCGACGTTGTAGACGCGCTCGTCGAGGTCCTTCGTGAACCGCGTCAGGTCGGGCCGTCCCTGCTCGTCGCGCATCGACGACACGACGCCGCGCGGCTTGTTGAGCATGTAGTACCGCTTCGCGGTGTCGAGCTGCACCGCGACGCCGTCGACGGCGACCAGATCGGTCGCCGGGTCGATGCGCGAGCCCAGCTCGGTGACGATATGTCCGTTCACCTCGACGCGGCCCTCGACGATGAGCTGCTCCGACACGCGACGGCTCGCGACACCGGCGGCGGCGAGCACCTTCTGCAGGCGCTGTCCCTCCGTCGGCAGGCCCGCACCCTCGGCGCCGTCGGGTACGTCGCCCGGCTCTCGGTCAGTCACGATCGAATCCCTCCTGGCCGTCGTCGAGCAGCGGCGAGATGTGCGGCAGCTCGTCGAGCGAGTTGATGCCGAGGTTCACGAGCAGCTGATCGGTCGTGCCGTAGAGGATCGCCCCGGTCTCCGCATCGGTCGCGACCTCGGTGATGAGTCCCCGGCCGACCAGCGTGCGCACGACGGAGTCGACGTTCACCGCGCGGATCGACGCGATCGACGACCGCGAGATCGGCTGCTTGTACGCGATGACGGACAGCGTCTCGAGCGCCGCCTGCGAGAGCCGCGTCGACGACTGGGTCAGCACGAAGTCGGCCACGAGCGCGTCGTACTCCTCGCGCACGTAGAACCGCCAGCCGCCGCCGACCTCGCGCAGCTCGAAGCCGCGACGGATGCCACGTGCCGAACGCTCCTCGCCGGCCACGTCGGTGCGCGGCTCCCCCGACGTGCCCTCGCCGTCGTAGTCCGCCCGCAGGCGCGCGATCGCCGCGCGGATCTCCGCAACCGGACGCGCGACGGCCGCCGCGAGCGTCACGACGCCGAGCGGCTCGTCGGCGATGAACAGGATCGCCTCGAGCGCGCGGTCGAGGTCGAGCCGCGGCTGTCCGGGCACGTCGAGCGGCGTCACGATCGAGAGCTCGGGGCCCTCCGCACCCACCGCGGCATCCGTGTCATTCGTCATAGTCGGCCCCCAGGGTCTCGAGGTTGGCGTCGTCCCACGACTCGGCCGCCCAGCGCAGGGTGAGCTCGCCGAGCGGCTCGACCTGCTCGAAGCCGATCGCCGCGTGGCGGTAGAGCTCGAGCACGGCGAGGAAGCGCGCGACGATCACGCCGGGCTGCCCGATGCCGGCGATGAGCTCGCGGAAGGTCACGGCATCGCCGCGTCGCAGCACCGCGACGACGTGGGCGGCCTGCTCGCGGATGGACACGAGCGGCGCGTGCAGGTGGTCGAGCCCCACCGTCGGGATCTCGCGCGGCGTGAGGGCGAGCGTCGCGAGCGCCGCGAAGTCCTCGAGCGTGAGGGTCCAGCGGAGCTCGGGCTCCCGCTGGCGAAACCGCTCCTCGAGCCGCACGGTGCGGGCGTGGCGCCGCGACTCCGCCTCGAGGTGCCCCCCGAACCAGCGCGACGCCTCCTTGAAGGCGCGGTACTGCAGCAGGCGCGCGAAGAGCAGGTCGCGCGCCTCGAGCAGGGCCACGTCCTCGGCGTCGACGAGCTCGCCCTGCGGCAGCAGCCCCGCGACCTTCAGGTCGAGCAGCGTCGCGGCGACGACGAGGAACTCCGAGGCGCGGTCGAGCTCCTCCGCGGAGTCGAGGCCGCGCAGGTAGGAGATGAACTCGTCGGTCACCGCGGAGAGCGACACCTCGGTGATGTCGAGCTCGTGCTTCGCGATGAGCGAGAGCAGCAGGTCGAAGGGCCCCTCGAAGTTCGAGAGCGCGACCCGGAACCCGGGGTCGGATGCCTCGATGTCCGCGCCCCCTTCCGCCGGCGCACCGGCGGGCTCGATCATGCCGTCCTCCGCCGACACCGTCGCGCCGGTCACGCGCTCCCCCGAAGCCGGCTCGGCCTCAGGCGACCGCGCCACGGAACACCAGCTCCCTCGCGAGCTGCCGGTACGCCCGCGACGCCTGGTGGTCGGGGGCGAACTCGGTGATCGGGGTCGCGGCGACGGTCGCGTCGGGGAACTTCACCGTGCGCGTGATGACCGTCTCGAGCACCTTGTCGCCGAACGCGTCGACGACCCGCTCGAGCACCTCGCGCGAGTGCAGCGTGCGCGCGTCGTACATGGTCGCGAGGATGCCGTCGAGCTCGATCGCGGGGTTGAGCCGGTCGCGGACCTTGTCGATCGTCTCGATGAGCAGGGCGACGCCGCGCAGCGCGAAGTACTCGCACTCGAGCGGGATGACCACGCCGTGGCTCGCGGTGAGCGCGTTCACGGTGAGCAGGCCGAGCGACGGCTGGCAGTCGATGAGGATGACGTCGTAGTCGGCGGCGACGCGGCGCAGCACGCTCGCGAGGATCTGCTCGCGAGCGACCTCGGTGACGAGGTGCACTTCGGCGGCCGAGAGGTCGATGTTCGCCGGGATGACGTCGAGGCCCTCGAGCCCGGTGTGCTGGATCGCGTCGGCCGGGTCGATGCCGCGTGAGAGCAGGAGGTCGTAGATCGTCGGCACGTCGTGGGTCTGCACGCCGAGGCCGGCCGAGAGCGCGCCCTGGGGGTCGAAGTCGACGGCGAGCACGCGCCGGCCGTACTCGGCGAGGGTCGCGCCGAGGTTGATCGTGGTGGTCGTCTTGCCGACGCCGCCCTTCTGGTTGCAGAGGGCGATGATGCGGGCGGGCCCGTGCGAGCGCAGCCGCTTCGGCTCGGGGAAATCACGAAGGGGACGCCCGGTCGGACCGACCTCCGGCTCCAGCGAAAGGACTCCGTCCGCCGGGTCGTGCGTCTGGTGGGTCACGTCTGGTCTCTCTCCTGCGTCCTGCGGGCCGTGCGTCCGTGCGTGGGCTTGGTCGATTCTAGCGAGCACGGGGGTGGGCAGCCGTGTACATCTCCCGGAGTGTATCGGCTGTGACGAGCGTGTAGATCTGGGTCGTCGCGACCGACGAGTGGCCGAGCAGCTCCTGCACGACGCGCACGTCGGCGCCGCCCTCGAGCAGGTGCGTCGCAAACGAGTGCCGCAGGGTGTGCGGCGACACGGATGCCGCGAGCCCGGCATGTTCGGCCGCCCGGTGGATCACGTCCCACGCCGCCTGTCGCGACATCCGTCGCCCGCGCAGGCCGAGGAACAGCGCCGGCGTGGCCGGCCCCCTCGCCGACAGCGTCGGACGCGCCCGCACGAGGTACGCGTCGACGGCCCGACGCGCGTACGAGCCGAGCGGAACCACGCGCTGCTTGCCGCCCTTGCCGAAGAGGCGCACGACCTCGTCGTCGACGAGGTCATCGACGTTGAGCGACACCGCCTCGGACACGCGGGCCCCCGTCGCGTAGAGCAGCTCGAGCAGCGCCGCGTCGCGCTGCTGGTGCAGCTCCTCACCGCCCGCCGCGGCGATGAGCGCCTCGACGTCCTCGACGGGGATGGCCTTCGGCAGCCGCATCGGCAGCTTCGGCGGGCGCAGTTCCTTCGAGACATCCGTCGCGATCGCGCCTTCATCGGCCAGGAAGCGATGGACGCCGCGCACCGCCGAGAGCACGCGCGCGATCGACGACGTGGCGAGCGGCGGCTGCCGCTCGGCGCCGAGGAACCGCACGAAGTCGGCGAGGTCCTGCTCGCTCACCGCGCCCGGCCCGTCGAAGCCGTGCGCCGCAAGCCAGTCCGCGTAGATGGCGAGGTCGCGACGGTACGAGGTCACGGTGTTCCGGGCGAGGCCGCGCTCCACCGCGAGGTGCCGGAGGTATCCGGCGGTCCACGCGGCATCCGTCATCGCGGTGCGGGCTCCTCGCGCGGGGTGGAGCGTCCGGGCCACGCGGCGTCGGCGGCGGCGAGCCCGGCCCACCCTCGCGCGCGCGCGACCTGGGCGGCGAGCACGCCGATCACGAGCGTGGGGTTCTGCACGCGCCGCTCGAGCACGGCATCGACGCACGCGTCGAGGTCGAGCCAGCGCGTCTCCATGTGCGCCTCCTCCTCCTCGCGTGCGAAGGGCTCGTCCGTCGGCGTGAGCCCGCGCGCCAGGTAGATGCGGATCGCCTCGTCGCTGCTGCCCGGTGACGAGAAGAAGTCGGTGAGCACCGCCCAGTCGGATGCCGCGAGGTCCCCCTCCTCGGCCAGCTCGCGCTGCGCCGCGGCGAGCGGCTCCTCGCCGGGCACGTCGAGGAGTCCCGCGGGGATCTCCCAGTCGCGCGCGCGGATCGGATGCCGGTACTGGCAGATCAGGAACACGCGATCGTCGTCGTCGAGCGCGAGCACGGCGACCGCACCCGGGTGGTCGACGTACTCGCGCACGATCGTGCCCTCGCCGAGCTCGACCACGTCGCGTCGGAGGTCCCAGACGCGGCCCTCGTAGACCTGCTCGCTCGACTGCACCGGCAGCGCAGCCGGCTCGTCGGCGATCGGCGGGAGGCCGGCCGACCGATGGTCGGTCGACGGGAGGTCAGCCATTGGCCACATCGAACAGCAGGCTCGCCTGCTGCCGCTCGAGGGCCGCGCCCACGAGCCCGCGGAACAGCGGGTGCGCGTCGTTCGGGCGGCTGCGCAGCTCGGGGTGCGCCTGCGTGCCCACGTAGAACGGGTGCACCTCGCGCGGGAGCTCGACGAACTCGACGAGGTTGCGGTCGGGCGACAGGCCCGAGAACACCAGCCCGGCGTCGGCGATCCGGTCGCGGTAGCCGTTGTTCACCTCGTAGCGGTGGCGGTGACGCTCGCTCACGTCGGTGCTGCCGTAGAGCTCGGCCGCGATCGAGCCGTCGGCGAGCCGGGCCGGGTACAGGCCGAGGCGCATGGTGCCGCCGAGGTCGCCGCCGGCGATGATCTCGACCTGCTCCTCCATCGTCGCGATGACGGGGAACTCGGTGTCGGGGTCGAACTCGCTCGACGACGCGCCGTGCAGGCCGACGACGTTGCGCGAGTACTCGATGACCATGCACTGCAGGCCGAGGCAGAGTCCGAGGACGGGGATGCCGTTCTCTCGGGCGAAGTGAAGCGCACCGAGCTTGCCCTCGATGCCGCGCACGCCGAACCCGCCGGGCACGCAGATGCCGTCGAGGTGCGCGAGGTGCTTCTGCGCGCCCTCGGGCGTGCGGCACTCGTCGGACGGGATCCACTCGATGTTGACCTTGGTGTCGTTCGCGAACCCGCCGGCGCGCAGCGCCTCGGTGACCGAGAGGTACGCGTCGGGCAGGTCGATGTACTTGCCGACGAGGCCGATCGTGACCTCGTGCTTCGGGTCGTGCACGACGTCGAGCAGCTCGCGCCATCCGGACCAGTCGACGTCGGCGGCCTTGCCGTCGAGGCCGAGCGTCTCGATGATGTAGGCGTCGAGGCCCTGGTCGTGCAGCATCGTGGGGATGTCGTAGATCGACGGCACGTCGACCGCGTTCACGACGGCCGCCTCGTCGACGTCGCACATGAGGGCGATCTTGCGCTTGTTCGCGTCGGTCACGGGACGGTCGCTGCGGAGCACGAGCGCGTCGGGCTGGATGCCGATGGAGCGGAGGGCTGCGACCGAGTGCTGCGTGGGCTTGGTCTTCTGCTCCCCCGACGCGCCCATGAAGGGCACGAGCGAGACGTGCACGAAGAACACGTTCTTGCGACCGAGCTCGTGGCGCACCTGACGCGCCGACTCGATGAAAGGCTGCGACTCGATGTCGCCGACCGTGCCGCCGATCTCGGTGATGATCACGTCGGGCTTCGGCGTCTCGGTGGCCTGAAGTCGCATCCGGCGCTTGATCTCGTCGGTGATGTGCGGGATGACCTGCACGGTGTCGCCGAGGTACTCGCCGCGCCGCTCCTTGGCGATCACCGTCGAGTAGATCTGGCCGGTGGTCACGTTGGCGGCCTGGCTCAGGTTGATGTCGAGGAACCGCTCGTAGTGCCCGATGTCGAGGTCGGTCTCCGCGCCGTCGTCGGTCACGAAGACCTCGCCGTGCTGGAACGGGTTCATCGTTCCCGGGTCCACGTTGAGGTACGGGTCGAGCTTCTGCATGACCACCCTGAGGCCCCTGGCCGTCAGGAGGTTGCCGAGACTCGCCGCAGTGAGTCCCTTGCCCAACGAAGAAACGACACCACCAGTCACGAAGATGTGCTTGGTCGTGCCGTTCGAATTGTCTCTGCCGCGATCATCCACCACGGGCTTGTAGTCTAACCGACGATCCTGACCGTCTGCTCCGACATGCCCCACGCGGTCCCCCTTTTCCTCCTGCGGCATCCCCGTCCGCTCTTGTGCGCCGCCTCCGCCGTGGCGGTCGCGGCCTCCGTCAGGCCGCCCGATCCGCGGCGATCTCCAGCAGTTCGCGTGCGTGCGCGAGCCCGCTCTCGGAGTCGCTGAGGCCCGAGAGCAGCCGCGCCATCTCGGCCTCGCGCTCGGCGCCGGCCAGTTGCCGCACGCTCGACGACGTGACCTGCCCGTCGGTGCCCTTCACGACGCTGAGGTGGTTCGTGGCGAACGCCGCGACCTGCGCGAGGTGCGTGACGACGATGACCTGCGATCGCTCGGCGAGCCGGGCGAGCCGGCGGCCGATCTCGATGGCCGCCGCGCCGCCGACGCCCGCGTCGACCTCGTCGAAGACGAACGTGGGCACGGGATCGCTCCCCGCGATGACGACCTCGATGGCGAGCATCACCCGCGAGAGCTCGCCGCCCGAGGCGCCGCGGGACACCGGCCGCGGCTCGGTGCCCTGATGCGGCTGCAGCAGGATCGCGACCTGGTCGCGACCGTGCGCGGTGGGCTCGTGCTCGGCGTCGACGTCGACCGTGACGCGTGCGTCGGGCATCGCGAGTGCGCCGAGCTCGGCGGTCACCGCGTCGGCGAGGCGGGCCGCGGCCTCGGTGCGCAGCTCGGTGAGCCGGCCGGCGAGTCGGTCGACCTCGGCGGTGTGCCGGTCGACGGATGCCGCGAGCTCCTCGATGCGCTCGTCGTCGCCGTCGAGCTCGACCAGCCGCAGCCCGCCGTTGCGGCGGAACTCGAGCACGTCGTCGAGCGTGCCGCCGTGCCGGCGCACGAGCCCGGCGAGGAGGGCGCGTCGTTCCTGCACCACCTCGAGCTCGCGGGCGCTGTCGGCGTCGAGGCCGTCGAGATAGCCGGAAAGCTCGGTCGACGCGTCGGCCAGGATGAATCCGGCGGTCTGCAGCGCTTCGGCGATGGGCGCCAGCGCGGCGTCGTGCTCGACGACGCGTTCGAGATGCCGGCGGGCGCTGTCGACGAGCCCGATCGCGTCGGGTGCACCGTCGACGAGGTCTTCGGCTGACACCAGCCCGCGCGCCTGCGCCGCCGCGAGGCGGAGCTCCTCGAGGTTCGAGAGCCGGTCGGCGCGCTCGGCGAGCTCGACGTCCTCCCCGGGCTGCGGGTCGGCGGCCTCGACCTCGTCGAGGGCCTCGCGGAGTTCTTCGGCCTCGCGGGCCCGAGTGTCGTGCGCCTCGCGGAGCCGCTCGAGCTCGGCCGAGTCGGCACGCCAAGCGGTGAATGCCGCGCGGTACTCCGCGGCGGCCTCCTGCACCGGAGCGCCGGCGAAGCGGTCGAGCGCCTCGCGCTGGGCGACCGCGGAGCGCAGTCGCTGCTGGTCGGCCTGGCCGTGCACGACCACGAGCTCGTCACCCAGCTCGCCGAGCACGCCCACGGGCGCGCTGCGACCGCCCACGACGGCACGGCTGCGCCCCTCGGACGAGACGGATCGACCGAGCAGGAGCTCGCCCCCCTCGACGTCGCCGCCGGTCTCGCTCACGCGCTCGGCGATGGCGCCGTCGTCGGGCACGAGCCAGCGACCCTCGACCCACGCCTGCTTGGCGCCGGAGCGGACCGCCCCTGCATCCGCCCGTGCGCCGAGGAGCAGGCCGAGCGCGGTGACGACCATGGTCTTGCCGGTGCCGGTCTCACCCGTGACGGCGGTGAAGCCGGGGCCGAGGGGCAGCGTGGCCTCGGCGATGACGCCGAGGTCGCGGATGCCGAGCTCTTCGATCATGCGCGGCCCTCACTCACGGCCGACCGGCCCTCGCCAGCCCGTGACGGGCAGCTGGAACTTGTTGACGAGCCGGTCGGTGAACGGCGCCTCGTGGAGGCGCGCGAGCCGCACGGGCACCGACGACTTGCGCACGATCACGCGCGCGCCCGGCGGGAGGTCGAACGTCCGACGGCCGTCGCACCAGATCACGGCCGCGGCCTCGGTGCGCTGCAGGATCTCGACCGCGAGCGACGAGTCGGCGCCGACGACGAGGGGCCGGGCGAACAGGGCGTGGGCGCTCAGGGGGACCAGGAGCAGCGCCTCGAGGCTGGGCCACACGACGGGCCCGCCCGCCGAGAACGAGTACGCAGTGGAGCCCGTGGGCGTCGACATGACGATGCCGTCGCACCCGAACGACGAGAGCGGACGGCGGTCGACCTCGACCACGACCTCGAGCATGCGCTCGCGCTCGGCCTTCTCGACCGTCGCCTCGTTGAGCGCCCAGCTCTCGTAGACGACCTCTTCGCCGACCTTCGCGCGCACCGAGAGCGTCATGCGCTCCTCGACCGCGTAGTCGCGGGCGAGCGCGCGGGCGACGGTGTAGCCGAGGTCGTCGCGCTCGCTCTCGGCCAGGAAGCCGATGTGGCCGAGGTTGACGCCGAGGAGCGGGATCGGGTGCTCGCGCATGAGCTCGGCGGCGCGCAGGATCGTGCCGTCTCCGCCGAGGACGATGACGAGCTCGATGCGCGACGGGTCGACCTCCTCGAACCGCTTCACCGCCCCGTCGAGCTCGGGCACGAACGTGTGCACGTCGTCCCAGTGCTCGGCGGCGATGACGGGCACCGCGCCGGACGCGAGCAGCTGCGTGCACACCTGGCCGGTCGCCTCGAGGGCGTTCTGCCGGCCGGTGTGGGAGACCACGAGGAAGTGCCGTGCGTCGTTCACGCGTTCGCGCCTCCCGTCAGTTGGTCCACCCGACGCATCCATTCTGTCGGATTCGGAGGACGTTCCGTCGAACCCTTGTAAACACGGGGGTCTGCGGTCTCACTCCAGAGGCCA
Source organism: Agromyces sp. NPDC057865 (assembly GCF_042796995.1). Classification (NCBI taxonomy): domain Bacteria; kingdom Bacillati; phylum Actinomycetota; class Actinomycetes; order Micrococcales; family Microbacteriaceae; genus Agromyces; species Agromyces sp. NPDC057865. Next base: position 13,264 of record NZ_JBHVMJ010000002.1, on the reverse strand, counting down.
TGCCACTTTTCGGTGGCACGTTGCCATCCGTCGAACTCGCCCGAAGAACAGGACTACCAAGCGAGAGGACACAAGATGGCGAACTACAGACAGCTTCCGAGCGGCAATGTACAGGCCCGCTTCAGCTACGAGGGCAGGAAGTACACGCTCACGGCACCGACCAAGCGTCAGGCTCAGATTGCCGTGGCGAAGCAGCTCGCGGACTTGGACCGCGGCACCTTCAAGGAGGACTCGGCAGGCAAGCAGCTCTTCGAGGACTGGGCCGAGGAGGTCATGCAGGCACGTGCATCTCGTCTCGCCCCGGGCACGATGGTCAACTACCGGACGTGGCTGAAGAAGCACATCAACCCGACCTTCGGGAGCATGCAGCTCCGGCACATCCGGAAGATCGACGTTGACCAGTGGTTCAGCAAGATGGACAAGACCACCCTCCGGAAGAACTGCCACATGGTGCTGAGCATGGTGCTCCGGGAGGCAGTGGACAACGAGCTGATCCAGACCAATCCGGCAAGCCGTGTCAAGGACGCGCGGAAGGACGTGAGTCCGAAGCGGCCTACTTTCACGAAGGCGGAATTCGACCGGATCTATGAGGAGGCCACGCCGGACTTCAAGGCGCTGCTCACGCTGCTCTTCTGGAGTGGCATGCGGATCGGTGAGGCGCTCGGATTGGATCGTCGCCACGTGGATTTCACCACCGGATGGATCGACATCGAGCAGCACTTCGCCAACGCACCGGGGGGCTGGAAGATGTTCCCCGGCACGAAACACTCGGACACCGGTCGCCGCGTGCATCTGCCAACGGATCGGCTCGGGCCGGTGTGGGCCTACGTGGACCGTCACCCGGCACTCAGCAGTGATCCCTTCTTCACGGGCAAGCTCGGACACCGGCTGTCGAAGCGTGCGGTGGACACTCAGTGGAGTGAGTGTCGGGAGCGCGCTGGTCTGCCCACGTTCCGCATCCACGACATCCGTCATCTGCATCTCACGCTCTACGCGCAGAGGGCCTCGCTGAAGGAGGTCATGGACCGTGCTGGCCAGAGGGACTACCGGTCGGTCCTCCGCTACCTCCACTCGGACGAGCAGCGTCAGATGGCGCTCACCCAGAGCCTCTCGGAGATGATGTCGTGAGGCCGACTGATTGGACTACCGCTTCGTGACAACGCCCAGATCCAGTCGGACCGCCTCTAAGAAGTCAGCCAGGCGGTCGCGGTATTCGGATTCCTCCACCGTTTCGTGACCGTCTTCGACCGATTCGCCAAATGTCAACAGGGCCGTGTAAGCCTCCGTGGCTGCGTCGAACGCTTCGTCGCTTGCGAAGATCCTGAGGCGTTCGAGTGCCTCGAAGGCGGGGAGGTGCCAGAGGTTTTCGAGGTCCGGTCCGCTGCCGTGTCCCGCATTGTGAACTGCTAGCGATGCCTTTCTTAGCTCGATGAAGAACTCGAAGTAATAGTCGCGCTGCATATCACTGATGCGGGTTCGATCCGCACGCTCCCATGCCTTTCGCTGGTCCTCCCTTTGAAGCTCTAGACGCTTGTCCTCGCGGTCCTCCCGCTTCCGCTCACGACGATTCGTCGCTGCATTCGTGATGAACACGATCGCCAACGCAACGGCATTACCGATGAGGGCGATCCAGAGCGCTTCCATGCTCCACAAGCTATCGTCAGTCGGTTGGCATGGCTCCATCCCTCTGGAGGATGTCGAGCTTCCGAATAGATCGATCCAGAGCACTTCCATGGCCACACGCTAGTGTCAGGCGTTCGGCTACGGTCAAGCTGTGGAGGAGGTCGAGCTAGTCGAACTGTCGCCCCGCAAGCGCGGAGAGCTTCCCCAATGGGCAGTGCGCCTCTTAGGGGTTGAGCTAGGGCGCATCGAGACCGTACGGCTGCGAGGAGCGCGCGTGACCTTCTACAGGGCGTTGGCAGTCATCCCCGGCAGTCGGGAGCTGGCGAATCTCGAACTGGACACGGACCGCGCGAGGCAGGTTCAGAAGCTGCTCCAGTTCCGTGACGATCCCCGGTCATTCAAACGGCACCTGACCTACTCGCAGCAGAGATTCTTGTTTGGGCCTGAAGATAACAAGAATCCCAAGTCGGGCTGACCAAGGATTCTTGTTTGAGATTGCTACTCCCCTACATCTCCATCGCCCGGTAGACGCTGGCCCGCGAGATCTTCAGGTGGTCCGCGATTCTCTGTGCGCCCCACTTCTGCGCCTTCAGCGCCTTTACGGCCTCGACGTTCTCAGGCTTCAGGGCCGTCTTACCCCGACCGGACTTCTCATTCTTCGCAGCTCGGGCTGCGCGTGCCTCTGCTGCCCGCTCGTTGATGTTCTCGCGCTCCCACTCAGCGATGGCAGCCATGATCGTGAGGACCAGCTTTCCTGTGATGCCCTCGAACTGTTCCCCGGGCTTCAGGCTCCGAATCTGAATTCCGCACTCGGTCAGCTCTTCGATGGTCTGGAGGATTCCGAGCGTGGTACGCCCGAAGCGGTCGAGAGAGGTCACGACGATTGAGTCTCCGCTGCGAGCGGCCCTGAGGAGAGCGCCGATGCCGTCACGGCTCATAGTCTTGCCGGTCTTCTTGTCAGAGTAGATCCGGTCAGCCGGGATGCCCACGGCTTCGAGAGCTGCAAGCTGCCGCTCGTGACTCTGCTGCACAGAGCTGACGCGCATATAGCCGTAGACGTAGGGGGTCGAGTTGATCGCTGTATCTGCCATGCCCCCATCGTCTCACGTCTGTAAAACGAACACAACAGATGAGACGAGACTCAGACTGTTTCAACTGCTGCGACCAGAACGCGGCTTGACACAGATTCGGTCGGGTCTCCCTGCGTCTCAACAAGCCTGCTACTGAGACGCGCCAGTGTTCTGCCGGTCTCCCGCCGACCGAACCGGAATACTTCAGGGGTGACCGACTGGCAACCACTATCTGTCCGCCGGGGCCTCAGAGCACCCATTGGGCTTAGCGAGGAGATCTCGCCTCAACTCACCCGCAGCCTTGCGTATTGGGTCGAATCGGCCTTCGGATACAGGTCAAGGGCCGGAACCAACGAGTCGCTGCTGCTCTCCATCGGTGTGATGGCGGGTATTGATCTGAACCGAAGTGCGACGCGAACCGAAATGTTGACCGATCTCGTGTCGCGAGCAGAGAGTGACGATGACGTGATGCTGGACGTGCTCGATGCACTCCTGCACAAAGGCAGGTATAACGAGTCGCCAGAGAACCTTCGCATGATCCTCATGGAAGGCAATTCGGCGTGGACAGTCAGTCACGACGGACAAGCGTTGGAACGGCGAGTCGATGCCACGGCGAGCAACGTCTTCGAACGCGCGCTAAGCGTTGAGGAAACCGCCAGTCTGGAGCTGGCCGAAGCCTGGACGAAGGTCTACGGCACTAACCCTGATGCATCCGACGCATGGGACCACGCAATCAAGGCGGTTGAGGAAGTGCTCATTCCGGTCGTGGTTCCCGCCAAGGCGAAGGCGAACCTCGGCTCCGTCGCGGGCGAACTAAAGGCACATCCAGACCGGTTCGTCCTCCGACTCTCACCGGAAGGGGCCACACAATCCAGCAGCACCCTCGAAGGGATGCTGAGGCTCATTTGGCCAAACCCGGACCGCCATGGGGCTGGCGAGCGCCGCACCCCAACCCTTGATGAAGCTGGGACGGTCGTCGGAATTGCAGTCCTCATTGTGCAGTGGGCGCGTGATGGGGTGGTACAGCGCGCCTAGGGTGAGAACGGGAAACCCCGCGGTGTCTTGGCAGATACAGACCGCGGGGCTTCTAGTCCTATGCTAGACGCTCCTCAACGTGCGCTACGAGGACGTTGCAACATTTCGGATCCGGATACTCGGAAGCTGAGAGTCTCGCATATGCGAACTGATCTCATGCCGAATTGCCCATTCCAGAATCCTGCGGAGTCCGGAGAACCCGATCGGTTCGGTTCGCTTCATCTCCGACCCGACTGAGGACCGCAGGACCGAGGACTGATCGATCGATTTCGACCCGGTGTGCACGAACTTCGATCGTGCGTCGTACGTTGCGAGGAGCCGTCGCCGCAGTACAGCCTCATCCATTGGGACGAAGTTCTCTATAGGGATGGATCGCCCTTCGCTCATCCCGGTGTATTCGCCGCCGCTCTCGGCGGTCATCGTGAGGCCCGGAGTGTAGTCGCGCACGCTGACACCCCAGAAGTCTGGCGTGAGCCTATCGATCACATAGCTAACAAACCTCTGGCGGAGTCGGGTGTGTTTGTCACTGAGAAGCTCATGTCTCATCCGGTCCGCCTGCTCCTGTGAAAGGGCCAGCTCTTCAAAGAATCCATCCCACCGCTCGGCATCGATAAAAGTGCTCCACGTCGCGGCCTCCGGCTCGAAGTGGCCAGAGAGCGTCTCTATCCCAGCGACAAGCAGCGTGTGGGCGGTGTGCAAGTCGATGTCGTAAAGCTGGGTTGCTGCGTAGTGGGATTCGATTGCGGAGACAATCGCTCCAGAGTGTTCGTCGGGCAGTCCGGCGAGATCCATCAATAGGCGCTCGAATGCGCTCTTGGGGTCCACTTCCGGGGGACCCAGCATTTCTCGATCCACGATCGTAGAGGGCAGAAACGTCATGATCGAGCTGCCTTCCATTTGCAGTGGAACCTCCGCGGAGGCCACTCGAACCCTGCGACGTGTGGCGAACGTTAGGACCGCGCCCAACTGACTCGCCAGCGTCTGATCTCCAAATGCATCGGACTCGCCGGTATCCATGAATGAGAGCACGGACATCGGCATCGGCAGACTGCCGAAGCTCTCGACCATCTTTTCGGCGCTGATTACTCGAACGAACGAGTCATCGAAATCCAGTGGCGCTGTTGCGATGAGACGGAAGTTAGCGCCATGTGTCTTGATGCTTCCAGGCTCCGCGACATCCAAGGTCGCAAGGCGAGCCAGCCAATCCAAGATCTCAGGCACCGTGGCTCCATCCTTCCCCAGCCTGCTCCCGCTGTGTACGGGCGCAGATGAACCCCGACGCGAAGCGGCACCTTGCGAGGGGGTCAAACATCAACAGCCTAGGGCGAGACCCCCGGGCAGCCGCGACTAGAGCTTTGATGCGGCCCGGGGGTCTCTGGAGAGGGTGGACGATGACTGATGCCCTCTCCGGCTCGTGCCCGGTTCCTACCGGATTGAAGAGGCCGTGCAGCCCCGGGCGCGAGACGACTGAAATCAGGTAGCGATCCTGACCGCCTCCCTCATGGCGACATCTGCCAGCACCTGAGCGGCGCTGGCGATGGTGGCAGCCTCACGGCGGTCAACTCGAACCCAACCACGCTGAAGGGCTTCCTGAGCCGTCAGGACGCTCTGAAGCGCGTCAAGAACGGGCGTGGACGGTTGTTCGGTGGACATGATCAGATCTCCCAGTCCGCAAGTTGTTCGAGCGCGACGCGCGCGGAGATGAGCGCTCGAAGCTGCGCTTGACTGCACCATGATTCGCCCTCATCGATGCCACGAAGAAGCCGCTGGAGCGCTTCCAGCGCGTCCTGAGCCAGCTTGGTGCTCTGGTTCATGCTGCGACCCTCTCTTCCAGCTCCTGAAGGCGCTCCAGCCGCTGGAGTACGCGCCCAAGCGTGTCGAGTGTGCAGACCACGTACATCTCGCCCGTGTCCCGCTGCTCGCGGTGCTGGATGAGGAATCCGAGCGACTTCCGGTCGGCTCTCGCCGCTTCTACCGCGCGGTCGAGTCCAACCGTGAGGTTGAGTGTCCTACGCGCCTGGACGGTGAGGGCAACGTCCGGGATCCCGCGGAGATCGCCAAGTTCATGAAATTCAGGATTCGCTTGGTACTGAGCGGCGGGCGGCGTGCGCCATGGTCGGCGGCGGGTCACGATTCGGAACTCCGCAGCGAGATACAGAGAGACCAACTCTCTGAACCGCTCCGTACGCGTTCGGTTGTCGCTGCCCATGGCTCAGTCTCCGGCGATGTGCTGAAGTGTGCTCGATGTCGTCGGAGCCGCCCCGAAGTCCTCTGTGACCTTGCGCCGGGCCGCCGCCCTGGCCTCAGGGTCCTGAAGGCTCCACGCAGCCTTGCGCGCGATCTCACGGGCTTCCGTCCACTCAACCGATCCCGGCACGAGAACAGGCTCTGCCTCGGGCCACGGCCCGATCCCGAAGACCACCCGACCCCAGCGGGCGACCTGTGCATCCGGATCGTCGGCAAGCGCGAGCCACGAGTTCCCTTCGCGGTCGATGGACTGCTCGATGATCGCATCCGTGATGGTCACCGTTTCGCCTCTGCGCGCCATGTATTCCCCGGCAAGCCACGAGTCCGAGATGCCGAACGAGTGCGGCTGCAGAAAGTGAATCTGATCTCCCGGCGAGACAGGGAGCTTGGTCTTCGTGTTGGTGGTCATGCTGCGATCTCCGATTTTCTTGAAATGGCTTCGAGCTGGTCGGCAACGTCTTCGAGGTCAGCGGCGCGGATCTCCGCGATGAGCGGCGCGGCCCCGATGGGGTGGGTTCGGGCGAACCGCCCAACCGCCTGCACGAGACTGCGGGCATCGGTAAGTGCTTCAAGAGCACTCGTGTCTTCGATTCCCAGCCGAGTCGCCAGCATGTCGAGCGCCCGCAGTTCGACGGCTGCGAGGCGGGTTGCTGTCGTGCGCTGATGGCTGGCCTGAGCTGCAAGCCGTTCGCGGCGCAGGTCGTCTGCGAGAGAGGAGACCCGAGTGCCGATGTCGGAGATCTCCACGTCTTCGACTTCGGCAGGCTCGGGAAGGTGCCGCACCTTGTGGCGATGGAGGCTCGAAGCGCTGAGATTGTGCAGTGTGGCGAGGGCTGTGACGGCCACGCCCATTTGCAGTGCCTGATCAACCTCCCGCCTGCGCGAGTAGTCGCATGTGCTGCACCGCCTTGGCATGATCGCTGCTCCCTTCCCCGCCGCTCAAACCGGGGGTCTCAGTACTACTATCGAGCGCCACCGCCCCAAGCTGATCGGAATCCCTGCACTTTCCTTGCCCAGCTCTCGACGGGCCATTTCATGAATCTCGGAGCGATGAAATCGGTATATCGAAGCCAGCCGGAGGGGGCTGCCTCATCGGTTCTCGATTCGAGTGGTGCCCCGCAGGCAGCCCCCCGAGGCGGTCCAGCGGCGACGCTTGGCCGTAGTGAATCCCTCCAGCTCTGCCCACAGCTCTGCCGCTTCTGCGCCCCCTGCTTGGAAGCTTCTGAGGATGTCACCCGGGGTCTGGCGGTCCGTGCGCCTGGACGGCTCCATAAGGCCCTTTGTGACGTACCGAACGCTCTCCGCGATATCCGCGCTCATTGCCGCATGCTGGCCCCGCGTACTGGCGCTCAGGGCTTCCGCGTGCGCGCTCTGGATCCAGTGCTGCGGCAGCTCGCTCACGAGTCGGCGCAGCTCCAAGGCATTTTCATGAAACAGAAGCCAATGGCTGTGCACGTGCCAACCGTGGTCAGCGGAGTGTGTTGTCTCTGTCGCTCGAAACCATCCAGCGGTGCGGCCAGTCAGCCAGCCGTTCCTGCTGAATCTGGAAATGGCTCGCTGATGATCGCTCCACGCCTGAGTGAGATCGTGACTGGATTCAAGAGAGCTGGTGAACTGCACCACGTCCGAGAACTGCCGGAGACGGGGAGCAATGCCGTCGCGTGTGGATGCCGCTACGCGGCGAGAGCACCATGGGCAGACCCGCCGCCGACACGGCATGCCTCTCTTGCAGAGTCGCAGAGCCTTGATCTTGGAGTTCTCATAGATGAACTGCCGAAGCTCTGGAGAGCGCTGAAGGCGTAGATTTTTACTTCTGTCATAGATATGAACGGGGTGCCGCTGGTCGCTGAGCGCGTCGCCAGTAGCCAATAGACTGGCCATGAGCTGAACCTCAGAAGAAGCCGCCCGATGATTTCGCAGTCGTGGGCGGTTTCTTCATGTGAAGAGATGAGAACAGCCACCACGGTGTGATGACTCCCGGCTCCGTACCGGGTCCTGTGTTCTTTGCTCTTCTTCGGCTCAGCGGCCTTAACCGGGTTTGCAGGCCCGGCAGCAACAGGATACTTCGCATTCGAGGCCCTCAGGCCTAAGCCAATTTCTTGATCTTCAGATTCCCGCCAACGAGCCTCTCTACCCGGGGAAAGAATCGTGCGGCGCGGCGTTCCAGGGCATGCCTACGCCCACTGCCAGTATCGCCACATGACCACGAACGGTGCCGACGTTCCGCCGAATGCGCACACCGAGGACTCAGCAGCCACCGCCCGAGCGGCGGATGACTCCATTGAAGTACCGGGCTGGGTCCGAGCCAGATACGAGTGGCTCGACTCAAATGAACATCGGAAGACGATGAGACGGATCGTCATCATGTTCGGTCTCGGGTTCTTCACACTCCTCGTAGTTGGGCTAGTAGTCGTCCTTCTCAACCAGGAGGACTCCCTGACAGTCGTGCTCCTTTGGCTCGCGCCGCTATTCCTCACCTTGTTGCTACTGGTGTTGGCAATGATTGCCTACTACACAACGAAGCGACGCGACTTCCGGATTCGAAGCCGCCTGGGCCTGCTGCGCCATGACCTTGAGGAATCGGAGAAGGCGTTAGCCGAAAACGATGAACAGCTGAGTCTCACGAATCTCTGGGCAGTCACACAGAAGCGGATCGAGTACTACCACCAGATCGCGACGACGCAGTCAGAATCCAGCTTCCGGAATGCGGCCATTGCCAGCGGAGTTGGCTTCCTGCTGCTCGTGGTCCTTGGTGTAGTCGGCATCCTTTTCGCGTCAAGCGTGGCCGCCTCAATCGCGATCGGCGCAATCGGAGCCTCGGGGGCCGCCATGGCGGGCTACCTAGGCGCAACCTTCATCCGGCAACAGGCCCAAGCCTCAACCCAGCTGAGTGAGTTCTTCGCTCAGCCAGTGGAGCTTCTTCGAATGCTCGGCGCAGAACGTCTAATCGAGACACTTCCCGAGGGGGAAAGGAGTAACGCGGTAGTCCTCGTCATCAAGGCAATGATGCGCCCAGACGCAATACGCCCCGTTACCACCGGGACGCAGGAAGCTGCTTCCAGTAGTCCGCGAAGTTCCGCTCGGCGTGGTGCTGGTCGACCGGCGTAAGCCGCTGAACCCGGAACCGCGTTCGGTCGAGGGTGCACCCGTCGTCGTGCCACTTTCATGCCACTTTTTCGTGGCACGAGGACTACTGTGATCCCAAGCGTGAGCGACCATTTTCAAGAAAATACTGGCCTCAACCAAGTTCCGACAGGTGGTGCATCCATTCTGTCGGATTCACGCCTCGGGTCGCGCTGAGGTGGGCGAGGTATTCGTGGTTGCCGTGGCTGCCGGCGATTGGGGAGGACAGGATGCCGACCGTGCCGAGGCCCAGGTCGAACGCCGCCCAGAGCACGTTCGCGACCGCCTCGGAGCGGAGTGACGCGTCGCGGACCACGCCCTCGCGCACGCCGCCGCGGCCCACCTCGAACTGCGGCTTCACGAGCAGCACGAAGTCCGCGTCATCCGTCGCCGTCGTGCGCAGGGCGGGCAGCACGGTCGTGAGCGAGATGAACGAGAGGTCGGCGGTGACCAGCGTCGGCGGCTCGTCGACGCCGGTGAGGCCCGCGAGCGTGGACCGATCGAGCGTGCGCACGTTGCAGCCCTCGACGAGCACGAGGCCCGGCGCACCGTGGAGTCCGGGAGCGAGCTGGCCGTGGCCGACGTCGACGGCGAGCACCGTGCGCGCGCCGCGCTCGAGCAGCACCTGCGTGAAGCCGCCCGTCGACGCGCCGGCGTCGAGCACGACGCGATCCGACGGGTCGACCCCGAAGCCGTCGAGCGCCGCGATGAGCTTGTGCGCGGCCCGGCTCACGTAGTGGTCGGATGCCGCGACGACGATCTCGCTCGCTTCCCCGACCTTCGCCGAGGGCTTCACGACCGCCGTGCCGTCGACCGTCACGACGCCCGCGGCGATGAGCGTCGCGGCGTGCGTGCGGGACCGGGCGAGTCCGCGCGCAGCGAGGGCCGCGTCGAGTCGCTGCTCGGTCATCGCCCGTTCGTGCCGCGGGCCGGATCGGACTCCTCGAGCTGCATTCGGAGCTGCTCGGCCAGCTGCAGGTAGCCCGGAGCGCGCTCCGCGAGCGGCTGCGACTCGAGCTCGTCGAGGGCGGCCCGCAGCTCATCGGATGCCGCGCCGGCACGCTCGTCGTCGACGCTCGGCCCCGCGGCATCCGTCGCCACCGCGTCGCCGGGCTCGGGCTCCGCAGCAGCCTCGGGATCGCGGGTGTCGTCGTCAGTGCTCACCCGACCAACGCTACCCCGAGCCGCCGACCCGGGCGTCGTTCCGCTCGCTCGCGCAGGAGGCGCGTTCAGCGATAGAGACTCGCCGGCACGTCGAGCGCGTGGATCTTCGTGCCCGACTGCCAGATGGCCGCGCACGCGGCGCGCAGCAGGTCGAGCCCGCCGTCGCCGTCGGACACGATCACGACCCGGCGCCCGTCGACGCGCACGCGCGCCTTCCCGACGCGCACCGCACCGTCGCGCACGGTCTCGACGACCGGGTACGGCTCGTGCAGCCCCCGCAGGTCGCCGAGGATGAAGTCGGGGCGGCTCGCGGCATCCGCGGCGAGCACTTGCTTCGCCCGGTCGATGCCGGTGAGCACGACGGCGCTGGCCATGCCCGCGCGGTTCGCACCGAGGATGTCGGTGTCGAGGCGGTCGCCGACCACGAGCGGACGCTCGGCGCCGAAGCGGCGTTTCGCCTCCTCGAAGATCGGCGTCTCGGGCTTGCCGGCGACGACCGGGAACCGTCCGACCGCGGTGTGCACCGCGGAGACGAGCGTGCCGTTGCCGGGCGCGATGCCGCGGGCGACGGGGATCGTCCAGTCCATGTTCGTCGCGATCCAGGGGATGCCGGACTCTTCCGAGTCCGGTCCGCCGTGCGCGTTGAGCGCGAAGGAGGCCTCGGCGAGCTCGCGCCAGCCGACGTCGGGCGCGAAGCCCTGCACGACCGCCGCGGGGCTGTCGTCGGCCGACCGCGTGACCCGGAACCCACGCTTCTCGAGCTCGGTCACGATGCCCTCGCCGCCCACGACGAAGACCAGCGCGCCGGGCTCGACGCGCTCCTCGAGCAGACGCATCGCCGCCTGCGGCGACGTCACGACGTCGTCGGGCACGACGTCGAGGCCGAGCTCGGCCAGGTGCTGCGCCACCGAGGCGTCGCTGCGCGACGCGTTGTTCGTGATGTAGCCGACGGCGCGCTCGCGCTTGGTGCGGTTGAGGCTGTCGACGGCGAACGGGATCGACCCCGCACCCGCGTACACGACGCCGTCGAGGTCCGCGAACACCGCGTCGATCCCCTCGAGCGGCGTCGTCGCCTCAGTCCTCGCTCGGAACAGGCCCACGGGCGCCGTCCTCGTCGGTGTCGTCGGCCTGCGCTGCTTCGGGTTCGTCGGCGTCGTCGAGCGCCTCGCCGCGCTCGAGCGCCTCGCCCTCGGCGAGCACCGCGGCGACGTCCTCCTCGAGCACGGCGCCGAAGTCCTCGGGCAGGTCGTCGTGCTCGGCGTCGTCCGAGTCGGATGCCGCGTCGTCGGCGTCCGATGCGTCGGATGCCTCGGCCGGCTCGACGTCCGCCTCCGACTCGCCCGCTTCCGCGTCAGTCGCCGCCGGCTCCTGGACCTCGTCCGCGTCATCCTCGAGCTCGACCTCGAAGATCTCCACGAGCTCGGACTCCGTCGGCGGGTTCAGCACCTCGTCGGCGCGGTCGGCGCGCGCACGCCATGCGGCGGCCTCGGGACCGCGACCGAGCTCCTCGAGCACCTCGGCGTAGGCCGAGAAGAGCGCGGGGCTGTACGAGAACGCGCGATCGGGGTCGAGCTGCGGGATCTCGAGCTCCGCAAGCGCGAGCTCGGGCTGCTCGAGATCGAGGCGCGCGCCGGACATGGCGATCGCCAGACCGACCTGCACGGCGGCCGGAAGCTCCGCACGGTCGACCGAGCGGCCGACCTCGAGCGCCCGGTCGGGGCGTCCGACGCCGCGCTCACTGTCCACCATGAGTGGCAGCTGGTCGTTGCTCCCCGAGATGCGTCGGAACGTGCGCAGTTCTCGCAGTGCGAGGGCGAAGTCGCCGGTCGCGTAGGCCGTGATCGCGAGGGTCTCGCGTACGACGGCGATGCGGCCGCCGCGGCGGGCCGCCGAGAGGGCGTGCTGGTGGGCGAGCTCCGGGTCGCTGTCGAGATACTCGGATGCCGCGACCATGTGCCGCGCGACCCAGTCGGCGTTGTCCTTGCTCAGCGTCTTCAGCTCGGCGCGAGCGCCCTTGTCGAGCTGCCGCGCCTCGATGCGGTCGGGCAGGATCGGGTCGTCGTGCCGCGGCCGGATCGCGCGATCGGCGGCTCCGTGCGTCTCGCGCGGGCCGTCGTGATGACCGCCTCGCGTGTCGGGACGGTCTCCACGTCGATCGTCGGTGCGGCGGCCGGCGCCGGCGCGCTCACCGTAGGGACGCTTCTGGTCCCGGTCACCATACGGACGCTTCTGGTCCCGGTCACCATACGGACGCTTCGCGTCACGGTCACCATACGGACGCTTCGCGTCACGGTCACCATACGGACGCTTCTGGTCCCGGTCACCGTAGGGAAGCTTCGCGTCACGGTCACCGTACGGGCGCTTCTGGTCCCGGTCACCGTAGGGAAGCTTCGCGTCACGGTCACCGTACGGACGCTTCTGGTCCCGGTCACCATACGGACGCTTCTGGTCCCGGTCACCATACGGACGCTTCTGGTCCCGGTCACCATACGGACGCTTCTGGTCCCGGTCACCATACGGACGCTTCTGGTCCCGGTCACCATACGGACGCTTCTGATCGCGGTCACCGTACGATCGCTTGCCCTCCCGGTCGCCGGACGGCTTGCCGCCGCGGTCGCCGTACGGGCGACGCTCGCCGTCGCGCTGCGATCCTCCACGAGTGCCCTGGCCGGACCGTGTGCTCGAGGAGCCGCGGTCGCTCCGTTGCGTCCGCTCACCGCCCCGATCGTTCCGTGCGGGACGCTCCTGGTCCCCCGAGTCCTGCCTCGAATCGCTCACGATTGTCCTGTCGTGTGTGGAGTCCTCATCGGGACTCAACCGTACTCCGGCCTGCACTACGGCGGCCCGTTAACGAGAAATGGCCACCCGCCAACGCTCCCAATTGAACGCTGTGGGTGGCCACTCCTCAATGAATGTCCGGCGGTGTCCTACTCTCCCACAGGGTCGCCCCTGCAGTACCATCGGCGCTGCGAGTCTTAGCTTCCGGGTTCGGAATGTGTCCG